>CAVTCI010000005.1:0-36572 GCA_963733245.1 uncultured Solirubrobacterales bacterium
GGCGTGGCCACCGGGAAGCTACTCGGTGGAGGAGCTGGCCGCCGCCGTGCGCCGATCAGCGATCCCCACCCTTGAAGCCGGCCTGCCGCTGTGAGCCCGGCCGAGGCCGACGTCCTCGTCATCTTCGGGATCACCGGCGACCTCGCCCGGGTGATGACCTTCCGCTCGCTCTACCGGCTCGAGGCGCGCGGCCTCCTCGACGTCCCGATCGTCGGGGTCGCCGTCGACGACTGGTCGATCGACCGGCTGCGCCAGCGCGCTCGCGAGTCGATCGCCGCCGCCGGCGAGACCGTCGAGGAGGCGGTCTTCGCCCGGCTGGCCGGCCGCCTCTCCTACGTCCAGGGCGACTTCGCCGACCCGGTGACCTACGAGCGGGTCGGCCGGGCGATCAAGGGGGCGCGGACGCCGGTCTTCTACCTGGAGATCCCGCCCGGGCTCTTCGCCACCGTGGTCAAGGGCCTCCACGCGGCCGGCCTGACCGCCGCCGCCCGGGTGGTCGTCGAGAAGCCGTTCGGCCACGACTTCGCCTCGGCCCGGGCCCTGGCCCGCGAGCTCCACGGCTACGTCGAGGAGTCGCAGCTCTACCGGATCGACCATTTCCTCGGGAAGCTGGGCGTCGAGGAGTTCCTCTACCTCCGCTTCGCCAACACGATGCTCGAGCCGGTCTGGAACCGCCACTACCTCGCCTCGGTCCAGATCACCATGGCCGAGACGTTCGGCGTCGAGGGGCGGGGGCACTTCTACGACCCGGTCGGCGCCCTGCGCGACGTCGTGGTCAACCACCTCCTCCACGTGGTCGCCGCCGCCGCCATGGAGGCCCCGGCCGGGGCGGACTCCGAGACGACGAAGAACGCCAAGTTCGCCCTCTTCCGCTCGATCGCCGACGCCGACCCCGCCCACTGCGTGCGCGGCCAGTACGAAGGCTACGGCCAGATCGACGGGGTCGCCCCCGACTCGGACACCGAGACGTTCGTCGCGCTCCGCCTCGAGATCGACAACTGGCGCTGGGCGGGGGTGCCCTTCTTCATCCGCACGGGCAAGCGACTCCCGGTGACCGTGACCGAGCTGCGCCTCGTCTTCCACCACCCGCCGCGGCTCGGCTTCGTGACGGGCTCGGGGCGGCGCCGGCCCGAGCCGGATCAGCTGGTCATCCGGATCGACCCCCACGTCGGGATCCGGCTGATGCTCGACGCCCACCGGGCCGACGCCGGCGGTCCGCAGGCGATCGAGCTGGACATGGATTTCGCCGCCGAGGGGGGCGAGGGCCCGACTCCCTACGAGGTGCTCCTCCACGACGCGATGGTCGGCGACCCGACCCGGTTCACCCGCCAGGACTCGATCGAGGAGGCCTGGCGCATCCTCCAGCCGCTGCTCGACCGCCGCCGCCCCGCCCTGGCCTACGCCCCCGGGACGTGGGGTCCGCCCGCGGCCGCCGAGTTGACGCGCGGGCACGGCCGCTGGCACGACCCGTGGCTGCCCTCGTCCAAGGACGCCGGAGCCGCCTGACCGGGGCGGCGCGTGTACCGTGGTCTCCAGTGTCCGCCGAGCCCGAGACCCCGCCCGAGACCCCGCCCGAGACCGCTAGGCCGTCGCCGGCGGCCGCCACGCTCCCCGGCGCCCTGACCGCCGCCTTCGCGACCCACGCGGGGACCGCCCTGCGCCCCCCGGGCTCGGGCGCGCCGGGCGCGCTCACCTACGCCGCCCTGGCGAGCGCGACGAGCGAGATCGGCCGGGGCCTCGCGGCGATCGGCATCGCCCCGGGCGACCGGGTGGCCATCCTCGCCTCGACGCGGGCCGAATGGACGCTCGCCGACGTCGGGACGCTCCTCTCCGGGGCCGTCGTCGTCCCCGTCTACCACACGAACTCGCCGAGCGAGTGCGAGTACGTGCTCGCCCACTCGGGCGCCCGGGCCGTGTTCTGCGAGGACGCCGACCAGCTGGCCAAGGTCGCGGCGGTCGCCGCCCGCTGCCCCGCCCTCGTGACCCGCATCCTCCTCACCGGGGAGGCTCCCCCGGGGACGCTCACCCTGGCCGAGCTCCGCGAGCGCGGCCGCGGACAGGAGGAGTCGCTCCTGGCCGCCCGGACGGCCGGCGTCGGCCCGGACGACCTGGCGACGATCGTCTACACCTCGGGAACCACCGGCCCGCCGAAGGGCTGCATGCTCACCCACCGGAACCTCCTCTCGGCGGCGGAGATGTACGGGGACCGGCTCGGCCTCGACGCCGACATGAGCATCTACATGTTCCTGCCCCTCGCCCACGCGCTGGCCCGGGTGGCCCAGATCGTCGCCCTCACCGTCGGCGGGGAGATCATCTTCTGGCGGGGCGACTCGAAGAAGATCGTCGAGGAGCTGGCCGAGGCCGGGCCGACCCACTTCCCGTCCGTCCCCCGGGTGTTCGAGAAGATCCACACCCGCATCCACGCCGGGGTCGAGGAGGCCTCGCCGGTGAAGCGGGCGATGTTCCACTGGGCGATCCGGGAGGGCACCGGCCAGCGGGAGCGCGCGCGGGCCGGGCGGCGCGGGAGCCCGCTGGCCCGCCGCCGCCACGCCCTGGCCGACAAGCTCGTGCTCTCGAAGGTCCGGGCCGTGTTCGGGCCGAACCTCGCCGTCTGCCTGACCGGGGCGGCCCCGATCGGCCGGGAGATCCTCGAGTTCTTCGACGCCTGCGGCGTGCTCATATTGGAGGGCTACGGGCTGACCGAGACCTGCGCCGCCTCGACGCTCAACACCCCCCGGGAGTACCGCTTCGGGTCGATCGGCCGGCCGCTCCCCGGCTGCGAGGTCACGCTCGCCGAGGACGAGGAGATCCTCCTGAGCGGGCCCCACGTCTTCCCCGGCTACTACCGCGACCCCGACTCGACCGCCCAGGCGCTCGCCGGGCGGACGCTCCGGACGGGGGACCTCGGCGCGATCGACGAGGACGGCTACGTCCGCATCACCGGGCGCAAGAAGGACCTGATCATCACCTCGAGCGGGAAGAACGTCTCGCCGTCGAACATCGAGGAGCTGCTCTCCGAGGGGCGGTTCGTCTCCCACGCCGTCGTGTTCGGCGAGCGGCGGTCCTACCTCGTCGCCCTGCTGACCATCGATCCCGACGAGGCCGGCGCCCTGGCCGAGCGGACCGGCGCCCCGTCGGACGACCTGGCGACCCTGGCCGCCCACCCCGGGGTGCGCGACGAGCTCCAGAAGTGCGTCGACGCCGCCAACGCGCACCTCGCCCGGATCGAGCAGATCAAGCGCTTCGCGATCCTCGAGCACGACCTGACCCAGGAGGGCGGCGAGCTGACCCCGACGCTCAAGATCAAGCGGCCGGTGGTCGCCGAGCGCTACGGCGGGCTGGTCGAGGAGCTCTACGGCGGCAAGTAGTTGCTCGTCCTGGTCGTCAACGCCGGGTCGAGCAGCCTCAAGCACGCGCTGATCGACTCGGGCTCGGAGGAGGTCCGCAGCAGCGGCGAGGCGTTCTGGGATTCCGCGGCCGCGCCCGGCCGCCACGCCGGGGCCCTGCGCGACGCCCTGGCCGGAGGCGGAGCCGGGGGCGGGGGCGGAGCCGGGGGCGGGGGTCGGGCCGGCGATCGGGCCGGGGGCGGGGCCGGCGGCCGGGCCGGGGGCCGGGCGGACGGTCGGGCCGGCGGTCGGGCGGTGGCGGTCGGCCACCGGGTGGTGCACGGCGGCCCGGACTTCTCCGGGCCGACCCTGATCGACGCGACGACCCGGGCGGCGATCGCGGCGCTCGCCCCACTCGCCCCCCTCCACACCCACGCCGCCCTCGAGGGGATCGACGCGGCCGCCGAGGTGCTGCCCGACCTGCCCCAGGTCGCCTGCTTCGACACCGCCTTCCACCGGACCCTGGGGCCGGCGGCGGCGACCTACGCGCTGCCGCGGGCGTGGACCGAGCGCTTCGGGCTGCGCCGCTACGGCTTCCACGGGCTGAACGTCGCCTGGTGCGCCGAGCGGGCGGCGGCCATCCTCGGCGCCGCCGGCGCCCGGCGGCTGGTCGTCTGCCACCTGGGGAGCGGCTGCTCGGTCAGCGCCGTGGCCGGCGGCCGGTCGGTCGACACGACGATGGGCTTCACCCCGCTCGAGGGCGTCCCGATGGCCACCCGGTCGGGGTCGGTGGACCCCGGGATGCTCCTCCACCTGCTCGCCGCGGGAGTCGGCGCCGACGAGCTCGGGGAGACGCTCAACCACCGCTCGGGACTCCTCGGCATCGCCGGCCGGCGCGGGCTCCACGAGGTCGAGCGCGCCGCCGTGGGCGGCGACGCGCGGGCGCAACTCGCGCTCGACGTGTTCGTCCGGGGGGTGAGCGGCGCCGTGGCGGCGATGACCACCGCCCTGCCGGGCGGCCTCGACGCGCTCGTCTTCACCGCCGGGGCCGGCGAGCGCTCGGCCCTCCTGCGCGGGGCGATCTGCGCCCGGCTCGGTCAGCTGGGCGTCGCCGTCGACCCGGCGCGCAACGCCGCGAACGCCACCCGCATCGAGGCCGACGGGGCTCCGGTCGCCGTCCTCGTCGTCCCCGCCGGCGAGGAGATCGTCGTCGCCCGCCAGACCGCGGCGGTGCTCGGCGGGCGCTGAGCCGGCCGGGTTACGGGCCGGGGCCTGCGGGTAGCGGGGCGGCGTGGCGCTCCGGGCCTCATGCGGGCGGGTGGTCGACCTCGGGGTCTGGACCTTCGGCGTGTGGATCCTCCTGACCTGGACGCCGTTCACCGTCGAACAGGAGGCATTCGGCGCCGGCCTCTCCGTCGCGGTCGCCCTCGCCGCGGCCCCCCTCGGCCCGGTGGCGGGCCCCTGGCGGCTGCTATCGCCGCGCCGCCTGCTCGGCCTCGGCCGGCTCGTCGTCGAGGGCGTCGTGCGGATCGTGGTGGCCAACCTCAAGCTCGCCCGCCGGATCTGGGCGCCGAGCCGCCCGCTCTCGAGCGGCATGGTGGTCGTCCCGACCGAGTTCTCGACGCCCGGCGCGCTGACCGCCGTCGCCCTGATCAGCTCGCTGATCGTCGACAACCAGATCGTCGACCTCGACGTCCCGGGTCGCCGGCTCCAGTACCACGCGGTCGCCGTCCCGCCGGGTGGCCCGGACGAGCGCCGGGCGGCGGTCAACGGCCCGGTCGAGCGCCTGATCGAGCCGCTGGTCCGATGACCGGGGTCTACATCGCCGTGGCCCTCGCCGAGACGGCCGTCGTCGGCCTCCTGCTCGTCCGCCTGGCCCGGGGGCCGTCGATCTGCGACCGGGTGGTCGCGCTCAACACGATCTCGACCCAGATGACCCTGGCCCTCCTCTTCTTCGCCGCCTTCGCCGACCGGACGATCTACCTCGACGTCGCCCTCTGGCTCTCGTCGTTCAGCTATCTGGGCACCCTGATCTGGGCCCGCTACCTCGAGCGGGGGCTCCTGTGAGGGAGGCCCTGACGATCGGCGCCTGCGGGGTCGGCCTCCTGTTCAGCCTGAGCGGGGCCGTCGGGATCCTGCGCATGCCCGATCTCTACACGCGCATCCAGTGCTCGTCGAAGACGATCACCATGGGCGCGCTCCCGGCCCTGCTCGGCCTGGTCATCGCCGAGGGGCCGTTCACCACCTACGGGGGCCGGGCCCTGCTCGTGGCCGGGCTCCTGCTCGTCGTCAACCCGGCCGCCGCGCACGCCCTGGCCCGGGCCGCCTACAAGGTCGGGATCCCGATGTGGGCGGACGCGGTCGCCGACGAGCCCCGGGAGCAGCCGGCGGCGGACCGGGAGTAGGTGGGCCGGCCGTGTTCTGGGCGCTCGACTACGCCTGCCTGACCGCGATCGTCGTCGCCGCCGTCCTCGTCCTCCGGATCCGGAGCCTGGCCGGGGCGGTGATGGCCCTCTCGGCCCTCGGGACGGTCCTCTCGGTGCTCTTCGTCGTCCTCGGCGCCCCCGACGACGCCCAGGCCGAGGTGGTGGTCGGGGCGATCGCCCTCCCGACCCTCTACCTGATCGCGATCGGCAAGTCGCGCACCGACGTGCCCGACGACGGAGAGCTCGGCGAGCCGGAGGAGACGGATGCCGGCGCCCGGCCCTGAGGAGGTCGAGCCCCGCCACCGGCCCGGGCTCGCGCTCGGGCTCACCGCCGCCCTGGCCGCCGGTCTCGCCGTGGGGCTGGTCGGCCTCCCGCGGGAGCATGCCCCGCTCCCGGCGGTCGCGCGCCAGGCGCTGACCACCGCCCTCCCCGGCTGGCACATCACCGAGCCGGTCAACGAGGTGGTGTACGGGACGCGCGGCTTCGACACCTTCGGCGAGACGTTCCTCCTCCTCGCCGCCGTCGTCTCGGTCCTCGTCCTCAGCCGGCGGCGCGAGCGGCGCCGCGGCGAGGGCGGGGAGGAGGAGGCCGGCCGCCGCGAGCAGCGTGAGCTCGACCCGGAGGGGTCGCGCGCCGACCGCTGGGAGCTCCTCGCCCGGCGCGCGGAGCGGGCGGAGGAGGGCGCCGCGGACGACGAGCGCCCGGAGACGCCGGACGCGGAGCGGCTCGGCGCGCCGGGTCCCGAGCCGGCCGAGGGGATGACCGTGGTCGTGCGCACGGCGACCCGGATCGTGGCGCCCGTGCTCACCATCGCCGGGCTCTACCTCGCGGCCTGGGGCTTCTCGCCGGGCGGCGGCTTCCCGGCGGGCGTGGTCATCGCCGGGGTGATCCTCCTCGTCTACGCCGGGGTCGGCTACCGGCGGGTCGAGCCGGTCGTGCGCCAGACGCGGGTCGAGCTGGCCGAGCTGGTGGGCGCGCTGGCCATCGTCGCGATCGAGGTCCTCGGCCTCGTGCTCAAGGGGTCGGTCTCGGCCAACTTCCTCCCGCTGGCCCGGGATCCCCAGACGATCCTGAGCGGCGGCGTGCTCCAGGCGTTCTCCGGGAGCGAGCTCGTCGAGGTCGCCACCAGCCTGACGCTGGTCATCTTCGCCCTCCTGACCATGCGCCACGACTGGGCGCCCGACGAGGACGACGCGTGATCCTGGCCAACTACCTGGCCGCGGCCGCCGTCTTCTCGATCGGCCTCTACGCCGTCCTCAGCCGGCGCAACCTGATCAAGATCGTCATGGGCCTCTCGCTGATGGAGAGCTCGACCTACCTGCTGCTCATCTCGCTCGCCTACCGCGACCGCGCGACCGCGCCGGTGCTCTTCATGCCCCCGGGCCGCCAGACGCCGGCCGGGCTGGCGCGGGGGAACGTCGCCGACCCGGTGCTCCAGAACTTCTGCCTGACGGCGATCGTCATCGGGGTCGCGGTGACCGCGGTCTTCCTGAGCGTGGTCGTACGCGTCACCCAGCACTACCGGACCCTCGACGCCGATCGGGTGCGCGGCCTGCGGGGATGACCCACGACGCGCTCGCCTCGCTGCTCCCGCTGCCGGTGATCGTTCCGATCGTCGGCGCCGTGTGCGCGCCGCTCGCCGCCCGGCTCGACCGCCGCCTCCCGCTCGCCCTCTCCCTCGTCGCCCTCGCCGGGTCGGCCTTCCTGCTCGCCCTGGCGGCGCCGACCGTCTACGGCGGCCGGCTGCTCGTCCACTACCTGGGGCACGTGACGCCGATCGGCGGCCAGTCGCTGGGCATCGCCTTCGCGGCCGACCCGTTCGGGCTGACCTTCGCGCTGGCGGCGGCGGCCATCGGCGCGGTGCTCCTCCTGTTCACCCTCTCCTCGCTGCGCGAGCTGGCCGCCCGCGAGCTCGGCGCGTACGCCTGCCTGTTCCAGCTCCTCCTCGCCGCCCTGATCGGCTCGGCGCTGACCGCCGACCTGTTCAACCTGTTCGTCTGGTTCGAGGTCGCCGCGCTCGCCAGCTACGGGCTGACCGGCTTCTTCCTCGAGCGCCCGATCGCCTTGGAGGCGGCGTTCAAGGTCCTCGTCATGACCACGCTGGCGAGCTTCATGATCTTCGTCGGGGCCTCCCTCCTCTACGCCGACCACGGGGCGCTCAACTTCGGCCAGCTCCACGCCGCGCTCGCCGGCGGGGCGCGCACCACCGACCTGGTCGCGCTCGCCCTCCTGGTCTGCGGGTTCGCCACCAAGGCCGGGCTCGTCCCCTTCCACGCCTGGCTGGTCGACGCCCACACGGCCGCGCCCGGGCCGGTCTCGGCGCTCTTCTCCGGGCTCATGGTCAACCTCGGGATCGTGGCGATCGCCCGGATCGCGCTCCAGATCTACGGTCCCGTGGTCGGGCGCCCGCTTTTGGGGGTGTTGACCGTCGCCGGAATCGTCTCCGCCCTGGTCGGGGCGCTCCTGGCGCTCGCCCAGGACGACCTCAAGCGCCTCCTGGCCTACGACACGATCTCCCAGATGGGGGTGCTCGCCGTGGGCGTCGCGACGGCGACGGCGACCGGCGTGGCCGGGTCGACCTACCACCTGGTCAACCACGCCCTGTTCAAGGCGCTGATGTTCCTCTGCGCCGGGGGGATCGTCCACGCGACCGGGGTGACCAAGCTCTCGGAGATGGGCGGCCTCGCCCGCCGCCAGCCGGGGCTGACCGCCGGCTTCACCGTCGGGGTGATCAGCATCGCCGGGATCCCGCCGCTGAACGGGTATCCGTCGCTCGGCCTGCTCCACGAGGGGGCCCGGAGCACCCACCCGGCGGTGTACGTCCTCCTGCTCGTGGCCCAGACGATCACCATCGCGGCGCTCGCCCGGGCCGCCTGGCTCGCGTTCCTGCGCCCGCGCGCCGAGCCCTACGAGCGCTTCGACCGCCTGCACCCGGGGATGGTGGTCGCCCTCTACCTGCTCGGGGGCGCCTGCCTGGCCTTCGGCGTCCTCCCCGGCTGGACGCTCGACCACCTGGCCAGCCCGGCGGCCGCCGGACTCCTCCACGCCGGGAGCTACGGCCCCGGGATCCTCGCCGGCGGCGGGCGGATACCGGCCCTCCACGTCGCCTTCGACTACCTCGACCCCCAGGAGCTCGGGGCGGTCGCCGCGACCGTGGTGCTCGGCCTGGCGCTCGCCGTCGCCTACCTGCGCAGGCCCGAGCCGGCGCCGATCCGGCTGCTGCGGGCGCTCCACACGGGCTCGGTCAACGACTACGCCGGCTACGCGGTCATCGGCGTGATCGCCGCCCTCCTGGCCCTGGCCACGTGATGCGGGTTTGGGGACCGGGCGGGGCCGGGCACTGCGGTTCCATGCGCATCGGCTACTTCCTCTCGAGCGAGCAGTTCGGGATCCACGATCTCGTCCGCCAGGCCCGGCGGGCCGAGGAGGCGGGCTTCGCCGGGCTCTGGCTCTCCGACCACTTCCACCCGTGGAACGACGCCCAGGGCCACAGCCCGTTCGTCTGGTCGACGATCGGCGCGGTCGGCCAGGCGACCGAGCGGATCCCCGTGACCACGGCGGTGACCTGTCCGACCGTGCGGATCCACCCGGCGGTCGTCGCCCAGGCGGCGGCCACCAGCGCCGTCCTCCTCGACGGGCGCTTCCGGCTCGGGGTCGGCACGGGCGAGGCGCTCAACGAGCACATCCTCGGCGGGCGCTGGCCGGCCGCCGCCGAGCGCTTGGAGATGCTCGAGGAGGCGATCGAGGTCATGCGGCTGCTCTGGGAGGGGGGGTCGAAGAGCCACCGGGGTCGCCACTACACGGTCGAGAACGCGCGCGTCTACGACCTCCCGGAGACCCGGGTCCCGGTCTTCGTCTCGGGCTTCGGCCGGCGGTCGATCGCCCTGGCCGCCCGGGTGGCCGACGGGTTCTGCACGGTGGCGCCGGACGGCGACGCCGTCGCGGCCTTCCGGGAGCAGGGCGGCGGCCACAAGCTCGTCCAGGGGGGCATGAAGGTCTGCTACGGGGACGACGCGGCGGCCGCCCGGGAGACCGCCCACCGGTTGTGGCCGATCGAGGCGCTGCCCGGCGAGCTCGCCCAGCTCCTCCCGACCCCGGCCCACTTCGAGCAGGCCTGCTCGCTGATCGACGCCGACATGGTGGCCGAGAAGATCCCCTGCGGCCCCGACCTGGCGGCCCACTTCGACCGCCTCGAGCAGTACGAGCGGGCCGGCTTCGACGAGGTCTACGTCCAGCAGGTCGGTCCCGACCTCGAGGGGTTCTTCACCGCCTACGAGCACGAGATCCTCCGGCGCTACCCGGTCGAGGAGCCCAGGCGGGTGCCCCTCGGCGAGCGCCCCGACTGAGCGGAGCCCCGGTCCTCGCGCTCGTCGATACGCGGAGGGCGTTCGGGGACCTGGCCTCGACCTATCTCCCGATCGCCGCCGCCGTCTTCGCGATCGTCCTGCTCGCCTGCGCCTTCCTCCTCGTCCGCTTCCGAACCGGCGAGGACGGCGGGGACGCCCGTCCGCGCGAGGAGCCGCCCTGGCTGCCCTTCGCCTACGGCGGGGCGCTGGCCTGCGTGGTGGCCTTCCTGGTGGCGGTGACCTTCGCCGCCCAGGACCGGATCTCGGCGGCCAACGTCCCGCCCGGGCTGCGGGTGAGCGTGACCGCGGCCAAGTGGAACTGGCGCTTCGACTACCCGGCCCTCGGGATCAGCCAGGTGGCCGGGGCGAGCGGTCCGAGCGTCCTCGTCGTCCCGAGCGGGACGGAGATCCGCTTCCGGCTGACCTCGCTCGACGTGATCCACTCGTTCTGGATCCCCTACCTGCGCTTCAAGCGCGACGCCTTCCCGGCCCGCTACACCGACTTCGATCTCTCCTTCGCCCGGGCCGGCCTCCAGACCAACGGGCTGTGCGCCGAGTTCTGCGGCCTCGACCACGACAAGATGGTCTTCGACGTCCAGGTGCTGACCCCGGCCGAGTTCGCGGCCTGGGCCGCTCGGCGCCGGGCCGCCGCGCCGACCGGGGCGCGCTCATGAGCACCGTGGCGATCAGTCCGGACCGACGTATCCTCGCCGTCGTCGCGGGGACCGACCACAAGCAGGTCGCCGTGCGGACGATCGTCACCTCGTTCGTCTTCTTTCTCGCCGGCGGCCTGGTCGCCCTGGTGATGCGGAGCAACCTCTACTCCCCGGGGAGTGAGCTGGTCAGCACGGCGTCCTACAACGCCCTCTTCACCATGCACGGGTCGACGATGATCTACCTGTTCATGGTGCCCCTGGCCCTGGCGATCGGGGTCTACATGGTCCCCCTCCAGGTCGGCGCCCCGGAGATCGCCCTCCCCCGCCTGGCCCTGCTCGCCTGGTGGCTCCAGGTCGGGGCCGGCCTCACCATGTACCTCGGCTGGTTCACCAAGAGCGGGCCGGGGAGCGCCGGGTGGACGGCGTTCGACCCGCTGTCGAACTCGGCGAACACCCCCGGCGACGGGATGTACCTGTGGATCTTCGGGGTCGGCCTGGCCACCGCCGCCGGCCTCCTGATGGCGATCTGCCTGCTGGCCACCATCGTCGGTCGCCGGGCTCCGGGGATGACGATGCTGCGGATGCCGGTCTTCACCTGGTCGATGCTGGCGACCGTGATCCTGGTCATCGTCGGCTTCCCGGTGCTGCTCGTGGCCATGGGCCTGCTCTTCGTCGAGCGCGAGTGGGGCGGGGTGTTCGACGCCTCGGGCGGCCCGATCGCCTACCAGCACCTGTTCTGGTTCTACGGGCACCCGGTCGTCTACGTGATGTTCTTCCCGTTCGTCGGCGCCGTCGGCGAGGTGCTGGCCACGTTCTCGCGGCGGCGGTTCTTCGGTTACCGGGCCCACGTGGTCGCCCTGCTGCTCTTCACCGCCCTGTCGACCAGCGTCTGGGCCCATCACATGTTCACCACCGGGCAGGTGACGGTGAAGTACTTCTCCCTCACCTCGACCGCCCTGGTCATCCCCGCCGGGATCGAGTACCTCGACCTGGTGGGGACGTTGTGGGGCGGGCGGATCCGGGTGGCCGTGCCGCTCGCCTTCGCGGTCGCCTTCATCCTCCAGTTCCTCGTCGGCGGCCTCAGCGGGGTGTTCCTCGGGTCGCCGCCCCTCGACTACCAGGTCCACAACTCCTACTTCGTCGTCGGACACTTCCACTACACCCTGTTCGCCGGGAGCCTGTTCGCCTTCTACGCGGCGTTCTACTACTGGTGGCCGAAGGTGACCGGCTGCCACCTGCGGGCCCGGCTCGGCTGGCTGCACTTCTGGCTCCTGGCCGTCGGGGCCAACCTCACGTTCTTCCCGATGCTCCTGCTCGGGTACGACGGGATGCCCCGCCGGGTGGCCACCTACTCGAGCGAGTTCACCACCCTCAACCGGGTGGCCACCGTCGGCGCGTTCACGATCGCCGTGGCCACCTGCGTCTGGCTGGCCAACGTCGTCGTCTCGCTGCGCCGCCGCGAGCCGGCCGCGGCCGATCCGTGGGCGGGGCACACGCTCGAGTGGGCGACCACCTCGCCGCCGCCCCGCCACAACTTCACCGAGCCGCTCCCGCCGATCCGGAGCTTCGCCCCCCTGCTCGACGCCCGCCAGTCGGCGGAGCCGGGATGACCCGGGCGGCGGCGGTTCCCCTGCTCGGCTACGCCGTCCTCATCGGGGTCGGCGCCGCCGGGCTCTGGGTCTGGTCGCCCGACCACCTGCCGGCGGCGCTCCTCGGGGGCGGGGCCGTGCTCATCGGTGTGATCGCCGCGGCGGTGGCCCTCCGGGGCGGCGCGGAACCGGCGGTGCGCCCGATCCCCGACCTCAGCTTCGCGGTGGTGGCCGTCGCCTTCGGCCTGTGCACGATGCTCGTCGGCGCCTACCTCGGCCTCTACCTCGTGCTGATCGGCGGCGGCGTCCTGCTGGCCGGGCTCGGCGGGGTGGGGCGCGAGCTGCGCGCCGAGCGCCGGGCCCTGCGCCGGGTGCGGGAGGGCGATGATGGGGGCTGACCGGGTGATCGCCGACGGGAGCCTCGACCCGGCGGTGCTCGTGCCCCTGGTGATCCTCGCCGCCGCCTACGCGGCCGCCGCCCGCCGGGCCCGGCGGCGCTGGCCGCGGCGCCGGACCGCCGCCTTCCTCGGCGGGCTCGCCATCCTCGCCGTGGCCTCGCAGAGCGGGATCGAGACCTGGTCGGAGCGGCTCCTCTCCGTCCACATGGTCGAGCACCTGCTGATCATCGGCCCGGCCGCCCTCCTGCTGGTGGCCGGGGCGCCGATCACGCTTGCCCTGCGGACCCTCCCCCGCCGGGGGCGGGCCGGGTTGGTGCGCCTCCTCCACAGCCGCGCCGTCCGGGTCGTCGCCCACCCGCTGGCCGCGCTGTCGATCTTCGCGGCGGTGCTCGTGGTCACCCACGTCCCCGCGGTGTACGACGCGGCCCTGGGCGACCCGTTCGTCCACGGGCTCGAGCACGCGCTCTACCTCTGGGCGGCGCTCCTCTTCTGGGCGCCGGTCGTCGCGGCCGACCCGCTGCCCCACCGGCTCTCGCCGGTCGGCAACCTCGGCTACCTGCTCGCCGCGATGATCCCGATGAGCGCGGTCGGGGCCTGGCTGATCTCGAGCGACGCCGTCGCCTACTCGCCGTATGTGGGCGCGGCCCGCCGGCTCGGCGTATCGGCCCTGGCCGACCAGCGGGTCGGGGCGACGATCATGTGGCTCGGGGGGACGCTCGTGCTCGTCGGGGCGACGCTCGCCGCGGCGTGGACGGCGCTCGTCCGGGAGGAGCGGCGGGCCCGGGCCCGCGAGGAGCGCGTCCCGGCCGCCGTCGCCGGAGGTCCGCGATGAGGCGCGGCGGCGGCCGCCGCCGGACCCGGGCCCGGGCCCTCCTGGCCGTGGCCTGCGCCGGGGGAGCCCTGTACGGGTTGGCCGGGCCGGCGGGCGCCCAGAAGGGAGCGCCGGGCCCAGGCTCCGGCACGGCACCGGCACCGGCACCGGCACCGGAGCGCCGCCTGGCGCCGTGGCTGGGGCGGCCGGAGCGGCCGGGCCGGGGCGCGCGCTGTTTCTCACCGGGTGCTCATCCTGCCACGGCCTCGACGCCCGGGGGATCGCCGGCCGGGGCCCGTCGCTCTACGGGGTGGGGGCCGCGGCGGCCGACTTCTATCTGTCGACCGGGCGCATGCCGCTGGCCGACCCGCGGGACGAGCCGACCCGGGCCCACTCCCAGTACAGCCGGGCGGAGATCGCCGGGCTCGTCGCCTACGTGGCGTCCCTCGGCGGGGGTCCGCCGATCCCGCGCGTCGATCCGGCGGCCGGGCGGATCGCCGCCGGGATGGAGGCGTTCGCCGAGAACTGCGCCGGCTGCCACGAGATCGGCGGGGCCGGGGGGATCGTCACCGGGTCGATCGCCCCGGCGCTCAACCACCCCGACGTCACGCCGACCGAGATCGCCGAGGCGATCCGGGTCGGCCCGTACGTGATGCCGGTGTTCGGGCCGCGGCAGATCTCGGACGCCGGGGTCGACGACATCGCCCGGTACGTGATCTCGACCCGCCGGCCGGCCGATCGCGGCGGGTGGGGGATCGGACACATCGGGCCGATCCCCGAGGGCATGGTCGCCTGGTTCCTCGGGGCGGCGTCGCTCGTCCTGGTGGCGCGCCTGATCGGGGAGCGCAACCGGTGAACAGCCGCAGCCCGCGGGGCGAGCTGGTGGTCGCCGGGGCGCTCCTGGCCGCCGCGGTCTGGGCCGTCGCCTTCGTCGCCGTCTACGCGTTCGACGGGGCGCAGACCCAGCTCCTCGGGCTGAGCATCGGCCTGTGCCTGGCCAGCCTCGCGGTGGCGGCGATCGTCGCCGGGACGCGGGTGGTCGACCAGTCGGAGGCGGTCGAGGAGCGCCCGCGGCTGGTCGACGAGGAGGTCGAGCGCGAGGTGACCGAGCGGGCCCTGGCCGGGGGGGACGGGGTCTCGCGCCGGCGCCTCCTGGCCGGGGCGGCGGGCGTGGCCGGGGTTACGCTGGCCGGGGCCGCCGCGGCCCCGCTGGCGTCGCTCGGGCCGGGCGACGTGGCGGCGCGGCTCGAGGCGTCGCCGTGGCGGGCGGGGGTCGGGCTGGTCGACGTGCACGGCCGGCCGATCACCGCCGACGAGCTCGAGGTCGGCGGCTTCCTCACCGCGGTGGCGGCGGGAGCCGACCCGCGCCAGCTCGCCGCGAGCGTCGTCGTGGTGCGGATCGAGGCGGCCGAGGTCGAGCGGAACCCGGGATGGGCGCCCGGCGGGCTGATGGCCTACTCGAAGATCTGCACCCACGCCGGGTGCGCGGTGGCTCTCTTCCGCTACCCGACCTACCAGCCGACGAGCGATCCGCCGGCCCTGGTCTGCCCGTGCCACTACTCGACCTTCGACGTCCGGCGGGGCGGGGCCGTCGTCTTCGGCCCGGCCGGGCGCCCGCTCCCGCAGCTGCCGCTGCGGATCGGGGCGGGCAACCGGCTGGAGGCGGCCGGGCCGCTCCACGGCGACGTCGGTCCGGCCTGGTTCGGGACGCGCCGGACATGAGCTCGGCGGACCGTAGTCGGGGGCGTCGCTCGTGAGCCCGGTACGGCGAAAGGGAGGGCAGCGGCCGGGGGCGGGGCCGGCGACCGACGCGGTGCGCTTCGTCGACGAGCGGCTCGGCATCTCGCCGCTCGTGCGGGCGGCGATGAAGTACATCTTCCCCGACCACTGGTCGTTCCTCCTCGGGGAGATCGCTCTCTACTCGTTCGTCGCGCTGGTCGTCACCGGCGTCTACCTGGCGCTGTTCTTCGACCCGAGCGTCGCCCCGACGACGTACACCGGGAGCTACGCCCCGCTCCAGGGCGCCCAGGTCAGCGTCGCCTTCGGCTCGACGATGGACATCGCCTTCCGGGTCCCGGCCGGCCTCCTCGTCCGCCAGACCCACCACTGGGCGGCGCTGGTCTTCGTGGTGGCGATCGTCATCCACCTGATGCGGGTCTTCTTCACCGGGGCCTTCCGCAAGCCGCGGGACGTCAACTGGGTGATCGGGGTGACCCTGGTGACCCTGGCCATCGTCGAGGGCTACGCCGGGTACTCGCTGCCCGACGACCTCCTCTCGGGGATGGGGCTGGCGATCGGCTACTCGGTGCTGATGGCGGTGCCGCTGATCGGGGGCCAGCTGGCCGTCCTCCTGTGGGACGGGCCGTTCCCGGGGTCGTCGGCGTTCATCGACCGGCTGTTCATCGCCCACGTGTTCATCCTCCCGGCGGTCCTGGCCACCCTGATCGGCATCCACCTGGCGATCATCATGCGCCAGAAGCACTCGCAGTTCCCGGGGCCGGGGCGGACCGAGAAGAACGTGGTCGGGACCCCGCTGTGGCCGGCCTACGCGCTGCGGGCCCTCGGGATGATGATGGCCACCTTCGCCGTCCTCTTCCTCCTGGGCGGCCTCGTCCAGATCAACCCGATCTGGCAGTACGGGCCGTACGAGGCTTACCTCGGGACGAACGGGGCCCAACCCGACTGGTACATGGGCTGGCTGATCGGGGCGCTCCGGCTGATGCCGGGGTTCGACCTGACCTTCGACCACAAGACGATCGCCCCGAACCCGTTCTTCGGGGGCATCCTGTTCCCGCTGGTCGTCTTCGGCGTCCTCTACCTGTGGCCGGCGGTCGAGCGCCGGCTGACCGGTGACCACGCCCGCCACGACCTCCTCCAGCGCCCGCGCGACGCCCCGGCGCGGACGGCCCTGGGGGCGGCCTTCTTCGCGTGGATCCTCACCATCTTCATGGCCGGGGCGGCCGACCGGCTGCTCGTCGACATCGGCTTCCCCTACGCCGGGCAGGTCTGGTTCTTCCGGATCCTGGCCGTCGTCGCCCCGATCGTCGTGTTCGCCTTCACCCTGCGGCTGTGCCGGGAGCTCGCGGCGACGGAGGGGAGGCCGCTGCGCGAATGGGTGGGAACGATCGTCGGGCGCCGGCCGGACGGGGGCTACGCCGAGCTCGAGGTGGCCGCGGCGGAGGGGGAGCCGGAGCGCGAGCCGGCCCGGGGGGCGCCGGCGCGGCGGGAGTGGTGAGGCGGCAGGTGCGAAAGGGCTGGGCGGCGCTGAATCAGGCCGAGTCCGGTCGGGACAAGCGGTTTCGGTGACGCTCGGTGGCGCCCGCCAGAGGTCGACGTTCGGGAGGACCGGCCGGCAGAGCCGCGGACGGTTTCCCGGCCGGGTCGAGCACTTCACGTGTGGCCGTGGGGATTTCCGCGGACCGCGATCCTTCCAGAAGTGGTTCGCCGTCGGCTCCGCGCTAAGCGAATGCGGGAGCGCCGGGGTCGGACGCGCTCCCGACCGGTCGTCGTCCGTTGCGGTCGCGCTGTGGTGGCCGACCAGGACGCTCGCTTCTGTCCGAACCGCGCCGGCCACAGCCGCCGGCAAACCCGTCGGTGCCGGCATCGTTTCGTCCGAGGCAGTCACGGTCCGCTCGCTGGCAGGCGGACGAAAGCGATCGCGCGCACTGCGGCGGCCGCGTGCTCCTGATGGGCGAAAGCGAGCCGGCGGTGGATGGCGAGACCGGGGTCTGCGTCGTCCCAGGCGAGCGCATCGACTAGTGCTCCGTCTCGGAAGTTCTCACCGGAAACTGCATCGGTCACGCTGCGATCTGGTGTCGGCGTTCGAGGTCGATGAGGCGCTGGTCGCGGTGCGCGCCGTTGCGGTCGGTGATGTGGCGCGCGAGCGCGTGGTTGAAGGCGTCCCAGTCCAGGTAGTCGGAGTTCTTGACGACGAACTCGCTGATCGGCAGGAAGTGGCACTCGACGCGGTTGAGGTAGCTGGCGTAGGTCGGGGTCGCGACCAGTTCGATGTTGTTGTCGTGGGCGTAGGTGCGGATGTCCGGCGTCCAGTTGGCGCTGAGGTTGTCCGGGATCCAGTAGATCCGCAGCCGCGTGGGGTAGCTGCCGCGGATCTGGCGCATGAACGCGAGGTTGTCGCTGCCGCGCCGGCGAGGGCGCAGCCGGACCCTCAGGCGGTCGGCGTGTACGTCGTAGGCGCCGAAGACGTAGCGGATGCCGTGACGGCGGTTGAACGTCGCGCGCTGACGCTCGGGGCGCTTGCGCTTGGCCCATCCGCTGCCGGCGTGCGGGCGCAGGCTGATCGGCCCCATCTGATCGAAACTGACGACCACTCCTTGTTCGGGGGCCTGCTTGTACAGCGCGATCACCCTGGCGGCCTTGGCTTCGTAGTCGGGGTCGGGACTGGCCTTCCACGTACGGGTGCGCTGGAAGGACAGGCCCGCTTGCGCGAGGATCCGGCCCAGGTGCGCTGGCGAGATCTGCACGATCTGCTGCTCGCGCAGATACCGCGCCAGCCGCTTGAGCGACCAGCGCGTCGCCGGGACCCCCAATGTGTCGGGACGGGCACCGGCCAACGCGACGATCCGAGTGCGCTGCTCGTCGGTGATCCGGCGGGGACGCCCGCCCCGCACCTCAGGGTCCAGCGACACGAACCCCCGCTCGTTGAACGCAGCGATGACCTTGCGGACGTGCGACTCGTCGGTCCCGACGAGCGCCGCGATCTGCGGCGCGCTCATCTTCGTCGCCGACGCCCAGCAGATCAACGCACGCTCACGCTTGGCCTCCGATGCGGCCTTACGCGACAGGCGCTTAAGCCTATTGCCCTCATCGGGCAACAGGTCACGAACGAACACCGACGGGGGACGCATCGCCACCTCCAGATCAGGGATGCGTCCAGATTCGACATCGACCCGCAGTTTCCGGTCAATCGTTACGAGACGGAGCACTAGCGCGCTGGAATGGACGATCGACCACGTTCGTGAACGCGAAGCGTTCGGCGCACCGATCGGCGCGCTGCATAACATCCACTTCGTCCTCGCGGACTGCGCCACCGAGATCGCCGTCGCCCAGGCCTACCTCGGGCAATGCATGACCCAGCTCGCTCACGGCCGAGGCTGCCGCCGCGGCCAAGCTCGGGTGCACCGAGCTTCAGTTCCGCGTCGTGGACCGCTCCCTGCAGCTCTTCGGCGGCTACGGCTTCAGCAGCGAATACCCCATCGCCCGCGCCTACGCCGACGCCCGCGTCAGCCGCATCTACGGCGGCGACAACGAGATCATGCGCGAGATCGTCGGACGATCGCTGAGACTGGCGTAGCCGCTTGACGAACAGTGCCCTCGCCGCGTTTGCTGCCGATGGAGTCGTGGCCCCCGACAACGCTTGGTCACGCCGGGGCAGGTCCGTCGCTGCGTGACGCTTCGCCCGGCGCATCAAGCGCGCCAGCAAGACGCCCGAAGACAGTGTGCGTTCCCGAACGGACCGCTGAGCGCGGGTGGTCACGACCTACGCGAGATGCGCGAGCTCCTGCTGCTCGAACGCCGCGCGCAAGAGCGTCGTGTGGACATCGCCTGCGGCGGCTGCGTCCGGTCGGAGCTTGCTGTAGCGGGGGAAGAGCTGCGTGGCGATGGTGCGATCCTGGCGGTCCCATTGCCAGATGCCGACGATGTGTCCGTTGGCGACCAGCGCCGGGCGGGCCTCGCCGATCTGGTTGTAGAGCCGGTCGTAGTTGACGTCGTCGACGTACCGTCCTCGCGATTCGAAGTACGCCTTGAGGATCGGATCCTCGTGACCCAGGAAGGTGTAGCGCCGGTCCGCGTCTGCGAGGTCGTCGATCGCGTGGCGAGGGTGGGCCTCATCGCGGCCGGCGATGCCGTACAACGTCGACGGCGACCACGGCGCCGAGTATTCGGCATAGCGGTCGCCGGCTCCCGCGATGTGTCGTCGAACGGCGCCCGCGCTCAGACCTGACCACCAGGACGCATCGCGCACGCTCGCTGGGCCGAAGCGCTCGAAGTAGTGGCCGAGCAGTTGGTCTTGGGCGTCCTCGGCGTCCAGTTCGGCGAAGTACGCACGCAGAGTCGCGTCGGCGCCGATCATGCGGCGCTCGGCGTCCCAGCTCGAGGGACTGCGCCAGACGAAAAGATCGCCAGCTTCCCAGCAGTACTTCAGCAGCAGCGCGGCAACTCGCTGGTCGTGGAGCTTGAGCTTGAGGGCGATGTGCTCAGCAAGGATGCCGGGGGTCCCGGAACCGTGGGCGGCCACGATCTGCTCGGTGCGACGGGCGAGCAACTCGTACTCGTCGGGCGTCAGGCCGCGTACGACGAGAGCGCGGGCAGCGTCGCGGACGCGGTAGCGGCGGGTGGCGGCGTGGGCGATTCGCGCGAGTGCGCGCGGCAGGATGTGGAGGGTCTTGCGCATGCAGCGAACCCGGATGAGGTCTCCGTCGGGCGCGAAGTCGAGCACGGGGAGCGCCTTGATCGAGTCGTTCGTACGCGCCGCGACGATGGGGAGCGGCGATACCACCCGGGCGGCATGGACGCCGACGAGATGCTCAGCGATGACGGCCGGAGGAGCACTAGACAGCTCGTTGAGGTGGGTCGTTAGTTGTTCGGCGAACGACCGCGCCATCATAGTAGTCACAGTGCCAGAGTCTCATTATGGCGCCGCGTCTGGCCAGCGTTGTGATACGTATCCTGCCAACTCCTGGTACGCCGTCTGTAGTTGCGCGAAGTCATCGTTGTTACCCCACCAGTGATGGTGGTTGTGATGGATATGAAACTTCGCCCAATTGCCGTCCCAGTCGGGTGCGTAGTGGGTGCCGTGAACGTTGTAGAGCTGCCACTGCTCATAGACTTCTGTCCCAGGGAGTGGTACGAACCGAAACAGCGACAAGCGCTGGATCTCGTCGCCAACCCTATCCAGAAGTCGGATCGTCTCGCGCGTGGTGGCGATCGACTCGCCGGGGAACCCGTGGATCAGGAAGGCCTTCACCCCGATCCCGGCCTGCGTGGCCCAGGTCAGCGCGTTGGTGATCTGCTCGGTCGTGGTCTTCTTGCCCATAGCGCGCAGCATTGGCTCGCTGCCTGACTCGATCCCGAACTTCAGCTCGATGCAGCCGGCCTCTGCGAGTGTGGTCGCGAGCTCCTCGCGTATGGTGTCGACCCGCGACAGGGCCGACCAGCGCAGCCCAAGCGGGCCGATGGCGCGGGCGATCTCCGCGACCCGCTTGCGGTGGACGATGAAGTTGTCGTCGACGATCGCGAACCCGTTGATCGCTGACCGCTCGACGAGGGCGGCGAGCTCGTCGTGGGCGCGATCCTTGTCCTGGTAGACGATCTTCGTTCCGGCGACGGCGCAGTACTTGCACTTGAAAGGGCAGCCGCGGCTGAAGAGGACGTGTGCCATCCGCAGATGGCCTCCTGCCAGTCGGTCGGTCATGACGACCCGGTCGGCCGACAACAGGTGTCGAGCGGGGAGCGGGAGCGCCTTCAGATCGGGTTCTGCCGCGACGGCCGCCTCGTGGTAGCCGCGGTCAGCGTCCAGCCAGGCGACGCTCGGCAGTGCACGGAGCCGCGGGAGGTCGCGCACGGCGACGGCCTCGAGCAGCTGCGGGAGGACGTCCTCGCACGGGCCGACGCCGGCCAGCGTGGCGGGGAAGTCCCGCAGGGACTGCTCGGCGAAGAAGTTGACGTGGATCCCGCCGATCATCACCACGGTCTCTTCGCCGTAGGTCGCCCGGTGGTGAATCTCGCGCAGCAAGGAAAAGGTTGCCGAGGAGGCGATGCTGTAGCCGACGAAGTCGGCGTCGGTCAGGTCGTAGTCGACGACGGCATGGTCGACCGGGATGATTTGGACGTGGTGGCCGGCATCTTCGGCGACGGCGGCGAGGTAGAGGACGCCGAATGGCGGGAACTCCTTGCGCCCGGAGCCGAGTCGGCCGAGGTCAGGGACCTCGGGGTAGATGAAGACCACCTTCAACGTGCGGTCTCGGCGTCGGTGATGGCGCAGCTGATCGCAGCCACGGTCTGGGTCGGGTCGAGCATCGACGCGTCCACTTGGGCGATGCGCCAGTCGCGGCTGCGCAGGAACTCCGCGGCTGACACGAAGGCGTCCTGTTCAGACAGACTCACCGACGGCGTCTCCGCGTTCGTAGGGGTCGAGCTGGTCGCGGCGGACGAGACGCTCGGCGATCGCGTGGGGATCGCTGACGAGGAGGACTGATAGGTCGGCGCGTGGCAGGCGTGCACATAGCGCGAAGCTGTCCTCGAAGGTGATGCCACCGAGGCGGTTGAGGGCCAGGGCTGACATGACATAGCGATCGACGATCACCGGCCGACCGGCGGCGAGCGCCGGGGTGATCTCGACCTCGGCGACGAAGGCCCGATCGGCTGCCGTTGTCAGGGCGACGGTCTCGTGCAGGCCGTGCTCCAGCAACTCTCGCGCCAGCGTGCCGAGCGGCCCTGCGGACGGCAGCTTGATGGTGAGCGGAGAGCCGGCGGTCGGCAACGACCGAGCCAGCATCGCGACTGCTGTCGTCTTGCCGACGCCGCTGGCGCCCTCGATCGCGATCAGTTGGGCGTCATGTGGGCGCGCGGTGCCTCGCATACCTGCGGTGATCGAACGCGAGGACATCCTGACCACGGTACGCCGAGGAGCGGACGGAAGCCGCGGATGCGGGGAACCCGTCATCATTGCCCAAGGGTCGGACGGAAATCCTTACGGCGCGGCGTATCAGTCGAGCAGCCCGGCGCGCAGCCCGGCGATGTCTTGCTCGGCGCGATCCAAGATCGCCGTGGCGCATGAGACGCAGTAGTTCTTGCTGGCATTGTTGGTCGGGTCGCGGATGACCAGGCAGCGCTCACCGGCGACGACTTGGTGCTTTGCGCGGTTGCGGTGACAGATGCGCTTGCGCTTGGCGGTCTCGACCGTGACGGTATTAAATCGCTGTCGAGTCTTGGCCACGACTACGCCTCGATCGCAGCGCGGATGCGGTCGCGGACGGTGTCGCCACTCTTGTCGAGCGACGCCAGTGCGCTCTCAGCCTGTTCGGCCGACATGGTCTTGCGCTCGCCGGACTTGATGCCGAGCGTCTTGTTGACCTGGCCCTTGACGAGGCGGATGACGGTCGTGTTGTTCGGCCCCCGGGCGCCGCCGACCGCCTTGGCGATCTGCCAACCCTGTCGACAGAGGTTGAGGTCCTGCAGGACGCGCGCGGCAACAGACTTCTCTCGCTCATCGAGTCGCTTGCGGGCGGCCTGGCGTCGGCGCTGCGGCGTGACCGGGATCGGGGTCGGTGTGTCGGGTGTGGCGGCTCGGTCGAGCAGCTGCTGTCGGAGCGTTTCGCGGTCGACGAGGTCGCTGAGCTTCAGTCCGCCGGCGATCGGTCGGGCGAGCATCTCGTCAAGGACGCGGTCGTCGTGGGGATCGAGGAACGGCTGGTCGATGAAGTGACTGATCCGCTCCGCGTCTACGAGGACGCCTTGGTCGAAGCGCCGGGGCTCGCCGCCGTCCTCGCGTTCGCGCTGATCGGCGGCGTCGTCGGACTGCTCCGGGTGCAGCCACGCTCGCAGTAGTGCCTGGTCGTCGAGGTCGAGCTCGCGGAACTCCTCCCAACGCTCTTCGTTGTTCAGGCCGACGTGAGTGACAACCCAGCCCTGGTTGTCGGGGTGATCGGGGGAGCCTTGATGGACGACGCGCATGACACGGCCGACAAACTGGATGTAGGGCGCGAGACTACGGAAGGGCCGGAAGATTGCAGCGACGCTGAGGCGCGGGTGGTCGAAGCCCTCGCCGAGCATCTGGACTTGCACGATGCAGTCGATCTTGTTGGTGGTGAGCTTGCCTAGGACGGTCTCCTTTTCGTCGTCGCTCATGCCGCTGTGGATCTCGGCTGCGTTGTAGCCGCACTCCTCGTAGATGGCGCGGACCTGGCGCGCGTGGTCGACCGAGCACGCCGCCGCGATGATCTGGTGGGCGATGCCGGTCTCGGCACGCAGGGCGTTGCAGCGCTGGATGCTGCTCTCGGCGATGTGCCGGTTGCACTCCGGGGAGAGAGCGACGCCGCGACGGAACCACTGCTCCTCGCGGAGCTGGAGTACCTCTTCCAGGGAGTGCTTGACGGTGTCGCCGTCGTAGGTGAAGTACAGCTCGGACGGCTCGACCCGACGGGCGTGGATCTGCTTGATGAAGCCCTTCATCATGGCTTTGGCGAACGGGTAGCGGTAGATCAGCTCTCCTTCCAGCGGTTGCTCGTCGGAGCGAAACGGCGTCGCGGTCAAGCTCACGACCTTGGCGTCGGGGAACCGACGGAAGACCTTCTGCCAGCTTGCGGCGGCAGCGTGATGGCCTTCGTCGACGAGGATGAGGTCAAAGAAGTTCGGCGGGAACTGCGGCAACCAGCGGTCGGCGGAGCTGGCGAGTTGCTGGATGTTGGTGACGACGAAGTGGCTTTCGGTGCAGTCGTGCAGGTTGGCGTCGGTGCTGTCGAGTACTGCGAAGTACGGGCCTTCGGCGAAGCCTGGAAGGACTCGGGTCTTCGCCCAGAAGCACTCTCGGCTGGCGATGTCGAGCGCGGCCGCGACGCCCTTGCGGATCGTGAGGTTCGGGGTGATGACAAGCGCGCGGCCGTCGGCGACACCGAACGGGAGCGTCGCCATGATGCCGGTCTTGCCGCAGCCGACCGGGATCTGCACGATCGCTGGGGCCGTCTTGGAGGCGAAATGCTGGCGCACCGCCTGGTGGGCTTCGCGCTGTGGCTCACGCAACAACTCGTTGGCTTCGATGTCGGCGTTGGCCAGCCGGAACAGCTCGCCCGGGTCGGTGACGCCGTCGGCGGCACGCAGATAGCCGAGGCGAAATTGCTCGAGATCCGCGCGCCGGTAGTAGCGGTAGCTATTGCCCGGCCGCCTCACGGCCGTGAGGCGGCCCTCAGAGTCCCAGCGGCGCAGCGTCTGCGCCGACACGCCCACGTAGGCCGCCGCCTCGCCGATCCGCAGGAATTCGTCCTCGGTCATGATCAGGACTATACAACCCTCACAACCTTGTGCAAGAATCACAGTCTGCGCTGCTCGATCCACCTCGACGACCCCGATGAGCTCATGACCGACCCGATCCTCTGGCACCGCGAGGACCACACCGCCGCCAAGCACCGCGTGCTGCGCAGCTACCTCGATGGGTGGCTCCCAGCGATGGGCTTGCAGGCAATCAAGACCGCTGCCTACCGCCCGGGACCACCGCGCCTGCTGCTGGTCGACGGATTCGCCGGCCCCGGCGTCTACACCGGCGGCGAGCCAGGCTCACCGCTCCTCATGCTCGACGCCCTGCTCTCGCACAAGGCGCTCGAGCGGCTCGCCGGCGTCCAGTTCACCTACCTGTTCATCGAACAGGACTCGCGCCGCGTCGATCGGCTCCGCGCCGAGGTGGCCGCCCTGGGCCAGCTCCCACCCAACGTGAACGCGGGCATCGAGCACGGCGCCTTCGAGTCGACGTTCGCCCGGATGCTCGACGTCGTCACCGAACACGGCGCAACGCTGATCCCGACGTTCGCGTTTATCGACCCGTTCGGGTACTCGGCGGCATCGATGTCGCTCACCGGGCGTCTGCTCAGCTTCCCCCGCTGCGAGGTCCTGATCTTCCTGCCGCTGTCGCACGTCAACCGCTTCGTCGGCCGCGAGGGTCAGGACCGAGCCCTCAACGCCTTGTTCGGCTGCGAGGAGTGGCGCGACGCGATCCCGCTTGAGGGCGCCGCACGCCGGAAGTTCTTGCTCGCGCTGTTCGAGCGCCAGTTGGCCGCCAGCCCGACCGTCAAGCATGTCCGGTCCTTTCAGCTGCACACCCAGGACGGCAACGACTACCGGCTGATCTTCGGCGTCGGGCATGACGTGGGCCTCGACTTCGCGAAGACCGCGATGTGGAAGGTCGACCCGGTCGCGGGCACCTCTTATGCGGCCCGGACCGAGACCAACCAGGAGATCCTCTTCAGCCTGACGGTCGACACCGCGCCGCTGCTGGCCGCGCTGCGCTCGCACTTCGGCACCGACTGGTTCACGATCGACGCGGCCGTCACCTATACACGACTCGGCACGCCGTACCGCGTCGAGCATCTACGCCAGAAGACCCTCAACCCGGCGATCAAGGCCGGCACGCTTGATGTCGTCCGCGCCGCGGGCACGCGCGGCCTCGACGGCGCGCGCCTGCGATTCCTCCGCTGATCGTCGTCGTTGCCTGTCGGCGCGCGCGATGGCCGTCCGATGCGCATGCGAACATCCGTTCGTACACGCAGGAGACACGGTACGCTCCGGCGAACGAGAGGAGCCATGGCGGACAACAGCGCAATCGAGTGGACCGAGGCGACGTGGAACCCGGTCACGGGCTGTCACCAAGTCTCTCCGGGCTGCGCCCACTGCTACGCCAAGACGTTCGCTGAGCGCTGGCGCGGCGTCCCCGGGCACCCGTACGAGCACGGATTCGACCTTCAGCTCTGGCCGCAACGGCTTGAACAGCCGCTCAAGTGGAAGCGGCCGCGGATGATCTTCGTCAACTCGATGAGCGACCTCTTCCACGAGGGCATCCCGCTCGACTACATCCGGCAGGTCTTCGACGTCATGGGCGCGGCCAAGCAGCACAGCTTCCAGATCCTCACCAAGCGCCACGACCGGCTACAGGCGCTCGCACCGCAACTGCCGTGGCATCCCAACGTCTGGATGGGCGTCTCGATCGAGAACCGCCGCTTCGTTCACCGCGCCGACGCCCTGCGGTCGGTCGACGCCGCAGTCCGCTTCATCTCCGCTGAGCCGCTCCTCGGCCCCCTCGACGGTCTCGACCTCACCGGCATCCACTGGCTGATTGCCGGCGGCGAATCCGGGCCGCGCCACCGGCCGATGCGCATCAAATGGGCGCGCGACCTGCGCGAACGCTGCGCTGAGCAGGACGTCGCGTTCTTCTTCAAGCAGTGGGGCGGACGTACACCGAAAACCGGCGGGCGCGAGCTCGACGGCCGGACCTGGGACGACATGCCCGACTCACGTCTCGCCGTCGCCGCCTGAACGGTGGGCAGACTCACGTGCCCGTCGGCGGCTAACCGCGATGGGCGTTAGCTAGGCTCGCGGTCATGGAAGGGCGATCAGCAGCAGGACAAGGAGCTGGGTACCACTTCCGGACCAGCGAGCGCTGTTGTCGCTGATCGCTGGAGACGACGCCACCACGATGGCCATCGAGACCCTCGTGGACGTCGTCGTCGAGGACGCCGCGGAGGCGATCCGCGACTTCGAGCAGCTCAAGCATTCGGTCCACCGGGGCACCATGACCGACGCAGCCGCCCGCCGTGGAAGGCGCTCGACGCCTGGATGGACCTTCTTGGCGCCAGCAAGCTCGAGACCGTCGACTCGCTGATTCTCGTCGCCACCGACCGCGTGTCACACGGTTCCGCGGCCGCCCTCCTACGCGCCGACGACAACCGTGACGCTGCACAGGCTGGGGGACAGCTGATGGCGGTCGCCGCAGAGGAGCCAGGCGCGCGGGACACGGCCACCGCCGAGGCAATCGTGAGCACCCGCCGGTCGAGTGGCGGCTGCGGCTCGCGAATCCCTCTCGAGGAGCGAGCGCCGTTGTCTGACGGGACGGCGTAACCGCTCCGGAATGGCGAGCGCAGCCGCTGCTGATCGACCCGATGCTTGCTCGGCGGGCGATGCGGGCGCGTTCCCGCCGGCACCGCGAAGTTCTGGCAGCTGGTCCAGACCGTGAGCGAGAGGGGCGCCGCGGCGGATGCCCGCGTTGCTGCGGAAGTCGTGCCCGTGCGGGCGGGTCGGGGTCAGACGCCCGCGACACCGCCGCAGCGTTCTGCGGCGTCCAGCCGGCGCGCGGTCCGGGCTTCGCGAGCCGGCAACCGGGGGCGGCGCAGCGCGTGGCACCGGAGCTCCCGCCCCGGTCAAACGACCATCGGGCTCGGCCTCAAAGGTGGAGGGGGCGGGGGCTTGTCGGTCATCGTCTCATGAAGTCTGGGCCCCTTCTGACAGCGAGGGCCGGATCGTCGTCGCCCGTAAGGACCGCGACACGGCTCCCCCGGAACCATCCGTAGCATTCGACCGGCGAGCGGTCTCGAGTATCTCCGATGGGGGATTCACGTCGTCGTTTACGAGCAAGCCGACGACGGCGCCTGGGGCGCCTTCCTCCTTGATCTGCCCGGCGTTGTCGCGCTCGGCACCACCCGCTCAGAGGTCACCGAACGCATCCGGGAGGCCCTCTCGGCGTTCGCCGACGATCTACGTGACCGACGTCGCTCGCTTCCCGTGCCCGACCACGCCGCCGGCGTGGTCGCCGCCTGGGCTGCCCCGCACGGACAGACACGGCGGGTGATCCGGCGCCGATCGAGGGGCGCTCGCTCGCGCTGGCCGTGCCGGAGCTGCCGCACAAGCCCCGTAGCGGCGATCGGTTGCCCGGTCGACGTCCTGGCCAACCTACGGCTGACCGGAGCGTCCGGCGAGCTCGATGCAGCGCACGCATGAGCCGGGCGCTTGCCGGTCGCGGTCGGCCGGCCTATAGTCACCTCAGCGGGAACCCCGGCGCGGGTCGGGGTTCCGGGTCCAGCGATCTGAGGAGGTCCTTGATGTCACGACGTACCGCCGGGGTACTGAGGCCTCTTGCGACGTTCCTGCTCTGCCTCGCCGCCGCGCTGCTCGCCCCGGCGAGCGCCGGTGCCGTCTCGTCGACCGCCTGCGACCACCGGTCCAACGACTCGCCGGAGAAGCTCATCCCTTGCATCCAGACGGCCGATCTCTGGGCGCACATGCAGAACTTCCAGGCGATCGCCAATGCCAATCCAGGCCCGGACGGCAAGCCGTCGCGCAACTCGGGCGAGCCTGGCTACAAGGCGTCGGTGGACTATGTCGCGAACCTGATGAAGGCGGCCGGATACAACGTCACGATCCAGACCTACCATTTCGACTACTTCGCCTTCGTCGGCGTACCGCAGTTCAGCGAGGTTTCCCCCGCCGCCCACGACTTCACGCTGGTCAGCGAATGGAATCCCGGGCGCGCCAACGGGTCGGCGACCGCCGCGGTACAGCCGGCGGGCGGCATCGTCCTCCCGCCGACGCCCACGTCCAGCTCGACGAGCGGGTGCACGGCCGCCGACTTCAGCGGCTTCGTCGCCGGTCGGATCGCGCTGGTCCAGCGCGGCGGCTGCAGCTTCGGGGTCAAGGTCCTCAACGCGCAGGCAGCGGGCGCCACCGGCGTGATCATCTTCAACGAAGGCAACCCCGGCCGCACCGGCGTGGTCAACGGCAGCCTCGTCGACGCCGCCGGCAATCCGATCATCCCGACGATCCCGGTCGCGTTCACCTCCTTCGACACCGGCCTGAACTTCGACAACCAGTACCAGCAGGCCGTGAACACCGGGAGCGCTCCGCCGGTGGCCAAGCTCAACATCGCCTCGATCGAGAAGCCGAACGCCGAGGACTACAACGTCATCGCCGACTCGTACGGTGGCGATCCGAACAGCGTCCTCGTCGTCGACGCCCACCTCGACGCGATCTTCGGCGCCGGGATGCTCGACAACGCCTCCGGGTCGGCGACGATCCTCGACATCGCGCAGATGATGAAGAAGGTCAGGCCGCTCCACAAGCTCCGGTTCATCTGGTTCGGCGGCGAGGAGCTGGGCCTGCTCGGGTCTTCCTACTACGTCAACAACCTGTCCCCGGTCGAGCTGAGCCACATCGCCTATGACCTCGATGCCGACGTCACCGCGACGCCGAACTACATCATCGGGATCCTCGATCCGGCCGCGGTGGACCTCTTCGGCCGGACCGTGACGACGACGTTCCCCAGCAACGTGTACGCGCCGTCGCTGGTCTCGAGGGATCAGTCGAGCCAGTACTTCACCTCGATCGGGCGCAACCACGAGTTTTTCTCCCCGGTCGGGACCGACGCGTTCAGCTTCAACGCCGCCGGGATCCCAGCCAGCGGCCTGCTGACCGGTCAGGACTGCTGCAAGAGCCAGGCGGAGGTCGCCTTGTTCGGTGGCTCGCTCGGCAACTACGAAGGCGTCGTCCCGAGCTTCGACGGAGGCTGCGTCGACAACCCGTTCCGCTGGTGCGACAACCTGAGCAACAACGATCCGGCGGTGCTGACGTTCATGTCGCAGGCGTTCGCCAACACGACCGTGCGGATGGCGTACGACACGAGCGTGACCGGCGGCGGGCTCAGGCACTCGAGCGCCAGGCTGAAGGGGGCGGCCGCCGCAGGCCACGGACGCTTCCCCGCCCAGTAAGCGCCAGTCGCGGCGCCGCGCAGAGCCAACTGCGCGGCGCCGTCGACATCAGCGCAGGTCGAAGCGGTCGAGGTTCATCACCTTGACCCACGCCGCGACGAAGTCGCGCACGAACTTCTCCCGCGCGTCGTCGCTCGCATAGACCTCCGCCAGCGCCCGTAGCTCGGAGTTCGACCCGAAGACGAGGTCGGCCCGGCTGCCCGTCCACCGCGGCTCGCCCGTCGCGGCGTCCCGACCCTCGAACGTCTCCCCGGACGTCGCCGTCCACACCGTGCCCAGGTCGAGCAGATGCACGAAGAAGTCGTTGGTCAGCGACCCGGGCACGCTCGTGAAGACGCCCACCGGGGACTCATGGGCGTTCGCGCCCAGGACCCGCAGGCCGCCCACGAGGACGGTCATCTCCGGGGCGCTCAGGGTGAGCAGGTTCGCCCGGTCGACCAGGAGGTACTCGGCCGGGAGCCGGTGCCCGTTGCCGACGTAGTTGCGAAATCCGTCCGCCGTCGGCTCGAGCGCCCCGAAGGACTCCACGTCGGTCTCCTCCTGCGACGCGTCCGCCCGGCCCACCGTGACCGGGACCTCGATGTCGACGCGGGCGCTCTTGGCCGCCAGCTCGATGGCGGCCGAGCCGCCGAGCACGATCAGGTCGGCCAGCGAGACCCGCTTGCCCCCGGTCTGGGAGCCGTTGAACGCCTCCTGGATCCCCTCCAGGGTGCCCAGCACCGTCGCCAATTCGTCCGGGTCGTTGACCTCCCAACCCCGCTGCGGCTCGAGGCGGATGCGCGCCCCGTTGGCGCCGCCGCGCTTGTCGCTCCCGCGGAACGTCGAAGCCGACGCCCACGCACAAGAGACGAGCTGGGAGACCGACAGCCCCGAGTCGAGGATCTGGCCCTTCAGGGCGGCGATGTCCTCCGCCCCGATCAGCTCGTGCGTCACCTCGGGGAGCGGGTCCTGCCAGAGCAGCGTCTCGGCCGGGACCTCCGGGCCCAGGTAGCGCGCCACCGGCCCCATGTCGCGGTGGGTGAGCTTGAACCACGCCCGGGCGAACGCGTCCGCCAGCTCGTCCGGGTGCTCGAGGAAGCGCCGCGAGATCGGCTCGTAGATCGGGTCGAACCGGAGCGCGAGGTCGGTCGTCAGCATCGTCGGGGCGTGCGTCAGCGTCGCGACGTGGGCGTCGGGCACCGTGTCCTGCGCCCCGCCGTCCTTCGGCTTCCACTGGGCCGCGCCGGCCGGGCTCTTCGTCAGCTCCCACTCGTGGGCGAACAGGGTCTCGAAGAAGCTGCTGTCCCACGTCGCCGGGGTACGCGTCCAGGCGCCCTCCAACCCGCTGGTGATCGTGTCCGCGCCCTTGCCGCTCCGGTAGGCGTTCCTCCACCCGAGGGCCTGCTCCTCGAGCGGCGCGTCCTCGGGCTCGGGGCCGACGTACTCCTCCGGGTCGGCCGCCCCGTGGGTCTTGCCGAACGTGTGCCCACCGGCGATCAGCGCGACCGTCTCCTCGTCGTCCATCGCCATCCGGTGGAACGTCTCCCGGATGTCCCGGGCCGCGGCGAGCGGGTCCGGGTTGCCGTTCGGCCCCTCCGGGTTGACGTAGATCAAGCCCATCTGGACGGCGCCGAACGGCTCCTCGAGCTCCCGGTCGCCCGTGTAGCGCTCGTCGCCCAGCCAGGTCGTCTCGGGGCCCCAGTAGACGTCCTCGTCCGGCTCCCAGACGTCCTCCCGGCCGCCGGCGAAGCCGAACGTCGCGAAGCCCATCGACTCGAGGGCGACGTTCCCGGCGAGGACGATCAGGTCCGCCCACGAGAGCTGCCGGCCGTACTTCTTCTTCACCGGCCAGAGCAGCCGCCGCGCCTTGTCGAGGTTCGCGTTGTCCGGCCAGCTGTTGAGCGGCGCGAAGCGCTGCTGGCCGGCCCCGGCGCCACCGCGGCCGTCGCTGATCCGGTACGTCCCGGCGCTGTGCCAGGCCATCCGGATCATGAACGGGCCGTAGTGGCCGTAGTCGGCCGGCCACCAGTCCTGCGAGGTGGTCAAGACCGCCTCGATGTCCCGCTTGACCTCCGCGAGGTCGAGGCTCGAGAACGCCTCGGCGTAGTCGAACTCCGAGCCGAAGGGGTTGGCCACGGCCGGGTTCTTGGCGAGGATCTTCAGGTTGAGCCGGTCCGGCCACCAGCCGCGGTTGCCTCCGCCCTGGGTCGGGTGCCGGGCGCGCTCGTGGGCGACCGGGCAGCCGCCCCCGTTCTCCTCGTTCATCTCTCCAACAACGGCGTCAGGACTATCAGACAAGGGAAACCCTTTCAGAGTGTGTACTTAGTCACTGCCTGCGGTCGAGCATCCCGGGCACAAGCCCCGGTAGACGACCTCGGTCTCGTCGATCGCGTAGCCGTGGTGGTCGGCCGCGGTCATGCAGGGGGCGGTGCCGACGGCGCAATCGACATCGGCGATGGCCCCGCACGACCGGCACACGACGTGGTGGTGGTTGTCCCCGACCCGCGACTCGTAGCGCGCCACCGAGCCCGGCGGGTGGATGCGCCGCACCAGACCCGCGCCGGTCAGCGCGCGCAGCACGTCGTAGACCGCCTGCTGGGAAACCTCGCCGAGATCCTCGCGCACGCGCCCGATGATCGAGTTCGTGTCGGCGTGCGGATGCTCGCGCACCACGGCGAGCACCGCCACCCGGGGACGCGTGACGCGCAGGCGAGCCCCGCGCAGCACGCCCGCGAGTTCCGAGGTCGACGGCATGTCCCCAAGGATGCCACAGATTTCTGGATCTAGTCCAAATTAGACGCACCGGCGCCCGGTCGAGCCGACGCCCGAGCGCTCGAGAAGCGCGCTGACCTCGTAGGCTCCCGTCGGTCGAGGCCGCAAGAGGCGCCGGCCACCGCGGCGCGTGCCGGGCGATCGGCATCGCCGGCAGCGCCGATGCCCGCGCCCCTGCTCCCGCCTGTCGCCGATGTGTGACGATTGTCACACAAGCCGTCCATCCTCTTTGTTAGCGTCGCGCCGTAGCTGGCCGGGCAAACACTTCCGACCGGGGGGTCGGGCGCGGGGTAAGCCTCGCGCGGACGAGGGGTGGCTTTGATGATGGGGATCGTCGTGCTCGAGACCACGCGGCGTCGCTCGTGGGGAGCTCTGCTGGCCGCGACCGGATTGGTGCTCCTGCTGTGTGGTGCGCTCGGCACCGGAGCCGCGCGGGCCGCCGATCCCAGCTACAGCGTGTTCGTCGGCTACGCCGACAACGTCCGCAGCGGGACGACCCAGTCGCCGACGCCGTGGGAGGGCGCCGCCGGAGTGACCTTCGAGGGATGCTCGCCGGACAGCAGCTGCGCGTTCGATGCCGGGGCGATACGCGTCGCGAACGCGACCGCGCTGACCGAGACGGTCGACTCGGTCACGGTCGATTTCGACGGGTGCGTCTACGACATCTGGCCGCATGGCGTCACGCTGGCGGCCGGCGGCCAGATCATCCTCACCCAGACGGCCTCGGGCTCCGGCAACGGATGCACGGCCGGCAGCGGGCCGGCGCTCATGGACAGCTCGGACATCGGACCGGGTGGCGCCCCCTGGGCGAACAACTGCCACCAGTCCGGAGTCATCCCGCTGGTCACGGTCACCGTGAACGGGGTCGCCACGACCTACCAAGACACCGGCCAGGTGCTCAACACCAGCGGCGTGGACGCCGCCGACTGCGCCCGCACCGGGTTCCCGCCGGGCAACGAGACGACGCAATGGGTCTCGATCGGCTCCCCGCCGTGCCCGCAGGGGGCGGTGCTCACGCTGGCGCCGCCGAGCCAGAGCGACCTGATCGGGTCGACCGCGACGGTGAACGCGAACTTCTCGGCCTGCAGCTCCCCGCTCCAGGGCGCCGCGGTGACCTTCGTCGTGGTGTCGGGCCCCAACCTGGGCCGGTCGGGCACGGCGGTGGCCGACGCTGCCGGCAACGCCAGCTTCAGCTACTCGAGCGCGCTCGCGGGCACCGACACGATCCAGGCGTCGGTGACCAATCTCGCCGGCACGATCACCTCGAACCCGGTCGACGTCGTCTGGGAGAGGCGCCCGACGACGCTCGCCTACGACGGCGCCCGGACCTCGGACTTCAACGATCAGGCGACCCTCTCGGCGACCCTGACCGACACGACCAGCGGCGCGCCGATCCCGGGCGCACCGGTGAGCTTCACCCTCAACGGCGCCGAGTCCTGCACCGCGCTGACCGACACCGCCGGGCGGGCGTCGTGCCCGGTCACGCCGGGCGAGCCGGCCGGCTCCTACACGATCGACGCGACCTACGCCGGTGACCCCTCGCACCTTCCGTCCAGCACCTCGGTGGCCTTCGCGGTGACCCACGAGGAGGCGGCGCTCTCCTCGAGCGCCGATCTGCTCCTGTTCGCCCAGGGCGGCAAGGCCGCGCTGTCCTCCACCCTGACCGACCCGGTCGGCGGAGCGCCGATCGCGGGCACGCCGGTCACCATGACCCTGGGCGGCGGCGCGAGCGCCCAGAGCTGCACGGCGACGACCGACGCGACCGGCACGGCGGCCTGCTCGATCAACCCGGTCACCGTTGCCCTCGGTCCCGAGCCGATCACCGACAGCTTCGCCGGCGACGCGTTCTACCAGCCGGCGTCGAACGCCGAACGGGCGCTCGTCTTCGCCTACACGACCGGCGGCTCGTTCGTGGTCGGCGATCGCAGCGCCACCGGCGCGGTGGCGTTCTGGGGCGCCCAGTGGGCCAAGGCCAACAGCCTCAGCGGGGGAGGCGCCCCGCCGAGCTTCAAGGGGTTCGAGGACACTCCGCCGGCGCCCGGGTGTGGCGTGGCCTGGACGACCGACCCGGGCAACAGCACGCCGCCCCCGCCCGGACCGCTCCCCTCCTACATCGCCGTCGTCGTGGCCAGCCGGATCGACAAGTCCGGACCGACGATCGCCGGTGACACGCGCCACGTCGTGATCGTCCACACCGATCCCGGCTACGCATCGAACCCCGGTCACGCCGGCACGGGCACCGTCGTGGCCACCCTGTGTTGATCGGATGACCCCGCCCGGCTAGTGGTCCGTCCAGCAAGTTCCTGCACCATTGGGCGGGCCCGGATGGCCGCGTGGCGGCGTCCTCGAAGCTCGGAATACGTCCAGTATGCCGCCGCTTCTGCGTCCTGGCCACGCGGCCCCCGGACCTCGCCGAATGGCACACGAACTTACCGGACGAACCACTAGCCGCGCCCGGCCGCCGCCAGCGCCCGGCCGAGCGTCGCCGCCGTCTGGGCGCCGGAGAGCTCCGCGACGATCCGCCCGCGCGCGTCCACGGCAAACGTTGTCGGGAGGCCGGGGACGCGGTAGTCGACCGCGGTCGCGCTCGCCGGGTCGCGGAGCACCGGGAAGCCCCACCCGTACCGGGCGACGAAGCGCGCGGCGGCCCGGGTGTCGTCGCCGGTGTCGACCCCGACGAGGTGCCCCCGGCCGGCCGGGCTCCGGGCGAACGCGGCGAGCACCGGCGCCTCCTTGCGACACGGGACGCACCAGGCGGCCCAGAAGTTGACGAGCACCGGTCGGCCGCGGAGCGAGGCGAGCGTCACCGCCGGGCCGTGGAGGGCCTGGCGGGGGAGCGCCGGGGCCGGCCGGGGCGGGCTCCCCCGATCCTGGAGCCCGATCGCCAGCGCGGCCGCGCCGACCGCGGCGAGCCCGCCGGCCCGGGCGCGCCTCATCGAGCGGCCAGGAGGGGCACGTCGTGGGCCACGTCGGCCGGGTCGAAGTCGGCCGGGTAGATCGTGGTCAGCCGGCCGCTCCCGCTGACCCCGTAGACGAGCGCCGAGTGGGCGACGAGCTCCGGCCGGGCGGCGTCGCGCTCGGAGCCGACGTTCCACGCCGCCCAGACCCGGCCGAGCCGGCCGGCGCTCCCCAGGAGGTATTCCATCTGACCGGTGAGGGCGTGGGCCCGCAGGAAGGCGGCGACCGTCCGCGGCGTGTCCCCCCGCGGGTCGACCGAGATCGCCACCAGCTGGACCCGACCGCCGAGCCGGGAGCGCACCGCCTGGAGCTTGGCCGCGATCAAGGGGCAGACGTCCGGGCAGCGGGTGTAGAGGAAGGTCACGAGGACCGGCCGGCCGCGGTAGCCGGCCAGGTCGATCGACCGGCCGCCCGAGTCGGTGAGCACGGTGGCCGGGGCCGGGCGGACCGGCGAGACCAGCGAGCCCCGCAGCCCGCCGCCGGGTCCGGTCGGGCGGGCCCCGCCCGGGAGCGGGGTCGCCGTCGAGCCGGGGATGACCGCGTAGAGGATCCCGCCGAGCACGACCAAAGCACCGACGAGGCCGGCGATCAGCCGGCGGGCGGGTAGCGGCGGCCGCGGGGTCATCAGCGCTCCGGCCCCAGTCTAGGAGCGCGGGCCAGGCCCACGCGCCGGACGAGCCGCTCGAGCGTCAGGCTCGGCACGATCAGCGTCCCCAGCACGACGGCGTAGACGAGGAAGATCACCTCGTCGCGCCCGACGAACGGCCGGCCGGCGGCCAGGAGCGAAATCGACAGGGCGCCGGCCAGGGAGAGGGCGCCGCGCATCCCGCAGAAGCCGAGCACGCCGAGCTCGGCCCGGCCGAGGCGCTCGACGTGGGCCGGGAGGGTCCGCCCGACCCGCGACAGGACGCGGCCGACCGTGAACATCCAGAGGAACCGCACGACGACGGCCGTGCCGAGCACGGCGGCCGCCTCGCCGATCGGCGTCCAGGCGGTCGAACCCGGGAGCCCGCGAACGACGACCAGGAACTGGAGGCCGATGAGGAGG
>CAVTCI010000006.1:0-33348 GCA_963733245.1 uncultured Solirubrobacterales bacterium
CGCCCACTGCGTGCGCGGCCAGTACGAAGGCTACGGCCAGATCGACGGGGTCGCCCCCGACTCGGACACCGAGACGTTCGTCGCGCTCCGCCTCGAGATCGACAACTGGCGCTGGGCGGGGGTGCCCTTCTTCATCCGCACGGGCAAGCGACTCCCGGTGACCGTGACCGAGCTGCGCCTCGTCTTCCACCACCCGCCGCGGCTCGGCTTCGTGACGGGCTCGGGGCGGCGCCGGCCCGAGCCGGATCAGCTGGTCATCCGGATCGACCCCCACGTCGGGATCCGGCTGATGCTCGACGCCCACCGGGCCGACGCCGGCGGTCCGCAGGCGATCGAGCTGGACATGGATTTCGCCGCCGAGGGGGGCGAGGGCCCGACTCCCTACGAGGTGCTCCTCCACGACGCGATGGTCGGCGACCCGACCCGGTTCACCCGCCAGGACTCGATCGAGGAGGCCTGGCGCATCCTCCAGCCGCTGCTCGACCGCCGCCGCCCCGCCCTGGCCTACGCCCCCGGGACGTGGGGCCCGCCCGCGGCCGCCGAGTTGACGCGCGGGCACGGCCGCTGGCACGACCCGTGGCTGCCCTCGTCCAAGGACGCCGGAGCCGCCTGACCGGGGCGGCGCGTGTACCGTGGTCTCCAGTGTCCGCCGAGCCCGAGACCCCGCCCGAGACCCCGCCCGAGACCGCTAGGCCGTCGCCGGCGGCCGCCACGCTCCCCGGCGCCCTGACCGCCGCCTTCGCGACCCACGCGGGGACCGCCCTGCGCCCCCCGGGCTCGGGCGCGCCGGGCGCGCTCACCTACGCCGCCCTGGCGAGCGCGACGAGCGAGATCGGCCGGGGCCTCGCGGCGATCGGCATCGCCCCGGGCGACCGGGTGGCCATCCTCGCCTCGACGCGGGCCGAATGGACGCTCGCCGACGTCGGGACGCTCCTCTCCGGGGCCGTCGTCGTCCCCGTCTACCACACGAACTCGCCGAGCGAGTGCGAGTACGTGCTCGCCCACTCGGGCGCCCGGGCCGTGTTCTGCGAGGACGCCGACCAGCTGGCCAAGGTCGCGGCGGTCGCCGCCCGCTGCCCCGCCCTCGTGACCCGCATCCTCCTCACCGGGGAGGCTCCCCCGGGGACGCTCACCCTGGCCGAGCTCCGCGAGCGCGGCCGCGGACAGGAGGAGTCGCTCCTGGCCGCCCGGACGGCCGGCGTCGGCCCGGACGACCTGGCGACGATCGTCTACACCTCGGGAACCACCGGCCCGCCGAAGGGCTGCATGCTCACCCACCGGAACCTCCTCTCGGCGGCGGAGATGTACGGGGACCGGCTCGGCCTCGACGCCGACATGAGCATCTACATGTTCCTGCCCCTCGCCCACGCGCTGGCCCGGGTGGCCCAGATCGTCGCCCTCACCGTCGGCGGGGAGATCATCTTCTGGCGGGGCGACTCGAAGAAGATCGTCGAGGAGCTGGCCGAGGCCGGGCCGACCCACTTCCCGTCCGTCCCCCGGGTGTTCGAGAAGATCCACACCCGCATCCACGCCGGGGTCGAGGAGGCCTCGCCGGTGAAGCGGGCGATGTTCCACTGGGCGATCCGGGAGGGCACCGGCCAGCGGGAGCGCGCGCGGGCCGGGCGGCGCGGGAGCCCGCTGGCCCGCCGCCGCCACGCCCTGGCCGACAAGCTCGTGCTCTCGAAGGTCCGGGCCGTGTTCGGGCCGAACCTCGCCGTCTGCCTGACCGGGGCGGCCCCGATCGGCCGGGAGATCCTCGAGTTCTTCGACGCCTGCGGCGTGCTCATATTGGAGGGCTACGGGCTGACCGAGACCTGCGCCGCCTCGACGCTCAACACCCCCCGGGAGTACCGCTTCGGGTCGATCGGCCGGCCGCTCCCCGGCTGCGAGGTCACGCTCGCCGAGGACGAGGAGATCCTCCTGAGCGGGCCCCACGTCTTCCCCGGCTACTACCGCGACCCCGACTCGACCGCCCAGGCGCTCGCCGGGCGGACGCTCCGGACCGGGGACCTCGGCGCGATCGACGAGGACGGCTACGTCCGCATCACCGGGCGCAAGAAGGACCTGATCATCACCTCGAGCGGGAAGAACGTCTCGCCGTCGAACATCGAGGAGCTCCTCTCCGAGGGGCGGTTCGTCTCCCACGCCGTCGTGTTCGGCGAGCGGCGGTCCTACCTCGTCGCCCTGCTGACCATCGATCCCGACGAGGCCGGCGCCCTGGCCGAGCGGACCGGCGCCCCGTCGGACGACCTGGCGACCCTGGCCGCCCACCCCGGGGTGCGCGACGAGCTCCAGAAGTGCGTCGACGCCGCCAACGCGCACCTCGCCCGGATCGAGCAGATCAAGCGCTTCGCGATCCTCGAGCACGACCTGACCCAGGAGGGCGGCGAGCTGACCCCGACGCTCAAGATCAAGCGGCCGGTGGTCGCCGAGCGCTACGGCGGGCTGGTCGAGGAGCTCTACGGCGGCAAGTAGTTGCTCGTCCTGGTCGTCAACGCCGGGTCGAGCAGCCTCAAGCACGCGCTGATCGACTCGGGCTCGGAGGAGGTCCGCAGCAGCGGCGAGGCGTTCTGGGATTCCGCGGCCGCGCCCGGCCGCCACGCCGGGGCCCTGCGCGACGCCCTGGCCGGAGGCGGAGCCGGGGGCGGGGGTCGGGCCGGCGGTCGGGCCGGCGGTCGGGCCGGGGGCGGGGCCGGCGGTCGGGCCGGGGGCCGGGCGGACGGTCGGGCCGGCGGTCGGGCGGTGGCGGTCGGCCACCGGGTGGTGCACGGCGGCCCGGACTTCTCCGGCCCGACCCTGATCGACGCGACGACCCGGGCGGCGATCGCCGCGCTCGCCCCGCTCGCCCCCCTCCACACCCACGCCGCCCTCGAGGGGATCGACGCGGCCGCCGAGGTGCTGCCCGACCTGCCCCAGGTCGCCTGCTTCGACACCGCCTTCCACCGGACCCTGGGGCCGGCGGCGGCGACCTACGCGCTGCCGCGGGCGTGGACCGAGCGCTTCGGGCTGCGCCGCTACGGCTTCCACGGGCTGAACGTCGCCTGGTGCGCCGAGCGGGCGGCGGCCATCCTCGGCGCCGCCGGCGCCCGGCGGCTGGTCGTCTGCCACCTGGGGAGCGGCTGCTCGGTCAGCGCCGTGGCCGGCGGCCGGTCGGTCGACACGACGATGGGCTTCACCCCGCTCGAGGGCGTCCCGATGGCCACCCGGTCGGGGTCGGTCGACCCCGGGATGCTCCTCCACCTGCTCGCCGCGGGAGTCGGCGCCGACGAGCTCGGGGAGACGCTCAACCACCGCTCGGGACTCCTCGGCATCGCCGGCCGGCGCGGACTCCACGAGGTCGAGCGCGCCGCCGTGGGCGGCGACGCGCGGGCGCAACTCGCGCTCGACGTGTTCGTCCGGGGGGTGAGCGGCGCCGTGGCGGCGATGACCACCGCCCTGCCGGGCGGCCTCGACGCGCTCGTCTTCACCGCCGGGGCCGGCGAGCGCTCGGCCCTCCTGCGCGGGGCGATCTGCGCCCGGCTCGGTCAGCTGGGCGTCGCCGTCGACCCGGCGCGCAACGCCGCGAACGCCACCCGCATCGAGGCCGACGGGGCTCCGGTCGCCGTCCTCGTCGTCCCCGCCGGCGAGGAGATCGTCGTCGCCCGCCAGACCGCGGCGGTGCTCGGCGGGCGCTGAGCCGGCCGGGTTACGGGCCGGGGCCTGCGGGTAGCGGGGCGGCGTGGCGCTCCGGGCCTCATGCGGGCGGGTGGTCGACCTCGGGGTCTGGACCTTCGGCGTGTGGATCCTCCTGACCTGGACGCCGTTCACCGTCGAACAGGAGGCATTCGGCGCCGGCCTCTCCGTCGCGGTCGCCCTCGCCGCGGCCCCCCTCGGCCCGGTGGCGGGCCCCTGGCGGCTGCTATCGCCGCGCCGCCTGCTCGGCCTCGGCCGGCTCGTCGTCGAGGGCGTCGTGCGGATCGTGGTGGCCAACCTCAAGCTCGCCCGCCGGATCTGGGCGCCGAGCCGCCCGCTCTCGAGCGGCATGGTGGTCGTCCCGACCGAGTTCTCGACGCCCGGCGCGCTGACCGCCGTCGCCCTGATCAGCTCGCTGATCGTCGACAACCAGATCGTCGACCTCGACGTCCCGGGTCGCCGGCTCCAGTACCACGCGGTCGCCGTCCCGCCGGGTGGCCCGGACGAGCGCCGGGCGGCGGTCAACGGCCCGGTCGAGCGCCTGATCGAGCCGCTGGTCCGATGACCGGGGTCTACATCGCCGTGGCCCTCGCCGAGACGGCCGTCGTCGGCCTCCTGCTCGTCCGCCTGGCCCGGGGGCCGTCGATCTGCGACCGGGTGGTCGCGCTCAACACGATCTCGACCCAGATGACCCTGGCCCTCCTCTTCTTCGCCGCCTTCGCCGACCGGACGATCTACCTCGACGTCGCCCTCTGGCTCTCGTCGTTCAGCTATCTGGGCACCCTGATCTGGGCCCGCTACCTCGAGCGGGGGCTCCTGTGAGGGAGGCCCTGACGATCGGCGCCTGCGGGGTCGGCCTCCTGTTCAGCCTGAGCGGGGCCGTCGGGATCCTGCGCATGCCCGATCTCTACACGCGCATCCAGTGCTCGTCGAAGACGATCACCATGGGCGCGCTCCCGGCCCTGCTCGGCCTGGTCATCGCCGAGGGGCCGTTCACCACCTACGGGGGCCGGGCCCTGCTCGTGGCCGGGCTCCTGCTCGTCGTCAACCCGGCCGCCGCGCACGCCCTGGCCCGGGCCGCCTACAAGGTCGGGATCCCGATGTGGGCGGACGCGGTCGCCGACGAGCCCCGGGAGCAGCCGGCGGCGGACCGGGAGTAGGTGGGCCGGCCGTGTTCTGGGCGCTCGACTACGCCTGCCTGACCGCGATCGTCGTCGCCGCCGTCCTCGTCCTCCGGATCCGGAGCCTGGCCGGGGCGGTGATGGCCCTCTCGGCCCTCGGGACGGTCCTCTCGGTGCTCTTCGTCGTCCTCGGCGCCCCCGACGACGCCCAGGCCGAGGTGGTGGTCGGGGCGATCGCCCTCCCGACCCTCTACCTGATCGCGATCGGCAAGTCGCGCACCGACGTGCCCGACGACGGAGAGCTCGGCGAGCCGGAGGAGACGGATGCCGGCGCCCGGCCCTGAGGAGGTCGAGCCCCGCCACCGGCCCGGGCTCGCGCTCGGGCTCACCGCCGCCCTGGCCGCCGGTCTCGCCGTGGGGCTGGTCGGCCTCCCGCGGGAGCATGCCCCGCTCCCGGCGGTCGCGCGCCAGGCGCTGACCACCGCCCTCCCCGGCTGGCACATCACCGAGCCGGTCAACGAGGTGGTGTACGGGACGCGCGGCTTCGACACCTTCGGCGAGACGTTCCTCCTCCTCGCCGCCGTCGTCTCGGTCCTCGTCCTCAGCCGGCGGCGCGAGCGGCGCCGCGGCGAGGGCGGGGAGGAGGAGGCCGGCCGCCGCGAGCAGCGTGAGCTCGACCCGGAGGGGTCGCGCGCCGACCGCTGGGAGCTCCTCGCCCGGCGCGCGGAGCGGGCGGAGGAGGGCGCCGCGGACGACGAGCGCCCGGAGACGCCGGACGCGGAGCGGCTCGGCGCGCCGGGTCCCGAGCCGGCCGAGGGGATGACCGTGGTCGTGCGCACGGCGACCCGGATCGTGGCGCCCGTGCTCACCATCGCCGGGCTCTACCTCGCGGCCTGGGGCTTCTCGCCGGGCGGCGGCTTCCCGGCGGGCGTGGTCATCGCCGGGGTGATCCTCCTCGTCTACGCCGGGGTCGGCTACCGGCGGGTCGAGCCGGTCGTGCGCCAGACGCGGGTCGAGCTGGCCGAGCTGGTGGGCGCGCTGGCCATCGTCGCGATCGAGGTCCTCGGCCTCGTGCTCAAGGGGTCGGTCTCGGCCAACTTCCTCCCGCTGGCCCGGGATCCCCAGACGATCCTGAGCGGCGGCGTGCTCCAGGCGTTCTCCGGGAGCGAGCTCGTCGAGGTCGCCACCAGCCTGACGCTGGTCATCTTCGCCCTCCTGACCATGCGCCACGACTGGGCGCCCGACGAGGACGACGCGTGATCCTGGCCAACTACCTGGCCGCGGCCGCCGTCTTCTCGATCGGCCTCTACGCCGTCCTCAGCCGGCGCAACCTGATCAAGATCGTCATGGGCCTCTCGCTGATGGAGAGCTCGACCTACCTGCTGCTCATCTCGCTCGCCTACCGCGACCGCGCGACCGCGCCGGTGCTCTTCATGCCCCCGGGCCGCCAGACGCCGGCCGGGCTGGCGCGGGGGAACGTCGCCGACCCGGTGCTGCAGAACTTCTGCCTGACGGCGATCGTCATCGGGGTCGCGGTGACCGCGGTCTTCCTGAGCGTGGTCGTACGCGTCACCCAGCACTACCGGACCCTCGACGCCGATCGGGTGCGCGGCCTGCGGGGATGACCCACGACGCGCTCGCCTCGCTGCTCCCGCTGCCGGTGATCGTTCCGATCGTCGGCGCCGTGTGCGCGCCGCTCGCCGCCCGGCTCGACCGCCGCCTCCCGCTCGCCCTCTCCCTCGTCGCCCTCGCCGGGTCGGCCTTCCTGCTCGCCCTGGCGGCGCCGACCGTCTACGGCGGCCGGCTGCTCGTCCACTACCTGGGGCACGTGACGCCGATCGGCGGCCAGTCGCTGGGCATCGCCTTCGCGGCCGACCCGTTCGGGCTGACCTTCGCGCTGGCGGCGGCGGCCATCGGCGCGGTGCTCCTCCTGTTCACCCTCTCCTCGCTGCGCGAGCTGGCCGCCCGCGAGCTCGGCGCGTACGCCTGCCTGTTCCAGCTCCTCCTCGCCGCCCTGATCGGCTCGGCGCTGACCGCCGACCTGTTCAACCTGTTCGTCTGGTTCGAGGTCGCCGCGCTCGCCAGCTACGGGCTGACCGGCTTCTTCCTCGAGCGCCCGATCGCCTTGGAGGCGGCGTTCAAGGTCCTCGTCATGACCACGCTGGCGAGCTTCATGATCTTCGTCGGGGCCTCCCTCCTCTACGCCGACCACGGGGCGCTCAACTTCGGCCAGCTCCACGCCGCGCTCGCCGGCGGGGCGCGCACCACCGACCTGGTCGCGCTCGCCCTCCTGGTCTGCGGGTTCGCCACCAAGGCCGGGCTCGTCCCCTTCCACGCCTGGCTGGTCGACGCCCACACGGCCGCGCCCGGGCCGGTCTCGGCGCTCTTCTCCGGGCTCATGGTCAACCTCGGGATCGTGGCGATCGCCCGGATCGCGCTCCAGATCTACGGTCCCGTGGTCGGGCGCCCGCTTTTGGGGGTGTTGACCGTCGCCGGAATCGTCTCCGCCCTGGTCGGGGCGCTCCTGGCGCTCGCCCAGGACGACCTCAAGCGCCTCCTGGCCTACGACACGATCTCCCAGATGGGGGTGCTCGCCGTGGGCGTCGCGACGGCGACGGCGACCGGCGTGGCCGGGTCGACCTACCACCTGGTCAACCACGCCCTGTTCAAGGCGCTGATGTTCCTCTGCGCCGGGGGGATCGTCCACGCGACCGGGGTGACCAAGCTCTCGGAGATGGGCGGCCTCGCCCGCCGCCAGCCGGGGCTGACCGCCGGCTTCACCGTCGGGGTGATCAGCATCGCCGGGATCCCGCCGCTGAACGGGTATCCGTCGCTCGGCCTGCTCCACGAGGGGGCCCGGAGCACCCACCCGGCGGTGTACGTCCTCCTGCTCGTGGCCCAGACGATCACCATCGCGGCGCTCGCCCGGGCCGCCTGGCTCGCGTTCCTGCGCCCGCGCGCCGAGCCCTACGAGCGCTTCGACCGCCTGCACCCGGGGATGGTGGTCGCCCTCTACCTGCTCGGGGGCGCCTGCCTGGCCTTCGGCGTCCTCCCCGGCTGGACGCTCGACCACCTGGCCAGCCCGGCGGCCGCCGGACTCCTCCACGCCGGGAGCTACGGCCCCGGGATCCTCGCCGGCGGTGGGCGGATACCGGCCCTCCACGTCGCCTTCGACTACCTCGACCCCCAGGAGCTCGGGGCGGTCGCCGCGACCGTGGTGCTCGGCCTGGCGCTCGCCGTCGCCTACCTGCGCAGGCCCGAGCCGGCGCCGATCCGGCTGCTGCGGGCGCTCCACACGGGCTCGGTCAACGACTACGCCGGCTACGCGGTCATCGGCGTGATCGCCGCCCTCCTGGCCCTGGCCACGTGATGCGGGTTTGGGGACCGGGCGGGGCCGGGCACTGCGGTTCCATGCGCATCGGCTACTTCCTCTCGAGCGAGCAGTTCGGGATCCACGATCTCGTCCGCCAGGCCCGGCGGGCCGAGGAGGCGGGCTTCGCCGGGCTCTGGCTCTCCGACCACTTCCACCCGTGGAACGACGCCCAGGGCCACAGCCCGTTCGTCTGGTCGACGATCGGCGCGGTCGGCCAGGCGACCGAGCGGATCCCCGTGACCACGGCGGTGACCTGTCCGACCGTGCGGATCCACCCGGCGGTCGTCGCCCAGGCGGCGGCCACCAGCGCCGTCCTCCTCGACGGGCGCTTCCGGCTCGGGGTCGGCACGGGCGAGGCGCTCAACGAGCACATCCTCGGCGGGCGCTGGCCGGCCGCCGCCGAGCGCTTGGAGATGCTCGAGGAGGCGATCGAGGTCATGCGGCTGCTCTGGGAGGGGGGGTCGAAGAGCCACCGGGGTCGCCACTACACGGTCGAGAACGCGCGCGTCTACGACCTCCCGGAGACCCGGGTCCCGGTCTTCGTCTCGGGCTTCGGCCGCCGGTCGATCGCCCTGGCCGCCCGGGTGGCCGACGGGTTCTGCACGGTGGCGCCGGACGGCGACGCCGTCGCGGCCTTCCGGGAGCAGGGCGGCGGCCACAAGCTCGTCCAGGGGGGCATGAAGGTCTGCTACGGGGACGACGCGGCGGCCGCCCGGGAGACCGCCCACCGGTTGTGGCCGATCGAGGCGCTGCCCGGCGAGCTCGCCCAGCTCCTCCCGACCCCGGCCCACTTCGAGCAGGCCTGCTCGCTGATCGACGCCGACATGGTGGCCGAGAAGATCCCCTGCGGCCCCGACCTGGCGGCCCACTTCGACCGCCTCGAGCAGTACGAGCGGGCCGGCTTCGACGAGGTCTACGTCCAGCAGGTCGGTCCCGACCTCGAGGGGTTCTTCACCGCCTACGAGCACGAGATCCTCCGGCGCTACCCGGTCGAGGAGCCCAGGCGGGTGCCCCTCGGCGAGCGCCCCGACTGAGCGGAGCCCCGGTCCTCGCGCTCGTCGATACGCGGAGGGCGTTCGGGGACCTGGCCTCGACCTATCTCCCGATCGCCGCCGCCGTCTTCGCGATCGTCCTGCTCGCCTGCGCCTTCCTCCTCGTCCGCTTCCGAACCGGCGAGGACGGCGGGGACGCCCGTCCGCGCGAGGAGCCGCCCTGGCTGCCCTTCGCCTACGGCGGGGCGCTGGCCTGCGTGGTGGCCTTCCTGGTGGCGGTGACCTTCGCCGCCCAGGACCGGATCTCGGCGGCCAACGTCCCGCCCGGGCTGCGGGTGAGCGTGACCGCGGCCAAGTGGAACTGGCGCTTCGACTACCCGGCCCTCGGGATCAGCCAGGTGGCCGGGGCGAGCGGTCCGAGCGTCCTCGTCGTCCCGAGCGGGACGGAGATCCGCTTCCGGCTGACCTCGCTCGACGTGATCCACTCGTTCTGGATCCCCTACCTGCGCTTCAAGCGCGACGCCTTCCCGGCCCGCTACACCGACTTCGATCTCTCCTTCGCCCGGGCCGGCCTCCAGACCAACGGGCTGTGCGCCGAGTTCTGCGGCCTCGACCACGACAAGATGGTCTTCGACGTCCAGGTGCTGACCCCGGCCGAGTTCGCGGCCTGGGCCGCTCGGCGCCGGGCCGCCGCGCCGACCGGGGCGCGCTCATGAGCACCGTGGCGATCAGTCCGGACCGACGTATCCTCGCCGTCGTCGCGGGGACCGACCACAAGCAGGTCGCCGTGCGGACGATCGTCACCTCGTTCGTCTTCTTTCTCGCCGGCGGCCTGGTCGCCCTGGTGATGCGGAGCAACCTCTACTCCCCGGGGAGTGAGCTGGTCAGCACGGCGTCCTACAACGCCCTCTTCACCATGCACGGGTCGACGATGATCTACCTGTTCATGGTGCCCCTGGCCCTGGCGATCGGGGTCTACATGGTCCCCCTCCAGGTCGGCGCCCCGGAGATCGCCCTCCCCCGCCTGGCCCTGCTCGCCTGGTGGCTCCAGGTCGGGGCCGGCCTCACCATGTACCTCGGCTGGTTCACCAAGAGCGGGCCGGGGAGCGCCGGGTGGACGGCGTTCGACCCGCTGTCGAACTCGGCGAACACCCCCGGCGACGGGATGTACCTGTGGATCTTCGGGGTCGGCCTGGCCACCGCCGCCGGCCTCCTGATGGCGATCTGCCTGCTGGCCACCATCGTCGGTCGCCGGGCTCCGGGGATGACGATGCTGCGGATGCCGGTCTTCACCTGGTCGATGCTGGCGACCGTGATCCTGGTCATCGTCGGCTTCCCGGTGCTGCTCGTGGCCATGGGCCTGCTCTTCGTCGAGCGCGAGTGGGGCGGGGTGTTCGACGCCTCGGGCGGCCCGATCGCCTACCAGCACCTGTTCTGGTTCTACGGGCACCCGGTCGTCTACGTGATGTTCTTCCCGTTCGTCGGCGCCGTCGGCGAGGTGCTGGCCACGTTCTCGCGGCGGCGGTTCTTCGGTTACCGGGCCCACGTGGTCGCCCTGCTGCTCTTCACCGCCCTGTCGACCAGCGTCTGGGCCCATCACATGTTCACCACCGGGCAGGTGACGGTGAAGTACTTCTCCCTCACCTCGACCGCCCTGGTCATCCCCGCCGGGATCGAGTACCTCGACCTGGTGGGGACGTTGTGGGGCGGGCGGATCCGGGTGGCCGTGCCGCTCGCCTTCGCGGTCGCCTTCATCCTCCAGTTCCTCGTCGGCGGCCTCAGCGGGGTGTTCCTCGGGTCGCCGCCCCTCGACTACCAGGTCCACAACTCCTACTTCGTCGTCGGGCACTTCCACTACACCCTGTTCGCCGGGAGCCTGTTCGCCTTCTACGCGGCGTTCTACTACTGGTGGCCGAAGGTGACCGGCTGCCACCTGCGGGCCCGGCTCGGCTGGCTGCACTTCTGGCTCCTGGCCGTCGGGGCCAACCTCACGTTCTTCCCGATGCTCCTGCTCGGGTACGACGGGATGCCCCGCCGGGTGGCCACCTACTCGAGCGAGTTCACCACCCTCAACCGGGTGGCCACCGTCGGCGCGTTCACGATCGCCGTGGCCACCTGCGTCTGGCTGGCCAACGTCGTCGTCTCGCTGCGCCGCCGCGAGCCGGCCGCGGCCGATCCGTGGGCGGGGCACACGCTCGAGTGGGCGACCACCTCGCCGCCGCCCCGCCACAACTTCACCGAGCCGCTCCCGCCGATCCGGAGCTTCGCCCCCCTGCTCGACGCCCGCCAGTCGGCGGAGCCGGGATGACCCGGGCGGCGGCGGTTCCCCTGCTCGGCTACGCCGTCCTCATCGGGGTCGGCGCCGCCGGGCTCTGGGTCTGGTCGCCCGACCACCTGCCGGCGGCGCTCCTCGGGGGCGGGGCCGTGCTCATCGGTGTGATCGCCGCGGCGGTGGCCCTCCGGGGCGGCGCGGAACCGGCGGTGCGCCCGATCCCCGACCTCAGCTTCGCGATGGTGGCCGTCGCCTTCGGCCTGTGCACGATGCTCGTCGGCGCCTACCTCGGCCTCTACCTCGTGCTGATCGGCGGCGGCGTCCTGCTGGCCGGGCTCGGCGGGGTGGGGCGCGAGCTGCGCGCCGAGCGCCGGGCCCTGCGCCGGGTGCGGGAGGGCGATGATGGGGGCTGACCGGGTGATCGCCGACGGGAGCCTCGACCCGGCGGTGCTCGTGCCCCTGGTGATCCTCGCCGCCGCCTACGCGGCCGCCGCCCGCCGGGCCCGGCGGCGCTGGCCGCGGCGCCGGACCGCCGCCTTCCTCGGCGGGCTCGCCATCCTCGCCGTGGCCTCGCAGAGCGGGATCGAGACCTGGTCGGAGCGGCTCCTCTCCGTCCACATGGTCGAGCACCTGCTGATCATCGGCCCGGCCGCCCTCCTGCTGGTGGCCGGGGCGCCGATCACGCTTGCCCTGCGGACCCTCCCCCGCCGGGGGCGGGCCGGGTTGGTGCGCCTCCTCCACAGCCGCGCCGTCCGGGTCGTCGCCCACCCGCTGGCCGCGCTGTCGATCTTCGCGGCGGTGCTCGTGGTCACCCACGTCCCCGCGGTGTACGACGCGGCCCTGGGCGACCCGTTCGTCCACGGGCTCGAGCACGCGCTCTACCTCTGGGCGGCGCTCCTCTTCTGGGCGCCGGTCGTCGCGGCCGACCCGCTGCCCCACCGGCTCTCGCCGGTCGGCAACCTCGGCTACCTGCTCGCCGCGATGATCCCGATGAGCGCGGTCGGGGCCTGGCTGATCTCGAGCGACGCCGTCGCCTACTCGCCGTATGTGGGCGCGGCCCGCCGGCTCGGCGTATCGGCCCTGGCCGACCAGCGGGTCGGGGCGACGATCATGTGGCTCGGGGGGACGCTCGTGCTCGTCGGGGCGACGCTCGCCGCGGCGTGGACGGCGCTCGTCCGGGAGGAGCGGCGGGCCCGGGCCCGCGAGGAGCGCGTCCCGGCCGCCGTCGCCGGAGGTCCGCGATGAGGCGCGGCGGCGGCCGCCGCCGGATCCGGGCCCGGGCCCTCCTGGCCGTGGCCTGCGCCGGGGGAGCCCTGTACGGGTTGGCCGGGCCGGCGGGCGCCCAGAAGGGAGCGCCGGGCCCGGGCACCGGCACCGGAGCGCCGCCTGGCGCCGTGGCCGGGGCGGCCGGAGCGGCCGGGCCGGGGCGCGCGCTGTTTCTCACCGGGTGCTCGTCCTGCCACGGCCTCGACGCCCGGGGGATCGCCGGCCGGGGCCCGTCGCTCTACGGGGTGGGGGCCGCGGCGGCCGACTTCTATCTGTCGACCGGGCGCATGCCGCTGGCCGACCCGCGGGACGAGCCGACCCGGGCCCACTCCCAGTACAGCCGGGCGGAGATCGCCGGGCTCGTCGCCTACGTGGCGTCCCTCGGCGGGGGTCCGCCGATCCCGCGCGTCGATCCGGCGGCCGGGCGGATCGCCGCCGGGATGGAGGCGTTCGCCGAGAACTGCGCCGGGTGCCACGAGATCGGCGGGGCCGGGGGGATCGTCACCGGGTCGATCGCCCCGGCGCTCAACCACCCCGACGTCACGCCGACCGAGATCGCCGAGGCGATCCGGGTCGGCCCGTACGTGATGCCGGTGTTCGGGCCGCGGCAGATCTCGGACGCCGGGGTCGACGACATCGCCCGGTACGTGATCTCGACCCGCCGGCCGGCCGACCGCGGCGGGTGGGGGATCGGACACATCGGGCCGATCCCCGAGGGCATGGTCGCCTGGTTCCTCGGGGCGGCGTCACTCGTCCTGGTGGCGCGCCTGATCGGGGAGCGCAACCGGTGAACAGCCGCAGCCCGCGGGGCGAGCTGGTGGTCGCCGGGGGGCTACTGGCCGCCGCGGTCTGGGCCGTCGCCTTCGTCGCCGTCTACGCGTTCGACGGGGCGCAGACCCAGCTCCTCGGGCTGAGCATCGGCCTGTGCCTGGCCAGCCTCGCGGTGGCGGCGATCGTCGCCGGGACGCGGGTGGTCGACCAGTCGGAGGCGGTCGAGGAGCGTCCGCGGCTGGTCGACGAGGAGGTCGAGCGCGAGGTGACCGAGCGGGCCCTGGCCGGGGGGGACGGGGTCTCGCGCCGCCGCCTCCTGGCCGGGGCGGCGGGCGTGGCCGGGGTTACGCTGGCCGGGGCCGCCGCGGCCCCGCTGGCGTCGCTCGGGCCGGGCGACGTGGCGGCGCGGCTCGAGGCGTCGCCGTGGCGGGCGGGGGTCGGGCTGGTCGACGTGCACGGCCGGCCGATCACCGCCGACGAGCTCGAGGTCGGCGGCTTCCTCACCGCGGTGGCGGCGGGAGCCGACCCGCGCCAGCTCGCCGCGAGCGTCGTCGTGGTGCGGATCGAGGCGGCCGAGGTCGAGCGGAACCCGGGATGGGCGCCCGGCGGGCTGATGGCCTACTCGAAGATCTGCACCCACGCCGGGTGCGCGGTGGCTCTCTTCCGCTACCCGACCTACCAGCCGACGAGCGATCCGCCGGCCCTGGTCTGCCCGTGCCACTACTCGACCTTCGACGTCCGGCGGGGCGGGGCCGTCGTCTTCGGCCCGGCCGGGCGCCCGCTCCCGCAGCTGCCGCTGCGGATCGGAGCGGGCAACCGGCTGGAGGCGGCCGGGCCGCTCCACGGCGACGTCGGTCCGGCCTGGTTCGGGACGCGCCGGACATGAGCTCGGCGGACCGTAGTCGGGGGCGTCGCTCGTGAGCCCGGTACGGCGAAAGGGAGGGCAGCGGCCGGGGGCGGGGCCGGCGACCGACGCGGTGCGCTTCGTCGACGAGCGGCTCGGCATCTCGCCGCTCGTGCGGGCGGCGATGAAGTACATCTTCCCCGACCACTGGTCGTTCCTCCTCGGGGAGATCGCTCTCTACTCGTTCGTCGCGCTGGTCGTCACCGGCGTCTACCTGGCGCTGTTCTTCGACCCGAGCGTCGCCCCGACGACGTACACCGGGAGCTACGCCCCGCTCCAGGGCGCCCAGGTCAGCGTCGCCTTCGGCTCGACGATGGACATCGCCTTCCGGGTCCCGGCCGGCCTCCTCGTCCGCCAGACCCACCACTGGGCGGCGCTGGTCTTCGTGGTGGCGATCGTCATCCACCTGATGCGGGTCTTCTTCACCGGGGCCTTCCGCAAGCCGCGGGACGTCAACTGGGTGATCGGGGTGACCCTGGTGACCCTGGCCATCGTCGAGGGCTACGCCGGGTACTCGCTGCCCGACGACCTCCTCTCGGGGATGGGGCTGGCGATCGGCTACTCGGTGCTGATGGCGGTGCCGCTGATCGGGGGCCAGCTGGCCGTCCTCCTCTGGGACGGGCCGTTCCCGGGGTCGGCGGCGCTCATCGACCGGCTGTTCATCGCCCACGTGTTCATCCTCCCGGCGGTCCTGGCCACCCTGATCGGCATCCACTTGGCGATCATCATGCGCCAGAAGCACTCGCAGTTCCCGGGGCCGGGGCGGACCGAGGAGAACGTGGTCGGGACCCCGCTGTGGCCGGCCTACGCGCTGCGGGCCCTCGGGATGATGATGGCCACCTTCGCCGTCCTCTTCCTCCTGGGCGGCCTCGTCCAGATCAACCCGATCTGGCAGTACGGGCCGTACGAGGCTTACCTCGGGACGAACGGGGCCCAACCCGACTGGTACATGGGCTGGCTGATCGGGGCGCTGCGGCTGATGCCGGGGTTCGACCTGACCTTCGACCACAAGACGATCGCCCCGAACCCGTTCTTCGGGGGCATCCTGTTCCCGCTGGTCGTCTTCGGCGTCCTCTACCTGTGGCCGGCGGTCGAGCGCCGGCTGACCGGTGACCACGCCCGCCACGACCTCCTCCAGCGCCCGCGCGACGCCCCGGCGCGGACGGCCCTGGGGGCGGCCTTCTTCGCGTGGATCCTCACCATCTTCATGGCCGGGGCGGCCGACCGGCTGCTCGTCGACATCGGCTTCCCCTACGCCGGGCAGGTCTGGTTCTTCCGGATCCTGGCCGTCGTCGCCCCGATCGTCGTGTTCGCCTTCACCCTGCGGCTGTGCCGGGAGCTCGCGGCGACGGAGGGGAGGCCGCTGCGCGAATGGGTGGGAACGATCGTTGGGCGCCGACCGGACGGGGGCTACGCCGAGCTCGAGGTGGCCGCGGCGGAGGGGGAGCCGGAGCGCGAGCCGGCGCGGGGGGCGCCGGCGCGGCGGGAGTGGTGAGGCGGCAGGTGCGAAAGGGCTGGGCGGCGCTGGGTCAGGCCGAGTGCGGTCGGCGCAAGCGGTTTCGGTGACGCTCGGTGGCGCCCGCCAGAGGTCGACGTTCGGGAGGACCGGCCGGCAGAGCTGCGGACGGTTTGCCGGTCGGGTCGAGCAGTTCGGGTGAGGTCGTCGGGGTGCCGGGGACCGGACCCTTCCAGAAGTGGGCCGACGCCCGCTCAGCGCTGGCGAATGCGCGAGCGACGGGGTCGGACGCGCTCTCGCCCGGTCGTCGTCCGCTGCAGAAGCCAAATTGCCGCCATCTCGGGCGCCTACTTCGGGGACTGAGCAGTAGCTCTGCCCGGCAGCCGAGACAAGGGAATCGAGATCGCACCAAACGAGCTCGGGAGCGGATCGTCACCAATTGGCTGCGGATGACCGTGGGGCCGCGACCGCACCGGCTCGGCAACTCGATGAATCGATCGAAGGCGTGTTGCCGGCACTCCGGCTCCAGCGGCGGCCGCCCCGATTGAATGAGCGGCGCTTGACCCACGCGGCGGGTCCGGCGGCTGCTGCTGAGGCAAGGTTCTCGGCCGAGGAGACGCGTCGCGTCGGTGGGGCATGCGATCCGAGAGGCGTCCCGAGTACGTAGACTTCCGGCCGAAGGGTTAATCGAGCCAACTAGACCGCCGCAAAATGACAGACAACGGCCGATCCCAGGGCGCGGTTCCAGCCGCCAGATGGCGATGCTTCGTCGTGTCTGCGTTCGGCTCTTCGGCCGAGGAACAGCGTCGCCACAAGCAGGTGCTGCACCATCTGGTACAAAGGGTGCTCGACGATCGCTACGTCGTCGTACGGGCAGACCAGATTGACGAGGAGGGACTCATCACGAATCAAATTATCGAGCACCTGCTCGAGGACGAACTCGTCGTTGCCGACCTGACGGGGCTAAACCCTAATGTGTTCTACGAAGTCGCAGTACGCCACGCGGCGCGAAAGCCGATCGTGCACCTGATCAGCAGGGGCCAGGACATTCCATTTGACCTGGCGAACATGCGTATCGTTCCGTACGCGCTCGACGACCCGGATATGCTAGAAGAGGCCCAGGCTGACCTTGACCGGAAGGTCAAGGCAATCGAGGCCTGCGACTTTCAGGCAGCACCGAACCCAGTGTCGGCGGCACGCGACGTCTGGCTCCTCCGGTCGAGTGAGCAACCTGAAGTTCGTGAGACCGCCAGTCTCCTAGCCGGATTCAATCAGCTGCAGGACGAGGTGCGCTCCCTCGCGCGGCGGATCGACCCGAGACCCGGACGGCATCGTCTTCCCAGCGGCCTTGTACCAAGCAGCGCATTAGTGAAGGTGTTCGACCTTGTCCGGCAATCGCAAGAGCCGCTTGATGAGACACAATTGGTCATGCTGGCGGGCTTCTCGCGAGACGGCGTGAGCCAGGTGCTCAAGATCCTTAGCGATCAAGGCCGGATTTATCGCCGGGAAGACGGTCGTTGGTCGCCGCAGCCGTCTCTGCCCTTTTAGCTACTCGGGGGCCCGCGGACCAGCGACTCCCGCTTCGGCCGGCGACCGAGCCCGCAAGGTCTCGAGCGGTAGTGCGCGCGCCCGAACGTCAACGCCGTACTTCTCCTATCGAACCGAGGCGAGCGCCGGACGAAGACCGCCCCGCGTACCCGCTCCGGAATGGCGAGCGCAGCCGCTGCTAATCGACCGATGCTTCCTCGGCGGGCGATGCGGGCGCGTCGCCGCCGGCGCCACGAAGTTCTGGCAGCTGGTCCAGACCGTGAGCGAGAGGGGCGCCGCGGCGGATGCCCGCGTTGCTGCGGAAGTCGTGCCCGTGCGGGCGGGTCGGGGTCAGACGCCCGCGAGACTGCCGCCGCCCTCTGCGGCGTCCAGCCGGCGCGAGGTCCGGGCTTTGCGAGCCGGCAAACCCGCGGGCTGTCAGCGGCGCAGCGCGTGGCACCGGAGCTCCCGCCCCGGTCAAACGACCATCGGGCTCGGCCTCAAAGGTGGAGGGGGCGGGGGCTTGTCGGTCATCGCCTCATGAAGTCTGGGCCCCTTCTGACAGCGAGGGCCGGATCGTCGTCGCCCGTAAGGACCGCGACACGGTCTCCCCCGGAACCATCCGTAGCATTCGACCGGCGAGCGGTCTCGAGTATCTCCGATGGGGGATTCACGTCGTCGTTTACGAGCAAGCCGACGACGGCGCCTGGGGCGCCTTCCTCCTCGATCTGCCCGGCGTTGTCGCGCTCGGCACCACCCGCTCAGAGGTCACCGAACGCATCCGGGAGGCCCTCTCAGCGTTCGCCGACGATCTACGTGACCGACGGCGCTCGCTTCCCGCGCCCGACCACGCCCCCGGCGTGGTCGCCGCCTGGGCTGCCCCGCACGGACAGACACGGCGGGTGATCCGGCGCCGATCGAGGGGCGCTCGCTCGCGCTGGCCGTGCCGGAGCTGCCGCACAAGCCCCGTCGCGGCGATCGGTTGCCCGGTCGACGTCCTGGCCAACCTACGGCTGACCGGAGCGTCCGGCGAGCTCGACACAGCGCACGCATGAGCCGGGCGCTTGCCGGTCGCGGTCGCCCGGCCTATAGTCACCTCAGCGGGAACCCCGGCGCGGGTCGGGGTTCCGGGTCCAGCGAGCTGAGGAGGTCCTTGATGTCACGACGTACCGCCGGGGTACTGAGGCCTCTTGCGACGTTCCTGCTCTGCCTCGCCGCCGCGCTGCTCGCCCCGGCGAGCGCCGGTGCCGTCTCGTCGACCGCCTGCGACCACCGGTCCAACGACTCGCCGGAGAAGCTCATCCCCTGCATCCAGACGGCCGATCTCTGGGCGCACATGCAGAACTTCCAGGCGATCGCCAATGCCAATCCAGGCCCGGACGGCAAGCCGTCGCGCAACTCGGGCGAGCCTGGCTACAAGGCGTCGGTGGACTATGTCGCGAACCTGATGAAGGCGGCCGGATACAACGTCACGATCCAGACCTACCATTTCGACTACTTCGCCTTCGTCGGCGTACCGCAGTTCAGCGAGGTTTCCCCCGCCGCCCACGACTTCACGCTGGTCAGCGAATGGAATCCCGGGCGCGCCAACGGATCGGCGACCGCCGCGGTACAGCCGGCGGGCGGCATCGTCCTCCCGCCGACGCCCACGTCCAGCTCGACGAGCGGGTGCACGGCCGCCGACTTCAGCGGCTTCGTCGCCGGTCGGATCGCGCTGGTCCAGCGCGGCGGCTGCAGCTTCGGGGTCAAGGTCCTCAACGCGCAGGCAGCGGGCGCCACCGGCGTGATCATCTTCAACGAAGGCAACCCCGGCCGCACCGGCGTGGTCAACGGCAGCCTCGTCGACGCCGCCGGCAATCCGATCATCCCGACGATCCCGGTCGCGTTCACCTCCTTCGACACCGGCCTGAACTTCGACAACCAGTACCAGCAGGCCGTGAACACCGGGAGCGCTCCGCCGGTGGCCAAGCTCAACATCGCCTCGATCGAGAAGCCGAACGCCGAGGACTACAACGTCATCGCCGACTCGTACGGTGGCGATCCCAACAGCGTCCTCGTCGTCGACGCCCACCTCGACGCGATCTTCGGCGCCGGGATGCTCGACAACGCCTCCGGGTCGGCGACGATCCTCGACATCGCGCAGATGATGAAGAAGGTCAGGCCGCTCCACAAGCTCCGGTTCATCTGGTTCGGCGGCGAGGAGCTGGGCCTGCTCGGGTCTTCCTACTACGTGAACAACCTGTCCCCGGTCGAGCTGAGCCACATCGCCTATGACCTCGATGCCGACGTCACCGCGACGCCGAACTACATCATCGGGATCCTCGATCCGGCCGCGGTGGACCTCTTCGGCCGGACCGTGACGACGACGTTCCCCAGCAACGTGTACGCGCCGTCGCTGGTCTCGAGGGATCAGTCGAGCCAGTACTTCACCTCGATCGGGCGCAACCACGAGTTTTTCTCCCCGGTCGGGACCGACGCGTTCAGCTTCAACGCCGCCGGGATCCCAGCCAGCGGCCTGCTGACCGGTCAGGACTGCTGCAAGAGCCAGGCGGAGGTCGCCTTGTTCGGTGGCTCGCTCGGCAACTACGAAGGCGTCGTCCCGAGCTTCGACGGAGGCTGCGTCGACAACCCGTTCCGCTGGTGCGACAACCTGAGCAACAACGATCCGGCGGTGCTGACGTTCATGTCGCAGGCGTTCGCCAACACGACCGTGCGGATGGCGTACGACACGAGCGTGACCGGCGGCGGGCTCAGGCACTCGAGCGCCAGGCTGAAGGGGGCGGCCGCCGCAGGCCACGGACGCTTCCCCGCCCAGTAAGCGCCAGTCGCGGCGCCGCGCAGAGCCAACTGCGCGGCGCCGTCGACATCAGCGCAGGTCGAAGCGGTCGAGGTTCATCACCTTGACCCACGCCGCGACGAAGTCGCGCACGAACTTCTCCCGCGCGTCGTCGCTCGCGTAGACCTCTGCCAGCGCCCGTAGCTCGGAGTTCGACCCGAAGACGAGGTCGGCCCGGCTGCCCGTCCACCGCGGCTCGCCCGTCGCGGCGTCCCGACCCTCGAACGTCTCCCCGGACGTCGCCGTCCACACCGTGCCCAGGTCGAGCAGATGCACGAAGAAGTCGTTGGTCAGCGACCCGGGCACGCTCGTGAAGACGCCCACCGGGGACTCATGGGCGTTCGCGCCCAGGACCCGCAGGCCGCCCACGAGGACGGTCATCTCCGGGGCGCTCAGGGTGAGCAGGTTCGCCCGGTCGACCAGGAGGTACTCGGCCGGGAGCCGGTGCCCGTTGCCGACGGAGTTGCGAAATCCGTCCGCCGTCGGCTCGAGCGCCCCGAAGGACTCCACGTCGGTCTCCTCCTGCGACGCGTCCGCCCGGCCCACCGTGACCGGGACCTCGATGTCGACGCGGGCGCTCTTGGCCGCCAGCTCGATGGCGGCCGAGCCGCCGAGCACGATCAGGTCGGCCAGGGAGACCCGCTTGCCCCCGGTCTGGGAGCCGTTGAACGCCTCCTGGATCCCCTCCAGCGTGCCCAGCACCGTCGCCAATTCGTCCGGGTCGTTGACCTCCCAACCCCGCTGCGGCTCGAGGCGGATGCGCGCCCCGTTGGCGCCGCCGCGCTTGTCGCTCCCGCGGAACGTCGAAGCCGACGCCCACGCACAAGAGACGAGCTGGGAGACCGACAGCCCCGAGTCGAGGATCTGGCCCTTCAGCGCGGCGATGTCCTCCGCCCCGATCAGCTCGTGCGTCACCTCGGGGAGCGGGTCCTGCCAGAGCAGCGTCTCGGCCGGGACCTCCGGGCCCAGGTAGCGCGCCACCGGCCCCATGTCGCGGTGGGTGAGCTTGAACCACGCCCGGGCGAACGCGTCCGCCAGCTCGTCCGGGTGCTCGAGGAAGCGCCGCGAGATCGGCTCGTAGATCGGGTCGAACCGGAGCGCGAGGTCGGTCGTCAGCATCGTCGGGGCGTGCGTCAGCGTCGCGACGTGGGCGTCGGGCACCGTGTCCTGCGCCCCGCCGTCCTTCGGCTTCCACTGGGCCGCGCCGGCCGGGCTCTTCGTCAGCTCCCACTCGTGGGCGAACAGGGTCTCGAAGAAGCTGCTGTCCCACGTCGCCGGGGTACGCGTCCAGGCGCCCTCCAACCCGCTCGTGATCGTGTCCGCGCCCTTGCCGCTCCGGTAGGCGTTCCTCCACCCGAGGGCCTGCTCCTCGAGCGGCGCGTCCTCGGGCTCGGGGCCGACGTACTCCTCCGGGTCGGCCGCCCCGTGGGTCTTGCCGAACGTGTGCCCACCGGCGATCAGCGCGACCGTCTCCTCGTCGTCCATCGCCATCCGGTGGAACGTCTCCCGGATGTCCCGGGCCGCGGCGAGCGGGTCCGGGTTGCCGTTCGGCCCCTCCGGGTTGACGTAGATCAAGCCCATCTGGACGGCGCCGAACGGCTCCTCGAGCTCCCGGTCGCCCGTGTAGCGCTCGTCGCCCAGCCAGGTCGTCTCGGGGCCCCAGTAGACGTCCTCGTCCGGCTCCCAGACGTCCTCCCGGCCGCCGGCGAAGCCGAACGTCGCGAAGCCCATCGACTCGAGGGCGACGTTCCCGGCGAGGACGATCAGGTCCGCCCACGAGAGCTGCCGGCCGTACTTCTTCTTCACCGGCCAGAGCAGCCGCCGCGCCTTGTCGAGGTTCGCGTTGTCCGGCCAGCTGTTGAGCGGCGCGAAGCGCTGCTGGCCGGCCCCAGCGCCACCGCGGCCGTCGCTGATCCGGTACGTCCCGGCGCTGTGCCAGGCCATCCGGATCATGAACGGGCCGTAATGGCCGTAGTCGGCCGGCCACCAGTCCTGCGAGGTGGTCAAGACCGCCTCGATGTCCCGCTTGACCTCCGCGAGGTCGAGGCTCGAGAACGCCTCGGCGTAGTCGAACTCCGAGCCGAAGGGGTTGGCCACGGCCGGGTTCTTGGCGAGGATCTTCAGGTTGAGCCGATCCGGCCACCAGCCGCGGTTGCCTCCGCCCTGGGTCGGGTGCCGGGCGCGCTCGTGGGCAACCGGGCAGCCGCCCCCGTTCTCCTCGTTCATCTCTCCAACAACGGCGTCAGGACTATCAGACAAGGGAAACCCTTTCAGAGTGTGTACTTAGTCACTGCCTGCGGTCGAGCATCCCGGGCACAAGCCCCGGTAGACGACCTCGGTCTCGTCGATCGCGTAGCCGTGGTGGTCGGCCGCGGTCATGCAGGGGGCGGTGCCGACGGCGCAATCGACATCGGCGATGGCCCCGCACGACCGGCACACGACGTGGTGGTGGTTGTCCCCGACCCGCGACTCGTAGCGCGCCACCGAGCCCGGCGGGTGGATGCGCCGCACCAGACCCGCGCCGGTCAGCGCGCGCAGCACGTCGTAGACCGCCTGCTGGGAAACCTCGCCGAGATCCTCGCGCACGCGCCCGATGATCGAGTTCGTGTCGGCGTGCGGATGCTCGCGCACCACGGCGAGCACCGCCACCCGGGGACGCGTGACGCGCAGGCGAGCCCCGCGCAGCACGCCCGCGAGTTCCGAGGTCGACGGCATGTCCCCAAGGATGCCACAGATTTCTGGATCTAGTCCAAATTAGACGCACCGGCGCCCGGTCGAGCCGACGCCCGGGCGCTTGAGAAGCGCGCTGACCTCGTAGGCTCCCGTCGGTCGAGGCCGCAAGAGACGCCGGCCACCGCGGCGCGTGCCGGGCGATCGGCATCGCCGGCAGCGCCGAGGCCCGCGCCCCTGCTCTCCCGCCTGTCGCCGATGTGTGACGATTGTCACACAAGCCGTCCATCCTCTTTGTTAGCGTCGCGCCGTAGCTGGCCGGGCAAACACTTCCGACCGGGGGGTCGGGCGCGGGGTAAGCCTCGCGCGGACGAGGGGTGGCTTTGATGATGGGGATCGTCGTGCTCGAGACCACGCGGCGTCGCTCGTGGGGAGCTCTGCTGGCCGCGACCGGATTGGTGCTCCTGCTGTGTGGTGCGCTCGGCACCGGAGCCGCGCGGGCGGCCGATCCCAGCTACAGCGTGTTCGTCGGCTACGCCGACAACGTCCGCAGCGGGCCGACCCAGTCGCCGACGCCGTGGGAGGGCGCCGCCGGAGTGACCTTCGAGGGATGCTCGCCGGACAGCAGCTGCGCGTTCGATGCCGGGGCGATCCGCGTCGCGAACGCGACCGCGTTGACCGAGACGGTCGACTCGGTCACGGTCGATTTCGACGGGTGCGTCTACGACATCTGGCCGCATGGCGTCACGCTGGCGGCCGGCGGCCAGATCATCCTCACCCAGACGGCCTCGGGCTCCGGCAACGGATGCACGGCCGGCAGCGGGCCGGCGCTCATGGACAGCTCGGACATCGGACCGGGTGGCGCCCCCTGGGCGAACAACTGCCACCAGTCCGGAGTCATCCCGCTGGTCACGGTCACCGTGAACGGGGTCGCCACGACCTACCCCGACAGGGGCCAGGTGCTCAACACCAGCGGCGTGGACGCCGCCGACTGCGCCCGCACCGGGTTCCCGCCCGGCAACGAGACGACGCAATGGGTCTCGATCGGCTCCCCGCCGTGCCCGCAGGGGGCGGTGCTCACGCTGGCGCCGCCGAGCCAGAGCGACCTGATCGGGTCGACCGCGACGGTGAACGCGAACTTCTCGGCCTGCAGCTCCCCGCTCCAGGGCGCCGCGGTGACCTTCGTCGTGGTGTCGGGCCCCAACCTGGGCCGGTCGGGCACGGCGGTGGCCGACGCTGCCGGCAACGCCAGCTTCAGCTACTCGAGCGCGCTCGCGGGCACCGACACGATCCAGGCGTCGGTGACCAATCTCGCCGGCACGATCACCTCGAACCCGGTCGACGTCGTCTGGGAGAGGCGCCCGACGACGCTCGCCTACGACGGCGCCCGGACCTCGGACTTCAACGATCAGGCGACCCTCTCGGCGACCCTGACCGACACGACCAGCGGCGCGCCGATCCCGGGCGCACCGGTGAGCTTCACCCTCAACGGCGCCGAGTCCTGCACCGCGCTGACCGACACCGCCGGGCGGGCGTCGTGCCCGGTCACGCCGGGCGAGCCGGCCGGCTCCTACACGATCGACGCGACCTACGCCGGTGACCCCTCGCACCTTCCGTCCAGCACCTCGGTGGCCTTCGCGGTGACCCACGAGGAGGCGGCGCTCTCCTCGAGCGCCGATCTGCTCCTGTTCGCCCAGGGCGGCAAGGCCGCGCTGTCCTCCACCCTGACCGACCCGGTCGGCGGAGCGCCGATCGCGGGCACGCCGGTCACCATGACCCTGGGCGGCGGCGCGAGCGCCCAGAGCTGCACGGCGACGACCGACGCGACCGGCACGGCGGCCTGCTCGATCAACCCGGTCACCGTTGCCCTCGGTCCCGAGCCGATCACCGACAGCTTCGCCGGCGACGCGTTCTACCAGCCGGCGTCGAACGCCGAACGGGCGCTCGTCTTCGCCTACACGACCGGCGGCTCGTTCGTGGTCGGCGATCGCAGCGCCACCGGCGCGGTGGCGTTCTGGGGCGCCCAGTGGGCCAAGGCCAACAGCCTCAGCGGGGGAGGCGCCCCGCCGAGCTTCAAGGGGTTCGAGGACACTCCGCCGGCGCCCGGGTGTGGCGTGGCCTGGACGACCGACCCGGGCAACAGCACGCCGCCCCCGCCTGGACCGCTCCCCTCCTACATCGCCGTCGTCGTGGCCAGCCGGATCGACAAGTCCGGACCGACGATCGCCGGTGACACGCGCCACGTCGCGATCGTCCACACCGATCCCGGCTACGCATCGAACCCCGGTCACGCCGGCACCGGCACCGTCGTGGCCACCCTGTGTTGATCGGATGACCCCGCCCGGCTAGTGGTCCGTCCAGCAAGTTCCTGCACTATTGGGCGGGCCCGGATAACCGCGTGGCGGCGTCCTCGAAGCTCGGAATACCCCCAGTATGCCGCCGCTTCTGCGTCCTGGCCACGCGGCCCCCGGACCTCGCCGAATGGCACACGAACTTACCGGACGAACCACTAGCCGCGCCCGGCCGCCGCCAGCGCCCGGCCGAGCGTCGCCGCCGTCTGGGCGCCGGAGAGCTCCGCGACGATCCGCCCGCGCGCGTCCACGGCAAACGTTGTCGGGAGGCCGGGGACGCGGTAGTCGACCGCGGTCGCGCTCGCCGGGTCGCGGAGCACCGGGAAGCCCCACCCGTACCGGGCGACGAAGCGCGCGGCGGCCCGGGTGTCGTCGCCGGTGTCGACCCCGACGAGGTGCCCCCGGCCGGCCGGGCTCCGGGCGAACGCGGCGAGCACCGGCGCCTCCTTGCGACACGGGACGCACCAGGCGGCCCAGAAGTTGACGAGCACCGGTCGGCCGCGGAGCGAGGCGAGCGTCACCGCCGGGCCGTGGAGGGCCTGGCGGGGGAGCGCCGGGGCCGGCCGGGGCGGGCTCCCCCGATCCTGGAGCCCGATCGCCAGCGCGGCCGCGCCGACCGCGGCGAGCCCGCCGGCCCGGGCGCGCCTCATCGAGCGGCCAGGAGGGGCACGTCGTGGGCCACGTCGGCCGGGTCGAAGTCGGCCGGGTAGATCGTGGTCAGCCGGCCGCTCCCGCTGACCCCGTAGACGAGCGCCGAGTGGGCGACGAGCTCCGGCCGGGCGGCGTCGCGCTCGGAGCCGACGTTCCACGCCGCCCAGACCCGGCCGAGCCGGCCGGCGCTCCCCAGGAGGTATTCCATCTGACCGGTGAGGGCGTGGGCCCGCAGGAAGGCGGCGACCGTCCGCGGCGTGTCCCCCCGCGGGTCGACCGAGATCGCCACCAGCTGGACCCGACCGCCGAGCCGGGAGCGCACCGCCTGGAGCTTGGCCGCGATCAAGGGGCAGACGTCCGGGCAGCGGGTGTAGAGGAAGGTCACGAGGACCGGCCGGCCGCGGTAGCCGGCCAGGTCGATCGACCGGCCGCCCGAGTCGGTGAGCACGGTGGCCGGGGCCGGGCGGACCGGCGAGACCAGCGAGCCCCGCAGCCCGCCGCCGGGTCCGGTCGGGCGGGCCCCGCCCGGGAGCGGGGTCGCCGTCGAGCCGGGGATGACCGCGTAGAGGATCCCGCCGAGCACGACCAAAGCACCGACGAGGCCGGCGATCAGCCGGCGGGCGGGTAGCGGCGGCCGCGGGGTCATCAGCGCTCCGGCCCCAGTCTAGGAGCGCGGGCCAGGCCCACGCGCCGGACGAGCCGCTCGAGCGTCAGGCTCGGCACGATCAGCGTCCCCAGCACGACGGCGTAGACGAGGAAGATCACCTCGTCGCGCCCGACGAACGGCCGGCCGGCGGCCAGGAGCGGAATCGACAGGGCGCCGGCCAGGGAGAGGGCGCCGCGCATCCCGCAGAAGCCGAGCACGCCGAGCTCGGCCCGGCCGAGGCGCTCGACGTGGGCCGGGAGGGTCCGCCCGACCCGCGACAGGACGCGGCCGACCGTGAACATCCAGAGGAACCGCACGACGACGGCCGTGCCGAGCACGGCGGCCGCCTCGCCGATCGGCGTCCAGGCGGTCGAACCCGGGAGCCCGCGAACGACGACCAGGAACTGGAGGCCGATGAGGAGGAAGAGGATCGACTCGAGCAGGTGCCCGAGGCCGTCCCAGAACGGCTCGGGCGCCCGGTCACCGCCCCTCCGACCGACGTACAGGCCGCAGGCGACGGCGGCGAGGACGCCCGAGCAGCCGGCGGCCTGCGCCGCCTCGTAGGAGGCGAAGGCGGCGGCCAGGCCGAGCGCGACCTCACCCGCCCGGCCGTCGACCCGGCGGCGCACGCGCGCGGCGATCCCGCCGACCCCGAGGCCGATCGCGATCCCACCGGCCGAGATCGCGGCGAACTCGACGATCCCGTGGACGAGCGAGAACGCCCCGGCCCCCGCCGCCGCCACGGCGACCTGGAAGGCGGCGAGGCCGGTACCGTCGTTGACCAGGGCCTCCCCCTCGAGGATCGCCACGATCCGCTCGGGCGCCCCGACCCGGCGAACGATCGCGCTCGCCGAGACGGGGTCGGTCGGGGCGACCAGGGCGCCGAGGACGAAGGCGGGCACCCAGGGGAGGCCGGCCGCGTAGTGGCCGACCAGGGCCACGGCGGCGAGCGTGACCACGACGAGGCCGACGGCCAGGGTGACGATGTGGGGGACGCTCGCCCGGAGGTCGAGGGCGGCGGCCCGGAAGGCCGACGCGTAGACGAGCGGCGGGAGGAACCCGAGCAGGACGAGCTGGGGGTCGAGCCGGACGGTCGGGATCCCGGGCACCAGCCCGAGCGCGAGCCCTCCGACGACGAGCACGCTCGGATGGGGAAGGCCGGTCGACCGGGCCACCCGGCCGAGGACGGCCGCGGCGGCGAGCAGGCCGAGGGCGACCGCGACGGCGTGGATCACGGGCCCATCTTGGCGGCTCGGGCCGGCGGCGCCATACTTCGACAGGACCGGCCCTCCGCCCGGCCCGCAGTTTCGCGAGCCGGGGGGGTGGGCAGCCCCGTGGCATGGGAGAACGAGAACGATGAGGCGGCCAGCGTGATCCAGGTCGACGAGACACACGAGTTCGCGAGCACGCCGCAGGCGCCCGCGCTCGCCCGCGACGCGATCGCGAAGTTCGCGCAGGAGAACGGGGTGGAGGAGGCCCGGGTCGACATCGCCCGGCTGCTCGGGTCCGAGCTCGTCACCAGCGCTTTCCTCGACGAGCACCAGCCGGCCGGGGCGGCGATCCGCATGCGCCTGGCCGCGACCGCCGGAACCCTCTGGATCGCTGTGTCCAACGGCGCCACGACCGGGGCGCCGGAGGTGCTGGCCGGCCTGCGCTCCGACGACGGCTACGGCCTCCAGCTGGTCGAGACCGCGGCGTCCCGGTGGGGCGTCCACAGCAGCGGCAAGACCCACGTCTGGTGCGAGCTCGACCCCGACGCGGTCGACGCCCAGTTCGCCCAGAGCCCGTTCGCGATGACCCTGAGCGACCCCCAGTCGCGCCAGCTCGCCGCCCTGCGGATCGAGCACCAGGATCACGGGATCGCGGTCTCCGTCGAGGCCCTGACCAGCTCGCGGCGCCTCGTCGTCGCCCTCCAGGCCGGACGCCTCCAGCAGCTCCTGGCCATTGCCCCGAGCGGCGAGACCGAGGACGACGTCTACATCCAGGAGCTCCTGCCCGGCCGCCGCCGGTCCTAGGGGTAGAGCGAGCGCATCCGGGCCGCCTCGGCGACCCGCTCGACGGCGACCGACAACGCCGCGGTCCGCCAGCTGACGTCGAGCCGCTCGGCCGCCTCGATCACCCGATCGAAGGCCGCGTGCATGAGCTGGCGCATCCGGGTGGCCACCTCGTCGGCCCCCCAGAAGAACTTCTGCTGATCCTGGACCCACTCGAAGTAGCTCACGGTGACCCCGCCGGCGTTGGCCAGGATGTCGGGGACGACGTCGATCCCCCGGGCCGCGAGGAGCGCGTCGGCCTCGGGGGTCGTCGGGCCGTTGGCCGCCTCGACGACGAGCTCGCAGCTGATCCGCCCGGCCCGCTCGGCGTCGATCTGCCGCTCGAGCGCCGCCGGGACGAGCACGTCGCACGGAACCTCGAGCACCTCGCGGCGGCCGACGTGGTGCGCGCCCGGCCAGTCGCGCAGGAAGCGCGACCCCTCGCGCGTCCAGGCCAGGAGCGTCGGCACGTCGAGCCCGTCCGGGTCGGCGATGCCCCCGCTGACGTCGCTGACCGCGACGATCAGCGCGCCCCGGGCGTGGAGCTCTCCGGCGATCACCGAGCCGACGTTCCCGAACCCCTGCACCACGACCCGGGTCCCGGCGACCGGCCGCCCGCGCCGGGCGAGCGCCGCCTCGAGGCAGATCACCACCCCCTGCCCGGTCGCCGCCTGGCGCCCGACCGTCCCGCCGAGGACGAGCGGCTTGCCGGTCACGATCTCGGGCACCGCGTAGCCGACCTGCTGGGAGTAGGTGTCCATGAACCAGGCCATCTCCCGGGCGCCGGTCCCCATGTCTGGGGCCGGGATGTCGCGGTCCGGGCCGATCACCGGGATCAGCTCGGCCGCGTAGCGGCGGGTCACCCGCTCGAGCTCGCCGACGCTCAGCCGGTTGGGGTCGCAGCGCACCCCGCCCTTGGCCCCGCTGAACGGGAGGCCGAGGAGGGCGCACTTGAAGGTCATCAGCATGGCCAGGGCCGCGCACTCGCCGAGCGAGACGCCCATCGCGTAGCGGATCCCGCCCTTGGTCGGGCCGATGGCCAGCGTGTGCTGGACGCGGTAGCCGGTGAACGACCGGACCTCGCCGTCGTCCATGCGGACGGGGAAGTTGACCACCAGGGCCCGGCGCGGCTCGAGCAGCCGGGTGCGCAGGTCGGGCTCCAGGCCGATCGCGTCGGCCGCGGCGTTGAACTGCTCGACGGTGATCGCGTAGAGCTCCGAGCGCCACTCCGAGCCGGGGGCCACCTCCCCGGTGGTGAGCAGCAGCTCCTCCCACCCACCCGTTCCCCGGCGCTCCCCCGTCATCGGCGGCACCTTATCCAAGCTAGGATCACGCGGATGCGACGGTGGCGACGCGCCCGGCCCGGGGCGCTCCTGGCGGTGGCGCTCGCCGTCCTCGCGGCGGCCGCGCCGGCCGGGGCCGGAGCCGGGGCCGGCGTCGGGCGGGCGGGCTACGACATCTCCTTTCCGCTCTGCGGGCGCACCCTGCCGGCCGGCGGCGCGTTCGGCATCGTCGGCGTCAACGGGGGCCTGGCCAACAACGCGAACCCGTGCCTGGCCGGCGAGCTCGCCTGGGCCGCCCTGACGCCGGGGATCGGCGCCGCCCAACCGCCGGTCTCCGTGTACGTGAACACCGCCGACCCGGGCACCAGCGTGGCCGACTGGCCGACCCCGGCGACCGGGAGCGAGACGGCGACCACGCCCTACGGGGTCTGCGACGGGACCTGGAGCCCGGCCTGCGGGTACCTCTACGGCGCGGTCCGCGCCGCCTACAGCTACCGCCTGCTCGCGGCCGCCGCCGGCGGGGTCGCGCCGGCGAGCGTCCCGTGGTGGCTGGACGTCGAGACGCTCAGCTCCTGGGCCAACCCGACCACCCTGCCGGGGTGGGCCGAGGCGAACGTCGCCACGATCCAGGGCTTCGTCGCCGGCCTGCGCATCTCCGGGGCCGCCGGTCCGATCGGCTTCTACTCGAGCCTGGCGCAGTGGCTGGCCATCACCGGCCTCGGCCCGACGTCCGGCCGGTTCCCGTCGAGCCTCCCCGACTGGATCGCCGGGAGCGGGACCCTGGCGTACGCGCAGGCCCACTGCCGGGACACGTTCACCGGCGGGGCGGTCGAGCTGATCCAGTACGCGACGAACGGCCTCGACGGCGACTACGCCTGCCCGGCGCCGGCGTCCGCGAGCCTGCGCATCGTCAGCCACCTCCTAAGCCGCGGCGCCCTCCGGGTCGCCGGGACGATCGGCCCGAGCTACCGCGGGCTGCTCGCGGTCACGCTGACCGCGACCGCGGCCGGCGGGCGTCCGTTCGCCCTGCGCCGGAGCGTGGCCGTCGCCGCCGGCCGCTGGCAGGCCGTCCTCCCGCTGCCGCCCCGCCGGATCCTGCGGGGCGGCCTCGTCGTCGTCACGAGCAGCGCCCGCGACGGCCTCGCCGCCGGAGCCGCGCGCCTGCACGCGCGGCTCTCGGCCTGAGCGCTCAGGCGGCCGGGAGGATGGTGAGCGGGAGCGGGCCGACGGTCTGGTCGGCGAGCACGGACGCGCCGTGCGGGAGGGCGTGGATCGTCGCCCAGAACGCCTTGCGGGCCGCGTCGACCGACGTGTGGTACGTCTGGGCCGCGGTGCGGACCTGGGCGCGCAGCGAGGCGATCAGGGTCTTGGTCTGGGCGCGAGCGGTCTTGCAGGCCGGCGAGCCGTGCGCTCCCCGGCAGGTCGCCCGCAGCGCGGTCACGGCGTTGATCGCCTGCTGGCGCAGCGGCGCGACCGTCGTGGCGTAGGCGTTCTGGGCGTTGGTGAAGCTCGTGTGGAGGGTCGCGCAGGCGGCGGTCACCTGGGCGGTCGACCCCGACAGGCGGGCGGGGACGTGCCCGGCGGCGACGCGGGCGCAGAGCGACGAGGCGACCGGGAACGTGGTGGTGAAGCTCCGGGTCAGGGGCCGGGCGGCGGCCACGGCGGGGAGCGCGACCAGCGCGCAGGCGCAGAGGCCGAGGGTGAGGCGAAGTCGGTTCATGGGTTCTCCAGGCGGTTGGGTTCAGGCGGGGCGCACCCCGCGCTCATCAACCGAAACAGCCGGCGGCCCCGAGAGTCGCGGTCGCGCCTCAGGAAGGGACCTCCGGCGCGTCGATGGCGGTCCGGGCCGCCTCGCGGTCGAGGCCCGAGCCGCGGAGCAGGTCGGTCGCGGTGGCGCGGACCTGACCGACGAGCATGCTCGTCGGGAGGTCGTGGTGTCGCTCGAGCACCTGGGTCGCCTCGGCCGCCGCCTCCACGGCCAGTCGCCGGGCGTCGCCGACCTCCTGCGGTCGCGCGAGATCGGCGGCCAGCTGGCGGACGGCGGCGGCGAGCTTGCGGATCGCCTCGACGAGGACCGGGTCGGCGGGCTGCGCCCGGCGGGCGGCCCCGATCGCCGCCCGGGCGAGGACGCGGCTGTTGCGCAGGGCGAGGTCGACCTGGGCGGCGGCGTCCGCGTAGGCGCGCAGCGCTCCCCGGGCCCGCCGGTGGGGCGGGGAGAGCCAGGCCGTCTCCCGGGCCACGGCGAGGGCGTCGTAGAAGGCGGTGAGCGGCTCGTCGAGCGAGCGCAGGGCGAGGAGGGCCGATTCGGCTCGCGAGACGTCGCCGGTGGCGAGGGCGTCCGCCGCCTGCTCGAGGCCGCGGGCCACCTCCGCGAGCACCTTGCCCGCCGCCGTGGCCACCAGGTGGAGCGGGTTGCGGGGGAAGAGGACCTGGCCGATCAGGAGGCCGACGGCCCCCCCGATCAGGGCGTCGACGAAGCGCTGGGGCACGGCGCCCTGGCCGGCACCCGGGAGGGTCATCACGAGGATCGCCGAGACGGCCGCCTGGTTGACCAGGATCGTGCCCGCCCCGAGGAGGAGCGCCGCCGCCATCGCCAGGGCCACGACCAGGCCGATCTGGGGCACGCCCGCACCGAGCAGGCGGCTGAGGAGGTCGGCGACGGCGATCCCCACGGCGACGCCGGCCACCAGCTCGAGCGCCCGCCGCCGCGGCTGGCCCCGGGCGACGCCGAGTGAGATGACCGCGGAGATCGGGGCGAAGAAGGGCCTGACGTGGCCGAAGGCGAGGGTCGCGACCGCCCAGGCCACGGCCGCGGCCACGCTCGTCTGGAGGATCGGCGGCCCGGAGTCGAGCAGGCGCTCGGCCCGGCGGCGGGCCTGGCCGCGGACCGACCCGACCCGGATCATCCCGTGGCCCCGGTGAGGAGGCCGGCCCGCGGGCCGGCGACGATGTGGACGATCCGGGCGTGGCGGGTCCAGGCGATCACGTCGAGCGCCTGGAGGCGGTCGAGGATGAACTGGAAGGCCACGGCCTGGGCCGGGGTCGCGTAGGCGCGGGCCACGTCGAAGGCATATCCGGTGGTGTGGAGCGGGTCCCGGTCGGCGAGGCCGCCCCGCGACCGAGCGGCGGCGGCGAGGTCGGCCAGGGGCGTCGTCCCGGCGGTCAACTCGAGCGGGGCCGGGGTGCGCCCGATCGCCCGCACCGCGGCGGCGAGGTAGACGGCGACGGCCAGGGCGTTCGGGCGCAGGTAGCGCGGGCCGCCCGGCTGGGCGAAGGCGGTGGTCGGGACCGGGACGAGGGCCCCGGTGCGCCGGGCGGCGGCGACCGCCGCGGCGTCGGCGAAGCCCGGCGTCTGCCCGGGGGGGCGCAGGGCGAGCTCGGCCGAGGGCGCCGCCGCCTGCAGCGCGGCCTCCCGGCCCAGGGCGCCCGGGTCGCTGCGGTAGAGGCGCATCACCTGGCGGGCCGCCTCCACCCGCCAGAGGTAGGTCGCCGAGTCGTCGCCCAGGCGGGCGAGCCAGAAGTAG
>CAVTCI010000007.1:0-39336 GCA_963733245.1 uncultured Solirubrobacterales bacterium
GTGAGACGACACCGAATTGTCACTAGGAACGACAGGTAGCGCCACAGCGGCCAACGTCTAGTTACAGCGAGCCTCACACCGGCCCGAGTGGCGGGGCGCGTTTGTTGGTGGCGGGTCCGGTATGAGGCTCGGTTGGGTGTGGCGGACTCGAACGCCAGTGGTGGCCCCCGGTTTAGCGTCTAACCAGGATGTAGGCGGGGCCTGCGTTGAGCCCTTCGTGGGGGCTGCGACCCTCGACAAGGGCGCTCGGGAGGTGATCGCCGTGGCCAGGTCGGCGAGGCCGCCGGCGGCCAGGAGCCGGCACATCGTGCGCTCGGAACCGAGGTAGGTTCCCCTCGTCGAGGAGCGCGGCGTACACGTGCGCGAGGGAGCAGTCGACGAACCGCTGCCCGTGCACCTACTCGAGCACCGCCACCCGCTCGGCCTGCGCCACGCCGTCGAGTGCGACGTGTACAGGCCTTCCCGGCGCACCGGTCGGATAAGTCATCCACTTTCCCTCCTGACCATCTCGCCCCCTCATGGCGGCGAGGCCGCGGCTCACGCGCTGGCGCACGACGCTCGCCGCCCACCGCCAGCTCCGAAGCGATCTCGGCGTCGAGCCGCGTCTCGAGAAGCTCGGCGCCCCGTACACAGAGGAATCTCCCAGGTTCGTCTCACGCGGCTCTAACGAGAGGCGGCCATCCTTGGACCAAGCGGCAAACTCAGGATCAACAGAGGAAGGGATCAGTCCATGTTCTCTCGGAGACTCACCAGGTCGATCGCCATCGGCGCCACGGCCATCGCGCTCGGGGGTGGCGTCTACGGACTCGTCGGCGCAACGGCGAGCCCGGGCTCACGGACCGCGACAGCAGCATCATCCACCTCGGCAGCCTCAGCGCAACGCGTCCCCGGTGGCGGGGGAGCCAACGCTCGGTCTGGACCCGCCGCAGGCGGATCGTCCGGCACGGTTGCCAGCGTGTCCAAGTCGAGCTTCACGATCTCGACTTCAACCGGGCAGAAGGTGATCGTCAAGGAGGCGTCCTCTACGAGATACCTCAAGGCCACGAGGTCGAGCTCGGCGACCGCCATCAGGAAGGGCGAAAGCGTCCTCGTACTTGGGACGACCAGCGGAACGACCATCACCGCCAGCCAGGTGATCGGGCAACCGACTCGCAGCGGTTCAACGAGTCCCTCGGCGGCAGGGGTGGTCCCCTTCAAGAGTGGTGCGCCGTCCACGTCGAAGCAGGTCGGCCAGATCCCAGCGAACTACAGCCAGGGGTCGGGGACGATCGTCGGTGGTACGGTCGCTGACCGGGCTACCGAGGCCGCCTTGGCCGCCTACTCGGGGGGCGTCGTCGACCGTGTCGTGAAGCTGAGCAACGGCGAGTACGAGGTCCACAACATCGGCGTCAACTGGCCGCACCACATCTTCGTCAGCCAGACCTTCAAGGTCGTCGGCGCCAACTAGCTCCGACGACGCTCACCCGCCGGCGCTCCCGGCGACGTACGCCCAACCGACCCGCTCGGGACCGAGACGGTCCCGAGTGGCGCGGACCCAGCCCGCCCCCGCCCGGAAGGCCCCCCCGCTCAGGCCGCCCGGCGGGCGACGGCCAGCTTCGAGCGGACGAGCACGAGCGGCGCCTTCGGGTCGTGGGGTTGGGGGATCGCCGCGAGGCTGAACTCGCCGATCGCGCCCGGGCGGAAGACCAGGCAGTGGGTCGAGCCGCCGTACTCGAAGCGACCGAGCTCCTCGCCCTTCCCGACGTGGTAACCGGGCTTCACCTCCGCGCGAATCTTGCACGAGGAGACCTCGACCATCCCGACCGGGACGAAGGCCACGAGACCGATGACCGGGTCGTCGGCCTCGATCAGGATGATCGCCCGGGCGGCGACGTGGGCGATGTAGGACTGTGAGTTCGTCGGCTCGGTCGCGTCCCGACCCTCCGAGTCGGCCTCCGAGAAGTAGGTGCCCTCCTCCACGAACGCCCGGACGATCGTCCCGGCCACCGGGCTGTGCCAGCGGTGGTAGTTGGTCGCGCTCAGGAAGGCCTGGTAGACGGTGCCGCCGACGAACTGGTCGACCGCCTCGTCGCCCGCGAGCATGTCCTCGAGCGAGTACGGCTGGCTCTTGATCCAGAAGCGGTCCTGCCGCTTTACGTCGGTGCTGATCCCGTACGGGGTCGACTCGCACGCGCTGACGATGACCTTGTCGTCGTCCGGCGCGGCCACCGGACGGGCGCCGTCTTTGAAGCGGCGGGTGAAGAAGTCGTTCCACGAGGCGAAGCCCCAGTGCTCGTCGGCCGGGTCGTGCTCGTACTCCTCCATCCCGACCAGCCGCTGGGCCGCGGCGGACTTCCAGCCGGACGGCGAGTCGTTGAGCACGTAGAGCGAGTCCCGGCTCGAGAGGAACTCGCACCACGCGGTGAGGATCTTCCCCAGCATCGCGTTGACCCGCGGGTCGCGGTAGGCGGCGAACCCGGCCGGCGTCCCCATCGTCCAGTCGAGGATCGCGGCGAGCGGCGTCGCGACCATTGCCCGCTCGCCGAACTCCGGCGCCATCGTCAGCACCTCGTTGATCAGGCGGAGCAGCTGCTTCGGGCTCTCAAGGTGCCGCTGGCGGTACGGCTTTGCCCTCGGGACCTGGGCGATCATCTGGTTGACGTACATCCGGATCACCGGATCGGTGTCGAGCAGCCCCTGGAACTCGGCGATCACCGGATGGAGCACGACCTGCTCACCCCGCGCCTCCACCCGGTCCCGGTGGCCGGCCAGCCACGACTCGAGGTCGTCCTGGTCCTCCGGCAGCCAGCCGGCCTGGCGCTTCACGTCGACCGGATGCGAGCGAGTCGTCATGCGCCGGGAGCTACCCGCGCCCGGCCGATCTCAACACCTTCCCGCCTGCCATCATCATCGGCGTGTCGAGGACCGGAGAGGGACTCGGGGCGTTCGTCCCCGCCGATGTCCGGTCGGCCATCGCCCGTGGCGAGTCGCTCCCCGACCGGGCTGACGGGTCGGTCCTCGAAGCCGACGTCTCGAGCTTCACCCCGCTGACCGAGGCCCTCGCCCGGGAACACGGTCCCCGGCGCGGGGCGGAGGAGGTCGCGGCCCTCCTGACCCGGGTCTACGGGGCCCTCGTCGCCGCGGTCGACGACGCCGGGGGGAGCGTCGTCGAGTTCACCGGCGACGCCGTCTCCTGCTGCTTCCACGGTGACCGGGACGGCGCCCGGGCCCTCCATTGCGCCGTGGCCATGCAGTCGGCCATGGCCGAGCTCCGCAGCGAGGCCGCCGAGTCCCCGGCCCTGACCGTGACCGTCGCCGTCGGCGCCTTCCGGCGCTTCTCGGTCGGCGATCCGCACGTCCGCCTGCTCGAAGTCCTCGCCGGCCCGGCGGTCGATCGCCTCGTCGCACTCGCGCCGTCGGCCGCGCCGGGCGAGGTTCTCGTCGATGCCGGAGTCGCCCGACGACTCGGCGCCCGCCTCGGCGTCGCCGGCTGGCGCACGTACGACGGTGCGACGGCCGCCCTCGTGGCCGGTCTCACGGAACCCGCCCCTCCGGTGGGGCTCGCGATCCCCGAGATCGCACCCGAGCGGGCGCGCGCGTGGGTCTCCGCCGACGTCCACGAGCGCCTCGCCGACGGCGACGAGCACCTGATCGGCGAGCTCCGGTCGGTCGTCGCCCTGTTCGCCGGCTTCGGCGGGATCGACTACGACGCCGACGACGCCCGCGACCGGCTCGACGCCTACGCCACGTTCGCCCAGCGCACGGTCGACGAGTACGGCGGAACGCTCTACACGATCGCGGTCGACGCCAAGGGCAGCTACGTCTGCGCCGGCTTCGGCGCCCCCCGCGCCCACGACGACGACGAGGTCAGGGCGGCGGCCGCGGCGCTCGCCCTGCGTTCGCCGCCCGCCACCGACGGGGGCGTCGAGGTGGGGGGCATCGGGCTCGCCCGCGGCCGCCTGTACGCCGGGCTCTACGGCGGACAGACACGCCGGACGTTCGGCCTCCAGGGCAGCCCGATGAACCTCGCCGCGCGTCTCATGCAGAGCGCCGGCCCCGGCCAGATCTTCGTCGACGAGCCGCTCGCCCGCAGCCTCGAGCAGCGCACCGAGCTCCGCTCGCTCCCGCCGCAGCTCGTCAAGGGCCGGGTCGGAACGGTCGCGGCGCGTGAGCTCGTCGGCGCCCGCCAGCCGGCTCCGGCCGCCGCCCCGGCGGCACCCCACCTCGTCAACCGCGATCGCGAGCGGGCGGTGATCGAAGCCCGTCTCCGAAGCCTCGGCGACCGGACGGGCGGCGTGCTCGTGATCGAGGGCGAGCCCGGGATCGGCAAGTCCCGACTCGCCCGCCATCTGACCGACCGCGCCACCGCCGAGGGCTACGCGGTCCACGCCGGCGCCGGCGACCCGATCGAGCGCGGAGCCCCCTACCACGGATGGCGCACCGTCTTCGCCCACGCCCTCGGGCTCGGTCCGTTGCCCGGCGATCCCCGCGCCCGGGCCGAGCTCGCGCTCGAGCGGCTCGCGATCGCCCGCGATCGACCCCTCGAGGCCGGCGACCGCGATCTGGCCGCCCTGCTCGCCGCGGTCCTGCCCCTGACGGTGCCCCCCGGGTCCGTCGCCGCCAGCCTCTCCGGCGAGGCTCGCGGCGAGGCGACCCGAGACCTGCTCGCCGAGACCCTCGGCGCCCTCGCCGGCGCCGGGCCGACCCTCGTCGTCCTCGAGGACGCCCACTGGCTCGACTCCGCGTCGCTCGCCCTCGCCCTCCGCCTCGCGGCGGCGCCCGGCCCGCTCCTCCTCGTGCTGACCACCCGGCCGATCGCCGAGTCCGCACCCGTCGAGCTCGAACGGCTCGTCGCGATGCCCGGGTGCGAGCGCCTGCGGATCGGTCCGCTCCGCACCGCCGAGGCCATCGAGCTCGCCGTCCGGGCGATCGGCGGCGCCCCGATGGCCCGCCTCGCCGCGCTGATCGAGGACAAGGCCGGGGGCAACCCGCTCTTCACCCGCGAGCTCGCCTACGCCCTGCGCGACGGCGATCTCTCCGGCGGCGACCCCGACGGCCGCCGCCGGTCGACCTCCGACCCCCGCGGGCCGGTCGACTCGCCCGACCGGGTCGAGACCGTCATCGCCAGCCGGGTAGACCGCCTCCCGGCCGCCGCCCAGACGCTCCTCAAGGTCGGCAGCGTGCTCGGCCTGTCCTTCAACGAGGACGCCCTCCGCGAGCTCGCCGGCGCCCGCGCGCTCGACCACCGCGCCCGCCTCGAGGAGCTCGAGCTCCTCGCCCCGACCGCGGCGGCCGCGCCCGGAACGCTCGCGTTCCGCCACGCCCTGATCCGCGACGTCGTCTATTCCCAGCTCCTCTATGCCCAGCGACGCGACCTCCACCGGCGGGCGGCCGAGTACTACGAGCGCACCGGCGCCGCCGGTTCCACCCGGGCCGCCCTCGCCCACCACTGGGAGCAGGCCGAGCTGCCGGCTCGGGCGGTCGAGCATCTGGTGGCCGCCGGCGAGACGGCCCTCCAGGCCGGCGCGTTCCGGGAGTGCCTCGACGCCTACGAGCGGGCGCTCGACCTCACTCCCGCCGACCCGGCCGACGCCCGCCGCGCCGCCTGGACGTGGCAGGCGGCCCAGGCCTGCTACCGCCTCGGTGAGATCGATCGCAGCCGCGAGCTCGGCGACCAGGCGATCGCCGCGCTCGACCGACCCGTGCCCGCCGGCGGCCAGGTCGGCGTCGGCCTGGCCGCGGTCGGCGAGCTCGCCCGCCAGACGCTCCAGCGCACGCTCCCCCGCTTCTTTCCCCGGCCCGTCCCGCCCGACGAGCGCGAGGCGCTCCGGCTGGCCGTCGAGGCGCTCGTGATGATGTGCGAGGTCTACTACGTGGCCGCCGACAAGGCCCGCTCCGGCTACGCCGCCCTCCGGGCCCTCAACCTCGCCGAGCGCCTCGGCCCGTGCACCGAGCTGGCCGGCTGCTACGGCGCGATGTGCGTGATCGCCGGGCTCGTCGGGGCCGACCGCGTGGCCGAGCGCTACGCCGCGCTCTCGCGCCAGACCTCAGACCGCCTCGACGACGCCGAGTGCTCGGCCCACACCCTCCAGCAGATCTGCATGTACCGCTCGACCGTCGGCCCCTACGACGCGTTCAGCGAGCTCTACGCCACGGCGATCGACGAGTTCCGCCGCCTCGGCCACCGGCCGCGGCTCCGCGACACGGCGGGGATGGCCGGCATCGCCGACCACCTCTTCGGCCGGCCCGACATCGCCGCACGGCGGCTGAACGAGCTGCTCGCCGCCGTCGAGCCGCAGGAGGCGACCCTCGGTGCCGCGTGGTCGCACCTCTGGCTCGGGATCGGCGCCCTCCGCCGCGGCCGCCTCGACGAGGCGCTCGATCGGCTCCGCACCGCCGACGAACTCCGTGACCGCGACGCCGTCGACGTGATCTCGGTCGACGTCCACGCCATCTCCGCGCTCGCCCTCTGGCGCAGCCGCCGGGACCCCGAGGCCCGCCACGAGGAGGAGGCGGCCTGGGAGCTCGTCCGGAGCCTCGGCCGGCGCCCGGCCGCGCACGTCGTGCTCGACGGCTACGCCGCCCTCGCCGAGCTCGCCCTCGCCCGCTGGGACGAGGCCCGCTCGCCGGTCGAGCGGCTCCGGGCCGGCCGCCGCGCGCGCGACGCCGGCCGCAACCTCCGCGCCTACGCCAAGGCGTTCGCCATCGGCGTGCCCGCCCGCTGGCTCTACGAGGCCGAGCGGTCATCGCGCCGGCGGCGCCCCGCCCAGGCGCTCGCCTCGTGGCGCAAGGCGCTCGCCGCCGCCGAGAAGCTCGACATGCGCCACGAGCTCGCTCTCGCCCACGCGGCGCTCGGCGACCATCTGCCCGCCGGGCCCGACCGCGACGCCCACAAGGGCCAGGCGGCGCGGTTCCTCGCCGAGCTCGGGATGCCTCCCGCCACGCGCGCGGTCACTCCGAGATCCCCGGCCGGCGCGTCTATCCTCACGCACATGGTGGGTTCCGACGGTGCCGGGCAGCAGCTGCCCGAGCTCCACGCCCTGATCGAGTGGAGCAGATCACACCGGTCCCGGATGGGCTACTTCGCCGCCCTGTACACCCACGTCGGCAACGCGCTCGAGCTGGCCCTGACCCGCGGCGAGTTCCAGCATCCCGAGACCCTGCGCCGGCTCAACGATGTGTTCTTCGAGCGCTACCTCTCGGCTTCGCGCGCCTACCGCACCGGCTTGCCGACGACCCGGGCCTGGGCGGAGGCGTTCCGGGCCGGGGAGGACAAGGGACTGTCGGTCGTCCAGCACCTCCTCCTCGGAATGAATGCACACATAAATCTCGATCTGGCGATCGCCGTCGCCGACGCCATCCCCGGCGGCGAGCTCGACGCCTTCCGCGCCGACTTCGACCACATGAACGGACTCCTCCAGGCCCTCGTCGCTGGCGTCGCCCGCGACTTGGCGATAGTCTGGCCGCTGCTCCGCTGGATTAACCGTCAGTTCCGTGACGAGGACGATGTCATCATCGATTTCAGCATGCGCCGCGCCCGCGAGCAGGCCTGGGAGGGCGCCCGGCGATTGTCGAAGCTCACCGGCGCCGAGCGGGCGCGCATGATCGAGGAGCTCGACGACGAGGCGACGCTCCTCGCCGGGATCGTCGCCCGGCCGGTCTGGCCGGCCAACCTCATCGCCGCCGTCATCCGTCTCGGCGAGCGGGGCACCGAGGCCCAGATCATCGACGACCTCCTGCGTCCGTGAGCAAGCGGCGGGTCGCGATCCTCGGTGGCGGGCAGGCCGGCCTGACCGCCGCGCTCCAGCTGACCGATCCGCGCAACCCGGCGGCGCCCGACACCGAGGTGACGATCTACCAGCTCGGCTGGCGGCTCGGCGGCAAGGGCGCGACCGGGCGCCCGGCCGACCGGCCGGCGCGCATCCTCGAGCACGGCCTCCACAACTGGTTCGGGTTCTACGACAACAGCGTCCGTCAGATCCGCACCGTCTACGAGGAGCTCGCCCGCCCGCCCGGCGCCCCCCTCGCGACCTTCGAGGAGGCGTTCGAGCCGGCGAACCAGGCGATCTTCGTCGAGTGGATCGAAGGCAAACCGCTCCTCTGGCCGGTCACCAACCCCGACAACGACGCCACGCCCGGCGAGGGTGGGCTCTGGCTGACCCCGCTCCAGTACGTCGCGATGGCGATCGAGGCGATCGAGGACCAGGTCCGGACGTCGCCCCTGGCCGACCACGGGCACGAGGACGACCATGTCCTCGCCCGCCTCCACGCCCTCCTCGAACCCGAGGCGATCGAGGAGGCCTCCGCCGCGCAAGCGCATCACCTGCTCAAGGCCGCCGCGGCGATCGCCCGCCGGGCGGCCGACGAGGTCGAGCACCCGATCGCCGGCGTCCTCGACCGGCTCAAGGAGGAGCTCGAGCGCGAGCTGCCCCACGAGGTCGCCGTCCCCGATTGGGTGCGGGAGATCGAGGACGCCGCGCTCCGGCCGCTCTGCTGGGCCCTTTGGCTGTTCATGGCGGTGCTCTGGCGCGCGGTCGCCGACGGGATCGCGACCAGCGCGCGGACCGACGAGCGCCGGCTCTGGATCGAGGCCAACCTCGCCTACGCGTGCGTCGTCGGCGCCGTCCGCGACCGGGTGATCGCCGACGGGTTCGACGTCGTCAACGACGTCGACTTCCGCGCCTGGCTGGCCAAGCACGCCTACCCCGACGGCGACGTGCTGGTCAACTCGCCGGCCGTCGAAGCCGTCTACAGCGGCTCGTTCGCCTACCCGCGGGGCGACACCCACGGCGGCCTCGACTTCGCGCCGGCCGAGAGCCTCGAGGCCGGGATCGCCCTCCGCGGGATCGTCCGCTCCCTCTTCACCTACAAGGGCTCCTTCGCCTACCGCTTCAGAGCCGGGACCGCCGACACCTGCTACGCCCCCACCTACGAGGTGCTCCGCGCCCGCGGCGTCGACATCCGCTTCTTCTCGCGGGTCGAGCGGCTCGAGCTCGGCGCGGGTCGCGTCGCCCGGGTGCACCTGGCCGAGCAGGCGCAGATGATCGGCGGCGCGCCCTACGCCCCGCTCGTCGACGTCGACGGCCTCCCCTGCTGGCCGCTCGAGCCCCAGTGGGACCAGCTCGTCGACGGGGCCTGGTTCCGCGACCAGCCTGCCGACTTCGAGTGGCCCTCGGAGGCGGTCGGCGCCCGCGAGCGCCCCTTCGTCGTCGAGGCCGGCCGTGACTACGACGACGTCGTCCTCGCCATCTCGATCGCCGCCCTCCCGCCGATCTGCGCCGAGCTGATCGCCGCCGACCCGGCCTGGGCGGCCGCGGTGGCGAAGGTCGAGACGGTCCGCACCCAGGCGCTCCAGGTCTGGCTGACCAAGACCCCGGCCGAGCTCGGCTTCGCGCCGACCGGGCGCCCGATCTCCGGCTGGCGCTACGACGCGGAGAGCCCGCTCAACGTCTGGGGCGACTTCACCGAGCTCGTCCCGATGGAGCACTGGAGCCCCGACGCCACGCCGGTCAGCCTCGGCTACTTCTGCTCGACGATGCCCGACGACGCCCCGAACGAACCGCTGCCCGACCAGGCGGCGGCGAACGCCCGGGTCCGCGAGAACGCGCTCGAGCTCCTCCGGCGCGGCTTGCCGATCCTCCTACCCGGCGTGCTCGACGCCGCCGGCGAGTTTCGCTGGGACCTGCTCGCCGACCCGCGCTCCCCGCCGGGCGAGGGTCCCGACCGCCTCGACGCCCAGTGGATCCGCGGCAACGTGCTGGCGACCGAGCGCTACGTCCTCTCGGTCGTCGACAGCTCCCGCCACCGGCTCCCCGCCCACGACCCGGCCGGCCCGGCGAACCTCTACCTGGCCGGCGACTGGACCGCCTGCACGATCAATGCCGGCTGCATGGAGGCGGCGACGATCTCCGGGATGCTCTGCTCGAGCGCCCTCTGCGGCTACCCGCCGCGCGCCGCCATCGTCGGCGTGGACTTCTGAGTCGCGCTGACCACGTCTGCCTGCGGACGTCCGCACGCGTACCGGGCGCCGTCCGCCCACCCCCGGCCCGGGCATATCTATCTCCGGAAAGCCAACCCAAGGAGATCACACATGCTTCTCGCTCTCGCGCTCATCCTGTTGGTCCTGGCCGTCGCCGGCGGCGTCGTGATCCACCCGCTGCTCTTCCTGCTCGCCATCGTCGCCCTCGTGCTCTTCTTCAGCGGCGGCCGGCGCGGGACCGGCGCCCGCCTCTGAGGAGGGTCAGCTGATCGCCGCCACCAGCCGGTGGCGGCGCAGCTGCTCGGGCGGCGACCCATGGAGCATCCACGCCCCGCCCTTGGCCCGGCTGACCGCCCCCGACCGGACGAGCTCGCCCATGGCCGCGGTGACCGACGGCCGATGGGCCCCGACGAGATCGGCCAGGCGCTGGTGGGAGAGGGGGAGGGGGACGGCGATCCCGTCGACCCGAACTCGGCCCCACCGCTCGGCCAGGTGCCAGAGGGTGAGCAGGAGCCGGTCGTCGACCCGCGGGTGATGGGCGATGGCCAGGGCCACGGCCAGCGAGTGGGCCCGGCGCGTCCCGCGGCTGAACAGCTCGACGCCGAGCGCGGGCCACGGCGCCATGCGGGTGACCAGACCGTGGTCGAGCACCGCGAGCCGGGCCGGCTCGAGGACCTCCCAGCCGACCTCGGCGTGGACGTGCGAGCCCTCGGCGTCCCAGCGCCAGGGGCGCATGACGTCGCCCGGGCCGAGCAGCTCGACGCACCGCCGCCCGAGGACGTCGACCTCGCGGGTGAGCAGCCCGTCGATGATCAGGAACCCGCGGTGGTGCTTCTCCGGCTCGATCGCCGCGCCGGCGTCCCACCGGCCGGCCGACAGCCGGCGGACCCGGGTGAGAGCCTCCCGCTGGGCTCGCGCCCGCTCGGCGGCGTCGAGCAGCTCGCCGAGCTCGGGGTCGGCGTCGACGATGCTGATGAGGTCGACCCGGCCCCCCACGTCAACCCCCGTCGAGGCCCCGGCGGCGGATCTGCTCCCGCGCCGCCTCGGTCTTCCCGAGCCCGGCCAGCCCCATCGCCCGGAGCACCGGCGGCGTCTTGGCGAACTGGATCTCGTCGTACTGGACGACCTGGATCCGGTTGCCCCACGGGTCGCGGAAGTCGAGGCCGTCGCCCGGGAGGATCTCGACACCCGCCTCGTCGAGCGCCCGGCGGAGCGCGGCGCGGTCGTCGACGACGAGCCCGAAGTGGCGCGCGTCGTCGGCCGGCTGGGTGCGCCCGGCGGAGAGCGCGAGGAACTGGTCGCCGGCGTCGAGGAAGGCCATCCGCCGGCCGACCCGACCGCGCAGCTCGAAGGCGAGGAGGCCGCCGTAGAACGCGAGGGCCGCGTCGATGTCGCCGACCTCGAGCGCGATGTGGTTGATCCCGACCAGCCTCGCCCGTCCCATCCGCCGCCTTTCGTTCGGCCTGGAGCCTAGTGGTATAACGGCTCCCCCGATGAAGGTATACGGACCGACTCCCGAGACGAGGGCCAAGACGATCGAGCGCTACGGTGAGCTCGCCGATCGCGGCGGCGACCCGGAGGACGCCGCCCGGGCGTGGACGAGCGCCGGGTTCGACGACCCGGTCACCGCCATGTGGCTCGACGCCCGCTGCTTCGATCCGGCCGCCGCCCGCGCCCTGACCGAGCTCGACGTGACCCCGCGGCAGGTGTCCAAGCGCACGCGGGACGGGCGGGGCGACTACATCGACACGATCGGCTTCAAGGTGTCCTCCGGCGACCTGACCGCCCGCCAGGCCGCCGCCCGCTGCCTCTCGAGCCGCTAAGTGGTTCGTCCGGTAAGTTCGTGTGCCATTCGGCGAGGTTCGGGGGCCGCGTGGCCTGGACGCAGAAGCGGCGGCATACTGGACGCACTCCGAGCTTCGAGGACGCCGCCAGGCGGTCATCCGGGCCCGCCCAATGGTGCAGGAACTTGCTGGACGGACCACTAGGCTAGGCGAGCGCCACCCGGCCGGCGTGGTCGTCGCGGGGGAGGTCCCCCTCGACCACCGCGAACACTCCGACGGAGATCAGCTCGGCCGTCCCGTTCAGGGTCGTCGCGAAGGCCGTGTCGGCGGCGTCGCGACCGGTCGCTATTCGCACCAGGGAGTTTCGGGGCGCGAGCCGGGTCGCGTCGTGGACCTCCCAAGCGCGGCCGCACCGGACCTCGGCCACGGCGTGGAAGTCCATCGGCGCCAGTCCGGGCGCGTAGACCGCCACCATCCGGGCCGGGACCCCGAGCGCCCGGCAGAGGGCGACGGTCAGATGGGCATAGTCGCGGCAGACGCCGCTCCCCGAGACGAGCGTCTCGACCGCCGTGTCGAGCGGGCCGCTCGCCCCCGGCTCGTAGGCCAGGCGCTCGAAGACCCACGCGGCGACCGCCGCCCCGACGTCCCCCCCCGCCTGGACGTCGGAGAACTCGACCGCCGCGAAGCCGGCCATCGCGTCCGACGGGCAGAAGCGGGACTGGCGCAGGGCGACCACCGACTCGAGGTCGAGCGCGTCGGCGGTGGCCTGCGGTCCGGCCGGCGCGGCCGCCCGGACCGTCGCCGTGTAGGAGATCGACAGGGTCCCCGCCTCGGCCCGGACCACGTGCATGCGCCCGCCCAGGAGCCCGGCGACCTCGGTCACCGCCGGCCGGGGGACCCGTCCGTCGCTCGTCACCTCGAGGTGCTCGTCGACCAGCTCTCCGGCCGAGCTCGCCGGGGCGAGCTGGAGCACGAGCACGACCTCGTCGGACGCGGCGAAGCCGAGCTCGCTCGCCACGTGGCGCAGGTCGCCGGTCACGGGGCGAGGATCGCCGCAGCGGCGCCCGCCGGGTCGAGCCGCGTCATCCGCACGCTCGTCTCGAGCTTCGCCGATCCGCCCCCGCGGAACACCCCCTTGATCGGCGGCACGTCGGGGTAGTGGCGACCGTGCCCGATCTTCACGTGCCGGTCGCCGGCCAGGCTGCGGTTCGTCGGGTCGAAGCCGACCCAGACCGGCGCGCCGTCGGTCGGCAGGAGCGCCTCGAGCCAGGCGTGGGTGTCGACCTCGACCGAGTTCGACCCCCCGTCGGCCGGAGCGGCGAAGAGATAGCCGGAGACGTAGCGGGCGGCGATCCCCCGCCGGCGCAGGAGGATCAGCGCCAGGTGGACGAAGTCCTGGCACACGCCGGCGCCCGCGTCGAGGAGGTCCTCGACCGTCGAGCCGACGTAGGTCACCCCGGCCTGGTAGGCGAACTCGTCCGGGATCAGCTCGGCCAGGCGCCGGACCGCCTCGCGCGGGGTCTCGGCCGCCATCCGGTCGCCGAGCTCGTCGAGTCGCGGATCGGTCGCCTCGGTCCCGACCGGGAGGAGGAACTCCCCGGCCACCTCCCGGTAGGGGGCCGCGTCCAGCGCTTCCCACGACGCCTCCGGCGGTGCGCCCGGCGTCGAGGTGACCACCCGGGCGCGGGCGTCGACCGACAGCTTGGTGTGGGGGCGCGAGACGCCGAACTCGATCACCTCGGTGCCGAAGTAGTCGACGTGGCGCCCGAGCCGGGTCTCCGGGTCGATCAGCAGGTGGAACTCGTCGCACCGCTGGTGCGGCGTGTTGGCCGGCTGGACCCGCAGGGCGTTCAGGTTGTCGGTGACCGGCGCCTCGTAGACGTACTCGGTGAGGTAGCGGATGGCGAAGTTCATCGGCGCAGGAGGGCATCGGTCGACTGGGCGCCGCCGAAGTAGCGCTCGGCGATGTCGCGGTCGGCCAGGGCGAGCTCCCGCCCGACGATCTCGCACGCCTCGATCAGCTCGGCCCCGTCCCCGGCGATCCGCCCGCGGAACTCGAGGTCGGCGAGCAGGCGCGAGAGCCGGAGGACCGGCTCCGACGAGCGGGGGTTGCCGTCGGCCACGCTCAGCGCGTAGCGGGCGGCGTTGATCGACGCGGCCACCGAGTCGGGGTAGGAGAGGCGGAAGAGGAGGAAGCTCGCCACCGGCGCGGCGTTCGGCGGCGCGGGCACCGCCCGCCGGTAGGCCTGGAAGCCGCCGACCGCCTGGAGCAGGGCCAGGGCCTGGCCGTCGCGGGTCGGCGACGACTCGCCGTTCACGGCCACGCCCGGCGGCGGGAGGGCCACCCGGAGCATGCGCAGGACCATGTCGGCCGACTCGAAGCGCCCGCCGGCGTCGAGGAAGGCGTGGGCCTCGTCGCGGAGCATCGTCCGGGCCGCCACCCCCCAGAACAGGGCGCAGCGCGCCTTGACGTAGCTGACGAAGGCGTAGGGCCCGCTCGAGACCCGCTGGTCGGCCAGCTCGAGGTGGAAGGTGTTGATCGCCTCCCACATCTCGGCGCTGATCACGTCGCGCAGGGCCCGCGCCCCGGTCCGCGCCCGGGTCACGCACGAGGCGACCGAGTTGACGTTAGCCCGGTCGTGGGTCAGCGCGGCGATCGTCACGTCGCGCGACGCCGTCCCCCCGTCGGGCACGCTCGAGCCCATGATGGCCAGGAGCGAGTCCCACGACAGGGTGATCCCCCCCGGGTCGTCGGGGCGGCCCTGGAGGTCGGCGTGGAAGACCCCGTCGAGCATCCGCGCCGTGTGCTCGGCCCGGCCGAGGTTGCGCCCGAGCCAGAAGAGCTCGTGGGCGATCCGGGCGAGCATCAGCCGCCCCGCTGCTGCTGCTGCTGCTGCTGGGAGCTCCAGGAGTCGAGGCGCAGGTCGGGCAGGAGCGGCCCCTCCCGGTCGACGATCCACTGCGGGGCCGCCTGCTCGTCGACCCCGTCCTCGAGCACCCACGTGTCCTTGGAGCCCCCGCCCCGCGAGGAGTTGACGATCATCGACCCCGACTCGAGCGCCACCCGCGTCAGCCCGCCCGGGACGATCTTGATCGTCTCGCCGAAGACGGCGAACGGGCGCAGGTCGACGTGGCGCGGCGAGAGGCCGCCGTCGGACCCGACGACCGGCACGGTCGAGAGGCCGATGACCTCCTGGGCGATCCAGTTGGCCGGGTCCCGGCGGATCGTCCGCTCGAGGTCGTGGAGCGCCGCCGCCGTCGCGTGCGGCCCGATCACCACGCCCCGCCCGCCCGACTCCCCGGTCGGCTTGAACACCAGCTCGGAGATCCGGCCGAGGGCGTGCCCGAGCAGGTCGGGGTCGCTCAGGAGGTAGGTCGGGACGTTCTCGAGCAGGGGCTCCTCCTCGAGGTAGAAGCGGATCATCGCCGGCACGTACTGGTAGACCGCCTTGTCGTCGGCCACGCCGGTGCCGATCGCGTTGGCGATGGCCACCGTCCCCGCCCGGTAGGCGCGGATCAGCCCCGGGACCCCGAGGAGGGAGTCGGGGCGGAACTCGAGCGGGTCGAGGAAGGCGTCGTCGAGGCGCCGGTAGATCGCGTCGACCCGGGCCAGGCCATTGGTCGTGCGGATGTAGCAGACGTCGTCGCGCACCACGAGGTCCGACGCCTCGACCAGCTCGACCCCCATCTGCCGGGCGAGGAAGGCGTGCTCGAAGTAGGCGCTGTTCATCGGCCCGGGCGTCCAGACGACGACCGTCGCCTCGCCCTCGGCCGCCGGGGCCACCGCCCGCAGGGCGGCGAGCAGGAGCCCGGGGTAGTGGTCGACCGGGCGGACCCGGTAGCGGCCGAACAGGGAGGGCACGAGGCGGGTCATGGCGATCCGGTTCTCGATCACGTAGGAGATGCCCGACGGGGTGCGGACGTTGTCCTCGAGCACGAACCACGACCCGTCGACGTCGCGGACGAGGTCGCAGCCCGAGACGTGGCAGTAGACGCCGCCCGGCGGCCGGATCCCGTGGGCCGCGCGGGCGAAGTGCGAGCGGCTGGCGATCAGCGTCCACGGGATCACCCCGGCGTGGACGATCCGCCGCTCGTGGTAGACGTCGTCGACGAAGTGGTTGAGCGCCCGGATCCGCTGGGCGAGCCCCCGCTTGAGGTGGCGCCACTCCGCCGCGGCGATGATCCGGGGGACCAGGTCGAGCGGGAACGGACGATCGTGGACGGCGCCGTCGTTGCCGGTCGCGTCGAAGGTGATGCCCTGCTGCATGAAGATCGCGTCGCGCAGCCGCCCCGCCGCCAGCAGCCGCTCGGGCCCGAGCCGCTCGAGCTCGGCGGCCAGGGCCACGGCCTCCGCCCGGGGATCGCCGCCGTCATCGAAGAGCTCGTCGAACAAGGTGCCCGCATTCTCCGCTCGCCGGCGCCCGGCGGACAGCGCCCGTTGGGCCATATCGGGGGCCCTTCGCCTGGCCCCGATGGCACCGTCGCGCTACCGTCACGGCGATGGCCGACCGCGATGGCGATCTCGTCTGGTCGAGCAGCGACGGCGACCTGCGCCGCCGCGGCGGGGCGCCGCCCGCTTCCCGACCCGCCACGGCCGGGCCGGTCAAGGTGCGCCGGGAGACGGCGGGCCGGCGGGGCAAGGCGGTGACCACGGTGTCCGGCCTCCCGCTCGACGACGCCGGCCTGCGCGAGCTGGCCGGGGCCCTCAAGAAGCGGTGCGGGGTCGGGGGCTCGGCCAAGGACGGGGTGATCGAGCTCCAGGGCGATCACCGGACCGCGGTCGTCGAGCTCTTGCGGGCCCGGGGCTACCAGACCGTCCTCGCCGGGGGCTAGTGGTTCGTCCGGTAAGTTCGTGTGCCATTCGGCGAGGTCCGGGGGCCGCGTGGCCAGGACGCAGAAGCGGCGGCATACTGGACGTATTCCGAGCTTCGAGGACGCCGCCACGCGGTTATCCGGGCCCGCCCAATAGTGCAGGAACTTGCTGGACGGACCACGAGATAGGGTCCCGGGCATGTCAACCAACGAGAAGCCCCAGGTCGAGATCCCCACGGGCGAGGATCCGTCCTATCAGCTCGAGCTCGACGACCTCGTCGTCGGCGAGGGCGAGGAGGCCGTCTCCGGCCGCGTCGTCGAGGTCCACTACGTCGGCGTCTCCTGGACGACCAGGCGGGAGTTCGACGCCTCCTGGAACCGCGGCAGCACGTTCAGGTTCGGCCTCGGCAAGGGCCAGGTGATCGCCGGCTGGGACCAGGGCGTCGCCGGGATGAAGGTCGGCGGACGTCGCCGGATCACCATCCCGCCGAGCCTCGGCTACGGCAAGCGCGGCGCCGGCGGGGTCATCGGTCCGGACGAGACGCTCGTCTTCGTGGTCGACCTGATCGGCGTTCACTAGACCCGGAAAACCCCCCCGCCGGGGTCAGCCGATCCCGTACGATGGGGTCGCCATAACAGCGATCGAGAGGAGCCGGGCGTGGCGCAAGGGTCCGAGATAGGCGTTGTCGGCTTGGGGAGGATGGGGGCGAACATCGTCCGGCGCCTGATGCGCGCCGGCCACACGGTGGTCGGCTACGACGTCAACCAGGACGTGGTCGCCACCCTGGTCGCCGAGGGCGCCGGCGGCGCCGCCACCCTGGCCGAGCTCGTCGGCCAGCTGTCGGCCCCCCGCACGGTCTGGGTGATGGTCCCGGCCGGCGACATCACCGAGCGGACGATCCACGCCGTGGCCGACGTCCTCGACTCGGGCGACGCGATCATCGACGGCGGCAACTCCTACTACCGCGACGACATCCGCCGGGCCGGCGAGCTCGCCGGGCGGGGCATCGACTACCTCGACGTCGGCACCAGCGGCGGCGTGTTCGGCGCCGATCGCGGCTACTGCCTGATGATCGGTGGCCCGGACCCGGCCGTGGAACGACTCGACCCCATCTTCGCCACCCTCGCCCCAGGCGTGGATGCCGCTCCCAGAACAACCGGTCGGGACGGCGAGCCCACCCCTTCGGAGCGGGGTTACCTCCATTGCGGGCCGACCGGCGCCGGGCACTTCGTGAAGATGGTCCACAACGGGATCGAGTACGGGACGATGGCCGCCTACGCCGAGGGGCTGAACATCCTCAAGCACGCGAACATCGGCAAGGGCGAGCGCGAGGCCGACGCCGAGACCGCGCCGCTCGACCATCCCGAGTTCTACCAGTACGACATCGACATCCCCGAGGTCGTCGAGCTCTGGCGGCGGGGCAGCGTGATCGGCTCGTGGCTGCTCGACCTGACCGCGATCGCCCTCCAGGACTCGCCCGACCTCAGCGAGTTCGCCGGTCGGGTCTCCGACTCCGGCGAGGGGCGCTGGACGTCGATCGCGGCGATCGAGGAGGGCGTCCCGGCCGGCGTCCTGACCACCGCCCTCTACGAGCGGTTCGGCTCGCGCGGGCTCGACGACTACGCCAACCGGGTGCTCTCGGCGATGCGCAAGCAGTTCGGCGGGCACGACGAAAAACCCGCATGACCGTCGAGGTCCTGCCCGACGCCGAGGCCGCCGCCCGCCGCGGCGCCCAGGCGATCGCGCAGGCCGCGCGCGACGCCGTCGCCGGCCGGGGGCGCTTCTCCCTGGCGGTGAGCGGCGGTCGCGCCCCCTGGCGGATGTTCGAGCTCCTCGCCGACGAGGACGTCCCCTGGGCGTCGGTCGACGTCTTCCAGGTCGACGAGCGGGTCGTCCCCGACGGCGACGAGAACCGGAACCTCACCCACCTGCGCCGGAGCCTCCCCGCCGCCGCCCGCCTCCACCCGATGCCGGTCACCGCCCCCGGGCTCGAGGACGCCGCCGACGCCTACGCCAACGAGCTTCCCCCGGCCCTCGACCTCGTCCACCTCGGGCTCGGGCCCGACGGCCACACCGCCTCGCTCGTCCCCGGCGACCCGGTCCTCGACGTCCTCGACCGGCGGGTCGCCCTGACCGGCGGCGAGTACCAGGGGTCCCGGCGGATGACCCTCACCTACCCGGAGCTCGCCCGGGCCGGGCGGATCCTCTGGCTGGTCACCGGCGCCGAGAAGCGCGACCCCCTCCGGGCGCTCCTGGCCGGCGATCCGTCGATCCCCGCCGGCCGGGTCGAGGCCCGCGATGCCCTCGTGCTGGCCGACCAGCCCGCCGGCCCGTAGATGACCAGGAGGGCTGTTCGCGCCACCGGGAGCGACCTACCATGACCCTTATGCCGGCTCACGCGAATCGGCTTTATCGAACCGCGAAAGGGGTGACGGCGTGAAGCCTACCCAGCAGCTCCACGAGCTCGGTCAGAGCCTCTGGCTCGACAACATCACGCGCACGATGCTCGACGACGGCACGCTCGCCGGCTACGTCGAGGGGTTGTCGATCACCGGCCTGACCTCCAACCCGACGATCTTCGATCACGCGATCTCCGAGGGCCACGCCTACGACGACCAGATCGCCGAGCTGAAGGCGGCCGGCGCCTCAGCCGAGGACGCCTTCTTCGAGCTGGCGATCGCCGACCTGCGCCGCGCCGCCGCCCTCTTCGAGCCGATCCACGAGCGGACCGACACCCTCGACGGCTGGGTCTCGCTCGAGGTGTCCCCGCTCCTGGCCGACGACGCCGACGCGACGATCCGCCAGGCGGCCGAGCTCCACGCCCGGGCCGACCGCCGGAACCTGCTGATCAAGATCCCCGGGACCCAGGCCGGCCAGCGGGCGATCGAGGAGACGATCTTCGCCGGCATCCCGGTCAACGTCACGCTGCTCTTCTCGCGCGAGCAGTATCTCGCCGCCGCCGGCGCCTACATGCGGGGCATCGACCGGCGGATCAAGGCCGGCCTGAACCCGTCGGTCCGCTCGGTCGCCTCGGTCTTCATCAGCCGCTGGGACAAGGCGGTCATGGACCGCACGCCGCTCGAGCTCCACGGCAAGCTGGCGATCGCCATCGCCAAGCGGACCTACAAGGCCTACCGCGAGCTGCGCGATTCGTTCGACTGGCAGCGCCTGGCCAACGAGGGCGCCCGCCCCCAGCGCCTGCTCTGGGCGAGCACGGGGACGAAGGATCCCGACGCCTCGGACGTCCTCTACATCGAGGCGCTCGCCGCCCCGTTCACGATCAACACGATGCCCGAGCCGACGCTCCTCGCCTTCGCCGAGCACGGCACGGTCGGCGCTCCGCTCCCGCCCGACGGGGGCGACGCCGAGGTGGTCCTCGAGCAGTTCGCCGGCCTCGGCATCGATGTCGACGCGCTCGCCCGCCAGCTCCAGGAGGACGGGGCCAAGGCGTTCGTCGACTCCTGGGCCGAGCTGATGGACACGATCGCCCGGGAGGCGCAGATCGCGTGAGCCCGGCCGTCCCGCTGCGCGAGCGACCGGCCTGGCGGGCGCTCGAGGCCCACCATCGGGAGGTGGGCGACCGCCACCTCCGCGAGCTCTTCGCCGCCGACCCCGAGCGCGGCGAGCGGATGACCGCCTCCGGGGCCGGGCTCTTCCTCGACTACTCGAAGAACCGGGTCACCGGCGAGACCCTCCGGCTCCTCGTCTCGCTCGCCGGCGAGTCGGGGTTGGCCGAGCGGCGCGAGGCGATGTTCGCCGGCGAGCCGATCAACACGACCGAGAACCGGTCGGTCCTCCACGTCGCCCTGCGCCTGCCCCGGGACGCCGTCCTCCACGTCGACGGGGTCGACGTGGTCGCCGAGGTCCACGAGGTGCTCGACCGCATGAGCGACTTCGCCGACCGGGTCCGCTCGGGCGACTGGCGCGGCCACACCGGCGAGGCGATCCGCAACGTGGTCAACATCGGGATCGGCGGCTCGGACCTCGGCCCGGTGATGGCCTACCAGGCCCTGCGCCACTACTCCGACCGGGAGCTCACCTTCCGCTTCGTCTCCAACGTCGACGCCACCGACTTCGCCGAGGCGACCCGCGACCTCGAGCCGGCCCAGACCCTGTTCATCGTCGCCTCGAAGACGTTCACCACGCTCGAGACGATGACCAACGCCGCCACCGCCCGCGAATGGCTCCTCGCCGCCCTGGGCGACGACGCGGCGATCGCCCGCCACTGCGTCGCCGTCTCGACCAACGCCGAGGCGGTCGCCGCGTTCGGCATCGACCCGGCCAACATGTTCGGCTTCTGGGACTGGGTCGGCGGGCGCTACTCGATGGAGTCGGCGATCGGCCTCTCGACGATGATCGCGATCGGGCCCGACGGCTTTCGCGAGATGCTCGCCGGGTCGCACGCCATGGACGTCCATTTCCGGGAGGCCCCGCTCGAGCGCAACCTCCCGGCCCTGATGGGGCTCCTCGCCGTCTGGTACGGCGACTTCTTCGGCGCCCAGACGGTCGCCGTCCTCCCCTACGACCAGTACCTCCACCGCTTTCCCGCCTACCTCCAGCAGCTGACCATGGAGTCCAACGGCAAGTCGGTCACCCTCGCCGGGACCGCGGTCGACTACGAGACCGGCGCCGTCTTCTGGGGCGAGCCGGGGACCAACGGCCAGCACTCCTTCTACCAGCTGATCCACCAGGGGACGAAGCTGATCCCCTGCGACTTGCTCGGCTTCCTCCACTCGCTGAACCCCCTCGGCGGGCACCACGACACGCTCGTCTCGAACGTCTTCGCCCAGGGCGAGGCCCTCGCCTTCGGCCGCCCGGCCGACGAGGTCCGGGCCGAGGGCACGCCGGAGGCGATCGTCCCCCACAAGGTGTTCGCCGGCAACCACCCGTCGAACACGATCCTCGCCCACCGCCTGACCCCGGCCATCCTCGGCGCCCTGGTCGCGCTCTACGAGCACAGCGTGTTCACCCAGGGCGTCATCTGGGGGATCAACTCGTTCGACCAGTGGGGCGTCGAGCTCGGCAAGGTCCTGGCCCGGAAGATCATCCCCGAGCTCCAGTCCCCGGACGAGCCCCCCCTCGACCACGACAGCTCGACCAACGCGCTGATCCGCCGCTACCGGGCCGCCCGCCGGCAGGCCGCGACCGAATGAGCGCCGCCGGCGTGCCCGTCGCGGCGGTGCTCTTCGACATCGACGGGACGCTGATCACCACCGGCGGCGCCAGCGCCGTCGCCTGGCAGCGGGCCTTCCACGAGCTCTACGGGATCGACGCCGACATCAACGCCCACACCCACGCCGGGATGACCGACCCCGAGGTCGGGCGGGTCACCTTCGAGGCGGTGCTCGGCCGCTCGCCCGACGCCGCCGAGCTCGCCCGGGTCATGGCCAAGCGCCTCCACCACCTGACCGGGACGGTGGCCGAGTCGCCCGGCTACCGGGTCCTCCCCGGGGTCGAAGCGCTCCTGTCCGTCTTGATCGACCGCGGCCTCCTGCTCGGGCTGACCACCGGCAACGTCGAGGCCGCCGCCCACATCAAGCTCTCCCGGGCCGGGCTCAACCGCTTCTTCTCCTTCGGCGGCTACGGCTCGGACTCGACCGACCGGGTCGAGCTGACCCGCCGGGCGCTCGAGCGGGTGGCGATCGTCTCCGGCGGCCTCGTCCACCCGGACGGATGCCTGGTGGTCGGCGACACCCCGCTCGACGTCGCCGCCGGGCACGGGGCCGGGGTCCCGGTGGTCGGCGTGGCCACCGGGAGCTACTCGGTGGAGGAGCTGGCCGCCGCCGGCGCCGACCACGCGATCCCCACCCTCGAAGCCGGCCTGCCGCTGTGAGCCCGGCCGAGGCCGACGTCCTCGTCATCTTCGGGATCACCGGCGACCTCGCCCGGGTGATGACCTTCCGCTCGCTCTACCGGCTCGAGGCGCGCGGCCTCCTCGACGTCCCGATCGTCGGGGTCGCCGTCGACGACTGGTCGATCGACCGGCTGCGCCAGCGCGCTCGCGAGTCGATCGCCGCCGCCGGCGAGACCGTCGAGGAGGCGGTCTTCGCCCGGCTGGCCGGCCGCCTCTCCTACGTCCAGGGCGACTTCGCCGACCCGGTGACCTACGAGCGGGTCGGCCGGGCGATCAAGGGGGCGCGGACGCCGGTCTTCTACCTGGAGATCCCGCCCGGGCTCTTCGCCACCGTGGTCAAGGGCCTCCACGCGGCCGGCCTGACCGCCGCCGCCCGGGTGGTCGTCGAGAAGCCGTTCGGCCACGACTTCGCCTCGGCCCGGGCCCTGGCCCGCGAGCTCCACGGCTACGTCGAGGAGTCGCAGCTCTACCGGATCGACCACTTCCTCGGGAAGCTGGGCGTCGAGGAGTTCCTCTACCTCCGCTTCGCCAACACGATGCTCGAGCCGGTCTGGAACCGCCACTACCTCGCCTCGGTCCAGATCACCATGGCCGAGACGTTCGGCGTCGAGGGGCGGGGGCACTTCTACGACCCGGTCGGCGCCCTGCGCGACGTCGTGGTCAACCACCTCCTCCACGTGGTCGCCGCCGCCGCCATGGAGGCCCCGGCCGGGGCGGACTCCGAGACGACGAAGAACGCCAAGTTCGCCCTCTTCCGCTCGATCGCCGACGCCGACCCCGCCCACTGCGTGCGCGGCCAGTACGAAGGCTACGGCCAGATCGACGGGGTCGCCCCCGACTCGGACACCGAGACGTTCGTCGCGCTCCGCCTCGAGATCGACAACTGGCGCTGGGCGGGGGTGCCCTTCTTCATCCGCACGGGCAAGCGACTCCCGGTGACCGTGACCGAGCTGCGCCTCGTCTTCCACCACCCGCCGCGGCTCGGCTTCGTGACGGGCTCGGGGCGGCGCCGGCCCGAGCCGGATCAGCTGGTCATCCGGATCGACCCCCACGTCGGGATCCGGCTGATGCTCGACGCCCACCGGGCCGACGCCGGCGGTCCGCAGGCGATCGAGCTGGACATGGATTTCGCCGCCGAGGGGGGCGAGGGCCCGACTCCCTACGAGGTGCTCCTCCACGACGCGATGGTCGGCGACCCGACCCGGTTCACCCGCCAGGACTCGATCGAGGAGGCCTGGCGCATCCTCCAGCCGCTGCTCGACCGCCGCCGCCCCGCCCTGGCCTACGCCCCCGGGACGTGGGGCCCGCCCGCGGCCGCCGAGTTGACGCGCGGGCACGGCCGCTGGCACGACCCGTGGCTGCCCTCGTCCAAGGACGCCGGAGCCGCCTGACCGGGGCGGCGCGTGTACCGTGGTCTCCAGTGTCCGCCGAGCCCGAGACCCCGCCCGAGACCCCGCCCGAGACCGCTAGGCCGTCGCCGGCGGCCGCCACGCTCCCCGGCGCCCTGACCGCCGCCTTCGCGACCCACGCGGGGACCGCCCTGCGCCCCCCGGGCTCGGGCGCGCCGGGCGCGCTCACCTACGCCGCCCTGGCGAGCGCGACGAGCGAGATCGGCCGGGGCCTCGCGGCGATCGGCATCGCCCCGGGCGACCGGGTGGCCATCCTCGCCTCGACGCGGGCCGAATGGACGCTCGCCGACGTCGGGACGCTCCTCTCCGGGGCCGTCGTCGTCCCCGTCTACCACACGAACTCGCCGAGCGAGTGCGAGTACGTGCTCGCCCACTCGGGCGCCCGGGCCGTGTTCTGCGAGGACGCCGACCAGCTGGCCAAGGTCGCGGCGGTCGCCGCCCGCTGCCCCGCCCTCGTGACCCGCATCCTCCTCACCGGGGAGGCTCCCCCGGGGACGCTCACCCTGGCCGAGCTCCGCGAGCGCGGCCGCGGACAGGAGGAGTCGCTCCTGGCCGCCCGGACGGCCGGCGTCGGCCCGGACGACCTGGCGACGATCGTCTACACCTCGGGAACCACCGGCCCGCCGAAGGGCTGCATGCTCACCCACCGGAACCTCCTCTCGGCGGCGGAGATGTACGGGGACCGGCTCGGCCTCGACGCCGACATGAGCATCTACATGTTCCTGCCCCTCGCCCACGCGCTGGCCCGGGTGGCCCAGATCGTCGCCCTCACCGTCGGCGGGGAGATCATCTTCTGGCGGGGCGACTCGAAGAAGATCGTCGAGGAGCTGGCCGAGGCCGGGCCGACCCACTTCCCGTCCGTCCCCCGGGTGTTCGAGAAGATCCACACCCGCATCCACGCCGGGGTCGAGGAGGCCTCGCCGGTGAAGCGGGCGATGTTCCACTGGGCGATCCGGGAGGGCACCGGCCAGCGGGAGCGCGCGCGGGCCGGGCGGCGCGGGAGCCCGCTCGCCCGCCGCCGCCACGCCCTGGCCGACAAGCTCGTGCTCTCGAAGGTCCGGGCCGTGTTCGGGCCGAACCTCGCCGTCTGCCTGACCGGGGCGGCCCCGATCGGCCGGGAGATCCTCGAGTTCTTCGACGCCTGCGGCGTGCTCATATTGGAGGGCTACGGGCTGACCGAGACCTGCGCCGCCTCGACGCTCAACACCCCCCGGGAGTACCGCTTCGGGTCGATCGGCCGGCCGCTCCCCGGCTGCGAGGTCACGCTCGCCGAGGACGAGGAGATCCTCCTGAGCGGGCCCCACGTCTTCCCCGGCTACTACCGCGACCCCGACTCGACCGCCCAGGCGCTCGCCGGGCGGACGCTCCGGACCGGGGACCTCGGCGCGATCGACGAGGACGGCTACGTCCGCATCACCGGGCGCAAGAAGGACCTGATCATCACCTCGAGCGGGAAGAACGTCTCGCCGTCGAACATCGAGGAGCTCCTCTCCGAGGGGCGGTTCGTCTCCCACGCCGTCGTGTTCGGCGAGCGGCGGTCCTACCTCGTCGCCCTGCTGACCATCGATCCCGACGAGGCCGGCGCCCTGGCCGAGCGGACCGGCGCCCCGTCGGACGACCTGGCGACCCTGGCCGCCCACCCCGGGGTGCGCGACGAGCTCCAGAAGTGCGTCGACGCCGCCAACGCGCACCTCGCCCGGATCGAGCAGATCAAGCGCTTCGCGATCCTCGAGCACGACCTGACCCAGGAGGGCGGCGAGCTGACCCCGACGCTCAAGATCAAGCGGCCGGTGGTCGCCGAGCGCTACGGCGGGCTGGTCGAGGAGCTCTACGGCGGCAAGTAGTTGCTCGTCCTGGTCGTCAACGCCGGGTCGAGCAGCCTCAAGCACGCGCTGATCGACTCGGGCTCGGAGGAGGTCCGCAGCAGCGGCGAGGCGTTCTGGGATTCCGCGGCCGCGCCCGGCCGCCACGCCGGGGCCCTGCGCGACGCCCTGGCCGGAGGCGGAGCCGGGGGCGGGGGCGGAGCCGGGGGCGGGGGTCGGGCCGGCGATCGGGCCGGGGGCGGGGCCGGCGGCCGGGCCGGGGGCCGGGCGGACGGTCGGGCCGGCGGTCGGGCGGTGGCGGTCGGCCACCGGGTGGTGCACGGCGGCCCGGACTTCTCCGGCCCGACCCTGATCGACGCGACGACCCGGGCGGCGATCGCGGCGCTCGCCCCACTCGCCCCCCTCCACACCCACGCCGCCCTCGAGGGGATCGACGCGGCCGCCGAGGTGCTGCCCGACCTGCCCCAGGTCGCCTGCTTCGACACCGCCTTCCACCGGACCCTGGGGCCGGCGGCGGCGACCTACGCGCTGCCGCGGGCGTGGACCGAGCGCTTCGGGCTGCGCCGCTACGGCTTCCACGGGCTGAACGTCGCCTGGTGCGCCGAGCGGGCGGCGGCCATCCTCGGCGCCGCCGGCGCCCGGCGGCTGGTCGTCTGCCACCTGGGGAGCGGCTGCTCGGTCAGCGCCGTGGCCGGCGGCCGGTCGGTCGACACGACGATGGGCTTCACCCCGCTCGAGGGCGTCCCGATGGCCACCCGGTCGGGGTCGGTCGACCCCGGGATGCTCCTCCACCTGCTCGCCGCGGGAGTCGGCGCCGACGAGCTCGGGGAGACGCTCAACCACCGCTCGGGACTCCTCGGCATCGCCGGCCGGCGCGGACTCCACGAGGTCGAGCGCGCCGCCGTGGGCGGCGACGCGCGGGCGCAACTCGCGCTCGACGTGTTCGTCCGGGGGGTGAGCGGCGCCGTGGCGGCGATGACCACCGCCCTGCCGGGCGGCCTCGACGCGCTCGTCTTCACCGCCGGGGCCGGCGAGCGCTCGGCCCTCCTGCGCGGGGCGATCTGCGCCCGGCTCGGTCAGCTGGGCGTCGCCGTCGACCCGGCGCGCAACGCCGCGAACGCCACCCGCATCGAGGCCGACGGGGCTCCGGTCGCCGTCCTCGTCGTCCCCGCCGGCGAGGAGATCGTCGTCGCCCGCCAGACCGCGGCGGTGCTCGGCGGGCGCTGAGCCGGCCGGGTTACGGGCCGGGGCCTGCGGGTAGCGGGGCGGCGTGGCGCTCCGGACCTCATGCGGGCGGGTGGTCGACCTCGGGGTCTGGACCTTCGGCGTGTGGATCCTCCTGACCTGGACGCCGTTCACCGTCGAGCAGGAGGCATTCGGCGCCGGCCTCTCCGTCGCGGTCGCCCTCGCCGCGGCCCCCCTCGGCCCGGTGGCGGGCCCCTGGCGGCTGCTATCGCCGCGCCGCCTGCTCGGCCTCGGCCGGCTCGTCGTCGAGGGCGTCGTGCGGATCGTGGTGGCCAACCTCAAGCTCGCCCGCCGGATCTGGGCGCCGAGCCGCCCGCTCTCGAGCGGCATGGTGGTCGTCCCGACCGAGTTCTCGACGCCCGGCGCGCTGACCGCCGTCGCCCTGATCAGCTCGCTGATCGTCGACAACCAGATCGTCGACCTCGACGTCCCGGGCCGCCGGCTCCAGTACCACGCGGTCGCCGTCCCGCCGGGTGGCCCGGACGAGCGCCGGGCGGCGGTCAACGGCCCGGTCGAGCGCCTGATCGAGCCGCTGGTCCGATGACCGGGGTCTACATCGCCGTGGCCCTCGCCGAGACGGCCGTCGTCGGCCTCCTGCTCGTCCGCCTGGCCCGGGGGCCGTCGATCTGCGACCGGGTGGTCGCGCTCAACACGATCTCGACCCAGATGACCCTGGCCCTCCTCTTCTTCGCCGCCTTCGCCGACCGGACGATCTACCTCGACGTCGCCCTCTGGCTCTCGTCGTTCAGCTATCTGGGCACCCTGATCTGGGCCCGCTACCTCGAGCGGGGGCTCCTGTGAGGGAGGCCCTGACGATCGGCGCCTGCGGGGTCGGCCTCCTGTTCAGCCTGAGCGGGGCCGTCGGGATCCTGCGCATGCCCGATCTCTACACGCGCATCCAGTGCTCGTCGAAGACGATCACCATGGGCGCGCTCCCGGCCCTGCTCGGCCTGGTCATCGCCGAGGGGCCGTTCACCACCTACGGGGGCCGGGCCCTGCTCGTGGCCGGGCTCCTGCTCGTCGTCAACCCGGCCGCCGCGCACGCCCTGGCCCGGGCCGCCTACAAGGTCGGGATCCCGATGTGGGCGGACGCGGTCGCCGACGAGCCCCGGGAGCAGCCGGCGGCGGACCGGGAGTAGGTGGGCCGGCCGTGTTCTGGGCGCTCGACTACGCCTGCCTGACCGCGATCGTCGTCGCCGCCGTCCTCGTCCTCCGGATCCGGAGCCTGGCCGGGGCGGTGATGGCCCTCTCGGCCCTCGGGACGGTCCTCTCGGTGCTCTTCGTCGTCCTCGGCGCCCCCGACGACGCCCAGGCCGAGGTGGTGGTCGGGGCGATCGCCCTCCCGACCCTCTACCTGATCGCGATCGGCAAGTCGCGCACCGACGTGCCCGACGACGGGGAGCTCGGCGAGCCGGAGGAGACGGATGCCGGCGCCCGGCCCTGAGGAGGTCGAGCCCCGCCACCGGCCCGGGCTCGCGCTCGGGCTCACCGCCGCCCTGGCCGCCGGTCTCGCCGTGGGGCTGGTCGGCCTCCCGCGGGAGCATGCCCCGCTCCCGGCGCTCGCGCGCCAGGCGCTGACCACCGCCCTCCCCGGCTGGCACATCACCGAGCCGGTCAACGAGGTGGTGTACGGGACGCGCGGCTTCGACACCTTCGGCGAGACGTTCCTCCTCCTCGCCGCCGTCGTCTCGGTCCTCGTCCTCAGCCGGCGGCGCGAGCGGCGCCGCGGCGAGGGCGGGGAGGAGGAGGCCGGCCGCCGCGAGCAGCGTGAGCTCGACCCGGAGGGGTCGCGCGCCGACCGCTGGGAGCTCCTCGCCCGGCGCGCGGAGCGGGCGGAGGAGGGCGCCGCGGACGACGAGCGCCCGGAGACGCCGGACGCGGAGCGGCTCGGCGCGCCGGGTCCCGAGCCGGCCGAGGGGATGACCGTGGTCGTGCGCACGGCGACCCGGATCGTGGCGCCCGTGCTCACCATCGCCGGGCTCTACCTCGCGGCCTGGGGCTTCTCGCCGGGCGGCGGCTTCCCGGCGGGCGTGGTCATCGCCGGGGTGATCCTCCTCGTCTACGCCGGGGTCGGCTACCGGCGGGTCGAGCCGGTCGTGCGCCAGACGCGGGTCGAGCTGGCCGAGCTGGTGGGCGCGCTGGCCATCGTCGCGATCGAGGTCCTCGGCCTCGTGCTCAAGGGGTCGGTCTCGGCCAACTTCCTCCCGCTGGCCCGGGATCCCCAGACGATCCTGAGCGGCGGCGTGCTCCAGGCGTTCTCCGGGAGCGAGCTCGTCGAGGTCGCCACCAGCCTGACGCTGGTCATCTTCGCCCTCCTGACCATGCGCCACGACTGGGCGCCCGACGAGGACGACGCGTGATCCTGGCCAACTACCTGGCCGCGGCCGCCGTCTTCTCGATCGGCCTCTACGCCGTCCTCAGCCGGCGCAACCTGATCAAGATCGTCATGGGCCTCTCGCTGATGGAGAGCTCGACCTACCTGCTGCTCATCTCGCTCGCCTACCGCGACCGCGCGACCGCGCCGGTGCTCTTCATGCCCCCGGGCCGCCAGACGCCGGCCGGGCTGGCGCGGGGGAACGTCGCCGACCCGGTGCTGCAGAACTTCTGCCTGACGGCGATCGTCATCGGGGTCGCGGTGACCGCGGTCTTCCTGAGCGTGGTCGTACGCGTCACCCAGCACTACCGGACCCTCGACGCCGATCGGGTGCGCGGCCTGCGGGGATGACCCACGACGCGCTCGCCTCGCTGCTCCCGCTGCCGGTGATCGTTCCGATCGTCGGCGCCGTGTGCGCGCCGCTCGCCGCCCGGCTCGACCGCCGCCTCCCGCTCGCCCTCTCCCTCGTCGCCCTCGCCGGGTCGGCCTTCCTGCTCGCCCTGGCGGCGCCGACCGTCTACGGCGGCCGGCTGCTCGTCCACTACCTGGGGCACGTGACGCCGATCGGCGGCCAGTCGCTGGGCATCGCCTTCGCGGCCGACCCGTTCGGGCTGACCTTCGCGCTGGCGGCGGCGGCCATCGGCGCGGTGCTCCTCCTGTTCACCCTCTCCTCGCTGCGCGAGCTGGCCGCCCGCGAGCTCGGCGCGTACGCCTGCCTGTTCCAGCTCCTCCTCGCCGCCCTGATCGGCTCGGCGCTGACCGCCGACCTGTTCAACCTGTTCGTCTGGTTCGAGGTCGCCGCGCTCGCCAGCTACGGGCTGACCGGCTTCTTCCTCGAGCGCCCGATCGCCTTGGAGGCGGCGTTCAAGGTCCTCGTCATGACCACGCTGGCGAGCTTCATGATCTTCGTCGGGGCCTCCCTCCTCTACGCCGACCACGGGGCGCTCAACTTCGGCCAGCTCCACGCCGCGCTCGCCGGCGGGGCGCGCACCACCGACCTGGTCGCGCTCGCCCTCCTGGTCTGCGGGTTCGCCACCAAGGCCGGGCTCGTCCCCTTCCACGCCTGGCTGGTCGACGCCCACACGGCCGCGCCCGGGCCGGTCTCGGCGCTCTTCTCCGGGCTCATGGTCAACCTCGGGATCGTGGCGATCGCCCGGATCGCGCTCCAGATCTACGGTCCCGTGGTCGGGCGCCCGCTTTTGGGGGTGTTGACCGTCGCCGGAATCGTCTCCGCCCTGGTCGGGGCGCTCCTGGCGCTCGCCCAGGACGACCTCAAGCGCCTCCTGGCCTACGACACGATCTCCCAGATGGGGGTGCTCGCCGTGGGCGTCGCGACGGCGACGGCGACCGGCGTGGCCGGGTCGACCTACCACCTGGTCAACCACGCCCTGTTCAAGGCGCTGATGTTCCTCTGCGCCGGGGGGATCGTCCACGCGACCGGGGTGACCAAGCTCTCGGAGATGGGCGGCCTCGCCCGCCGCCAGCCGGGGCTGACCGCCGGCTTCACCGTCGGGGTGATCAGCATCGCCGGGATCCCGCCGCTGAACGGGTATCCGTCGCTCGGCCTGCTCCACGAGGGGGCCCGGAGCACCCACCCGGCGGTGTACGTCCTCCTGCTCGTGGCCCAGACGATCACCATCGCGGCGCTCGCCCGGGCCGCCTGGCTCGCGTTCCTGCGCCCGCGCGCCGAGCCCTACGAGCGCTTCGACCGCCTGCACCCGGGGATGGTGGTCGCCCTCTACCTGCTCGGGGGCGCCTGCCTGGCCTTCGGCGTCCTCCCCGGCTGGACGCTCGACCACCTGGCCAGCCCGGCGGCCGCCGGACTCCTCCACGCCGGGAGCTACGGCCCCGGGATCCTCGCCGGCGGCGGGCGGATACCGGCCCTCCACGTCGCCTTCGACTACCTCGACCCCCAGGAGCTCGGGGCGGTCGCCGCGACCGTGGTGCTCGGCCTGGCGCTCGCCGTCGCCTACCTGCGCAGGCCCGAGCCGGCGCCGATCCGGCTGCTGCGGGCGCTCCACACGGGCTCGGTCAACGACTACGCCGGCTACGCGGTCATCGGCGTGATCGCCGCCCTCCTGGCCCTGGCCACGTGATGCGGGTTTGGGGACCGGGCGGGGCCGGGCACTGCGGTTCCATGCGCATCGGCTACTTCCTCTCGAGCGAGCAGTTCGGGATCCACGATCTCGTCCGCCAGGCCCGGCGGGCCGAGGAGGCGGGCTTCGCCGGGCTCTGGCTCTCCGACCACTTCCACCCGTGGAACGACGCCCAGGGCCACAGCCCGTTCGTCTGGTCGACGATCGGCGCGGTCGGCCAGGCGACCGAGCGGATCCCCGTGACCACGGCGGTGACCTGTCCGACCGTGCGGATCCATCCGGCGGTCGTCGCCCAGGCGGCGGCCACCAGCGCCGTCCTCCTCGACGGGCGCTTCCGGCTCGGGGTCGGCACGGGCGAGGCGCTCAACGAGCACATCCTCGGCGGGCGCTGGCCGGCCGCCGCCGAGCGCTTGGAGATGCTCGAGGAGGCGATCGAGGTCATGCGGCTGCTCTGGGAGGGGGGGTCGAAGAGCCACCGGGGTCGCCACTACACGGTCGAGAACGCGCGCGTCTACGACCTCCCGGAGACCCGGGTCCCGGTCTTCGTCTCGGGCTTCGGCCGCCGGTCGATCGCCCTGGCCGCCCGGGTGGCCGACGGGTTCTGCACGGTGGCGCCGGACGGCGACGCCGTCGCGGCCTTCCGGGAGCAGGGCGGCGGCCACAAGCTCGTCCAGGGGGGCATGAAGGTCTGCTACGGGGACGACGCGGCGGCCGCCCGGGAGACCGCCCACCGGTTGTGGCCGATCGAGGCGCTGCCCGGCGAGCTCGCCCAGCTCCTCCCGACCCCGGCCCACTTCGAGCAGGCCTGCTCGCTGATCGACGCCGACATGGTGGCCGAGAAGATCCCCTGCGGCCCCGACCTGGCGGCCCACTTCGACCGCCTCGAGCAGTACGAGCGGGCCGGCTTCGACGAGGTCTACGTCCAGCAGGTCGGTCCCGACCTCGAGGGGTTCTTCACCGCCTACGAGCACGAGATCCTCCGGCGCTACCCGGTCGAGGAGCCCAGCCGGGTGCCCCTCGGCGAGCGCCCCGACTGAGCGGAGCCCCGGTCCTCGCGCTCGTCGATACGCGGAGGGCGTTCGGGGACCTGGCCTCGACCTATCTCCCGATCGCCGCCGCCGTCTTCGCGATCGTCCTGCTCGCCTGCGCCTTCCTCCTCGTCCGCTTCCGAACCGGCGAGGACGGCGGGGACGCCCGTCCGCGCGAGGAGCCGCCCTGGCTGCCCTTCGCCTACGGCGGGGCGCTGGCCTGCGTGGTGGCCTTCCTGGTGGCGGTGACCTTCGCCGCCCAGGACCGGATCTCGGCGGCCAACGTCCCGCCCGGGCTGCGGGTGAGCGTGACCGCGGCCAAGTGGAACTGGCGCTTCGACTACCCGGCCCTCGGGATCAGCCAGGTGGCCGGGGCGAGCGGTCCGAGCGTCCTCGTCGTCCCGAGCGGGACGGAGATCCGCTTCCGGCTGACCTCGCTCGACGTGATCCACTCGTTCTGGATCCCCTACCTGCGCTTCAAGCGCGACGCCTTCCCGGCCCGCTACACCGACTTCGATCTCTCCTTCGCCCGGGCCGGCCTCCAGACCAACGGGCTGTGCGCCGAGTTCTGCGGCCTCGACCACGACAAGATGGTCTTCGACGTCCAGGTGCTGACCCCGGCCGAGTTCGCGGCCTGGGCCGCTCGGCGCCGGGCCGCCGCGCCGACCGGGGCGCGCTCATGAGCACCGTGGCGATCAGTCCGGACCGACGTATCCTCGCCGTCGTCGCGGGGACCGACCACAAGCAGGTCGCCGTGCGGACGATCGTCACCTCGTTCGTCTTCTTTCTCGCCGGCGGCCTGGTCGCCCTGGTGATGCGGAGCAACCTCTACTCCCCGGGGAGTGAGCTGGTCAGCACGGCGTCCTACAACGCCCTCTTCACCATGCACGGGTCGACGATGATCTACCTGTTCATGGTGCCCCTGGCCCTGGCGATCGGGGTCTACATGGTCCCCCTCCAGGTCGGCGCCCCGGAGATCGCCCTCCCCCGCCTGGCCCTGCTCGCCTGGTGGCTCCAGGTCGGGGCCGGCCTCACCATGTACCTCGGCTGGTTCACCAAGAGCGGGCCGGGGAGCGCCGGGTGGACGGCGTTCGACCCGCTGTCGAACTCGGCGAACACCCCCGGCGACGGGATGTACCTGTGGATCTTCGGGGTCGGCCTGGCCACCGCCGCCGGCCTCCTGATGGCGATCTGCCTGCTGGCCACCATCGTCGGTCGCCGGGCTCCGGGGATGACGATGCTGCGGATGCCGGTCTTCACCTGGTCGATGCTGGCGACCGTGATCCTGGTCATCGTCGGCTTCCCGGTGCTGCTCGTGGCCATGGGCCTGCTCTTCGTCGAGCGCGAGTGGGGCGGGGTGTTCGACGCCTCGGGCGGCCCGATCGCCTACCAGCACCTGTTCTGGTTCTACGGGCACCCGGTCGTCTACGTGATGTTCTTCCCGTTCGTCGGCGCCGTCGGCGAGGTGCTGGCCACGTTCTCGCGGCGGCGGTTCTTCGGTTACCGGGCCCACGTGGTCGCCCTGCTGCTCTTCACCGCCCTGTCGACCAGCGTCTGGGCCCATCACATGTTCACCACCGGGCAGGTGACGGTGAAGTACTTCTCCCTCACCTCGACCGCCCTGGTCATCCCCGCCGGGATCGAGTACCTCGACCTGGTGGGGACGTTGTGGGGCGGGCGGATCCGGGTGGCCGTGCCGCTCGCCTTCGCGGTCGCCTTCATCCTCCAGTTCCTCGTCGGCGGCCTCAGCGGGGTGTTCCTCGGGTCGCCGCCCCTCGACTACCAGGTCCACAACTCCTACTTCGTCGTCGGACACTTCCACTACACCCTGTTCGCCGGGAGCCTGTTCGCCTTCTACGCGGCGTTCTACTACTGGTGGCCGAAGGTGACCGGCTGCCACCTGCGGGCCCGGCTCGGCTGGCTGCACTTCTGGCTCCTGGCCGTCGGGGCCAACCTCACGTTCTTCCCGATGCTCCTGCTCGGGTACGACGGGATGCCCCGCCGGGTGGCCACCTACTCGAGCGAGTTCACCACCCTCAACCGGGTGGCCACCGTCGGCGCGTTCACGATCGCCGTGGCCACCTGCGTCTGGCTGGCCAACGTCGTCGTCTCGCTGCGCCGCCGCGAGCCGGCCGCGGCCGATCCGTGGGCGGGGCACACGCTCGAGTGGGCGACCACCTCGCCGCCGCCCCGCCACAACTTCACCGAGCCGCTCCCGCCGATCCGGAGCTTCGCCCCCCTGCTCGACGCCCGCCAGGCGGCGGAGCCGGGATGACCCGGGCGGCGGCGGTTCCCCTGCTCGGCTACGCCGTCCTCATCGGGGTCGGCGCCGCCGGGCTCTGGGTCTGGTCGCCCGACCACCTGCCGGCGGCGCTCCTCGGGGGCGGGGCCGTGCTCATCGGTGTGATCGCCGCGGCGGTGGCCCTCCGGGGCGGCGCGGAACCGGCGGTGCGCCCGATCCCCGACCTCAGCTTCGCGGTGGTGGCCGTCGCCTTCGGCCTGTGCACGATGCTCGTCGGCGCCTACCTCGGCCTCTACCTCGTGCTGATCGGCGGCGGCGTCCTGCTGGCCGGGCTCGGCGGGGTGGGGCGCGAGCTGCGCGCCGAGCGCCGGGCCCTGCGCCGGGTGCGGGAGGGCGATGATGGGGGCTGACCGGGTGATCGCCGACGGGAGCCTCGACCCGGCGGTGCTCGTGCCCCTGGTGATCCTCGCCGCCGCCTACGCGGCCGCCGCCCGCCGGGCCCGGCGGCGCTGGCCGCGGCGCCGGACCGCCGCCTTCCTCGGCGGGCTCGCCATCCTCGCCGTGGCCTCGCAGAGCGGGATCGAGACCTGGTCGGAGCGGCTCCTCTCCGTCCACATGGTCGAGCACCTGCTGATCATCGGCCCGGCCGCCCTCCTGCTGGTGGCCGGGGCGCCGATCACGCTTGCCCTGCGGACCCTCCCCCGCCGGGGGCGGGCCGGGTTGGTGCGCCTCCTCCACAGCCGCGCCGTCCGGGTCGTCGCCCACCCGCTGGCCGCGCTGTCGATCTTCGCGGCGGTGCTCGTGGTCACCCACGTCCCCGCGGTGTACGACGCGGCCCTGGGCGACCCGTTCGTCCACGGGCTCGAGCACGCGCTCTACCTCTGGGCGGCGCTCCTCTTCTGGGCGCCGGTCGTCGCGGCCGACCCGCTGCCCCACCGGCTCTCGCCGGTCGGCAACCTCGGCTACCTGCTCGCCGCGATGATCCCGATGAGCGCGGTCGGGGCCTGGCTGATCTCGAGCGACGCCGTCGCCTACTCGCCGTATGTGGGCGCGGCCCGCCGGCTCGGCGTATCGGCCCTGGCCGACCAGCGGGTCGGGGCGACGATCATGTGGCTCGGGGGGACGCTCGTGCTCGTCGGGGCGACGCTCGCCGCGGCGTGGACGGCGCTCGTCCGGGAGGAGCGGCGGGCCCGGGCCCGCGAGGAGCGCGTCCCGGCCGCCGTCGCCGGAGGTCCGCGATGAGGCGCGGCGGCGGCCGCCGCCGGATCCGGGCCCGGGCCCTCCTGGCCGTGGCCTGCGCCGGGGGAGCCCTGTACGGGTTGGCCGGGCCGGCGGGCGCCCAGAAGGGAGCGCCGGGCCCGGCCCGGCACCGGCACCGGAGCGCCGCCTGGCGCCGTGGCCGGGGCGGCCGGAGCGGCCGGGCCGGGGCGCGCGCTGTTTCTCACCGGGTGCTCGTCCTGCCACGGCCTCGACGCCCGGGGGATCGCCGGCCGGGGCCCGTCGCTCTACGGGGTGGGGGCCGCGGCGGCCGACTTCTATCTGTCGACCGGGCGCATGCCGCTGGCCGACCCGCGGGACGAGCCGACCCGGGCCCACTCCCAGTACAGCCGGGCGGAGATCGCCGGGCTCGTCGCCTACGTGGCGTCCCTCGGCGGGGGTCCGCCGATCCCGCGCGTCGATCCGGCGGCCGGGCGGATCGCCGCCGGGATGGAGGCGTTCGCCGAGAACTGCGCCGGGTGCCACGAGATCGGCGGGGCCGGGGGGATCGTCACCGGGTCGATCGCCCCGGCGCTCAACCACCCCGACGTCACGCCGACCGAGATCGCCGAGGCGATCCGGGTCGGCCCGTACGTGATGCCGGTGTTCGGGCCGCGGCAGATCTCGGACGCCGGGGTCGACGACATCGCCCGGTACGTGATCTCGACCCGCCGGCCGGCCGATCGCGGCGGGTGGGGGATCGGACACATCGGGCCGATCCCCGAGGGCATGGTCGCCTGGTTCCTCGGGGCGACGTCGCTCGTCCTGGTGGCGCGCCTGATCGGGGAGCGCAACCGGTGAACAGCCGCAGCCCGCGGGGCGAGCTGGTGGTCGCCGGGGCGCTCCTGGCCGCCGCGGTCTGGGCCGTCGCCTTCGTCGCCGTCTACGCGTTCGACGGGGCGCAGACCCAGCTCCTCGGGCTGAGCATCGGCCTGTGCCTGGCCAGCCTCGCGGTGGCGGCGATCGTCGCCGGGACGCGGGTGGTCGACCAGTCGGAGGCGGTCGAGGAGCGCCCGCGGCTGGTCGACGAGGAGGTCGAGCGCGAGGTGACCGAGCGGGCCCTGGCCGGGGGGGACGGGGTCTCGCGCCGGCGCCTCCTGGCCGGGGCGGCGGGCGTGGCCGGGGTTACGCTGGCCGGGGCCGCCGCGGCCCCGCTGGCGTCGCTCGGGCCGGGCGACGTGGCGGCGCGGCTCGAGGCGTCGCCGTGGCGGGCGGGGGTCGGGCTGGTCGACGTGCACGGCCGGCCGATCACCGCCGACGAGCTCGAGGTCGGCGGCTTCCTCACCGCGGTGGCGGCGGGAGCCGACCCGCGCCAGCTCGCCGCGAGCGTCGTCGTGGTGCGGATCGAGGCGGCCGAGGTCGAGCGGAACCCGGGATGGGCGCCCGGCGGGCTGATGGCCTACTCGAAGATCTGCACCCACGCCGGGTGCGCGGTGGCTCTCTTCCGCTACCCGACCTACCAGCCGACGAGCGATCCGCCGGCCCTGGTCTGCCCGTGCCACTACTCGACCTTCGACGTCCGGCGGGGCGGGGCCGTCGTCTTCGGCCCGGCCGGGCGCCCGCTCCCGCAGCTGCCGCTGCGGATCGGAGCGGGCAACCGGCTGGAGGCGGCCGGCCCGCTCCACGGCGACGTCGGTCCGGCCTGGTTCGGGACGCGCCGGACATGAGCTCGGCGGACCGTAGTCGGGGGCGTCGCTCGTGAGCCCGGTACGGCGAAAGGGAGGGCAGCGGCCGGGGGCGGGGCCGGCGACCGACGCGGTGCGCTTCGTCGACGAGCGGCTCGGCATCTCGCCGCTCGTGCGGGCGGCGATGAAGTACATCTTCCCCGACCACTGGTCGTTCCTCCTCGGGGAGATCGCCCTCTACTCGTTCGTCGCGCTGGTCGTCACCGGCGTCTACCTGGCGCTGTTCTTCGACCCGAGCGTCGCCCCGACGACGTACACCGGGAGCTACGCCCCGCTCCAGGGCGCCCAGGTCAGCGTCGCCTTCGGCTCGACGATGGACATCGCCTTCCGGGTCCCGGCCGGCCTCCTCGTCCGCCAGACCCACCACTGGGCGGCGCTGGTCTTCGTGGTGGCGATCGTCATCCACCTGATGCGGGTCTTCTTCACCGGGGCCTTCCGCAAGCCGCGGGACGTCAACTGGGTGATCGGGGTGACCCTGGTGACCCTGGCCATCGTCGAGGGCTACGCCGGGTACTCGCTGCCCGACGACCTCCTCTCGGGGATGGGGCTGGCGATCGGCTACTCGGTGCTGATGGCGGTGCCGCTGATCGGGGGCCAGCTGGCCGTCCTCCTCTGGGACGGGCCGTTCCCGGGGTCGGCGGCGTTCATCGACCGGCTGTTCATCGCCCACGTGTTCATCCTCCCGGCGGTCCTGGCCACCCTGATCGGCATCCACTTGGCGATCATCATGCGCCAGAAGCACTCGCAGTTCCCGGGGCCGGGGCGGACCGAGGAGAACGTGGTCGGGACCCCGCTGTGGCCGGCCTACGCGCTGCGGGCCCTCGGGATGATGATGGCCACCTTCGCCGTCCTCTTCCTCCTGGGCGGCCTCGTCCAGATCAACCCGATCTGGCAGTACGGGCCGTACGAGGCTTACCTCGGGACGAACGGGGCCCAACCCGACTGGTACATGGGCTGGCTGATCGGGGCGCTGCGGCTGATGCCGGGGTTCGACCTGACCTTCGACCACAAGACGATCGCCCCGAACCCGTTCTTCGGGGGCATCCTGTTCCCGCTGGTCGTCTTCGGCGTCCTCTACCTGTGGCCGGCGGTCGAGCGCCGGCTGACCGGTGACCACGCCCGCCACGACCTCCTCCAGCGCCCGCGCGACGCCCCGGCGCGGACGGCCCTGGGGGCGGCCTTCTTCGCGTGGATCCTCACCATCTTCATGGCCGGGGCGGCCGACCGGCTGCTCGTCGACATCGGCTTCCCCTACGCCGGGCAGGTGTGGTTCTTCCGGATCCTGGCCGTCGTCGCCCCGATCGTCGTGTTCGCCTTCACCCTGCGGCTGTGCCGGGAGCTCGCGGCGACGGAGGGGACGCCGCTGCGCGAATGGGTGGGGACGATCGTCGGGCGCCGACCGGACGGGGGCTACGCCGAGCTCGAGGTGGCCGCGGCGGAGGGGGAGCCGGAGCGCGAGCCGGCCGGGGGGCGCCGGCGCGGCGGGAGTGGTGAGGCGGCAGGTGCGAAAGGGCTGGGCGGCGCTGGGTCAGGCCGAGTGCGGTCGGCGACAAGCGGTTTCGGTGACGCTCGGTGGCGCCCGCCGGAGGTCGACGTTCGGGAGGGCCGGCCGGCAGAGCCGCGGACGGTTTGCCGGCCGGGTCGAGCAGTTCGTGTGAGGTCGTCGGGGTGCCGGGGACCGGACCCTTCCAGAAGTGGGCCGACGCCCGCTCAGCGCTGGCGAATGCGCGAGCGACGGGGTCGGACGCGCTCTCGCCCGGTCGTCGTC
>CAVTCI010000008.1:0-49427 GCA_963733245.1 uncultured Solirubrobacterales bacterium
CCCCGGACCCCTTCATTACGAGTGAAGTGCTCTACCAGCTGAGCTACGTCGGCGCGAGACCGCAGGATACCGGGCACGCCCGCGTCGCCCGTACGCGCGACAGCCCCTACGGCCCGCCAGCCGGCACATCCTCCGGATCGCCCGAGTCGTCCCCGCCCGCCCCGAGCGCCGCTTCCTCCTCGTCGGTCGGCGGCGGCGCCCCCGGAACCGCCGAGTCGGCCCGCTTGGCCGCCCAGTCGGCCCGCGCCTCCTTGACGTGCTGGTCGACCGCCTCGACCTTCTCCTCGAGCCCCGCCGCCTCCCGCTCGAGATCCTGCGCCAGCTTCTCGTGATCCTCAGCCACGAAGTCGGGCCTACCCGCTCGACCCCGCCGCCCAATCCCCCAGCTCAGCTCGACCCGCTCGACCCGCCCGGCCCGCCCGACGCCACCGACCACCCCGCTCGCCCAGACCGCCGCCAGCCGGACGAGCACCGCCGCCGCCGCCGCCATGTCCCGGACCGAGACCCACTCACGGCACGAGTGGAGCTCGTGGCCGCCGGCGAAGATGTTCGGCGTCGGCAGGCCCATCGCGCTCAGCCGCGCCCCGTCCGTCCCGCCCCGGATCGGTCGGCGAAGCACCTCGATCCCCTCGGCCGCGATCGCCGCCTCCGCCGCCCCCATCACCTCCGGGTGCGGAGCGATGAACCGGCGCATGTTCGGGTACTGGGGCGTCGCCTCGACCTCGAAGCTCGCCCGCGGCTCCGCCCCCACCACCCGCTCGACCAGCGCCCGGACGAGCTCGACGTGCCCGGCCAGCAGGTCGTCGTCGAAGTCCCGGACGATCGCCCTGATCTCCGCCGACGCCGTCGTCCCCGACACCGCGTAGACGTGGATGAACCCCTCCCGCCCCGACGTCGACTCCGGGGCCAGCGTCTCCGACGGCAGGCCGGCGACGACACGCGCGGCCAGTCGCCCCGCGTTGACCAGCTTCCCGAGCGCCTGCCCCGGGTGGACGTCGACCCCCCGGATCCGGATCCGCAACTCCACCGCCGAGAACGACTCGTCCTGGAGCTCGCCGATCGTCGACCCGTCCATCGTGTAGGCGAACCCCGCCCCGAATCCCTCGACGTCGAACAGCTCCGGACCCAGGCCGATCTCCTCGTCCGGCAGGAAGCCGATCCGCAGGGTCGGGCGCCCGACGTCCGGATGCCCGGCCAGGTAGGCCACCGCCCCCATGATCTCCGCCACCCCCGCCTTGTCGTCCGCCCCGAGGAGGGTGTCCCCGCTCGACGTGACCAGATCCTCGCCCTCCTTGCCCCGGAGCTCCGGCATCATCACCGGGTCGAGGACCGTCCCGGCCCGCGGCAGCCGGATCACCCCACCGTCGTAGTCCCGGTGGACGATCGGCTCGACCCCCACCCCCGGCGCGTCCGGGCTCACGTCGACGTGGGCCAGCCACCCGATCACCGGGACCTCCCCGACCGCCCCGGCCCTCTCGCCGACCCGCCCCGCCTCGCCCGGCCCGCCGACCACCCCGGGCAGCGTCGCGGTCACGTAGCCGTTCGCGTCGATCGCGGCGTCCCCGAGCCCGAGCTCGAGCAGCTCGTCGACCAGCACCCGTCCCAGCACCAGCTGGCCCGGCGTGCTCGGGCACCGGTCCCGGTCCCGGCGCGACTGGGTGTCGATCCGCGCGTACCGGTCGAAGCGCTCGAGCACGTCCCCGGCCAGCTCCTCGGCCAGGGCCGACGTGTACCCCCTCACCCCTCGAACCCCTCGATCCGCGCCCGGACGTCGGCCAGGAACTCGGCCGCCATCACCCCGTCGAGCGCCCGGTGGTCCCACGACAGGCACAGGTTGCCCATCGGCCGGATCGCGATCCCGTCCCCCCCGACCACCACCGGTCGCCGGACCACCGCCTCCAGGTCGAGGATCGCCACCTGCGGCTGGTTGATGATCGGCGTCGCCCCGATCGTCCCCCACCGCCCCGGGTTGGTGATCGTGAACGTCCCCCCCCGCACCTCGTCCGGGCCGAGCTCGTCCGCCCGCGCCCGCCGGGCCAGCTCCCCGATCTCGTGGGCCAGCCCCGCCACCGAGTGGTCCTCCGCCGCCCGGATCACCGGGACGATCAGCCCCCGCTCACCCAGCGACACCGCGACCCCCAGGTCGACGTGCCCGTACCGGGTCAGCACGTCCCCCTCGAGCGTCGCGTTCAGCCGCCCGAACACCCCGAGCGACGCGACCGTGCACCAGGCCACGTAGGGCAGCGGGCTCAACCCCGCCCCGACCCGGGCCGCCTCGACCCGGGACATGTCGACCTCGATGATCGTCGTGCAGTGGGCCGCCGTCCGCAGCGAACGGGTCATGTGCTCGGCGATCGCCCGCCGCATCCGGGACAGAGGCTCCCGCACCCCGCTCTCTTTCCCTGGGGGCGACGCCACCGGATCGGCAGCCCCGACGTTGACCGCCGCGCCGGCGTCGACCGCGGCCAGGACGTCCTCCTTGCGGACCCGCCCGTCCCGCCCGGTCCCCACCACCCGCGACAGGTCGATCCCGTGCTCGGCCGCTATCCGCCGGACCACCGGCGAGTAGCCCGCCCCGGACCGTGTGACGGTCGGCGCGGCGGGTACAGCCGGAGCTGCCGATGCAGGTGCGTCGCCCCCACCCTCCCCATCCGGCAACCCATCCAATTCGATCCGGGCCAGGACCGTCCCGACGGCGACGGTCTCCCCCTCGCCCACCAGGAGCTCGACGACCCGGCCGGCCGCCGGCGCCGGGACGTCGGTGTCGATCTTGTCGGTCGAGATCTCGCAGATCGTCTCGTCCGAGGCGACCCGGTCGCCGACCCGCTTGTGCCAGGCCGCCACCGTCCCCTCCGCCACCGACACACCCATCTGGGGCATCGTCACATCAGTAGTCGAGGAGCTCACGGCACGCCTCGCGAATATCTGACACCTGGGGGAGGAGGGCCTCCTCGAGCGGCGGGGAGAAGGCGATCGGCGCGTCCGGGGTCGCCACCCGCCGGATCGGCCCGTCCAGGTGCTCGAACGCCCGCTCGGCCACCAGGGCCGCCACCTCGGCCCCGGCCGCGCACGTCCGGTTCGCCTCGTCGACCACGACCACCTTCCCGCACCGCCGGGCCGAGTCGAGGATCGCCGCCTCGTCGAGCGGGACCAGCGACCGCAGGTCGAGGACCTCGACGCCCCCGAGGTCCTCGGTCGCCTCCAGCGCGCTCCAGACCATCGCCCCGTAGGCGATCACCACCAGGCGGTCGCCCGGCCGGGCGATCCGGGCGGTCATCGGCGTCTCGTAGCTCCCGGCCGGGACCTCGCCCTTGACCCGCCGGTAGAGGTTCTTGTGCTCCATGAAGCAGACCGGGTTCGCGTCGCGGATCGCCGCGATCAGGAGGCCCTTGGCGTCCTCGGCGGTCGACGGGGCCACCACCTTCAGCCCCGGGGCGTGCATCAGCCAGGACTCCGGGTTCTGCGAGTGGAACGGCCCCCCGGCGAAGCCCCCGCCCGACGGCAGCCGGACGGTGATCGGGACGGCCAGGCCCTGGCGGTAGTGCATCTTCCCGGCCACGTTGACCAGCTGGTCGAACCCGCAGGCGATGAAGTCGGCGAACTGCATCTCGCACACCGGGCGCATCCCCACCACCGCCGCCCCGATCGCCGCCCCGATGATCGCCGTCTCGGCCATCGGCGTGTCCATCACCCGGCCCGGCCCGAACTCCGCCTGGAGGCCGTCGGTCACCTTGAACGCCCCCCCGAACGTCCCGATGTCCTCCCCCATCAGGAGGACCCGCTCGTCGGCTCGGAGCTCGAGGCGCAGGGCGTCGGAGATCGCCTCGAGGTAGGTCATCTCAGGCATATCCGCTCCACGGGGCCCGCCCGTCCCCGAGCGGCTCGGCCGCCCCCGCGCAGAAGACCCCGTCGGTCGCCGTCGAGGCGGCCGGCATCGGCAGGGCCAGCGCCGCGGACAGCGCCGCGTCCAGGCGGGCGTCGACCCCGGCCCGCAGGCCGGCCAGGTCGACCCCGGCGGCGCGGAGGCGACCCTCCTCGAGCTCGATCGGGTCCCGCCCCCGCCAGTGCTCGACCAGGGCCGGCGGGACGTAGCGCATGTCGTCGTGGGCCGCGTGCCCGTGCATCCGCATCGTCTGCGCCTCGATCAGCGTCGGCCCGCCCCCGGCGATCGCCCGCTCCCGGGCGGCCAGCGTCGCTTCGAACATCGCCTCGACGTCGTTCCCGTCTACGGTGATGCCCGGGAACCCGTAGCCCGCCGCCCGCTCGACCGGGTCGACCGCGTACTGGAGCTCGGTCGGCGTCGAGTAGGCGTACTGGTTGTTCTCGAGCACGAAGATCACCGGCAGCCGCTGGACCCCCGCCCAGTTCATCGCCTCGTGGCAGTCGCCCCGGCTGGTCGCCCCGTCCCCGAACCAGGTCAGCGCGCACCGCCGCTCGCCCCGCAGGCGGAAGGCCATCGCCATGCCGACGGCCACGACCATCATGTCCGGGAGCATCGACACCATCCCCACGCACCCGAGGTGGCGGTCGCCGAAGTGGATGTTCCCGTCCCGGCCCCCGGTGATCCCCGCCGCCCGGCCCATGTACTGGGCGAAGATCCGCTCCGGGTCGACGCCCCGCACGAGGTGGGCCGCCAGGTCGCGGTGGAGGACGCACAGCCGATCCTCGGCCGCCATCGCGAAGGCCGCCCCCGCCGAGACCGCCTCCTGGCCCAGGCCGTCGTAGAAGGACCCCGGGATCTTCCCCTGCCGGTAGAGGCTCATCGCCCGCCGCTCGATCCCCCGCATCTCGAGCATGTAGCCGAGGAGGGCCGTCCGGTCGCCCGTGGACAGGCGTCCCCCGCCCTCCGCCCGGGGCTCCCCGGCCGCTCTTGCCACGGAAGTCGCCATACCTCAGCTTACTTCTCGGGTCGGGGGCCCCGGCCCCCGGCGCCGGTCGCTACTTCGCGATCTTCCGGGCCCGGGCGACGCACGCCGCCCGTTTGCTCGTGCCCTTGATCGACAGGCACTTGGCGCTCGCGACCGCCCGCTTGTAGGTGAGCTTGGCCCGGGTCACGCACGCCGCCCGGCGCGCCTTTCCGCTGCTCGTCTTCGACGAGATCGCGCTGCACTTGCGCAGGGCCGCCCGCTCGGCGTTCTGCGCCTTGCAGATCCCGAGCGACCGCCCGGTGAACCCGAAGCACGCCGGCGCCGACGTGACGAGCACCTTGTCGCTCTGCGCGGTCGCGCTCCCCGCCACGTTCGTCGCCGTCACCGCGCACCCGATCGCCTGGGCCACGTCGGTCGGCGCCAGCTGGTGGGTGTTGCCCGTCGCCCCGGCGATCAGGTTCCCGTCCCCGAGCCACACGTAGCTGTAGTTGAACGGCAGCGTTCCCTGCCACGCTCCCGTCGTGCAGGCGAGCGTCCCCCCGACGACGGCCTTCCCGCTCACCGTCGGGCGCGCCGTGTTCACCGGCGGCGCCCCCACCACCCCGGTCGGGCCGGTCGCCACCGGGGCGCTCGTCCCGCCCCCGTTGACCGCCACCTCGAAGGTCCGGATCGTGTGGCCGAGGTCCTCGGTGACGAGGGTGTAGGACTGGGTCGTCGCGTTGGGGATCGGCGTGCACGCGCTGCCCGCCGCGTCGCAGTCGACCCACTGGACGGCGTAGCTCGTCGGCGCGTTGGTCCACGCCCCGTGGGCCTCGGTCAGGGTCTGTCCGAGCACCGGCGCGCCCGAGATCGTGGGCGGGGCGGTCGAGGTCGGGGGCGGGAGGGTGACCACGGCGGTCGGCGCCGAGTCGGCCATCCCGCCGCCGCCGGCCAGCTCGCGCACCACGAGTCGATGGCCGAGATCGTCGGCGGTGACCAGGTAGGAGACCCCGTTGGCGCCCGTGCCCGTGATCGCGGTACACGTGGGCGGGCTCGCCGTGTCGCAGCGCATCCACTGGTAGAGGACGCCCGTGTTCCCGCTCGCGTCGGACAGCGTCTGCCCGACCTGGGGCGTCCCCGTGATGACCGGGGCCATGGCCAGGGCCGCCCGACCCGAGGAGGCGGTCGCGGCCAGGAGGGCCGCGGCCAGCGCGAGGACGATGACCGCGAGGAGGGCGGCCCGGCGGGTTGCGGGTGATCGCGGGACGGACACGATTCCCAGACTACCCTCCCGTGCCGTCGAGAAGTAGCACTACCGCGACGGCGACCCCGAGCCCGACCACTCCGGCCCGGAGCGCGGCCGGGCGCAGCCGGCGGGCGACCGAGACGCCGAGCGTCCCGCCGAGGGCGGCGCTCACCGCGAGGACGGCGGCGAAGGCCCAGGCGACCCGCCCGGAGGCGAGGAAGACGACCACCCCGGCGGCGTTGATCACCAGCGACAGGAGGCCCTTCAGGGCGTTCGAGCGCTGGAGGTCGTCGCGGACGAGGATGCCGAGCACCCCGAGCAGGAGGACCCCGAGGCCGGCGCCGAAGTAGGACCCGTAGACCCCGGCGGCGAGCACTCCCGCCCAGGCCGCCGGTCCGACGCCCGTGGTTGCGGCGGCGGTGGGGTCGGCGGCGCCCAGGCGCGCGGCCAGGCGCGGCTGGGCGGCCAGGAGGGCGCAGGCCAGGAGGATGAGGAAGGGGGCCAGTCGCCGGAAGGAGTGCTCGGGCGTGGCCAGGAGGATCAGCGCCCCGGCCACCCCGCCGAGGACGGCGGCCGGGGCCAGGCGGCGGACCCGTCCGCCCTGGCCGGTGAGCTCCCGGCGGTAGGCCACCGACCCGCCCGCGTAGCCGGTGAGGAGGCCGACCGAGCAGGCGATGTTCGCCTCGAGCGACCCGACGCCGGCGGCCACGAGGGCCGGGAAGGCGATCAGCGTCCCCCCGCCCGCCGCCGCGTTGACCGCCCCGGCGAGGAGCCCCGCCCCGGCGGTGACGAGCGCCTGGCCGAGGGTCACCCGATCAGCCCGTCGGCCCGCATCCCGCCGATCAGGATCGACGTGGCGATCTGGTCGCCCGCGATCGACAGGTGGTAGCCGTCGGGCTCGCGGACGGTCACGTACCGGCCCCGGTAGGTCATGCTGTCGCGGTAGCGGCCGCCCGGCGTGAAGACCGGCCGGAGGTCGACGAGCCGGACGTCGACCGGGAACGACGCCGCCGCCCGCGCGTAGGCCTGGTTGATCGCCCGGAACACCCCGGCCGCCTGCCCGTCGCGCGGGGCCGGGAGGGTCAGCCAGTAGACCCGGCCGGCGCCGCCCCGCGCGTAGGCGGCCATCATCGCTCTCGTGCGCCCGGCGAAGGCTCGGACCCAATCCGGTCCGCAGCACTGGGCCAGGCGCCCGGACGGGGTCGGGAGGGCGAAGCCGTCGTTGGCCCCGAGGTAGACGACGGTGATGTCCGGGTGGAGCGACCGGGCCTGGGCCGCCGCCCGGGCGACCCAGTCGAACATCCGCGGCTTGGAGATGCCCGTGCTGATGTGGGCCTCGCCGGTCACCCGCAGGCGGGGCAGCCCGGCCGTGAGCATGTCGTCGATTCCCTGGATCTCCGAGTCCCCGGTGGCCAGGAGGCGCAGCGGCCCGCCGGCGACCCGGAAGGTCCGGTGGACGGCCAGGCCGCCCGGAGCATCGAGCTCGACCCGCCAGAGGCCGAGGCGCCCGGCCCGGATCTCGACGGCCGTCCGCCCGCCCGGGGCGGCGCGGCGGACGCCGCCCCGGCAGCGGGTGCGCCCGCCCGGGGGCGTCAGGCACTCGACCAGGCGGCTCCGGGCCCGGGGGTCGCCCGTCTCGATCACCGCCGGCCGGGCCGAGCGGACCGGGTTCGGCCAGATCGAGACCCGCCCGGCGGCCAGGGCGGACGGGGTGCTCGCCGGGCGCGCGGGGCCCGTCGGCGGGGAGCGGCGACCGAGGCCGGTCGAGGCGCCGGTGAGCAGCGCGAGCAGGAGGACCCCCGTCCCGACGGCGACTCGGCGCCTCGGCTGCGGCATCCGACGAGGATACGCCCGCCGCCCCGGCACCCTCGCCGTTCGCCCACCGCCCTTGTTACACTCGCCACGAGCGATCCTCGAAGGGGTGGCACGTGGCAGGCGGCATGGTTCTCTCGAACGCCGGGGTCAACACCGTGAACGACATCGTGCTTCGGGCCGAGGTGGAGCAGGCGGATCTCACGGCGCTCCGTGACGCCTACGCGACGATCCAGGGGTTCCCGGCCAGCGACAACCGGAGCTGGCTGCACTGGAGCGGATACCACGGGTTCGACCAGTACGACTGCTGGCACCACGACCGGACGGGACCGGGTCCGGGCACCCAGTTCGCCTACGACCTCTTCCTCCCCTGGCACCGGGCCTACCTCGTCAGCTTCGAGCACATCCTCCGCGACGAGAACGCCGCCGCCGTCCTCCCCTGGTGGGACTGGACGTCGGCCCGCTCCCATCAGGAGGGGATCCCGACCGCCTTCTCGGAGCCGCAGGTCGACGGACATGACAACCCGCTGGCCAGCGGGCCGATGCCCGCCATCCAGGCCGCCCCGGCCGGCCAGACCGACCGTCAGCCCGGGAATCCGCCCGACCTGCCGTCGATGACCCAGCCCGACCCGGCACTCGGACCGGGCCTCCACAGCATCAACTACCTCCTCAAGCTCTCGAGCTACGTCGATTTCTCGAACCAGCTCCAGAACATCCACGACGCGGTCCACGGGTGGGTGGGCGGGAGCATGGGGATCGTGGCCACCTCGGCCTTCGACCCGATCTTCTACTCCCACCACTGCATGATCGACCGGATCTGGTACCTCTGGCAGCTGAACCACGGGCCGCACAACATCCCGGCCGACTACCTCGACAAGGTGCTCGCCCCGTTCAGCTACACCGTCCAGCAGGTCCTCGACGTGCGCTCCCTCGGCTACGACTACGCCACGTCGGTCGCGGCCTCCGCCGCCGGTCCGACCCGGTGAGGAGCTAGAGCGCGATGGCCACCCCGTTCACCGCGACGCTCGAGACCGGCCGGCTCGACGCCGACTTCTCCCGGATCGACATCGAGTTCCTCGGCGTCGACCACTCCGGGTCCTCCTACGAGGCGCGGGTATACCTCAACAACCCGGCCGCCGACGCGAGCACCGAGCGGTCGGCCGAGGCCGGCTACGTCGGCTCCTACTTCATCTTCGGCCACGGCGGCTGCCTCGGCGAACCCGGCCACTGCGACGTCCGCCCGCGGCGGACCTTCGACCCGCGGCCCGGCCATCACCTCACCGGCGCCCGCAAGGTGGTGATCGCCGCCGAGCGGGTGGCCCAGAAGGCGCTCGCCGCCGGCGACCAGGTGACGGTCACCGTGGTCCCGCTCGTCACCGCCGCCGGCCCGGCCAGCGGCTGGGACGACGAGGTGCTCAAGTTCGACACGGTGAGGATCGTCACCTACCGCGCTGCCGACGCCGATCCGGCGGTCCCGGCCGGCCCGACCGCCTGACCGACTGAGCCTCAGCCGCCGGCCGCGGCCAGCCCGATCGGGCAGCTGACGCCGGTCCCGCCGAGCCCGCAGTAGCCGCCGGGATGCTTGTGGAGGTACTGCTGGTGGTACTCCTCGGCGTAGTAGAACGGCCCGGCCTCGGCGATCTCGGTGGTGACCTCGCCGTGGCCCTGCTCGCCGAGGCGAGCGCCGTAGACCTCGCGCGAGCGCTCGGCTGCGGCCCGCTGCCCGTCGTCCTGCCAGTAGATGGCCGAGCGGTACTGGGTGCCGACGTCGTTGCCCTGACGCATGCCCTGGGTCGGGTCGTGTCCCTCCCAGAAGACGCGCAGGAGCTCCTCGTAGCTCGTCTGCTTCGGGTCGAAGACGACGAGGACGGCCTCGGTGTGACCGGTCGAGGCGGAGCACACCTCCTCGTAGGTCGGGTTCGGCGTCACCCCGCCGGCGTAGCCGACCGCGGTCGTGTAGACGCCGGGGAGCCCCCAGTAGAGGCGCTCGGCGCCCCAGAAGCAGCCGAGGCCGAACACGGCGCGCTCGAGGCCGGCGGGGAACGGGGGGGCGAGCGGGTTGCCGAGCACCGCGTGGCGGGCCGGCACGGGCATCGGCTGCTCGCGACCCGGGAGGGCGTGCGCCGGGTCGATCATCCTGGTCTTGCTCTTGAAGAGGGCGGAAAGCGGGTTCATAGCCTCAGGTTACGCCGGAGACCTTAGCGGCGGATTTGCAAACGCCTCGGGCCCTACGGGAGTCGGGTGGCTCCGACCGCCCGGGCGTTGCGCATCACGAGGCCGAACCCGAGCCGCGGCCCCCGGTCGAAGCGTCCGCGCAGGCGAACGGCCTGGGCCTCGGTGATCGTCCCGTCGGTCACCGCGGCGGCGACCATCGGCTCGGCGAGGACGGGGAGGTCGGCCCGGATCGCGGCGAACACCCGCTGGAAGAGCGCCTGGGCGGCCGGGCTGCGGGGCACTGCCGCCGGCGCGGCCGCCTGGCCCGCGCCGGCGGTTGGCCCGCCACCGTCGCCTCCCTTGACACTCGCCAGGCGCGAGAGGAACCCGTCCTCCTCGGCCTGGGTGATCGTGCCGTCGCCAACGCCCCGAGCGAGGATCGGCGCGGCGATCGCCGGGGCCGCGGCGCTCAGAGCGCCGAAGACCCGGCCGAGCAGGGCGAGTTCGCCCGGCGGCAGCTTGTCGGCCCGGCGCGCCTGGCTGCGCGGGCTCTTCGGAGGCGGGTGGCGGGTGGTCTGCGCCATCGCGGTCCCGCCGCCGCCGAGGGCGGCCATCGATCCGAGGACGGCGGCGGCGGTCGCCCGGCGGGGCGTCGCTCGCGGGCGTCCGGAGGGCGGCTTCGGCGGCGGCGACCGGGGGTCCTGGGAATCCACGGGACGATTTCTACGGCGCCCGCATCTGAGCCCGCTAACGCAATCCTAAGGATTCGCGAAAGAAAGCCCCATCGGCCGGCGGGCGGGCCGGCGCCCCCGGCGGCCTTCCCGGCCCGCCCGCCGCGGGCCGGACGCCGGACGCCGGCGGACGCCGGACGCCGGACGCCGGGATAGGCTCGGCGCGTGGACGACCGCCCCGACTTCGACCTCCAGGCCCACTCGACCTGCTCGGACGGGTCGCTCTCCCCGGCCGGGGTGGTGGCCCGGGCGGCCGCCGCCGGCGTGCGTCTGCTGTCGCTGACCGACCACGACACCATGGAGGGGGTCGAGGAGGCACTGGCCGCCGGGCCCGAGCACGGCGTCCGGGTCGTCGCCGGCTGCGAGATCTCGGCCCTGACCGAGGCCGGGGACGACCGCCATATCCTGGCCTACCGGGTCGACCCCGGTGACCCCGACCTCCTGGGCGAGCTCGCCGCCTCCCGGGCCGAGCGGCGGCTGCGGGCCGACCGGATGCTCGCCGCCCTCGACGAGCTCGGCTTCGCCGTCGACCGGATCGGCGTCCAGCGGCTGCGGGCGGCGGGCCGGCCGATCGGCCGGCCCCACCTGGCGGCGGCCGTGGTCGGCCACGAGGCCAACCGGGCGCGCCTGGCCGCCGAGGGCTGCGCCGAGGCGAACGCCTTCCTGGACGCCTACCTGGTCCCCGGCCGGCCGGCCTACCGCTCGCGCGGGGGCCCGACGATCGCCCGGGCGATCGAGCTGATCCACGGGGCGGGCGGGTTCGCCGTCTGGGCCCACCCGTTCTGGGAGATGGCGGTGCCCGACGAGGTCCTCGGCGCCCTCGACGAGTTCGTCGGACTCGGCCTCGACGGGGTCGAGGCCTTCTACATCACCCACGCGGCCGAGCAGGTCCGCCTGCTCCACGCCCGGGCGACCGAGCTCGGGCTCCTGATCACCGGGTCGGCCGACTTCCACGGGCCCGAGCACGCCCGCTTCAGCCGCTTTCTCGCCTTCGAGCTCCACGGCCTCGCACCCCGGCTCGAGGCGATCGCCCCCGGCTGGGCCCCCGCCTGAGGTGAGCTACCCGTCGGCGATGCGGTAGGCGAGGGCCTCGAGGGCGAGCTCCTCGGTCACGTTGAGCGCCATCCGGGCGCGGGTGTCCTCGACGAGCTCGAGCGCCCGGCGGAGCTCGGCCGGGCGGCGGCCTGCGGCGTCGGCCTCGAGCTCGGCCCGGCGATCGACGGCGTGGATCAGCTCGGGGGCCCCGGCGAGGATCACGGCGACGTCCCGGTACCAGAGGCCGACGAGGGCGAGCCCCCGGTCGAGGGCGGCGGTCCCGGCCCGGCGCTGGGTCCGCTTGGCCTGCTCGCCCTGCTCGCGCTCGAACCGCCGCCGCTCGGACCGGGCGGCGAGCTCGAGCTGGTCGGCGTGGGCCTCGGCCAGGGCGGTCGCCGCCCGCTCGCCGGCCGCCTGGGAGAGCTCGAGCAGCGCCATCCACGGCCGCCCGGCGAGCTCGCCGGCCAGCGCCGCCCGGGCCAGCCGCTCGGCCGCCTGGCGGAGCTCGGCGCCCCCGCCGAGCGCGAGCGCCGCGGCCCGTTCGCCGTCGCCGAGGGAGAGGCGGGCGCAGGCCTCGGCGGTGGCCGGCGGCGCGCCGAGCGCTTCGAGCCGGGCGGCCAGCCGGGGGGTCGGGAGCGGGTCGAAGCGGACGTGCTGGCAGCGCGAGCTGATCGTCGGGAGGAGGTCGTCCGGCCGGTCGGTCAGGAGGATCAGGTGGGCGTACTCGGCCGGCTCCTCGAGCGTCTTCAGCAGGCGGTTGGCCGTGGCGTCGCCCATCGTCTCGGCCCGCTCGATCACGAACACCCGCCGGGCCGACTCGAACGGGGTCCGGGCGGCGGCGGCGACGACCGGCTCGTCGATGTCCGAGACGAGCATCTCGGCCGCCCCGCTCGGGGTCACCCAGCTCAGGTCGGGGTGCGACCCGCGGAGCGCGCGCTCGCCGGCGCCGGCCGGGTCCTCGGCCCCGTCGGCCAGGAGCGCGGCGGCGAAGGCCCGGGCCACCGACCGCTTGCCGGTGCCGGCCGGGCCGCGGAACAGGTAGGCGTGCGAGGGGCGGCCGGCCGGGGGGAGCGCCGGGATCAGCATGGCCCGGGCGTGCGGATGGTGCTCGAGGCCGGGGAGGGTGGTCACCCGGCCTACGTTAAGGGGTACCGTCCGCGTCATGGCCCGCGGGCGCCTGATCACCATCGAGGGCATCGACGGCACCGGGAAGACGACGCTGGCCGCCGCCCTCCAGCGCGCCCTGGCCGAGCGGGTCGGCGAGGTCGAGCTGCTCCGCGAGCCGGGGGGCGTCGTCGCGTCCGAGCGCATCCGCGACCTGGTCAAGGATCCGGACGTCCTCCTCGGCGACCGGGCCGAGGCGCTCCTCTACGCGGCGGCGCGGGCCCAGCTGGTGACCGAGCGCCTGGTCCCGCTGCTCGAGGACGGGACCTGGGTCCTCCTCGACCGGTTCGTCGACTCGTCGCTCGCCTACCAGGGGGCCGGGCGGGCGCTCGGAATCGAGGCCGTCCGGGCGATCAACCTGTTCGCGACGGAGGGGCTCGAGGCCGACCGGACGCTCCTCCTGCGGATGGACCCGGCCGCCGCCCGGGCTCGGGCCGCCGCGCGCGGGGAGGCGCCCGACCGCCTGGAGCTCGAGGACGAGGAGTTCTTCGCCCGAATCGCCGCCGGCTACGACGCCCTGGCCCGGGCCGAGCCGAAGCGCCTGCGCGTGCTCGACGCCGCCCAGCCGGCCGGCGAGGTCCTCGCGGCGGCGCTCGCCGCCGTCGGCGACCTGGTCGCCGTCCGCGTCCGCTGAGTCGGGGCCGGGCCGGGTCAGCCGGTGGGGGTGGGGAGCGGTGTGCCGGTGGCCGTGGCGGAGTTCTGAGGAAGGGCGAGGTAAGGCTCGGCCGTGGCGGCGAGGATCAGGGACTGGGAGCCGATCGGATCGACGGCCAGGGCCTGGTGCACGGCGCTGAGGAGCCCGGCCCGGTCGCCGAGGGCGACCGCGACGTAGGCGAGCTGGTCCCAGGGGACGGCGTCGTAGGGGGCGCGGGCGACGGCCCGCAGGAGGTAGTCGCGCTCGGCGACGCGCAGGAGCCGGCGGTCGGCGATGACGGCGGCATCGAGGAGCGGCTGGACGGCGAGCGGGTTGAGTCGGGCCGCGAGCTCGGCCGTCGCCTGGGCGTGGGCGAGCTGGGCCGGGGTGCGGGCGGCGTTGGCCTCGGCGAGGGCGTCCTGGGCCTTCGACTGGGAGAGGTCGGGGAGGATCGCCGAGGCGGCGAAGGCGGCGAGCGCGAGGGTCACGCCGGCCAGGGCGACGAGCGCCGGCCAGGCGGCGCGGGCCGAGCTGCGGGCGGCGGGCGCGTCGCGCGCGGCGCCGCCCGGGTCGGGGGCGCTCGGCACCGGCGAGGCGGGGACGGCGACGGCGACGGCGAGGAGGAGGAGGGCCGGAAGGGTCACGCCGGGGATGTCCCAATCCCAGTCGACCAGGCCGTGGACGAGCCAGGCGAGGGCGGCGGCGACGCAGGCGCCGGCCAGGGCCCGGTCGCGTCCGGCGGGCAGGCGGCGGACCCGGGTGATCGCGGTGGCGAGGAGGACGCCGATCGCGACGAGGGCGAGGAGCGCCCCGACGATCCCGGTTTCGGCGAGGAGCTGGAGCGGGACGTCGTGGGGCTGGCGGACGTTGAGGGCGGGGGGCTGGCGGTAGAGGAGGTGGGTGACCGGGAAGGAGCCGGCCCCCCAGCCGCCGATCGGCTGGTCGGAGAAGGCGCCGGCCGCCTCCTTCCACCAGACCCAGCGGTTGCCGGAGTTGGTCGAGAGGAGGCGGCTCGGGTCGGTGACCGGGACGGCCTTGGTCGCGGCGAACGCGTGGAGCTGGCCGGAGATCGTGCCGGTGAGGCCGAGGATGACCAGGCCGAGGGCGAGGACGGCGAGGGCGCCGCGGCCGAGCAGGCGGGAGATGCGGTCGGTGAGCGCCGGGTCGGGCCGGGAGCTCGCCTCGCGGGCGAGCAGGCGCCAGCCGGCGGCGGCGAGGGCGGCGAAGGAGAGGAGGAGCACGAGGCCGAGCAGGAGGCCGGGCCCGACCCGGTCGCCGAGGGGGACGTTGTCGTGGGTGAGCGGACCCTCGGTGAAGGCGAAGGCGAGGCCGGGGACGGCGGCGAGGACGGCCAGGCCGACCACGGCCAGCCCGCGCAGGCGGGGGCCGCCGAGCCAGGTGGTGGCGGCGACGGCGACGAGGAGGGCGAGGACCCCGCCGCGCGAATAGGTCAGGCCGAGCACGACGAGGAGGAGGGCCAGGGCGAGGAGGGCGCGCAGGCGGGCGGCGGCCGGGCGGGCGATGTCGGTCGTCAGGCGCAGGGCCAGGGGCGCGGCGAGGACACAGACGAGGCCGAGGGCGTTCCAGTAGTCGAGCGGGGCCCGCAGGCGGGAGAAGATCGCCGTCTGGTTGAAGTCGATCGGGCCGAGGTGGATCCAGGGGAGGACCTTGCCGCCGAGGGCGTAGAGAGCGACGGCGACGGCGACGGCGAGGAGGCCCTTGGCGATGAGCTCGGCTGGGGCCCGGGCCCGGGAGGCCGCGGCGATGGCCAGGGCGGTGAAGAGGGTGTACTCGACCGCCCGGTTGACCTCCACCCAGGTGTCGGCCGGGGAGACGCTCCAGAGGAGCGAGAGCCCGCACCAGACGGCGAAGGCGGCGAGCAGGCCGACCCCGATGACGGCGGGGCGGGAGAGGATCGGGCTCGGGGCGGCGAGGCCGAGCCAGGCGACGGCGCCGGCCAGGGCGAGCGCGGCGAGGAGCACCTGGAGGCGGGTCTCCGAGGCCAGGTCGCTGCCGCCGCGGGCGAACGCGGCGTAGGCGCAGAGGGCGACGAGCCCGATCAGGAGGCGCTGGGCCGCGGCGCTCGGGCTCGTGACGCGCGGCGCCACGGGGGCCTGCGCCGGCGGTGCGGAAGCGGCGACGGTCAAGGCGCCATCATCTAGCATGTCGCCCGGATGCACGCTGCCCGAAGACTCCTCCGAGCGGTGGCCGGGGCGCTGGCGGTCAGCCTGGCCTGCGCGGCGCCGGCCTTCGCCGGGTCGGCCTTCAACACGCTCTTCCACGAGTACCAGGCGACCGGGGGGATCAAGGCCTGCAAGCACACGACGGCCCAGCTCCAGGCGGCCGAGAACCAGGTCCCGCCGGACATCACCCAGTACGCCCCGGACTTCCCGGCGGCGCTCCAGGCGGCGCTCGAGACGCGGGCGCACGGCGGCTGTGGCGGAGCCGGGGCGGCCGCAGCGGTGACCTCCGGCATCGGCTCGGCCACCGCGGGCGGCGCCACCGGGGCGTCGGGCCCGGCCACCTCGGGCATCGCTCCGGGTCCCACCCCGGCGCCGATCGCCTCGCCGGCCGTGGCCTCGCCGATCGCGGCGGCGGCGGCTCACGCCGGCCGCGGAGGGGCGTCGAGCGCCCCGGTGCCGCTGATCGCCCTGGCGGTGATCATGGTCCTTCTCGCGCTGGCGGCGATCTGGTGGTCGGTGACCACCGTGCGGGGGACCGAATCGGCCCGGACGAGCACGGCCGGCCACACCCTCGGCGAGGCTCGCCTGCGGGCCGGCGGGACGCTCCGGGAGTTCGCCGACTGGCTGCGGCTCGGGCGCTGAGCCGGGGCCGGGCGGACCCCGCAAAGAGCGCCGAAATGGGCGTTCGGGCGGGGCCGCTCTGATAGACTTCTACCTGCGTAGAGGGGCAAAATGGGAGCGTGTCGAGCGGTGGCGCTCCGCGGCGAGGAGCTCTCCCTCTCGTCCGTTCGGCCCCTGGTTTTGCCGTCCGACGGCTTTGCGAGGATCGTCGACCCCGCCTACGGAAAGCCAGTCAGAGGAGCAGGTCGATGGAAGCCATCTCGCAGCGCATAACCGCAGACGTCAAGCCCGGCGAGGCGCTGTCGATCGCCCGCCGCTTCACGACGGCCGGAGTCCACCCGTTCGACGCGGTCGAATGGGAGCGCCGGGATGCGCGAATCGGCCACGGCGGCCACGTCGCCTTCGAGCAGCTCGACCTGGAGTTCCCGCGGACGTGGTCGCAGAACGCGACGAACATCGTCGCCCAGAAGTACTTCCGCGGCCAGATGAGCTCGCCCCTGCGCGAGCGGTCGGTCAAGCAGATGATCGGTCGGGTCTCCGGGACGATCGCCGACTGGGGCCGCGCCCGGGGCTACTTCGCGGCACCGGAGTCGGCCGACGCCTTCGAGGACGAGCTGACCTTCATCCTGCTCCACCAGTACGCCGCCTTCAACTCGCCGGTCTGGTTCAACGTGGGATTCGAAGAGAACCCGCAATGCTCGGCGTGCCAGCCCCATCACGCGCTCGTCTCCACCCCCGGCGGCATGATCCCGATCGGCGAGCTCGTGGAAGGCGACCTGGTCGGCCACGAGGTCTACGACGCGAGCGGGGTCACGCGCATCGTGGCCACCCAGGCCAACGGACGCCGCCCGGTGCTCCGGGCGCGCCTGCGCAACGGGAGCTTCGTCGAGGCGACCCCGGACCATGTGGTCAAGGCGGTGGCCGAGCGGCGCACGTCGCCCGCCTGGGTGCGGATGGACGAGCTCGAGGTCGGCATGCGGATGCACCTGCATCCGCACCGCGCCAAGGTGTCCGATCCGGTCCGCGCCGGCGTGGGCGTCGGCGGGGACGAGACGGTCCTCGCGGGGCTGGAGGAGGTCGACCGGGTCGCCGTGGCCGAGGCCGCGCTCGCCGGCTGGCTCCAGGCCGACGGGTTCGTCGGCCAGTCCACGGGGACCAATCGCTCGCTGACCGTCGAGTTCGAGGTCGCGAGCGACGCGGAGTACGACTGGGTCATGCAGCACCTGGACGTCGCCTTTCCCGACACGCATCGAAAGGTGCGCGAGGCCGACACCGAGCACGTGCGCGTGCGGCGGATCCGCCTCTACGGGGAGGTGCTCCGGGAGTTCGTCGAGGCGTGGGGCCTGCTCGCGCGCGGGACCGCGATCCGCGGGCCCGAGCGCCTGTTCACGGCGTCGCGCGAGGAGGTCGTCGCCTACCTGCGGAGCATCTTCCAGGCCGACGGGTACGTGACCATCCGCCGGGAGGCCGAACGCGGCCAGGAGAGCGGGCGCATCGGCTTCGCGGTCATCGGCGAGCGCTGGACGGAGGACGTCCAGCTGCTGTTGGGCGTCCTCGGCATCTACTCGCGCCGCCTACGCAAGGCCGAGCCGCGGGCCGATCGGCACGAGCTCCACGAGCTCTTCATCTCGATCGGCTCCGAGCGGGCTCGCTTCGCCGAGCTCGTCGGCTTCGTCGACTCGCGCAAGCAGGAGAAGCTGCTCGACTCGCTGATGCTCCGCAACCCGAAGCGCTGCCCCGACCTGCGCGAGGAGGAGATCGTCGCGATCGAGGATCTCGGCGAGATGGAGGTCTACGACATCCAGACGGAGTCGGGCGAGTACCTCTCGAACAACGTGGCCGTCCACAACTGCTTCATCCTCTCGGTCGAGGACACGATGGAGTCGATCCTCGACTGGAACACCAAGGAGGGGATGATCTTCCGCGGGGGTTCGGGGTCGGGCATCAACCTGTCGAACATCCGGGGGTCGGTGGAGCCGCTGGCCAAGGGCGGGACGGCGTCGGGGCCGGTGTCGTTCATGCGCGGGGCCGACGCCTGGGCGGGGACGATCAAGTCCGGGGGCAAGACGCGGCGGGCGGCGAAGATGGTGGTGCTGAACGTCGACCACCCGGACATCCGCGAGTTCATCTGGTGCAAGGCCAAGGAGGAGGACAAGGCGGCCGCCCTGCGCGACGCCGGGTTCGACATGTCGATCGACGGTGAGGGCTTCCGGTCGATCCAGTACCAGAACGCCAACAACTCGGTCCGGGTGACCGACGACTTCATGCGGGCGGTCGAGGAGGATCGCGACTGGCATCTGCTCAGCCGGGTCACCGGCCAGCCGTTGGGCGAGCCGGTGCGGGCGCGCGATTTGATGCGCGAGATCGCCGAGGCGGCGTGGCGGTGCGCCGACCCGGGCATGCAGTACGACACGACGATCAACCGCTGGCACACGAGCCCGGCGAGCGGTCGGATCAACGCGTCCAATCCGTGCAGTGAATACATGCACGTCGACGACTCGGCCTGCAATCTCTCGTCGCTCAACCTGATGAAGTTCCGCCGGGCGGACGGGAGCTTCGACGTGGGCTCGTTCGAGCACGCGGTGGACATCATGCTGCTGGCGCAGGAGATCATCGTCGGACCGTCGAGCTACCCGACGGAGAAGATCGGGATCAACGCGCGGGCCTTCCGCCAGCTCGGCCTGGGCTACGCCAACCTGGGCGCCTACCTGATGTCGAACGGGATGCCCTACGACTCGGACGCGGGCCGGGCGGCGGCCGCGTCGATCACCTCGTTGATGACCGGGCGGGCCTATGCCCAGTCGGCCCGGGTGGCGGCGGGTCTCGGGCCGTACGAGCACTACGCGCCCAACCGCGAGGCGCACAACAACGTGATCCGCATGCACCGGGACGCGGCCTACGCGATCCCCGAGGAGGCGAGCATCGACAAGGGGCTGCTCGCGGCCGCCCGGACGGCGTGGGACGACGCCCTGGATCTCGGCGAGCGCTTCGGCTTCCGCAACGCCCAGGCCACGGTGCTGGCCCCGACGGGGACGATCTCGTTCCTCATGGACTGCGACACGACGGGCGTCGAGCCGGACTTCTCGCTGGTCAAGTTCAAGGAGCTGGTGGGCGGCGGTCAGATGACGATCGTCAACCGGACGGTGCCGATGGCGCTGGCCACGCTGGGCTACACGGACGAGCAGATCGAGCGGATCGAAGCCCACATCAACGAGCACAGCACGATCCTCGGGGCTCCGGAGCTGGCCCCGGAGCACCTGCCGGTGTTCGACGTCGCGGTCGGCGCGCGACCGATCTCGCACCTCGGTCACATCAAGATGATGGGGGCGGTCCAGCCGTTCATCAGCGGGGCGATCAGCAAGACGGTCAACCTCCCGCAGACGGCGACGGTCGCCGACATCGCCGACGCCTACACCGAGGCGTGGCGGCTGGGGATAAAGGCGCTGGCCATCTATCGCGACGGGTCGAAGACGGCGCAGGCCCTGCGCACCGACGCTCAGGACGAGCAGGCGGCGCCGACGGCGGTCGACGTCGAGGCGGCGATCGCCGCCGCCGTCACCGCTGCCGTGGCCAAGGCGCCGCCGCGGCGGCGGCGGATGCCGCAGACCCGCCAGTCGATCACCCACAAGTTCTCGATCGGCGGCCACGAGGGCTACATCACGGCCGGGACCTACGAGGACGGGACGCTCGGGGAGATCTTCCTCACCGACATCGGCAAGGAGGGGTCGACCCTCCGGGGGATGATGAACTCCTTCGCCACGGCGATCTCGATCGCCCTCCAGTACGGCGTTCCGCTGGAGACGCTGGTCGAGAAGTTCAGCTTCATGCGCTTCGAGCCGGAGGGGATCACCCAGAACCCGGAGATCCCGTTCGCCAAGTCGATGCCCGACTACATCATGCGCTGGCTGGCTTCGCGGTTCCTGGACGTCGACGTCCAGGAGGAGTACGGGATTCTCACCCCCCAGGTCCGGGCCCGCCAGGCGGCCGAGGAGGCGGTCCAGTCGACCTCGATGGGCGACACGGCCGGCCCATCGACCCCGTCGCAGCCGGCGGCCCCGGGCAACGGCGGCGCGACCACCCACAAGCCGACCAACGGCGGTGGGGGGCGCGCGGCCCACCGCGGCGGGGCCGACGCGGCCCGCGCCGGCGCCGCGAGGCCGGCGACCTCCGCGCTGACCGACCAGCCGCCGGTCGTCCCGGCCCGCCTCAAGGGACTGGACCTGGGGCCGGCGTGCGCCCAGTGCGGTGGGATGATGCAGCGCACGGGCTCCTGCTACACGTGCGGGAGCTGCGGGAACAACACCGGCTGCGGGTAGGTGTCAAGGGACACGTGAAGCAGAGCGGTCGCGGACGCGATTTCGATAGTGGCTGGACATCAGAATGAGAGTGCGACGGGCTGGTTCTGTTGTGCGAGGCCTAACAGGCGACGCGGACTGCAGTTGGTGGCGCAAGCCTTGAGGTAGCGGGATTAGGTCGACTCGGTCGAGGCGACCTCCTACCGACCGCCGAGCGTCCCGCTAACGCGAGGCGAGCGGGCGGGTACGCCTGCGGTAGCGTCGCTAGCCTCCCACGCGACCGAGAGCCTGATCGAGGAGAAGAAGTCTTGGCAGTTCGCCTGGAGTGGGACGGCAAACCGCAGCACATTGAGCGCCTCTCGCTGCCGTTCCAAACGGTTGAGACGATCAACGAGTCGCGGGCAACGCGCGAACGAGACGTGGGTTCGCTTCTCCGAAGTGACCCTGCGTCGGCTGACTCTAGAAACCTCCTGATCTGGGGTGACAACAAGCTGGTCATGAATAGTTTGCTCGAAGACTTCGCCGGCTCGGTGGACCTCATCTACATCGACCCGCCGTTTGCGACCGGAGACGACTTCACGATGGAACTCCGAGTGGGGGACGAGGCATTCCTTAAGCAGCCCTCGGTGCTCGAGGAGCATGCGTACCGCGATACGTGGGGCGGAGGTCGAGATTCGTACCTAACGATGATGTTCGAGCGCCTGGTTCTGATGCACGAACTCCTCAGCGACAGCGGGAGCATCTACGTGCACTGCGACACGCGCGTCAACAGCTCGTTGCGCTTTGTGCTGGACGAGATCTTTGGCGAGCCGATGTTCCGGAACGAGATCCGCTGGACCCGCTCCTTGCCGAAGAACGATCCGCGCCAATTCGGTCGATCCAGCGACAGCATCTTCTACTACACGAAGTCGGACGATCGGACATTCAACCCCCAGTTTGTCCCGCAAAAGCAGGAGTCCGTCGAGGCGCACTACCGCGAGGACAAGGATGGCCGCCTTTATCGACTAGCGTCGCTCCTGGCACCCGGAGGTCGTGGGCCGCTCTACAAGTACCACGGGTACGAACGCAACTGGCGCTTCACCGAGGATAAGATGAGCGCGCTCGAGGCTAGCGGAAGGGTGATGATTCGGGCGGGCCAGATCCCCTCGCGGATCTACTACCTAGACGAATCGCAAGGCTCGCAGGTCCAAGACGTCTGGACCGAACTCTCGCCTCTCAACCCGATGGCGCGAGAGCGAACCGGCTATCCGACTCAGAAGCCGGAGAGCCTCCTACAGCGCATCATAAGCTCCTCATCGAACCCGGGGGATCTCGTCCTTGACTGCTTTGCCGGCAGCGGGACCACCCCGGTTGTTGCTGAGCAGCTTGGCCGCAATTGGATCGCTTGCGATCTCGGTCGATTCGCGATCCACACGACGCGCAAGCGGCTGCTCAACATCCCCGACTGCCGCCCGTTCGAAATCAAGAACCTCGGCGCCTACGAGCGCCAGCGCTGGCAGGTCGCGACAGGTAACGGCGCGCTGCGCGCCTACCTGGACACGATCCTCGCGTTCTACCGCGCCGAGCCGGTCGAGGGCTTCGTGCACCTCCACGGTCGCAAGGCCGGCCGCATGGTCCACGTCGGCGCAACGGATGCCCCGGTCACGATCGACGAGACCGAGGACGTCATGGACGAGATGGCCGACAACGGCATCGAGGCGTGCGACCTCCTCGGCTGGGAGTGGGAGATGGGACTTCACGACACGATCACCGAGCGAGCGCGCCGTCGCGGTCTCGACCTCCGTCCCCGCCAGATCCCCCGGGAAGTCATGGAGCGGCAGGTGGCTGAGGCCGACGCCGTCCGATTCTTCGAGCTCGCTCACGTCGACCTCGACGTCCGCCGCCAGGGCCGCGAGGCGTGCCGTGGTCCTCAAGGACTTCGCGATCCCGAGCGAGGAGCTGATCCCGCCGAAAGTCCGCGAGAGCATCGAGTCGTGGTCGGACCTCATCGACTACTGGTCGGTCGACTTCGACTTCAGCGACGAGGTCTTCCACAACCAGTGGCAGGCCTACCGGACGCGCGAGAGCCCGGCGCTCGCGACGCAGAGCGACTGGCACGAGTACCCGGCTCCGGGCCGCTACGCGATCGTCGTCAAGATCATCGACATCTTCGGCAACGACACGACCAAGCTCGCCGAGGTCCGCATCAAGTGAGCACCGAAGGGGCCCGCAACCGCGCCGGGCGACCCGTACGCCGTCCCGGAGCGCCGCAAGCCCAGCGAGGGCACGTACGCCGTCAACGGCGTGCGGGCGCGCGTCGACGCGTGGCGGGCCCAGGGCTACCCGGGCGCCTCGGCCACATCGCGGCGGCTGCTCGGCTTCTGGTTCGCCGACGAGCACCGCACCGGCGACGGTGGGCCGTTTCGCTTCTACTTCTGCCAGCGCGAGGCCGTCGAGACGTTCATCTACCTGACCGAGATCGAGCCCGTGCGCGGCCTGAAGGATCTGCTCGAGTTCGCCGAGCACGGGATGACGATCCAGCCGGGCGAGCCGAAGCGCCAGCGGCTGGCGATGAAGATGGCGACGGGCTCCGGGCAAGACGATGGCGATGAGCCTCTGCGTCGTCTGGTCGTACTTCCACGCGCTCTACGAGCCCGACTCGCCGATGACGACGTCGTTCCTCGTGATCGCCCCGAACCTGATCGTCTTCGAGCGGCTTGAAGAGCGGACTTCGGCGACGCGGCGACGTTCCGTCGCGATCCGCTGATCCCGCCGGAGTGGATGCACGACTTCGACCTCGCGGTGCTCCTGCAGGACGATCCGGCGCCGGTCACGAGCCGCGGGGTTCTGTACCTCACGAACGTCCAGCGGCTCTACGAGCCGCCGGCGGCCAGCGGCAAGGGCAAGACGGCGCCGAACCCGGTCGAGGCGATGCTCGGCCCGCGCGTCAACCGCGACGTCGAGGCGTCATCAGCCGAGGAGCTCTTCGACCGGATCGCCGAACGGCGACGCGTGATGGTCGCTCAACGACGAGGCGCACCACGTCCACGACGAGAAGCTCAAGTGGAACGAGACGATCGAGCGCCTGCACGCCGAGCTCCGCGCCCGAACACCGGGCGAGCAGGGCGCCGGCGTCGTCTCCCAGCTCGACTACTCCGCCACCCCGAAGTACGAGAAGGGCGGGATGTTCCGCCACGTCGTCGTCGACTACCCGCTCGCGCAGGCCGTCGCGGACGGGATCGTCAAGACGCCGGTCATCGGCGAGGTCTCCGGCGCCACGGTCGAGCTCGGCGACACGCCGTTCCAGCGCAACCGGCAATGGCTCGACGTCGCGGTCGGCCGCTGGCGCGTGTTCAACGAGACGCTCTCGCCGTCCGGCAAGCGGCCCGTGCTGTTCGTGATGTGCGAGAACACGCTCGCCGCGGACGAGGCCGGCGACTACCTGCAACGGCTGCCCGACTTCGCCGGCGACCAGCTGCTCGTCATCCACACCAACCGCAGCCGGCGAGATCACCAAGGACGACCTCGACCTCGCGCGCCGGGCCGCCCGAGACGTCGACGAGCCCGACAGCCGGATCCGCTGCATCGTCAGCGTCCTGATGCTCCGCGAGGGCTGGGACGTGCGCAACGTCTGCGTGATCGTGACCCTCCGCGCCGCTCAGCGCGGCGAACCGGATCCTTCCCGAGCAAGCGCTCGGCCGCGGCCTGCGGCGCATGACCCCGCCGGGATCCGGGTTCGACGAGCGGGTCGTCGTGATCGAGCACGAGGCGTTCCGCAACCTCTGGAAGGCCGAGCTCGACGGCGGCCTGGTCGTCGAGCGGGAGGACGCCGACAAGATCGTGCCGGGCGCCGCTGACGATCTTCCCCGACGCGGCGAAGCTCCGCTACGACATCGTGATCCCCCAGCTCACCCGCGCGCTCGCCCGCTCCGGCAACGCGCTCAGCGAGCTGCACCCCGCCGACGTCCCCGACCCGCCGATCGCGCTTGGCGATCCCCGACGTCGCAGCCGAACGAGTACGTCCAGTACCGCGGCCTGCATCTGATCGACAAGGGCGATCATCGAGGAGTACGAGTTCGACGTCCCCTACGCCGAGGATCCCTCCGGCGTGATCACCTACTACACCCGCAGCGTCGCCAAGGCGGGCGGCGTCGACCGTCTCTCGGGCGCGTTCGCGACGCTCGCACCGATGGTCCGCGCCTACCTCGAGCAGCGCGTCTTCGAGCGGCCCGTCGAGCTCGACGACAAGGTCATCCTCCGCCGGCTGGCCGAGAACGACGCCCAGGCACTCGTCGTCGGCGCGTTCCAGCAGGCGATCCGGGCGCTGTCGATCACCGAGCGCGAGCCGACGATCGAGGAGAGCGCGCTGCGCGTATCCGAGACCCCGCCGTTCCCGTGGTCACGCGAGACCGTCGACGGCGAGCACACCGTCTTCAACCTGACGCCGGTCGACAGCTCGCTCGAGGCCAGGTTCGCGCGTTGGCTCGACCAGCGCGAGCGACGTGACCGCGTGGGCGAAGCTGACGATGAACAGCCGCTTCGCCCTCGAATACATCTCCAAGGCCGGCGCGCTGCGCTACTACTACCCGGACTTCGTCATGCGCCTGAGCGACGACAGCTGCCTGATCGTCGAGACGAAGGGCCAAGAGGACCTCGACGTCGCGCTGAAGGACCGCCGAGCACGCCGCTGGTGCGAGGACGCCACGCGCCTCGCCGGCCGCGCCTGGGCCTACGAGAAGGTCCCCCAGAAGCTGTTCGACGTGTTCGCCGGCGACACCGTCGAGGGCCTGCGGCGTTTCCTCGCTGCGAGCGGCGTCTCGGGCGAATAGACGCCGCGGATCGACCTGATGCCGTCCCCGGCTATCGTCAAGATGGAGTTCGACATGGCGCGATCGACTGACTTCAGACCAGGGCACGCAGATCGATCTCGCTGCCTGGGCTCGAGAGCTCGAAGCAGGAGCACGCGCGCCTCGAGCAGGCCAACGAGCGGCGCGCCGCCCGCCGCGGGTACCTCGTCTTCGCGACCGATCCCGAGATCGCCCCAGATGAGCGCCGGATACCGCGAGGTCTACGCAACCGAGGCCAAGACACCGGGCGAGGCGGCCGCCAAGGTCCGCCCCCTCGCCGGCGGCCGCCGCCTCCGGACGTTCCTCGCCACCGGCACCTACCGGGACGAGCTCGCCGACGCTCGCTGGATCGGCTAGCGATTAGCCGCGAACCTCCCGCGCAGCCAGCGATCACGCGAAGTCGTGGCGGGCGAATCGGACACGCGGCCCTGTTCGCCTAGGACGAGCAACGTCCTCGCATCGGCGAGGTCACCGCGCTCGCTCGCTCGCGACGGACCTGGCGATCAACGAAAGGCGTTCGGGCGCCCCAGCTGGCCCGCCGCCCCGCTAGGGCCCAACGTTGTCCTGCTCGGTAACGTCCAAGCAATGGAGGCCCGCGAAACTACGTTCGAAACCCTGCTCAACGGCCGTGTGCAATACCGCGTCCCGCTGTTCCAGCGCCAGTACGCGTGGCAGAAGGAGCAGCGACAGCAGCTGTGGTCAGACATCGTGGATCTCTACGACGAGCGTATGGCCGGGGCTGGTGGCCAGCATTTCATGGGCTCCATCGTCACCGCACCTGAGCAGCTCGGCCCGAACCGGCCCTCGACGCACACTTTGATCGACGGTCAGCAGCGGCTGACCACACTCACAGTCCTGCTCGCGGCGCTTCGCGACCACGTGGCCGAGACCGATCAGGCAAACGCGCAGCGGCTCGACGGGCTGTATCTGCGCAACCAGTATCCGCAAGAGCTGTCCGACGAGTTCAAGGTGCTCCCCACTCAGCGGGATCGTGACGAGCTCGCTGCGCTCATCCATGGCCAGCCTGACACCCGGAGTTCAGAGGCACTGCGTCAAACTTACCGCTACTTCCGCGACCGGCTGCGACGTGAGGAAGACGCGGAAGGCAACGCTCTGCAGGTCACGACGCTTGAGGACACGCTGCTTCACGGGCTGACGGTCGTGTCCATCACACTCGGTCCCAACGACAACGCGTACCGCGTCTTCGAAAGCCTGAACGCGACAGGTCTGCGCCTCCGCCAGATCGACCTGATCCGCAATCTCTTCATGATGAAGCTCGGGGTCGAGCAGGCCGAGGATGCCTACACAACGCTGTGGCTCCCAATGCAGGAGCTGCTCGGAGAAGGCTTCGAATCATTCGCCCACGACTATTTCGTCAAGGACGGCGAGTTCATCCGGACCGACGCAACGTACACCGAGGCGAAGACGCGGCTGGAAGGCGCTGAGGCGCAGCAGGTCGTCGCGGCGCTGGCCGATATGGCGTGGTTTGCTGAACGATGGGATCGGATCCGCCGACCCGCGCGCGAAGAGGACCCCGGGGTTCGAGCTGCGCTGCTTTCGATGAACCGATTCGGCACCGACACGCCCTACCCGTTCCTCCTCAATCTCTACGAGGCCCGCGACCGGCACGAGACGCTGACGTCGCAGCAGCTGGCTGCAGTCGTGCAGATGATCGAGAGCTTTCTTGTTCGCCGCATGTTGACGAACGTGCCGACCAACCAGCTCAACCGCCTGTTCATTCGGCTGTGGGCTCAGCTGCCGCGTCAAGGTGAGCCAACGCAGGAGATCCGATCGGCTCTTGCTGAGCCGAGCAAACGCTGGCCGGGTGACGACGAATTCAGCGATGCGTTCCTGCGGTACCCGCTGTACACGGACTCGCGCGGTCCTCAACGGCGGCTGGTCTTGGATCGTATGGAACAGTCCTACGGCCACCACGAGCTCGTGGCGCTCGACGAACTCCAGATTGAGCACGTCATGCCCCAGACGCTGACGGACGACTGGCGAGCCGCACTCGGAGAACAAGCTGAGGAGATCCACGGAAGGTGGCTCCACACGGTGGGCAACCTCACGCTCACGGGCTACAACCCCGAAATCTCAAATAGCCCTTGGTCCGAAAAGCGTGCCTTCTACGCCGCCAGTAACGTTTCGATGACTCGCGAGCTGAGCACGCTCGAGGCGTTCGACGAGCAGGTGCTGGTGGCGCGCGGACGCGCGCTGGCGGCGAGAGCGGTCAGTGTTTGGCCGGGCCCCGCCCGCATTCAGGATTGAGCGTGGGTACACGACGCACGCATTGGTCGCGTGGGACGTGCGTGGTCGTTGGACGAGAGTAGTCGGCGACCGTTCTACTCCGGGGCTAGCCGCATAGTCGTTGTGCGGCTTCGGTACACGAGGGTGGAGCCGTGCGTCGGTTGCCCCAGGCTGGCGAGGCTTGGCCGACGCGCCACCGTGGGCAGTCACTGCTTGGGCCGCTCACGGTGGTGAGGGGCGGTAGAGGCGTGACCGGGCGATGCCGATCACCCTCACGATCTGGGCGATCGCGTGTCCAGGTGCGGTGCGCACCCGGTTGGCGGCGTCAGCCAGCAACGGCCGGCCGACGCGCCGGCCCTACGTGGTTGCGACCGCGCCAGCGGGGGCCGCACGCTCCGTTGCGTAGGCGCGGTCCATCCGGCCGACCAGCGCCAGCAGAGCGACGCCCTAGCGGAGCCAGACCGCCGCGATGCAAGACGCCCCCTCTTTGGACGGACAGAAGCAGCGAACCGGAGCCTGGCGTGCGTCTCCCGCCATCGTCGAGCCTGGTCCTACTGCTGTATCCCGCATCTCGGGCTCGACGGAGACGCTCTGGCGCAATTGGGGCATCATGTGGGCCATGCCTGACGAGATCGTGAGCTCAGCCGCGCCCGCCGACGAGCCGGTGGAGACCGAGGATCTCGCACCGGAGGATCGCGAAGCGCTCGAAGACTTCGATCCAAACCCGGAGGCAGTGACATACAGCGGCTCCGATTTCGACGTCGAAGGTTTGGTGCGCCGCATGGATCGCGGTGACATCGTGATCCCGACGTTTGGGCACGGTGATTCTGCACTCGAAACGGCTAGGTTTCAGCGGCGGTTCGTTTGGAACCGACCGCAAATGGATCGCTTTGTCGAATCGCTGCTCCTCGGCTATCCGATCCCGGGCATCTTCCTCGTCCAGCAGGCAGACAAGCGCTATCTCGTGCTTGACGGACAGCAGCGGCTGCGGACCCTCGCCGCGTTCTACCGAGGCGTTCACGACGGGCGGGAGTTCGCGCTCAAGAGCGTCGGCAAGCCCTTCGCCGACCTGACCTACAAGACGCTTTCAGACGAACAGCGCCGGACGCTTGACAACACATTTATCCAAGCGACGGTTGTCAAGACGGACGGCTCGCCCAGCTCGCTCGACGCGGTGTACCAAGTCTTCGAGCGGCTCAACGCCGGTGGGACGCAGCTGACCCCACACGAGATCCGCGTCGCTCTCTACGCTGGGCCATTCATTGAATATCTCACGAGGCTCAACGCGGTTTCAGACTGGCGCGCGCTCTACGGTCCCGAATCCCCCCGGCTACGAGACCAGGAGCTGGTGTTGCGAATCGTTGCGCTGTACGTCTCGCCGGGTACCTACCGGCGCCCCCTCAAGAAGTATCTAAACGACTTCGCGGCAATCCACCGCAACCTCGCCGGGCTCGAGGCCGCGGTAATTGAGGAGCGATTCATGACGGCCGCCAGCCTCCTCAACGCGCCGACCGGCCCCGGCGGTGAAGCGCTGCGAAGCGGCACCAGTCGTCAGGTCAACGCGGCTCTCACGGAGGCGGTGTTCGTGGGAGTCGCGAGACGCCTAGACGCCGGCGGCGTGCCGGATCCCGCTGCGGTCAAGACCGCTACCGAGGAGTTGCGGGGTAGCGCTGACCTCGGGACGTCGATCTCGCGTGCCACGGCAGACGAAGAGGCCGTGCGGACGCGCCTGGCCGTTTCTGCTCGCATCTTCGCTCGGCTGTAGCCGGCGTGTGAGGGACGAGCTGGAGTGAGTGGCAAATGCCGCCATCCGTAGTAAGCCGATGGCCTCCGCGTGAGGTCACGGACCTGTCGCGCAAGCTCGAGGAGCTCGCCGAGCTGGTGCGGCGCCCTCACGATGAGGCGTCCCAGGAGGTTCGTGACTGGCTCGCACGGGTTCTCGTCGTACGCAGCTGCGGTTTCCTAGAGCAGACCGTGCTGGAGGTATGCCGTGCCTACCTCCGAGGGCGTTCAAGTGGCCCCGTCGGAGCATTCGGACGCTCGTGGCTGGAGCGCGGTAGGAACCCAAATCCAGACGCCCTCGTCGCCCTCGTAGGCCGGTTCGACGCCACCTGGGCCGGGGATCTTGAGGAAGTGCTCCAAGCTGACGACGAGAGGCTACACCGAGAGGTGGCGTTTCTCGTCGATCGGCGGAACAAGATCGCGCATGGTCTCAACGAAGGAGTCAGCACCGTCAAGGCGTTAGCGCTGCTGGACGTCGTCGGGGAGGTTTCCGACTGGTTTATTGCCCGGTTCAACCCGGGAAGATGAACCCACGTAGGTCCGCCGCCGATGTTCCGCCCACGGTTCGGCAGGCCTCGTCGCCACGCGGGTGCGGAGGCTCGAGCTCCGGCAGGAAACGGAATCCGGCGCTAACGCCGGATGTCGCGGCAGACTCAGCGCGTTCGCCGACCTTCAGGCTCGGCTGGACCGTCCGTGGCTGCCGCGCCGCCGCCGCTGGCGGTGAGCACACGCGCGGGCCGTGGCGGGAGGTGCCGGTAGAGGCTGGTGCGCGGGATGCCGGTCTTGGCGACGATCTCGGCGATCGTCTGCCCGCTTTCGCGGAGGTGCGCGGCGTAGTCGAGCTTGGCGGCGTCAACGAGGACGGGCCGGCCGATGCGGCGGCCTTTGGCGGTCGCGACGGAGCGGGCGTGCGCGGCGCGCTCGATCGTGTACGTGCGCTCCATCTGACCGAAGAGGGCGAGGAGGACGACGGCGAGCTGGGCCATCGGGTCGTTGGGGTTGCTGGAGTCGACCTTGATCGGGTCTGCGAGGTTGCGGATCCCGATGCCGCGTTGGGCGAGGTCGTGGATCGTGTTGAGCGTGTCGCGGACAGTACGGCCGAGGCGATCGAGCGTGTGGACGACGATCACGTCGCCCTCCCGGGCGTAACCGATCACGGCGCGGAGTCCGGGCCGGTCGACGGTCGATCCCGACGTCTTGTCGAGGTAGATCCGTTCAGACGGGATACCGATCGCCGTCAGCGCGTCGATCTGCCGGCCGAGATCCTGTTTGACGGTCGACACCCTCGCATATCCGAGCTCCACGCCCGTGAATTGTACCGGAAGTCGTGCCCGTACCGCTCTTGCGGCATCAGGTTATGGGCAGAACATCTGGGACGCGATTCGCCGCTTTACGGCCGCCCTTTGCGGGGCGCCGCCGCGACGTCCCACATCCTAGGAACTGGGACGGACCGCGGCGGTAATACCGTTGAGGAGTGCTCTGCACTGTGATCTGGGACGCCTACGAGTGGACTGACCGCCGCGCCGTCTGGGAAGCCCTCCAGCGACTGCTCCCGCGGGACGGCGAGCATTGGTCTCGGCAGGGCTTGTACGCCTATTGGGACCCGGCGACGCACGAGATGCTCTACACAGGTCTCGCCACGAATCTGCCGGAGCGCTTTGCACAGCACAACGGCTTGATGCACCACTCCGGCGGCAACAAGCTCGCCAAGATCACAGCTTGGTTCGGCGAACAGCGGCGCCTGGGGCTCTCGGTCATGCTGCAGGCGGCCGGCGTCGAGTTCTTAGACGAGATCGGCCGGACTAGCGTCACGCTCGGCGTGGATACGGACGACATCATCAAGGCCGCCGAGGGGCAAGTCATCGAACTCCATCGACTCGAGCGTGGGCGGTGGCCCGCGTGGAACGGCGTCGGCGGAGGGACGGGCGGACAGGGATGGGCAACAGCGAGTGCGCGTTCGGTCATTCGCGTCCTGACGGCTGAGACCGACAGCCTGTTCGTGGCTCGCCGCACAAATTCGCGACCTTGCCGTTGACCAAAGCGCCCAAGCACACGAAGTGACGATCCAAAGCGGCCGGATCCACGCCCTGATGGCGGCGCATGGGATTGGCGTCCAGCCATTCGACCGTGAGGAGGCATCGCAGGGCCTGCTCCGGGTCTTCATGCTGCGCGGGGGGGGGGGGGCATCTCGTTGAAGACCTTTCATCGTCCGACGCCCAGATCGTCGATCGGCTGCGGCAGATCGAGGACGGCCGCGTGCTCTGCGAGTACACAGCTATGCGCGAGATGCTCGAGAACATGATCCCCCGGATCAAAATCGCTGGTGATCTCGAAGCCGCACGGATGCTGTACGCCTCGGCACTCCGCGCCGAGCTCGATCAGGTGGCCGCGTCTGCCGCGGTCACTGAGCTGTTCCGCAGCGGGTACCTGGGCGCGTCACCGCGGCTCACAGTCGACCCCGGGAAGTGAGCCGCCTGCTCAGCCCGCCCGCCGACTGGCCAGGCAACACCGCCGCTTGCCGCCTGGGACAATGAACGGCGTGCCTGTCGGCTGGGCGCCCGTGCGGGCAGCGGTGCCGGACTCCGTTGTGGCGTCTCTGATCGAAGCCACGGCCGGACCATTCGAGCCTTCGGGGCGGCGCGGAGCGCGGTGGGTTTGGCGTGACGCACGCACTGCCCAGAAGCTCCGGAATCACCGGCCTCGTATCCCAGTCGGAGTCGAAGTGGAACCCGACTAGATCGCGAGCTGCAAGGGCGCCGACTCGGCGATTTCGACGCGTGCCGAACTCAGGATCCGCGCCGGAGCAAGGAGTCGCACGACGAAAGGCCAGACCAGCTTGGCCCGCAGCGCCACCGCATACCTTCGCCCCGTCCCGCCTTCGCCGCGCCGGACGACCGCGGTGACCTGGGATGCTCCAACCGCGGCGCTGCTTCGGAGGTTTCGTAGAGCGTCGAACCGGAATTCTCCATGGTCCGCCAACCCGAGGGCCTCGTCCGAAGCGCAAACGAGGGCGTATCGCGCAGCGTTGGGGCGCGCGGCGTCCCAACGACTCGTCACGCAGGCAGTTCGCGGGATCTCGACCGGTTCCCCGGATAGACCGCGTCCCGATAGCCACTGGACTGTGGATGACGGCGCGACGTCCACTTGACGCGGGCTGGTCGTGATCGGACTGAACAAGACCTCGGGATCGCGCACCGCGGCAACCAGCGCCTCTATCCCTGGTCCGACGGCGTTACCGATCCCCCAGTAGAAGATGCCGCCTCCGCCGATACGCTCCGTCTCCTTCCTGGCGAGGATCTGATCGACCGACTCACCCGCCTCAGGTCCGAATCTGGTCCAACAGAACGCGTGCGGCAGCGGCGGACGGTCGGAATGCATTAGCATTCATCAAAGCATGGACGCCGGACGGAGACTCGAGGAGCTCATGCGAGGGCGCCAACTGACCCAGTCCGAGGTTGCCGCTAAGGCTGGGGTGAGCCAAGCGACTGTTTCCCGGGTGCTCCGACGTTCGCCGAAGCGCACGGGAGTTGCGTACCAGCGAGTATGCACGTACATTCACCAAGAGCAGCTGGCGGCTGGTGGGGATGAGCCCGAGGACGTCTTCGACGCCGTGAGGCGCATCTGGGACGGCTCCCGACGGCATGCACTAGCACTCGCGGAGCTGATCGAAACATCGCGAAGGCTCTGGCCCGAGCTGGCGGAACGTCCGGAGGATCGAACATCGACAGCGGAACGCAGCTCCGAGCGCGGCTAAAGGGCGTCGGACTCACGGACACGGCGATCGAGGCCGCCTGGCCGCGATGGTGGACCTCCGATGCCGACGCTTCTACGTCCGCCCGCGCCGAACTCCGGTTCGGCGTCGCGCGCCGGCTCGGGCTTGACCCTGGTTCCTTGCTCGACGATGCGGACGAGCCCCGGTTTCTGTGGCGTGAGGAGGCGCGGTTCAAGCACCTCTCCACCGAGGACGAGGTCGAGCGAGCCGGCATCGCCTCGTTCGGACGGGCCGTCGCCACCGCTTTGGTCGACGCCGCACTGCCCGCGCCGACCGACCTGGCCGGGATTGCTGCCAGCGACCTGCGCGTGCGCCTCCTTAGCACTGGGCGGTCGTTTATCGGGTTGGATGGTCTCGTAGCCCTGTGCTGGGGGGTCGGAATCCCGGTTGTGCATCTGCGCGTCTTCCCGTGGCCGCAGAAGCGAATGGCCGCGATGACTGTCCGGATCGGCCATCGCAGCTTCATCCTGCTTGGAAAAGACGCGATGTATCCGGCTTGGATCGCCTTCTACCTGGCGCACGAGCTCGGCCACATCGCCCTAGCGCACGTCGCCGTAGACCGCGCGCTCGTCGACCTTGACCCGGGCGATCCGGGCGCGCAGGATGAGGAAGAGGACGCAGCCGACGCCTGGGCTCTCGAGCTCCTTACCGGACGTCCGCAACCGACCGTGCTATCGAAAGACGGCTCGAGCTCGGCATCCGAGCTAGCGCGCGTCACGTTGTCAGCCGGACCGGAGCTTGGTATCGAGCCAGGCACCCTCGCGCTCTGCTTCGGCTACTCCTCCGGCGACTGGGCAACCGCGAACGGCTCGTTGAAGTTCATTTACGGCAAGGCGACGCCGGTGTGGCGGGCGATCAACGCCTACGCGCTCGATCAGCTGCACCTCGACGCCGCGTCGACCGATGCCGTGGAGTTCGTCACGGATGTTCTCGGGCTCGGACCTGGTGACTGAGGGCGGAAGCGGCAAACGGCCTGACGTGGCCGTGGACAATGACGTGTTAATCAAAGCTGCCAGCTACGGGCTGATCGACGAGTTCTGGCCCGAGGAGCCAATCGGCATTCTGGGCGCTGCGCGTTACGTCGTCGCCAGCGGGCTCGCCCGCATGGACCTCGCTAGAGACCGTGCCGCGGCGCAGAACGCCGCGGCCGCGCGGATCGACTCGGCTACGGTCCTCGAGCCGACGGGCGACGAGCTTCTGCTCGCCACGCAGATTGAGACGACCGCGCAGCGCAAGGGACTCTCGCTCGACGCCGGGGAGAGCCAGCTCGCCGCCATCATCCTGCACCGCTCCATCTCGCTCCTCGACACCGGCGATAAGCGCGCTATCCGCGGCTTCGAGACGCTGATGAACGAGCTGGCAGAACTCGCGGGCCTGCATGGCAGGCTGCGTAGCCTCGAGCAAATCGTCGTCCGCTGCGCTGACGCTGGCGATCCAGGCGTCCTGGCGCAGGCGATTTGCTCGGAGCCCCGCGTCGACAAGACGCTGAGCATCTGCTTCCGTTGCTTCTCGCCACCACCGCACGGCTCGGTCCTCGATCGGGCCGGCCTCGAAAGTTATATCCGGGCTCTCCGAGAGGCAGCTCCGCGCGTCTTATGTTGCGATCCACAGCCCTCAGGCCCGCACGAAGACGGCGTAGGGCTCGACGAGGCGGGCGACTAGCCCGATCTCGATCACTTTCGTCTCCGGGTGCTTAGGTTCCTCGTCGACGACCTCGAGGACGGCTTTATCGACCCGCCCCTTGATGTACTCGTCGCCGCGGCGACCACGGCTGCTCCCAACGGCAACACGGGTGGACGCGAGAGGCAGCTCGAACCCGGCCGGTCGAAGATCGTCGATGGCCAGGGCATACCGTGACCCGACCACGTTGATGGGCTCCGGAATTCGCTCCCACTCAATGCCGTCGGTCGAGAACTCCTCCGCCCGAGCGGTCACGGCGAAGTGCCTCGACTGCATGGGCTGCATGACCAAGTGGATCGCCTCTCCCCGTAGCTCGAAGTCCCGGGCGAATGGCTGGACCATCGTCGTCGGATGGCACGTGTTGCCTCCGTAGCCCCAGAGCGCGAACCCAGCCGCGTCGATCTCGGCCTGTTTGCGCACAATGATCGCGTCGAGCAGTTCGTCCGCGTGGGTGCCTACCTTCATAAAGAGGAGCCCAGCGCCCGGGTGGACGAGCTCGCTCATTAGGGCAACCTCCAACGGCTCGAGTTCGTATTCGTTGTCGTTGGCCTTGCCGTAGTCGAGCCGTGCGCGTTCGCGCACGTAACGAACTCTGGGTGCCGCATCGCGGCCGTAGAAATGCTCGAGGCGCTCGGGATCCGTGATGGGCGAACTCGTCACGTCGCCTCCGCCCTCCATGTTGACGGAGCGCAAGAGAACGTTGCAGGATCTCAGGTCAGGCGCGTCGTCCAAGTGGTAACTGTGCACCTGGGGCATCATCCGCTGCACGTAGAAGCCGGCCGCAAGGGCCGAGCGCTGCAGGTTGGCGAGCACCCTCGACGGCCACTCGAGGGAGGGGTCGTCGGCGACCACCACAGCTCCGTCCCCGCGGGATCCAACCGCCTCGAAGCCTCGCTGCATGAACACGTTGACACTTTCGCCGTCGTTACTCGCGCCCCACGGTGGGTTCGTGTAGAAGGCGTCGAATTGGCCGACGGCCGGGAAGGCATCGAGGCAGTTGTACAACCGAGCATCGAGGTTCTCAAGGCGCTCGCGATCAGCGAAACGTAGGACCGCGTTGCAGATGCGCTCGTCGAAGTCGAATACGGTCACGTGCTCAGGCCCGTACGGAAGCAGGCCACGGGCGCGCAGGTAGACGGCGCAGACGCTGATCGCGTCACCGTCGCCGATAAACGCCAGACGCTTTCCATCAGCCCAGCGCGCGATGAACTCGCTCTGCATCACCATGTCGCCAGCCTTCATGTAGATCTGGTCGAACACGCGTAGCGGGCGCGGCCGGTTCTGGACGACGTCTGACACCGCGTTGATGGCCGCCCGCAGGTCGATCTCTTCTGCCATAGCCCGTAGCCTAACCGTGACGTCAGGCGGCATCGCCCGCTGCGCCACTGCCCGCTCGCCCCGCGGACCTACGACCATTCGCACTCGCCTGCGGCGCCAAGCGCTCGTCGCCGTTTTGGTTCGCCAGTCGCCGGCTCTCGCGGCCACAGCGCCGGCGTTCGCCGTTCTGTTCTGAACGCCAGACAGGCGCCTCGCGTCGACCCGTCAGCTGTCCGTCGGTGTGGCGAGATCCTCCGTCGAAAGGCTCTCCGCGCCGGGCGCCGCCGTCGATCGGCGTGCCGGGTCGCGCTTGTTGAGCCGGCGGCTAAGGAGCGCGTGATCGGCTTTCATCTCGGCGCTCTGCTCGGCTAGCGCGGCCGCTCCGATGCTCCGCGCGGACTGGAGGATGCGCTCCGTGTTGAAGCGGTCGGTGATCGTGACCCTGCCAGCGACGGTGCGTCGGATGACGAGTCGGTCCTCGAGTTGGGTGATGTGGGTCGACACCGTTGACCGCGCCACCGGAAAGCGCCGCTGGATCGCCCCTGCGAGTTCGCCCGGCGACGCTGAATCCACAACGAGCAACGTCTCGGCGATGGCGCGGTTGATCGGATCTCCGAGCGCCTCGAGGATCTTGCCGTCTGGGGTGTTCGCGATTTTCGAAACAGCCGAAAGACTACCTGAGCAGAGTACCCCGCAAATCAGAGGTTTCTTGTCGCCTTGGCTTCTGGCTTCGCGTCTGTCGGTACGCTCTGATCGATGGCTTCTCCCGACGCGCGCACCCTTGAGCCCTTCGGGGTCGTGTTCCACCGCCTGAAGGCTGATGCGGGCCTCAGCTTCCGCCAGCTGGCCGAACGGGTGCGCGAGTTAGATCCTGCGGGTCGCGGGCTCTCGGGCGGCTACCTCGTGCAGCTCGCGAACGGCGTTGAGGATCCCCCGCCAGGCGCGATCGGCCTCATCGCGGCGGCGTTTGGGATCGAGCCGAGCTACTTCGTCGAGTACCGGCTTGCTCTGATGCGCGAGGCGTTCGACGAGCGGGTGTCCTTCGAGGAAGCCGTCCGCAATCTGGTGGCGGTGGAACCCGCTCTTGACGAGCTACGGCTCGGTATTGGCGCCACCCACCGCGGCTACGTTCGCGCGCGGCGACGCAAGGCTCAAATCTCCGCCTGAACCGGCAGCTCGTCCACCCGGACATCGAGGCGCAGGCCGAAATAATCCGGAAATTGCGCCGAGTTCCGGGGGTGTAGCGTTCCCCTACACCGGGTGCAATGTGCTTTGAATGCACCTCATGTTCCTCCAGGCGGTCCCTCCCCTCTCCGGCCGCGGTTTGTCGCGCGGGGCTTGTCCGGCATGCCGGACGTGACTCCGGACCCGGCGCTTGAGCGGTGCGCCAGCGGGTCCGCGCTCGTTTGCGGCGAGATTCCGCTCGATTGCCGTGGTCCGCGGGGGAGGGCCGTCACCGCCCTGGCGACCGGCGAACTCGTGCACCGGACGCTCGCGAGTTGTCTGCCCGCCCCGAGTGAGCGGACCGTGCGCGAGGTCGCGTTCGTGGCGTGCGCCGCGGATTCGCGCAGCCCGGCACTGCGCAACCGCGTCACGACGCTCGCGCTGCGATACATGCGGATCTTCCATCCCGCGCAGCCTGCGCGCCTCCTCGCCGTCGAGCTCGCAGCGCGCAACACGAGATTCGACGCCGTCTGGGAGCGCAAGGACGGGGTTTGGGTGGACGAGATCAAGACGTCTGGCGTGGCGCGCCTGTCGCAGCTGCGCCAGCAAGTCGTCGCCGGGGAGCTCCGCTGGGGGGATCGCTTCCAGGGTGTTCGAGTTGTGCTCCTGCATCACCCCGCGGCCTCGTTTCTCGTGCGGAGCCGGCGCCCGTGACCAAGATCACCAAGGACGAGCACCAGGCGACCTTCGCGAGCGCGCAGCGAGCGCGAGCGGAAGGGCGATTCTCTAGCGCGGCTCTGCGACAGCACGCAGATGCGCTCGAGATCTCGGAGGGACACGCTTGGAAGCTGATCCGCGAAGCTCCGCGCAGCCCGAAACCGCGGGGCTGGCGGGTCACCGAGGAGGTTCGCGACGTGTTCTACGACGAGTACGCGTGCGCGGCCAAGCTCCACCAGCATTTCGTCGAGATCGGCAAGCCGCTGCCGATCTCGCCACGACAGCTCCGCCGGGCGCTTCACGAGCAAATCTCAAGCGAAGAGCGCGCGTTCGCCAAGAAGGGATTCCGCGCGCGCCGTGACCACACCGGCTGCCTACGCTGGGAGGCGCCGTACCGCAACGCGATCTGGCAGACCGACTTCACCTGGCTGAAGGTCCGCGTGCAGCTCCCCGGACCCGGCGTGCGAATCGCCAAGGCCGGCGTTCTCCGATTCATCGACTGCAAGACCCGCACGATCGTCGGGTGGACCGTCATCTCCACCGAGAGCTCCGATGCCGTACTCGAGGGGCTCTACCACGCGATCGTCGTTGACGAAGACCACCCGTTTGGCGGTCTGCCGGACCTGATCATGTACGACAACGGTCTCGCGTTCCTCGCGATCGTCATCGAGCGCGCCGCTGCCCTCCTTCACTTTGAGACGCTCGCCGTCGAGTCCTACTCCCCCAATCAGAACGGCAAGATCGAACGGTCTCATCAAACCCTGGCGCACGGAATCCTCCCCTCGATTCCGAGCTGGGCCGGCGGTCGACGCGACAAGCGCGACGAGATTGAAGGCGCGGATACGGCTATCCACTTCGATCAGCTGATCGAGGAGCTCGCCGCCGGCGTCGAGAAGTACAACCAAACCCACAAGCACTCCGCCCTGAACGGCATGACGCCCGCTGAGGCGCAGGCCGAGGCGGAGGCCGCCGGCGTTGAGATCAAGCAGATCGACCCCGAGCTCCTGCGCTTCGCCGTCCGCCATCGCAAGGAATGCAAGGTCGCTCGGGACGGTGTATTTGCCCACAACCGTCGCTACCGCTGCGACGAACTCGACTCCATGGTGGGCGAGCGGGTGGTCGTCGCGTCCCTCCGCCACGACAAGCGCTTCGTCGACGTCTACACCCTCGACAAGCGCTTTCTCGGCCGCGCGACGCCCAACCTGGGGCACTCCCCAGCCGATCGGAATGAGTTCAAGAAACGTCAGCGGCGTCGCCACGCCAGGCAAGACGCTCGCGCGCAGGCGAGCAAGCAGCGCAAGATTCAGCGCTTCGCGCCCACCAGCGCACCTGGCAACTTCGCAGACCTCGACGAGTCGTCGGTCGAAGATCTCGAATTCGCGCCAGCCACGCCATCTGACCTGTCGGAACTCGAGCATGCAGCGGGCGTCAACCAGGTCTGGAGCCCAGAGACCGCATGAGCGTCGAGTTGGAGGTCCCAGCCGCCGCCGTCATCCGGACCCGAGCGTTTCAGAGCGCGTTCGAGGCCGTCGAGTATGCCCGGCGGTACGACAAGATGACGCTCATCCACGGCTGGCCGGGCACGGGAAAGACGACCGTCGCACGCGCGATCGTCGCGAGATACCCAGGCGAGACGTGCCTGATCACTCTCGACAGTGCGCCCAACCCGACCGCCGTCGTCAACGAAGCACTGACCGCTCTCACCGGCGTCGCGCACCACGAGCGGCTGAGCCCAGGGCGAACGCTGCTACTCGACCTGCTCGCCGAACACCCCAAGCTCCTGATCTTCGACGAGCTCCACCTCGTGGAGTCCACCCGCAACATCGAGTTGATCCGCGCCCTCCACCAGCGCGCCCGCATCCCGATCGTTCTCGCTGGTGACCACCGCGTGGGCGACCGCCTCGGCGAATCCCCCCAGATCATGCGCCGCATACATCGCGCGTGCTGGATGGCCCCGCTCGAGACGGCTCACCTCCTCTGCGTCCTCCCCCAATTCCACGCCATCTTCAAAGCCGCGAGTCCGCAACTCCTCGCAGACGTCGATTCACGGTACGGCCACGGCAACCTCGGCAACTGGAGCAAGTTCACCGTGAGAGCGATCGACGAATGCGCCCGCCACGGCCTGACCACCGTCGACGGCGCCATCAGCGAGAAGATCATCCAGGAAGAATCGCGGTTCTCGGCGACTGCGCATGCTCGTCCTAGATGACCCTGACGGCGCCGATTGTCTGGTAGACCAAGCGGTCGCGCAAGAGCACGCTGCCCGGCCCGTCGTCGTCCTGATGTCCAGGGCGTCAGAAGCCGACCTCGCGCTCCAAATACTCAGAGCGTTCGGGAAACGCACCGACCTGTGCGGGCAAGCGACCTACACCGAGCCGCTGTGGCGAAACGTCCGACTATGGCGCGGCGTCCTCCCTGTTGAGCGCCTCACCGTCGCCAACTCCGAGTTCCTCAATCCCGCGGCGTTCCGGCGCCTCGCCCGGCTTCCCGACGTCCTCCTCATACACGACCCGAAGGGAGCGACAGCCGAGCTCAACGAAGCCCTCCACGACGTCACGCGTCCAGCCGCCAGCTACCTAACCAACCAACCAGTCCGGCGGCGCTGGAGCTCCAAACGCCAGGGCGCCCCCGTTCCCGGCGTCCCCGACAGACGCCTTTCCCTTCTTTCTTACCCACATGCCGCCAAGTGCTCTCGGCCGAGCACCATCGTGACCGCCGCCAAGGAATACGAGCGAACCGGAGCCGCGGTAAGAGGCTTGGCGATCAGTACGACGCAGATCCCAACGAGCTGACCCTCACGAAAGCGGCCGCCGGGCTGATCCGGCGAATCCTCGACCCAGTCGCCGACTCCCACCAGCGACTCGCCGCCGCGCGCGGTGTCGAACACGCGTTCTTCGACGCGGGCTGGTTGCTCCGCGTCGATCCAGCCCGGTTCATGCAATCCACCCCCCACATGCCGCTACCCGACATCGCGACCGGGTCAATTGGTACGCCAACACCGAACTCGCCGCCACCGCAGCGCTCGCGAGCCTCGGGCTCGATTCGAGTGCTCTTGCGGCCTGAGCGTCGACTCCGTCTTCTGGCGATCGGACGACTCGCACACCGTGCTCGCAGAGGTCCAACGCGAAGCGCCGGTCAGAATCCCGCGACGAGTTGCGCGCCGCCCTCAACGCGTTCTGGATCGATCGGCACAAGTCCCTGCCGACGCCCAACACCGGTCCGCTTTTCCGCGCACGCGACGGCGGACGAGTCGCCGCGAAGACGATCCAGAGCCGACTCGGCCGCATTGCCCTCGAGACCGGGCTCCCAGTGGCCTCCCACTGGACACCACCCGCCGATCAGCGAGCTACGCGCTGGATGCGACTGCACGGCATCTCGCTCGCCAAGCCATGACATGGGAGCTCGCCACGACCTCGTAAACGCCGAAACCTTCACGCGCCTGCGGATCAGCGAAGGCCTCTCGCTCAAGGCGCTCGGGAAGGCCGCAGGAGTCAGCGAGACCGTCGTCTCCGGAATCGAGCGCGGACTCGAAACCACCCCGCCGTCTCGCTGGGCGTCCTCAAAGCGCTCGCCGACGCGCTCGGATCGACGATCAGCGAGCTCACGCGCCCGTCCGGCCCCACCCCGACCCCAGCCTCCGATGACGCCACCCTCGAGGCGCGCGCTCGCGGTCCTCGGCCGAACCGGCCAGTGACCCACGAAGTCGCACACGCTCTCGGCTGGCCTCTCGAACGGACCCGCGCCGCTGCCGCCACCCTCGCCAAGCGACTCCACGCCACAGGCCAGAACCCTAATCCACACCGGATGGGACCAGCTCCGACTCGTACTCGGCCGACGCGCTAAGCACGAGCAGCGACTCCGGCTCGCACAGTCCAGCGCAAAAGCGCGGGGCCTCACCCCCGCACGGCCGCAGTACTCGCAGCCTTCCTCGCGGACGAGCTCAACGCCTCCTGGCTACAGCACGCATCCCGCAACGAGCGAATTGCCCTCGGCGCGCTCCTCAACATGGGTATCCTCGAAATCGCCCACCAGCCGCAGACACGAGTGATCCTGAGCCAAGACTTCGAGTACCTCGCGCCGCGATTAGACCGGCGCGACCGTTCCGCTGTTCTTTCTGATGTCCGTTGACAGGTAGGTGTGAGACGACACCGAATTGTCACTAGGAACGACAGGTAGCGCCACAGCGGCCAACGTCTAGTTACAGCGAGCCTGACACCGGCCCGAGTGGCGGGGCGCGTTTGTTGGTGGCGGGTCCGGTGAGGCTCGGTTGGGTGTGGCGGACTCGAACGCCAGTGGTGGCCCCGGTTTAGCGTCTAACCAGGATGTAGGCGGGGCCTGCGTTGAGCCTTCGTGGGGGCTGCGACCCTCGACAAGGGCGCTCGGGAGGTGATCGCCGTGGCCAGGTCGGCGAGGCCGCCGGCGGCCAGGAGCCGGCACATCGTGCGCTCGGAACCGAGGTAGGTTCCCCTCGTCGAGGAGCGCGGCGTACACGTGCGCGAGGGAGCAGTCGACGAACCGCTGCCCGTGCACCTGCTCGAGCACCGCCACCCGCTCGGCCTGCGCCACGCCGTCGAGTGCGACGTGTACAGGCCTTCCCGGCGCACCGGTCGGATAAGTCATCCACTTTCCCTCCTGACCATCTCGCCCCCTCATGGCGGCGAGGCCGCGGCTCACGCGCTGGCGCACGACGCTCGCCGCCCACCGCCAGCTCCGAAGCGATCTCGGCGTCGAGCCGCGTCTCGAGAAGCTCGGCGCCCCGTACACAGAGGAATCTCCCAGGTTCGTCTCACGCGGCTCTAACGAGAGGCGGCCATCCTTGGACCAAGCGGCAAACTCAGGATCAACAGAGGAAGGGATCAGTCCATGTTCTCTCGGAGACTCACCAGGTCGATCGCCATCGGCGCCACGGCCATCGCGCTCGGGGGTGGCGTCTACGGACTCGTCGGCGCAACGGCGAGCCCGGGCTCACGGACCGCGACAGCAGCATCATCCACCTCGGCAGCCTCAGCGCAACGCGTCCCCGGTGGCGGGGGAGCCAACGCTCGGTCTGGACCCGCCGCAGGCGGATCGTCCGGCACGGTTGCCAGCGTGTCCAAGTCGAGCTTCACGATCTCGACTTCAACCGGGCAGAAGGTGATCGTCAAGGAGGCGTCCTCTACGAGATACCTCAAGGCCACGAGGTCGAGCTCGGCGACCGCCATCAGGAAGGGCGAAAGCGTCCTCGTACTTGGGACGACCAGCGGAACGACCATCACCGCCAGCCAGGTGATCGGGCAACCGACTCGCAGCGGTTCAACGAGTCCCTCGGCGGCAGGGGTGGTCCCCTTCAAGAGTGGTGCGCCGTCCACGTCGAAGCAGGTCGGCCAGATCCCAGCGAACTACAGCCAGGGGTCGGGGACGATCGTCGGTGGTACGGTCGCTGACCGGGCTACCGAGGCCGCCTTGGCCGCCTACTCGGGGGGCGTCGTCGACCGTGTCGTGAAGCTGAGCAACGGCGAGTACGAGGTCCACAACATCGGCGTCAACTGGCCGCACCACATCTTCGTCAGCCAGACCTTCAAGGTCGTCGGCGCCAACTAGCTCCGACGACGCTCACCCGCCGGCGCTCCGGGCGACGTACGCCCAACCGACCCGCTCGGGACCGAGACGGTCCCGAGTGGCGCGGACCCAGCCCGCCCCGCCCGGAAGGCCCCCCCGCTCAGGCCGCCCGGCGGGCGACGGCCAGCTTCGAGCGGACGAGCACGAGCGGCGCCTTCGGGTCGTGGGGTTGGGGGATCGCCGCGAGGCTGAACTCGCCGATCGCGCCTGGGCGGAAGACCAGGCAGTGGGTCGAGCCGCCGTACTCGAAGCGACCGAGCTCCTCGCCCTTCCCGACGTGGTGACCGGGCTTCACCTCCGCGCGAATCTTGCACGAGGAGACCTCGACCATCCCGACCGGGACGAAGGCCACGAGACCGATGACCGGGTCGTCGGCCTCGATCAGGATGATCGCCCGGGCGGCGACGTGGGCGATGTAGGACTGTGAGTTCGTCGGCTCGGTCGCGTCCCTGCCCTCCGAGTCGGCCTCCGAGAAGTAGGTGCCCTCCTCCACGAACGCCCGGACGATCGTCCCGGCCACCGGGCTGTGCCAGCGGTGGTAGTTGGTCGCGCTCAGGAAGGCCTGGTAGACGGTGCCGCCGACGAACTGGTCGACCGCCTCGTCGCCGGCGAGCATGTCCTCGAGCGAGTACGGCTGGCTCTTGATCCAGAAGCGGTCCTGCCGCTTTACGTCGGTGCTGATCCCGTACGGGGTCGACTCGCACGCGCTGACGATGACCTTGTCGTCGTCCGGCGCGGCCACCGGACGGGCGCCGTCTTTGAAGCGGCGGGTGAAGAAGTCGTTCCACGAGGCGAAGCCCCAGTGCTCGTCGGCCGGGTCGTGCTCGTACTCCTCCATCCCGACCAGCCGCTGGGCCGCGGCGGACTTCCAGCCGGACGGCGAGTCGTTGAGCACGTAGAGCGAGTCCCGGCTCGAGAGGAACTCGCACCACGCGGTGAGGATCTTCCCCAGCATCGCGTTGACCCGCGGGTCGCGGTAGGCGGCGAACCCGGCCGGCGTCCCCATCGTCCAGTCGAGGATCGCGGCGAGCGGCGTCGCGACCATTGCCCGCTCGCCGAACTCCGGCGCCATCGTCAGCACCTCGTTGATCAGGCGGAGCAGCTGCTTCGGGCTCTCAAGGTGCCGCTGGCGGTACGGCTTTGCCCTCGGGACCTGGGCGATCATCTGGTTGACGTACATCCGGATCACCGGATCGGTGTCGAGCAGCCCCTGGAACTCGGCGATCACCGGATGGAGCACGACCTGCTCACCCCGCGCCTCCACCCGGTCCCGGTGGCCGGCCAGCCACGACTCGAGGTCGTCCTGGTCCTCCGGCAGCCAGCCGGCCTGGCGCTTCACGTCGACCGGATGCGAGCGAGTCGTCATGCGCCGGGAGCTACCCGCGCCCGGCCGATCTCAACACCTTCCCGCCTGCCATCATCATCGGCGTGTCGAGGACCGGAGAGGGACTCGGGGCGTTCGTCCCCGCCGATGTCCGGTCGGCCATCGCCCGTGGCGAGTCGCTCCCCGACCGGGCTGACGGGTCGGTCCTCGAAGCCGACGTCTCGAGCTTCACCCCGCTGACCGAGGCCCTCGCCCGGGAACACGGTCCCCGGCGCGGGGCGGAGGAGGTCGCGGCCCTCCTGACCCGGGTCTACGGGGCCCTCGTCGCCGCGGTCGACGACGCCGGGGGGAGCGTCGTCGAGTTCACCGGCGACGCCGTCTCCTGCTGCTTCCACGGTGACCGGGACGGCGCCCGGGCCCTCCATTGCGCCGTGGCCATGCAGTCGGCCATGGCCGAGCTCCGCAGCGAGGCCGCCGAGTCCCCGGCCCTGACCGTGACCGTCGCCGTCGGCGCCTTCCGGCGCTTCTCGGTCGGCGATCCGCACGTCCGCCTGCTCGAAGTCCTCGCCGGCCCGGCGGTCGATCGCCTCGTCGCACTCGCGCCGTCGGCCGCGCCGGGCGAGGTTCTCGTCGATGCCGGAGTCGCCCGACGACTCGGCGCCCGCCTCGGCGTCGCCGGCTGGCGCAGGTACGACGGTGCGACGGCCGCCCTCGTGGCCGGTCTCACGGAACCCGCCCCTCCGGTGGGGCTCGCGATCCCCGAGATCGCACCCGAGCGGGCGCGCGCGTGGGTCTCCGCCGACGTCCACGAGCGCCTCGCCGACGGCGACGAGCACCTGATCGGCGAGCTCCGGTCGGTCGTCGCCCTGTTCGCCGGCTTCGGCGGGATCGACTACGACGCCGACGACGCCCGCGACCGGCTCGACGCCTACGCCACGTTCGCCCAGCGCACGGTCGACGAGTACGGCGGAACGCTCTACACGATCGCGGTCGACGCCAAGGGCAGCTACGTCTGCGCCGGCTTCGGCGCCCCCCGCGCCCACGACGACGACGAGGTCAGGGCGGCGGCCGCAGCGCTCGCCCTGCGTTCGCCGCCCGCCACCGACGGGGGCGTCGAGGTGGGGGGCATCGGGCTCGCCCGCGGCCGCCTGTACGCCGGGCTCTACGGCGGACAGACACGCCGGACGTTCGGCCTCCAGGGCAGCCCGATGAACCTCGCCGCGCGTCTCATGCAGAGCGCCGGCCCCGGCCAGATCTTCGTCGACGAGCCGCTCGCCCGCAGCCTCGAGCAGCGCACCGAGCTCCGCTCGCTCCCGCCGCAGCTCGTCAAGGGCCGGGTCGGAACGGTCGCGGCGCGCGAGCTCGTCGGCGCCCGCCAGCCGGCTCCGGCCGCCGCCCCGGCGGCACCCCACCTCGTCAACCGCGATCGCGAGCGGGCGGTGATCGAAGCCCGTCTCCGAAGCCTCGGCGACCGGACGGGCGGCGTGCTCGTGATCGAGGGCGAGCCCGGGATCGGCAAGTCCCGACTCGCCCGCCATCTGACCGACCGCGCCACCGCCGAGGGCTACGCGGTCCACGCCGGCGCCGGCGACCCGATCGAGCGCGGAGCCCCCTACCACGGATGGCGCACCGTCTTCGCCCACGCCCTCGGGCTCGGTCCGTTGCCCGGCGATCCCCGCGCCCGGGCCGAGCTCGCGCTCGAGCGGCTCGCGATCGCCCGCGATCGACCACTCGAGGCCGGCGACCGCGATCTGGCCGCCCTGCTCGCCGCGGTCCTGCCCCTGACGGTGCCCCCCGGGTCCGTCGCCGCCAGCCTCTCCGGCGAGGCTCGCGGCGAGGCGACCCGAGACCTGCTCGCCGAGACCCTCGGCGCCCTCGCCGGCGCCGGGCCGACCCTCGTCGTCCTCGAGGACGCCCACTGGCTCGACTCCGCGTCGCTCGCCCTCGCCCTCCGCCTCGCGGCGGCGCCCGGCCCGCTCCTCCTCGTGCTGACCACCCGGCCGATCGCCGAGTCCGCACCCGTCGAGCTCGAACGGCTCGTCGCGATGCCCGGGTGCGAGCGCCTGCGGATCGGTCCGCTCCGCACCGCCGAGGCCATCGAGCTCGCCGTCCGGGCGATCGGCGGCGCCCCGATGGCCCGCCTCGCCGCGCTGATCGAGGACAAGGCCGGGGGCAACCCGCTCTTCACCCGCGAGCTCGCCTACGCCCTGCGCGACGGCGATCTCTCCGGCGGCGACCCCGACGGCCGCCGCCGGTCGACCTCCGACCCCCGCGGGCCGGTCGACTCGCCCGACCGGGTCGAGACCGTCATCGCCAGCCGGGTAGACCGCCTCCCGGCCGCCGCCCAGACGCTCCTCAAGGTCGGCAGCGTGCTCGGCCTGTCCTTCAACGAGGACGCCCTCCGCGAGCTCGCCGGCGCCCGCGCGCTCGACCACCGCGCCCGCCTCGAGGAGCTCGAGCTCCTCGCCCCGACCGCGGCGGCCGCGCCCGGAACGCTCGCGTTCCGCCACGCCCTGATCCGCGACGTCGTCTATTCCCAGCTCCTCTATGCCCAGCGACGCGACCTCCACCGGCGGGCGGCCGAGTACTACGAGCGCACCGGCGCCGCCGGTTCCACCCGGGCCGCCCTCGCCCACCACTGGGAGCAGGCCGAGCTGCCGGCTCGGGCGGTCGAGCATCTGGTGGCCGCCGGCGAGACGGCCCTCCAGGCCGGCGCGTTCCGGGAGTGCCTCGACGCCTACGAGCGGGCGCTCGACCTCACTCCCGCCGACCCGGCCGACGCCCGCCGCGCCGCCTGGACGTGGCAGGCGGCCCAGGCCTGCTACCGCCTCGGTGAGATCGATCGCAGCCGCGAGCTCGGCGACCAGGCGATCGCCGCGCTCGACCGACCCGTGCCCGCCGGCGGCCAGGTCGGCGTCGGCCTGGCCGCGGTCGGCGAGCTCGCCCGCCAGACGCTCCAGCGCACGCTCCCCCGCTTCTTTCCCCGGCCCGTCCCGCCCGACGAGCGCGAGGCGCTCCGGCTGGCCGTCGAGGCGCTCGTGATGATGTGCGAGGTCTACTACGTGGCCGCCGACAAGGCCCGCTCCGGCTACGCCGCCCTCCGGGCCCTCAACCTCGCCGAGCGCCTCGGCCCGTGCACCGAGCTGGCCGGCTGCTACGGCGCGATGTGCGTGATCGCCGGGCTCGTCGGGGCCGACCGCGTGGCCGAGCGCTACGCCGCGCTCTCGCGCCAGACCTCAGACCGCCTCGACGACGCCGAGTGCTCGGCCCACACCCTCCAGCAGATCTGCATGTACCGCTCGACCGTCGGCCCCTACGACGCGTTCAGCGAGCTCTACGCCACGGCGATCGACGAGTTCCGCCGCCTCGGCCACCGGCCGCGGCTCCGCGACACGGCGGGGATGGCCGGCATCGCCGACCACCTCTTCGGCCGGCCCGACATCGCCGCACGGCGGCTGAACGAGCTGCTCGCCGCCGTCGAGCCGCAGGAGGCGACCCTCGGTGCCGCGTGGTCGCACCTCTGGCTCGGGATCGGCGCCCTCCGCCGCGGCCGCCTCGACGAGGCGCTCGATCGGCTCCGCACCGCCGACGAACTCCGTGACCGCGACGCCGTCGACGTGATCTCGGTCGACGTCCACGCCATCTCCGCGCTCGCCCTCTGGCGCAGCCGCCGGGACCCCGAGGCCCGCCACGAGGAGGAGGCGGCCTGGGAGCTCGTCCGGAGCCTCGGCCGGCGCCCGGCCGCGCACGTCGTGCTCGACGGCTACGCCGCCCTCGCCGAGCTCGCCCTCGCCCGCTGGGACGAGGCCCGCTCGCCGGTCGAGCGGCTCCGGGCCGGCCGCCGCGCGCGCGACGCCGGCCGCAACCTCCGCGCCTACGCCAAGGCGTTCGCCATCGGCGTGCCCGCCCGCTGGCTCTACGAGGCCGAGCGGTCATCGCGCCGGCGGCGCCCCGCCCAGGCGCTCGCCTCGTGGCGCAAGGCGCTCGCGGCCGCCGAGAAGCTCGACATGCGCCACGAGCTCGCTCTCGCCCACGCGGCGCTCGGCGACCATCTGCCCGCCGGGCCCGACCGCGACGCCCACAAGGGCCAGGCGGCGCGGTACCTCGCCGAGCGAGATGCTCCCGCCCCGCGCGCGGTCACTGCGAGATCCCCCGCCGGCGCGTCTATCCTCACGCACATGGTGGCATCCGACGGTGCCGGGCAGCAGTTCCCGAGCTCCCACGCCCTGAATCGAGTGGAGCAGATCACACGGGTCCCGGATGGGCTACTTCGCCGCC
>CAVTCI010000009.1:0-31682 GCA_963733245.1 uncultured Solirubrobacterales bacterium
GGATCCGTTCGTTCATCTTTCCGCTGCTCGACGCCGGCAGCGGCGTTTCCGGTTTGCCGCTCGAGCGCAGCCGCGAGAACCGGCTCAAGAGGTCAAACCAGAACGGGGCGCCGAGCGAGATCGCGAGGATCGTCAGGAGCCACCCGCCGACTGCCGTCGCGATCCCCCCGGCGCCGTGGGGTACCGCTGCGCCGCGCCATCCCATCGGGATGCCGACCTTCACGACCTTGTCGACGCTGTCGGCGGCGCTGGCGAGGTTCTGGTCCGCCATGGGCGCGTTCCGCGCGGGCGGCTTCGCCGAGGCGGCCGCTTGGGCTTGCGCGACGACCGCCGATCGGACGGCGTCGTCCTTCCACATCCGCTGGGCCATGGCAAACGTGTTCGCGTTGATCGCCGGCACCAACGCAACGCCGATCACGATTAGGATGATCTGGGTCTTGCGCTTGTACCAACCCGAGACGCGGGCCATGGTGTCGTCGTACCACGCCTCGAGGTTGGTCCGTACTTTGACGAGGTCGTTCTCCGTACCGGCGATGAGCGGCCTGAGTCGCTTGCTGAGGTCTTCGGGCAGGCCGTCGAGAGATGGCAAGCCAACCTTGACGGGGGTCTTGTGGGCTTCGTCGGGCGCAAAGTTGTCGAGCACGACCAGCGCAAAGGAGCGAGGTGAGATATAGGACGGGCCTGCGGTCCGCCTGAAGAACGCCCCCGCCCGGGCGAGCGTGCCGCGCGACTGCGCGTCTGCCCCCCTGCCCAGAGACGCCGCCGCGGAGCTCGCCACGTCTGCGTCCGCCTTCGCCGCCGGTGTCGCCGCCCGGAGAGCTTTGGGTGGCGGGGTGCGATAAAGCGACCTGATCAGCGCATGATCGTAGAACTTGTCGACGTAGTGCCACCCCACTTCGTCGTCCTCGAGCATGCTCCGGAGCCCCTGCTCCAGCGTTCGGGCGCGGAGGCCCAGGATCGCCGCGATGAACTCCTGGATCGTCAGCGACAGCGTTGCCAGCAGGAAGAAGATGAGCGCCAGTCCGATGGCGACGTCCAGTGCTGGCAAGCCGGTGAGATTAAGCATTGGTCCACCCAAAGGTCCGTTTGGGTCACAATAGCTGGCAGAGGATCCTAAGGCGAATTTAGGCCGCCCGGCGCCCCGGCGGCACATGTCACTGTCACGCCCCCAGGATCGGCTAACCGGATGACGCCACGGGCGCGGCTGATGGCCTGCACCGCCCCCATCGTCCCGCTCGCGGCGGTCGCCACGAGCGGCGCCGAGCCTCCTAGCGCACCGGTCCGCGCGACTCGTCGTCGCCCGCGAACCGATAGCGCGCGCGGCCGCCGATCCAAGCCCAGCGAGGAGGCGCGGCACTGACTCGAGTGGGGCCGAAATCGCGCGCCAGAGCATCTTGGAGACGACCGGCTCCAGGCATCGCCCCCCGGCCCTCCCGATCCGCCGGCCATCCGGATGCGTCCGCCCCAGCGGCTACGCCGGGGTGAGGTCTCAGGCAACTATGGGCCAGATCTCAGGCTCGGGGCCCAAGCTATGGACTCAGCTCCCACCCGATTGGAGACTCGTCTTGGACCTCACGAAGAAGGCAGCCGGAGGTGCGCTGGCCGCGGCGCTCATCGCCGGCGGCGCGCTCGGCGGCACCATCCTGAACGCCGGCGCGGCCACCAGCTCGACCACGACCCCGGGCACCGCGTCGAGCACGCACACCGGTCCGAACACCGACCCGGCCCACGAGGCCGCCGAGAGCCCGGCCCATGCGGCGGCCGAGGCGTCGGGCAAGTTCCCGGGCCCGGGTCACGACGGCGGCAAGTTCGTACCGAACACCGACCCGGCGCACGAGAAGGCTGAGAGCGCCGCGCACGCAGCTCAGGAGGCCGCCGGCCAGATGCCGACCGCCCCGTAAGCCGGGGACGCAGACGCGCGTGACGTGGGCTGCGCGCCCCGGCGGCCCGGTTCTGAGATTCTCGGCAGATGCGCCCGACCCTCTTCGAGTTCGCCGGCGGCCAGCCCGCCTTCCTCGCCCTGGCCGCCGCCCACCACGCTCGATGCCTCGAGGACCCCGAGCTCAACCATCCGTTCTCCCATCCCGGCCAGGATCCCCGCCACGTCGAGCGGCTGGCCGCCTACTGGGCCGAGGTGATGGGCGGTCCGCCGGTCTTCTCCGAGTCGTGCGGCGATCAGTCCGGCGTGCTCCACCTGCACGCCGGCAACGGCGACATGGGCGATCTCGGCGAACGCTTCATCCGCTGCTTCGCCGGCGCCGCCGACGACGCCGACCTCCCCGCCGACCCGGCCTTCCGGGCCGCCCTGCATGCCTACATGTGCTGGGCGGTCGACGACGTCCTCTCCTATTCGCCCGCCGACGCCGTCGTGCCCGCCGGGGCGGCCATGCCCCGCTGGGGATGGGACGGCCTCGAGACCTGATCGCGTCAGGCCGGCTCGGAGATGACGATCCGGAGCGACCCGTCGAGCCAATCCGCCTCCCGCAGGTGCCCGTGGGCGGCGTCCCAGGCGCCGGACTCCAGGTCGGCCCGGAGGCGGTCGACGATGCCCTGCTCGACGCCCGGCCCGAGCAGCGACCACGACGATTGCGAGGCCCGGACTTCGGGGTCGAGGAAGGCCTCGGGCCGGTTCCAGAACGCCTCGACGAAGCCGTCGACGCAGTCGGCCGGCGTCCGGACCCGCTCGACGAACGTCCGCCCGCCGAGTCCCGCGGCGACCGCCTCGATCGACGGGACCCGGGGCCGCTCGACGCGGAGCGCCGGCTCGAGGTAGTCCTTGATCCACTCGGGGTGCGCCTCGAGGTCGAAGGTGAACACGACCACCCGGCCGCGCGCGACCCGGCGCAGCTCGGCCAGCCCGGCCGCCGGCGGCTCCCAGTGGTGGATGGTCGCGCAGGCCATCGCCGCGTCGACGGCGTCGTCGTCGAGCGGAAGCGCCTCGGCCCGGCCGGCGATCGCCGGCGCCGCGCCGACCGGGCGCTGGGCGCGCATCCGCGCGCTCGGCTCGACGGCCAGGACCCAGCGGTCGGTCGGCTCGTACGACCCGGCTCCGGCCCCGACGTTGACCACCGTCGCGGCATCGCCCAGGGCGGCGTGGATCTGCGCCGCGATCCGCGGGTCGGCCCGACGCCGGCGGGCGTAGGCCCGCCCGTGTCGCTCGTAGTCAACCCGCGGGCGGCCCATCGCCCCAGCCTAGACGGCCAAGAGCAAGCAGCAGCTCGTCGAGGAGGCCGTCCGGGAGGCGGCCGCCGGCGACGAGCTTCCCGATCGCCAGATCGGCGGGCACTGGCGCTTCTCCCGCGAGGCCGTCCTCGCCTGGCTGACCGGCGCGCCCCCGCCCCCGCTCCCGCCCCACCCCTCAGAAGCGCAGGGGCGTCTCCCGGCCGACGATGAGCACCGGGCAGCGAACCGTCTCCAGCAGGTAGCGAGCCGCTCCGCTCAGCCCGACGTGGCCGGGCGGGGTCCCGGCCCGCGAGCCGACGACCAGGAGATCCGGGGACTGGGTGGCCCGCTCGAGGATCCGGGCGCCCAGCTTCTCGGCCACCGACGCCGCCGTCTCCTGGGCGCTCGGGTCCCCCTCCCCGTCGACGTAGGCGACGGTGACGATCTTGAGGTCGGCGTGGACCCGGAGGCCGGCCGGGGCGATCGCCACGGCGACCGGCGGGCCGCTCTCGAGCAGGCGCTCGGCCGAGGCTCCGGGCTGGACGTGGAGGGGCGCCGTCCGGTACTCCGAGCCGAAGACGATCGCCGCGAATTCGTGCTCCTCGGCCAGCCCGAGGAGGCCGTCGGCCGTCGACCCGCTGACCACGACGTGGCGCGGGACGTCGGGCATCCCGATCCACCGGGCGCCGCCGGTCAGGAGCGTCTCGGCCTCGTGCTCGGCGAGCTCCTCCCGCCGGCCCTCGGACTCCCGGTTGTGCCGCACGTAGGCCAGCGCCAGCTCTGCGCCCGCCTCGGCGAACACGCGCCCGAGGGCCAGGGCGTCGACATCGTTGTCGGTTCCGTCGTAGGAGACGAGGACCTTCGGGGGCATGGCTCCCTCTCTTGGTAGGACCCCGGTGGAGCCTCGGCCACCCGGGGCGATCGCCGGTCGGCGCAACGTCCGCAGATAACCTCCGCCGCACCGGCGCGGCTATGGCCATGGGTACAAAGCGCGGCCCGTCGACTTGGACGCCGCGGAACCGCCCGCCGCCCGGCGGTCAGCCGCCGAGCGCCACGAGCTCGAAGGTGACCCGGCCGCCGGCGACCCGGGCCAGCCCCATCGTGTGGGTCGGGGCCCGCCGCCGCTCGGTCGGCGACCCGGGGTTGAAGATCTGAAAGCCGGCCCGCTCGGCGTGCTCGGGCATGTGCGTATGGCCGAAGATCACCGCCGAGGCCTCCGGAAAGGCGGCTCGCAGGCGCTCGAGCCGGCCGAGTACCGGACCCGGGATGTGGGTCACGGCGATCCGTACGCCAAGAAAATCCTGCTCCAAACTGGCAGGGAGGAGTCTTCGGACGGCTCCCGAGTCGACGTTCCCGTGGATGGCGTGAACCGGCGGCCCGAGCGACCGGAGGAGGTCGAGGACGCCGACGTCGATCAGGTCACCGGCGTGGACGATCGCGTCGGCCTCCCGGCAGAGGGCGAGGCAGCGGTCGGGGATCGCCCGCGCGCCCCGGGGCATGTGGGTGTCGCTGAGGATGGCCAGCCGCACCGGGCCGCGCGCGTGCTCGACGAGCTGCTCCGGCCCGGAGATCGGGTCCCCCTCCCCCTCCGCGACGTGGACCCGGGTGGCTCCCGGCCGCCCTGGAGAGCTCTGCTCGCGGCTCGGTCGGGTCAACAGGCGGCGAATATTAAGTCGCGCCGCCGATCGACGGCGCCTTGCACTACTGCGCTAAGCGTGGTAGTGTCGGCCGCGGATATGAGGAAGCCGTGGACCGCAGCCAGCTCCTGAGAGGGACCCTCGACGCGGCGGTCCTCGCCGTCGTCGCCGAGCAGGACGGCTACGGCTACGACGTGCTCCGCCGGCTCCGGGCGGCCGGCCTGGCCGACGTCGGCGACGCGTCGGTCTACGGGACGCTCCGCCGCCTCTTCCGCGACGGGGCGCTCACGTCGTATGTCGTCCCGTCGGACGAGGGACCCCACCGGCGCTACTACGGGATCACCGAGCGGGGGCGCTCGCAGCTGCTCGAAGCCCGGACCATCTGGAGTGGGTTCGCCCGCGCGCTGACCCGGCTCCTCGAACTCGACGTGGAGGTCACCGCGTGACCGCGACAGTCGTTCCGAACGAGGTGGCGACCTACCTCGCCGCCGTCCGCGAGGCCCTCTCCGACCTCGGCACCGAGGAGCGCGACGACCTGCTGGTCGAGGTCGAGGCGTCGCTGATCGAGACGGCCGGGGAGGACGACCGGCCGATCGCCGCCCGCCTCGGGCCGGCCGCCGACTTCGCGGCCGAGCTCCGGGCCTCGGCCGGCCTCCCACCGGTCGCCGCGGCCCCGGCGGCACCGGCGCCGGACGCCGGCCTCGTCGCCGCCGCGCGGGCCACGGCCGCCGCGGTCGCGGCCGACCCGCGGATCCAGGCGACCGGCCGGACCCTGGGCGAGCTGGCGCCGATCTGGTGGGTCGTCCGGGCCTACGTCGCCGTCGTCCTCCTCGGCGGGCTGTTCGGGTCCCACTGGTCGACCGACCATCCGGCGATCCCGCGCATCGGGAACGGCGGGTTCACGGCGCTCGTCCTCATCGCCGCCGTGGCCGGGTCGGTCGCCCTCGGGCTGGGCGAGCGCCGCCGGCGCCAGGCGGGGGTGCCGGCCGGCGGAGCGGACGGCGGGCGGGGTCGGCGGCGGGCGCTCGTCGCCGTCAACCTGGTGCTCGCCGTCGCCGCCCTCCCGGCCGGCGTCCACTTCCTCCGGGCGCGGCGGACCGTCGACGTCATCCCGTCGTCCCTCGTCTTCCCGGCCAAGCCGGTCGCCCCGGCGGCCCCGGTGGCCGGGAAGGTCCTCGGGAGCGCGGGACCGATCACCAACATCTACCCGTACACCCGGGACGGGCGCCTCCTCCACGACGTCCTCCTCTTCGACCAGAACGGACAGCCGCTCGAGGTCATGGCGGGCGACACCGACCCGGCCCGGCGGGTCCTGACCGGACCGGGCGGGGTGAGGATCTTCAACTCCTTCCCGCTCCGCTACTTCGAGCCGGGGACGACCCGAGTGGCCAACCCGAACGCGGCTCCGGCCCTGGCTGCGCCGGGCCTGTTCACCCCGGCGCCGGCGCCGGCGGCGGTCACGCCACACCGGCCGGCGGCGAAGCCGCGGCGGCCCGGCCACTGAAAGCGACCCGGCGGGCGGGCCGGGGCTTCCGTCCTCAGGCTCCGCAGGAGGTGACCGACGCCCGGCTGTGCGGAGCGGCCAGGCTGATCTTGGCCATCGTGACGTTCGTCTTGTCGAACGTGTTCGGATCGGCGCTCCGGAGGACGATCATCACGGCCGAGAACGGCTTGCCGTACTCCCGGCGGAGGCGGGCGCTCGTGTACTCGATGACCTCGCAGGCCCCGCCGACCTGCTTGATGAAGACCCGCTTGCTGTCGGAGGGAACCTCGGGGTCGGCGACGAGGCGAGCCTCGCGATCGCTGAACGGGGGGCTGGCGTGGAACTGCTCGACGAAGGAGGTGACCCGGCCCTGGGCCGTCTTGACCTGGAGGTAGTTGGTGCTCCCGGGGATGACCGTCGTGCTGCCGACGTAGGCGTGGAAGGTGTCGAACGTCTGGACGTCGGCGCCGATCCCGCCGAGCGGGCAGTTGGCGGCGAGCTCGAAGGGCGGGGCGTTGCAGTGGGGGTCGAGGTTGGTCGCCTTCCCCTGGAGGCCGGGACCCTTGACGCCGAAGAAGCCGCAGCCGGCCAGGCCGAGGGCCAGGCCGATCGCCGGGAGGGCCCGGGGGAGGCGAGTTAGCACGGCGCACCATCTATCAGGTTGGGCGGGATCATGCGCTCCGGTCCGGTCGGCGAGGGGGCGGCGGGCGGATCCGGTCGAGGACGGGCCGGGACGGCGCGTTTCGACATAATTCGGGACGCCAGGTGGCGGGGTGATCCTACCTCGTCGCTCCCCCGGTCCGGAGAACGATAGATGCCCGAGGAGCCCCTCGGCCCCGCCGATCACGACATGGCGTCGCTCGGATCCTACGCGGTCCAGGACGGCTTCCTCCTTGACCTGATCATGCTGGCCGACAACGGGATCAGCACGTCGGTCGGCCTGCTGATGAACGGGATGATCGTCCTCGGGTCGGTCTCGTCGCCGAGCCTGGCCGCCGGAGAGGTCGACGCCGAGCGGGAGCGGATCGCGGGGATGAGCGAGCGGCCGGAGGCGATGTCGGAGGCGGAGTGGGAGGCGGCCCACGACCGGTTCGCCGGGGCGAACCGGCGGGCGCTCGAGCGGACGGAGCGGGAGCGGGCGCGGCTGGCCCGGGACGTCGAGCTCTACGCCGGGGGCGAGCCGGTCGACGAGGAGGCGGCTCCGGCCGAGCTGACCCGCCGGCTGATCGCCCACCGGGCCCGGCCGTTCCTCACCCTCTGCGACGTCCAGATCGTCGCCCCGGGCAACCCGGGGATCGCCCGGGTGGCGGTCCTCCGGGTGGCGGTCAACCAGATCAACGCGTGGTGGGTCATCCGCCACGACGAGTTCGGCCGGGCGAGCTTCCCCCTCTTCGAGGTCGACGACCGGCCGGCCGGCGACTGATGGGCCGGCGGGGCGGGTAAGCTCGGGTCGATGCTGACCGTCTACCTCAAGCCGACCTGCTCGGGCTGCCAGGCGCTGGTCGGCCTGCTCGAGGAGCGGGGGATCGAGTACGAGGGCATCGACTACTACGTCGAGCGGCTGAGCGCGGCGCGCCTGGCCGAGCTGGCGGGGAAGGCGGGGGTCGGGGCGCGGGGGATCCTCCGGACCCGGGACCGGCCGGAGCTCGACGGGTCCGACCACCCGGACACGGAGCTGTTCGCCCTGATCGCCGAGGACCCGGACCTGGTGCTGCGGCCGATCGTCGAGCGGGGTGACCGGGCGGTGGTCGCCCGGCCGCCGGAGCGGGCGCTCGAGCTGGTCGACGGCGACTAGCCGGCCCGGCCCGATGACGGGGGGGACGGCCAGGGTCGGGGTGATCGTCCCGGTCCACGGATGGGCGCCGTACCTGACGGAGACCCTCGACGGGGTGCTGGGCGAGGAGCCGGGGGTCGTGGTGGTGGTCGACGACGGGTCCGACCCGCCGGTCGAGCTCGACCGCGACCAGGCGGGGGCCTGCCGCCTGGTCCGCCTGGATCGGCGCCGGGGCCTGGCCGGGGCGCGGGCGGCGGGGCTGGCCGAGCTCGAGACGGAGCTGGTCGCCCTGTGCGACGGGGACGACGTCTGGGAGGCGGGATCGCTCGGGCTGCGGGTCGAGGCGATCGGCGAGGCGGCGGCGGCGTGCTTCGCCCGGTCGGTGATCGTCGGGCCAGACGGCCGGCCGACGGGCGAGCGGTGGGAGGTGCCGGACCGGCTGGAGCTGCCGGAGCTCTACGAGCGCAACCGGCTCTGCGTCTCGGGCGTCCTCCTGCGGCGGGCGGCGGTCGTGGCGGCCGGGGGCCTCGAGTGCGACCTGCGCCGGTGCGAGGACTGGGACCTGTGGCTGCGCCTCCTCAGCCGGGGCGAGCGGCTGGTCTACGAGCCGCGGGCGGTCGTCCGCTACCGGCGCCGGTCGGGGGCGCTGAGCGGGGACGTCGCCGGCCTGGCCGCCGACCAGCTGATCGTCCACGCGCGCCACGCGGGCCTGGTTTCGGACGCGTGCGCCGGCCGGGTCCGGGCGGCCGACCTGCGGGCCCTGGCGGCGGGTCTGGTTCGGGAGCGGCGGTACGGGGAGGCGCGAGCGGCGCTCGGGGAGGCGGGAGCGGGCGGGTCGGCGGAGGCGCTGTCGCTGGCCGTCCCGGGGCTGCGCGGCTTGCGCGGCCGCCGCGATCCGTACCGGGGCTGATTTCTTGGAGCGGTTTCGGGTCGGCCGACGGGGCCGGGGCCGGCGGAGCCGAGCCGGGGTCGGCCGGGACCGCGGGCGACCGGGCGAGGTCGGGGCTTGCCATACTGATGCGTCCCCACCCGGGGGCGTAGCTCAGTTGGTTAGAGCGCCGGCCTGTCACGCCGGAGGTCGCGGGTTCGAGTCCCGTCGCTCCCGCTCTGAAATCCGCTGCTAATCGGCGGGTTTTCGTGGTTAGCGGGTGGCTCGTCCGAGTCGTAGAGGGGGTTTCGGGGCTGCGGGTGCCCAATGGTGCCCAATCGGCGTCGCTCAGGAGGCCGCTGAGGCGGGTGCGCGGGCGCCGTCCGCTGACGTCGGTGTAGACGCGGAGCGTCATCCGCGGGGTCGCGGTGGCCCACCTGGGCGGCGGTGATCGCGGGGTGCTCGCCGAACTCGCAGGAAGTCGCGCATGCCCGTAGCGATCTCGGCACTGCACCGTGTTGTTGGCAGCCGCCGCACTTGGCGCCGTCGCGGCCCGGGCGAACGCGGGTTCCCAACGCGGAGTTGTGGCAAGCCACGCGCCGCAGATCCCTGAGCACCTAGAGCGCGGCGCCCCAATCCGCCAGAGCCGCTCTGGCGAAGAACACGTCCGCATTGTTTGCCATGGGCGGAAATTGCGCAGTTCAATACACGCGCCGAGGTTCGAGCGCGTGGCGGCACCCGGATCCGGGACGCCGCGCTGTCCGCACGGCGCGAATCTCTGCCTCCGGCCTATACTCAGAGGTCGCGACCGCTGAGGCGCTGTCGCCGTGGAGCCCGCATGGACCACGCACGCTCGTCCACCCCTTCACCCGTGTCTGCAACCACCAACAGAGTCGCCGTCGTTGGCGGAGGGATCACAGGTCTGACCACGGCGATCCTCTTGCAGGCCCACGATTACCGCACCAGCCTCTACACGGACGCTCGACCATCGCAGACGAACATGGCACATGATCCGGCTTTCGCGACTCTCCACGCCGTCGCGTCGGTGATTCCGCACTCAGTCCGCTCACGCGCGGCGACACGTTGGCTGAGCATTTCGCAGGACTTCTTCCGGAACCTCAGCGTCCATACCGTGTGCGGAGTGCAGTTACGGCCGCATTACGAGTTGTTCGAAGCGCCGGCGGTGGTGCCGCCCGATTACGCGACCACGGTCGAGAACTTCGCCTTGCTCTCGGACGCCGATCTCTCTAGCGGAACCGTTCCACGCAGACCCGGAGCGACCGCGCTTGGTGGGTGGCGCTTTGATGCCTTCTTCTGCGACGCACCCATATACGTTGGCTACCTCTACGCACTCTACGAAGCCATCGGTGGCCGCATCATTCTCCACTCACAGCTCCCGGGGAGCGATCTGCGCGCCTACCTAGCGCTCGATCATACGTACTATGTGAACGCGACCGGGAGCGCGGCACAGGACTTCATACGGCACACGACTGCCGGCGCGCGTGAAGCCGCCGTGCGTGATATGCCCGGCACGGCCACGGATGCTGGTCTTACATTCGAGCCGGTCGCCGACCCCTGGCCATCCAAGTTCATCCGAGGCCACTACCTTCTAGTGAACATCCGGGGCCTTATCGACGAACGGGGTGCCCCTCCGATCTCCTACAATTACACGCCCACCGCCGAGGTCTATCAGACCGCCGTGCGCGAACCCGCCGACCTATACGGCTACGCTCGATCCGACGCGTGGATCCTCGGCGGCAGTCGACAGGCTGGCCGCCTCGGAGAGGCGGGCGAGTGGATCGGCGAGGAGACCGTCGGCGAGGAGATGGTGTTTGCGAGGGCCGGCGGCGGCCTGTTGTCGATACCGGCACCAATCTTCGAGGTCAACGCGGACCTATTGGCGAGCATGACTGGCGGCGTCGGACTGCGCCGTGCCTGCGAGAAGGATCAGTCCATCGTCACCCCGGGGATCGGCTATCGTTTTGTTCGTGACTCGCCACTCGACGACGTGCGCTTGGCCGCCTCGCGCCTTTGTGTGAATGGCACGGGGACAACGGCGACGAAGTACGTCGTGCACAACTACGGCCATGGCGGCTCTGGCTTCGCGCTGTCGTGGGGGTGCGCAGTTGACGTTCTGCGAATGCTGGATGCGCTCACGGTCAGGGGTGCCCGCGGGTCCAAGCTCGAGGGAAGCGCGAGTGCCTCGACGCGAGCGCTGCTCCGCGACGTCACTGGCAACCTCGACGAAGGCGCCGTCCGCCTACACTTATGACGACCGTCTTCGTATCCTGGTCGGGCGACTGCGGTCAGCGCGTTGCCCGCGTCTTCGCAGACGTTCTCACGGACAAGCAACACGCGTCTGAGCACCCCATCAAGGTTCTGCTGTCGCCGATCACGTTCCAGGTGGGCGGGGACTGGCGCTCCCAGCTTCGCCGCCAGCTCGGACAGGCCGATCTCGGGGTAGCGGTACTCGAGCCTGCCGCGCTGCGCAGCCCGTGGGTCGCCTACGAAGCTGGCTTTCTCGATGTCGCGAGCGACACCAGCGCCGGGGCGCCGCGACTGTTCCCGTTCCTGCTCGCAGATAGCTTGGATGCTGTCAAGTCAACGCCATTCGAATCGCTGCACTGCGCGGTCTTGTCCCCGCTCGGACTCCAACGCTTCTCCGAAGCGGTCTTTGCGGACTCCGGACGTGTAGGCGCCAGCGATGCGGCGATGCGATTGGCCGAGACGCTACGCACGCGGCTTTCCGTGGAGTGGTCTGAAGTGCGGGCCGAGGAGAGTCGCACGCGCGAGGGGTTACTCACGGCGCTAGACGGGGTGGTACGTGACTATCTTACATTCGGTCTTGTGGACCGCGTTGTCGCCGACGAGATCCGGACACTCCTGAACGTGTTCCACGGTGGGTCTGGGTCGTCGGACGTGTTGGTGGCGCTAGGGAGGGAGCTCTCGGCGATCGCGCGACTGTTTGGGGAGTGTCAAGCGCCGGGCAATGGTGCGTTTGGGCAGCTCGCGAGCGAGTGGGCCATAGAGCATTTCATTGTCGATGCCCGGCAGCGGCTGAGCGACAGCGCCAACGGGATGCTGCCGGTGCGCAACCGGGCCCCCGTGCGAGCATTTTGGATTCACTCGGTATTTGGGCGGGCGACCGAGAGCGTGTGGACGACTAACACGGCCAAGCCTGGTGTCACAATGGGGACGACCTCTGACCGACATCTACTTGATGCACAGATCGTGGCGCTCGCGAGAGGAGTGAAGATCACACGCGTCTTCATATATGATCCAGATATGTCTGACGATGAAGCTCAGGAGCGGCGGAATCTGATGCAACGTCAGGTGGAGGCGGGCATCGCCGTAAGCGTGATCACCGAGAATGATTTCCGATTCAAGGCCGATGCGGAGAATGCGACGCGCCGCATCGGGTCCGACGACTTTATGCTCATCGACGACGCCTGGGTGCATCTGGTCTATCCAGCGACGACCGACGAGATAGAGGCGACGCTGGTGAACGGTCGCAGGCATTCGCGCATCCTCGACGCGGCACGCGCATTCAGGGCGGTGCTCGACGACTCTGCGCGCGAAATCACGATCGAAAATGTGGATGGCTTTCCCTGGCGCGAGCGTTGATCGGATCGGGAGTCGCTCGTGACGCACCGCACCCATCGTGTAGGCGCCGTGCCCACCCGGTGCGACACCAATCATCTCGCCGCGGGTGCTCTAGTGGGGATCTTGCCCGCGATGGGCGATCCAGGCCAGAGTCTTGTCAAAGGGGCTTTCGTCAGGCAGAAAGCCGCCGACCCTGCCACGGTCGCCCACCTACCTGCGACGGTCACGGGGCATGCGAGGTCGGTGACTCTACGTGCGCCGAAGGATCTGCGATGCGCCCGACCATCGGCGTGATCGGCGGGATGGGCCCGGACGCGACGGCCGACTTCCTTCGGCGGTTGATCGCTGCGACGCCTGCCGCGAGCGACCAAGAGCATCTCCACATCATTGTTGACTGCGATCCGTCGGTGCCGGATCGCACGGCCGCGATCGTGTCGGGCGGCGAGGATCCGTCGCTGCACCTCGCGGCCATAGCTCGCAGGCTTGAAGCGGCAGGTGCGCAACTCCTAGTCATGGCCTGCAACTCGGCGCACCATTTTTCGCCTGCAATCACACGGGCTGTTGCAATCCCGCTCGTTGACTGGCCCGGTGTGGTCGCAGATGCCCTGACGACCAACGGCGCAAGGCGCATTGGGCTCCTTGCGACCACGGGAACCATTGCCAGCAGGGTTTACCATGCGGCGTTCGAGGCACGGGGAGCCGTCGCCGTGGTTCCGCCGGATGGCGGGCAGCTCGCCCTGATGGAAGCGATCTATCTCGTCAAGCGCGAAGGCGCGACGAGCGACGCGGCGCTGCGCGTCTCGCGCGAGGCAGTCGCAGCGATGTCAGCGATGAGCGTCGACGCGATTCTTCTCGCGTGCACCGAGCTGTCGGCGCTGCCGGGGGGGGGGGGGGGGGGGGGGGGGGGTCCACGACGCCGCGGACATCGTCGCCAGGCATGTCGTGGAGCGCGCCATCGCGACAGTTCGGGCGGCTCCATGAGCGCAGATCCGTCGTATGACGCGTACTTCTCCTCTGGTGAGTACTTGCGCCGCTATCCAAGGCCGCGTCGTCACGCGCTCGCACAGGTGCTGCGCGAGCTGGACCGGCTACGATCGCCGGTGGTGCTTGACTTTGGTGCCGGGAGCGGGCGCTACACGCTCGCGCTGCTCAGACGCGGCTACGGGGTGATCGCGGTGGAGCGCTGCGCAAGCGCCAGAGCGCAGCTCCGCGGCCTTGCCGAGCGCGAAGGCCTGTCCGAACGCCTGTCATGCGTACCCGACCTCGCGGGCACCGACATCGACCGCACGCGTCCGCTGCTGACGATCTGTCTTTTCGGCGTTATCTCCTACATGACGTCGGACGAGCGCTCCCGGCTGCTTGACGACCTCCGCGCTGCGACGGACGAGACATCGCACCTAATCGTCTCCGTCCCCAACAGCCGCGTGCGCTTCAGGCGTGAGCAACGCCGGGAAGGCCCGGCCTCCGGAAGCGAGCGCCGTATCCGATATACCCGCCGGGTAAAGGGCACGAGCCACGCATTCGCGTACACGCTCTTCGATCACGCAACGATCCAATCGGAGCTTCAAGCCAACGGCTGGCACATTCACCGGCTCATAGCGGAGGGCGTACTGCCAGAACGCCTGGTTGCACGATCGCGGATTGGCGCGATCATCGACCAAGGCGCCGCGGTCCTGGTGCCCGCCGCGTGGGGCTTCGGACTGCTGGCGGTCGCCTCCACTCGGCCGTTGTAGAAGACGGCATGAGCGCGTGGAGCGTCCGTCGCGCCGCGACGAACCCTAGACAATATGGAGTGTCGGTCCGTCCGGCCTGCCCTGTAGAAGGGGCTGGCTCCCTCCCCGTCGGTCGTGGGGTGACGTTCTTGCCGCGCGGCTCCACCCGCTCGGCCGGCCCACAACCGCATAGAAGGGCTGAGAGCGCGGTGCCCCTGCGGCTCTGGCGCGACCGCTGCGGAGACGGCGCGACCGAGACCGGCGCCTGCTTCGCACTGGCAGAGCAGGAGCGCCAGACTCGGCGTTCGTCAGCCCTGGTCGTCGTCCATTGGGCAAACCGGAACAAGCGAAGCGACGACGACCGGATTCGGTCGAGAAGCGGCAGTCGTCGAGTGGCGTGAATCCGCGGTCCACGAGCGGTCGCCCGGGTCCGGCTAAGCCGGACGCTCAGCCTCGGGCGGGAGGAACGAGCCGGCCGGCCGAGGCGTGATAATCCGCGCCATGAGGCCGCCAATTTCGCCGGAGGAGTACAGGTTGCTCAGCGACCAGAAGGCCGCTGACTTTCGGTCGTTCCTGCAACTGAATCCGGGGCTCTTGGCGGTGACCGGGGCAATCTTTGCGGCAGGTCTCTCGCAGAAGAGCACCATCGCGATCGTCGTGTCCCCACTGCCGCTGCTCCTAGCCGTCTTTCAGCTAATCCGCAACGCCGAGCTGCAGCTTCAGCTTGCGACCTATCTTGACGTCTTCGGGCCGCTAGAAGGCGGGAATTGGGAGCGAGACGTGGCAGCGGTCCGGCCTGGTTACTGGGCTCAGCAACCTCGTCACTGCAAGTTCATTCTCCGAGCCTCCGGCTGGAATGTCTGGATCCTGGCGGCATTGGCGATCACCGAGATCATCGCTGCGTTCCCGTGGCTGACGCATCTGCCACATGGCCTGCGCGCCTTCGTGCTTGCGTCGGCCTGCAATCTCCTGCCCGGATGGTATCTGGTCGGAACGAGCAAGCGCATCGAGCGGGAACGCGCGAAATGGAGGGGGCTTTGGCTCGACTACAGAGATGAATCCCCTGAACCCGTAGAGGGAGAGGCGTGACGCAACCCAGCGTTAGCGTTGTCATCAGTGCGTACAACGAGCGACGCCATATTCGCCGCCTTCTGGAAAGCCTCCGCCGGCAGACGCTCCCAGCGCACGAGGTCCTCGTCGTGGACGATGGCTCGACCGATGCGACGGCCGCTCTATCCGTGAGTGCCGGCGCTCGGGTCATCCGCTCCGTCCATGCCGGGCCTGCCAGAGGACGCAACCTAGGCGCCGCCGCCGCCACCGGTCAGATTCTGGCCTTCGTCGACGGTGACATGGCTTGCGAGCCACGCTACCTTGAGCGATTGACGGCACCAATTGTCCGCGATGAGGTTGTCGGCACCTTCACGAAGGAGATTTATGTGGGCGAGCCCGCGAACACTTGGTCCCGTTCGTATTGCCACATTAGGCGGATCGGCTACCCGCGACTCCTCAGCGAAGACTTCCCAGAACGCTGGGATAACTTCCGGGCGGTCAGACGAGACGCGTTCCTCGCCGTCGGTGGCTATGACGACGTTGGCTACGGCGAGGACATGACTCTGGCCTCGAAGCTAAGAACCCAGGCGCACGCCGCTCCTGGCGCGGTCTGCTGGCACTTCAATCCGGACAGCCCGTCGGAAATATTCCAGAACGCTCGCTGGATCGCTCGCGGCCACGACGTGCAGGCCGTAGCCCACCCCGTTCGAGACAACCTGCCAACGACGGCTTTCGTCAAAGCCCTGCGCGACCTCAGGTCCGGCGCGCCGCCATCTGTCCTGGTTGCACGCCAAGTCTATGGTGCCGGGTTCCTGATTGGACTAGCCCAAAGACGGCGCCACCCCGACCGTCACGCCAAATAGCGATGGGCTCGCCACCTGCCGCAACGGTTGTGGTTCTCAGCTACCAGGCACGCCAGCGCATCGATGTCGTTCTTGAGGCCCTACGGCGCCAAGACAGCCACGAACTCTTCGAGGTGGTCGTTGTCGACTCCGGAACCGACGGCTGTGATGCGTACGTCCGGGCGCACTACCCGGAGGTTAAGGTGGTGCACTCAACGCTTCGACTTCGACCGGGGCCAGCGCGGAACAGAGGCGTCGATGCCGCCACAGGGCGCGTGGTCGCATTCGTGCCCGACGACGGGGTGCCCCGTCGCGACTGGCTACGGCGCCGCTTGGAGCTCCATAACCAAGGGTTTGCGGCAGTCGGAGGCGCGATCACCAACGGCTGTCCCGCGAGCTATGTGGCCAGCGCCGCGCACATGCTTGAGTACTCGGCCCTGCTCCCGAACGACGCCGTCCTCTCCGCCCAAGGGATCCCACACTGCCTCTCGTTCGATCGCCAGGTCTTCGAGCGCCTAGGTCGGTACCCAGAGGGCACGCTGACAGGCGAGGACACGTTATTCAATCGCCGGTGCGTGGACGCAGGCGTCAGATTTGGGTTCTCCTCCGAGATCCAGATGGCTCACGTCGGCCTAACGTCATTCAATGCCACGATGCGTCACGCGTTTGGTCACGGCCGGGGATTGATGCAGTGCACGACTCGCCACGGCCTGGGTTCCGTCATTGGATCTCCAGATACAATCGGGAGTGCCGTCTGGCGTTCGCTCGTCCTGTACCCAAGCCTCGGCGTGACTGCAAAGATACTCCGGCTACACCACTACGCGCCCGAGCTGCTCCCTGACCTCGCCAAGGCCTTGCCGGTTATCCTTCCGGCGCTCATTGCCACCGGTGCGGGAGCGCTCGCGGAGTGGCTTGCCGCCCGAAACACGACGCGCCAGAGCGCGTGAGAGTCCGACGCGGAGGTCGCCCACGCGTTCTCGACGCCACGCCGGGCCGGACCACGAGCGAGGCCTCGCGGGCGCTGGATCTGTGGAGAAGGAGGCGTCGGCGTGGTGACCGCGCGCCGAACTGCTCCGGACGGAGGCTGTCGCGTAATCCGCTGGAGGGCTTGTTGGAGCCGGGCGTCGCCGCCTGCGCGTTGTCGGATTGGGTGGTGGGATGGCGGGTGGTCGGCCGTGCCGGGGGGTTGGGTGCGTTTCTCGCGGTGGGTGGGGGCGTCCGGCGTCCTCAGGTGGCGGTGAGGGCTGTCTGGTGGCGGTGGAGCTTCATCAGGTTGTGGGTGGTGGTGATGAGTCGCCATTCGGAGTGTGCGGCGGACCGGCCGCGGCGTTGGAAGCGGTCGGCGCGCCGGTTGTGTTTGATGTGCGCGAAGACGGGTTCGATCATCCACTGGCGCTGGCGGTAGAGCGCGTGGCCGGTGTCACCTTCGAGGGCTCGCCGCATGAACGCGTAGAGTCCTCCCTCGCGGCCGGGACGCGGCGTGTCGCGCTTGAGTGCCTCGGGGCAGACGAGTGTCTGGATGCCTTGGTTGACGATGTGCTCGATGTGCGGCCGGTTCCAGTAGCCGGCGTCGGCGACGAGCACCTGGGGTAGTTCGGTGATGCCGGCGGCTTGGAGCTCTTCGAGCGCGGCGGTGATCATCGGCGCGAGATGTGTCGAGTCCGAGCTGGTGATCGTGACCTCGGCGGCGATCACGATCTGCTCGCGCGTGGTGACGGCCTGTGCGTTGTAGCCCTGCATGTACCCGCGCGGTGTCTTGACCTTCCGCGACTGCGGATCGGTCGTGTTGGCGATCCCCAGCGGGCGCTCCGGGTGCGGGTAGGGATCGGGCTGCCGTCCGCCGAAGCGGCGGCCGTCGACGGCGACGCCCTGAGTCCGCCAGCGCTCGTATTCGGTGTTCACGCGCCGGTCGAGCTGCCACTCCTCGCGCAGTCGCTGCTCGCCCTGCCGGAGCCGCAAGACGCGGTCCTGCGGCACGCTCACCGGGTCGGCCTCGCGCTCGTCATCGAGCAACTGCCGCGCGTGCGCGAGGCGCTTGCGGCGATCGCCGCTGACGCGCAACTCCGGCGGCAGCTCATCACCGCGGTCCTCACCGAACCGCTCGTCCTCACTGGTGTCGATCTCCTCCGCCCGCTCAAGCAACTCCCGCGCGATCTCCGCGTAGGTGCGGTTCGCGCGATCCGACGCATTCGCGTGGATCTTCGTCCCATCAAGCGCGATCACCCCGAGGTTCACCAGCCCCGCCTTCCCGCACAACCGAAGGACTCCGGTGAACAGGTCAGCCAGCGCGTCCTCGTGATCACGCCGAAAACGCGCGAGCGTCGAGTGATCGGGCACCTTGTTCGCCGCGATCACGCGATACGCGACGTCTTCGGCGCAACGCCGCTCGATTCCGCGCGAGGAGCGCTCCGACCGAGCATACGAGTACAGCAACAGCGCGACCATCATCGCCGGGTCATACGCCGGACGACCCCACCCGTCACGGCGATACACGCCATAGAACGCCGCCAAGTCCATCTCCGCTACCGCGTCCAGGACGAACCACGCAAGATGGCCGGCCGGCAGCCACTCCCGCACGTCCGGCGGCATCAAGAACGACTGATCACGATCACAACCAATGAAGTTCTGGGGCATCCACAGATTCTCTTAACCCCACCGGACAGAACCGGTTTACGCGACAGCCTCGACGAGGACCAGGTCGGCGAGCGGGCGCGCTGGCCGCTTCTGCATCGGCCGGCGAATGCGGCGCCACGGGCTGGTGGGGCGATCGTCGCGCCCGTCGCGCCTTCCCGGAGCAAGCACGCAGCGCCGTCCCGCGGCGCCGTCGGGCGAACCGTTGCCGATCGTGACCGCGCCATCCGAGCTCGGCCAGACCGGCGCCCGAGGCGACCGCCCCGCCGAGCCACACGTGGTGAGGCTTCCGCTCCGACCCGTGACGGGCCAGGATGTCGGCAAACCCGCTCGGGGTCCGCTGGCGCCCGCGCCCTCGCGCACTTAGCGCGGATTCCGATTGGGCACCAGCTCGATTCTGGTGCCCAATGTGGTGGTGACCGACCCGCAATTTGGGGGCATATCGGCCCTTCGCCGCACCGCCAATCAGCCCTCCTGCGTGACTTCAAAATCTGAAAGTCCCGTGTTTGCAGGCTAAAGCGGGGAATCCGGCTCATCCTGCCCATCCCTCCTGTCACGCCGGAGGTGGAGGGTTCGAGTCCCGTCGCTCCCGCTCCACGGAAGTCCCGCAGATCCCCATAAGGTGAGGGGCCGGCTCGAGAGGCGTCGTGACTGACTAGCTCCCCGGTGGCTAAAGCTAAAGCTCGTGGGTAGCGGTCTACCCGGTCCGGACGCCCCATCGAGGGATGAGGCCGCCGCGCGAAGCAGCCGGGCGGTGACGGGGATGTCCGGCTCGGCGATCATCCTTGGTCGGTCGCTGACGTCGCCGAGCGCATCTTCGGACGGCGGTGCCGTCCTAGCTTCGCTCCTCGCGGGCTCTTCGAGCGAGGATCCGGCCGAGCTCGTGCGGTTCGCCCAGACGCTGACCCGGGCGGCGACGGACTCACCGCAGCGGCCGGCCCCCGACGACCTCGTCTGGTCGGAGGCGCCTGGCGCGGCCCCTACACCCGCCCCGCGGCCTGCCGCTGCCTCCGCGCCAGCGCGTCGACGATCACGGCGACCAGAAGCACGCCGCCGGTCACCATGAACTTGACCGACGAGTCGAGGGCGAGCAGGTCCATTCCGTTGGAGATCGACCCGATGACCAGCGCACCGAGCAACGCCGTCCACACCGAACCGCGACCGCCGAACAGGCTCGTTCCTGCGATCACCGGGCCGGCGATGGCCAGCAGCAGCAGGTCGCTGCCCCCCGAGTTCTGGCTGACCGCGAGCAGGCGGGACGCCGCGAGGATCCCGCCGATGGCCGCCATCGACCCGGCGATGGCGAACACCGCGATCCGGACCCCGTTGATCCGGATGCCGGCCCGGCGGGCCGCCTCGGCGTTGCCGCCCACCGCGAACACGTGGCGCCCGAAGCGGGTCCGCGTGGCCACGTACTCCATCGTCGCCACGAACGCGACCAGGATCAGGACGGCCAGGGGCAGGCCCCGGTCGTGGTCGAAGACCGAGACGACGGCGATGGTCGCCGCCGCCATCACGACGACCCGGACGATCGGGCCGGTCAGCGACTGGTCGGCCAGCCCGGCGGTCACCCGCTGACGCCACGCCCACAGGGTCCCGCCCGCGTAGAGCCCGATCACCCCGATCCCGATGATCCAGCTGACGGTCGACGAGTAGAAGGTGTTGGCCAGCCCGGTGACCTTCGGGTCGGTGATGTTGACCGTCCCGGTGCTCCCCAGCACCTTCAGCAGCGCTCCCTGCCAGATCAGGAGGCCGGCCAGGGTGACCACGAACGAGGGGATGCCGAACTGGGTGAACAGGAAGCCCTGGACCGCCCCGATGGTCAGCCCGGCGACCACGCCGGCGGCGATGGCCGTGTACGGGCTCCACCCGTGCTTGACCTGGAGGACGGCGGTGACCGCCGCGGCCAGGCCGCTGACCGCCCCGACCGAGAGGTCGATCTCCCCGAGCAGGAGCACGTAGACCACGCCGACCGAGATCAGCCCGACCGCCGTGATCTGGAGGAAGAGGTTCGTCAGGTTCTGGGCCGTCAGGAAGTGGTTGTTCTCGATCTGGAAGATCGCCCAGATCAGCCCGAGCACGATGAAGACGCGCAGCGACGCCAGATCGCCCTGCACGAAGCGCTTTATCACCTGGGTGCTCGGCGTCTTCAGCTTCTCCGGCAGCGGCGCCGCCGCCTGTCCCGGTGTCGAGCTCATCGCCCGCCTCCAATCACGTCGCCGTTGGCCGCCACCCGCTCCGACGCCCCGGTGATCGCGGCGACGACCTCCTCGCGGCTGGCCGTCGGCGTGACGAACTCCGCCTCCCGCCGGCCGAGGCGCAGGACGAAGATCCGATCGGTCACCTGGAACACGTCGGACAGGTTGTGGCTGATCACCACCACCCCGAGGCCCCGCTCCCGCAGGCGGGAGATCAGGGCGAGGACCTGGGCGGTCTGGGCGACGCCGAGCGCGGCGGTCGGCTCGTCCAGCAGCACCAGCTTCGGCTCGCCGAGCAGCGACCGGGCCACGGCCACCTGCTGGCGCTGACCGCCCGACAACGTCCCGACCTCGGTGCGCAGGCTCGGGATCGTCACCGCCAGGTTCGAGAGCAGCTCGGCCGAGCTCCGCTCCATCTCGGTCTCGTCGAGCGTGCGGGTCACGGCGCCCGGACCGCTCGAGATCTGCTCGCGGCCGAGGAAGAGGTTCGAGACGACATCGAGGTTGTCGCACAGCGCCAGGTCCTGGTAGACGGTGGCGATGCCGAGGTCGACGGCCGCGGTCGGGCCGTTGATGCTGACCGGATTCCCGTCGAAGAAGAACTCGCCCTCGTCGGGCGAATAGATCCCGGCGATGATCTTGACCAGGGTGGACTTCCCGGCGCCGTTGTCGCCCACCAGGCCGACGACCTCTCCGGCCGCCACCTCGAAGTCGACCTGGTCGAGAGCCTGGACCGCTCCGAATCTCTTGCTCACCCCCCGTAGCTCGAGCAGCGGACTAGAGGCGTTCATGTCGTGTCCTTTCGCTAAGTCGACGGCGATCGGACGGGCCGCCTCTCGACGGCCCGTCCCGGAGCGGTGCTACTGGATGCCGGCCTTCGTGCACGCGGCCGCGTACGCGCTCGTGCAGATGTCGGACACCTTCCAGAAGTTGTCCTTGACGACCGTGTCCTTGATATTGCTGGCCGTGACCGCCACCGGCGTGAGGATCACCGACGGCACGTTCCCCGTGCCGTTGTTGGTCTGCTGGTTGACCAGGCCGGCCGGCGGCTGCTGGCCCTGGGCCAGAGCCGCGGCGAGCTGAGCCGTGTCCTGGGCCTCGGTGGTGACCGCCTTGTAGACCGTCATGAACTGGGTGCCGTCGAGAATTCGCTGCACCCCGGCCAGCGATGCGTCCTGGCCGGTCGTCGGGCGCGTCTTCGGGTCGATCCCGGCCGACTTCATCGCCGCGATGCCGCCCTCGGCCATGTCGTCGTTGGCCCCGTAGATGGCGGCGAAGCCGGTGTTGCCCAGCGCCGTGATGGCCTGCTGGGCCTCGTTCTGCGCGTTGCTCCCCAGCCAGCCCGGGGTGTCGTACTGCTTGGCGATCTTGACCCCGTCGGTCTTGAACTGACCCATCGCGCCCTGCTTGAACAGCTTGGCGTTGTTGTCGGCCGGATCCCCGTTGATCATGATGATCGGGCCGGTGGCCTTGCCGTTGGCCTTGAGCTTGGCGTCCAGGGCGGAGGCCTGGAGCTTGCCGACCCCGGCGTTGTCGAACGACACGTAGTAGCTGATGGCCGCGTTGTTGATCAGGCGGTCGTAGCTGATGACGGGGACGTTCCGCGCCTTGGCCTTGGCCACGATGGCCACCGCCGACCCCGCGTCGACCGGGTCGAGCACGAGCACCTTCGCCCCCTGAGTCAGCGCCGCGTCGGCCTGGCTCTGCTGCTTGGTGGCGTCCTGGGTGGCGTTGCTGTAGAGGAGCTTGCAGGTCGGGCACGCCTGGGTGAGCTTCGCTTGGAAGTCCGGCTTGTCATGCGTCTCGTAGCGGGCGGTCTGGTTCTCGGGCAGCAGCAGCGCGACCGTCGGTCCGTTCCCGTTGCCGGCGGCGCTCCCGCTGGCCGTGCTGCTGCTCTTGCTGCTGCTGCTCCCGCAGCCGGTGACCGCCAGCGCGAGCGCGGCGAGCACCGTCCCGGCAATCCCGACCCGTGTCCGTGGGCTGTGCAACGTCATGTGCGACCCCTCCGTTCCTTGTTTTGACAGGCTGAATGCATGCGCGGCGCCGAGGCCGCGCCCTCCGTCTCGTAGAGCACCAGAGCGACCGCGCCCAGAACCTCCGCCCGATCGCCGAGGACTCCGGCGACGATCTCGACGTCCTCGCCGGCCGACGGGATCGCCCGACTCTGCGCGGCGACCCGCATCGGCTCGAGCAGGACCTCCCGGGCGGCGGCCAGGGTTCCTCCCACGACGATCCGGGACGGGTTCAGGAGGTTGCAGAGGTTGGCCACGGCGTTGCCCACGTGGCTCCCGGCGGCGGCGATCGCCCGGCAGCTGGCCGCGTCGCCCTCGGCCGCCCGCCGGAGGACCCCCTCGACGGTCAGATCCTCGCCGAAGCTCGGCTTGAGCAGGCCGACGATGGCCGGAATGCCGGCCACCGTCTCGAGGCAGCCGCGGCTCCCGCACCGGCAGATCGGTCCGGTCTCGTCGATGATCGTGTGGCCGATCTCCCCGGCCGTCCCCCCGCCCCGCGGAAGAGGCGCCCGAAGATCACGAGGCCTGCCCCGATCCCGGTGGCCACCTTGAGGTAGACGAGCGTCTCGCATCCCTTCCCGGCGCCCCAGTGGAGCTCGGCCAGGGCGCCGAGGTTCGCGTCGTTGTCGACGTGCACCGGCAGTTCGAGCCGCTCGCCCATGTCGTCGGCCACGGTCACCCCGACCCAGCCGGGAAGGATCGCCGAGGACCCCACCTTCCCGGTGGCCAGCCGAATCGGTCCGGGCAGGCCGAGCCCGACGCCGATCACCTCGTCGCGTTCGATCTCCGCCCGGTGGAGGACATCCTCGAGCAGCGCGGTCGCCTCGTCCATCCCCCGCCGGGCGTCGTACCCGTCGGGCATCGGCCGCGAGGTCTCGGCCAGGACCTGGTGGGAGCGGTCGCACGCGACGACGGCGAGATGCTGCTTGCCGAAGTCGATGCCCACGGCCACTCCGGCCGCCCGGCCGAGTGCGATCAGGCGGGGCGGGCGCCCGCCGCGCAGCGCCGGGTCCTCCCCGGCGAGGTCGTCGCGGTCGACCACCAGGCCCGCGTCCTCGAGCTCGGAGACCAGGGTCGAGACGGTCGACGGAGACAGACCGGTCCGCCGGGCGACCTCGGCACGGCTCGCGACGCCCAGTTCCTCGAGGGCGCTCACCACACGCTTGCGGTTCAGCTCGCGGAGCGAGGCGAGCGAGCCACCTTCCTTGCCGGCCACGGGCGGCATTCTCTGCCTTCCGCGCCGGGTTTGTCAAGGCTTCGCACAAAAGTCACGGCAGAAAGGGTGGTCTTCGTGCAAGAATCGGCGGAATGGCCGGACCACGGCGGTCGGAACGAACGGATGGGGGCAACGTGAACGAACTGGACGGGAAGGTCGCGCTGGTCACCGGGGCGAGCGGCGGCATCGGAGCCGCCGTGGCCCGAAGCCTCCACGCGGCCGGGGCGTCGGTGGCCCTGCTCTCGCGTCGCGGCCACGATCTCGGCCTCGAGCGGGGTCTCGGCCTCGCCTGCGATGTCCGCGATCGGGCCGCCGTCGAACGGGCCACCGACGCGGCGGTCGACCGCTTCGGCGGACTCCAGATCGTCGTGGCCAACGCCGGGGTCGGCGCCTACGGCCCGTTCCTCGAGCTCGCGCCCGACCAGCTCGAGGCGATGATCGACGTCAACCTGAAGGGGACGCTCTACACCGCGGCGGCGGCCCTCCCCCACCTGATCGCCTCGGGCGAGGGGGACTTCGTCGCCCTGGCCAGCGTGGCCGGGGTGCGCGCGTTCCCCGGGGAGGCGGTCTACAACGCCTCGAAGTTCGGCCAGATCGGCTTCACCCGCGCCCTCGACCACGAGCTGCGCGAGCACGGGGTCCGGGCGACGACGATCGCGCCCGGCGGCGTCCACACCGAGTTCGCGATCGGAACGGGCCGCGACGAGGCCGATCCCCAGCTCGACGCGATGCTGACGGCCGAGCAGGTCGCCGAGGTCGTGCGCTTCGCGGTGACCCGACCCCGGTCCATGCGCATCCTGACCACGACCTTCCGGCCGATGAGCGAGGGCTCGTGGGGGTGAGCCCGGCGCCGGCGCGACCGGCGGCGTCAGCTGTGGCGCCGGTGGCGCGGGTCGGCGAACTCCCGAAGCGCGCGGGTCGCCCGTAGGCGGGCCGCCTCCAGGTTCCGCGGACGGTCACCGGGATCCCACCAGTTCACGAGGACGGCGAGCACGATCACCTGCCCGATCAACACGAGCGCAAAGCTCAGCATGACCTTCCCATCGCCGGACACCCAGTCGGCCGAACGCTACCAAAGCTTGTGCCGTTTGTCACGATACCGGCGCGTTAGGAGGGCCTAGCGTCCGGTTAGCTCCTCGTGAGCGCGTGGGCGCCCCCCGGCGGTTGGCCGCACGATGGCGCGCGTGGCCGCTCTCTGGGTGCATGGGCCGCGTCCGTCCCTGATCGGGCCGAGCACGAGCGGGCCGCCCGGGCGTACCGAGCGCTGGGCGAGTGGGCCGGTCTAGCGGCTCGCGGGCTCCGGACGACCGTGCGGCGCGGATCCCGGCCGCCGGGATCCTGGCCGTCGCGGCGGTGATCCTCGGGGGCGCGCTGCGCCTCTGGTCGATCGACCGGGCGCCGCCCAACCCGTTCTACGACGCCGCAGTTCGCAGCATGGGGCTCTCGTGGCACAACTTCATCTTCGGCGCGATCGACCCCGGCGCCGGCGTGAGCATCGACAAGCCGCCGGCCGACCTCTGGCTCCAGGTCCTCTCCACCAAGCTCCTCGGGTTCAACCGCTTCGCCCTCCACCTCCCCGAGGCCCTCGGCGGCTCGATCGCCGTCGCCCTGCTCTACGCGGCCGTCCGCTCGGTCTGGGGCCGCCCGGCCGGCGTCCTCGCGGCGCTGAGCCTGGCCGTGCTCCCGATCTCGGTCCTCACCGCGCGGAGCGACACGATGGACTCGGTGATGGCGGCCCTCCTGATCGCCTCCTTCTGGGCCTCGGTGCGCGCGCTCGAGACCCGCCGGGGGCTATGGGTGCTCGCGGCGGCGGCGCTGATCGGCGTCGCCTTCAACGTGAAGCTCTCCGAGGCGCTGGTCCCCCTCCCCGGCCTGGCCGTGATGTGGTGGGCGACCCTTCCCCGGCGGCGAACCGCCGTCCTGGCCGGCGCCGCCGCCGTGCTGGCGCTCGTCGGGATGGCGTGGATCGTCGTCGCCTCGTTCACCCCGATCGGACATCGCCCCTATCCGATCGGGTCGAAGACCGGCAGCATCTACCGCGTCGTCTTCGTCTACAACGGACTCGATCGCCTCCGGGGCGCGCCACAGCTCGGCCCGACCGACCCGACGACGCCCGGGCCGCTCCGACTCCTCGGGTCGCGGGGGCACTACAACCAGCTGATCGGCATCGAGCTGGTCGCCGCATTGGCGCTCGGACTCGGGCTGTTCGCCGCCCGCCGGCGGCGCGGCGACCCGGCACCCGGCGAAGGCTCGCCGCCCGAGGCGGAGGGCGTCGCGCGCTGGCCGGCCGCCGGGCTCGGCCTCTGGCTGCTGGCCGCTCTCGTGCTGTTCAGCGCCATCGGCCACCTCCAGACCCGCTACCTCGAGGCCGGGGCACCCGCCGTGGCGGCGGTACTCGGCGTGTCCGCGGCGAGGCTCCTCGCCCGCGCGACCCACCGCGAGGATGCGCGCCGGGCCCTGGCCCTGGCGCTCGCCCTGTCCGCGCTCTACGCGCTCCTCGCGGCGACCGACTCGCTCGGCCGCGGCGCCGCCGGGCTCGGCCTCGCCTGGGCGCTCGCGCTCCTGGCCGGACCCGTGGGCGGGCGCCGGTGGTGGACGCGAAGCACCAGCCTCTCCGTCCTCACCGGCCTCGCCCTCCTCGCCGCCCCGGCGCGCTTCTCCCTCGACCTGATCGCGCGCAACTCCGGCAACGCCCCCCAGGTCGGATCCGGCGCTCAATACGGCCCGTACCTCCACGCGCACCGGCGGGGCGCCCCCTACGAGGTGGCGAGCAGCGACCCGCTCGGCGTGGTCGGCCTGATCGCCGCCGACGACCAGCCGGTGCTGATCCTCAACGACATCAAGGGACCCCTCGTCCGCCTGGCGACGCTGAAGGGGCTCGTCGGTCGGGGGGCCGTCCGCTACGTCCTCCTCGCCCATCCGTGCACGATCGGGCTCCGGTGTCCGTCGACGACCTCGTGGTCGCTGCGGCACGCTACGCGGATCCGCGGCTACCTCTATCGCTTCACCACCGCCGGCGATCCGGCCCGGACGGCGGCTGCCGCCTGAGCGGCGGCCGGCGGCCGGCGGCCCGGCAGGATCTCATCGATCCGGGCGGGGCAGACCCGTCCGATGAGGGCCTTGGTCGTCGAGGACAGCGCGCAGGGCCCTCGCGCTGACGATCCGCTCAGTCGCCGAGGAGACCGACCGCCTGGCCCGGCTCGCCGAGGGCCTGCTCGTGATTCGGCCGCGGTGAACAGGGCCAGCCGCTGGTCCACGTCGCGCCCGTCAAGACCAGCGAGCTCCTGGGCGACGTCCGTGACCGGCTGGCCAGGGACCCGCGCGCCGGCGACCGCGAGATCCTCGTCGCGTGCGTCGAGCCCGCCACGCTCCGGGCGGACCCGGCGAGGGTCGGCCAACGGCCAACCCCCTCGGCAGCCTCGTCGAGACCGCCACCGCCACCGCCGGCGCCGACGTCTGGATCTCCCTGCCGGCGAGCCCACAGGCCCGCCCGCCCGCCGCCGGACCGCCCGCCGGCTCTCATCTACATCTCGTGGCCCGCTCCTAGGTTGCCCCGGCATGGTCCATCACCAACCGAAGGAGCACACCGTGTCGAAGCGACTCGACTACAGCGCAGCGGCATTACCGAGCAGCCGGGGCGACGCACGCGCCCTCAGGGCGTCAGGCCGTAGGGAAACCGGGTCAGCAGCTCGGACCCCTCCTCGGTCACGAGGACGAGATCCTCGAAGCGCACCCCGCCGATCCGCGCGTCCCAGAGCCCGGGCTCGAGCGCCAGCACGTCGCCGGCGACCAGCGGCTCGAGGCCGGACAGCCCCAGGCGGGGAGGCTCGTGGACCTCGAGGCCGACCCCGTGCCCGAGCGAGAACTGGAACCCCTCGACCGCGCCCACGCCCTCCGTCGTCCGCTGCGTCGGATGGCCGGCCGACTCGAAGCGCTCGCAGGTCGCGTCGAAGAGCTCGCGGCCGGTGACGCCCGGACGCACCAGCGCCGCGGCCTCGGCGAGGGCCGCCCCGACGAGCCGCTCCTGCTCGGCGATCAGGCCGGCCTGCTCGGCGGCCGGGGCGCCGACCACGAACGTCCGGGTCATGTCGGCCCAGCACCCGCTCGCCTCGTGGCGCGGCCACAGGTCGACCTGGATCGGGAGGCCGGCCGGGAGCCGGCCGTGGCCCGGCTCGTGGCCCGTCCCGCTCCACACCGACGCGACGATCACGTCCGGCGGGCACGGGGCCAGGTGCGCGGCGCAGGCGGCGCGAAGGGCGGCGCGGACGTCCTCGGCGAGCAGGGGCTCGCCGTCGCCCCGGCGCAGGCCACCGTCACCGTCCGCCTCGGCCCCGAAGAGCAGGTCGCGCGCCGCGGTCATCCCCGCCTCGGCCGCCCGCTGGGCCGCGCGGATGCCCGCGAGCTCGACCGCGGCCTTGGCCCGCCGCCGGAGCCCGACGGTCTCGTCGTCGACGGTCAGGCGCACTCCGTCCTCCCGCAGCCGGTCGCCGAGGCCGAGCGGGAAGTCGCCCGGGACGATCGCCTCCCGGATGCCCATCTCCCGGACCGCCCGGACCACCACCTCGCGCTCGGCCACGACCGCCGGCATCCCGTCCCGGACGAGCTCCCGGTAGCCGAAGGCGAAGAAGTCGAGTACCTCGGCCTCGGGCAGCGCCCGCCCCACCCGGTCGCGCTCGAGCATGCTCGTCAGCACGTAGCGCCGCCCGTCGACCTCGGCGAAGAGCAGCGGGTCGATGATCGCTACGGGGATCTCGTGGCGCAGGGCGGCCCCCCGCTCCGTGTCCCCGAACAGCAGCAGCCCGGGCATGCATCGCCCAGCCTACCCCGGTCACCCCTTCCCAACCCCGGCGCGACCGGCTACCATCCGCCCGAGATGCGTCGGGGGACGTATCGGGCCCACCTCCGTCGGTTGTCGATCTTGCCGCTGCCGCGACCGGACACCGCCGACCCGAACGGAGCAAGATCATGGCGTACCCCACCGCAGCGACGACCGTCCCGCCGTACGTGCAGGCTCCCGCGGACGCCGAGCCCCTCCACCTGCCCGACGGATCGATCGTCCGGACCGTCGCCACCGGCGCCCAGACCGCCGGCCAGGTCGGCGTCATCGAGATCACCTACACCCCCGGCCAGGGGTTCCCGATGCACGTCCACCAGCACGAGGACGAAGCCCACTACGTGCTCGAGGGGAAGCTCCTCTTCGTCTGCGGCGACACCCGGGTCGAGGCCGGGCCCGGCACGTTCATGTTCGGTCCCCGCGGAATCCCCCACGGGATCAAGGCGATCGGCGACGTCCCGACCCGGTTCCTCGAGTTCTTCCTCGGCCCGGGCCTCGAGCAGCTCTTCGCCACCCCCGACCAGCTGATGGCCGACGTCCAGGCCGGCCACACCGGCCCGCCCTACGACCTCGACATCGTCGGCCCGATCCCCGAGTAGGCGTCCGGGCCGGGTCGGGCGCGCGACGGATCGCCGCGGCGGGCGCGAACATCGACCCCATGTCCGCCCGCCGACCCGCCCGCGCCGCCGCGCCCGAGCCCCGCCACCCCGACCGCGGCGACCACCCCGACCGCGCCGACCACCCCGACCGCGCCGACCGCGTCGAGCACCACCGCGACCGCGACCGCGAGGTCTTCCTCGGACCCGGCGCCCTCGCGGCGAGTGGGATCCTCGACCCCGGCGAGCCCTACACCCTGCTGAGCACGCCCCGGGCCCGCGGCCAGGCGCCCGAGCTGGCCGACCGGGCGGCGGCGGTGATCGACGTCCCCCCCGGACCCGTCGACGAGCTCGCCGCCGGGCTCGCCGGCCGAGTCACCCACCCCCGGATCGTCGCCCTCGGCGGCGGGCGGGTGATCGACGTGGCCAAGGCGATCGCCGCCGCCCGCCCGCCCAAGACGGTGACCGCCGTCCCGACGACCCTCTCCGGCGCCGAGATGACCCACTTCCACCGCCACGCCCGCGACACACCACCGGGCACCCCGCACGTCCGCCCGGCGGTCGTCGTCAACGACCCCGCCCTCAGCGCCTCCGCCCCGATCGCCCGCCTCGCCGCGAGCAGCGCCAACGCCCTCGGCCACGTCCTCGTCGCCGTCGCCAGCACCCAGAGCAGCGCGATCACCCGGGCCGCCGCCCGCGACGCCGGGCGCCGGATCGCCGCCGCCTGGGCCGGCCCCGGCGACGAGCCCGACCGCGACGCCCTCGCCGTCGGCGCCCTGATGGCCGGCTGGGCGGTCGACCACAGCGGGCTCGGCCTCCACCACGTCATGGCCCAGTCCGCCGTCCGCGCGCTCGGCGTCGCCCACGCCGACGCCAACGCGGCCCTCCTCCCCGAGACGGTCGCCGCGATCGCCGGCCGGGTCCCCGAGGTCGCCGTCCTCGAACCGCTCGCCCGAACGCTCCGCGCCCGCAGCGGCGCGACGATCGCCGGGCTGGCCACCGACCCGGCCGCCCTCGAGCGGACGGTCAGGCTCGCCGCCGACCGTCCCGAGCTCGCCCGCATCCCGCCGCCGCCCGGCCCGGACGAGCTGCGGGAGATCTACCGCCGCGCGGCCGCCGCCGCGCCCTGAACCGGGCCCGCCGCACTCACCCGCCGGCGAGGAGGCCGGGCAGATCGGCCATGTCGGCGAACGGCTCGCCCCCGGCCCGAGCCAGCTCGCCGGCGTCGGTCTGGCCGGCGAAGGCGAAGGCCCGCATGCCGGCGGCGACCGCCGCCCGCACACCCGGCAGGCTGTCCTCGACCACGGCCGTGCTCGCCGGATCGAACCCCATCCGCCGGGCGGCGTGGAGGAAGAGGTCCGGCGCCGGCTTGCCGGCCGCGACCTCGCTCGCGCTGAAGATGCGCCCGGCGAAGCGGTCCCAGAGGCCGGTCGCCCGGAGGGTCACCTCCATCTTGTGGTGCGGCCCGCTCGAGGCCACGCAGTCCGGCAGCCGGATCCGGTCGAGGGCGTCGACGACGCCGGGCACCGGCTCGAGCGACCGGGCGAAGATCGCCTCGATCGTCGCGTAGTAGCGACCGGCCAGGTCGAAGGGCAGCGGCCCGCCGAGCCGGCCCGACGCCTCCCCGAGCACCGCGGCCATCGCCCGGCCCCGATGGTCGCGCAGGCACTCCTCGAGGGTGGTCGGCAACCCGGCCTCGGTCAGGAGCCCGGCGAGCACCCGGTTCGACGTCGGCTCGGTGTCGACGAGCACGCCGTCGCAGTCGAAGATGACCGAGCGGATCAGGGCCGGCGCTTCTTGCTGCTCCGGGCCTCGGCCCGCCGCTCCGCCCGGTTCATCGGGCGCGTCGTCGTCGACTCCCGGGGCGAGCCGACGTGGGCGAGCGCCTCGTCGATGCTCGGGATCGCCCGGTCGACCGTCCCCACCCGCACCGAGGAGCTCAGCACGTCGAAGTCGGCGGGCGTCCCCTCGCGGGCCGTCTCCCGCTCGACGACCTTGGCCGGGACGAGGAACAGCCCGGTCCCGGCGACCTGGAGCTTCTTCAGCATCGGGGCGACCGCGCCC
>CAVTCI010000010.1:0-46281 GCA_963733245.1 uncultured Solirubrobacterales bacterium
TCCCGTCGCTCCCGCTCCGCGCAGCGGCCGCCCCCGACGACCTCGTCGTGGTCGGAGGCGGCCTGGCGCGACCCCTACACCCGCCCCGCGGCCTGCCGCTGCCTCCGCGCCAGCGCGTCGACGATCACGGCGACCAGAAGCACGCCGCCGGTCACCATGAACTTGACCGACGAGTCGAGGGCGAGCAGGTCCATTCCGTTGGAGATCGACCCGATGACCAGCGCACCGAGCAACGCCGTCCACACCGAACCGCGACCGCCGAACAGGCTCGTTCCTGCGATCACCGGGCCGGCGATGGCCAGCAGCAGCAGGTCGCTGCCCCCCGAGTTCTGGCTGACCGCGAGCAGGCGGGACGCCGCGAGGATGCCGCCGATGGCCGCCATCGACCCGGCGATGGCGAACACCGCGATCCGGACCCCGTTGATCCGGATACCGGCCCGGCGGGCCGCCTCGGCGTTGCCGCCCACCGCGAACACGTGGCGCCCGAAGCGGGTCCGCGTGGCCACGTACTCCATCGTCGCCACGAACGCGACCAGGATCAGGACGGCCAGGGGCAGGCCCCGGTCGTGGTCGAAGACCGAGACGACGGCGATGGTCGCCGCCGCCATCACGACGACCCGGACGATCGGGCCGGTCAGCGACTGGTCGGCCAGCCCGGCGGTCACCCGCTGACGCCACGCCCACAGGGTCCCGCCCGCGTAGAGCCCGATCACCCCGATCCCGATGATCCAGCTGACGGTCGACGAGTAGAAGGTGTTGGCCAGCCCGGTGACCTTCGGGTCGGTGATGTTGACCGTCCCGGTGCTCCCCAGCACCTTCAGCAGCGCTCCCTGCCAGATCAGGAGGCCGGCCAGGGTGACCACGAACGAGGGGATGCCGAACTGGGTGAACAGGAAGCCCTGGACCGCCCCGATGGTCAGCCCGGCGACCACGCCGGCGGCGATGGCCGTGTACGGGCTCCACCCGTGCTTGACCTGGAGGACGGCGGTGACCGCCGCGGCCAGGCCGCTGACCGCCCCGACCGAGAGGTCGATCTCCCCGAGCAGGAGCACGTAGACCACGCCGACCGAGATCAGCCCGACCGCCGTGATCTGGAGGAAGAGGTTCGTCAGGTTCTGGGCCGTCAGGAAGTGGTTGTTCTCGATCTGGAAGATCGCCCAGATCAGCCCGAGCACGATGAAGACGCGCAGCGACGCCAGATCGCCCTGCACGAAGCGCTTTATCACCTGGGTGCTCGGCGTCTTCAGCTTCTCCGGCAGCGGCGCCGCCGCCTGTCCCGGTGTCGAGCTCATCGCCCGCCTCCAATCACGTCGCCGTTGGCCGCCACCCGCTCCGACGCCCCGGTGATCGCGGCGACGACCTCCTCGCGGCTGGCCGTCGGCGTGACGAACTCCGCCTCCCGCCGGCCGAGGCGCAGGACGAAGATCCGATCGGTCACCTGGAACACGTCGGACAGGTTGTGGCTGATCACCACCACCCCGAGGCCCCGCTCCCGCAGGCGGGAGATCAGGGCGAGGACCTGGGCGGTCTGGGCGACGCCGAGCGCGGCGGTCGGCTCGTCCAGCAGCACCAGCTTCGGCTCGCCGAGCAGCGACCGGGCCACGGCCACCTGCTGGCGCTGACCGCCCGACAACGTCCCGACCTCGGTGCGCAGGCTCGGGATCGTCACCGCCAGGTTCGAGAGCAGCTCGGCCGAGCTCCGCTCCATCTCGGTCTCGTCGAGCGTGCGGGTCACGGCGCCCGGACCGCTCGAGATCTGCTCGCGGCCGAGGAAGAGGTTCGAGACGACGTCGAGGTTGTCGCACAGCGCCAGGTCCTGGTAGACGGTGGCGATGCCGAGGTCGACGGCCGCGGTCGGGCCGTTGATGCTGACCGGATTCCCGTCGAAGAAGAACTCGCCCTCGTCGGGCGAATAGATCCCGGCGATGATCTTGACCAGGGTGGACTTCCCGGCGCCGTTGTCGCCCACCAGGCCGACGACCTCTCCGGCCGCCACCTCGAAGTCGACCTGGTCGAGAGCCTGGACCGCTCCGAATCTCTTGCTCACCCCCCGTAGCTCGAGCAGCGGACTACTGGCGTTCATGTCGTGTCCTTTCGCTAAGTCGACGGCGATCGGACGGGCCGCCTCTCGACGGCCCGTCCCGGAGCGGTGCTACTGGATGCCGGCCTTCGTGCACGCGGCCGCGTACGCGCTCGTGCAGATGTCGGACACCTTCCAGAAGTTGTCCTTGACGACCGTGTCCTTGATGTTGCTGGCCGTGACCGCCACCGGCGTGAGGATCACCGACGGCACGTTCCCCGTGCCGTTGTTGGTCTGCTGGTTGACCAGGCCGGCCGGCGGCTGCTGGCCCTGGGCCAGAGCCGCGGCGAGCTGAGCCGTGTCCTGGGCCTCGGTGGTGACCGCCTTGTAGACCGTCATGAACTGGGTGCCGTCGAGAATTCGCTGCACCCCGGCCAGCGATGCGTCCTGGCCGGTCGTCGGGCGCGTCTTCGGGTCGATCCCGGCCGACTTCATCGCCGCGATGCCGCCCTCGGCCATGTCGTCGTTGGCCCCGTAGATGGCGGCGAAGCCGGTGTTGCCCAGCGCCGTGATGGCCTGCTGGGCCTCGTTCTGCGCGTTGCTCCCCAGCCAGCCCGGGGTGTCGTACTGCTTGGCGATCTTGACCCCGTCGGTCTTGAACTGACCCATCGCCCCCTGCTTGAACAGCTTGGCGTTGTTGTCGGCCGGATCCCCGTTGATCATGATGATCGGGCCGGTGGCCTTGCCGTTGGCCTTGAGCTTGGCGTCCAGGGCGGAAGCCTGGAGCTTGCCGACCCCGGCGTTGTCGAACGACACGTAGTAGCTGATGGCCGCGTTGTTGATCAGGCGGTCGTAGCTGATGACGGGGACGTTCCGCGCCTTGGCCTTGGCCACGATGGCCACCGCCGACCCCGCGTCGACCGGGTCGAGCACGAGCACCTTCGCCCCCTGAGTCAGCGCCGCGTCGGCCTGGCTCTGCTGCTTGGTGGCGTCCTGGGTGGCGTTGCTGTAGAGGAGCTTGCAGGTCGGGCACGCCTGGGTGAGCTTCGCTTGGAAGTCCGGCTTGTCATGCGTCTCGTAGCGGGCGGTCTGGTTCTCGGGCAGCAGCAGCGCGACCGTCGGTCCGTTCCCGTTGCCGGCGGCGCTCCCGCTGGCCGTGCTGCTGCTCTTGCTGCTGCTGCTCCCGCAGCCGGTGACCGCCAGCGCGAGCGCGGCGAGCACCGTCCCGGCAATCCCGACCCGTGTCCGTGGGCTGTGCAACGTCATGTGCGACCCCTCCGTTCCTTGTTTTGACAGGCTGAATGCATGCGCGGCGCCGAGGCCGCGCCCTCCGTCTCGTAGAGCACCAGAGCGACCGCGCCCAGAACCTCCGCCCGATCGCCGAGGACTCCGGCGACGATCTCGACGTCCTCGCCGGCCGACGGGATCGCCCGACTCTGCGCGGCGACCCGCATCGGCTCGAGCAGGACCTCCCGGGCGGCGGCCAGGGTTCCTCCCACGACGATCCGGGACGGGTTCAGGAGGTTGCAGAGGTTGGCCACGGCGTTGCCCACGTGGCTCCCGGCGGCGGCGATCGCCCGGCAGCTGGCCGCGTCGCCCTCGGCCGCCCGCCGGAGGACCCCCTCGACGGTCAGATCCTCGCCGAAGCTCGGCTTGAGCAGGCCGACGATGGCCGGAATGCCGGCCACCGTCTCGAGGCAGCCGCGGCTCCCGCACCGGCAGATCGGTCCGGTCTCGTCGATGATCGTGTGGCCGATCTCCCCGGCCGTCCCCCCCGCCCCGCGGAAGAGGCGCCCGAAGATCACGAGGCCTGCCCCGATCCCGGTGGCCACCTTGAGGTAGACGAGCGTCTCGCATCCCTTCCCGGCGCCCCAGTGGAGCTCGGCCAGGGCGCCGAGGTTCGCGTCGTTGTCGACGTGCACCGGCAGTTCGAGCCGCTCGCCCATGTCGTCGGCCACGGTCACCCCGACCCAGCCGGGAAGGATCGCCGAGGACCCCACCTTCCCGGTGGCCAGCCGAATCGGTCCGGGCAGGCCGAGCCCGACGCCGATCACCTCGTCGCGTTCGATCTCCGCCCGGTGGAGGACATCCTCGAGCAGCGCGGTCGCCTCGTCCATCCCCCGCCGGGCGTCGTACCCGTCGGGCATCGGCCGCGAGGTCTCGGCCAGGACCTGGTGGGAGCGGTCGCACGCGACGACGGCGAGATGCTGCTTGCCGAAGTCGATGCCCACGGCCACTCCGGCCGCCCGGCCGAGTGCGATCAGGCGGGGCGGGCGCCCGCCGCGCAGCGCCGGGTCCTCCCCGGCGAGGTCGTCGCGGTCGACCACCAGGCCCGCGTCCTCGAGCTCGGAGACCAGGGTCGAGACGGTCGACGGAGACAGACCGGTCCGCCGGGCGACCTCGGCACGGCTCGCGACGCCCAGTTCCTCGAGGGCGCTCACCACACGCTTGCGGTTCAGCTCGCGGAGCGAGGCGAGCGAGCCACCTTCCTTGCCGGCCACGGGCGGCATTCTCTGCCTTCCGCGCCGGGTTTGTCAAGGCTTCGCACAAAAGTCACGGCAGAAAGGGTGGTCTTCGTGCAAGAATCGGCGGAATGGCCGGACCACGGCGGTCGGAACGAACGGATGGGGGCAACGTGAACGAACTGGACGGGAAGGTCGCGCTGGTCACCGGGGCGAGCGGCGGCATCGGAGCCGCCGTGGCCCGCAGCCTCCACGCGGCCGGGGCGTCGGTGGCCCTGCTCTCGCGTCGCGGCCACGATCTCGGCCTCGAGCGGGGTCTCGGCCTCGCCTGCGATGTCCGCGATCGGGCCGCCGTCGAACGGGCCACCGACGCGGCGGTCGACCGCTTCGGCGGACTCCAGATCGTCGTGGCCAACGCCGGGGTCGGCGCCTACGGCCCGTTCCTCGAGCTCGCGCCCGACCAGCTCGAGGCGATGATCGACGTCAACCTGAAGGGGACGCTCTACACCGCGGCGGCGGCCCTCCCCCACCTGATCGCCTCGGGCGAGGGGGACTTCGTCGCCCTGGCCAGCGTGGCCGGGGTGCGCGCGTTCCCCGGGGAGGCGGTCTACAACGCCTCGAAGTTCGGCCAGATCGGCTTCACCCGCGCCCTCGACCACGAGCTGCGCGAGCACGGGGTCCGGGCGACGACGATCGCGCCCGGCGGCGTCCACACCGAGTTCGCGATCGGAACGGGCCGCGACGAGGCCGATCCCCAGCTCGACGCGATGCTGACGGCCGAGCAGGTCGCCGAGGTCGTGCGCTTCGCGGTGACCCGACCCCGGTCCATGCGCATCCTGACCACGACCTTCCGGCCGATGAGCGAGGCCTCGTGGGGGTGAGCCCGGCGCCGGCGCGACCGGCGGCGTCAGCTGTGGCGCCGGTGGCGCGGGTCGGCGAACTCCCGAAGCGCGCGGGTCGCCCGTAGGCGGGCCGCCTCCAGGTTCCGCGGACGGTCCCCGGGATCCCACCAGTTCACGAGGACGGCGAGCACGATCACCTGCCCGATCAACACGAGCGCAAAGCTCAGCATGACCTTCCCATCGCCGGACACCCAGTCGGCCGAACGCTACCAAAGCTTGTGCCGTTTGTCACGATACCGGCGCGTTAGGAGGGCCTAGCGTCCGGTTAGCTCCTCGTGAGCGCGTGGGCGCCCCCCGGCGGTTGGCCGCACGATGGCGCGCGTGGCCGCTCTCTGGGTGCATGGGCCGCGTCCGTCCCTGATCGGGCCGAGCACGAGCGGGCCGCCCGGGCGTACCGAGCGCTGGGCGAGTGGGCCGGTCTAGCGGCTCGCGGGCTCCGGACGACCGTGCGGCGCGGATCCCGGCCGCCGGGATCCTGGCCGTCGCGGCGGTGATCCTCGGGGGCGCGCTGCGCCTCTGGTCGATCGACCGGGCGCCGCCCAACCCGTTCTACGACGCCGCAGTTCGCAGCATGGGGCTCTCGTGGCACAACTTCATCTTCGGCGCGATCGACCCCGGCGCCGGCGTGAGCATCGACAAGCCGCCGGCCGACCTCTGGCTCCAGGTCCTCTCCACCAAGCTCCTCGGGTTCAACCGCTTCGCCCTCCACCTCCCCGAGGCCCTCGGCGGCTCGATCGCCGTCGCCCTGCTCTACGCGGCCGTCCGCTCGGTCTGGGGCCGCCCGGCCGGCGTCCTCGCGGCGCTGAGCCTGGCCGTGCTCCCGATCTCGGTCCTCACCGCGCGGAGCGACACGATGGACTCGGTGATGGCGGCCCTCCTGATCGCCTCCTTCTGGGCCTCGGTGCGCGCGCTCGAGACCCGCCGGGGGCTATGGGTGCTCGCGGCGGCGGCGCTGATCGGCGTCGCCTTCAACGTGAAGCTCTCCGAGGCGCTGGTCCCCCTCCCCGGCCTGGCCGTGATGTGGTGGGCGACCCTTCCCCGGCGGCGAACCGCCGTCCTGGCCGGCGCCGCCGCCGTGCTGGCGCTCGTCGGGATGGCGTGGATCGTCGTCGCCTCGTTCACCCCGATCGGACATCGCCCCTATCCGATCGGGTCGAAGACCGGCAGCATCTACCGCGTCGTCTTCGTCTACAACGGACTCGATCGCCTCCGGGGCGCGCCACAGCTCGGCCCGACCGACCCGACGACGCCCGGGCCGCTCCGACTCCTCGGGTCGCGGGGGCACTACAACCAGCTGATCGGCATCGAGCTGGTCGCCGCATTGGCGCTCGGACTCGGGCTGTTCGCCGCCCGCCGGCGGCGCGGCGACCCGGCACCCGACGAAGGCTCGCCGCCCGAGGCGGAGGGCGTCGCGCGCTGGCCGGCCGCCGGGCTCGGCCTCTGGCTGCTGGCCGCTCTCGTGCTGTTCAGCGCCATCGGCCACCTCCAGACCCGCTACCTCGAGGCCGGGGCACCCGCCGTGGCGGCGGTACTCGGCGTGTCCGCGGCGAGGCTCCTCGCCCGCGCGACCCACCGCGAGGATGCGCGCCGGGCCCTGGCCCTGGCGCTCGCCCTGTCCGCGCTCTACGCGCTCCTCGCGGCGACCGACTCGCTCGGCCGCGGCGCCGCCGGGCTCGGCCTCGCCTGGGCGCTCGCGCTCCTGGCCGGACCCGTGGGCGGGCGCCGGTGGTGGACGCGAAGCACCAGCCTCTCCGTCCTCACCGGCCTCGCCCTCCTCGCCGCCCCGGCGCGCTTCTCCCTCGACCTGATCGCGCGCAACTCCGGCAACGCCCCCCAGGTCGGATCCGGCGCTCAATACGGCCCGTACCTCCACGCGCACCGGCGGGGCGCCCCCTACGAGGTGGCGAGCAGCGACCCGCTCGGCGTGGTCGGCCTGATCGCCGCCGACGACCAGCCGGTGCTGATCCTCAACGACATCAAGGGACCCCTCGTCCGCCTGGCGACGCTGAAGGGGCTCGTCGGTCGGGGGGCCGTCCGCTACGTCCTCCTCGCCCATCCGTGCACGATCGGGCTCCGGTGTCCGTCGACGACCTCGTGGTCGCTGCGGCACGCGACGCGGATCCGCGGCTACCTCTATCGCTTCACCACCGCCGGCGATCCGGCCCGGACGGCGGCTGCCGCCTGAGCGGCGGCCGGCGGCCGGCGGCCCGAGGATCTCATCGATCCGGGCGGGGCAGACTTGTCCGATGAGGGCCTCGGTCGTCGAGGACACCGCGCAGGGCCCTCGCGCTGACGATCCGCTCAGTCGCCGAGGAGACCGACCGCCTGGCCCGACTCGCCGAGGGCCTGCTCGTGATTCGCCCGCGGTGAACAGGGCCAGCCGTCCGGTCCACGTCGCGCCCGTCGAGACCAGCGAGCTCCTGGGCGACGTCCGTGACCGGCTGGCCAGGGACCCGCGCGCCGGCGACCGCGAGATCCTCGTCGCGTGCGTCGAGCCCGCCACGCTCCGGGCGGACCCGGCGAGGGTCGGCCAACGGCCAACCCCCTCGGCAGCCTCGTCGAGACCGCCACCGCCACCGCCGGCGCCGACGTCTGGATCTCCCTGCCGGCGAGCCCACAGGCCCGCCCGCCCGCCGCCGGACCGCCCGCCGGCTCTCATCTACATCTCATGGCCCGCTCCTAGGTTGCCCCGGCATGGTCCATCACCAACCGAAGGAGCACACCGTGTCGAAGCGACTCGACTACAGCGCAGCGGCATTACCGAGCAGCCGGGGCGACGCACGCGCCCTCAGGGCGTCAGGCCGTAGGGAAACCGGGTCAGCAGCTCGGACCCCTCCTCGGTCACGAGGACGAGATCCTCGAAGCGCACCCCGCCGATCCGCGCGTCCCAGAGCCCGGGCTCGAGCGCCAGCACGTCGCCGGCGACCAGCGGCTCGAGGCCGGACAGCCCCAGGCGGGGAGGCTCGTGGACCTCGAGGCCGACCCCGTGCCCGAGCGAGAACTGGAACCCCTCGACCGCGCCCACGCCCTCCGTCGTCCGCTGCGTCGGATGGCCGGCCGACTCGAAGCGCTCGCAGGTCGCGTCGAAGAGCTCGCGGCCGGTGACGCCCGGACGCACCAGCGCCGCGGCCTCGGCGAGGGCCGCCCCGACGAGCCGCTCCTGCTCGGCGATCAGGCCGGCCTGCTCGGCGGCCGGGGCGCCGACCACGAACGTCCGGGTCATGTCGGCCCAGCACCCGCTCGCCTCGTGGCGCGGCCACAGGTCGACCTGGATCGGGAGGCCGGCCGGGAGCCGGCCGTGGCCCGGCTCGTGGCCCGTCCCGCTCCACACCGACGCGACGATCACGTCCGGCGGGCACGGGGCCAGGTGCGCGGCGCAGGCGGCGCGAAGGGCGGCGCGGACGTCCTCGGCGAGCAGGGGCTCGCCGTCGCCCCGGCGCAGGCCACCGTCACCGTCCGCCTCGGCCCCGAAGAGCAGGTCGCGCGCCGCGGTCATCCCCGCCTCGGCCGCCCGCTGGGCCGCGCGGATGCCCGCGAGCTCGACCGCGGCCTTGGCCCGCCGCCGGAGCCCGACGGTCTCGTCGTCGACGGTCAGGAGCACTCCGTCCTCCCGCAGCCGGTCGCCGAGGCCGAGCGGGAAGTCGCCCGGGACGATCGCCTCCCGGATGCCCATCTCTCGGACCGCCCGGACCACCACCTCGCGCTCGGCCACGACCGCCGGCATCCCGTCCCGGACGAGCTCCCGGTAGCCGAAGGCGAAGAAGTCGAGTACCTCGGCCTCGGGCAGCGCCCGCCCCACCCGGTCGCGCTCGAGCATGCTCGTCAGCACGTAGCGCCGCCCGTCGACCTCGGCGAAGAGCAGCGGGTCGATGATCGCGACGGGGATCTCGTGGCGCAGGGCGGCCCCCCGCTCCGTGTCCCCGAACAGCAGCAGCCCGGGCATGCATCGCCCAGCCTACCCCGGTCACCCCTTCCCAACCCCGGCGCGACCGGCTACCATCCGCCCGAGATGCGTCGGGGGACGTATCGGGCCCACCTCCGTCGGTTGTCGATCTTGCCGCTGCCGCGACCGGATACCGCCGACCCGAACGGAGCAAGATGATGGCGTACCCCACCGCAGCGACGACCGTCCCGCCGTACGTGCAGGCCCCCGCGGACGCCGAGCCCCTCCACCTGCCCGACGGATCGATCGTCCGGACCGTCGCCACCGGCGCCCAGACCGCCGGCCAGGTCGGCGTCATCGAGATCACCTACACCCCCGGCCAGGGCTTCCCGATGCACGTCCACCAGCACGAGGACGAAGCCCACTACGTGCTCGAGGGGGAGCTCCTCTTCGTCTGCGGCGACACCCGGGTCGAGGCCGGGCCCGGCACGTTCATGTTCGGTCCCCGCGGAATCCCCCACGGGATCAAGGCGATCGGCGACGTCCCGACCCGGTTCCTCGAGTTCTTCCTCGGCCCGGGCCTCGAGCAGCTCTTCGCCACCCCCGACCAGCTGATGGCCGACGTCCAGGCCGGCCACACCGGCCCGCCCTACGACCTCGACATCGTCGGCCCGATCCCCGAGTAGGCGTCCGGGCCGGGCCGGGCGCGCGACGGATCGCCGCGGCGGGCGCGAACATCGACCCCATGTCCGCCCGCCGACCCGCCCGCGCCGCCGCGCCCGAGCCCCGCCACCCCGACCGCGCGCCGACCGCCCCGACCACCCCGACCGCGCCGACCGCGTCGAGCACCACCGCGACCGCGACCGCGAGGTCTTCCTCGGACCCGGCGCCCTCGCGGCGAGTGGGATCCTCGACCCCGGCGAGCCCTACACCCTGCTGAGCACGCCCCGGGCCCGCGGCCAGGCGCCCGAGCTGGCCGACCGGGCGGCGGCGGTGATCGACGTCCCCCCCGGACCCGTCGACGAGCTCGCCGCCGGGCTCGCCGGCCGAGTCACCCACCCCCGGATCGTCGCCCTCGGCGGCGGGCGGGTGATCGACGTGGCCAAGGCGATCGCCGCCGCCCGCCCGCCCAAGACGGTGACCGCCGTCCCGACGACCCTCTCCGGCGCCGAGATGACCCACTTCCACCGCCACGCCCGCGACACACCACCGGGCACCCCGCACGTCCGCCCGGCGGTCGTCGTCAACGACCCCGCCCTCAGCGCCTCCGCCCCGATCGCCCGCCTCGCCGCGAGCAGCGCCAACGCCCTCGGCCACGTCCTCGTCGCCGTCGCCAGCACCCAGAGCAGCGCGATCACCCGGGCCGCCGCCCGCGACGCCGGGCGCCGGATCGCCGCCGCCTGGGCCGGCCCCGGCGACGAGCCCGACCGCGACGCCCTCGCCGTCGGCGCCCTGATGGCCGGCTGGGCGGTCGACCACAGCGGGCTCGGCCTCCACCACGTCATGGCCCAGTCCGCCGTCCGCGCGCTCGGCGTCGCCCACGCCGACGCCAACGCGGCCCTCCTCCCCGAGACGGTCGCCGCGATCGCCGGCCGGGTCCCCGAGGTCGCCGTCCTCGAACCGCTCGCCCGAACGCTCCGCGCCCGCAGCGGCGCGACGATCGCCGGGCTGGCCACCGACCCGGCCGCCCTCGAGCGGACGGTCAGGCTCGCCGCCGACCGTCCCGAGCTCGCCCGCATCCCGCCGCCGCCCGGCCCGGACGAGCTGCGGGAGATCTACCGCCGCGCGGCCGCCGCCGCGCCCTGAACCGGGCCCGCCGCACTCACCCGCCGGCGAGGAGGCCGGGCAGATCGGCCATGTCGGCGAACGGCTCGCCCCCGGCCCGAGCCAGCTCGCCGGCGTCGGTCTGGCCGGCGAAGGCGAAGGCCCGCATGCCGGCGGCGACCGCCGCCCGCACACCCGGCAGGCTGTCCTCGACCACGGCCGTGCTCGCCGGATCGAACCCCATCCGCCGGGCGGCGTGGAGGAAGAGGTCCGGCGCCGGCTTGCCGGCCGCGACCTCGCTCGCGCTGAAGATGCGCCCGGCGAAGCGGTCCCAGAGGCCGGTCGCCCGGAGGGTCACCTCCATCTTGTGGTGCGGCCCGCTCGAGGCCACGCAGTCCGGCAGCCGGATCCGGTCGAGGGCGTCGACGACGCCGGGCACCGGCTCGAGCGACCGGGCGAAGATCGCCTCGATCGTCGCGTAGTAGCGACCGGCCAGGTCGAAGGGCAGCGGCCCGCCGAGCCGGCCCGACGCCTCCCCGAGCACCGCGGCCATCGCCCGGCCCCGATGGTCGCGCAGGCACTCCTCGAGGGTGGTCGGCAACCCGGCCTCGGTCAGGAGCCCGGCGAGCACCCGGTTCGACGTCAGCTCGGTGTCGACGAGCACGCCGTCGCAGTCGAAGATGACCGAGCGGATCAGGGCCGGCGCTTCTTGCTGCTCCGGGCCTCGGCCCGCCGCTCCGCCCGGTTCATCGGGCGCGTCGTCGTCGACTCCCGGGGCGAGCCGACGTGGGCGAGCGCCTCGTCGATGCTCGGGATCGCCCGGTCGACCGTCCCCACCCGCACCGAGGAGCTCAGCACGTCGAAGTCGGCGGGCGTCCCCTCGCGGGCCGTCTCCCGCTCGACGACCTTGGCCGGGACGAGGAACAGCCCGGTCCCGGCGACCTGGAGCTTCTTCAGCATCGGGGCGACCGCGCCCACCGCGAAGAGGTAGCGCCGCTCGAGCGCGAAGGGCGACCGGACCCGGATCGCGAAGCGCAGGAGCGCCTGCTCGTCCGGCCCGAGGACAACCCGGGTGAGCGGCTCCTCCTCGACCTCCCAGGCGGCCGCGTAGTCGTCGTCGCTCGCCGAGGCCCGCCAGGCGAACAGGTCGCGGAGCTCGGGATCGCGGCGATCGGCGACGACGAGCGCGATCCCCGGGCTCTTCCCCCCGGCCGGTGGCCGGAGCTCGACCATGCCGAGGGCGAAGTCGGTTCGCTCGAGCGTGTCGGCGACCTGGCTCGGCGTCAGCCCCCACCCGGCCAGGGCGTCGGCGAAGCCCTCCCGCGTCTCGTCGCGCTCGACCTCCGGCCCGGCGTCCTGCTCACGCCCGACCGGATCGGCCGGATCGGCCGGGTCGCCTGCCGCCGCCGCCGCCGCCAAGGCTCAGACGCCGACCGGGATGCGCGGCTCGGCCGCGATGCGCTCCCACGCCCACGCCCGCGCCGCCTCGACGCTGGTGAACGAGGTGCACGCGCACCCGGCGAGGCCCACCGGCGGCCGGTCGGTCACGTAGGCGATCCCCCGGCACATCCGGGCCAGCGGACCCCGGCAGTGCCGGAGCCAGCGGGTGTCGATCGGGCCGAGCACCGGCGCCCGGCGTGGCGGGGCGGTCGGCTCGCCGACGACGACGACCGCGAACGGCTCGCCGCGGTGGAGCCCGGCCCGCAGGGTGTCGATGACGACCCGGGCGTAGCAGGTCGGCTGCGGGGCGCGGACCCGAACCTCGAGCACCGGCCAGCCCGACCAGTCGATCTGGGGCACTAGCGCGTCCTCTCCACGGACATGCCCTTAGGTTACCCTAACTGCGCGGCCGGGGCCAGCCCTTCGAAGGCAGCCGCGTCCCGGCCGGCCCCCAGCCGGCCGGGACCTCGCACCCTAGGCTCCCTCGTGCCTGGGTGGGGAGGGTCCGCCGCGGAGCATTTCGCGGACCCGAGCCTTGACCTTCTCGGACGGCGGCGCGGCGGCCACGTCCCCCGCGCGCGGCGACGGGGTCTGACCGAGCCCCCAGACCGCCTGGAGCGGCCCCCCGCAGAACTCGCAGCGCGCGCCGGAGGCGGTGGCGCGGCGGACGTGGCGCCCGCAGGAGGAGCACCGGTGGAGCTGATTCTCGGTGGGACCCCCCGTCATGAGGAGGCCGGCCGGCCGCCGCCCGCGGGGAATCCGGCCCGCGGCGCACAGCTCCGGCCAGCCGGGGGCGGCGCGAGGTCGCCGGGCCGCTCGCGGCTTCCGCCTCCCCCGCAGGTCGGCCGGCGCCCGCCCCCCGGGCGCCCGGGCGACCCGCCGAGCCGTCCGGCGGCACCGCCGGGCCAGGTGACCCGGAGCCGGCCCACGGCCCGCGCCACCATCTCGCACCCGGCCGCGTCGATGTACGCCACGCCGGCGAGGTCGAGCTCGACCCCGGACGGCGCCTGGACGAGCGCGTCGGCCACGGCGTCCTCGATCACCTCGACCGACGCGAGATCGACCTCTCCGGCCACCCGGACGCGGGCCCGCCCGCCTCCGAGCTCGACCTCCAGCTCCACCCCCGTGGCTCCGCCCAGCCAGTCGAAGTCCCGGGCAGGGGCCGGTCGATCACGACGGGTCCAGCAGAGAGACGGCATCACACGCTCCGGTCCGGTTACCAGCGAGGCGTGCGATGGTCCGGGGCGCCGCTGCCCGCGTCGAGCGCCGTCTCATCGCTCCATGTCGAGCTCCGGAGCCCTCCGTCTCCGCGAACCACCACAAAGGCTAGCGCGCCCGCCTAGGAGCGATTCACCCGCCCGCCGATCGCACACGTGACCGGCCGCCGTCACGGCGACCCCGGCCGGCCCTCCGACGTCGCGCGCCGACGCGCGCCGGCCGACCGGCGACCACGGCTCCATGGCCACCCGGAACGCCGCCCGAGGACGTCGCGACTCAGGCGACGGCGGCCGCGAGCATCGCCCGCAGGGTCGCGGCCGCGCCGCCGTCGGCCACCGCCGCCTCGGCCAGCTCCAACCCGTCGCGGGTGTCCTCGACCAGGCCGGCCGCGTAGAGGCGAAGACCCGCGTTGAGGGCGACCGTGTAGGCCAGCGGGCCGCCGATCTCCCCGGCCACGAGCTCGGTGGTCAGGGCTGCGGACCGGGCGGCCTGGTCCCCGGACGCCGGCTCCGGGCGGCCGACCCGGGAGTCGGTTCGCTGGGGGAGCTCGAGCGCCCGCCCCGGCTCGAACGCCTGGGGGCGCCCGGGACGCATGACGTCCGACCCCTCGATCCCGCGGACGGCGATCGACCGCTCGGCCCCCAGCAGCACGAGTGCCCCGAGCAGCCGCTCGCTGTAGGAGCTGTGCGTGTGGCCGACCACGAAGCGCCGGGCCCCGTAGTAGTCGACGAGCTTCTCGGCCGAGTGGACCGGACCCCGCACCCCGACCTCGTCGCGGATGCCCGCCAGCGCGCGCCACCCGGGGAGCGCCTCCCCGGCGTGGACGACGGTCACCCCGGCCGTCTCGAGCATCCGCGTCGACTGGGGCTCGGTCGGCGTCGCCGGCCCGCCGAGCGCCCCGAGCACGTCGGCGACGGTGATCCCGTACTTCGGGCCGAGGGTGTCCCCGCAGTGCAACACGATCCCCGCCCCGGCGGCCGCGGCCACCACGCCGGCCGCCAGGCTGAGGTGGGGCGCGTCGGCCATCCCGTCGTAGGCCCCGGCGCAGGCGACGAGCGGCCGGCGGCAGGTCGTCTCGGCCCCGCCCCAGACGTCGCGCAGGCCCTGGGCGAAGCCGGCCAGCTCGGGCGGAGACTCCCCCTTGATGCGCATCGCCACGAGGAAGGCCCCGGCCTGGGCCGCCGTCGCCTCCCCGGCCAGGAGGAGGCCCATCGCGCCGCGCGCCTCGGCGAAGCTCAGGTCGCGGCTGCCCCGCACGCCGGTGCCGACCGCCTTGATCGTCTGGCGGAAGCCGCCGTAGATGGCCCGGCTCTGGCCACCCCGGCGGGTGAGCGCCGGCGAGGCGCCGGGGGGCCCGGAGGTGCCCGAGAGCTCAGGCATCGAACCGGTACCCGACGCTGCGCACGGTCTGGATCCGCCCGCCGTAGTCCTGGCCGAGCTTGGCCCGCAGCCGGCGGATGTGGACGTCGACGGTCCGCTCGCCCCCGTAGTAGTCGTAGCCCCACACCCGGCTGAGGAGCGCCTCCCGGGTGAACACCCGGCCCGGGTGGGTGACGAGGAACTTGAGCAGCTCGTACTCCATGTAGGTGAAGTTGATCGGCCGCCCGTCGATCGAGACTTGGTAGTTGGCCAGGTTGAGCTCGAGCGCCCCGACCCGCAGGACGTCCCCGTCGGCCCCCGAGAGCTGCTGGCGGGCGCGGGCGATGCGGATCCCGAGCTCGACCCCGGAGTAGGGCCGGACGAGCAGCTCGTGCCCCTCGGCGACCCCGGCCCCGGCGTCGAGGTGCTCGGTGTCGAGGGCGACGACGCGCGGGACCTCGCTCAGCTCGACATCCTCCTGGAGGCGGTGGCAGAGGTCGCCGACCGTCGGCCCGTCGTCGCCGGCGAGCACGAGCATCAGGGTCGGCCGCCGCTCGGCGCCCCCGTCCTCGGCGCTCGGGCGCAGCGAGCCCGACCCGTTGACCGTCACCCGGCGGGCGCTGAAGCCGAGGTCGGCGAGGAGGCGCGCGTTCTCGGCGGCGTCCCCCGGATCGGCCGCGTAGATCCACGCCTCGCTCATAGCCGCAGGTACCGGCGCCGCTCGAACGGACTGACGGTCGTCCGGAACTCGGCCCACTCCCGCCGCTTGTTGAGCACGTACCAGTCGCACAGGCGATCTCCCAACGTCTCGCGGGCCAGGTCCGACGCCTCGAACAGATCGGTCGCCTCGGCGAGGTCCTGGGGGAGGCGCCGCTTCCCGGGGGCCGGCTCGTCGACCGTCTCGGCTTCGAGCTCGTAGCCCCGCTCGATCCCCCGCAGGCCGGCGGCGAGGACGAGGGCGAAGACGAGGTACGGGTTGGCCGCCGGGTCGGGCGAGCGGAGCTCGATCCGGGCCGCCTGCGGCCGGTCGCGGCGCAGAGACGGGACGCGGACCAGGGCCGACCGGCCGTGCTGGGTCCAGCTGACGTGCTGGGGCGCCTCGAACCCGTTGGCCAGGCGCTTGTACGAGTTGACCCACTGGTTGGTCACCGCGCACATCTCCGGGGCGTGGGCGAGCACCCCGGCGAGGAACGAGCGCCCGAGGGGCGAGAGCGACTGCTCGCGCGACGGGGCGTGGAAGGCGTTGCCGTCGGCGTCGAACAGCGACAGGTGGAGGTGCATCCCCGAACCGGGTTGGTTCTCGACCGGCTGGGGCATGAAGGTCGCGTAGCAGCCGACCGTCCGGGCGGCCTCCTTGACCGCGAGGCGGAAGGTCATCAAGGCGTCGGCCATCGTCATCGCGTCGGCGTGCTGGAGGTCCATCTCGTGCTGGGAGGCGGCGACCTCGTGGTGGGCGCTCTTGACCGGGATCCCCATCTGCTCGAGGTACTCGATCGTCCGCCGGCGGAAGTCGCTGCCGATGTCGAGCGAGGTGAGGTCGAAGTAGGCGCCCTGGTCGAGGGGGACCGGGAGCGCCTCCCCGAGCTCGCGGCCGGCCGGCTCGCCCCCGGCGTAGAGGAAGAACTCGATCTCGCACCCGACCTCGAAGGTGAAGCCGAGCTCGGACGCCTGGCGGACGACGCGGGCGAGGGCGAGCCGCGAGTCGGCGGCGAACGGCCGGCCGTCCGGGGCGCGGACCTCGCAGAACATCCGGGCGACCAGCGACCCCGGGCGCCAGGGGAGGATCTGGAAGGTCAGCGGGTCGGGGTGGGCGATGACGTCCCGCTCGGCCAGCCGGGCCGACCCCTCGAGCGCCGAGCCGTCGATCCCGATCCCGTCCTCGAGCGCCCCGTCGAGCTCGGAGACGGGGATCGCGATGCTCTTCAGGTTGCCGAGGACGTCGACGAACCAGAGGCGCACGAAGCGCACGCCGCGATCCTCCACGCTGCGCAGCACGAAGTCACAGCGAGCCTCGACCGAGCCATCGACGTTCACCCGCCCCAGTCTAGGTCCACCCCCCCGGGCCTCACACCGACCGCCAGGCAGAGGCGTCTGGACAGCCGGTCCAGACCGCTAGTGGTTCGTCCGGTAAGTTCGTGTGCCATTCGGCGAGGTCCGGGGCCGCGTGGCCAGGACGCAGAAGCGGCGGCATACTGGACGTATTCCGAGCTTCGAGGACGCCGCCACGCGGTCATCCGGGCCCGCCCAATGGTGCAGGAACTTGCTGGACGGACCGCTACTAGCCGTGGCAGGCCCCGCTCGACACCGGCCCGACCGCGCCGGCCAGGGCGTGGGCGACCGCCGCGTTGGCCACCCCGTAGCCCCCGAGGATGCCCCCGCCGAAGGTCTCGGCGACCACGGTGGCCACCACGCGGCCCCGGGCGTCGACCATCGGGCCGCCGGAGTTGCCCGGGCGGACGAGACCGCGGAGCGGGGTCAGCCGGCGCGAGACGGCGCCCTTCCCGAAGGCGTCGGGCGCGCGGCGGGTCTCGGTCGGGCCGATCCGCCCCGAGCGGACGTCGAACGGCCCGTCGCGGGGGAAGCCGAGGATCGCCGCCGCCCGTCCGGCCGGCGGGTCGACGGCGAGGGGGAGGGCCGGGGCGGCGAGCCCGTCGACCCGGAGGACGGCCACGTCGTTCTGCGCGTCGAACCCGATGAGCTGGGCGCTCAGGTCGGGGGAGACGCCGGCGACCTCGACGACGGTGTCGGTCTCGCCGGCCACGACGTGGGCGTTGGTCACCACGACGCCGGGGGCGGCGACCCAGCCCGACCCCTCGAGCCCGGTCCCGCAGGCGCTCCCGAGCACGCGCACGACGCTGCCCGCCGCCCGCTTGACCGCGCTCGCCCGGGTGATCTGCCTGGTCGGGCGGGCGATCCCGGCCTGGGGCCCCTCGAGGGCGGGGAGGGGGTCGAAGGGGGCCAGGGCGGCGAGGACGCCGCCGGGCGGCGGGAGGAGGGCGTCGAGCCCGCGGAGGGTGGCTGACCGGGAGACCGCCGCGCGCAGGCCGAGGCTGTCCCGGGGCACGGCCAGCGCCACGGCGCCGAGCATCCAGGCGACGCCGAGGGCGATGCAGGCCGAGAGGGCGGCCCCGAGCGGGCCGTCGGCCCGGCCGGGGAACTTGGTCGGCCGCCGGGCGCGGACGCGGGCGCCGAGGCCGCCCGCCGCCAGGGCGAGGAAGCTCCCGCCGAGGAGGGCGGCGAAGAGCCCGAACACCGGCGTGGCCAGCGACGTCCGGCGCGGGGGGAGGAAGGCGTCGACGACCGCGGTGGCGAGCACGGCGCCGGCGAGGAAGCCGCCGAGCGAGAAGAGGCTGACCACGAACCCGCGGCGCAGCCCGATCACCGCGAAGCCGATCGTCGCCACGACGATCAGCAGGTCGAGCACGCGGCCCCGGTCATCGACGTCTCACTCGACCTAGGTTCGCGGGCCCCGCCCCGACTCCTCGGTTGAGCCGGGCGGCGCCCGGGCATGAAACTGCGCTACACCTCTTAGCATGGCCACGACCCAGCCGACGATCCCCGCCTTCCCGGCCGCCTCGCTGGTCGCGCGCCTGCGCGCGATCTGCGGGGACGCGAACGTCCTCACCCACCCCCATGACCTCCGGACCTACCAGTCGGACGGGCTGCTCCACTACCACGTGGTACCCCCGGTGGCCGTCCTTCCCGCCAGCGGCGAGGAGGTGCGCGACGTCGTCCGGGCCTGCCACTCGCTGAAGGTCCCGTGGGTCGCCCGCGGGTCGGGGTCGGGCCTCTCGGGCGGGGCGCTCCCGATCGCCGACGGCGTCCTCATCGTGCTCAGCCGGATGCGGCGGGTGCTCGAGGTCGACCTCGCCAACCAGCGGGTGGTCGTCGAGCCGGGGGTCACGAACATCGCGATCTCCCACGCCGTCGCCCCCGACTACTTCTTCCCCCCGGATCCGTCGAGCCAGATCGTCTGCTCGATCGGCGGGAACGTGGCCGAGAACTCGGGGGGGGCGCACTGCTTCAAGTATGGCTTCACCACGAACTACGTCACCGGGCTCGAGGTCGTCCTCCCCGACGGGAGCGTCGTCGAGCTCGGCGGCAAGCACGTCGATCCCCCGGGCTACGACCTCCTCGGCGCCTTCGTCGGGTCGGAGGGGACGCTCGGGGTGGCCACCCGGATCACCCTCCGCGTGGTCCCGACCCCGCCGGCGGTCAAGACCCTGGTCGCCTTCTTCGCCGACACCCGGAGCGCCGGCCAGGCGGTCTCGGCGATCGTCTCGGCCGGCCTCGTCCCGGCGGCGATCGAGATGATGGACCAGCTGGCGATCGAGGCGTCCGAGCAGATGGCCCATGCCGGGTGGCCGGCCGAGGCCGGGGCGGCGCTCCTGGTCGAGCTCGACGGGCCGACCGCCGAGTGCGACGCCCAGTTCGGCGAGCTCGAGGCCCTCTGCCGGGCGAGCGAGTCGACCGGCGTCCGGGTCGCCCGGACCCCGGAGGAGCGGGCCGTGTTCTGGAAGATGCGCAAGTCGGCCTTCCCGGCGGCCGGGCGGATCTCCTCCCACTACTTCGTCCAGGACGGGGTGATCCCCCGGACCCGCCTGCCCGACGTGCTCGGGCGGATCGAGGAGCTCGGCCGGGAGTACGAGCTGCGGGTGGCCAACGTCTTCCACGCGGGCGACGGCAACCTCCATCCGCTGGTCTGCTACGACGGCAACGTGCCCGGGGAGGCCGAGCGGGCCGAGGAGCTCTCGGGGCTGATCCTCCAGGCCTGCCTCGACGCCGGCGGGTCGATCACCGGCGAGCACGGGGTCGGGGTCGACAAGCGCGCCTACATGGGGAAGATGTTCAGCGAGGACGACCTCGCCGCCTTCCAGATGCTCCGCTGCGCCTTCGACCCCGACGGCCTGGCCAACCCCGGCAAGGTGATGCCGACCCCGCGCCTGTGCGGGGAGGTGCCCGGGCCCTACCGCGTCCACCCGCTCGAGGCGGCCGGGCTGGCCGAGCGCTTCTGATGTCGAGGTCCGCGGCGGCCGCGCTCGCCCGACCGGCGGACCCGTCGGAGATGGCGGCTGCTCTGGAGGGGGCCCGCCGGGCGCGGCCGCTCGGCGGGGGCACGAAGGTCGACTGGGGCGCCCCCGGGGAGGAGCCCGACCTGATCGTCTCGACCGAGCGCCTCGACCGGGTGGTCGAGCACAGCGCCGGCGACTTCACGGTGGTGCTCGAGGCGGGCGTCGGCCTGGCCCGGGCCCAGGCCCAGTTCGCCGAGCAGGGCCAGCGGCTCTCGCTCGACCCGCCCGACGGCGACCGCCGGGCGACGATCGGCGGGATCCTCGCCACCGGGGACAGCGGGCCCCTGCGCCACCGCCACGGCGGGGTCCGCGACCTGATCCTCGGCGTCCGCGTCGCCCTGCCCGACGGGACGGTGGCCCGGGCCGGGTCGAACGTGATCAAGAACGTGGCCGGCTACGACCTGGCCAAGCTGATGTGCGGGGCGCTCGGGACGCTCGGGGTGATCTGCGAGGCGACGCTCCGCCTCCATCCCCTGCCCGGGGAGACCCTGACCGTGGTCGGGCGCGGCGGCGACCCCGGCGCCCTGGCCCGGGCGGCGCGCCTGGTCTCCGCCCGGGCGCTCGAGCTCGAGGCCCTCGACCTGCGCTGGGACGGACCCGGCGCCGGGGGCGGCCTCCTGGCCCGGGCGGCCGGCCGGGCCGGCGAGAGCACCGCTCGCGCGGTGGCGGCTCTGCTCGGGGAGGCCGGGCTGGAGACCGAGGTGGTCGCCGACGACGAGGGGCTCTGGGCCGAGCAGCGCGCCCGCCAGCGGGCGGCGCCCGGCGGCGCGGTGGTCCGGGTCTCGGCCCTCCCCGGCGACCTCGAGCGGCTCCTCGGGGCGTGCGGGAGCGCGGTGGTGCGGGCGGCCCTCGGGCTCGCCTGGGTCCGCGTGGCCGGGGACGACCCGGCCGGGGTCGAGGAGCTCCGCGCCCGCCTGGCCCCGGCCCCCTGCGTCGTCCAGGACGCCCCGGCGGCGCTCCGCCGGAGGGTCGATGTGTGGGGCGTCGCCGGCGGGCCCGAGCTCGACCTCCTGCGCCGGGTCAAGGCCCGCTTCGACCCGCGCGGCGCGTGCAACCCCGGCCGCTACGTCGGGGGGTTGTAGGTGGCCACCGAGCCGCCCCCCGTCCACCGCCCGGAGTCGGCCTGGGACGAGGCGCACCCGCCCGACCCGGCGCTGATCGACGACTGCGTCCACTGCGGCTTCTGCCTGCCGACCTGCCCGACCTACGCCCTGTGGGGCGAGGAGATGGACTCGCCGCGCGGGCGCATCGCCCTGATGTCGCTCGGGCACGAGCAGGCCGAGCTCTCGGACGAGATGGTCACCCACTTCGACCGCTGCCTCGGCTGCATGGCCTGCGTCACCGCCTGCCCGTCGGGCGTCCAGTACGACCTCCTCCTCGCCCAGACCCGCCCGCAGGTCGAGCGTCACTTCGAGCGCACCCTGGCCGACCGGGCCTTCCGCCGCCTCGTCTTCGCCCTCTTCCCCCACCCGGGGCGGCTGCGGGCGATGGTCCCGGCGCTCGTCCTCAACCGCCGTCTGCGCCTCGAGCGATTCCTTCCCGAGCGGCTGGCCCGTTTGCGCGCCATGGCGGCGATGACCCCCGAGGTGGCGCTCCGGGCGAGCTGGCAGCGCCTGCCGGCCCGCACCGCGGCGCGCGGGGAGCAGCGGGGGACGGTCGCCCTCTTGCAGGGGTGCGTCCAGCGGGTCTTCTTCGCCGCGGTCAACCGGGCGACGATCGACGTGCTGAGCGCCGAGGGCTTCGAGGTCCACGTCCCGCCCGCCTCGCGCTGCTGCGGGTCGCTCGCCCTGCACACCGGCTACGAGGACCAGGCCCGAACGTGCGCCGAGGAGACGATCGCCGCCTTCGCCGGCTACGACACGATCGTCGTCAACGCCGCCGGCTGCGGCTCGGGGATGAAGGAGTACGGCCACCTGACCGGCGACGAGGAGTTCCCCCGGCGGGTGTCCGACGTCCACGAGTTCCTGGCCGGCATCGAGCCCCGGGCCGAGCGGCGTCCGGTGCCCCTGCGCGTCGCCTACCACGACGCCTGCCACCTGGCCCACGCCCAGCAGATCCGCGAGGCGCCGCGCGAGCTCCTGCGGGCCATCCCCGGCCTGGAGCTGGTGACGCCGGCGGAGTGGGAGCTCTGCTGCGGGTCGGCCGGCGTCTACAACCTGCTCGAGCCCGAGGCCGCCGCCGAGCTCGGCCGGCGCAAGGCGGCCAACCTCGCCGCGGTCGGCGCCGAGGCGATCGCCGCGGCCAACCCCGGGTGCGCGCTCCAGATCGCCCGCCACCTCGACCGCCCGCTCCCGATCCTCCATCCGATCGAGTTGATCGCCCGCTCGCTCGCCGCCCCGCGCTGACCGATGACCGGCCCCCGGTGGGGGCGCGATTGATCCAGGGGGCCCTCCTGCGCGCAACAAGGGGAAACCCACCTGCCGTCCGGACGAGGCGGCGCGGGGGTGTCACCTCACCCGGGGACCGTGTGCGAGCAGCGTGCGCGGTCCCGACGTCTTCCAATCGGAGGTATCCGAAATGTCTCACCCCGCGACCGAGGAAGCCGGCCCCCAGCCGGTCGGCGCACTCGAGGTCCTCGCCCGTGACCCGAGCGAGCGCAAGAAGTTCCTGAAGATGGTCGGCAAGGGCGTCGGCGGCGCGGCGGCCGCGAGCTCGCTCGCGGCGTTCATCGCGGCCTGCGGCTCGTCGAGCAGCAGCTCGAGCAGCACCACGGCGGGCACCGCCTCGACGACCACCGCCGGGTCGGCCAACACCGGGGACATCGCGATCGTCAACTACGCGCTGACCCTCGAGTACCTGGAGACCGAGTTCTACAAGAAGGTCATCAAGTCGGGGCTCTTCTCCGGCAAGGTCCAGGACCTCCTGAAGGCGATCGGCGCCCAGGAGCAGACACACGTCAACGCGCTGAAGGCGACCGTCAAGAAGCTCGGCGGCACCCCGGCGACCAAGCCGATCGGGAAGTTCCCGCTCGGCAGCGCGACCGCCGTGGCCACCCTCGCCGCCACCGTCGAGAACCTCGGCGCCGCGGCCTACCTCGGGCAGGCGGGGAACATCGTCGACCCGGCGGTGCTCGGCGCCGCCCTGTCGATCCACACGGTCGAGGCCCGCCACGCGGCGATCCTCAACACGCTGACCGGCAAGTCGATCACCCCGGATGGCGCGTTCGCCAAGCCGATGTCGATGAGCCAGGTCCTCGCCGCCGTCAAGCCGTTCATCGCCTGATCAACCGCAAGCACAGAAAGGATCAAGTCACATGGAAGATTCCACACTTGCGGTCCCTGAACTGGCCGCAGTCGAAGTCAAGGGCGTAACCCGCGAGGCGTTCCTCATCCGGGGCACGCTGGCCGCCGTCGCCGTCGGTGGCCTCGGGGCCGTCGGTCCGTTCCTCAGCGACGCGTTCGCCCAGTCGCCGGCCGGCGACCTGGCGATCCTCAACTACGCGCTGACGCTCGAGTACCTCGAGTCGGACTTCTACAACGTCAAGAGCAAGTCGGTCGGCCTCAGCGGCGCGGCCAAGACCCTGGTCACGCTGATCGCCGGGCACGAGGCCGCCCACGTCAGCGGGCTCGCCGCGGCGATCAAGGCCGCTGGGGGGACGCCGGTCACCAAGCCGACGTTCAGCTTCCCGGTCACCAGCCAGGCGACGTTCCTCGCCCTGGCGTCGGTGCTCGAGAACACCGGCGTGTCCGCCTACAACGGGCAGGGGCCGAAGTTGCAGAACAAGCAGTATCTGGCCACGGCCGGAGCGATCGTCCAGATCGAGGCCCGCCACGCGGCGGCGATCAACTACATGATCGGCAAGTCCCCGACGCCCGACGCCGGCTTCGACAAGCCGCTGGAGATGGCGGCGGTCCTCAAGGCGGTCAAGCCGCTCATCAAGTGAGCGCAGCGCGTGATCCGTCCCCCGCCCCTTGGGCGCCGGCTGCGCCGGCCCCGGGAGCGGTGGGCCGGATCACGCTCCGCGTGGGCGGCTGGCCTCGCGGCGCCCGACGGCTCGGCCCGGGCAGGGGCGTCGCCCGCGCGGCTATGCGAGATCGCGCGCCGAGAGCTGGCGGCCGTAGGGGCCACGCCCGGTCAGGCACATGGCGCCGCATTGGGCGGCGAGGGCCAGGGCGGCGTCGACCGGCCGGCCGGCGCCGAGGGCGTAGGTGAGGCCGGCGGCGAAGGAGTCGCCGCACCCGTAGGAGTCGACCACCGGCCCGGGGAGGGGCGTCGCCGCCCAGTCGCCCCCCGGCCCGGCCCGGCCCGCCCACCGTCCGCCCTCGGCGCCCCGGGTGACCACGACGATCCCGGCGCTCGGGGCGAGCTCGGCTGCCGCGGCGCGCTCGAGCGGGTCGCCGGCGCTGAACACGAGCGCGTCGAGGGCCACCGGCCGGGCCGGCCGGGGCCGCGCCCGGGGGGTGACCACGAGCACGCGGGCGGCGCGCGCCGCCTCGAGCGCGAGGCCGTCGCCGGCGGTGAAGAAGACGGCGTCGAAGGCGTCGAGGAGCCCCCACGGCAGGTCGTCGGACCCGGTCGGGGCGAGCCGGTCGCCGAGCGTGGTGATCGTCCGCTCGCCGGCGTCGTCGACGAAGGTCAGGGCCCGCCGGGTGGGCTCGGCCCGGGGGGCGGCGTGGACGACCACCCCGAGCTCCTCGAGCCGGGCGCGGGTCCGCCGGCCGAGCTCGTCCTCGCCGAGCGCCGTGTAGAGGGAGGCCTCGCCGGCCAGGCGGGCGAGCTGGACGGCGGCCACCGCCCCGCCGCCGGCGGCGTCCGACCAGGTCGGGCCGGCGTGGATCACCTCGCCGGCGCGGGGGACGCGGGGGACGCGGGCGAACTCGACCCATTCGACGTGTCCGACGACCGCCACCCGCATCGCCGGGAGTCTCACACGACGGCCGAGGGCGCGTTAGGAAGGCGGGCGGGCGGGGTAGAGACGGCACCCCCGAGAAGAGGAGCGTCGATGGTTCGAGGTCTCGTCGGTCTGCTGATCCTGGTCGCGATCGTGCTGTTCCTGCTGAAGGTGGCCATCGCCGGCGGGATCATCGGCCTGATCGCGCTGATCCTGCTCGTCCTGCTCCTGCTCGGCCGGCTCTAGCGGCCCGCGGCGTTCGGGCCCGGCGCCGCCGACGGTCAGGCGGGGCGGCGGCCGGCTCGCCACTGCGGTCAGGCGACGGCGGCGGACTCGCCACTGCGGTCACGCCGGGGCGGCGGCCGGCTCGCCGCTGACGGTCACGCCGGCGGCGGCCGGCTCGCCGCTGCGGTCACGCCGGGGCGGCGGCCGGCTCGCCGCTGCGCTCACGCCGGGGCGGCGGCCGGCTCGCCACTGCGGTCACGCGGGGGCGGCGGCCGGCTCGCCGCTGACGGTCAGGCGCTCGCCGAAGGCCCGCTCGAAGACGGCGGTCTCCCGCTCGGCCGCCCAGCGCGGGACGGCGAGGTCGCCGTCGGCGACCATGACCAGCTCGACCCCGTCCTCGATGCGGCGGATGTGGGCCGAGCGGACGGTCTGGTCGCGCGAGCGCTCGAGATCCTCGGCCAGGCGAAGGAGCGCGGCCAGGCGGAAGAGGCGCGCCTCGTCGCCGGCCTCGAGCACCGGGGCGAGGTCGCCGGCGTCGGGCATCCCCTTGCGGTGGTAGCGGGCCGCCTGGGCGATCAGGGCCACCTCGTTGGGGGCGTAGCCGGGGAGCCCGGCGTTCAGGATCAGGTAGCGCGAGTGCTTGTGGTGATCGTCGTAGTCGACCGACATGCCGATGTCGTGGAGGACGCTCGCCGACCAGAGGAGCTCGCGCTCGATCGGGTCGCCCGGGTGGAGATCGGCGGCCGCCAGCTCGTCGAAGAGTCCGAGCGCCAGCTGGGCGACGTGGCGGGTGTGGGCCTCGTCGACGTGGTACTGGGCAGCCAGGTTGACCACGCTCGCCCGGCGGACGTCGTCGAAGAGGGGCGGATCGGCGCCGATGTGGTGCTCGAAGAAGACGCCCTCGCGCAGCCCGGCCTCGGTCGCCTCCAGGCTCTCGAACCCGCCGACGTCGAGCACGGTGGCGACGACCACGGCGCCGGCGAGGATCAGGTCGCCGCGCGCCGACTTGATCCCCGGGACGTCGGCCCGCTCGCCCGGGGGCAGGGCGGCGAGGCGCTCGATCAGCTCCTCGAGCGCGTCACGGCCGATGACCATCCCCTGGACGCCGATCGACGGCTGGCCGGCCGCCCGCTGGGCCGCGGTGGCCAGGTTGCGCACGGTGCCGCCCAGGCCGACCAGCCGCCGCCCGGTGCCGGCGAGCCAGGGCGCCCGCCCGAGCTTGCGAGCCACGTGGGCGCGGAGGTCGTCGAGCTCGCGCCGCTTGGCCGGGCGGTTCTCCGGGAGGAAGCGCTCGGTCATGCGCACGGCCCCGAGGCGGAAGGAGGACGACTCGCGGTCGAGGCGTCCGTCGACCCGGACGAGCTGCATCGACCCGCCCCCGAGGTCGAGGACGCAGCCGTCGGCCAGGGTCGTCGAGTTGACTGCGGCCAGGTACCCGTACCGGGCCTCCTCCTCCTGGCTGAGGACCCGGATCGCCAGCCCGGTCTCCCGCTCGGCCCGGCCGAGGAAGTCGCCGGCGTTCTCGGCGTCGCGGATCGCGCTCGTGGCCACCGCGTTGATCGAGTCGGCGGCGAGCCCGTTGGCCCGGCAGAAGTGGGCGAACACGTTCGCCGTCGAGACCGCCCGGCCGATCGACGCCGCGGAGAGCGAACCGGTCGCCGCCAGGCCCTCGCCGATGCGGACGGCCTCGAAGATCTCGTCGGTCCGCTTCCACCAGCCGTCGCCGGCGGTGAAGACGACGAGGCGGAAGGTGTTCGAGCCGAGGTCGATCACGGCGAGGCGCCGCTCGCTCATCGCGGACCCTCGCCCGGGCGCCCGCGCCGTTTCGCGCCCGACCCATCCGGGCACCCCCCGATGGGGAGAACGCGCTTCGATACGCTTTGACACTGCACGTCTCCATGCTAAACATGGCTGATGATCCGACCGGCCCTCGCTTAGTGCCTGCCGCTGGCTTGCTGCCCGGTGGCCCTCCCCCGTCGCCGCCCGATCCCGACCGGGGAGCGCTGCGGCTGATGCCCACCCGGTCCGTCTTTCGCTGTCAGTTCTGCGACGCGACGCCGGACCACGGGACCTGGCGGAGCCTCCAGGGGCAGGTGACCGAGCGGATGTTCGGCGAGTACCTCGACGCCTTCCCCGGGCGCTGGCTGGTCTGGAACGGCGGCGGCCCGCTCGGCCCGCGGCGCTACGCCTGCCGCAAGCATCGCGGCGACCTCGTCGCCTACCTCCGCTACCACTACGCCACCGTGGCCGCCCAGGTCTGGAAGATGCCCCCCTACACCCAGCGCTGGCCCGACGAGAAGCGCCCGCACATGGGGGGCTCGATGGGGATCATCAAGTTCGGCCTCCGCGGCGGCCTGCTCCAGGACACGCCGCCCGACCGGCCCGAGCCGAAGGCCCCGGACCTGGCCGAGCCGGCCAAGGCGCCGGCGGCGCCGGCCGAGGGACCCGACGGGATCGAGCTGTTCCCGCCGGGCGAGCTCTTCCTCCCCGAGGATCTCCTCGCCCCGGCCGATCCGACCGACCTCCCCGACCTCCCGGCCGAAGACATGTGGCGCGACCTCCCGCCGGCCGAGGACATGTGGCCGGGCGACGGGCCCCCCGGGTTTCCCCCCGAGGAGCCGCCCGGGCTCGACCCGCCGCCGGCGGTATAGGGCCGCTCAGGCGTCCCGCCGCTTGATCACCAGGGCGCCGGCCGCCAGGGCGACGGCCGCGTAGATGCAGAACACGCCGAAGCCCGACCAGGCCCCGAGCGATCCCGGGTCGTGGCGGACCGAGAAGATCTGGTGGCCGGCGTTGAACGGGAGGTAGGGGTTGATCGTGTCCGACCAGGACTGGGGGAGCAGCGCGGTGATGATCGGCGGCACGAAGAGGAGGCCGAAGAGCGCCGAGATCGCCCCGGCGCTGGCCCGGATGATCGCCCCGAGGCCGAGGCCGAGGAGCCCGAGCGCCGCGAGGTAGAGACCCCCGCCGGCCACGGCGAGGAACACGTGCGGGTCGCCGAGCGAGGAGTGGGGCGCCGAGCCGGAGAGGATGGCCTGGCCGACGAAGTAGGCGACGAAGCTGGCCACCAGGCCGACGACGAGCGCCGTCCCCGCGAACACGAGGGCCTTGGCCGCGAGCATCATCCGGCGCTGGGGCACGGCGCTGAGGGTGGCCCTGATCATGCCGGTCCCGTACTCGCTGGTGATGGTCAGCACCCCGAGCACCCCGATCGCGATCTGGGCCAGGTTGAGCCCGCCGAGGCTGAGCTGGGTGGGCTCGAAGTCCGCCTTCCGGTTGGGGCTGAAGCCGGCGTAGTTGCTGGAGACGACGGCCGCCGCGATCACCGAGAGGCCGACGGTGAAGAGGATCGCCGCGAACAGCGTCCAGTAGGTCGAGCGGACCGACCGGAGCTTGGTGAACTCCGAGCGCAGGACGTTGACGAAGTTGGCCGTCGGGCTGTAGGCCGCCGGGGCGCCGCCGATCTGGGGGCCGCTGATCGCTTCCATCAGGACCTCACCTCGCCCGCCGGGACGAGGGCGTCCCCGTCGGTCCGGAAGTCGACCGAGTCTCGGGTGAGCTCCATGAACGTCTGCTCGAGCGACGCCTTGTGCGCCGAGAGCTCGTGCAGCGTCAGGCCGCCGCCGGCCGCCAGGTCGCCGACCACCTCGCATCTCGCCCCGGTCACCTCGAGCGAGTCGTCCGGCTTGCGCGCGACCGTGAAGCCCTTGTCCTTGAGCAGCCGGGTGAGCTCCGCGGCCTGGGGCGAGCGGACCCGGACGAAGTTCCCGGTACCGCCCTTGAGGAAGTCCTCGACCGTCGTCTCGGCGATCATCCGGCCCCGGCCGATGATGATCAGGCGATCGGCGGTGATCGACATCTCGCTCATCAGGTGGCTCGAGACGAAGACCGTCCGGCCTTCGCCGGCGAGCGACTTCAGGAGGTTGCGGATCCAGAGGACGCCCTCCGGGTCGAGCCCGTTGACCGGCTCGTCGAACATCAGGACCTTCGGATCGCCGAGCAGGGCCGCGGCGATGCCCAGGCGCTGGCCCATCCCGAGCGAGAAGCCGCCGGAGCGCTTCTTGGCCACCGCGGTCAGCCCCACCGCCTCGACGACCTCGTCGACCCGCCGGCGGTCGATCCCGTTGCTCTGGGCCAGGCACAGGAGGTGGTTGTAGGCGCTGCGGCCACCGTGGATCGCCCGGGCCTCGAGCAGGGCGCCGACCTCGAGCAGCGGCCGGCGGTACTCGGCGTAGGGACGCCCGTTGACGGTCACCGAGCCGGCCGTCGGCCGGTCGAGCCCGAGGACGAGGCGCATCGTCGTCGACTTCCCGGCCCCGTTCGGGCCCAGGAACCCGGTCACCTGACCCGGCGGTACGGTGAAGGAGAGGTCGTCGACCGCGAGGGTGTCCCCGTAGCGCTTGCTCAGACCGCTTGCCTCGATCATCTGAGGACTCCAGTGCTCGTTTTTCAGTGCCCTGGCCGACCAGGGTAGGCGCCGACCTTGAGGTTTTCGTGAACAACCCGTCCCCGGAGGTTCGCAGACGATCCGGCCCAGCCGGCCCCCGGACGATCCGGGCCCGCCGGGCCGGCCTCGCCGGGGCGCTGGCCGCGGTCGTCCTCGCCCTCGTCCTGCTCCTCTCCGGCGGCGGCGGCGGGCCGCGGCGGCTGGTCCCCGGGGCCGGCGGCGCCGGGGGGACCTTCGACCCGCTCGCCTACACGCCGGCCCGGGCCGGCGTGCTCGAGCAGGCGGCGGCCGACGGACTCAGCCACGTGCTCTACGCCAAGAGCCCCGGCGGCGTCCTCGCCGCCGCCCGCCGGACCGCGGCCTTCCGCCCGCTCGTCGAGGCGGCCGCCCGGAGCGGTCCGATCGACGCGGACACGCTCGAGGCGATCGTCATGCTCGAGAGCGCCGGGCGCCCCGACGTCGTCGCCGGCGGCGACCCGAGCGCCGCCGCCGGGCTGACCCAGATCGTCGCCCAGACGGGGAGCGGGCTGCTCGGGATGCGCGTCGACCTGGCGGCCAGCCGGCGCCTGGCCGCGCGGATCGCCGTCGCCCCACCGGCGCGGGCGGCGGCCCTCCGCGCCCAGCGGGCCCGCGTCGACGAGCGCTTCGATCCGGCGGCGGCGCTGGCTGCCACCGAGCGCTACCTGGCCATCGCCCGGCGGGCGTTCGGTCGCGACGACCTGGCCGTCGAGTCCTACCACATGGGCATGGGCAACCTCCAGACCGCGCTCCGCCTCTACGGGCGCGCCGTCGGCTACACCCAGCTCTACGTCGACTCGACCCCCCTCCACCACGCCGACGCCTACTTCTGGCTCGCCCGCCTGGGCGACGACTCGGCGACCTACCTCTGGCGGGTGGAGGCGGCCCGCCAGGTGATGCGCCTCTACCGCAGCGACCCGGGCGCCCTGGGCCGGGAGGCCGCGCTGCAGGCGGCGGCGCCCTCGGCCGAGCTCGCCCTGCGCCCCCCCGGGCAGACGCCGGGCTTCGCCGACGCCGCGGCGGTCGCCGCCGCCCGGCGCACCGGGGCCCTCGTCCCGGTCCCGACCACCGCCTTCGCCCAGCCGGGCGGCCCGCGCTACCTGCGCCCGAACGCCCTGGCCGTCGCCGTCTACCTCGCCGCCGCGGTGCGGGCGATCGGGCGCACCCCGGCCCCGCTCGAGTTGACCGCCGGGACGACGCCCCTGGCCGACCTCGCCGCCGCCGCTCGGTCGCGGGGCGGCCTCGCCGACCGGGACCCGCTCCACACCACCGGATATGCCTTCGACGTGGCCCGCGCCTACGCGACCCCGGCCCAGGCCGTGGCCTTCCAGTTCATCCTCGACCGCCTCCAGGCGCTCGACGTGATCGCCTGGACCCGCCACGCCCGGATCGTCCACATCGTCGCCGGCCCGCGGGCCGTCCTCCTCACCGGGGCCACGGGATGATCCGGGTCGGGTCGGTCCGCGGCCAGGCCCGCCGCCGGGCCGAGCGCCTGCTCGACTCCGGGCCGCCGATCCTCCAGACGAGCGTGGCCGCGGCCGTGGCCTGGGCGGTCGCGACCCTCGCCTTCGGCCACGTCAGGCCCTTCTTCGCCCCGATCTCCGCGGTCATCTCACTCGGCGTCGCCCGGGGCCAGCCGCGGCGGCGGGCGCTCGAGCTGGTGGCCGGCGTCGCCGTGGGGATCGCCGTCGCCGACCTCCTCAGCCGCCTGCTCGGTACGGGCGTGCCCCAGATCGGCCTGGTCGTGGCCCTGGCGATGGCGGCGGCGCTCCTCCTCGGGGCGGGCACGATCCTGGTCAACCAGGCGGCCGTCTCGGCGATCCTCGTGATGACCCTCCCGGGCGCCGGCCAGGGCGCCGTGCCCCAGCGCTTCGTCGACGCCCTGATCGGGGGGGCCGTCGGCCTCCTGATCGGCCAGGTCCTCTTCCCCCGCAACCCGCTCCACCTGGTGGCCACGGCGGCGGGCAAGGTGCTCGCGGAGGTGGCCCGCGGCCTCGAGCAGGCGGCGGACGCCCTCGCCACCGGCGACGTCCCGCGAGCCGAATCGGCCCTCCTCGCCCTGCGCTCGCTCGACGAGCCGCTCACCGCCTTCTACGACGCCCTCGCCGTGGCCCGGGAGACGGCCTGGCTCTCCCCGCCCCACCGGCGGGCCCGGGGAGCGCTGCGCGCCTACGCGGACGCCGCCGCCCAGGTCGACCTCGCCCTGCGCAACAGCCGCGTCCTCGCCCGGGCGGCGATCGGAGCCGCCCGCCGGGCGCAGCCCGCCGACCCGGTCCTCGTCGAGGCGATCCGCAAGCTCGCCGCCGCCGTCCGCCAGCTGGCCGCCGATCTCGCGCGACCGCAGGAGGTCGGCGACGCCCGGCGACTGGCCGTGGAGGCGGCGGCCGAGGCGACCCAGGTGCTCGAGCGACACCACGACCTCCCGACGAGCATGCTCGTCGGTCAGGTCCGCGCCACCGCGACCGACCTGCTCCGCGGCTCGGGCCTCGACCGCGAGGCGGCCCGGACCGCCATCGACGCGCCGGAGGTCCCTTCCTGAGGCGCGACCGCGACTCTCGGGGCCGCCGGCTGTTTCGGTTGATGAGCGCGGGGTGCGCCCCGCCTGAACCCAACCGCCTGGAGAACCCATGAACCGACTTCGCCTCACCCTCGGCCTCTGCGCCTGCGCGCTGGTCGCGCTCCCCGCCGTGGCCGCCGCCCGGCCCCTGACCCGGAGCTTCACCACCACGTTCCCGGTCGCCTCGTCGCTCTGCGCCCGCGTCGCCGCCGGGCACGTCCCCGCCCGCCTGTCGGGGTCGACCGCCCAGGTGACCGCCGCCTGCGCGACCCTCCACACGAGCTTCACCAACGCCCAGAACGCCTACGCCACGACGGTCGCGCCGCTGCGCCAGCAGGCGATCAACGCCGTGACCGCGCTGCGGGCGACCTGCCGGGGAGCGCACGGCTCGCCGGCCTGCAAGACCGCTCGCGCCCAGACCAAGACCCTGATCGCCTCGCTGCGCGCCCAGGTCCGCACCGCGGCCCAGACGTACCACACGTCGGTCGACGCGGCCCGCAAGGCGTTCTGGGCGACGATCCACGCCCTCCCGCACGGCGCGTCCGTGCTCGCCGACCAGACCGTCGGCCCGCTCCCGCTCACCATCCTCCCGGCCGCCTGAGCGCTCAGGCCGAGAGCCGCGCGTGCAGGCGCGCGGCTCCGGCGGCGAGGCCGTCGCGGGCGCTGCTCGTGACGACGACGAGGCCGCCCCGCAGGATCCGGCGGGGCGGCAGCGGGAGGACGGCCTGCCAGCGGCCGGCGGCGACGGCCACGCTCCGGCGCAGGGCGAACGGACGCCCGCCGGCCGCGGTCGCGGTCAGCGTGACCGCGAGCAGCCCGCGGTAGGTCGGGCTGATCGTCCCGGCGACCCGGAGGGCGCCGCGGCTTAGGAGGTGGCTGACGATGCGCAGGCTCGCGGACGCCGGCGCCGGGCAGGCGTAGTCGCCGTCGAGGCCGTTCGTCGCGTACTGGATCAGCTCGACCGCCCCGCCGGTGAACGTGTCCCGGCAGTGGGCCTGCGCGTACGCCAGGGTCCCGCTCCCGGCGATCCAGTCGGGGAGGCTCGACGGGAACCGGCCGGACGTCGGGCCGAGGCCGGTGATGGCCAGCCACTGCGCCAGGCTCGAGTAGAAGCCGATCGGACCGGCGGCCCCGGAGATGCGCAGGCCGGCGACGAAGCCCTGGATCGTGGCGACGTTCGCCTCGGCCCACCCCGGCAGGGTGGTCGGGTTGGCCCAGGAGCTGAGCGTCTCGACGTCCAGCCACCACGGGACGCTCGCCGGCGCGACCCCGCCGGCGGCGGCCGCGAGCAGGCGGTAGCTGTAGGCGGCGCGGACCGCGCCGTAGAGGTACCCGCAGGCCGGGCTCCAGGTCCCGTCGCAGACCCCGTAGGGCGTGGTCGCCGTCTCGCTCCCGGTCGCCGGGGTCGGCCAGTCGGCCACGCTGGTGCCCGGGTCGGCGGTGTTGACGTACACGGAGACCGGCGGTTGGGCGGCGCCGATCCCCGGCGTCAGGGCGGCCCAGGCGAGCTCGCCGGCCAGGCACGGGTTCGCGTTGTTGGCCAGGCCCCCGTTGACGCCGACGATGCCGAACGCGCCGCCGGCCGGCAGGGTGCGCCCGCAGAGCGGAAAGGAGATGTCGTAGCCCGCCCGCCCGACGCCGGCCCCGGCTCCGGCCCCGGCCGGCGCGGCCGCCGCGAGGACGGCGAGCGCCACCGCCAGGAGCGCCCCGGGCCGGGCGCGTCGCCACCGTCGCATCCGCGTGATCCTAGCTTGGATAAGGTGCCGCCGATGACGGGGGAGCGCCGGGGAACGGGTGGGTGGGAGGAGCTGCTGCTCACCACCGGGGAGGTGGCCCCCGGCTCGGAGTGGCGCTCGGAGCTCTACGCGATCACCGTCGAGCAGTTCAACGCCGCGGCCGACGCGATCGGCCTGGAGCCGGACCTGCGCACCCGGCTGCTCGAGCCGCGCCGGGCCCTGGTGGTCAACTTCCCCGTCCGCATGGACGACGGCGAGGTCCGGTCGTTCACCGGCTACCGCGTCCAGCACACGCTGGCCATCGGCCCGACCAAGGGCGGGATCCGCTACGCGATGGGCGTCTCGCTCGGCGAGTGCGCGGCCCTGGCCATGCTGATGACCTTCAAGTGCGCCCTCCTCGGCCTCCCGTTCAGCGGGGCCAAGGGCGGGGTGCGCTGCGACCCCAACCGGCTGAGCGTCGGCGAGCTCGAGCGGGTGACCCGCCGCTACGCGGCCGAGCTGATCCCGGTGATCGGCCCGGACCGCGACATCCCGGCCCCAGACATGGGGACCGGCGCCCGGGAGATGGCCTGGTTCATGGACACCTACTCCCAGCAGGTCGGCTACGCGGTGCCCGAGATCGTGACCGGCAAGCCGCTCGTCCTCGGCGGGACGGTCGGGCGCCAGGCGGCGACCGGGCAGGGGGTGGTGATCTGCCTCGAGGCGGCGCTCGCCCGGCGCGGGCGGCCGGTCGCCGGGACCCGGGTCGTGGTGCAGGGGTTCGGGAACGTCGGCTCGGTGATCGCCGGAGAGCTCCACGCCCGGGGCGCGCTGATCGTCGCGGTCAGCGACGTCAGCGGGGGCATCGCCGACCCGGACGGGCTCGACGTGCCGACGCTCCTGGCCTGGACGCGCGAGGGGTCGCGCTTCCTGCGCGACTGGCCGGGCGCGCACCACGTCGGCCGCCGCGAGGTGCTCGAGGTTCCGTGCGACGTGCTCGTCCCGGCGGCGCTCGAGCGGCAGATCGACGCCGAGCGGGCCGGGCGGATCAGCTGCGAGCTCGTCGTCGAGGCGGCCAACGGCCCGACGACCCCCGAGGCCGACGCGCTCCTCGCGGCCCGGGGGATCGACGTCGTCCCCGACATCCTGGCCAACGCCGGCGGGGTCACCGTGAGCTACTTCGAGTGGGTCCAGGATCAGCAGAAGTTCTTCTGGGGGGCCGACGAGGTGGCCACCCGGATGCGCCAGCTCATGCACGCGGCCTTCGATCGGGTGATCGAGGCGGCCGAGCGGCTCGACGTCAGCTGGCGGACCGCGGCGTTGTCGGTCGCCGTCGAGCGGGTCGCCGAGGCGGCCCGGATGCGCTCGCTCTACCCCTAGGACCGGCGGCGGCCGGGCAGGAGCTCCTGGATGTAGACGTCGTCCTCGGTCTCGCCGCTCGGGGCAATGGCCAGGAGCTGCTGGAGGCGTCCGGCCTGGAGGGCGACGACGAGGCGCCGCGAGCTGGTCAGGGCCTCGACGGAGACCGCGATCCCGTGATCCTGGTGCTCGATCCGCAGGGCGGCGAGCTGGCGCGACTGGGGGTCGCTCAGGGTCATCGCGAACGGGCTCTGGGCGAACTGGGCGTCGACCGCGTCGGGGTCGAGCTCGCACCAGACGTGGGTCTTGCCGCTGCTGTGGACGCCCCACCGGGACGCCGCGGTCTCGACCAGCTGGAGGCCGTAGCCGTCGTCGGAGCGCAGGCCGGCCAGCACCTCCGGCGCCCCGGTCGTGGCGCCGTTGGACACGGCGATCCAGAGGGTTCCGGCGGTCGCGGCCAGGCGCATGCGGATCGCCGCCCCGGCCGGCTGGTGCTCGTCGAGGAAAGCGCTGGTGACGAGCTCGGACCCGAGCAGCCGGGCGATGTCGACCCGGGCCTCCTCCACCCCGTTCTCCTGCGCGAACTTCGCGATCGCGTCGCGGGCGAGCGCGGGCGCCTGCGGCGTGCTCGCGAACTCGTGTGTCTCGTCGACCTGGATCACGCTGGCCGCCTCATCGTTCTCGTTCTCCCATGCCACGGGGCTGCCCACCCCCCCGGCTCGCGAAACTGCGGGCCGGGCGGAGGGCCGGTCCTGTCGAAGTATGGCGCCGCCGGCCCGAGCCGCCAAGATGGGCCCGTGATCCACGCCGTCGCGGTCGCCCTCGGCCTGCTCGCCGCCGCGGCCGTCCTCGGCCGGGTGGCCCGGTCGACCGGCCTTCCCCATCCGAGCGTGCTCGTCGTCGGAGGGCTCGCGCTCGGGCTGGTGCCCGGGATCCCGACCGTCCGGCTCGACCCCCAGCTCGTCCTGCTCGGGTTCCTCCCGCCGCTCGTCTACGCGTCGGCCTTCCGGGCCGCCGCCCTCGACCTCCGGGCGAGCGTCCCCCACATCGTCACCCTGGCCGTCGGCCTCGTCGTGGTCACGCTCGCCGCCGTGGCCCTGGTCGGCCACTACGCGGCCGGCCTCCCCTGGGTGCCCGCCTTCGTCCTCGGCGCCCTGGTCGCCCCGACCGACCCCGTCTCGGCGAGCGCGATCGTTCGCCGGGTCGGGGCGCCCGAGCGGATCGTGGCGATCCTCGAGGGGGAGGCCCTGGTCAACGACGGTACCGGCCTCGCCGCCTTCCAGGTCGCCGTGGCGGCGGCGGGGGCCGGGGCGTTCTCGCTCGTCCACGGGATCGTCGAGTTCGCCGCGATCTCGGCCGGTGGGATCGCGATCGGCCTCGGGGTCGGCGGGATCGCCGCGCGCGTGCGCCGCCGGGTCGACGGCCGGGCGGGTGAGGTCGCGCTCGGCCTGGCCGCCGCCTTCGCCTCCTACGAGGCGGCGCAGGCCGCCGGCTGCTCGGGCGTCCTCGCCGCCGTGGCCTGCGGCCTGTACGTCGGTCGGAGGGGCGGTGACCGGGCGCCCGAGCCGTTCTGGGACGGCCTCGGGCACCTGCTCGAGTCGATCCTCTTCCTCCTCATCGGCCTCCAGTTCCTGGTCGTCGTTCGCGGGCTCCCGGGTTCGACCGCCTGGACGCCGATCGGCGAGGCGGCCGCCGTGCTCGGCACGGCCGTCGTCGTGCGGTTCCTCTGGATGTTCACGGTCGGCCGCGTCCTGTCGCGGGTCGGGCGGACCCTCCCGGCCCACGTCGAGCGCCTCGGCCGGGCCGAGCTCGGCGTGCTCGGCTTCTGCGGGATGCGCGGCGCCCTCTCCCTGGCCGGCGCCCTGTCGATTCCGCTCCTGGCCGCCGGCCGGCCGTTCGTCGGGCGCGACGAGGTGATCTTCCTCGTCTACGCCGTCGTGCTGGGGACGCTGATCGTGCCGAGCCTGACGCTCGAGCGGCTCGTCCGGCGCGTGGGCCTGGCCCGCGCTCCTAGACTGGGGCCGGAGCGCTGATGACCCCGCGGCCGCCGCTACCCGCCCGCCGGCTGATCGCCGGCCTCGTCGGTGCTTTGGTCGTGCTCGGCGGGATCCTCTACGCGGTCATCCCCGGCTCGACGGCGACCCCGCTCCCGGGCGGGGCCCGCCCGACCGGACCCGGCGGCGGGCTGCGGGGCTCGCTGGTCTCGCCGGTCCGCCCGGCCCCGGCCACCGTGCTCACCGACTCGGGCGGCCGGTCGATCGACCTGGCCGGCTACCGCGGCCGGCCGGTCCTCGTGACCTTCCTCTACACCCGCTGCCCGGACGTCTGCCCCTTGATCGCGGCCAAGCTCCAGGCGGTGCGCTCCCGGCTCGGCGGTCGGGTCCAGCTGGTGGCGATCTCGGTCGACCCGCGGGGGGACACGCCGCGGACGGTCGCCGCCTTCCTGCGGGCCCACGCCCTCACCGGTCAGATGGAATACCTCCTGGGGAGCGCCGGCCGGCTCGGCCGGGTCTGGGCGGCGTGGAACGTCGGCTCCGAGCGCGACGCCGCCCGGCCGGAGCTCGTCGCCCACTCGGCGCTCGTCTACGGGGTCAGCGGGAGCGGCCGGCTGACCACGATCTACCCGGCCGACTTCGACCCGGCCGACGTGGCCCACGACGTGCCCCTCCTGGCCGCTCGATGAGGCGCGCCCGGGCCGGCGGGCTCGCCGCGGTCGGCGCGGCCGCGCTGGCGATCGGGCTCCAGGATCGGGGGAGCCCGCCCCGGCCGGCCCCGGCGCTCCCCCGCCAGGCCCTCCACGGCCCGGCGGTGACGCTCGCCTCGCTCCGCGGCCGACCGGTGCTCGTCAACTTCTGGGCCGCCTGGTGCGTCCCGTGTCGCAAGGAGGCGCCGGTGCTCGCCGCGTTCGCCCGGAGCCCGGCCGGCCGGGGGCACCTCGTCGGGGTCGACACCGGCGACGACACCCGGGCCGCCGCGCGCTTCGTCGCCCGGTACGGGTGGGGCTTCCCGGTGCTCCGCGACCCGGCGAGCGCGACCGCGGTCGACTACCGCGTCCCCGGCCTCCCGACAACGTTTGCCGTGGACGCGCGCGGGCGGATCGTCGCGGAGCTCTCCGGCGCCCAGACGGCGGCGACGCTCGGCCGGGCGCTGGCGGCGGCCGGGCGCGGCTAGTGGTTCGTCCGGTAAGTTCGTGTGCCATTCGGCGAGGTCCGGGGGCCGCGTGGCCAGGACGCAGAAGCGGCGGCATACTGGACGTATTCCGAGCTTCGAGGACGCCGCCACGCGGTTATCCGGGCCCGCCCAATGGTGCAGGAACTTGCTGGACGGACCACTAGCCGGGCGGGGTCATCCGATCAACACAGGGTGGCCACGACGGTGCCGGTGCCGGCGTGACCGGGGTTCGATGCGTAGCCGGGATCGGTGTGGACGATCGCGACGTGGCGCGTGTCACCGGCGATCGTCGGTCCGGACTTGTCGATCCGGCTGGCCACGACGACGGCGATGTAGGAGGGGAGCGGTCCGGGCGGGGGCGGCGTGCTGTTGCCCGGGTCGGTCGTCCAGGCCACGCCACACCCGGGCGCCGGCGGAGTGTCCTCGAACCCCTTGAAGCTCGGCGGGGCGCCTCCCCCGCTGAGGCTGTTGGCCTTGGCCCACTGGGCGCCCCAGAACGCCACCGCGCCGGTGGCGCTGCGATCGCCGACCACGAACGAGCCGCCGGTCGTGTAGGCGAAGACGAGCGCCCGTTCGGCGTTCGACGCCGGCTGGTAGAACGCGTCGCCGGCGAAGCTGTCGGTGATCGGCTCGGGACCGAGGGCAACGGTGACCGGGTTGATCGAGCAGGCCGCCGTGCCGGTCGCGTCGGTCGTCGCCGTGCAGCTCTGGGCGCTCGCGCCGCCGCCCAGGGTCATGGTGACCGGCGTGCCCGCGATCGGCGCTCCGCCGACCGGGTCGGTCAGGGTGGAGGACAGCGCGGCCTTGCCGCCCTGGGCGAACAGGAGCAGATCGGCGCTCGAGGAGAGCGCCGCCTCCTCGTGGGTCACCGCGAAGGCCACCGAGGTGCTGGACGGAAGGTGCGAGGGGTCACCGGCGTAGGTCGCGTCGATCGTGTAGGAGCCGGCCGGCTCGCCCGGCGTGACCGGGCACGACGCCCGCCCGGCGGTGTCGGTCAGCGCGGTGCAGGACTCGGCGCCGTTGAGGGTGAAGCTCACCGGTGCGCCCGGGATCGGCGCGCCGCTGGTCGTGTCGGTCAGGGTCGCCGAGAGGGTCGCCTGATCGTTGAAGTCCGAGGTCCGGGCGCCGTCGTAGGCGAGCGTCGTCGGGCGCCTCTCCCAGACGACGTCGACCGGGTTCGAGGTGATCGTGCCGGCGAGATTGGTCACCGACGCCTGGATCGTGTCGGTGCCCGCGAGCGCGCTCGAGTAGCTGAAGCTGGCGTTGCCGGCAGCGTCGGCCACCGCCGTGCCCGACCGGCCCAGGTTGGGGCCCGACACCACGACGAAGGTCACCGCGGCGCCCTGGAGCGGGGAGCTGCAGGCCGAGAAGTTCGCGTTCACCGTCGCGGTCGACCCGATCAGGTCGCTCTGGCTCGGCGGCGCCAGCGTGAGCACCGCCCCCTGCGGGCACGGCGGGGAGCCGATCGAGACCCATTGCGTCGTCTCGTTGCCGGGCGGGAACCCGGTGCGGGCGCAGTCGGCGGCGTCCACGCCGCTGGTGTTGAGCACCTGGCCGCTGTCGGGGTAGGTCGTGGCGACCCCGTTCACGGTGACCGTGACCAGCGGGATGACTCCGGACTGGTGGCAGTTGTTCGCCCAGGGGGCGCCACCCGGTCCGATGTCCGAGCTGTCCATGAGCGCCGGCCCGCTGCCGGCCGTGCATCCGTTGCCGGAGCCCGAGGCCGTCTGGGTGAGGATGATCTGGCCGCCGGCCGCCAGCGTGACGCCATGCGGCCAGATGTCGTAGACGCACCCGTCGAAATCGACCGTGACCGAGTCGACCGTCTCGGTCAACGCGGTCGCGTTCGCGACGCGGATCGCCCCGGCATCGAACGCGCAGCTGCTGTCCGGCGAGCATCCCTCGAAGGTCACTCCGGCGGCGCCCTCCCACGGCGTCGGCGACTGGGTCGTCCCGCTGCGGACGTTGTCGGCGTAGCCGACGAACACGCTGTAGCTGGGATCGGCCGCCCGCGCGGCTCCGGTGCCGAGCGCACCACACAGCAGGAGCACCAATCCGGTCGCGGCCAGCAGAGCTCCCCACGAGCGACGCCGCGTGGTCTCGAGCACGACGATCCCCATCATCAAAGCCACCCCTCGTCCGCGCGAGGCTTACCCCGCGCCCGACCCCCCGGTCGGAAGTGTTTGCCCGGCCAGCTACGGCGCGACGCTAACAAAGAGGATGGACGGCTTGTGTGACAATCGTCACACATCGGCGACAGGCGGGAGAGCAGGGGCGCGGGCCTCGGCGCTGCCGGCGATGCCGATCGCCCGGCACGCGCCTCGGTGGCCGGCGCCTCTTGCGGCCTCGACCGACGGGAGCCTACGAGGTCAGCGCGCTTCTCAAGCGCCCGGGCGTCGGCTCGACCGGGCGCCGGTGCGTCTAATTTGGACTAGATCCAGAAATCTGTGGCATCCTTGGGGACATGCCGTCGACCTCGGAACTCGCGGGCGTGCTGCGCGGGGCTCGGCTGCGCGTCACGCGTCCCCGGGTGGCGGTGCTCGCCGTGGTGCGCGAGCATCCGCACGCCGACACGAACTCGATCATCGGGCGCGTGCGCGAGGATCTCGGCGAGGTTTCCCAGCAGGCGGTCTACGACGTGCTGCGCGCGCTGACCGGCGCGGGTCTGGTGCGGCGCATCCACCCGCCGGGCTCGGTGGCGCGCTACGAGTCGCGGGTCGGGGACAACCACCACCACGTCGTGTGCCGGTCGTGCGGGGCCATCGCCGATGTCGATTGCGCCGTCGGCACCGCCCCCTGCATGACCGCGGCCGACCACCACGGCTACGCGATCGACGAGACCGAGGTCGTCTACCGGGGCTTGTGCCCGGGATGCTCGACCGCAGGCAGTGACTAAGTACACACTCTGAAAGGGTTTCCCTTGTCTGATAGTCCTGACGCCGTTGTTGGAGAGATGAACGAGGAGAACGGGGGCGGCTGCCCGGTTGCCCACGAGCGCGCCCGGCACCCGACCCAGGGCGGAGGCAACCGCGGCTGGTGGCCGGATCGGCTCAACCTGAAGATCCTCGCCAAGAACCCGGCCGTGGCCAACCCCTTCGGCTCGGAGTTCGACTACGCCGAGGCGTTCTCGAGCCTCGACCTCGCGGAGGTCAAGCGGGACATCGAGGCGGTCTTGACCACCTCGCAGGACTGGTGGCCGGCCGACTACGGCCATTACGGCCCGTTCATGATCCGGATGGCCTGGCACAGCGCCGGGACGTACCGGATCAGCGACGGCCGCGGTGGCGCTGGGGCCGGCCAGCAGCGCTTCGCGCCGCTCAACAGCTGGCCGGACAACGCGAACCTCGACAAGGCGCGGCGGCTGCTCTGGCCGGTGAAGAAGAAGTACGGCCGGCAGCTCTCGTGGGCGGACCTGATCGTCCTCGCCGGGAACGTCGCCCTCGAGTCGATGGGCTTCGCGACGTTCGGCTTCGCCGGCGGCCGGGAGGACGTCTGGGAGCCGGACGAGGACGTCTACTGGGGCCCCGAGACGACCTGGCTGGGCGACGAGCGCTACACGGGCGACCGGGAGCTCGAGGAGCCGTTCGGCGCCGTCCAGATGGGCTTGATCTACGTCAACCCGGAGGGGCCGAACGGCAACCCGGACCCGCTCGCCGCGGCCCGGGACATCCGGGAGACATTCCACCGGATGGCGATGGACGACGAGGAGACGGTCGCGCTGATCGCCGGTGGGCACACGTTCGGCAAGACCCACGGGGCGGCCGACCCGGAGGAGTACGTCGGCCCCGAGCCCGAGGACGCGCCGCTCGAGGAGCAGGCCCTCGGGTGGAGGAACGCCTACCGGAGCGGCAAGGGCGCGGACACGATCACCAGCGGGTTGGAGGGCGCCTGGACGCGTACCCCGGCGACGTGGGACAGCAGCTTCTTCGAGACCCTGTTCGCCCACGAGTGGGAGCTGACGAAGAGCCCGGCCGGCGCGGCGCAGTGGAAGCCGAAGGACGGCGGGGCGCAGGACACGGTGCCCGACGCCCACGTCGCGACGCTGACGCACGCCCCGACGATGCTGACGACCGACCTCGCGCTCCGGTTCGACCCGATCTACGAGCCGATCTCGCGGCGCTTCCTCGAGCACCCGGACGAGCTGGCGGACGCGTTCGCCCGGGCGTGGTTCAAGCTCACCCACCGCGACATGGGGCCGGTGGCGCGCTACCTGGGCCCGGAGGTCCCGGCCGAGACGCTGCTCTGGCAGGACCCGCTCCCCGAGGTGACGCACGAGCTGATCGGGGCGGAGGACATCGCCACCCTGAAAGGCCAGATCCTCGACTCGGGGCTGTCGGTCTCCCAGCTCGTCTCTTGTGCGTGGGCGTCGGCTTCGACGTTCCGCGGGAGCGACAAGCGCGGCGGCGCCAACGGGGCGCGCATCCGCCTCGAGCCCCAGCGGGGTTGGGAGGTCAACGACCCGGACGAATTGGCGACGGTGCTGGGCACCCTGGAGGGGATCCAGGAGGCGTTCAACGGCTCCCAGACCGGGGGCAAGCGGGTCTCGCTGGCCGACCTGATCGTGCTCGGCGGCTCGGCCGCCATCGAGCTGGCGGCCAAGAGCGCCCGCGTCGACATCGAGGTCCCGGTCACGGTGGGCCGGGCGGACGCGTCGCAGGAGGAGACCGACGTGGAGTCCTTCGGGGCGCTCGAGCCGACGGCGGACGGATTTCGCAACTACGTCGGCAACGGGCACCGGCTCCCGGCCGAGTACCTCCTGGTCGACCGGGCGAACCTGCTCACCCTGAGCGCCCCGGAGATGACCGTCCTCGTGGGCGGCCTGCGGGTCCTGGGCGCGAACGCCCATGAGTCCCCGGTGGGCGTCTTCACGAGCGTGCCCGGGTCGCTGACCAACGACTTCTTCGTGCATCTGCTCGACCTGGGCACGGTGTGGACGGCGACGTCCGGGGAGACGTTCGAGGGTCGGGACGCCGCGACGGGCGAGCCGCGGTGGACGGGCAGCCGGGCCGACCTCGTCTTCGGGTCGAACTCCGAGCTACGGGCGCTGGCGGAGGTCTATGCGAGCGACGACGCGCGGGAGAAGTTCGTGCGCGACTTCGTCGCGGCGTGGGTCAAGGTGATGAACCTCGACCGCTTCGACCTGCGCTGATGTCGACGGCGCCGCGCAGTTGGCTCTGCGCGGCGCCGCGACTGGCGCTTACTGGGCGGGGAAGCGTCCGTGGCCTGCGGCGGCCGCCCCCTTCAGCCTGGCGCTCGAGTGCCTGAGCCCGCCGCCGGTCACGCTCGTGTCGTACGCCATCCGCACGGTCGTGTTGGCGAACGCCTGCGACATGAACGTCAGCACCGCCGGATCGTTGTTGCTCAGGTTGTCGCACCAGCGGAACGGGTTGTCGACGCAGCCTCCGTCGAAGCTCGGGACGACGCCTTCGTAGTTGCCGAGCGAGCCACCGAACAAGGCGACCTCCGCCTGGCTCTTGCAGCAGTCCTGACCGGTCAGCAGGCCGCTGGCTGGGATCCCGGCGGCGTTGAAGCTGAACGCGTCGGTCCCGACCGGGGAGAAAAACTCGTGGTTGCGCCCGATCGAGGTGAAGTACTGGCTCGACTGATCCCTCGAGACCAGCGACGGCGCGTACACGTTGCTGGGGAACGTCGTCGTCACGGTCCGGCCGAAGAGGTCCACCGCGGCCGGATCGAGGATCCCGATGATGTAGTTCGGCGTCGCGGTGACGTCGGCATCGAGGTCATAGGCGATGTGGCTCAGCTCGACCGGGGACAGGTTGTTGACGTAGTAGGAAGACCCGAGCAGGCCCAGCTCCTCGCCGCCGAACCAGATGAACCGGAGCTTGTGGAGCGGCCTGACCTTCTTCATCATCTGCGCGATGTCGAGGATCGTCGCCGACCCGGAGGCGTTGTCGAGCATCCCGGCGCCGAAGATCGCGTCGAGGTGGGCGTCGACGACGAGGACGCTGTTGGGATCGCCACCGTACGAGTCGGCGATGACGTTGTAGTCCTCGGCGTTCGGCTTCTCGATCGAGGCGATGTTGAGCTTGGCCACCGGCGGAGCGCTCCCGGTGTTCACGGCCTGCTGGTACTGGTTGTCGAAGTTCAGGCCGGTGTCGAAGGAGGTGAACGCGACCGGGATCGTCGGGATGATCGGATTGCCGGCGGCGTCGACGAGGCTGCCGTTGACCACGCCGGTGCGGCCGGGGTTGCCCTCGTTGAAGATGATCACGCCGGTGGCGCCCGCTGCCTGCGCGTTGAGGACCTTGACCCCGAAGCTGCAGCCGCCGCGCTGGACCAGCGCGATCCGACCGGCGACGAAGCCGCTGAAGTCGGCGGCCGTGCACCCGCTCGTCGAGCTGGACGTGGGCGTCGGCGGGAGGACGATGCCGCCCGCCGGCTGTACCGCGGCGGTCGCCGACCCGTTGGCGCGCCCGGGATTCCATTCGCTGACCAGCGTGAAGTCGTGGGCGGCGGGGGAAACCTCGCTGAACTGCGGTACGCCGACGAAGGCGAAGTAGTCGAAATGGTAGGTCTGGATCGTGACGTTGTATCCGGCCGCCTTCATCAGGTTCGCGACATAGTCCACCGACGCCTTGTAGCCAGGCTCGCCCGAGTTGCGCGACGGCTTGCCGTCCGGGCCTGGATTGGCATTGGCGATCGCCTGGAAGTTCTGCATGTGCGCCCAGAGATCGGCCGTCTGGATGCAAGGGATGAGCTTCTCCGGCGAGTCGTTGGACCGGTGGTCGCAGGCGGTCGACGAGACGGCACCGGCGCTCGCCGGGGCGAGCAGCGCGGCGGCGAGGCAGAGCAGGAACGTCGCAAGAGGCCTCAGTACCCCGGCGGTACGTCGTGACATCAAGGACCTCCTCAGATCGCTGGACCCGGAACCCCGACCCGCGCCGGGGTTCCCGCTGAGGTGACTATAGGCCGGGCGACCGCGACCGGCAAGCGCCCGGCTCATGCGTGCGCTGCGTCGAGCTCGCCGGACGCTCCGGTCAGCCGTAGGTTGGCCAGGACGTCGACCAGGCAACCGATCGCCGCGACGGGGCTTGTGCGGCAGCTCCGGCACGGCCAGCGCGAGCGAGCGCCCCTCGATCGGCGCCGGATCACCCGCGGTGTCTGTCCGTGCGGGGCAGCCCAGGCGGCGACCACGCCGGGGGCGTGGTCGGGCGCGGGAAGCGAGCGCCGTCGGTCACGTAGATCGTCGGCGAACGCCGAGAGGGCCTCCTGGATGCGTTCCGTGACCTCTGAGCGGGTGGTGCCGAGCGCGACAACGCCGGGCAGATCAAGGAGGAAGGCGCCCCAGGCGCGGTCGTCGGCTTGCTCGTAAACGACGACGTGAATCCCCCATCGGAGATACTCGAGACCGCTCGCCGGTCGAATGCTACGATGGTCCGGGGGAGCCGTGTCGCGGTCCTTACGGGCGACGACGATCCGGCCCTCGCTGTCAGAAGGGGCCCAGACTTCATGAGGCGATGACCGACAAGCCCCCGCCCCCTCCACCTTTGAGGCCGAGCCCGATGGTCGTTTGACCGGGGCGGGAGCTCCGGTGCCACGCGCTGCGCCGCTGACAGCCCGCGGGTTTGCCGGCTCGCAAAGCCCGGACCTCGCGCCGGCTGGACGCCGCAGAAGGCGGCGGCAGTCTCGCGGCGTCTGACCCCGACCCGCCCGCACGGGCACGACTTCCGCAGCAACGCGGGCATCCGCCGCGGCGCCCCTCTCGCTCACGGTCTGGACCAGCTGCCAGAACTTCGCGGTGCCGGCGGGAACGCGCCCGCATCGCCCGCCGAGCAAGCATCGGTCGATTAGCAGCGGCTGCGCTCGCCATTCCGGAG
>CAVTCI010000011.1:0-167018 GCA_963733245.1 uncultured Solirubrobacterales bacterium
AAGGCCGTCGAACCGCTGCGACTCGCTCGGCGCACGCTGAACCACGACCGCCCCGAACATCAGCGCGGCCTCGAAGGCAGCCACGCCGCGGAGCGAACGGCGCGCGCTAGCCGCCCCCGAGCGCCAGCGAGTCAGGCGGCGTACGCGCGACGTTCGCGCAGCTACTTGAGCCGGAACGCCTTGATCCGGTCGGCGTACTGCTCCTCGTCACGCGAGTAGACCCCGTAGGCCAGAGCCTGGATCATCCCCAGGAGGGCCGTGTGCGAGCGGACGAAGGCCGGGCTGTTGGACGAGTAGTAGAGCTTGATCCGGGCGAGCTTGGCGATCTCCGACAGGGTTGCGTCGGTGATGGCGATGGTCGGCGCCTTCCGGTGGCGGGCCAGCTTCATCGCCCGCAGGACCAGGGCGTGCGGCCGGCCGGCCGAGAGCCCGATCACGAGGGTGTCGGCGTCGATCCGTCCCAGCCGGCTCAGCGCCTCCTGGGACGGGCTGGCCACCAGCTCGGCCCGGAGATCGAGGAGCATCAGGAGGTGGCGCAGGTAGCTGGCGAAGAAGGCCATCTGGTCGGTCCCGGCGATCAGGATCCGCTCGGCCGAGGCGATCGACTCGATCGCCCGCTCGACGCTCTGGCGGGAGACCTTCCGGGCCGTCTCCTCGACGTTGACGTGGTCGGCGGCCAGCGCCGTCTCGAAGTCGGTCTGGTCGAGCGAGAAGAGCGGTGCCGGGACGTCGCCCTCCGGCCGGGACCCGGGGGTGTTGGCCCGGCGGTATTCCTCCCGGGCCGCCTGCTGGAGCTCGGGGAAGCCCTCGAAGCCGAGCGCCTGGGAGAAGCGGACGACGGTCGAGCTCGACGTGTTCGCCCGGCGGGCGAGCTCCTCCGCCGTCCGGAAGGCCGCCTCGTCGAGGTGGTCGATGATGTACTGGGCGACGTCCTTCTGGGACCGGGAGCACTCGTCGAAGCGCGACTGGATGTAGCTCGAGAGCGTCTGCGGCAGCGGCGGGCCGCCGCGTGACGGGGCCGGGGGAGTCGAGGAGGGGCGTTTCATCGGCGAGCGGTTGTTTCGACGCCTCCCCTCGCTGTTCCTCCATGCCCCCTGATTGATCCATCGGCTCCGGGAGGCCGCAAGTACCCTCCGAGCCGATGCGACGCCCGATGCTAGCGAGACCACCCGAGACCGCGCTGAGGCCGGCGTGAGGGTCGCGATCGTCGGCGGCGGCATCTCCGGGATCGTCGCCGCCCACCGGCTCCACCCCGAGCACGAGATCGTCCTCTTCGAGGCGGCCGACCGCCTCGGCGGCCACACGAACACGATCACCGTCGAGCGACCCGACGGGACCTGGCACGTCGACACCGGGTTCATCGTCCTCAACGACCGCAACTACCCGAACTTCAACCGGCTCCTCGGAGACGCCGGCGTGGCCATCCAGCCGACCCACATGGGCTTCTCGGTCAAGGCCGAGGACATGGACTTCGAGTACGCCGGCACCCCCCGCGGCGTCTTCTGCCAGCGCTCGAACCTGATCGACCCGACGTTCTGGCGGATGATCGCCGATCTCCTCCGCTTCAACCGCGAGCTCACCGCCCTCCTCGCGGCCGGCGGCGACGGGCCGTCGCTCGGCGAGTGGGTCGACCGCGGCGGCTATGCCGACGCCTTCGTCGAACGCCTGATCGTCCCCCAGGCCTCCGCCGTCTGGTCGGCCGACCCGGCGGCCATGTGGAGCTTCCCGGTCCGCTTCATGGCCGAGTTCTTCCACAACCACGGGATGCTCGGCTTCCGCGACCGGCCCCAGTGGCAGACGGTGGTCGGCGGGTCGCACGCCTACGTCGCCGCCCTCACCGCGCCCTTCGCCGAGCGCATCCGCCTCGGGACGCCCGTCGCGGCGATCACCCGCGACGACGACGGCGTGACCGTGCAGGCGCGCGGCGGCGACCCCGAGCGCTTCGACCACGTCGTCCTCGCCTGCCACTCCGACCAGGCCCTCGCCGTCCTGACCGACCCCTCCCCGGCCGAGCGCGAGCTCCTCCGGGCGTTTCCCTACCAGCCGAACGAGGCGGTCCTCCACACCGACCGGACGCTCCTCCCCCGCCGCCGGGCCGCCTGGCAGGCCTGGAACTACCACCTCTTCGCCCACCCGCGCCCGATGACCACGGTCACCTACTACATGAATCATCTCCAGCGATTGACCGCTGCGGACGACTTCTGCGTATCCCTCAACATGACCGACCGAATCGACCCGGCCACGATCATCGAGGTCATCCCCTACGCCCACCCGGTGTTCACCGCCGCCGGCGTCGCCGCCCAGGCGCGCTGGGGCGAGATCTCCGGCCCTCGACGGACGCACTTCTGCGGCGCGTACTGGGGCTGGGGCTTCCACGAGGACGGCGTCGTGTCGGCGCTGCGGGCGTGCCAGACGCTGGCGGCGGGTCGGGGATGACGGCGAGCTGCATATACGAGGGCTGGGTCCGCCATCGCCGGCGCGACGAGGTCGACCACGAGCTTCGCTACCCGGTGTTCATGGCCTACCTCGACCTGGACGAGCTCCCCGAGGTCCTCGACGGGATGGCGCTCTGGTCGGCGCGCCGGCCGGCGGTCGCCTGGTTCCGGCGGGCCGACCATCTCGGCGACCCGGCCGAACCGCTCACCGACACGATCCGTGCGGTCGTCGCCGCGCGGACCGGAAGCCGCCCCCAGGGATCCATCCGGCTACTGACGAACCTTCGCTACCTCGGCCACTGCTTCAACCCGGTCAGCTTCTACTACTGCTACGACGCGGCCGGGCAGCGGGTCGAGGCGGTCGTCGCCGAGGTGACGAACACCCCGTGGGGCGAGCGCCACGCCTACGTCCTCGGGGCCGATCCCGACCGGCCGCCCGGCGGCGTCGTCCGTGGGCGCCTCGAGAAGGCGTTCCACGTCTCCCCGTTCATGGGCATGGACCACACCTACGAGTGGCGGCTGACCGACCCGGGCGACCGGCTCCTCGTCCACATCGACAGCGAGCGCGACGGAGCCGTCGTGTTCGACGCGACCCTCTCGCTCGAGCGCCGGCCCTTCTCGACCGGCGTCCTCGTCCGCCATCCGGCGATGACCGCCCAGGTCGTCGCCCACATCTACGGGCAGGCGGTCCGCCTCAAGCTCAAGGGCGCCCCCTACCACCCCAACCCGAGCGACGCCCCCCTGCTCGGCCCGGGCAGGCGCCGGCGCGCCCTCCGCGCGCGCGAGACGGCGGCGGCGGCGGCGGCGTGCCCGGCTACCGGGCGCCCGGCGGCCGGGCCGGAGCCGGCGTCCCGGCCGACCGTCGGAGCGGCGCGATGACCGACCAGGCCGCCCGGCGCCTCGTGCTCGCGCTCCTGCGCCGGACCCGGCACGGGACGCTCACCCTCGTCGAGGGCGACGCGACCCACCGGTTCGGCGACGCCGAGCCGGGTGGTCCGGCGGTCACCGTGCGCATCCACTCCGCCGCCTTCTACCGGGCCCTCCTGCGCGGGTCGATCGGCCTGAGCGACGCCTACACCGAGCGTCTCTTCGACTCCCCCGACCTCCCGGAGCTCGCCCGGCTGGCCGCGCTCAACATGCCCCAGCTCGACGCCTGGCGGCGGCTCGTGCGCCCGGTGATCGCCGTGCCGCGGGCCTCGCTGCGCTGGCTCGAGCGGAACACGCCGGCCCGGTCGCGCAAGCAGATCTCCGCCCACTACGACCTCGGCAACGACCTGTTCGGGCTGATGCTCGACGAGACGATGATGTACTCGTGCGGGGTCTTCGAGTCCGACGACGCGACCCTCCACGAGGCGCAGGTGGCCAAGCTCGACCGCATCTGCCAGAAGCTCGCCCTCGGCCCGGAGGATCACGTGCTCGAGATCGGGACCGGCTGGGGCGGGTTCGCGATCCACGCGGCGGCCAACTACGGGTGCCGGGTGACGACGACGACGATCTCGGCCGAGCAGCTCGCCCTCGCCCGGGAGCGGGTGGCGGCCGCCGGCCTCGAGGACCGGATCACCCTCCTGCTCGAGGACTACCGCGACCTGACCGGCAGCTACGACAAGCTCGTCTCGATCGAGATGATCGAGGCGGTCGGCTGGCAGTACTTCGGGACCTTCTTCGAGCGCTGCGGCGCCCTGCTGGCCCCGGACGGGGCGATGCTCCTCCAGGCGATCACGATCGACCACCGGGCCTACGAGGTCGAGAAGGCGACCAAGAGCTTCGCCAACACCCAGATCTTTCCGGGCGGCTGCCTCCCCTCGGTCGAGATCATCTCCCGGGCCATGGCCCGGGCCAGCGACCTCCGGACCGTCCACCTCGAGGATCTGACCGGCCACTACGTGCGGACGCTCCGCTGCTGGCGGGAGAACTTCCTCGGCCAGCTCGAACGTGTCCGGGCGCTCGGCTACGACGGGGCCTTCCAGCGCCGGTGGGAGCTTTACCTCGCCTACTGCGAGGGCGGCTTCGACGCCCGGCGGATCGGCACCGTCCAGGTCCTGCTGGCCAAGCCGGGGTACGTCCCCCGGCCGGCGGCGATCCGCCGACGGACCCGGCACGAATCGCCCGCGATCCCGGTGTAGATTCCTGGTTACGGAACGCCCGCTCCGGGGAGGACGCGAGCGTAGACCGCAAACCGGGAGGTATCACATGCCTGGGAACGAGCAGGAAGGTCAGGAGGCCGTCGACCTGGCGGAGACGGTGCCCGGCGCGCCGGAATGGGGCGGAGTCCCCCGGGCCGGTGGAGATCACGCCGACGCCACCGGGGGCCCACCGACCGAGACGGACGTCAGCCCTGAGCCGGCCGCGGACGCCGACGCCGACGCCGGCGGAGGCGCGACGGACACGACCGAAGCCGGCGAGGACCCGACCGACGCCGGCGACGATCAAGAAGGTCCGCAGGCCGGCGCGGACGCGTCGACCGAGGCGGACGGCGGCGAGTAGCCGGTAGGCCCGCGCACCGAGCGATGGCGCCGCCGCCGGGGGTCTACCTTCCCTCGGCGACCGGTGTCACCGCCGGGGCTGGCGGCTGAACATCCGGGCACTCGCCCGGTCGAGGAGGCCGGCCGGGCCGCGGGCGGCGCGCACCGCCCACCCGATCTTCCCCCCCGGATCGAGCTTGCGCGCGTCGGTCCGAATCGCCTCGACGACCTTCTCGGCCCAGGCGTCCGGATCCTGGCGCTCCCAGCCGGAGGTGTCCATGTGGCGGCCGTAGACCGCGTCTGTGTCGTCGAGCATCTCCGTGTCGACCCCCGGGGTGATCAGGTGCATCGCGTCCACGCCGGTCCCCCGAAGCTCGCGGCGGAGCGACTCGGTCAGGGCGACCACCCCGGCCTTCGACGCGGCGTAGGTGGTCGCGGCCGGGAAGTGGGCGTAGCCGCTGATCGAGGCGTTGTTGACGATCTTGCCCCGCCCGCGGCCGAGCATCCCGGGCAGCACGCGGGCGGTCAGGTGGGCGACGCCGACGAGGTTCACCTGGAACATCGCGTACATCCGCTCCATGTCCTGCTCCTCGAGCAGTCCGCCGGTCATCTGGCCGGCGTTGTTGATCAGGAGGTCGATCGGCTCGGCGGCCAGCTCCGCCCACGAGGCCTCGATCGCCTCGGCCGAGCCGAGGTCGACCCGCACCGCCCGGACCTCCGCCGCGCCGCCTGGCGCCGCCGCCGGCGGGCGGGCGCCGGCGGGCGAGCGCATGCCGAGGAGGAGCTTGGCGAGCGGCTCCCGGGCCAGCCGCTCGGCGAGGGCCGCGCCGATGCCGCGGTTGGCGCCGGTCACCAGGCAGGTCGCGCCGGTCAGGTCCATCCGCGCCGGGGGCCGTCAGTCGTGGGCGACGAGCGTCGCCCCGAGCCGGGTCGCCAGACCGAAGCCGCCCTGGCGCATCACGAGGTCGTGGTTCCAGGCGAACGCCGGCCGGGCGAGCGGACCGAGGAGGTTCATCCAGCGCTGGGTCGTCCGGACCCGCCAGTCGTAGACGACGGCCGTCCCCGAGCCGTCGTAGAGCCGCCAGACCCCGCGCCCCTCGAGCTCGCCGGTCGCCTCGCCCTCGATCAGGTGGGGCGCCTCGACGCGGGTGACCCGCATGTCGAAGCTCAGCGTGTACGGGAGGACGCTCCGCCACTTGAACCGGCTCAGCTGCCCGACCCCGGCCTCGTCGCCCGGAGCCAGCAGCTCGACCGAGCGGACCCCCTTCCACCAGGCCGGGTAGTGGGCGGAGTCGTTGAGGATCTCCCAGACCCGGTCGACCGGAGCGTCGATCAGCCAGGTGGTGAGGAACTGGTAGCCGGCCACTTAGTTGTCGGCCGCGCTCAGGCAGACGGCGCACAACCCCCAGATGAGGAGCTGAGCGTGGTCGGGCGAGAAGCCGGCGTCGCTCGCCCGGCGCAGGGCCTCGGGCGGGGCGTCGGGTGCCTCGAGGTCGGCCAGGGCGCCGCAGCGGCGGCAGACCGTGTGGGCGTGGGGGCTCACCCGGGAGTCGAACAGCACGGCGCCGCTGCCGGTGCTGACCCGGCGGACGAGGTCGAGCTCCTCGAGCAGGAGGAGCGTCGCGTAGACGGTGGGCATGGCGATGCCCGGCAGGGCCGGCGAGACGGCTTCGAGGACCTGCTCGGCGGTGACGTGCTGGCGGCGGGCGTGGAGGGCCCGGAAGATCACCAGGCGCTGCGAGGTGACGCGCTGGTGGCGGTCGCGGAGCTTGTCGATCAGCAGGGTATCGGCGACTTCGTGAGCCATAGTCAAACTGTAGCTGATGCCGTGACTTGTTGTTATTAGGTGACCCTTATTCGAACTTGGATGCTATTGTCGGGACCAATGGGTAGCCCCGTCGAGAACAACGCCCCCCGCGACCCGGACGCCCCGGCGACGACGAGCGCTACGGCGAGCCGGCCCGACGAGGCGCGGGACGCCGAGCCGGCGACCTCCCCCCCGCGGCGGGCCCCGGGATCGAACTCGTGGGTCGCCCGGCTGATCCGCCGGCTGACCGGCGGGTCGGAGGAGGACTTCGTCCTCCAGATCGTCCAGCCGTCGCTCGTCGGGCTGATCGACGGGACGGTCTCGACCCTGGCCCCGATATTCGCCGCAGCCGTCTCGACCAGCTCGCGGACGGCCCTGCTCGTCGGGATCGCCACGGCGCTCGGCGCCGGGGTGAGCATGGGCATGTCGGAGGCGCTCTCGGACACCGGGGAGGTGACCGGGCGGGGGTCGGCGCTGGCCCGGGGGATCATCACCGGGGGGGCGACCGCGCTCGGCGGGATCTTCCACTCGTTGCCCTTCCTGATCGGCGACGTCAACAAGGCCCTCGTCGTGGCGGGCATCGTCGTCGCGGTCGAGCTGTTCGTGATCGCCTGGGTGCGCTACCGCTTCCTCCACGTCACCCTTCGCTCGTCGCTCGTCGTGGTGACGCTGGGCGGGGCGATCGTCCTGGGCATCGGCGTGCTCGTCGGGAGCGCCTGACCGGCGGGGCGGTTGCCGAGTTGACGATCGCCCCCCAGGCCGAGAAGCTGGTCTTCGACGACATCGGCGACGCGGTCGACGCCCTCCGCGCCCGGGGCCTGCGGGTGTCGATCGCCCGGCGGCTGGTGCTCGAGCTGCTCTTCGCGGCGAGCGGCCCGGTGTCGGCCGAGCACGTGGCGAGCACGCTGTCCATCGACGCGGCGTCGGTCTACCGCAACCTGGAGATGCTCGAGCGCCACGGCCTCGTCCACCACGTCCACCTCGGGCACGGCCCGGGCCTCTACGTCCTGGTCGGGCGCAGCGAGCACGAGTATCTCTACTGCGACCGGTGCGCCCGGGTCGAGGCGGTCGGCTCGGAGCGGCTCGACCCGATCCGCGAGGAGCTCCGCCGGACATTCGGCTACGAGGTCCGGTTCACCCATTTCCCGATCGTCGGCCTCTGCCCGTCGTGCGCGGCCGGGGGGACGCCGGCGGGGGAGGAAGCGTCCACCGAGCCCGCCCCGTCCATTCGGAGCCGGATCGGCGAGGGCGGCCAGGCCGCCGAGCATCGCGAGGGGTCGGACGGCGACGAGCACGAGCACGAGCACAGCCACGGCGACCACGTCCACTCGCATCCCCACGATCACGCCGGCGGGGCCCGCCACGAGCACTGAGCGGACGCTCCGCCGCCGGCATCGATGGGATCATGGGGGCGCGGGCCAGTAGCTCAGCGGGTTAGAGCAGCCGACTCATAATCGGTAGGTCGCAGGTTCGATCCCTGCCTGGCCCATTGGTGAAGGCCTGACGGCCCCACGATTTGCGCGTTTTCGGCGGCTTGCAGGGGTGGGTGTCCGTGTCCGCGGAGTTTCGGTGCGCCCGAGCCGCTTGCGAGCGAGGGTGGCGTCGGTCGCGTCCGAAGCGAATGCGAACCTCTGTTCGTATGCGTCACGCCCGCTCCAGAACGCGGTCCCTGCTGCAACCGGATGTTCTCGGCTGGGGCGCCGAGCAGTCCGCCGGACCTGAGAGTCTTCCGCTGGTGCACGCCGACCGTCTATCGGAACGGACTGAGCTGCGTCGGGTGGCCGTCGCCGAGAAGCTTGGCGCCCAGCATCGGGCGCGGTGGGGACAGTTCTTCACGCCGCCGGCCGTGGCTGATTTCCTCGCTAGCCTCATCCAGCTACCAGCCGACGGCGAGCTAAGGGTCTTGGATCCGGGCGCTGGAGTTGGGTCGCTGTCGGCGGGGCTGGTCGCTCGGGCCATCGCCGACGGGCCGGGCTGCGCGATCCGGCTAGTGGCGTTCGAGGCTGATCCGGCACTGGAGTCCGTACTGGCAGAGACGCTCAGCGACTGCGAGCGCACAGCGCGAGCGGCCGGTCTCGAGTTTTCGGCGGAGCTCAGGGCGGAGGATTTCCTGTCCCACGCTGCGGCCATTGCTTGTGGCCGGGATCTCGGTGATGGCGGCGGATTCGACGCCTGCGTCATGAATCCGCCATACCGTAAAATCAGCACGGATTCTCTCGAGCGCGCCGCAGCGGAGCGCATGGGTTTACGCGCTACCAACCTTTATACGGCCTTTTTGGGCGCAGCCGTCGTTGCGCTCGCCCCAGGAGGTCAGCTCTCTGCGATCACTCCGCGCAGCTTTGCCAACGGCCCGTACTTCTTACCCTTCCGTCAATTCTTTCTCGACCGAATGAGTCTAGAGCTCGTGCACGTCTACGAGCGCCGAGGCGAGCTGTTTGCTGACGCGGGCGTGTTGCAAGAGAACGTAGTTGTGCGGGCTGTCCGCGGTGGATGCCAGGGGAGGATCAGACTGTCGACGGGTCGCGCCGAGCGCGCTGAGATCGTGTCAATCGTCGAAACCGCCGATGTGATCCACCCAGACGATCCGCAGCTGTTCATTCGCATCCCGATCGATGAGGCGGCGAGGACCGTGGCGGGCCGAATCGCGCGTCTCCCGGCGAGACTGACCGACCTCGCGCTCAACGTCTCCACCGGCCGAGTGGTGGACTTCAGGACGCGGGAGAACCTACGCTCCGAGATGTCCCACGATTGCGCGCCACTCATCTACCCCGGGCACCTCTCAGCCGGCCGCGTGCGCTGGCCGTGCGGGGCCGACCGGAAGCCGACGGCGCTTGCGATGAACGAGGGCACACGTTCGCTGGTGCTCCCAAGCGGGGATTACGTATTGGTGAAGCGGTTCTCGTCGAAGGAGGAGCGGCGGCGAGTATCCGCGGCGCAGTTCAGTGAGGGAGACGTGAGTACCGACATCGTCGCGTTCGAGAACCACCTCAACGTGTTTCATCGAGAAAACACCGGCATCGAACCTGCGCTCGCGACCGGTCTGACTATCTTCTTGAACACCTCCACCGTCGACGAGTTCGTGCGCCAGTTCAGCGGACATACGCAGATCAACGCGACAGACTTGCGGCTCCTTCGCTATCCGGACCAGGCAGCACTGGTACGAATCGCGGACCTCGTCGCCTCGCACGGCTGGCCCACAGATCAGCGGGATATCGACGCACTCGCGGGCGAATGCATCGCGGGCTTCGAACTGTGCACCCTGACCGAGGTCGCTGCGTAGATGAGCAAATCCGCCGGGCACCGCATCGCGGACGCGCGGGCGCTTCTGCGGGACCTGGGGTTCGATCCCGAACGCTGCAACCAACGGTCCGCCTTGGTGTTGCTTGCGTTGCTCCAGCTCGACGCAGCGTCCCCCTGGCGAAACTCCCGAAACCCCATGATGCGGACGGTCGAGATGATGGCCTGGATCAGTGATCGCTACGGTCGGACCTACAAGCCGAACACGCGCGAGACGATCCGTCGCCAGACCCTGCACCAGTTCGTCGACGCCGGTCTCGTCGCCCTGAATCCCGACGACCCGGCTCGCGCCGTCAACTCGCCGAAGAACTGCTACCAGTTGACGGCAGAGGCCCTTGCCACTGTCAAGGTCTTCGGCAGCCGTCGCTATCCAGCCCAACTCGCAGCTTACCGCCGCGACCGGCCGGGGCTCGTCGCCCAGTATGCACGGGCTCGCCACCACGAAATGCTGCCCGCTACCCTCCCCGACGGAACCGCCGCCGCACTCTCGCCAGGAGGCCAGAATGCACTCCTCAAGCGGATCCTCGAGGAGTTCTGCCCCCGCTGGACCCCGTCGGGGCGCGTGCTCTACCTCGGCGACGCCGGGCGAGATGACCCGGTGTTCGAAGCCGAGGCTCTCGCGGATCTCGGTCTGCGGCTCGACAAGCACGGGAAGCTCCCGGACCTCGTCGTCCACCTCCCGTCTCGGGACTGGCTCGTCCTATTGGAGGCCGCATCTTCTCACGGTCCGGTCGACGCCAAACGTCACGGCGAGCTTCACGGGCTCTTCGGATCGTCCCGAGCCGGTCTCGTTCTGGTCAGCTGCTTTCCGACCCGGGCCGAGATGCGCAAGTACCTCTCGCAGATCGCATGGGAGACCGAGGTGTGGTGCGCCGATGCACCGAGCCACCTCATCCACTTCAACGGCGAGCGTTTCCTCGGCCCCTATTCTCACCACGCCTGACGCGGACCCGACCGATGCCTCGACCCGGACGTTGCGCCTCGCCTGAGGATCTGGCCCCCGGGCGCTCGGGAATTCAACGTCGTGGTCGGCGATTCCGGGACCGAATCCACCCAACTCCTCAGCGACTCTGAGGAGCAGGGCGCCGGTTTCCGGGTTCGATAGAGCCCGGGGCAGGCCCATCCGCCGATTCGCCTGGTCCGCGGGCAATTCTCAAGATTCACAAATCGCCGGCGGGGCACGTTAGGCTTGTAAGCACGGTGCGGTGAGGCTCCAGCATGATGCTCGGCCCTCGCATCGTCAGACAACCCCAGGGGCAAAGGACGAAAAGGGAATTCGAATGGATGACTTGATGGCTGACACGCGTCCGCAGGGCGCGCACGAACAACTTCGACCGCGTCTGCGGAGCGCTCGGAACGGGCTCATCGGAGCCGCGGCGGTAGCCGGCGGCCTCCTGATGACCTCGGCACCGGCGGGAGCCTTCACTAGCTCCCCGCTCTGGCAGTGCCGCAGCAGCGCGCTCTACGCATCGGTCGCCGGGATGAACCGGGTCGAGCCGGAGGTCGCCAACGGCAGCCCGAACACCGGCAGCGGCGGCAACCCCGATCGGGCCCAGTGCGTCGACTCGGAGGTCGGAGCGAACAACCTCGCCACCCCGGTCGGCCTGCCGGCCAACTTCCTGAGCGCGCCGACGGCGTACGCGACGACGACGATCACGCCCGAGATCGGCGCGTCGATCAACCAGAAGATCGTCGCCAAGGGCGGCGTGGAGAACCTCGCCCTCCAGCTCCCGGCCGGTGCCGGGACGGTGGCGCTCGGCGTCGGGGCGGCGAACGCGACCGTCACCGGCTCGTGCGTCAACGGCACGCCCGTCCTGACCGGGACGAGCCAGGCGGTCAACCTCACCCTGGGCGGCAACGTCATCACGCTCGACGGGCTCCTCCAGGGGCTCAGTGATCTGCTCAAGCCGCTCAACGGAGTGGTCAGCCTCAAGGTCAACGAGAAGATCGCGACCCCGACGTCGCTGATCACCCGGGCCCTGCACATCTCGGTGATCAACCCGGCCAACCAGGCCCCGCTCCTCGACGTGATCGTCGGCGAGGCGAAGGGCGGCTTCGACACCGACGTCTGCAACAAGGACAAGCAGTTCGTGCTGCCGCCCGGCATCGGCGGGACCGACGCGAACGGCAACCAGATCAGCAGCGGCGGGTCGGCGACCGGCGCCAACGGCCTCGACCACAACGGCAACGTCGGCTCGACCAACGGTGCCCCGGCGACCTGCGGCGTCCTGACGATGTACTTCGATCGCAACAAGAAGCACGCCCTGTCGGGCATCTACGGGACTCGCCAGGTCACCCGCGGGCGGATCGTCACCTGCGGCAGCCACCCGAAGTCGATCGTCGGAGCCAAGATCGACGTGATCCACGTCATCAACGGCAAGCGCCACCTGATCAAGACGGGCCTCAAGTCGCGGCCCGGCGGCAAGCTGACGCTGATCCTGCCGTCCAACCTGACCAGCCGGAGCATCGAGTACGACTACCGCGGCGTGCTCAGCTCCACGAAGGTCACCTCGAAGGTCACGCTCCACCTGACCGTCCACACGCGGAACGGGAAGCTCGTCTAGGACGGCGGCTTCCTCCGGGCCGGCGCGTCGTCCGGCCGATCACGACGACGCAGGAAGCGCAGGGTGCGGCCCCGACACTGTCGGGGCCGCACCCGCGTCGGGCGGCGCGGTGCGGGACGGGCGGCGCGGTGCGGGACGGGCGGCGCGGTGCGGGACGGGCGGCGCGGTGCGGGACGGGCGGCGCGGTGCGGGAGGGCCCCCCGCGGCCGGACTCAGATGACGCGCTGGACGGCGGCGCGGAGCTCGGCGACCGAGAAGGCGCCCTCGAAGCGGGCGGCGATCCGTCCGTCGCGGCCGATGACGAACGCCCACGGCTCGGTCGGCAGCCGCCAGGCGCCGACCTGCGGGCGGAAGCCCTTGCTGATCTGGTTCTGGTTGTAGATCTCCATGTGGATGAACGCCACCCGGTCGCCGATCTCCGACTTGACCTGCTCCTCGATGTCCGTGACCGGTCCGCAGACGCGGCTCGAGCAGAGCTGAGGGGTCGCGAAGAGGAGGACGACCGGCTTGTGGCCGAGGACGCTGGCGAAGTCGACCTGCTGGAGGTCGGGGGCCGGCGGCTGGCGGGTGTCGATCGTTGAGATGTTGGCCCGGCCGACCTGGGAGACGGTCGGCGTGTGGACGGGGATGGCCGGCTGGCCGACGTCGGGCGGGGCCGGCTGGCCGACCTTCGAGCTGAAGCCGCCGCCCCACTCGAGCCGGCCGCCGATCCGCTCGACGGCGACGACGTTCTGGAGCCCCGGTCGGGCGAAGGGGACCTCGGCCACGTAGACGCTGTGGGCGGCGAGCGGGTCCTGGGCGACGGTCTGGCTCTGGTACTGGGGCGCCACGGCCAGCGATTCGAGGTGCGCCGGGTAGGGACCGGCGACGTGGGCCCCGTGGGTGTCGAGGGTGTAGAGGGCGACCTCGGCGTTCGAGACCTGCTTGTGGTCGGGGGTGAAGAGGGCGAAACCGAAGCGATTGGTCCCGAGGCGGAGGATCGAGACGCTCGGGGCGAGCATCGGCCCGGCCGGCAGCGTGCTCAGCGACTTGAACGTCTGGCTCGCCGCGGTCGGGAAGTCGCTCGGTCGGGCCGGCGGGCCGAGCGGCGGCGAGGACCCGCCGCCGCAGCCGGCGAGGCCGGCAGCGAGGCCGACGAGCAGGGGAAGGACGGGGCGGCGCGCCATCATCCTGCAGACTCTATGGATCGGAGAACCTTCCGGGCTCACCTGCTGGTTTGATGTCTCAGACAGCGACGAGGGAGCGGCGGATGGGCGAGGCGAAGACGGATGGGCAGTCCCGGCGGGCGGCGATCGTCACCGGCGCGTCGAGCGGGATCGGCCTGGCCCTGACGCGGATGCTCGCCGAGGAGGGGCACGGGGTGACGATGGTGGCGCGCCGGCCGGAGAAGCTGGCGGCGGCCGCGGCCGCGCTGGCGAGCGAGGGCCTCGACGTCCAGGACGTGGCCGCGTCGGTCGCGGCGGAGTCGGAGATCGCCCGGGTGGTCGCGGCGCATCGGGACCGCTACGGGCGCCTCGACGTGCTCGTCAACAACGCCGGCGTCGGGCTCGGCGCGCCGATCGACGGCTATCCGACGAAGCATGTCGACCTCCAGCTCGAGGTCAACCTCCGGTCGGTGATCATCTTCTACCGGGAGTGCGCCGGGCTGCTGCGGGCGGCCGGCGCCGAGCACGGGAACGCCCTGGTCATCAACACGGCGTCGATCGCCGGCCTGCGGGGCCAGGCGTGGCTGTCGGTCTACTCGGCGACGAAGGCCGGGATCATCGCCTTCAGCCAGGCGATGAACCGGGAGCTCGGCGGCGACGGGGTCAAGTCGTGCGCCCTGTGCCCGGCGTTCGTCGACACGGCGATGACCGACTTCGTCAAGGACCGGGTGGCGCCGGAGCAGATGATCCAGCCGGCGGACATCGCGGCGATGGCCCGGGGCCTCCTCTTCCTCTCGCGGGCGGCGCTCGTCCCGGAGATCACCTTCCTGCGGGTCGGGGACGGCGGCTGATGAAGCTGGGCGTCCACATCGGCTACTGGGGCCTCGGACTGAGCGCGACCGGCCAGCTGGCGATCGTCCAGGAGGCCGAGCGCCTCGGCTACGACTCGGTCTGGGCGGCCGAGGCCTACGGCTCGGACGCGGCGAGCGTGCTCGGCTGGCTGGCCGCCGGGACCCGGACGATCAAGCTCGGGTCGGCGATCTTCCAGATGCCGGCCCGGAGCCCGGCGATGACGGCGATGACGGCGGCGACGATCGACCAGCTCTCGGGCGGGCGGATGCGTCTGGGAATCGGCTCCTCGGGCCCCCAGGTCGCCGAGGGCTGGCACGGGCAGCGCTTCGCCCGCCAGCTCCAGCGGACGCGCGAGTACGTCGCCGTGGTGCGGATGGCGCTCGCCCGCGAACGGGTCGAGTACCACGGCGAGACCCTCGAGCTGCCGCTGCCCGACGGGCCGGGCAAGGCGCTGAAGCTGACGATCGCCCCGGTGCAGGAGCGGATCCCGATCTACCTGGCGGCGATCGGCCCGAAGAACACCGCCCTGGCCGGGGAGATCGCCGACGGGTGGATCCCGACCCTCTTCTCCCCCGAGCACGTCGCCGAGTCGCGCGCCCTGCTCGAGGAGGGCGCGGCCCGGGTCGGGCGCTCGCTCGACGGCTTCGACGTGGCGCCGACCGTCAACGTCCTGATCACCGACGACCTGGTCGCCGGCCGGGACGCGATGCGCCCGTTCATCGCCCTCTACGTCGGGGGGATGGGCTCCCGCCGGCAGAACTTCTACAACCAGCTGATGGTCCGTTACGGGTTCGAGGACGCGGCCCGGGAGGTCCAGGACCTCTACCTTGAGGGCCGGCGGGAGGAGGCGATGGCCGCGCTGCCGGACCGGCTGATCGACGCGGTCTCGCTCTGCGGTCCGCCCGAGCACGTCCGCGACCGGCTGGAGGTCTACCGCGAGGCCGGGGTCGGGACGCTCGGGGTCACGCCGCTCGCGTTCAACGCCCCCGACCGGCTCGCCCAACTCCGCCTCCTCGCCGAGCTCGCCGCCTCCTGAGCCCGCGCCCCCTCCGCCTCCTCCTCGGCGCCTTCGGCGACCCGGGCCACGCCTTCCCGATCATCGCCCTCGGTCGGGCCCTCCAGGCCCGGGGCCACGCGGTCACCGTCCAGACCTGGGCCCGGTGGGCTCCCGAGGTCGAGCGGCTGGGGCTCGCCTTTTCCCCCGCCCCCGAGTACCCGGTCTTCCCGACCGAGGGGCGGCCGCTGAAGCCGTACGCGGCCGTCGTGCGGGCGGCCGCCGAGGCGGCGCCGCTGCTCGCCGAGCTCGACCCGGACGCCGTGGTCGCGGACATCCTCACCCTCGCCCCGGCCCTCGCCGCCGAGCGGGCCGGCATCCCGGTGGCGACGCTGATCCCCCACGTCCATCCGCGCGGGGCCCCGGGGTTCCCGACCTACTCGATCGGGGCCCGGCTCCCCCGGACCGCGGCCGGCCGCGCGCTCTGGCGAGGGCTCGAGCGACCGGTCGCCCGGGGACTCGAGCTCGGCCGGACCGAGCTCAACGAGACGCGGCGGCGGCTCGGCCTCGGGCCCCTGGCCCGCGTCCACGGGGGGATCAGCGCGGAGCTGTGCCTGGTGGCGACGTTCCCGGGGCTCGAGTACCCGCGGGCCTGGGCCGCCCACGAGCACGTCGTCGGCCCGCTCCTGTGGGAGCCGCCGACGGCCGCGGTCGAGTTGCCGCCGGGCGCCGACCCGCTCGTCGTCGTGGCGCCGTCGACCTCGCAGGACCCGGATCACCGCCTGCTGCGGGCCTGCCTGGACGGACTCGACGGGCTCCCGGTGCGGGTGCTCGCGACCTGGAACCGGCGCCCGCCGCCGCGTCCCCTGCCGAGGCCGGCGAACGCCCGGGTGGTCGACTGGTTCTCCTACGCCCGCACGATGTCCGCGGCGGCGGTCGTCGTCTGCCACGGCGGTCACGGGACGGTGGTCCGGGCCCTGAGCTGCGGCGCGGCGGTGGTCGCCTGCCCGGCGGCCGGGGACATGAACGAGAACGCCGCCCGGATCGACTGGGCCGGCGTCGGCATCCGGGTCCCCCGGCTCCTCGTCAGCCCGCTGAGCGTCCGCTTGGCCGTGACCCGAGCCCTGGCGGACGCCTCGATCCGGCGGGGCGCCGCCCAGCTGGCCGCCTGGGGCGTCGAGCACGACGCCGGGGCTCGGGCGGCGGCCCTGGTCGAGGGCCTGGCCGCCGGCCGCTGATGGGGTCGCTGCCGCGGAACTCCGGGGGTGGGACTCGAACCCACAACAATCGCCTTAACAGGGCGCCGCTCTGCCGATTGAGCTACCCCGGACCGTCCACGCGAGCCGCGGTGGCGCGCGCCCTGCCTCGGGCCGCTGCCGCCGCGTGGAGAGCATAGTCGGACGGCGAGCCCGGCCCCGGCCCGACCAGGGGTGCCGGGGCCGGCTCCTACGGCAGGTCTAGGCGGGCGCCCGCGGCGACCGGGCCGGACCCGGGCGGGCGCCGGGGCTCGCGCACACCGATGTCGGGCGGCGCGTCGGCCGGACCGGGCGGCGGGGAGGCCGCTCGGCAGCGCCGGCGCAGGCGGAGCGCCCACCAGTCGCCGTCCGGGGTGCGGCTGAAGTAGAGGCCGCGCCCGGCGACGGTCAGGCGGGCGGTGACGTGGCCGGGGGAGAATCGGTGCACCCGGAGCCCACCGGCGAGGCCGGCGGCCAGAACGATCGGGACGATCGCGGCGAGCCAGGGGGACACTCGCCTGAGTATGCGCCCCGGGCGGGTCCCCGGCAAGCGCCAGCCCCACGGGTCACCGCGTGTATCACCGGGGGCCGTCCGACGCTCCATAGCTCGATAGCGGATGGGCGCTCGGCGATCCATCCGCGTCGTCCACACCAGGGAGGCTTTCGAGATGGCGAGCGGCCCGAAGCCCAGATGCGACCCACGGGCTCACGAGCATGAGTGCCCCGGGGGCAACCGCGCGTCCGCAGAGAAGGGCCTCCCGGAACGGCTGCCCCGCGACGCGGACCCAGCCGTCGAATCGCCGGCCGAGCTGGTCGACTTCTGGAAGCCGGGAGACGCCCTTTCCCTCCTCGGGCGCTGGGGGTGAGGTTCGCCGACGTCGTTGAGTCGGGTCGGCGTTTCGCGTCGGTCTACCGGGTCGGCCACGCGCCGGCGCGCCCGCGCGGTCGCGCGGCGGCGTATCGAGGGATTCGCCGGCGGGCGGGCCGGACGCACCGGGCGACGCGCTGTATCACAGCGGTGGCCCAAGGTTCCGCCGGCAACCGGTGCAGCTGAGCATCAGCTACCGCCACGAGCTCCACGGCGACACCGTCGCCTGGGTGAAGCCCGACGGGGACGCCGGCGAGGTTTGCCGGATCATGTCGGCGGCGCTCGGCGTGAGATTTACCGAGGCGACGATGTCCCGAGGAGTCGTGGACGCGGCCCTCGACCTGCTTCCCGGCATCTAGGCACTCCGGCCCGGCTCGGCCCTTGCGCGGGCCCTGACGCCGCGGTAGCGTCTTGCGCGTAGCCGGGGCGTGCAGCGGGAGAAAGGACGGACTATGAGGCGCTGGGTGCTGGTCATCTTGGCCGTGGCGATGGGCGTGGTCGTGGTGACGCTGGCGGAGACGGCGGCCGGGGGCTCCGCACCGGTTCGCGTTCTGCACGACGCGGCGGCTGGAACGATCCAGCCGGCCCGACTGACCGAGCAGGCGACCGACTCCGCCGGCCAGGTGCGCACGGTCACGAAGCGACTTCCGTTCATCTCGGCCGGCACGCTCGGATCCGCGGCCGATGCCCCGTCCGGTCCGCTGCCTCCGGGCGCCCACGCACAAGCTCCGACGAGCGCCGCGGGCGCGGCGGGCGCGGTGGTGCCCGGCCTGTCCCCCGGCACGCTTGGCTGTAGCGGGCGCACCTCCCTCGACAGCGTGCGCGTGAACCAGGACTGCGGCTACCGACTCCAGTCAGAGGAGGGCATCGCCTACAACCCCCTCGATCCCACCAACCTCGTCGCGGGCATGAACGACGAGCGGCAGGGGCGCAATCAGTGCGGCATCGGCTTCTCGCTGGATGCCGGGCGTCACTGGGGAGACGGGCTTCCGCCGTTCCAGGCGTGGCGCAACGCCCCTGACCTGATGCTCCCGACCGCGGCCGATCCGAACCGGAACACGATCCTCGGCGATCCCGGAACGCTGGGCATCTACCAGCGCGCGAGCGATCCGGCGATGGGCTTCGACAGCCGGGGCCGGGCGTACTTCGGCTGCGTGACGTTCGACAGCAACACCAATGCCGGCGGCGTATTCGTCACCGCTTCCCCAGCGGGTGCCAAGGGCTCGTACTTCTTCAACGTCGACACCGGCACCCAGGCCGACAGCCGCCCGATCGCGCGCAAGTTCAAGGTCGTCGAGGACAACAGCCCCCTGGTGGTTCACGACAAGGAGTTCATCGCCGTGGACTCGTTTCCGTCGAGCCCGAATCGCGACAACGTGTACGTCACGTGGACGGTGTTCCGGCTGGACGCGCAGGGCAACACCCAGCGCTCGCCGATCTTCGGCTCGATGTCGACCGACGGCGCGCAGACCTGGTCGACACCCGAGGAGATCAGCGGCAACTCGCCGACGCTGTGCTTCTTCGGAGACGCTCTCGATCCGACGCAGAGCCCGCACCAGTGCGATTTCGATCAGGGCTCGGACCCGGTCGTCCTGCCCAACGGCCAGCTCGAGGTCGTGTTCAACAACGGCAATACCCCGGCCGGGAACCCCAACGCGCAGCAGCTGGCCGTGCACTGCGCCCCCTCGGGGAGCTCCACCGCGGGCACGGCCCACCTCAACTGTGCCGCGCCGGTCAAGGTCGGCGACGACGTCCTCACCGGGGAGCCGTTCTGCGACTTCGGACGAGGCCTGGAACAGTGCATCCCCGGCAGCTACATACGCACCGATGACTATCCCCGCATCGCGATGGGCCGCTCCAACGGACATCTGTATGCCGCCTGGCAGGACTACCGAAATGGCGAGTACGACATTCAACTCGCCGGCTCGACCGACGGTGGCGCGACCTGGACGTCGAGCAAGACGGTCAATGCGACGCATAACCTCGATCACTACGAAGCGGCGGTCGCGGTGTCGCCCGTCTCGGAACCGCCCAGCCGCACCGGCGCCGCCGCGGACCGGGTCGCCGTCAGCTACTACCGCACCGGCCGCGTGCCGAGCGAGGACACGCTGCCGGCGGGCGGCTTTGCGCCGGGCCAGCCTGGGGTGCAGGATCGCACGTCCGACTACGCGCTCGCCAGCGGGACCGACACGAGCACGCCGTTCACCGCCACCCCCCTCTCGCCGAGCTTCCCGCCGCCCGGTGGCGACCAGTTCGGCTTCCTGGGCGACTACAGCGGGCTGACGATAACGCCCGACGGCGCGGCCCATCCGATCTGGGCGGATACGCGCAACGTCGACCCGCTCGCTCCGGCGAACGGAGTCGTCAACGACGAGGACGTGTTCACCGCGGCCAGCAGGCTGCCCGGTCGCGACCGCACCGCGCCCTAGCGGCTACGACCTTCGGAGGCTCATCTGCTCCGGAGAGATCCGCCCCGATCCGAGCGACCGCCCCGCCACGAGTACGTCTCGACCCTCAAGCGCCAGGAGCTGTGCGACGTGCACCGCCTGGGGGTCCGCCGGCGAGGCCGGTCCGCCGGTGCTCATCCGCCACCACACCCGCGCCACCGGGACCCCGGCGGAGATCCACGGCGCCGAGTGCGCGGGTCCCGTGCTCTCCAATCAGGTCACGATCGAGCCCGGACCGGACTTTCCGCCGCAGCGCGGACGAGCCCGGCGGCGGCTCTCTCGGCTCAGACGGCGCCGGACCCGAGGACCTGGCGGAGCTTGACCCGCGCCCCGGTCCGCATGACCGACCGCTCGTAGACGAGCCCGGCGACCCGCACGGTGGCCACCGTCGCGACCACGGAGAGGAGGGCGGAGACGACGACCTCCCAGGCCGGGGCGGCCCCGACGGCATAGAGCGTCGGCATGGCCACCGGGGCCGTCCACGGGATGAAGGCCAGCACGTGGTAGAAGGAGCTGGCCCCGTTGAAGAGCACGCCGTTGGAGAGGGAGTAGGCGACGATCAGCGGGATCAGGAGCGGGAACGCCGCGTTCCCGGCGTCGGACTGGCGGCTGATCATCGAGCCGGCCGCCGCGAACGCCGCGCAGTAGAGCCCGTAGCCGAGGATCAGCCACAGGGCGCCCATCAGGGCCACCCCCCCGGCCGCGCCCCGAATCGCATCCGACCCGACGGCGGCGCCGGACACGACGAAGGCCAGGCCGAGGGCGAGCATCTGGGTCAGCGCGACCCCGGCGAAACCGATCACCTTGCCGGTCAGGAGCTGGGTCGGCCTGACCGTGCCGAGGAGCACCTCGACGACCCGACTCGCCTTCTCCTCGCCGACCGACTGGGTGATCCGCATTCCGTAGAAGAAGATCACGACGTAGATCAGGAGGTCGACCCCGAGGCCCGTGAAGCGGCTGGTCAGGCTGGTCGGCGCCGGCTCGACCCCGACGACCGGAATCGCGATCCCCTGGGTCAGGGCCGACATCGCCGACCCCGGTGGCAGCCGGTGCACCAGCCCGACGAACTGCGCGAGGGCATCGGCGAACGTCGCGGACGACGACGACGTCCCCCCGACCTGCTCCTGCTTGATCAGCACCTCCCGCCCGTCGACGACGGCCGCCGTCAGGGCCCCGGAACGGAGCTGCGCCCGGGCCGCCCCGAGGCTCGGGACCCCGATCAGGCGAACCTTCTCCCCGGTGACCCGCCCGGCGGCGAGCGCCGCCTCGTTCAGAGCCGGCTCGGACGCCCCGACCACCCCGACCCGGGCGACCTTGTCGTGCTTGCCGAGGAGGGCCGGAATGACCACCGCGGCGGTGACCGCCAGCACGAGGATCCCGGTCGTGATCCGAAACGACTTCGCCCGGAAGCTCTCGTCGATCTCCCGGCCGGCGATCAGCCAGGTCTCGCGCCACCACCCCCGCCTCATGTCCGCCCCACCTCGGTCGCCGCCCGCTCGGCGGCGCCCCCGCCTTCCGGGGCCGGAGCGCGTCCGGGACCGACCGCCTCGCGAAAGACCTCCGACAGCCGCCGGTAGGCGAAGGTGAAGTGCTCGACCGGCCCGGCCCGCCGCGCCGCCGCCAGCACCGCCTGCGGGTCGGCCCCGGGGACCAGGGTGAGGGTGACCAGCCCGCCGGCGCCGACCTCGACCGCGACGACCCCGGTGAGCCGGCTTCCCGCCCAGGCGCCGTCCGGATCGCCGGCGACCCTGACCTGGAGCCGCGGCGGCCCCGACCGGGCGAGGTCCGCCACCTCGCCCTCGACCACGAGTCGCCCCCGATCGATGATCGCCACCGCGTCGCACAGGTGCTCGACCAGATCGAGCTGGTGGCTCGAGAAGAGGACCGTCGCCCCGGCGGCCGCCCGCTCGGCGAGGATCGCGCTGAACGTCTCGACGGCCACCGGGTCGAGGCCCGAGAACGGCTCGTCGAGGACCAGCAGGTCGGGCGCGTGGACCAGCGAGGCGGCCAGCTGGACCCGCTGCTGGTTGCCGAGCGACAGCGACTCGAGCTTGTCGTCGCGGCGGTCGGCCAGGCCCAGCCGCTCGGTCCACCGGTCCGCCGCCTCCCGGGCCGGCCCCGCGTCCATCCCGTGGAGCCGACCGAGGAACACGAGCTGGTCGAGGATCCGCATGCCTGGGTAGAGGCCCCGCTCCTCCGGCATGTAGCCGAAGCCCCGCCGCGTCGCCTCGTCGATCGGCGCTCCCCGCCAGCCGACCGCGCCGCCGTCGAGGGCGACGAGCCCGAACACGGCCCGCATGGCCGTCGTCTTGCCGGCGCCGTTCGGACCGAGAAAGCCGAACACCTGACCCGGGTGCACGGTGAACGTGAGGCCGTCGAGGGCGACGACATCGCCATAGCGGCGCTCGAGTTCGATCAGCTCAAGCACCGGCGCCGCCCGGCGCCGAGCGATATGACACCACACAAGAGACCATATCGAGCCGGAGCCCCCAGGAGCAGCCTTGCGGCCAGCCGCAGACCGGTGCGACGCGCGCGACGGAGCCGAGCCGCGACGAAGGCCGATCAGGCCCGCTGCCCGGCCGTCTGCTCGAGGGCCAGGGTCAGCGCCCGCTCGACTGCGGCCTTGACCTCCCGCCGCCGGGCCGCCAGCTCGCTCTGGCCGCCGTGTCCCGACGCCCGCGCGATCAGGATCTCCCGGTCGAGCCGCGCCAGCTCGAGCTGGAGGCGCTCGGCCTCGAGCTGAGCCGGCTGGGCCGGGGCGTCCGCCGCACGGACCGCCAGCTCGGCGACCAGGGTCCCGAGCTCGCCGTCGTGCGGATCGTCGAGGCCCCGCCCGGGCTCGTCGATGTGCTCGAGCAGGTGGGCGGCCGCCCGGCGGTTGAGCTCCCCGGTGAACACCCTCTCGAGCTCGAGCCCGGCCAGCGCTGCTCGACCCTCTCCGGGGAGGGCGATGCACAGCGCCAGGAAGGCCCGCTCCGAGCGCTCCCGCGTGTCGAGGGCAAACGCCGCCGCCGTCCCGCCGACCCGGCGCTCGGGACGGTCGGCCCGGCCGGCCCGCAGGAGGGGCCCGACGACGCTCTCGGGCAGGCCGAGCCGGGCCACGACCAGCCGCTCGAGCTCCATCCGCAGCGCCCCCGGGCCGACGCCGGCGAGCTCGACCCCGAGCAGGGCGAGCATCCGGTCGCGTCCCTCGGCCGTGCCGGTCTCCCCCGTCGCCAGCACCCGCTCGACCCGGAAGCGCACGAACGGAACGGTCGCCTCCAGCAGCCCGCGCAGCGCCTCCGGTCCGCCCCGCTCCAACAGGTCCGCCGGGTCGCTTCCCGCCGCCAGCAGCATGACCCGCAGCTCGATCTGATGCTCAGCCGCCAGGCGCGCGGCCTTGAGCGTCGCCTCCTGTCCCGCCCGATCGGCGTCGAGGGCCAGGGTGACCGTCGGCGCGTGGCGCCGGAGCTCGGCCAGCTGCTCGGCGGTCAGCGCCGTCCCCATCAGCCCCACCGCGTTGCGCAAGCCGGCCTGGTGCATGGCGATCACGTCGGTGTAGCCCTCGCAGATGATCACGCTCGCCGCCTTCGTCGCCGCCGTCCGGGCCAGATGCATGCCGTAGAGGTGGCGGCCCTTGTGGTAGATCTCGTTGTCGGCGGTGTTGACGTACTTCGCCGTCTGTTCGGGGTTCATCGCCCGCGCGCCGAAGCCGAGCACCCGACCCCGGCTGTCGCACAAGGGGAACATGATCCGCGCCCGGAAGCGGTCGTACAGGCTGCCCGGGCGCTCGCGCGAGCGCTGGGCCAGACCGGCGTCGTAGAGCTCGGCCTCGGTGAAGCCGCCCCGGCGCGACGCGACGAGCACGCGGTCCCAGGCGCTCGGCGCGTAGCCGACGCGGAACTCCCGCAGCATCGCCTCGTCGAGGCCACGCCCGAGCAGGTGCTCGCGGGCCCGCGCGGCCTCGCCCGAGTCCCAGAAGTAGCGCTCGTAGTACCCGCACGTCCGCTCGAGCAGGGCCATCAGCCGCTCCCGGCGCTGGCGCCGGGCGGCCGCCTGCGGGTCCTCGGCCTCCAGCTCGAGCTCGACGCCGTAGCGGTCGGCCAGGAACTCGAGCGCCCGGACGAAGTCGAGGCCCTCCATCTCCTGGGCGAACGTGAACGGATCGCCGGCCGCCTGGCAGCCGAAGCAGTAGTAGAACTTCTTCGACGGGGTGACCCCGAACGACGGGGTCCGCTCGTCGTGGAACGGGCACAGCCCCGTGTAGCGGTCGGCTCCCGCCCGGCGCAGCTCGGTCCGCGAGCCGATCAGGTCGACGATGTCCACGGCGTCGCGGACGCGCTCCTTCGAGTCGGCCGTGTAGCGCGCCACTCAGTCCTCCGGTCCCGGCTGGCCGTGGATCACGCCGCCGGTGAACGCCCGCGGGACGGTCAGCGCCTCGAACGCCGCCAGGCAGTACCGGTCGGTCATCCCGGCGATGTAGTCGGTCACCCGCTCCGCCGGGCTCCCCGCACCCGGGAGGGCGTCGGGGCGCTCGCAGTAGTGCTCGAACAGGGTCCGGATCACCCGTTCGACCTTGGCGTGCTCGCGCCGGGCGCTCGGGCCGAGGTAGACCCGCTCGAACATGAACGACCGCAACGCGGCCATCGCCGCCGCCGCCGCCTCGCCCTGGACGATCGCCCCGGCCCGCTCCGACTCCTCGACCAGGTCGTGGACCAGCGTGTCGATCCGCCGCGACCCCGTCGGCCCGAGCTCGGCGATCGGCGCGGCCGGGAGGTCCGCCGGGCGCAGCACCCCGGCCCGGAGGGCGTCGTCGATGTCGTGGTTGATGTAGGCGAAGCGGTCGGTCAGGCGAACGATCGCCCCCTCGAGCGTCGCCGGCGCCGGCGCCCGCCCCGAATGGCAGAGGATCCCGTCGCGGACCGCCGCCGTCAGGTTGAGTCCCTCCCCCCCACGCTCGAGCCGATCCACCACCCGGAGCGAGTGCTCCCAGTGGCGGAACCCGTCCCCACCGAAACGCTCGCGCAGGCACCGGTCGAGGGCGTCCTCGCCGGTATGGCCGAACGGGGGATGGCCGAGGTCGTGACCCAATCCGATCGCCTCGACCAGGTCCTCGTTCAGACCCAGCCCCCGGGCTACCGTTCGCGATATCTGGGTGACCTCGATCGTGTGGGTCAGCCGGGTCCGGTAGTGATCGCCCTGCGGGGCGACGAACACTTGGGTCTTGTGCTTGAGGCGCCGGAACGCCTTGCTGTGGACGATCCGGTCGCGATCCCGCTGGAAGGGCGTCCGCAGGCCGCAGTCCTCCTCCTCCCGCGCCCGCACCGCCGGGTAGGAGCGGGTGGCCAGCGGCGACAGCCACCGATCCTCGAGCTCCCGGCGGCGCTCGGCGTAGCCCGCCGCGACCGGGCCCACGGGCTCCCGGACACCCCTCACGACGGTCGACCGGCCGCGCGCAGCCGCAGATGGGCGTGGTGCTCGAGCATCTCGGATATCGCCCGCTCGGTCTGGCGGAGCGTCCGCGGCGTGGCCGCCGGTGTCCGGGCGAGCGGGCCGCCAATCACCGCGGTCATGAACGCGTGGGCCGCCTCGTCGAGCGGGAAGGACGCCGCCTCGCAGGCGCTGCACACCACGCCGCCGGCCGCCGCCGAGAAGCCGACCAGATGCTCGGCGGCCCCGCACGACGCGCAGGCCGCCAGCTGCGGCGTCAGCCCGGCCGCGATCAGCAGCTTCATCCGGAAGGCGAGCGCGTTCGCGTGGGTGGCCTGCGCCGGATCGGAGTCGAGCAGGGCGAGCTGGTTGCACAGGAGGTTGTAGACGGCCGCGTGGGGCTCGGTCGTCTCGAAGATCCGGCCGACCGCGTCGCACGCCCGGGCGGCCGAGTCGAGCCCGGCGGCATGCTCGCGCAGCCGCGGGTGGGGATCGACCGTCTCCGCGGCGGTGACCGTGAGGAGCTCCCCGCGCCCCTCGTAGAGCACGAGGCGCACCCGGAAGAACGGCTCGAGCCGCCCGCCGAACCGGCTCCGGGTCCGCCGCACGCCCTTGGCGATCGCCCCGACGCGCCCCGAGCCCGGCGTGTATAGGTGGAGGATCCGGTCGGCCTCGCCGTAGCGCATCGACCGCAGGACGATGGCCTCCGTCTTGATCGAGCCGCTCACGACCGGCCCGCCGCGCCGGTGCGCCCCGCCGCCCCCGAGGAGGCCCGGCGGAGCGACCGGCCCGCCGCGCCGGTGCGCCCCGCCGCCCCCGAGGAGGCCCGGCGGACGGCTATCATTGGGCGGGTGAGCGAGGTCACGGTCACCGTCTATACCACTGAGCCATGCCCTTACTGTCGCATGGCCAAAGCGCTTCTCGGTAAGCGCGGCATCGAGTACGACGAGATCAACCTCTCGATGGACCCGGCCGGCCGCGCCGAGCTCGTCGAGCGCACCGGGATGATGACCTTCCCCCAGATCATCGTCGGCGAAGAGCTCGTCGGCGGCTACACCGAGGTCGTCGCCGCCGCCAGCTCCGGGCGCCTCGACCAGCTCCTCGCCGCCTAACTCGCCGCCCGGGCGCGCGGCCGGGGCTGGCAGCGCTCGCAGACGTAGGTCCCCCGTCCGGCGACGACCAGCTTGCGGACCGGGCGCCCGCACACCGGGCAGCCGAGTCCCTCGCGGCGGTGGACGAGGAAGCGATCCTGGAAGCTCCCCCGCACGCCGTCCGGATCGCGGTAGTCGTCGATCGAGGCCCCGCGCGCGTCGATGCCCGCCTGGAGGACCTCGACGATCGCCTCGCGCAGCCGCCCGTACTGGGCGGGCCGCAACGACCCGGCCGGGCGCAGCGGATGGACGCCGGCCCGGAAGAGGGCCTCGTCGGCGTAGATGTTCCCGACGCCGGCGAGCTTGCGCTGATCGAGCAGGAACGCCTTGATCGGCGCCCGCCGGCCCCGGGCCGACGCCCGCAGGCCGGCGGCCGTGAACCCCGCCTCGAGCGGCTCGACGCCGAGTCGCGCGGCGAAGAACAAGCCGAGGGCCGCCGGACCATGGAGGAGGGTCCCGGTCCCGAACCGGCGGGGATCGACGAAGGCCAGGCGGCCGCGGTCGAAGCTGGCGAGGACGCGCGTGTGGGGCGGGATCGGGCTCGGATCCCAGAGGAGGGTCCCGGTCATCCGCAGGTGCATGACCAGCTGGAGGTCGTCCTCGAACGTCCAGACCAGGTACTTGCCCCGGCGCCAGAGGCGCTCGACCCGGCGGCCTTCGACGGCTCCGACGAGCTCGGCCGCGGCGAGCGGCTCGCACCAGCGCGCGTCGCGGACCTCGAGCCGGGTGAGGCGCGCCCCGGTGACCGCGGGCGCCAACCGGCGGACGATCGTCTCGACCTCGGGTAGCTCCGGCATCCTCAGGCCGCCGCCGGAGGTTGGCTCACGGCCCGGGAGTCGTCACGCCGACGCTCCGCAGGAGCGGATGGAACACCTGCCGGTCGACCTTCCGGAACTCCGCCGGCGGGGCGAAGGCATCGATGACGAGCTCGGCGCCGTGCGCGTAGACGTGGGTCGAGCGGACCTCGCGGGGCTGGCCGTCGATCGTCTCGACGCCGCGCAGCTGGATCGCCCCCCGGTGGGCGACCGGGACCACGGCAGCACTGCCCAGGCGGAAGGTGGCGTCCCGGGCCCGGACGGTCCTCACCAGGCGCCTGAGGGCCAGGTGCAGGTCCCGCGAGGTGTGCGGGAGCGGCTGGGTCCGCGGGTAGCGCCAGACGACCACGGCGGCGAGGCCGGAGCGGACGGCGACGACGAGCGGCGGGCTCCCCGGCTGGAGCGCCCACCCGTTCGGTGAGCGCAAGCTCAGCCCGGCGCTCGAGAACGCCTGACGGGTGAACCCGCCGGCCGGCGCCGCGACCGAGAGATCGGGCGGCGGCGTGCGCGAGTTGCCGCACCCGGCAGCCAGCACCGAGTACCCGCACACGAGCAGAAGCCAACGTGGCCGCACCGCGGCGATTCTAGGGGTCCGGCCCGGCGCGGACAGCCGGATCTGAGTCGCGCCCGGCGAAACGGGTAGACCCCAGATCTGGGACCGCGACCGCCGACAGAACTCCTCCGGGTCGCGTTGGCCTGCGACTCGCGCGCCCCGAAGCTCGCGCGCGACGCGCTTCGCGCCGTACCGGAGCTCGCCCGGGTGCTCGACGACCTCCTCGTCATCGTCAGCGAGCTCGTGACCAACGCCGTCATGCACTCCGGGTGCACGCCGGACGAGACGATCATGCTCCACGCCGCCAGCGACGGCCACCGAATCCGCGTCGCCGTCCAGGATCCCGGACATTCAGACCAGATCCCCGAGACGCCGGCCGTCCCGCCGGCGCACGGCGGGGGGCTCGGATTGCGCCTGGTCGACGGGCTGGCCCATCGGTGGGGCGTCGACCGGCCGGGCGGTCGCCGCGTCTGGGCCGAGCTCTCGGCCGGGGGAGCTTGACCGCCGGTCCCGCTGGCCCTTAGGCTCGGCCGCCCGGCCACGAAAGGACGTCGCATGACCCAGTCGAACGCCGAGATCATCCGGTCCGGCTACGAAGCGTTCGGGCGCGGCGACGTCCCCGCGGTGCTCGGCATCTTCGCCGAGGACATCAGCTGGCACGTCCCCGGGCGCAACCCGATGTCCGGCGACTACACCGGGCACGGGGAAGTGGTCGGGTACTTCCAGGCCCTCGGCGAGCGCTCAGGCGGGACATTCCACCTGGAGGTCGAGGCCGTCCTCGAGGACGGCGAGCACAAGGTGGCCGTGCTCGCCACCGAACACGGCGAGCGGAACGGAGCCCACCTCAACTCGTCCGCCGTCCACGTCTGGCACCTCGAGGACGGCCGGGCAACGCGCTTCCGGGGCTTCCATGAGGACCTCCACCACTTCGACGAGTTCTGGTCGTAGACGACTCCTTCGCCGCCGGGGGCACGGCGAGTCGCCCCCGGCCCCTTCACGGTGGGCAGCATCCGCATCCGCCTGACCGGCGGGCGGACCCTCGCCTACTACCACCTGTGGACCGGGCGCGGATTCGGCGCCCGCGGGTTCGCCTGGGCGACGCTGCTGATCGACTTGCTCTAGAAACGACGCGTGACCGCTTTCGCCGCCCGACCCCTTCGCGAGGAGGGCGAGCGACCGGCGGTCACGGCAAGCGAAACGTCGATTTGAGGAGGAACGGCATGGAGTTCCTGGTGGAGTTCGAGGTCACCGTCCCGGACGGAACCCCGGAGTCCGACGTCAAGGACCGGGAGCGCGCCGAGGCGAGCGCCGCGGCCAAGCTCGTGGACGAGGGGCACCTGCTCCGAGTCTGGCGGCGGTCCCTCGCGGCGGGCGAGAGCAGGATCCTCGGCCTCTACCGCGCCGACACCGAAACCCAACTCGACGCACTGCTCGGCGCCCTGCCCCTTTACGAGTGGATGCACGTCGCCGTCACCCCGCTCGAACCGCACCCGAACGACCCGGCAGCTGCCGTCACCGGGGGGCCGGCGATGAGCCCACGGCTTCCCGATCCTCACCTGACGGCGGTCTACCGCCTGGAGGCCACCCTCGCCTCGCCGCTCGATCTCGGCGACGTCGCCGCCGGCCACCGGCGCATCGTGCCCCTCACCGGCGGGACCTTCTCCGGGCCCGAGCTCAACGGCACGCTCCTCCCGGGCGCCAGCGCCGACTGGCAGATCGTGCTCCCCGACGGCACCGCGCTCGGCGACGTCCGCTACACCCTCCAAACCGCCGGCGGCGATCTCCTCTACGTCCAATCACGAGGCGTCCGCCACGGCCGCCCCGAGGTTCTCGCCCGCCTCGGGCGCGGAGAGGACGTCGACGCCGGCGAGTACACGTTCCGCACCTCGACCCAGATCGAGACCGCCGCGCCCGCTCTCGCCTGGCTCAACCGGGGCATCTTCATCAGCGTCGGCGGCCGGAGCCCCGCCGGCGTGATCTACGAGACCTACCTCGTCGGATGAGCCCGGAGGCCGGTCAGCGGCTCTCGACCTCGTCGTGGATGACGTCGGCCGCGGTCAGGGCGGCTAATCGCGTCCGTCGAGGATGCGCACGGCGATCCGCGCTGATCACGACGTCCCGACCGGGTGAGCGGGGGTGGTACGGGTGACGGGGAGCGCGTGGAGGGTCGGGATCATCGGGTTCGGCTTGGCCGGGCGGGTCTTTCACGCGCCGTTGGTCGAGGCGGCGGACGGCCTCGAGTTGGCGGCGATCGTCACCTCCGACGGCGGCCGCCGGGCGCAAGCCGCCGCGGCTCACCCCGGTGCGGCAGTGGTCTCGAGCGTGGAGGAGCTCTGGGGGCGGGTGGACCTGGTAGTCGTGGCCGCGCCGAACCGGGCGCACGTCCGCCTCGGCCTGGCGGCGATGGAGCACGGGCTGGCCGTGATCGTCGACAAGCCGGTGGCGCCGACGGCGTCGGAGGCCGAGGTCCTCCTCGGGTTCGGGGGGCGGTTGACGGTATTCCAGAACCGTCGCTTCGACGGGGACTTCCTGACCACGGCGCGGCTGGTCCGGGAGGGCGTCCTCGGTCGGGTGACCCGCTTCGAGTCGAGGTACGAGCGCTTCCGACCGGCCGTGTCGGCCCAGGCCTGGCGCGAGCAGCCGGATCCCGCCGAGGGTGGCGGACTCCTGCTCGACCTGGGCGCCCACCTCGTAGACCAGGCCTGCCAGCTGTTCGGGCGGCCGGTGCGCGTCTACGCGGAGCTCGACATCCACCGGCCGGAGGGGCGAGTCGAGGACGACGTGTTCGTGGCCCTGGAGCACGGCGGACGGGAGCGCTCGCATCTGTGGATGAGCTCCGTCGCGCCCCTCCACGGTCCGCGCCTACGGGTCAGCGGCCTCGAGGCCGGGTTTGAGACGTTCGGCCTGGACCCTCAGGAATCGCAGCTCGCCGCCGGACTGCGCCCCGGCGACCCCGACTTCGGACGGTCGGGACCCGGCCGTCTCGTCGACGAGGACGGCCCGCGCGACCTTCCCCTCGAACCCGGCGCCTACCACCGCTTCTACGAGCAGATCCCCGCCTGGCTGGCCGGCGACGCCCCACCCCCCGTAGATCCCGCCGACAGCCTCGCCGGCCTGCGCCTACTCGAGGCCGCCCGCCGGAGCGCCGCCACCCGCACCGTCATCGCCCTCGACTGATCGCGAGGGTTCATCGGGCGAGTCTGTCCATGCCCCGACGACGCTAGCGCGGGTTGAGCCCTCGCCGGTCGCCATCGACGGAGGTTGACACCTGGCGGTAGAGCTGGGTGCTCGCGACGTCGGCGTGCCCGAGCATCTCCTGGAGCGTCCGCAGGTCACCGCCGCCGGCGAGGGCGTGGGTGGCGAAGGTGTGCCGGAGGGTGCTCGGGCTCATCCGCCCGGCGAGCCCGGCCGCCGCGGCGTAGCCCTGGACGATCTTGTAGAGGCCCTGGCGGGTCAGGTGACCGCCGCGGCGGTTGACGAACAGGTGGGGCTCGGCCACGCGCCGGACGAGGGCGGGCCGGCCGTGATCGAGGTAGGCGCCGACGGCGGCGAGCGCGGCCCCGCCCACCGGGACGACCCGCCCGCGGGTCGAGCCAGCGCCGACGGTCACGGCCCGGCGCCGGCGATCGACGTCGGCCACCTCCAGCCCGATGGCCTCCGAGGCGCGCAGGCCGCAGGCGGCGATCAGCTCGAGCAGCGCCCGGTCGCGGAGCGGCCCCGGCTCGCTCCCGCGGGGGGCGGCGAGCAGGCCGGCGACCTCCTCGCGGGTGAGGACCTGGGGCCGCCGGGGAGCCCGGGGCGGCGGGTGGAGGGCGATCGTCGGGTCGAGGTCGAGGACGCCGGTCCGGACCAGGTGGCGATGGAAGGAGCGCAGGCAGGCCGCCTTGCGCTGGAGGGTGGCCGCCGAGGCCGGCCGCCGCGCCCCGTCACCGGCGGCGAGCTCGGCGAAGAACGCGGCGAGCGCCGCCGGGTCGCCGAGCCGCCCCGCCGATCCGTGCCGGGCGAGATGCCGCCCGTACTGGGCCAGGTCGCCGCGGTAGGCGTCGAGCGTGTTGGGCGACCGGTCCCGCTCGTGCTCGAGGTAGTCGAGGAAGTCGAGGACGAGCCGGTCGAACGGGGCGACCGCTGCGGTGAGGCCGGGCATCCTCTCGAGTTCGCCTTTTCGGACCGGTTTCCTGTCCGCCGATGGCCCCGCTCGCGTTGGGGCGGCCCCGCCCGTCGGGCACGTCCCGCCCGGTCACGGCCCGGGCGGCGGACCGTCTCGGCGTCGGGGTCGCGATCGCCCGCCCGGTCACTGGCGGGGCCAGCGGACCGCCTCGGTGTCGGCGGTGGTGATCGCCCGCTCGGCCCGGGCGCGGCCGACGAAGCTGATCGCCCAGTGGAAGAGGGCGCTGACCCGGTTCTTGAACCCGGTGAGGAAGGTCAGGTGCACGACGAGCCAGAGCAGCCAGCCGGGCAGCCCGGAGATCCCGACCGGCCCGAGCTCGGCGACCGCGTAGTAGCGGGAGATCGAGGCGAGCGTGCCCAGGTCGTGGTAGCGCAAGCGCCGCGGCCCGGTCTCCCCGGCCCGCCGGCGGAGGATCTCCGCGGCGGCGTGGCGCCCCGACTGCATCGCCACCTCGGCCACCCCGGGGAGGTCGTCGAGGGCCATGAGGTCGCCGACGACGAACACCTCCGGGTGGCCGGGGAGGGTGCAGTCGGGGAGGACCGGGACGCGGGCCCCCCGGGCGAGCTCGAGCCCGGCGGCGTCGGCGAGGATCCGGCCGAGCGGGGACCCGGTGACCCCGGCGGCCCAGACCTTGGTCATCGCCCGGACGTCGTGGTCGCCCTCGAGCGTGATCCCGCCCGGGTCGACGCCGGTCACCTTCGCCCCGAGGTGGACCTCGACCCCGAGGGCGGCGAGGCGCCGGGCCGCCTTGGCGGCGAGCCCCGGGCTGAAGGACAGGAGGATCCGCGGCGCCCCGTCGACGAGGATGATCCGGGCGGCGCCGGGGTCGATCGCCCGGAAGTTGGAGCGGAGGGTCCGGTGGGCGAGCTCGGCGATCTGGCCGGCCATCTCGATCCCGGTGGGACCGCCGCCGACGACGACGAAGGTCAGCCAGGCCCGGCGCGTGTCGGGGTCGGGCTCGACCTCGGCCATCTCGAAGGCCCCGAAGATCCGGTTGCGCAGCTCGCGGGCGTCGCCGATCGTCTTCAGCCCGGGCGCGTCGACGCGGTACTCGTCGTGGCCGAAGTAGGAGACCGCCGCCCCGGCGGCGACGATCAGGCTGTCGTAGGGCGTCGACAGGGTGACCCCGCCGGCCCGGGAGGTGACGGTCCGGGCGTCGAGGTCGATCCCGGTGACCTCGCCGAGGACGACCCGGGCGTTGCGCTGGCGGCGGAGGATGTCGCGGATCGGCGGGGCGACCTCCCCGTCGGAGAGGATCCCGGTGGCCACCTGGTAGAGGAGGGGCTGGAAGAGGTGGTGGTTGGTCCGGTCGATCACGGTCACGGCGACCGGCCCGCGGCGCAGGCGCCGGGTGGCGAAGAGACCGCCGAAGCCCGAGCCGATGACCACCACCCGATGGGTTCCCGCCATGCGGGTAAGCCTGACAGGCGGCCGGGGTCGGGCCGAGCCTCTATGGTCCGCCCGTGACCTCCGACCCGAAACCGTCGCCGGCCTCCGAGCCGGCGATCGTCGTGCGCGGCCTGGTCAAGTCCTTCGGCGAGGTCCGCGCCCTCGACGGCGTCGACCTCGACGTCGCCCCGGGGACCGTCCTCGGCCTCCTCGGCCCCAACGGGGCGGGCAAGACGACGGCGGTGCGGGTCATGGCCACGCTCCTGCGCCCCGACGCCGGCACCGTGCGGGTCACCGGGCTCGACGTGGTCGCCGACGCGGCGAAGCTCCGCGAGCGGATCGGCCTGGCCGGGCAGTACGCCGCCGTCGACGAGAACCTCACCGGCCTCGAGAACCTGGTCATGGTCGGGCGCCTCTACGGCCGCAGCCGGGCCGCCGCCCGGGTGCGGGCGACCGAGCTGCTCGAGCGCTTCGACCTGGTCGACGCCGCCCGGCGCCCGACCAAGACCTACTCGGGCGGGATGCGGCGGCGGCTGGACCTCGCCGCCGCGCTCGTCGCCCGCCCGGCGGTGCTCTTCCTCGACGAGCCGACGACCGGCCTCGACCCCCGCAGCCGCCTGAGCCTCTGGGAGACGATCGAGCAGCTCGTGACGGAGGGGACGACCGTCCTGCTCACCACCCAGTACCTCGACGAGGCCGACCGCCTGGCCGACCGGGTCGCCGTGATCGACCACGGCCGGGTGATCGCCGAGGGCGCGCCCGACGAGCTCAAGGACCGGGTCGGCGGCGAGCGGCTCGAGGTCCACGTGAGCGATCCGGAGGCGGTGGCCGCGGCGATCGCCGCCCTCGCGCCGATGTCCGACGAGACACCGGTCGCCGAGGGGACGACGGTGCGGCTGGCGGTCCGCCGGCGGGGCGGGGCGATCGTCGAGGCCGTCCGCCGGCTCGACGAGGCCGGCGTCCGCGGGGTGGAGGATCTGGCCCTCCGCCGGCCGACGCTCGACGACGTCTTCCTCGCCCTGACCGGCCGGGTCGCCGAGGCGGCGGCCGAGGACGAGGCGGCCGCCGCGTGAGACGGCTCGTCTCGGACACCCTGGTCATCGCCGAGCGCAACCTCGTCCGCCTCCCCCGGGCCCCGGACCTGCTGCTCGCCTTCACCGTCCAGCCGGTGATGTTCGTGCTGCTCTTCGTGTACGTCTTCGGCGGAGCGATCCGGACGCCGGGCTACGCCTCCTACGTCGACTACCTGATCCCCGGGATCATCGTCCAGAACATCGCCTTCGGCGGGTTTGTCACCGCCGTCGGGCTCTGCGAGGACCTCCGCAAGGGGCTGATCGACCGCTTCCGCTCGCTCCCCATGGCCCGGGCGGCCGTCCTCGCCGGGCGGACCCTGGCCGACGTCGCGACCAACCTCCTCTCGGTCACCGTGCTCGTGCTCACCGGCCTAGTCATCGGCTTCACCTTCCAGGCCCCGGTCGGGCACGTCGTCGCCGGAGTCGGGCTCCTACTCCTGTTCGGCTACGCCTTCTCCTGGTTCTTCGCCCTCCTCGGCATGCTCGTCTCCTCCCCGGAGGCGGCCAACTCGGTCGGCTTCATCGCCGTGTTCCCCCTCACCTTCATCTCCTCCGCCTTCGTCCCGGTCGCCTCGATGCCGGCCGGCCTGCGCGACTTCGCCCAGGTCAACCCGTTCACCGTCGTCGTCGACGCGATGCGCGCGCTCTGGGTCGGCGCCCCGGCCGGCAACTACGTCTGGGGTGCCGTGGCCTGGTCGGCCGGGATCCTCCTGATCTTCGCCCCCCTCGCCGTCCGCCGCTACCGCCACGCCGCCGGCGGTTGACCGCGGCCCGGACCGGCCGCCGTATCGGGTTTCGGATGGGAACCTCGGTCCGCGGTCGCTCCGGCCGGATCCTCGCCGCAGTCGCGCTCGTCGGCTGTGGCGGGACCCCGCGGCCACGTGAGCCGCACCGCCGGACGGACGGCGACCCACGGCCGGCTACGCCTCCTACGAGGCGTGCACCGCCTTCGGACCCGGGTGCGCCGGGGCGGTGCCCAGCGCCCTGCGCCGCCCGCTCCACCTCCCGCGGCTGACCTCGGCGGCCGGGCGGTGCCCGGTTTCGCGTTCCAGGCCGATCGCCGGGTTCATCGGCCCGGCGAACGGCCCTGGGCCCGTCTACCCCGTCCTCGGCAGAACGGGTCCACTCATCATCTAACCCCCGCCGCGCAGCAGCCCGCTGGCCGGAAGCCGCTGGGGGGACCAGAAGGCGCTCTGGGTGGCCGCGGCGAGCTACGGCGGACCGGTGCTCATCCGCGGCCGCGGTCAGCCGCTCCCGGGCACGGATGCCCGTTCGCGCTGGGGACCGACCGTGTAGGCCGGATCGCGGGCCGAGGCCAGCCCGGCGTGGAAGATGCCGAAGCGCGTGCACGCCGAGGCGGCGAGGAGCATCGCCCCGGCCGCGGCCCCGGCCGCCCGGCTGCGCCCGGCGAGCGCCGCTCCCACCCCGGCCCCGAGGAGGGTGAGCGCCCGGCTCGCCCGCAGGAGGTCGCCGGGCCGCCCCGCGCGGAGCGGCTCGGCCACCGCCCCGAGGCGCTCCTCCATCCGGTGGGCGGCCGCCAGCTCGCCCGCCGCGCCGAGGAGTGCCAGACGGCGGGCCGGCCCCGTCTCGGCGACCGGCGCCCCGAGCAGGCCGAGGCCCGCCGCGGCCATCGCGGCCGACCCGACGAAGACGAACGGCAGCTCCCGGTGGGCGTCGTGCCAGACGGGGACCGCCGTGTCGGCGATCAGGGCCGCCGTGTAGGAGGCGACCGCCGGGCCGGCGGCCGCCGCCCCGAGGGTCGCCGCCCGCCCGACCCGGGGGGCCCGCCCGCTGAGCGCGCTGGCCGCCGCCAGGCCGGTGAGCGGGGCGTAGGCGCTGAGCAGCCACGTCCCGACGCTCATCGGCGAGGTCACCTTGAACACCCGGAGCATGTTGAGAAAGCGTCCCGGGCGCCCGAGGTCGTGGATCAGCGCCACGAGGGAGGCCGAGATCGCCCCGACGGCCCCGACCTTGGCCGTCCGGGCGAGGCCCGGGCGGCCGGTCAGCTCGGCCCCGGCGGCGAGCACCGACGAAGCCCCGGCGAGGCCGCCGAGGAACAGGTACCCGGCGATGTCGAGCGCCTTCCAGACCGGCTCGTTGAGCACCGGGAGCCCGTAGTAGGAGTCCCCCGTCGCCCGGCTGGCGTCGGCGCGGCGGCCCCCGCCCCGGGCCGCCGGACCAGAGGGGTCGCCCGCGAAATCCGGATCGCTCACCGGCGACGCCCCGCGCAGGCGATGGCCACGCCCGCGACCAGGGCGCCGGCGGCCAGGCCGACCTGGCGCCACATACGGGGCAGATCGCGGGTGGTCACGACCGGGTCGGGCGGCAGGCCGTAGACCTCGGGCTCGTCGAGGAGGAGGAAGAACGCCCCGGCTCCGCCGACCCCGTCGTCCGGGCGCTCGCCGTAGAGGCGGGCGTCGGTGACCCCGGCCGCGTGGAGCTCGGCCAGGCGATCGGCCGCCCGGTCGCGGAGGTCGTCGAGCTCGCCGAACTGGATCGAATCGGTCGGGCACGCCTTCGCGCACGCCGGCTCGAGCCCGACGCCGAGGCGGTCGTAGCAGAGCGTGCACTTGAAGGCCCGGCCGTCGTCCTCCCGGCGGTCGATCACCCCGAACGGGCAGGCCGGGATGCAGTAGCCGCAGCCGTTGCAGACGTCCTCCTGGACGACGACCGTCCCGAACTCGGTCCGGAACAGGGCACCGGTCGGGCAGACGTCGAGGCAGGCCGCGTGGGTGCAGTGCTTGCAGACGTCGGAGGCCATCAGCCAGCGCATGTCCCCGTCCGGGCCGGGACCCGCCCCGAGCGGCTTGCCCTGCTCGATGAACGCGACGTGCCGCCAGGTGTCCGACCCGAGACCGACCGTGTTGTCGAGGGAGAAGCCGGTCTGGCGCAGGCCGTCGTCGGGGATCCCGTTCCACTCCTTGCAGGCGACCTCGCACGCCTTGCAGCCGATGCAGATCGACGTGTCGGTGAAGAACCCGACCCGGGGCGGGTGGTCGGCGTAGCCGGCGTCGGTCGCCGGGTCGCCCGACTGGTGGATGCTCAGGATCGGGGCCGGCCGGGCCCCGCCCTGGAGATCATCTCGCGCTGCCATCGGCCGCCTTCCCGCCGCTCGTGGACGGGGCGAGGCTACCCCCGGCCGGGGGCCGGCAATCCGCCGATCAGAGTCCGCTGGGGAAGGTGTACGGCAGGGGGGCGACCTTGGTCCCGACGTCGAGCTGGATCACCGCGTGGGCGTTCAGCGGGATCGACCGGGGGTCGCCGGCGAACGGGCGGCCGTTCACGTAGGCGGTGACCGGGCCGCTCGCCCCGCCCACCTGGGTGGCGCTGAGCGGCTGGTGCCAGATGTCGAAGTAGTTGCCCAGGGTGTAGGTCCGCTGGAGCGGCGACTCGATGTGGATGACCCCGTCGTCGGTGTGGCTGTGGAGCCAGTAGAAGCACGAGCCGGCCACGACGAACGGCCCGCTCGGCGACTGCTCCGCCGACCGCGGCGGGGCGATGCCGATCCCCTCGGGTATCACCCCCGGCCGGCCGGAGACGAACACGGCCAGGTGGGCGTGGATGTGGAAGATCACCTGCTCCTGGGTCTGGCACTGGATCCCGTCGACCGTCGCCCCGACCGCCTCGCCCTGCGTCGTGCCGAGCACGAACGGCGTGGTCGAGCTCGTCGTCGTGGTCGTCTTCTGGCCGCCCCCGCCGCCCGCCAGGACCACGACGAGGACGACGATCACCACCAGCGCCGCGACGCCCCCGCCGATCTGGAGCCGGCGCCGCCGGGCCGCGGCGCGGGTCGCGGCCTCCTGCTCGGCGACCCGCGCGGCCCGGCGCCGCTCCTTCTCGTCTGCTCGGTCGTCCATGTCGGCTCGGGCGAATCTATCCGATCCCCTCCGCTGGGGCCCTCACACGACGTCGGGTTGGAGGTCGCCGGCCGGCCGGGGGTGTCCGCGGGGCTCGCGCCCGACCGGCCGGCCGGGCACGGCGAGCGAGGCGACGACGCCGAGCAGGAGGGCGATCGCCGAGACGAGGAAGGCCAGGCTGTAGCCGCGCTCCGCCGCGTGCCCGTGGACGACGTTGCCCGCGATCAGCGTCGCCCCGATCTGGGCCCCGAGGGCGCCGCCGACGGTGCGGAGCACCGTGTTCATGCCCGTGGCGACGCCGGTCTGCTCGGGCGGCACGGCCTCGACGATCAGGTTGCCCATCGCCGCGAAGGCCAGCCCGATGCCGACCCCGAGCAGCGCCGTCGAGAGGTAGAAGTTCCACGGGTCGACGTGGAGGAACACGAGCATCCCGAAGCTCGCCATCGCGAAGGCCGAGCCGGCGACCAGGGCGCGCTTGGAGCCGAAGCGGGCGGCCACCCGGCCGGCCAGGCCGCCGACCACCATCAGCATGATCGTCGCCGGGAGGAGGAAGAGGCCGCCCCCGGTGATCGAGGCGCCGAAGCCGAAGCCGGTGCTCGCCGGCGTCTCGACGAACTGGGGGATCAGGATGAAGGACGAGAACATCCCCGCCCCGAGGAGGAAGGCCGCGAGGTTCGTCGTCCACACGCCGGGGAGGCGCATCATCCGCATGTCGACGAGCGGGTCGCGGCTGCGCAGCTCGACGGCCACCCAGAGGCCGAGGACGACCGCCCCACCGCCGATCAGCCCGAGCGTCCGCGGCGAGCCCCAACCCCAGCGGACGGTCTGGCTGACGGCGACGAGGACGGTCGAGAGCCCGACCGCCATGAGCCCGGCGGCGACCCAGTTGACCCGTCCGGGGACCCGGATCGGCGACTCGGGAACCAGGCGCCAGGTGAGGATCGCCGCCGCCACGATGGCTACCAGGGGGATCCAGAACAGCCAGTGATAGTCGAGGCTCTTGACGATCACCCCGGCCGCCACCACGCCCAGGCCGCCGCCGATCCCGAGGAGGGCCGAGAGCAGGCCGATCGCCCCGGCCACCCGCTCGCGGGGGAACTCGTCGCGGACGATGCCGAAGGCGAGCGGGAAGATCCCCCCGCCGAAGCCCTGGACGACCCGGGCGAAGATCAGCATGCCCAGCGAGGAGGCGACCGCCGCGAGGAGCGTCCCGGCGGCCAGCCCGGCGAGGGTGTAGAGGAGCCATTTCTCCTTGCCGTACATGTCCCCCAGGCGGCCGAGGATCGGCGTCCCGACCGAGGCCGAGAGGAGGTAGGCGGTGAACACCCAGCTCGCCCCGGTCTCGCTCGAGTGGAGGCTGTGCTGGATGTTCGGCAGGGCCGGAGCCACGCCCGACTGGAGCAGCGAGTAGGCCATCGCCCCGAGCGAGAGGACCGCGAGGGTGACGGCCGGGCGTTGGCGCTGGGCGTGGCTCATGCGGCCTTTCGGAGTCGCGGGCCCGGACGAGACCGGACACGAGTGTCCGAATGCAGATTAGCGGCCCGTATGCTCCACCCATGACGCGCGTCGCCGACGAGCCGCCCCTGCGGGCCGACGCCCGCCGCAACCGTGACGCCCTCCTCGTCGCCGCCGCCGAGGTCTTCGCCCGGGAGGGCCTCGACGCCCCGCTCTGCGAGATCGCCCGCCTGGCCGGCGTCGGCCAGGGCACGCTCTACCGGCGCTTCGCGACCCGCCAGGCCCTGATCGAGGCGATCGCCGACAACCACCTGGCCAAGCTCCGCCTGGCCGCCGGGCAGGCCGGGGACGGACCCGCGGCGTTCCTCGCCTTCTTCCGGGCCGCCGTCCGGCTCCAGACCGAGGATCTTGGCCTGATCGATCTCCTGGCCGCCCATCCGCTCCCCGAGGCGGACCTGCTCGAGCGCCGCCGGGCCTACCTGGCCATCTTCACGCCCCTGCTGCGCCGAGCCCAGGCGGCGAACCTCGTCCGGGACGACCTCGAGCCCGGCGACGTCCGCCTCCTCCTCCTGATGATGGGGGCCGCCACCCGCTGGGCCGACGAGGCGGCCGGGCGGCCCCGGGCGCTCGAGCTCGTCCTCGACGCCATGCGGCCGGGCGGCTGAGCCGTGTCGGCCGATTCGACGCCCGCGCCGGGGTCCTCCGTCGAGCTCGACGTCGCCGTCGACATCGACGGCGGGGCCTACGCCCGCCGCCTGCGCAACAGCCTCATCGGGCTGGTCGCGCTGATCGTCGTCGTCGGCGGCCTCCTCCTCGCCCTGCCCGGCCTCGACCAGATCGAGCGCCAGCTGGCCCACGCGTCGCTTCCGTGGGTGTTCGCGGCGATCGGCCTCGAGTACCTCTCCTGCGTCGGCTACGTCCTGACCGTGATGCTCGCCTTCCCGCGTGGACGCACTCGCCCGACGGCCCGCCTCGGCTGGGCCGAGCTGGCCGCCAACTCGGTGCTCCCGGCCGGCGGGCTCGGCGGGCTCGGGCTCGGCGCCTGGGTGCTCCGCCGCCGCGGGGTCCCGGCCGCCCGGATCGCCCGCCGGTCGACGGTGGTGTTCGTCCTGACCAGCGCGGTCAACGTCGCCTTCCTGGTGATCGTCGGCCTCGCGCTCGGCGCCGGGCTCGTCCCGGGTCCCCGCGACACCCTCCTCACGTTCGCCCCGGCCGCGGTCGGCCTCGCCGCGATCGGGCTGACACTCGGCGGCGCCCGGGTGGCCGGGCGCTTCGCCGAGTCGTCGCGACGCGAGCGGCTGGCCTCGGCGCTCGGCTCGATCGCCCGCGGCATCGACGACACGGTCGACGAACTCCGCCACCACGACTGGCGCCTGATCGGGCCGATCGCCTACTTCGTCTTCGACGTCGCGGCCCTGGCGGCCAGCTTCGCCGCCACCAGCCATACGCCGGCCATCGCGGCGATCGTCATGGCCCACCTGATCGGTCAGATGGCCGGGATCGTCCCGATCCCCGGCGGGGTCGGGGCGGTCGACGGGGGCCTCGTCGGGGCCCTCGCCCTCTACGGCGTCCCCTTCGACGCGGCGGCCGCCGCCGTCCTCCTCTACCGGGCGATCTCCCTCACCCTCCCGGCCGTCCTCGGGACGATCGCCTTCCTCCTGTTGCGGCGCCACCTCGACGATCCGCTCGTGCTCCGCCCGGAACGGACGCCGGCCGCTTGACCGGCGGTGGCCTGGCCGTCACCGCGGCGCCCGGCTAGTGGTTCGTCCGGCAAGTTCGTGTGCCATTCGGCGAGGTCCGGGGGCCGCGTGGCCAGGACGCAGAAGCGGCGGCATACTGGACGTATTCCGAGCTTCGAGGACGCCGCCACGCGGTCATCCGGGTCCGCCCAATGGTGCAGGAACTTGCTGGACGGACCACTAGTGGCGTCGGCGAGCCGCGACGCCGCATCGGGCTCGTCCGACCCGCGGACCGGGTCGGCCCAGTCGGTGACCAAGGCGGTGGTCCAGTTCGCGGCGACCGGGATGGCCGCCGTCGCCCTGCTCGGATTCGCCGGCGTCCGGATCCTCCAGCACACCGGCGAGAGCGAAGCGATCCGCGACGCCAAGCACGAGACCCAGCTGGCCGGCGACGGCATCGTCGCACCGATCCTGCGGCCCGGTCTGCTGGCCGGGCAGCCGGCGGCGATCGCCGCGCTCGACGGCATCGTCCGCCGCTACGTCCTGCGCGACCCGGTGCGGCGGGTGAAGATCTGGGACGAGCAGGGCCGGATCCTCTACTCCGACGACCCCCGCCTGATCGGGACGCACTACGTCCTCGGCCAAGACGAGCAGGCGATCATCCGGACCGGCGGCGTCGCGGCCGAGGTCAGCGACCTCAGCCGGCCGGAGAACCGCTTCGAGCGCCCGCTCAAGAAGCTCCTCGAGGTCTACCTCGGGATCCGCAGTCCAAGCGGCCAGCGGCTGCTCTACGAGGAGTACCTGAGCTACGCGTCGGTCGCCGCGAGCGGGAACCGGGTCTGGTCGTCCTTCGCGCCGGCGCTGATCATCACCCTCGTCCTGCTCGAGCTCGCCCAGATCCCCCTGGCTTGGTCCCTGGCCCGCCGCCTGCGCCGCCGCCAGGAGGAGCGGGAGACGCTCCTGCGGCGGGCGATCGAGGCCTCCGACGTCGAGCGCCGGCGGATCGCCGGCGAGCTCCACGACGGCGTGGTGCAGAACCTGGCCGGGGTGTCCTACACGCTGGCGGCCGCCGCCGCCAGCATGCGGACCGGCACCGGGACGGACGCCCCGGACATCGTCGACCGGGCGGCGGCCGAGACGCGTGAGAGCATTAGGGAGCTACGGAGCCTGCTCGTCGACATCTATCCCCCCGCCCTTCAGCGGGCCGGGCTGGCCGGAGCCCTGGCCGATCTGGTGGCCGTGCTCGAGGCCAGGGCGATCACCACGGAGATCGACCTGTCGCCGGACCTCAACCTCACGCCGGACCAGGAGCCGATCCTCTACCGGGTCGCCCAGGAGGCCCTGCGCAACGTCATGCGCCACGCCGAGGCCAGCCACGTCCGCGTCCAGGCCGGGCGGGAGGACGGATCGGTGTTCCTGAGCGTCGAGGACGACGGCCGCGGGTTCGTCCCCGGTCGGTCGCGCCGAGCGGAGGACAGTCAACACTTCGGGCTTCGGGTGATCGGTGACCTGGCTCGCGACGCCGGCGCCATGCTGAGCGTCGACTCGCGCCCCGGCGAGGGCACGCGAATCCGGATCGAGATCCCCGACCGATGATCCGCGTCGTCGTGGCCGAGGACCACCCGCTCGTCCGCCAGGGCCTCGAGCAGCTCCTCGCCGCCACCGAGGACATCCGGGTCGTGGCCACGGCCCGGGACGGCGTGGAGGCGCTGGCGGCCGTGGCGGCCGACGATCCCGACGTCGTGCTGATGGATCTCGAGATGCCCCGCCTCGACGGCATCGAGGCGACACGGGGGATCGTGGCGAGCGGGGCCCGGGCGCGGATCGTCGTCCTGACCTCGTTCTCCGACCGCGAGCGGATCATCGACGCCCTCGACGCCGGGGCGATCGGCTACCTGCTCAAGGACGCCGAGCCCGAGGAGCTCCTCCGGGGCATCCGCGCGGCGGCGCGGGGCGAGGCGCCGCTCGATCCGAAGGCGGCGAGCGCCGTCCTCAGCGCCCGCTCCCGGCGCCGGCCGGAGGGCGAGCTGAGCGAGCGCCAGCGCGCCGTCCTCGCGTTGGTGGCCGAGGGGAAGCAGAACAAGCACATCGCCCGGGAGCTCGAGATCAGCGAGAAGACGGTCAAGGCCCACCTGACGGCGATCTTCCACATCCTCGGGGTGACCGACCGCACCCAGGCGGCGCTATGGGCGCAGCGCCGCCACATCACCCGCGCCGGCTGACCGCCCCGGCGGGGCCGGCCGGCGACGCGGGGCGCCGCCGGCCGATCCCCGGTCAGCCGCCGGTGGTGCTCTTCGGCGGCTTGGTCGTGACCTGGGCGCTCTGGGAGGCGAGCACGCCGCCGTCGCGGTCGGTCACCGTGAGGGTGACCGTGTAGGTGGTCGAGAGGGCGGCCCAGTCCTCGTCGACGATGCCGCCGGCCGTCGTCGAGGCGACCGCGGCGTAGGGGGCGAAGTCGACGGCGCCGGTCGTCCCGTTGGCGTAGGTCAGCTGCCAGTTGATCGTCTGGTTGCACGAGTTGGCGATCGCGTAGTGGGTCCAGATCGCCGCCCAGACCGAGTAGTAGCCGGTCGGGTTGGTGAAGCTGGTGATGGTCGCGCACGACCCGGAGCTCGGCGGCGGCGGCGCCGCCGAGCCACCGCCGCCCCCGCCGCCTCCTCCTCCGCCGCCGGCGCTCGGGCCCTGCGCCAGCGCCGGCGCGGCACAGGCCAGCGCGAGCACGCTCGCCGCCAGGCCGATGTTCCGTCTGAGATCACGCATTTCTGAGCCTCCTGGGGTTTGGCGCCGCCGGGGGCGGCGGCGCCTGCCCCCAAGGTGCCGGAGTCGCGGTCCGAGCCGCAACTGGACGTTGGTCTTAAGCCCCGGCGGCGGCGGCGAGGGCGGCCGCGAAGAAGAGGGGGTCCTCGGCCAGGGTCCGGCCCATCGTCGTGGCCGGCAGCCCGCTCGCCGCGTAGCCGTCGAGGTCGACCTCGCCGCCCCGCCAGTCGTGGCGGGCGCCCCAGGCCGGCGGGTCGATCCCGGGCGGGAAGGGCGACGGTGACCGGGGCGAGCAGGAGCTCGAGCACGGTCCGCGTGTGGTGGGAGATGCCCCGGTGGCGCGGCCGCGGGTCGGCGGCCGACATCCGGGGGACCAGCTGGGTGGCCGCTCCGAGCGCGAGGCCGGCGTGGGCGGAGTCGAGCGCGGCCATCCCCCCGTGGCCGAGGGTCGAGGCCGAGCCGATGATCCCGGGGCCCGGACCGCAGACGGCGAGGTCCCAGCCCTCCTCGCCGAGGCCGTGGTCGATCGCCCCGATCGTCGTCATCGCCTCCCCGTCGGCGCCGCCGAAGCAGGGCCCGGCGGTCACGTGGGCGGCGAGGAGACCCCGGGCGCGGAGGGTGCGGACGACGCGGGAGCGGGAGCCGGGCAGGGCGCCGCCGATCGTCTGGACGTAGCCGACGCGGATGCCCGGACGAGCCTGGTCGAGGGCCCAGGCGAGCGGGGCGAGCTGGCCGTGGAGGGCGAGCACGGCCACCCGGCCGGCCGGGCGGGCGAGCGGCCGGTCGGCCTCGAGGGCGACGACGGCGTGCTGGAGGCTCGCGTAGTTGAGCTTCATCACCGCCGCCCCGGCCGGGCCGCCGCCGTCGAGGCCCCGGGTCAGGTTGACGTGGACGACGTCGAACCCGCCCGACCCGAGGCGCAGGAGCCGGGCGGCGACGTTGACGATGACCTCGTCGCCCTCCCGGCACCGACCGACGAGGGCCCGGTCGGCGATCGCCGGGTGGCGGCCGTCGGCCAGCTCGACGACGAGGGCCTGCTCGGGCCCGTCGTCGGCGTCGACCACCAACCCGCGGCGGAGGGCGAGCACTACGCGCCCATCGCTCTACGCCGCCTCGCCGGCCCGGCGGACGAGGGCCAGGGCGACGTCGAGCATTCCCTCGAGGGCGGCGACGCTGACCCGCTCGTCCGGCTGGTGGTTGCGCTCGGTCCCGTTGGCCAGGTTGGTCGCGGCGAAGCCCTTGGCCAGGAGGACGTTGGCGTCCGAGCCGCCCCCGGTCGCCATCGTCCGCGGCTCGTAGCCGCAGTCGCGGAGCGCCGCCTCGGCGACCCGGACCTGCCGGGCCCCCCGGGAGGTGCGGTAGCCGTCGAAGAGGCGCTCGACCGAGACGTCGAGGTCGCACTCGCAGTCGGGCGTGTTGGCGGCGTCCCCGAGGCGCTCGACCATCGCGGTCACCGCCTGCTCGGCCTTGACCCGGTCGATCGACCGGGCCTCGCCGACCAGGCGGCAGTGCCCGGGGACGACGTTGGCGGCGCTCCCGCCGGTGAACACCCCGATGTTGGCCGTGGTCTCCTCGTCGAGGCGGCCGAGGCGCATCGTGGCCACCGCGCGGGCGGCGGCGATGACCGCGCTCCGCCCGTCCTCGGGGCGGATGCCGGCGTGGGCGGCGAGGCCCCGGAACTCGGCGCCGAGGCGGTAGTAGGTCGGCGAAGCGGTGACGATCTCGCCGATCGGCGAAGCGTGGTCGAACGTGTAGCCGAACGAGCTCTCCAGCCGGGCGACGTCGAACGCCTTGGCCCCGGCCAGGGCGTCCTCCTCCGAGACGGTGAAGAGCAGCTCGACGGCGAGCCGGGCCGGCTCGGCGACCAGGCGCCGGGCCAGGGCGAGGGCGACCGCCACCGCCGCCTTGTTGTCGGCCCCGAGGATCCCGTCGCCCGCGTTCTCCCAGCCGCCGTCGACGACGACCGGCTCGATCGGACCGCTCGGTGGGACCGTGTCGAGGTGGGCGGCGATGAGCAGCGCCCCCGGCCCGGTCCCGGGCACCCGGACGAGCAGGTTCCCGCAGTCGCCGCCGGTCCGGGCCCCGGCGTCGTCCTCGTCCACCTCGAGGCCGAGCCGCCCGAGCTCGAGCCCGACGAGCTCGGCGCAGGCGCGCTCCGATCCCGACGGGCTGGCCACCGCGCAGAGGCGGGCGAAGTCCGCGTTCAGCCGCCGGCGCTCGGCCGCGCTGGCCCGGATCACGGTCGCCCGGCTCGCGCCCCTTCGACCCTCGCCTCGTCCGAGGTCGTGCGCTCCGGCGCCTCCGACCCCGATTCGAGCTCGCGGCCGCGGGCGCGGTCGAGCGCCGCCCCGAAGAACTCGCGGAAGAGCGGCGCCGGACGCTCCGGCCGGGACTTGAACTCGGGGTGGAACTGCGAGGCCACGAAGAACGGATGATCGGCCAGCTCGATGACCTCGACCAGGCGCTCGTCGGGCGAGGTGCCGGAGACGATCAGTCCAGCCGCCTCGAGCCGCTTGCGCAGCAGGTTGTTCACCTCGTAGCGATGGCGATGGCGCTCGTAGATGACGGCCTCGTCATAGAGGTCGCGCACCCGCGAGTCGACGTGGAGCTTGACCGGGTCGGCCCCGAGGCGCATCGTCCCGCCCAGGTCGGAGATCTCCTTCTGCTCGGGGAGGAGGTCGATCACCGGGAACGGGGTCTCCGGGTCGAACTCCGTCGAGTTCGCCCCGTCCATCCCGACCACGTTGCGGGCGAACTCGCAGACGGCGATCTGCATGCCCAGGCAGACGCCGAGGTAGGGGATCGCCCGCTCGCGGGCGACTTGCGCGGCGACGATCTTGCCCTCGATCCCGCGGCCGCCGAACCCACCGGGAATGAGGATCCCGTCGGCCCGGGCCAGGCGCTCGACGGCCGCCGCCCGCTCGGTCGAGCGCGGGTCGGTCAGCGTCTCCGAGTCGACCCAGTCGATCTCGAGGCGGGCCCCGTGGTGGAAGGCGGCGTGGCGCAGCGACTCCGAGACCGAGAGGTAGGCGTCCTCCAGCGCGACGTACTTGCCGACCAGGGCGATCCGCACCGTCTCGGTCGCCTCGCCGGCCCGCCGGGTCAGCTTCTCCCAGCCGGACAGCTCGGCCGGGGGCGCGGTGAGGCCGAAGTGGTCGAGGATGAAGTCGTCGACGCCCTCGGCGCGGAAGCCGAGCGGGACCTTGTAGATGTTGTCGACGTCCCGGGCGGAGACGACCGCCTCGATCGGCAGGCTGGCGAACAGGGCGATCTTCTTGCGGATGTCGTGGGAGAGAGCCGACTCCGACCGGCACATGACCATGTCCGGGGCGATTCCGATCCGGCGCAGCTCGTTGACCGAGTGCTGCGTCGGCTTGGTCTTCAGCTCGCCGGCGTGACCGATGTAGGGGACGAGGGTCAGGTGGATGAACATGCACCGGCGCCGGCCGACGTCGACCGGGAACTGGCGGATCGCCTCGAGGAAGGGCAGCGACTCGATGTCGCCGACCGTCCCGCCGATCTCGGTGATGACGAAGTCGACCCCGCTCGCCTCGGCGATCAGGACGATCCGCTGCTTGATCTCGTCGGTGATGTGAGGGACGACCTGGACGGTCGCCCCGAGGTAGTCGCCGCGCCGCTCGCGGCGGATCACCGCGTTGTAGACGCCGCCGGCCGTGACGTTCGACGCCCGGGTGGTGTTGACGTCGGTGAAGCGCTCGTAGTGGCCGAGGTCGAGGTCGGTCTCGGCGCCGTCCTCGGTCACGAACACCTCCCCGTGCTGGTAGGGCGACATCGTCCCGGGGTCGACGTTGATGTACGGATCGAACTTCTGCAATCCGACGCTCAGGCCCCGGCCAACCAGGAGCCGCCCGATCGAGGCGGCGGCGATGCCCTTGCCGAGCGAGGAGACGACGCCGCCGGTTACGAAGATGAAGCGGGGACCGGACTGGGTCCCGAACCTGCTGGGCTCCCCGGCACCGCGCTGGCGGTCATACGGCTGCATCATCACGTGGTCTCCCCCAGGAGTCTAGGTGGCGCAACCCGGGGGTGCGCTCGACGAACTCGGAAATTGACCGAAACTCCCCGTAGGCGGTGAGGGCCGCGAGCACGACGAGCGCGACCGCCAGCCCGAGGTCCGAGAGGGTCAGGACGAGCCAGACGCCGGCCACCGCGCCGAGCAGGTTGGCCCCGGTGTCCCCGAGCAGGCCGAGCTCGCGGACGTCGTAGAACCCGACGACCAGCGCCGGGCCGACGAACAGGCCGACCGCCCACAGGGGGAGGAGGTCCCCGGCGGCCAGCGTCAGGCCGGCCCCGAGCACGACGAACACTTTGATCGCGCGCCCCGGACGGAGGTCGAGCAGGTTGAAGGCGTTGGTGGCCAGGACGAGCACCGCCGCCCCGAGCAGGAACCGCGCGGCTCCGGCGCCCGGTCTGGCCATGACGTAGAGCGCGAGGCCGGCCGACCCGACGGCCTTCAGCCCACCGGTGCCGAACTCGCCCCGCACGAGCGCGGCGGCGTGTCCCCGCCACCCCCGGGCTCGGTCGGCGAGGGCGTCGTCGGCGAGGCCGAGGAGGGCCACGCCGAGGACGTAGACGGAGATCCACCCGAACTCGGGGCGCAGCACCCCGCCGGCCGCCTGCTGGGCCACGGCGAGGGGGATCAGCGCGAAGCACGCCGCGGCCACGACGACCAGGCCGAGCGGGCAGGCCAGGACCCGTCCGCGGTAGTTCTCGCGGGCCAGCGGCCCCTCCGATAGCGCCCGGATCGCCGCCGGGGCGATCAGGAAGGCGACGAACGTCGCGGTGAAGAGGGGAAGCGCCTGCACCCGAATCACCGTAGCGACGCCGGCGGACGGGGCCGGGCCTCGGTCGGGCTCCGCACCCTCGGCGTTCGGCGTGGGCCCGGGCGAACGTCTCGGCCACCAGGTCGAGCGCGAGCCGTGAGTCCGGGTCGACGATCAGCTACGCGCCGTCGCCGGCGGCGGCTTCGCCCGGGCCCGGAGGTCGAGATAGAAGAGGGTCGCGCCGATAGCGAGGAAGGGGACGGCGAACGACTGGATGACGATGTCGCCGACCACGAGGATCGCCGCCGCGTCGGCCTGCCGGGCCGCCGCGTCGAAGACGAGGGCGACGAGCTGGCTCGGGATCAGCACGGCGAGCTGGAAGGCGAGCCCGGTGAGCGCCGCGTCGAGCCACCGGCCCCGGACCAGCTCCCCGCTCCGGGCGAGCGCGGCCACGCCCCGCCGGTCGTCGACCACGACCGCCTGGGCGACGAAGTACCAGCTGACGAGGACGTAGAGGCCGGGGATCACGAACGCGATCAGGCCGACGACGATCGCCCCGATCCAGAGGATCACCGCGACCAGGAGCGGCGCGAACAGGTCGAGCCCGGACCGGACCGACCGGCGCACCGAGGGCTGGTCCCCGGCGACGACGTCGAGCACCGCCCGGGCGAGCATGGCCGTGATCAGCGGGGTGGTGACGAGGGCCGTGGCCGCGAACGTCGCCGCCCCGGCCCCGGGCGAGGTCTTCGCCCCGTAGGACGCGGTCAGCTGACCGAGGCCGACGCCGAGGATCACGTCGACGACGGCCACCACCCCGCCCGCGACGACCAGGATCGTCCGCAGCTGGTTGCGGTAGATGGCCCAGGTGCGCGAGAGCAGATAGGCGAGCGCGACGCCCCAGCCGGCGATCGACGTCCGCCAGCGCGTCACGGATGGCTGTTGCCGGCGCTGGGCGGGAGGACGGCGGTCGCGGTCGGCTTGCGGCCGAACGCCCCCCGGGCGCCGGCCAGCGCGTCGACGAGGGCCGTGCTCCCGGCGATGTCGTCGAGGTCGTCGACGCTGGCGAAGCTCTTCTGCGTGTACCAGGGGACCTGGGACGGGGAGGTCGCCGACGTCTCGACGCCGACGACGGGGACGCCGCTCGCCCCGAGGCCGCTGGCCATCCCGTTCTCGAACTGGTCGTTGCCGGCCTGGGCGGCCGGGTCGACCGCGTCGGGCGCCCGGACGAGGACGATCCCGCCGAGGCGTTCGATCGACCCGTTGTAGGAGGAGAAGAGCGCCCGCTGGACGCGGCTGACGAGCCGGCCGCCCTCGACGAGCTGGACGCCCATGCGCACGCCGAACTCGCCGAGGAGGGCCGGATCGCCGGCGAGGGCGGCGTAGCGGGTCCCGGCCGCCTCGTTGGCCAGGGCCGACGGGTCGGCCGGATCGCGGATCACGGCTACGAGCACGATCTGAGCGCCGGTCGGCGCGAGCGCCGCCCGGGCGAGGTCGCTCAGCTGATTCGACGGCTGCCCGAGGAAGATCATCCCGATCCGCTTACCCCTGAGCCGGCCGGCCACCAGCCGCGGGTACACGGTGCTCTCGTACTGGGCCCGGAACCCGAGCTGGTCGCGGGCCTGCGCGGCGTCGCCCCGAGCCCGATTGATCTCGCCCCGCAGGGAGTTCTCGATGTGCTTCTCGGCGTTCGAGACGAGGTTGGCGTCGCCGATGGCCACGCCGAGGAGGAGCCCCACGGCCAGGGCGATGATGACGGCGGCCAGCGAGAGGGCGTGGTAGCGGAAGTCGAACACGCGAGGCCGGGCGGGCTACTGGCCGATCCCGAGCAGCGCCTGGACCTTCAGCCAGAGCAGATCTGCCACGTCGTGGAGCCCGGGCGTCGTCCAGATGATCGCGGCCAGGGTGAGGATGCCGGCCGCGAGCACGAAGAGCAGCGGCCCGCTCCCCGGCTGGGGACGGTAGAGGCGGCTGACGCCCTTGGCGTCGACCAGGATCTCCCCGACCCGCAGCCGGGTGAGGAAGGTCGACGAGGCGCCCCGGCGGTTCTTGTCGAGGAACTCGACGAGGTTCGCCTGGGAGCCGACCGAGACGATCAGGGACGCGCCCTTCTCGGCGGCGATCAGCATCGCGACGTCCTGGCTCGTCCCCGGGGCGGGGACGCGGCGGTAGACGAGCCCGAGGTCGTCGAGGCGGGCCCGGCCGGGAGCCCGGCCGTCGGGGTAGGTGTGGAGGACGAGCTCGGCCCCGCACCGGAGGGTCGACTCGGTGGCCGAGTCCATGTCGCCGACGATCATGTCGACCCGGAGGCCGGCCTCGCGGATGGCGTCCGCCCCGCCGTCGACGCCGACCATCACCGGGCGCTGGTCGCGGATGTACGGCCGCAGGGCGCGGAGGTCGCGCTGGTGGTCGACGCCGCGCACGACGACCAGCGCCGGCCGGTCGCGGAACTCGGTCGCGAAGCGGGGGAGCTCGAGGGCGCCGGCCAGGAGCTCTCGCTCCTCGAGCATGTGCTCGATCGTGTTGTGGGCGAACCGCTCGAGCGCCTCGCCGATCTCCCGCCGGCGCTCGTCGGTCTGCTCCCGGACCTGCGCCCGCTCGAGCACCGCGCCCCGGGCGACGACCTTCCCGTCGCGGAGGATCTCCCCCCCGCGGACGACGATGTGCTCGCCGTCGCGCAGGAGGCCGAAGACCTTGTCGTCGATCAGGTCGACCAGGTGGATGCCGCCCTCGACCAGCAGGAGCGGCCCCATGTTCGGGTAGGTGCCGCTCGAGGACGGCCGGCAGTTGAGCACGGCCTTGACGCCGAGGGCGACCATGTCCTCGGCCGAGACCCGGTCGAGGTTCTCGTGGTCGACGACCGCGATGTCCCCGCTCTGGAGGCGGCGGGTCAGGAGCTTGGTCCGCCGTCCGAGCCGCACCGGCCCGGCGACCAGGCGGGGCTCCTCCCGCCCCGGCGCCGTGCCTACCCTCAGCTCTTGCCTGGCCACCCCGCCGAGAGTATCGGCGCCGGCTCCGCGGCACGGCGGCGAGGCGGCGATCCCCCGGGCTCCCGCAACGCGTGTTACGGCTCCCGGACCCCCGGACCCGCGGCCCCTACGCCGCCCGCAGGAGCTCGCTCGCGTGGCGGCGGGCGGCCGGGTCGGCCTCCTCGGCGCCGAGCATGCGGACCAGCTCGGAGACGAGGTCGTCGGCGGCCAGGCGGGTCACGGTGGTGCGCGCCGGCTCGGTGCTCGTGTCCTTGACGATCGTGAAGTGGCGGGCGGCGAAGGAGGCCACCTGGGGCAGGTGGGTGATGCAGAGGATCTGGCGACCCTCGCCGAGCGCGCGGAGCTGCTCGCCCACGGCGCGCGCCGTCTGCCCGCCGATCCCGGCGTCGACCTCGTCGAACACGAGCGTCGCCTCGCTCCCGTGGTTGGCCGCGCCGAGGAGCGCCAGCATGACCCGGGAGAGCTCGCCGCCCGAAGCGGTGTCGCGCAGCGGCGCCGCCGGGACCCCCGGGTTGGGGGCGATCTCGAACTGGACGCCGTCGAGGCCGGTCGGACCGGGCTCGGCCGGGGTGAGGATCACCGCGAAGCTCGCATCGGGCATGGCGAGGCCCGCGAGGCGTGCGCACACCTCCCGTCCGAGGCCGGACGCCGCCCCGGCCCGGGCGCCGGTCAGGGCGCCCGCCGCGTCGGCGTGCTCGGCCCGCGCCGCGTCGGCCGCCTCCCGGGCGGCGGCGATCGCCACCTCCGCCCCGAGGAGCTCCTCCCGCCGGGCGGCGCAGCGCGCGGCGTGCTCGAGGACGAGCGCCACCGTCCCGCCGTGCTTGCGCTCGAGCCGGGCGATCGCGGCGAGCCGCTCCTCGACCGCCTCGAGGCGGCCCGGCTCGGCGTCGAGCCCGTCGGCGTAGCGGCGCAGCTCGGAGGCGACGTCCTGGGCCTCGAGGGCGGCCGCGCGCAGCCGCTCGCCGAGCGGGTCGAGCTCGGGATCGACCCCGGCGACGCCGTCGAGCGCGGCCGCCGCCCCGGCCAGTCCGTCGTCGGCGGCGAGGAGCTCGGTGGCGGCGCCCGCGGCCCCCCGGAGCGCCTCCAGGTGGCGGAGGCGCTCGCGCTCGGCGCCGAGCTCCTCGCGCTCGCCGGGTCGGAGCTCCAGCCGGTCGATCTCCCCGAGCTCGAACTCGAGCAGATCGAGCTCGCGCTCGCGGGCGCCGGCCAGCTCGTCGAGCCGGTCGAGCTCGGCCCGGGACTCCCGCAGCCGGCGCCAGGCGGCGGCGCACCGGACGCGCCTCCGGGCCTGCTCGGGTCCGCAGAACCCGTCGAGGATCTCGAGCTGGGCGGCGGCGAGCATCAGCCGGCGGTGCTCGTGCTGGCCGTAGAAGGACAGGAGCTCGCCGGCCAGCTCGCGGAGCTCGCCGACCGGGAGCGTGCGGCCGTTGAGGTAGGCCCGGGTCCGCCCGTCGGCGCCGACCCGCCGGGCGAGGATCAGCTCCTCGGCGTCGGCCGGCAGCCGGTCGAGCGCCCCACCCCCGGCGCCGCCCGCGTCCTCGGTCCCGTCACCCCGGGGGCGCCCGAGCGCCGCCCGGTCGAGCTCGAAGACCCCCTCGACGTAGGCCTCGGCCGCCCCGGGGCGGACGATCCCGGGCCGGGCCCGACCGCCGAGGAGAAGGTCCAGGGCGTGGGCGAGCACCGTCTTCCCGGCCCCGGTCTCCCCGGTGAGGACGTTCAGCCCGCCGGTGAGCTCGAGGCGGGCCTCCTCGATCAGGAGCAGGTTCTGGACGCGGAGCTCGAGGAGCATCGCCGCGTAGTTCAGCAGGCGCCGGGGACGGATCCTCCCCGGCGGCGCCCCGCGGTCAACCCGGGGGCGGGTTGGCCGGCAGCCCGCCGGGGAGCATCGGGATGCCGCGGCCGAGCACGGTGAGGATGCTCAGCTCGCTGTCCAGCGCGTCGGCGTAGGCCTGCTGCCCGCGGGCGTTGGGGTGGAAGGAGCCCTGGCCGTGACCGACGATCGCGTTTATCCACTGGCCGTCCTTGCCGCAGGTCTCGTGGTCCTGGAAGGCCGGGATCATGTCGATGAAGTACACCCCGGCGCGGCGGGTCGCCGTGTCGATCGCGTCGCGCAGGTGGTACCCGGCTTCCCGGACGAAGTTCTGCGCGGTCCGCGTGAACCCGGCCGCGATGATCGACTTGCACATGAGGAACCGCGCGTAGCTGGCCGTGAAGAGCTGCGGGTAGCCGAGGACCACGACGGCGGCGTTCGGCGCCCTCGCCTTGATCGCCTGGTAGGCGGGGACGAGCTTGGCCGGGAGGGCGTCGATGCTGGCCAGCACGCGCCGGCGGGTCGAGGAGCTGAACGTGCAGTGGCTCAGCCGCATGATCGAGCAGTCGGTGAGGACCTGGGCGAAGCCCGCGTCGTTGCCGCCGATGCTCAACGTCACGAGGTCCGTCGACGGCCCGATCGCGGAATGGTCGAGCTCGGCCGGGAAGCCGTTGAACGGCTGGGTGAACGCCGTCGTCTCCGCCCCGCTGCACGCGTAGAAGAACCGCTTGACCGTGAGATGGGTCGGTAGGTGGACGACCTGCGAATACGCTCGCGGTGAGCGGTCACAGGCCCCCGATCCGGGGATGAACGGCTCGACCCCCTCACCCGAGGAGTAGCTGTCGCCGAGGGCGACGTAGTTGAACGTCGTCTTCGGGCGCGCGGCGGCGTCCGACGTCGCGGCGCCCGCGCCGCTCGTGACCAGGCTGACCGGGGCGAGGCAGCCGGCGAGGACGAGACCCAGCGCTGCTCGACGTCCGACCGGGGATCGCATCGACTCTCCTCTCAGGATGTCTGCCTCTCCGGCGGCCGAGTGGTGGAGCTCGCCGGGGGCGGCTTCCTCCTCCCCCGACGGCCGGACGGCGGAGCTTACCGCCGGGTCGGATCCCGGCAGCACGCCCGAGCCGTCGCCACGGCTCAGCGGGACAGCCGGCCGAACTTCTCGCGCAGGCGCCGGTAGAAGCTCGAGCCGTGGGTCTGGGCGAGGGTGCTCGCGTCGTCGACGAAGCGGGCGTCGATCGTCTCGCCGGGGACGAGCTCGGCGGCCGGACGCCCGTCGACGGAGACGTCGAGCGTCCCCTGCGAGCAGTTGTGGAGGGTGAGGACGTCGCCGGGGGCGATGACCAGGGCGCGGGCGCTGAGCGAGTGGGGGGCGATGAACGAGACGACCATCCCCTCGACCCCCCAGGCCATGACCGGGCCGCCGTTGGCCAGGTTGTAGCCGGTCGAGCCGGCCGGGGTGGCGACGACGAGACCGTCGCAGCGGACGCTCCCGACCTCGTCGCCGCCGACCGCGTAGGCGAGCTCGGCCACCCGCTCGCCGACCTTCCGATGGACGGAGACGTCGTTGATGGCGATCTGGCGCCCGGCCGGGGCGTCGAGCTCGATCGCCGGGACCTTGAGCAGATCGAAGTCGTGGCGGAGGGCGAGCTCGAAGGCGCCGGGGAGGGCTTCGGGCTCGACGGTGGCGAGGAACCCGACCTCGCCGAAGTTGACCGCGAAGACCGGGACGTCGGTCCAGCAGTAGTTGCGCAGGCCGCGGAGGATCGTCCCGTCGCCGCCGAGGGCGACGCAGAGCCAGGCGTCGCGCAGGAGTGGGACGTCGGGCACGATGGCCGGGTGGTCGGGCTCGTGCTTGCGCGTCTCGTCGGGGTCGAGGCGCAGGCGGAAGCCGGCGGCGGCGGCGGTGTCGGCGAGCTGGAGGAGCGCGTCGCGGGTCTCGTGGGGCCGGGCGTGGGTGAGCACGGTGACGAACCGCTCGCCCGGCGTCACGACGGCTCCACCGCCGAGGCGAGCGCTTCGATCGAAGCGGTCGTCGCGGAGCCGGTTCGGCCGGGCTCGGCCAGGGCCACGAAGGTCTCGCGGTTGCCCTTCGGGCCGGGCAGCCCGGAGGAGTGGAACCCGAGCACGGCGACCCCGAGGGTGCGGGCAGCCTCGCCGACGGCGACCAGGGCCTCGCGGCGGTCGCCGGGGTCGCGGACGACGCCGCCCTTGCCGATCCGTCCACGGCCGAGCTCGAACTGGGGCTTGACCATGGCCAGGGCGTCGAAGCGGGGCGCGGCGGTGGCGAGGACGGCGGGGAGGACGGTGCGCAGCGAGATGAACGAGACGTCGACCACGATCAGCTCGGGAGCGTACGGGAGCATCGCCGGGTCGATCCGGCGGGCGTTCGTCCGCTCGATCACCGTCACCCGCGGATCGGTGCGGATCGACCAGGCGAGCTCGCCGTAGGCGACGTCCAGGGCGATCACCTGGGCGGCGCCGGCCTGGAGCAGGCAGTCGGTGAAGCCGCCGGTCGAGGCGCCGACGTCGAGGCAGCGCCGGCCGGCCGGATCGATCCCGGTGGAGGCGAGGGCGTTGGCGAGCTTGACGCCGCCCCGCGAGACGAAGCGCGGGCGCTCGTCGAGGTGGAGCTCGGCGTCCTCGGTGACGAGCTGCCCGGGCTTGGTCGCCCGCCGGCCGTCCGGGCCGACCCGTACCTCGCCGGCGAGGACCGACGCGGCCGCCCGGCTGCGGGATTCGAACAGGCCGCGGTCGGCCAGCAGGGCGTCGAGCCGGCGCTTGGCCATGCCCACACCGTAACCCACCCGTCGTTGTGTGACCAACGTCACACAACGACGGCCGAACCTGCGCCATGATCGTCACGGCAGCAAAAGAGCGGCAACTCTCCTCCCCCGAAAAGGCCCGCCTCCCGGCGGGTCTTTTCTTTGCCCGACCCCGCGCCGCTAGCGTGACGCGCCGAACCACCCGCCGACCGATCGACCGAGGAGGAGTCCGCCGTGACCGACCCCGAACCGAACCTGCACGAGCCGGACTGGGACGCCGAGCGGCCGGAGGCGCCGTTCCGCTCCCGGGTGATGCGGGCCGGCCATCGGGCCGGGGCGCGGGAGCTCGGGGCATCGCTCTACGAGCTCGAGGCGGGCGGCGCGGTCTCGCCCTACCACGTCCACCACGCCAACGAGGAGCTCCTGATCGTCCTGGCCGGCCGCCCGGCGGTGCGGACGCCGACCGGCACCCGACGGATCGACGCGGGCGCGGTGGTCGCCTTCCCGCGAGGCGAGGCGGGCGCCCACCGGGTGACCAACCCGGGCCCGGAGCTGGCGCGGGTGCTGCTCGTCTCGACCATGCGCCTCCCGGAGGTCGCCGAGTACCCGGACACCGGGACCATGCTGGCGATGACCGAGCCCGCCGTGGGCTGGGCCTTTCCGGCGGCGGCCAAGGCGCCGTTCGCCGAGCAGGTGGTCGAGGCGATGCGGGCGGGCGATGAGCAGGCGGCGCCCGGAAAGCGGTAGGGGCCGCCGGTCAAGCCGGGCCGCCGCCCGGCCGATGCCTCACCATGAGGGTTCGGGGACACGGCGCGACGTGGCCGCTCGCCGCGTCCGCGCTCGCGCTCGCGGCCAGCCTGTACGTCGCCCTGAGCGCCACCAACCTCGGCGACTACCCGGCGGACGCCGGGCCGGCGATGCACGCGCTGCTCGGCGGCGACCTGCACGCGTTCGCCACGAGCCGGCCGGCGATGGGCACCCTGGCCCTCCTGCTCCGTCTGCCGTTCGCGGCGATCGCCTACCTGGGCTCGCCGTCGGAGCTGTCGATCTACCGCTGGGGCGCGTTTCCGTGCGTGGCGTCGATGGGGCTGCTCGGGGTCTGGCTGTCCGGCCTGGCGCGGTCCCGGGGCACCGGGGTCGTCGGGCAGGCGGCGATCGTCGCCCTGGCCATCTTCAACCCGTTCGTCCAGCTGGCGCTCGCCCTCGGGCATCCGGAGGAGCTCCTCACGGCGAGCCTGGCCATCGGGTCGGTGGTGGCCGCGGTCCGGCAGCGGTCGGTCCTCGCCGCCGTCCTCCTCGGCCTCGCGGTGGCGACCAAGCAGTGGGCGGTGATCGCCGCGCTCCCGGTGGTGGTCGTGCTCGAGGCCGACCGGGTCCGCGCGCTCGCGGGGGCGGTCGTCCTGGCCGTGGTCTGCACGCTCCCGTCCGTGGTGGGAGCCCCGGGCGCCTTCCTCGCCAACAACCTGGCCCTGGCTCACGAGCACTTCCTCACGCCGTCGGCCTACTCGTGGTTCTTTCCGGTGGCCCCGCGGGTCACCCTCCACCTGCCGGGCGGGCTCGTGCACCGGGGCCCGCGGCTGCCGGCCGGGCTCGTCGGCCTGCTGCACCCGCTGATCCTCGGGGCCTCGGCCGTGGTCGCCGCCCACCTCGCCCGGCTGGGACCGCGCGGCCGGACGATCGACCGGATCTTCGCGGGCGTCGCCCTGGCCTTCGTGCTCCGCTCGACGCTCGACACCGAGACGATGCCCTACTTCTACGCTCCGCTCTTCGCCACCCTCCTGGCCTGGGACGCGATCCGGGGCGATCGCCTCCCGGTCCGGGCGCTCGGGTCGGCGGCCGCCGCCTACGCGCTGTTCGACCGGCTGACGCCTCCGGTGATCGGGGCGGTCCCGGCGGCATGGCTCTACACCGGGGTGACGCTCGTCGCGGCCGTGCTCCTGGTCACCAGGCTGGGCGACCGGCCGGCTCGCGACCGCCGGGCGCCGCGGGTCGCCGGGGCCCGCGCGGCCTAGCGATCGACGAGCGTGGGCCGACCGGTCCCGAGCGCGCTGCGCACGCGCTCGGCGATCCGCTCGGCCGTGAACCCGACCTCCTCGTGGAGGAGGGACGGGGCGCCGTGGGTGACGTAGCGGTCGGGCAGCCCGATGCGGATGATCCGCGGGATCGGACCGCCGCCCTCGTTGAGGGTCTCCCAGACGGCGGTGCCGAACCCGCCGGCCAGGACTCCCTCCTCGACGGTGACCAGCAGGTCGTGCTCGGCGGCGAGCTGGACGGCGAGGCCGGCGTCGATCGGCTTGGCGAAGCGGGCGTCGGCCACGGTCACCGCGATCCCCTCGCCGGCGAGGAGGGCGGCCGCCCCGAGCGCCTTGCCGACGCCGGCGCCGTAGCCGAGCAGGGCGACCTTCGGGGCGTAACCGACCGGAGCCGACCCCTCGAGGAGGATCTCGCCGGTTCCGATCGTCAGCGGTCGGGGCGGGTTGGGCACCGGGACGCCGAGCGCGACGCCGCGGGGATAGCGGAGGGCGATCGGGCCGTCGTCGTAGGTCAGGGCGGTGCGGAGCATCCGGACGAGGAGGGCCTCGTCGCGGGGGGCCATGAGGACGATGTTGGGCAGGCAGCGCAGGTAGGCGATGTCGAAGGCCCCGTGATGGGTGGGGCCGTCGTCGCCGACGAGGCCGGCGCGGTCGAGGGCGAAGACGACGTTCAGCTTCTGGAGGCAGACGTCGTGGACGATCTGGTCGTAGGCGCGCTGGAGGAAGGTCGAGTAGATCGCCACCACGGGCTTGGCCCCCTCGAGGGCGAGCCCGGACGCGAAGAGAACGGCCTGCTGCTCGGCGATGCCGACGTCGAAGTAGCGCTCGGGGAGCTCCTTCTGGAGGATGTTCAAGCCGGTGCCCGAGTTCATGGCGGCGGTGATCCCGACGACCCGGGGGTCGCGGCGGCACTCGTCGACGAGCGCCTCGCCGAAGACGGTCGTGTACTGGGGCGGGGGCGCGCTGGCCGGGGCGGGGAGGGCGGGCGTGGGGACGCCCCCGGTGATCGAGCGGGGCTTGGCCGCGTGCCAGCGCTCCATGCCCTCCTGGCCGCCGTGCTCGGCCGGGCCGAAGCCCTTCCCCTTGACGGTGGCGATGTGGACGACGACCGGGCGCTCTGCGGCGAGGGCGTCGGACAGGGCGACCCGCAACGCACGGACGTCGTGGCCGTCGACCACGCCGGTGTAGGCCCAGTCGAGCTCCTCCCACCAGAGCCCGGGGGCCCAGAAGGCCTTGATCGACTCCTTGAGCTGGGGGCCGAGGCGCTCGAAGCGGGCGCCGATGCCGGGCAGCTTCTCGAGCGCCCCCTCGACGTCGGAGCGGGCGTGCCAGAGCTTGGGGTTCAGCCGGACCCGGTTGAAGTAGCGGCTCAGGGCGCCGACGTTCGGGGCGATCGACATGCCGTTGTCGTTGAGCACGACGACCATCGGCGTCCCGAGACCGCCGGCCTGGTGGATCGCCTCGAAGGCGACCCCGCCGGTCATCGCCCCGTCGCCGATCACCGCGACGACGCGGCCGGCGCCGAGCTCGCCGCGCCGGCGCATGCCCTCCTTGATGCCGACGGCGTAGCCGATCGAGGTCGAGGCGTGCCCGGCGCCCATGATGTCGTGGGGCGACTCGGCGATCGAGCAGAAGGGGGCGAGACCGCCGTAGCGGCGGATGGTGGCGAGGAGGTCGGCGCGGCCGGTGAGGACCTTGTGGGGGTAGGCCTGGTGGCCGACGTCCCAGAGGATCTTGTCGCGGGGGGAGTCGAGCACCGAATGCAACGCGACGGCCAGCTCGCAGGTCCCGAGGTTGGCCCCGAAGTGGCCGCCGATCTCGCCGACCGTTTCGATGATGTGCTCGCGGACCTCCTGGGCGACGCGCTGGAGCTCGTCCTCGGAGAGCTGGCGGAGGTCGGCGGGGAGGGTGAGGCTGTCGAGCAGGTGGTGGCGGGTCACGATGTCCGGGTGTAGATGAAGTCGGTTATCTGGTGGAGCTCGACGGCTCCGCGCGGGGCGGCGGCCTCGAGCGAGCGGCGGGCGTTGGCGTGGCAGTCGGCGGCGAGCTGGCGGGCGCGGGTCAGCCCGTACTCGGAGACGTAGGTCCGCTTGCCGTGGCGCTCGTCGCTCCCGCTCGGCTTGCCGAGCGCGGCGTCGGTCCCGGTGACGTCAAGGATGTCATCCACGATCTGAAAAAGGACTCCGAGCTCGGCGACAAACCGTCCGTAGTGGATTCTCGCAGCTTCGTCGACGTCCTCGAGGATGAGTACGCACTCGACGGCGGCGCCGATCAGCCGGCCGGTCTTGAGGGTGTGGACGGCGCGGAGCCCGTCGGGCCCGGGGGCCGCCAGGCCGCAGACGTCGAGGTACTGGCCGCCGACCATGCCGTCGACCCCGGTGGCCCCGGCCAGCGCGGCCAGGGCGCCGAGCACGCGCTCGGGCGGGCCGGCCTGCTGGGCGAGGACGTGGCGGAAGGCCTCGGCGTAGAGGGCGTCGCCGGCGAGGATGGCGACGTTCTCCCCGTAGGCGACATGGCAGGTCGGCCGGCCCCGGCGGAGCTCGTCGTCGTCCATGGCGGGGAGGTCGTCGTGGATCAGCGAGTAGGTGTGGATCAACTCGACCGCCGCGGCGAGGGGAAGGGTGCCGGCCGGGTCGCAGCGGAGGGCGCCGGCCGTGGCCAGGGCGAGAACCGGGCGGATCCGCTTGCCGGGAGCGAGCAGGGAGTAGCGCATCGCCTCCTCGAGGCCGGCGAGGCCGGGGACGCCGGAGAAGACGATCGTGGCGAGGTAGTCGTCGACGAGCGCGCGGAGGTGGTCGGGGTAGCCGGCTGGGTCGGCGGCCCGTGCGGCGGGTGACCGGGAGGGACCCATCCGGCTAGAGGAGCCGGTTCTGGCCGGGCGGGGGCTCCTCGGCGGCGACCCGGGCCCGGCGCTCGAGCTCGGCGCCGGCCTCGGTGGCCAGGGCGGCGCAGTCCTCGACGAGGGTGGCCGCGGCGTCGGCGGAGAGCTCGCCGGACCGGAGCTGCTCGGCGGCGCGCTCGAGACGGTCGATCAGGTGGTCGAGGGTGTCGGGGGCGGTGTCGGTCACGCCTGGGGAGCGCCGGCCGGCTGGGGCGGCGGGCTCGGATCGGGGGCCGGGTCGCCGGCGTCGAGCGGCGGGTGGGCCAGGCGGGTGGCCCGGAGGATCGCGTCGAGGATGCCGTTGACGAAGCCGGGCGCCTCGGCGCTGCAGAAGATCTTCGCGCTCTCGACGGCCTCGTCGATCGCCCCTTCGGGGGGGATCGGATCGTCGGCGGGGACGGCGTCGGGGTGGATCATCTCGATCAGCGCGATGCGCATGATGTTGCGCTCGAGCGGGGCGATCCGGGCGGCGGTCCAGCCGTGGGCGTGCTGCTCGATCAGGGCGTCGAGCTCCTCGGCGCGGTCGGCGGCGGCGTGGGCGAGCGAGCGGGTGAGCTCGCGGGCGTCGCGGCCGAGGGTGACGGCGAGCGGCTGGCGGGTGAGGTCGTGCTGATAGAGGGCGATCACGGCGGCCCGGCGCTGCGCTGAGCGGCGCATCGTGGCTAGCCCTCTATTTCGCGGAGCTGCATCGCCGGCGCGGCCGTGGTCCCGGTCCGCGCCATCAGTTGACGCGCGAGACGTACTCGCCGGTCCGGGTGTCGACGCGGATGCGCTCGCCGACGTCGACGAACAGGGGCACGGCGACGGTGGCTCCGGTCTCGAGGGTGGCCGGCTTCGAGCCGCCGCCGGAGGCCGTGTCCCCGCGGAGGCCGGGCTCGGTCTGGGTGACCTCGAGGTCGACGGCGCTGGGAAGCTGGACGTCGGAGGGCTCGTCGTCGATGTAGAGGACGTCGACCTCGTCGCTCGGCCGGGTCCAGAGGAGGGCCTCGGCGACGCTGGGCTGGGGCACGGCGATCTGCTCGTAGGAGCCGGTGTCCATGAAGTGGGCCTCGGTGCCGTCGGCGTAGAGGAACTGCATCTTGCGGGACTCGGTGTGGACGGAGCGGAACTTCTCGCCGGCGCGGAAGGTGCGGTCGATGACGTTGCCGTCGGTGGCCCGGCGGAGCTTGGTCCGGACGAAGGCCCCGCCCTTGCCGGGCTTGACGTGCTGGAAGTCGAGGATCTTGAAGACGACCCCGTCGACGTCGATGTGGTTGCCGCTCTTGAATTGGTTGGTCGTTATCTGGGCCAAGGTCCTCTGATGATACGGCCGAGGCGGGGCGGGCCGGCGCGGCGGGGGCGGCTCCGCCCGGGTGCGAACGCGGCTAGGATCGGTCGGGATGAGGCGTAGGCTCGCCCGCGCGATCGGCCTGGTCGCGCTCGTCCTCGGCGCCGCCGGCCTGGCCGTCGGGCCCGGACCGGCGGCCGCCCAGGCGCCGACGGGGGCGATCACCGGCCAGGTGACCGACTCCCACGGATCGCCGCTGGCCGGGATCACGGTGGCCGCGGGGCCGGTCGCGAGCCCGGACGCGGTCACCCTGACGAGCACCGACGCGACCGGCGTGTACGCCGTGGCCCTGGCGCCGGGTGACTACTACGTGGCGTTCAACACGCTGGAGCCGGTGAACGACAGCTACGGGGGCGTGACCTTTGGCGGGCCGGGTCCGGGTCCGGGGGCGGTGTGCACGGTCTGCGGCGGGCGGCCGGTCTCGGTCACCGCCGGGGTGACGACGTCGGGGATCGGCGCGGCCCTGGCCTCGCCGCCCTTTCCGCAGACCGGGTTCGTCCGCCCGCTGAGCGGCAAGGTGATCAAGGTCGTCGGAGGACGGGTCAGCTTCCGGATGGGATGCCATGTCGAGCCGACCGGCTGCCTGGGGACGGCGCGGCTGCGGCTCGGTCACAGCGTCACGGGACCGACGATCGCGACCGCCCGGGTCGCGGTCGACCCGGGACGTCAGGCCGAGCTGGTGTTCCGGCTGCCGCCGTCGGTGATCGCCCGCCTGCGCCGGGCGAGCCACCATGCCCTGGCCGCGTCGGTCGAGATCAGCGCGCCGCCCGGCCACACGTTCACCCGGTTCCAGCTCGTCCAGCGCTGACCGTCGGCGCCGTCGCGGCGGGGGCGGGGATGGCGCCGACCGGCGCGCATAGGATTGCGCCATGGTCCGCAGCCGCCAGGGCAGCGCCGGCCGTCGCGAGCCAGGCCGCGCCGCCGCCGCCCGCCGGCCGGTGCCGTCCGACGTGCGGCGCGCGTCCGGCCCGCCGAGCCGGCGCGGGCTGGCGCTCGGGGTCGGGCTCGGCTTCGCCCTGGTGGTGGCCGCGGCCGCCGTCCTGCGCTTCTGGGCGCTGGCCCGGGCGCCGGTCAACCCGTTCTACGACGCGGCCGTCCGGAGCATGGGCCTCTCGTGGCACAACTTCTTCTTCGGGGCGCTCGAGCCGGGTGGGCGGATCGCCGTCGACAAGCCGCCGATCGACCTCTGGCTCCAGGTGGCGTCGACGAAGCTGATCGGCTTCAACACGACGGCGCTGCTCGTGCCGGAGGCACTGGGCGGGAGCATCGCCGCCGGCCTCCTCTTCCTCACCGTCCGGCCGGCCTTCGGCCTGCCGGCGGCCCTGATCTCCGGCCTCGGGCTGGCCGTCCTGCCGATCTCGGTGGTCACGTCCCGGAGCGACACGATGGACTCGGTGATGATGGCGCTCCTGGTCGCGGCGCTCTGGGCGACGGTACGTGGCCTGCGGACCCGCCGGTTGCGGTGGGTGCTCGTGGCGGCCGGCTTGGTCGGGGTGGCGTTCAACGTCAAGCTCTCCGAGGCGCTGATTCCGCTCCCGGCGCTCGGGCTGATGTGGCTGGGCGTGGCCAGTGGTCGGCGGCGCCTCGCCGCGGCGGCGGGCGCGGCGCTCGCCCTGGTCGCCGTGGGGATGGTCTGGATCGTCGTCGCCTCGCTGACGCCGGCGCGGGAGCGGCCGTATCCGATCGGGTCGCGGAACGGGAGCATCTACGCGGCGGTCTTCGTCTACAACGGGGTCGAGCGCCTGAACGGGACGAGCGCCCAGGTCGCCCCGGTGGCCAGCGCGAGCCCGGCCGGCCCGGGTCGCCTGTTCGCCTCGGCCCACCCGTTCTACGGTCCACGGGTCGGCCTCGAGCTGGTCGCCGCCGGGGTCCTCGGCCTGGCCGGCCTCCTCGCCGGCCTGGTCCCCGGGCGGTCGCCCGGCCGGCGCCGCCGCCGTCCGGTCGGCGAGGGCGCGACGGCACTCCGTCCGGTCCACCCGGGCGGCGTCCAGCCGGGCCGCCGGGCGGTCGAGGCGGAGGCGGCATCCAGGCGGACGGCGACCGTCGCGGCGCCGGGCGATCGCGGGCCGGCGCTCGAGCCGGGAGCCGGGGTCCCCCCGGAGGGGCGCGGCCGGCGACGGGCGAAGGCCCAGACGGTCCGGCGGGCCGACCCGTCGCGGTCGCCGGTGCCCCAGGCGGACGCCCGACCGGCAGACCCCCCGGTACCGGTACCGGCCCCGGCGCCGGCCCCGACCCCGCCGACCGCGGCCGCCGGTCCCCCGGCGCCCGCCCGGCCGGCCGCGACGGCCCGACCGAGCGACCGCCCGGCGCCCGCCTCGCCGCGCGCGCGCCCCGCACCGGCTGACCCGGCGATGCGCCCCGCACCGGCTGACCCGCCGGCCGCGAACGCCCGACCGAGCGACCGCGCGGCGCCCGCCTCGCCGCGCGCGCGCCCCGCACCGGCTGACCCGCCGGCCGCGAACGCCCCGCGCACAGGCCTACCCGCGCCAGACCCGGCGGCCACCGACGCCCGCCACACAGACCCCCCCGCGCCAGACCCGACGGCCCCCCACACAGACCCCCCCGCGCCAAACCCGGCGGCCCCCCACACAGACCCCCCCGCGCCAAACCCGGCGGCCCCCCACACAGACCCCCCCGCGCCAAACCCGGCGGCCCCCCACACAGACCCCCCCGCGCCAGACCCGGCGGCCACCGAAGGCGCGGGCGTGCCGGTCGCGGACGAACCGGCGGCAGACGAGCAAACCGCGGACTTGCCCGAGGCGGGCCTGTCGATCCCGGACTCGGCGACCGCGGGCGCCCGAGAGACCGACCTGCCGGCCACGGACCAGTCAGAGGCGGCGGCCGCCCGAGCCACGAAGCCGCCCGCCAGCGACCAGCCGACCACCCACCCGCCCACCGCGGACGCCCCAACCACCGACCAGCCAGCCACCCACCCGCCGACCGCGGACGCCCCAACCACCGACCACCCGACCACCCACCCGCCGACCGCGGACGCCCCAACCACCGACCAGCCAGCCACCCACCCGCCGACCGCGGACGCCCCAACTACCGACCCGCCGACCGTGGACGCCCCAACCACCGACCAGCCGCCCAGCCACCCGCCCGCCCCACCCGTGGATCCCCGGGGCACAGAACGGTCGGAGGCGGAGGCGGTAACCGAGGACCTGCCCGTACTCGGCCCGGCGCTCCGGCCGCGTCGCGGACGGCGACGGCCTCACCGGCGCCCGCTCGCGCACGAGCCGGCGACTCACGCGCCGACCCGACCCTCGACCTCGCCCGGCGCGCCCGCGGGTGCGGCCCCCGCCGACGACCTCCCGCCCCTCCCACCCGCGCCCCCGCTCCCGCCGGCCGGGTCCCCGACCGCCGCCCTGGCCGGCGACTTCCTCCCGCCGTTCCCGCCCCCTCCCCCGCTCCCGCCAACCGTTCCGGCCACCCCGAACCCGGCCGGCGAGCCCCTTCCGGCCGATCCGCGCCTCCGACCGCCCGCTCCTCGGACCAAGGCCCCGCTCGAGCCGTCCGAGCCCCCCACCGACGATCCCGCGCCGCCGATCCCCTCGCGCCCGATCGACGACGTCTCGACACCTTCGGCGAGCCCGATCCCAACCCAGCGAGGTCTACGCCCGGCGCTGGCTCGTCCTCGGCCTGATCGTCTGGGTCGCCACGGCGGTGGCCCTCTTCAGCGGCGTCCGCGACCTCCAACCCCGCTACCTCGAGGCCGTGTCCCCGGCCGTGGCCGCCGCGCTCGGCATCGGCGGCGCCGCGCTCCTCCGGCGGGCCCGCGGCCCGCTCGGCGCCGCCCTCCTCGCCCTCGCCCTCGCCGGCAACGCCACCTTCGTCCTGACCGTCGGCAGCGTCCCCGCCGCCGCCGTGACCGCCGCCGTGGCCGCCGCCGGCCTCGCCTTGGTCCTGCTCGTCGCCGGGGTCGCCCGCCCGCCCGGTCGCCGCCGCCGGCTCCTCGGCCTGCTCCTCGGCCTCGCCTGCGCGACCGCCCTCCTCGCCTCGCCGGTCGGCGTCTCCGTCGACCTCGTCGACGCCAACGCGACCGCCGCCGGGGTGATCGGCGCCGGCGACGAGTTCGCCCCCTACCTCCACGCCCACCGCCACGGCGCCTACTACGAGGTGGCGAGCTCGAGCGTCTACGCCGTGACCACCCTGATCGTCAAGGACGCCCAGCCCGTCCTGATCCTCAACGACTTCCACGGCCCGGTGGTCAGCCTCGGGAAGCTGATGGACCTCGTCCGGCTCCGGGCCGTCCGCCACATCATCATCACCCACGCCTGCCGGTCCGGCCCACACTGCCCGCAGACCACCCGCTGGTCGCTCCGCCACGCCCGCGAGGTCGTCCGCGGCGGGCTCTACGAGTACCTACTCCCCCTCGTCCCCGGCACCGACCCCTGCTCGGCCGCGAGCCGCACCCGGCTGCGCCCGTCCTGCCACCCGCCGGCGCTGCTCTTGCCCGCTACTCCCCTCGGACCCGCCGCGCCCGCCCCCCGGCCCCCGGCCCCCGCCACGGCCCCGTCCATGGACGACCCCGGCCTCCTGCGCGCCGTCCTCGCCGGCCTCGGCGTCGCCCCCTGAGGCCCGTCAGTCGGCGATCACCAGCTCCTTGGTGAATTGGCTCAGGACCTCGACCCCGTCCTCGGTGACCACGACCAGATCCTCGATCCGCACCCCGAACCGGCCCGGCAGGTAGACGCCCGGCTCCACGGTCACCACATGCCCCGGCGCGAGCGTCATGTCCGCTCCCCGACGGGAGAGGCGCGGACCCTCGTGGATCTCGAGGCCGACCCCGTGGCCCAGGCCGTGGCCGAAGCACTCGCCGTACCCCGCCTCCTCGATCACCGCCCGCGCGACCGCGTCGACCTCCCGTCCGGTCGGCCCCGGCTCGACCGCGCCAAGGCCGGCCCGCTGCGCCCGCAGGACCAGGTCGTAGACCTCCCGGCCCTCCCCGTCCGGCGCCCTTCCCACCGCGAAGGTCCGGGTGCAGTCCGAGCAGTACCCGTCGAGCTTGGCCCCGATGTCGACCGTCACCAGCGTCCCCGGCTCGATCAGCTCGCTCCCCGGGCTCGCATGGGGCAGCGCCCCCCGGACGCCGGACGCCACGATCGAGGCGAAGCTCGGCTCCTCGGCCCCCAGCCGGCGCATCTCGTGCTCGAGCTCGACCGCCACGTCCCACTCCCGCCGGCCGGCCAGCCCCCGCTCGACGATCCACGCGTAGACCTCGTCGACCAGCATGGCCGCCGCCCGGATCCGCTCGATCTCGCCCGGCTCCTTCACCAGGCGGAGCCGCTCCACCAAACCCCCAGCCGGAACGAGCTCCACCTCCGCACCGGCGAGCTCGGTCAGGCGAGCGTGCTCGCGGACCGTCGTCGCCATGTCGTCGAAGCCGATCCGCCCGGCCGGGAGCTCCGCGGCCAGGGCGTCGAGGAGCTCGCCCGTCGCGATCTCCCGGGCGAAGCCCGCCGGCACCTGGGCGGCCGCCTGCTCCTCGTAGCGGAAGTCGGTGAGGAAGCGCAGGTCGCCCCCGCCGCCGACCAGCGCCAGGCCGTTCGACCCGGTGTAACCGGTCGTGTAGCGGAGGTTCGCCGCCCCGGTGACGATCAGGCCGTCGAGGCCCTCCCCGGTCGCCAGCTCGGCCAGCCGCTCGGCCCGCCCCCCGGTCATCCGCCCAGCTCCCGGACCAGGCGGGCCAGGCCCTCCCGGTAGCCCTCGACCCCCTGCCCGCTGACCGTCGCCACGCACAGGTCGCGGATGACCGAGACCCGCCGCCACTCCTCGCGCCGCTCGACCGCCGAGAGATGGACCTCGACCGCCGGCAGGCCGGTGATCTCCAGGGCGTCGTGGATCGCCCACGAATAGTGGGTCCACGCCCCCGGGTTCAGGAGGATCCCCTCACACGCGCCGTCGAGCCGGTGGAGGTGCTCGACGAACTCACTCTCCGCGTTGGTCTGGAAGAAGCTCACGTCGAGGCCGAGCTCGCCGGCGAACTCGCCGACCTGGAGCTCGAGCTCCAGCAACGTCTGCGACCCGTAGATCGCCGGGTCCCGGCGCCCGAGCATGTTCAGGTTGACGCCGTGCATGACCTCGATCCGGCTCATGCACACAACTCTCTCACGGCGCGGTCGAGCTCGTCGTCGCCGACCCGGGCCCCCGGCCGGACGTCCCCCGGGCGCTCGACGAGGACGAACGGCACGGCCCCGCCCGTCCGCTTCTTGTCGCGGCTGGTCGCCCGGACCACCGCCTCCGGGTCGACCCCCTCCATCCGGACCGGCAGCCCCGCCGCGGCGAGCAGCGCCGACACCTCGGCTCGGAGCTCCGCCCGACCCGAGAGGCGCAGCGCGGCCAGGAGGCCGAGGGCGACCGCCTCGCCGTGGCGGTAGCGCCGGTAGCCGGTCACCGCCTCGATCGCGTGCCCCACCGTATGCCCGAGGTTCAGGACCTGTCGGCGACCGCCGTCCCGCTCGTCCTCGGCGACCACTCCGAGCTTGAGCCGGGCGCACGCGGTCACCGTCGGCGCGTCGACCGGTCCGCCCGCGCTCACGTCGCGCCAGAGCTCCCCGCCCGCGATCAGGGCCGTCTTGACCACCTCGGCGTAGCCCGCCGCCCGCTCGGCCGGCGGCAGCGTCTCGAGGGTCGCCGTATCGGCCAGCACCCCGGCCGGCTGGTGGTAGGCGCCGACGTAGTTCTTGGCCTCCGGCAGGTCGACGCCCGTCTTCCCGCCGTAGGCCGAGTCGACCTGGGCGACGACGGTCGTCGGCACGTGGACGATCGGGATCCCCCGCTGGTAGGTCGCCGCGCAGAACCCGGCCAGGTCCCCGACCACGCCGCCGCCCAACCCGACGAGGTGGTCGTCCCGGCCGACGCCCTGGCGGGCCAGCTCGCGCCAGACGAGCTCGGCCGTCGCGAGGGTCTTCGACTCCTCTCCGGGGGCGATCGTGATCCGGCCGTCGACCGGGCCGAGCCGGTCGAGGTAGAGCGGGCCGACGTGGGCGTCGGTGATCGCGAAGCGCCGCGACCCCGCGACCGGCCAGACGTCGGTCCCCAGGAGGCCCGGGCCGATCAGGACCGGGTACTCCCCGGACGCGCTCGTCGCCCACAGGAGCCGGCACCCGGCCGGCGCCCGGGTCAGCGCGTCGATCGCCGCGAGCACGCGCGACGGGTCGGCCCGGGCGGCGGCCGGGAGGATCGCGTCGGCCAGGCTCTCGTAGACCGGCGTCCGCTCGGCGTGGAGGGCGGCGAACGCCCGCCGGTCCCGGGCCAGCGGCCGCCGCCGCCCGTGCGCCCGCCGCCAGGCCGTCTGGACGTCGATCTCGATCAACACCACCGTGTGGTCGGCGAGCGCCGCCCGAACCCGCGGCGAGACCACGCTCCCCCCGCCGAGGGCGAGCGTGTCGCCCGGGCCGGCCGCGGCCAGCGCCGCCCCGACCACCTCCTCCTCGAGCGCCCGGAAGGACCCCTCCCCCCGGACGGCGAACTCGTCCGCGATGGTGTGGCCGAGCCGCTCCTCGATCAGCGCGTCCGTGTCGATCGGCGCCCCGCCCCGGACCGCCGCGACGTGCCGGGCCGCGGTCGTCTTGCCGGCCCCCATGAAGCCGATGAAGACGACGGCCATCGCGGCTAGTGGTCTCCGATGCGCTCGCGGTAGGCGCGCAGGGCGCCGAGCACGTCGTCGATGTGATCGCCGCCCAGCTTCTGGCGGTACGCCTGCGCGAGGACGTAGGCGACCATCGCCTCCCCGACGACCGCCGCCGCCGGTACCGTGCACGAGTCGGTCCGCTCGCGGAGGGCCTCGCCCGGGGCGAGGGTCGCGATGTCGACCGACCGGAGGGGCTTGGTCAGGGTGGGTAGGGGCTTCATCGCCGCCCGGACGATCACCGGGTCGCCGTTCGTCATCCCCCCCTCGAGGCCGCCGGCGTGGTTGGTCTCCCGGTAGAAGCCCCGCTCCGGCGAGTGGAAGATCTCGTCGTGGGCCTGCGACCCCGGCTTGCCCGCCAGGTCGAACCCCTCGCCGAAGCCGACGCCCTTGATCGCCTGGATCGAGCAGATCGCCCCGGCCAGGCGGCCGTCGAGGCGCTCCTCCCAGGAGACGTGGGAGCCGAGGCCGGGGATCAACCCGTAGGCGCGGACCTCGAAGACCCCGCCGAGCGACTCGTTCGCCTTGCGCTGGACGTTGATGTGGTCGACCATCCGCTTGGTCGCCTGCTGGTCGAGGCAGCGGACCGGCGACGCGTCGACCTCGGCGAAGCGCTCCAGCACGAGCGGCTCCACGTAGTCCGGCGCGTGGACGGTGCCGATCTGGATCACGTGGGAGGCGACCTCGACCCCGAGGGCCCGGAGGAACTCCTTGCACAGGGCGCCCCCGGCGACCCGCGCCGCCGTCTCCCGGGCGCTCGCCCGCTCGAGCACGTTGCGCACGTCGGTCAGCTTGTACTTCTGCGCCCCCGCCAGGTCCGCGTGGCCCGGACGGGGCAGGTGGACCTCGGCCACCGGTTCGGCCACCGGCCACGGGCTCATCCGCTCGGCCCAGTTCTGGTAGTCGCGGTTGGCCACCTGGACGGCGATCGGCCCGCCGAGGGTCCGCCCGTGGCGGACCCCGGCCGTGACCTCGGCCGCGTCCCGCTCGATCTTCATCCGCCCGCCCCGGCCGTGGCCGAGCTGGCGGCGGGCCATGTCCCGGTTGATCGCGGTCAGGTCGAGCTCGAGGCCGGCCGGCAGCCCCTCGACCAGGCAGGTGAGGCCGGGGCCGTGCGACTCACCGGCGGTTGTCAGGCGGAGGGGGTCCATCGGGTGGCGAAGGATACGCGGGCCCGCGGGCGGCCTGACCGGCCGACCGCTGCGGTTGCCGGCCGGCCGCTCCCGGGTAGGGGACGCCGATGGAGCTGGCGCCCCGGCTGATCGACGTCGCCGTCCCCGACCGACCGGCCGGGGCGGTGCTCGTCCTCCACGGCGGCGCAAGCCGGCGCGGGAACATGATGGTCAGCCCGACCCAGCTCTCGGTGTTGCGGATGGTCCCGATCGCCCGCCGCGCCGCCCGGGCCGGCCGAGGCCGGCTGGCGGTGTTCCGCCTCCTCAACTCCGTCCGCGGCTGGGACACCCGGCACACGCCGGTCCGAGACGCCGCCTGGGCCCTCGAGCAGATCGCCGACCGCTACGGCAAGCGGCTCCCGACCTGCCTGGTCGGCCACTCGCTCGGCGGGCGCGCCGCGCTCCTCACCGCCGGGCGGCCCGAGGTCCGCAGCGCGGTCGCCCTCGCCCCCTGGGTCCAGCCGACCGACCTCCCCGGCGGCCTGACCGGCCGGCGAATCCTCATCGTCCACGGCACGCGGGACCGGATCGCCAGTCCCGAGCGCTCCGCCGCCCTCGCCCGCGCCCTCGCCCGCGCCCGCGCCGACGTCGCCTACGTGAGCGTCGAGGGCGGCAAGCACGCGATGCTCGCCCGCCACGCTCTCTTCGACGGGCTCGCCGCCGACTTCGCCGCCGCCACCCTCCTCGGGACGTCCCGCTCCGGCCTGATCGCCCGGCTCGAGGCCGGCGAGCAGTGGATCCTCGTCTGAGTCGGTTGGCGCCCGCAACACAGCGGGCCCCCGAAGGGGCCCGCCGGTCGTGGGCTGAAGCCTTGCCTGCCGCTGGGCTCTCAGCCGCCGAGGAGCTTCGCCAGCGCGCTCGGCAGGACGCTGACGATCGAGGGGATGATGGAGACGGCGCCCTGGGTGACCGTGTAGACGAGGTCGGTCAGGGCCGGCTGCGTCGACTGGGTGACGAGCGTCCGCCCCTGCGGGACGACCTGGGCCCGGGCCTTGCGGGCCGCGGCGACCGACGAGTGGGTGACCACGTGCCAGTCGGCGACGGCGACCGAGGCCTGCATCACCGGGGACCCGCTCGTGCGGACGCCGAGGGCCTCGATCTGGCCGGGCTTGAGCACCAGGAGCTGGCAGTCGCTGCCCGCGGGCAGGCACAGCCCGGGTCCCTGGGCCACCGTGCCCGGGTTGACGAGGAAGGAGGCGCCGCGCCCGCTCCTGAGCACCCCGAGGTACTCGATCAGCGGGTTGCTCACCGACGGCAGCGGGCTCAGGCGGACGGCGCTGGCCAGGGTCCGGGCCCCGGTCGCGTCGACGACGTTCATGGCGACGCTGTAGGACTGGCGGCTCGTCAGCTTGGCGAGCTGGGCCAGGGGCGACGGGGTGGCCACCGGGGTGGTCGGGGTCGGGGTGGTCGTCGGGGTCGGGGTGGTCTTCGGCGTGGTGGTCGCCTTCGGGGTGGTCACCTTCGTGGTGGGCGTCGTCTTGGTGGTCGCAGCCGGCGTCGTCGCCGTGGACTTGACCGCCGTGGTCGACGCGGTCTTGGCGGCGGCGGCGGCCTCGGCCTTCACCGCCGAGGCGCTCAGCCGGAACGGATCGAGCTCACGGCCCTTGTAGACCTTGGCCGCCGGAGTGCTCGGACCGGCGACCGCGTCGAGCGCCCTGGCCGGGGACGGCGCCCCCGGGGGCGGGGTGACCGCGGCCGGGGGTCCGACCACCGGCTGCGACGAGCTCGAGCTCGAGAGCACGCCGACGCCGACCGGGACGACGACGGCCACGGCCGCGAGGACGATCGCGACGGGAAGCAGGCGCTTCTCGACGAGGTCGGCACGGATGGAAGACAGGAAGTTCATCGGTGGATTCCTCACCTGGTCGTGGGGGTGGTCGTGCTCGCGTTGACCGTGGCCGGCGAGCTCGTCGCCGGCGTGGTCGGCGCCGAGGCCGTGGTGGTGCCCGAGGTTGGCGTCGCCGCGCTCGAGGCCGGCTGCTGGCTGTAGGCCGTGGCCGTGACCGCCGCCTGGGTGCCGGTGATGGTCGAGCCCGCGCCGCTGGCACTGCTCGCCTGGACCGGGGTCAGGGCGACGGACGCGATGGTCAGGAGGCGGCCGTGGGCGACGACCTTGCTCCCCTTGACGAGGGTGTAGCGGGTGACCGCCTTCAGGAAGTGCTGGAGATCGATGTATCCGCCGTTGAACGTGAAGGTGAAGCTGACCGGGGCCAGACCGGCCGGGAGGGTGGACGCCGCGGCGGCCGCGGCCCCCGTGGCGCCGGCGCCGGTCACCGAGATGACCTTGAAGTCGACCCGCTTGAAGTGCGAGGTCTTGTCGAGGGACACCAGGAGCCGGGGGACGCCGTCGTCGGCGGGCACGGCCTTGAACAGCGACTTGACCACCCGCAGGTTCTCCGGGTACTGCGTCTCCGCCGTCTTCGCCTGGGCGAGCTGCGTCTCAGCGGTCCCGAGCTGGGTCTGGGCGACGGTCAGCTTGCTGCCGAGTTGGGCGGCGTCGTGGCGCTTGGGGCTGATGACCCCGATCCAGAGCGCCGCGAGGCCGGCGACGGCCACCAGCACACATACAACGAGTCGATCGCGCGGCTTCATCGGATGCTCCCTGCGTTCGGGGATGCCGCGGTGGTCGCCGTGACACCGTTGGTGTTCGTGGTCTGAGCTACGGTGGTCGAGTTGGGGCCGTACACCAGGGTCGCGGTGAACGTGGCGCCCGGGCAGACGGTGGCCGACGCGACGGGCCCGGCCGCCTTCTGGGACGTCGAGAGCGAGACGCCGGTCACTCCGACGATCGCGTGGAGGGCGACGAGCACGGTGGCCACCTCACTGTGGCTGCTCGCGCAGCCGGTGAGGGCGACCGACGGGCCGCTGGCCGCCGGCACCGTCGCCGTGGCCGCTCCGGATGGGGCGGTCGCGCCGGTCGAGGGGGGCGTCGTCCCGCTCGGGGCCGTCGGGGCGGTCGGCGCCGCCGGGGCCGCCCCCGGCGTCGCCGCCGGCGGGCTTCCGGCCATCGCCGAGAGCGTCACGTCATTGGGGAGCGCCCGGGCGATCTGGTCCATGGCGGCCGCCCAGTCGAAGCGGTTGTTGGCGAGCGAGGTGATCGCCTGCTCGCGGGTCTGGCGAATCGAGGCGAAGGTCACGTACGGCTGGAGCGAGCCCGCCTGCGTCTGGGCCACCCCGGCCTGGGCGGTGACCCGAGCCAGCTTGCTCTGGCGATCGTTGACCTGGCTCGCCGAGACCGCGTAGAGCACGCTCATCAGGACGAGCACGGCCAGGCCGCCGAGGAGCACGTAGACGGCTCCCCCGGCGCGACCGGCCGCACCGCCGGCACCCCGGCGCTGGTCGACAGGGATCAGGTTTACGGCCTTCATGACGCACCCTCCTCGATCGCCAGGCCTGCGGCGATTGTCAGGCGGCTGGCCGGCACGCTGCCGGCGGCATCCGCGGTCACCTGCGAAACGAGCCCGGCTCCGACGGGCATTCCGAGCTCAGCGCTCAGGGCGCTGTCGAAGCCGGCGATATCGAGCGCCGGTCCGCAGAGGACGGCGCGGGTGACTCCCGCCCCGGCCTCCTGGCCGGTGTGAAAGTCGAGCGAGTTGCGCACCTCGGCCGCGATGCGATGGATTCCCTCCGCCAGGGCGGTCTGGGCGATCGCCTGGTGGTCGCTCGGGGGCGCTTCGGCGTCCCCGGCCCGGCGCCCCGCCGTCGGGGAGCTCCCGGCCACGAGCCGGCGCGCCTCCGGGAGCGGCACCGCGCAGCGCTCGGCGACGTCGGCCACGATCTGGTCGACGCCTCCGCCGATGACCCGCGTGAACTGGCAGGTCTGCCCCTCGGCGACGGCCAGGTTGGTCAGGCCGCCGATCGACAGGTAGAGGATCCGTTCGTTCCCGGCGTCGCGAGCCGGCGCCAGGGCGCGGATCATCGCGAAGGCCGACAGGTCGACCCCCTCGGGGCGCAGCCCCGCCGCGCGGGCGGCGTCGAGCACGCGCTCGACCATGTCGCGTCGCGCGGCGACGAGGACGATCTGCTGGCGCGGGCCGTTCGGGGTGTCGATCACCCCGACCGAGTGGAAGTCCATGATCACGCTGTCGAGCGGCATCGGGATCTCGTCCTGGGCCTGGAACCGCACCGCCGTGGCCAGCTCCCGCTGGTCGGAGATCGGCGGGAGCTCCAGGCGGCGTACGACGATCCGCTGGTTGGCCACCCCGATCCGAACCCGGTTCGACATGCCGCTCGTCTCGAAGAGCTGGCCGAGCGCCGAGGTCAGCGTCGGTACGTCCGTCACCTCTCCGTCGCGGACGACGTCCGGGGGCAGCGGGATCCCCGCGGCGCGCTCGACGGCGACGCCGCCGTTGACGCGAACCTGGACGGCGACGATCCCGCTCGGCTCGATGTCGAGGCCGACGAGCGCCTGGGCCGTGCGCCGGGAGCTCCCGGAGCCACGGCGCACACCCGCCATCGACGGCATCGACACGGCCGACATGGATGGCCGGCGGATCTTGATCGGCTGGCTCAGGCGCCCCTTGGTCGTGGGCTTGTCCGCGAGCTGCGCCGGTGTCTCGGAGACCGCAGCGGGGCGCTTGCGCGCCGGCATCGACGGCCGCTTGAGCTTGATTGGCTGGGTTAGACGGTTGGGCATCAGTTCAATCTCTTTTTGGGGGACTGGCGCCTGCTGTCCAGCGCCTTCCGTCCTTTCATCGGCCAGCGTCCGGGCGACCATTAGCGTTCGCTCGAACATGTGGCCAGCCGCGGCGCCCCGCCCCGCTCCCCGGTCGCCCTCCGCCCCCGAGGAGGGCGCTAACGTGAAGGACATGGAGCAGCGCACGCTCGGGCGCACCGGCGTCAAGGTCACCCCGCTCTGCCTCGGCGCGATGATGTTCGGCGCCTGGGGCGAGCCCGACCACGAGGCCGGCATCCGCATCATCCACCGGGCCCTCGACGCCGGGATCAACTTCATCGACACCGCCGACGTCTACTCGCGCGGCGAGTCCGAGGAGATCGTCGGCCAGGCGCTGGCCGGCGGACGGCGCGAGCACGTCGTCCTCGCCACGAAGTTCCACGGCCCGATGGGCGAAGGCCCCAACCAGGCGGGGAACTCGCGGCGCTGGATCATGCGCGAGGTCGAGGACTCCCTGACCCGCCTCCAGACCGACTGGATCGACCTCTACCAGGTGCACCGGTGGGACCCGTGGACCGATCACGACGAGACGCTCGGCGCCCTCTCCGACCTCGTGACCCAGGGGAAGGTCCGCTATGTCGGGTCCTCGACCTACCCGGCCGCGCAGATCGTCGAGGCCCAGTGGGTCGCTCGCGACCGCGGGCTCCAGCGCTTCGTCTGCGAGCAGCCGCCGTATTCGATCCTCGCCCGGGCGATCGAGGCGGACGTCCTCCCCACGTGCCGGGACCACGGGATGGCCGTGATCGCCTGGAGCCCACTCGCCGGTGGCTGGCTCTCCGGGCGCTGGCGCAAGGGATCGGGCGAGCTCGGCTCCCGGCGCGCGGCGATGATCCCCCAGCGCTACGACCTCTCGATCCCGGCCAACCAGGCCAAGCTCGACGCGGCCGACGCCCTCGCCCGGCTCGCCGACGAGGCCGGCGTGTCGCTGATCCACCTGGCCCTCGCCTTCGTCGTCCGCCATCCGGCGGTCACCGCCGCGATCATCGGGCCGCGCACCCTCGAACAGCTCGAGTCGCAGCTCGGCGCCGCCGGGGTCGAGCTCGACGACGACCTCCTCGACCGGATCGACGAGATCGTCGCCCCGGGGACGACGATCAACCCGACCGACGCCGGCTGGACGAACCCCGCCCTCGCCCCGGCGGCCCGCCGGCGGTAGACCGGGCGGGCGGCCTCCCCCGTGGACCCGCCGGACGTCGCCTTCGCCACCCTCGACCGCGAGACCGGCGACCGCTTCCAGTCCCTCCGCCGGCCGCTCGGCGCCGCCTCCCTCGGGCTCAACCTGATCGTCCTGCGCCCCGGTCAGCGCGGTCGCATCCACGCGCACGAGCACCAGGAGGAGATCTACCTGGTGCTCGAGGGCGAGCTCACGCTGCTCGTCGGCGGCACCCCCCACCGGCTCGGCCCGGACCAGCTCGTCCGGGTCGCCCCGTCCGTCCGCCGGCAACTCGTGAACGCCGGGCCGGCCCGCCTCGTCCTCCTCGCCCTCGGAGGCCACGGCGAGCATGCCGGCCGCGACGGGCTGGCCTGGACCGGCTGGGACGACGCCGGCCCCGGCCAGCCGCCGGTCGAGATCCCCCTGCCCGAGGACCTCCCCCCGAATCCGCCCCTTGACAAGACTTAGCGAGTGCTCTATAAATTGGTCTACGAGCCGGACTTCTCCCCTCCGGCTTTCTTTTCTCTCGTCTAACTTATAGACCGACCGATACATAGGAGCCGTGAAATGTCCGACCAGCGTCTGCCCACCAACCCGCGCGAGGAGAACCCGACCGCGTCGACCGGCCGGGGCCGCTTGCGCCGGCCGCGCTTCCTGGCCATCGCCGCCCTGCTCATCGGCACCGGCGTGGTCGCCGGGGCCACCGACACGCCCGAGGTCTGGGCCGTGCCCGGCGTCATCCTGATCGCGGCGATGTGGATCGCGGGCCGGCCGCGCCGCATCGAGGTCCGCGGCGCCCTGACCGCGGCGATCGCCCTGAGCGTGGCCGGCGCCGTGCTCATCAGCCCGGCCGTCCTGTTCGTCTGGCCCGCCTTCGGCCTCGTCCGGATCGTCCGGCGCCGGGGGATCCGGGGAGCGCGGGTGCCGCTCGCCGTCGCCGCGGCGGTGACCGCCCTGGCCGTGGTCGCCGAGCTGCTCGGGCTCCCGTTCGGCCTGGCCTTCGTCGCGATCTTCCCGCTCGTGATCATCGCCCACCACCGCCCGGGCCGCCACCACGGCTCCGGCCTCTCCGCGTAGCCGCGGGATGATCTCCCCTCCGGAGGACCGCCCCGGGACACCCGTCCCGGGGCGGGGCCGGGTCCCAGCTAGCGATCGACCTATAATCGGACTCGTGCCACCGACGACGAAGTCCCCGAGGATGTCGGCCGACGAGCGGCGGGCCGTCGTGCTCGAGGCGGCGATCACCGAGATCGCCGAGCACGGCTACCACGGGGCGAGCACGAGCGCCATCGCCCGGCGCTCGAACATCTCCCAGCCCTACCTGTACGCCCTCTTCCCGAGCAAGAAGGACCTCTTCCTGGCCGCCTACAAGCAGGTCGGCGAGGAGCTCCGCCGCGTCTTCACCGCGGCGGCGCGCTCGTCGACCGGCCGGGAGGACACGCTGCGGCGGATGGGCGGCGCCTACCGGTCGCTGCTCGGCGACCGCCGCCTGCTGACCTTCCAGCTCCAGGCGTACGCCGCGTGCGGCGATCCGGAGATCCGGGCCGAGGTGGCGGCGGGATTCACCGGCTGGATGGAGGCGGTCGAGCGGGCGACCGGCGCCCCCCGAGGCGAAATCGTCCGCTTCAGCGCGTTCGGGATGTACCTGACGATCGCCGGAGCGCTCGACCTCCCCCGGGAGTGGTGGCCCGCCGGGCCCGACGGCCGCCCGGCGTAGGTCGGCGTAGGCGCGCCTACTGGAGGCCGAAGGCGCTCAGGTAGGCCGAGACGAGGGCGTCGCCGGCGAAGATGGCCGCGATGCCGCCGAGGGCGAGGAAGGGCCCGAACGGGACCTTGGTCTTGCGCCCGGAGGCGACCCCCACCCGGGCGATGATCGCGCCGCCGACGAGGACGCCGGCCACGAGGGCGACGAGGACGGCCGGACCGACGCCCCGGCCGAGGAAGAGGCCGAGCACGGCGGCGAGCTTGACGTCGCCCATCCCCATGCCCCGCGGGTAGGCGAGGACCGCGAGGAGCAGGAAGCCGCCGGCCGCCGCCCCGGCGATCAGCCGCTCGACTTCGCCGCCCGGGTCGAGCGCGGCGCCGAGGACGACGGCCACGACCGCCGCCGGGGCGGTGATCCGGTTGGGGATGATCTGGAGGTCGAGGTCGATCAGGGCGATCGGCACGAGGAAGAGCACGAGCGCCACGCCGAGGGCCGCCTCCGGGGTCGGGCCGTCGGCGAGGACGACCGCCCCGCAGAGCATCGCGGTGGCCGCCTCGACGAGGGGATAGCGCGCCGAGATCCGCTCGCCGCAGCTGCGGCACCGGCCGCGGAGCCAGAGCCAGGCGAACACCGGCACGTTGTCGTAGGGCTTGATCGGGGCCTCGCACGACGGGCAGTGGGAGCCGGGCGTGGCCAGCGACTCGCCCCGTGGCAGCCGGTAGGCGACCACGTTCAGGAAGGAGCCGAAGATCGCCCCGAGCAAAGCGGTGAAAGCTACGGGCATGGCGTGCGGCCTCTCTCCGAGGATGACTGTTCGCCTCTCTATCGGCGCCCCGGCGCCCGGGCTTTACGGGCCGGGCGCCGCCGGGGGTGTGGCCGGGGACGGCCGGCCGGGCGTCACCAGGCGCCGATGCCGGCCACCACGTCGGCGCATCCGCCGTGGCCCCCGACCGACGCGGAGACGTCACAGGTGCGCTGGGTCGACCCGGTCGGCGTCCGGGTGATCATGAAGACGATGCCGGTCTTCGAGGTCACGCTGATCGTGAAGCCGTTGGCCGTCGCCGTGCCGGTCAGCCCGCACGGGCTCGCGGCGTAAGGCGGGCTGCCGGCGCACGGCGCGTTCGGGGCGACCAGGGTGGTCTCGACCGTGTTGAGCGCGCCACTCGGGCCGGCCCCGGCGGCCTCCGAGACGTAGGCCTGGCCCTCGGTGTAGGCCGCCTCCTCGGCGGTCTGGGCGGTCCGGGCGACCTCCTTGGCCCCGGCGTCGTTCGCCTTCCCCTTCTGGTTGAGGAAGGAGGGGATGGCGATCGCGGCGAGGATCCCGATGATCAGGATCACGATGAGCAACTCGATCAGGGTGAAGCCGGCGTCGGACTCGACGCGCCTGGGTAGCAGCCGGAGCATGTGAATCCTCCTGGGATTCGGGGGCGTTGGATAGCGCCAGCTCCGTGGTCGATACCGCCGCGGTCACGGCAACCCGGCTATCTCGAAGCGCGCCCCCGCAAGCGGCGGCGCGGTCGAGACCCGTGGCTTTGCGTCACACCATCGCTGATGTTTTGCCATTGGCACCTCGGCTCTGGCCTTCTCTCGACGAATCGGTCGTTCCGGGGGCTCGGCCCAGGCCGGGCGGACGTTTGTTCGAAGGGTGCCCGGTCGGGCGGCTGCCGCCCAGGAGGTCGGCCGTCCCTTTAACGCCGGGTGGCGGACGGGAGACCCGTCCGCCACAGGGGCGTCACATCTCTGTTTCGCTGGCGTCTACCAGGTGCCGGCCGCGCCTCCGGCGACTCCACCGGAGCAACCGCCGCTGGTCGCTTGACCGCTCGCGACCAAGCAGGACCGCGACGTCGAGCCGTCGGTGGCCCGGGCGATGGTGTAGGTGTTGCCCGTCGGCTGCGAGGTCGCCGTCACCGTGTAGGAGGTGGCGGTGCCGCTCGCGGCGCTGATGTACGCGTCCTTGCCGCCACCGGGGGCGACGAGGATCGACGGCTCAGAGGCGTTCAGCGACGTCGGGGTGACCGACAGGTAGCTGCCGTTGGCGTCGGTGGCGATCGTCTCGGCGGTGGTCTGAGCGGTGCGGGCCAGCTCCTTGGCCGAGGCGTCGCTCGCCTTGGACTTCTGGTTGAGGAATGAGGGAATCGCGATCGCGGCGAGGATGCCGATGATCAGGATCACGACGAGCAGCTCGATGAGCGTGAAGCCCTTCTCCGACTTCGCACGCTGGCGCAGCTTCTGCAACATTGAATCCTCCTGGATCCTGTCTTTGTGTACATGAGCGCCAGCTCCATGCATGGTGACCGCAGCCTGTCGCCTTGACAGCCCGGCTGTCTCTCCGGCCCCTACGACCTTCGAGATCCGTGGCTTTGCGTCACACCCTCACGGGCGCTTTGCCCTCCGGCACCTCAGCTCTGGCGTCGTTTACAAAGTGCTTATCGGCGGGGCTTGAGCCGGAATGAGGGAACTTGGCCGGATGTTGGATCACACCGGGGCGGCGGGCCGGATGCTGGACCGACAGCGAGCGGGCCGTCGCGACCGGCGGGACGGGGGCGGCCGGACTCGCAGTGGTGCGGGCGTCCGCGCCGCGGACTCGGGCCCGGGGTGATCATCGACCGCCGCGCCGCGGTTCCGTACGGCGCTCGACGGATGTCCCCGTCGCTCGAGGCGTCGTGCGCCAGGCGGTGCGGGCCTGCTAACGCCGTGTGGCGGACGGGAGACCCGTCCGCCACAGGGGCGTCACGTATGTTGGCTGGCGTCTACCAGGTGCCGGCCGCGCCTCCGGCGACTCCACCGGAGCAACCGCCGCTGGTCGCCTGACCGCTCGCGACCAAGCAGGACCGGGTCGTCGCGCCATTGGTGGCCCGAGCGATGGTGTAGGTGTTGCCCGTCGGCTGCGAGGTCGCCGTCACCGTGTAGGAGGTGGCGGTGCCGCTCGCGGCGCTGATGTACGCGTCCTTGCCGCCACCGGGGGCGACGAGGATCGACGGCTCAGAGGCGTTCAGCGACGTCGGGGTGACCGACAGGTAGCTGCCGTTGGCGTCGGTGGCGATCGTCTCGGCGGTGGTCTGAGCGGTGCGGGCCAGCTCCTTGGCCGAGGCGTCGCTCGCCTTGGACTTCTGGTTGAGGAATGAGGGAATCGCGATCGCGGCGAGGATGCCGATGATCAGGATCACGACGAGCAGCTCGATGAGCGTGAAGCCCTTCTCCGACTTCGCACGCTGGCGCAGCTTCTGCAACATTGAATCCTCCTGGATCCTGTCTTTGTGTACATGAGCGCCAGCTCCATGCAGTAACCGCAGCCTGTCGCCTTGACAGCCCGGCTGTCTCTCTTGCCCCTTCGGGAGCGGTCGAGATCCGTGGCTTTGCGTCACACCCTCACGGGCGCTTTGCCCTCCGGCACCTCGGCTCTGGCGTCCTTACAAAACGCTTATCGACGGCCGCTTGAGCCAGGATGAGCAAACGTGGCCGGATGTTGGAGTGAGTGCTCCCGCCCCCGCCGGGGGCGGTCGATCGTCCGCGGACGTGGCGTCCCGGCTCAGATCCGGTGCGATCGGTCCCGGCGGAAAGCCCGCGCCGGGCCACGGCCGGAGATGGTGGCCGAGCCGTCGGGCCCTGGCCTGTGCGTGATCCATCGGCCGGCGCCGCCCGGCACTCGACCCGGGCCGACGGATGTTCTAGGGGTCAGGCCGCCTGCGCGCCGTCGCCGGGCTCGGGGCTCGACGCCGCCGCCCGCCACCGGGCCTGGGCGTCGTGTCCAGCCAGGCGCAGGCCGCTGCCCTCGCACCAGGGGCACGGGACGAGCTGGGACTCGCCGCCGAGGCGGGAGATGACTTGGCCGGTCGCCCGGCAGGCGAAGCAGTCGCCGGCGCCCGGCACCGGTGGGGTCTCGTCGGCCATCGGTTGCCGAGACTAGTGCACGGGGCCCGTGCGATCCTTCGAGCGGTGGCGCCCCCCGCAACCCCCGCCCTGGATGCCCCGGTGACCGACGGCGGCCGGCGACCGCTCGGACGCGCGCCCCTGATCGGCGGGCTCGCCCTCGTCACCGTGGTGGCGGGGATCCTCCGCCTGACCGCGCTCGGCCCGGTCCCGCTCGACCCGTTCTACGACGCGGCCGTCCGGAGCATGTCCCAGTCGCTGCACAACTTCTTCTTCGGGGTCTACGAGCCGGGCGGAAGCGTGGCGATCGACAAGCCGCCGATCGACCTCTGGCTCCAGGTCGTCTCGGTCAAGCTCTTCGGCTTCGGCTCGGTCGCCCTCAAGCTGCCCCAGGCGATCGCCGGGACCCTGGCCGTCCCGGTCCTCTACGACGCCGTCCGCCGGGTCTTCGGCCCGCTCGCCGGGCTGGCCGCCGCCGCCGTCCTGGCCGTGCTGCCGATCGCCGTCCTCAGCGCCCGGAGCGACACGATGGACGCGGTGATGATGCTCCTGAGCGTGGTCGCCCTCCGGCTCCTGGTTCGCTTCGCCCAGGAGGGTCGACCGCGGTTCCTCTACCTGGCGGCCGCGGTGATGGGGCTCGCCTTCGACGTCAAGCTGCTCGAGAGCTTCGTCGCCCTGCCCGCGCTCGGGCTGCTCGCGCTCCTGGCCGCCCGCGACCACCGCTGGCCGCGGCTCGCCGGGGCGGCGGCCGTCTACGCGGTCGTCGCCCTGTCCTGGCTGCTCGCCGTGCTCGCCGTCGGCGGCGCCCCCTACGCGATCGGCTCGACCAACGGCTCGGCCTGGAACGCCGCGTTCGTCTTCAACGGGTACGACCGGATCGCCAAGCCGGCGAGCTCGCCCGACCTGAGCGGGACCGATGCGACCTCGGCGCGGCGAAAGCCCGCCGGCAACACCGAGGTCCAGCGGGCCGCCGTGCCGATCGGCACCCCGGCGGTGCTCCGACTCTTCGACCACGACGGACCCCTGTCGGGCCTGCGCCTGGGCTACGTCCTGCTCGCCGCCCTGCTGCTCGGCGTTCCGGCGCTCGTCCTCGCGCTCGCCCGCCCGCCCGGCGGCGCCCCCGAGCGAGCGGCAGCGGCCGCGCTCCTCCTCTGGCTGGGCACCGGCGTGGTCCTGTTCAGCGCGATGGCGCGGCTGCACCCGCGCTACACGGAGGGGTTCACCCCGGCGGTGGCCGCCGCGGCCGGGATCGGCCTGGCCTGGGCGATCGGCAGCCGACAGGCGGGCGCCCGGGCGCTGGCCGCCGCCGCCGCGCTCGGTCTCGCCGCCTACGGGCACCACCTGCTCGGCGGATCGAGCACGGTGTGGCTGATCAGCGGCGTCGCGGCCGCGGTCACCCTCGCGGCGGCCGCGCTGCCGCTCGATCCCCGCCTGCGCCGCGTCCTCCTCGGCGGCGGCCTCGGGGTGGCCGCGCTCCTGCTCCCCGTGCAGGTGGCCGCCGGGCTGAACGCCCACTCGGAGTCCGACGCCGGCCTCGTCGGCGTGATGCGCCCGGGGCAGACCCGGGCGCTCAGCGCCTACCTGCTCGCCCACCGCGGGGGCGCCCGCTACGAGTTCGCGGCCGGCGCGGCGACGCAGGCGGCCTCGGTGATCGTCCACGACGGCCAGCCGGTCCTCATCCTCACCTCCTTCGACGCGCGCCCGCTCCTGCGCGTCGCCCGGCTCGCCTCCCTCGCCGCCGGCGGCGCGGTCCGCTACGCGCTCCTCGGCGGGGGCTGCGGGCCCCGGACGCCACGGAGGCTCCCGTCGTGCTCGAGCCTGGCCTCCTGGGTGCGGGCCCACGGAACCGACGTCTCCCGGGAGGCCGGCCTCGACCGGGCGAACCTCCTCTGGCGCCTGACGAGCCGCTAGCTTCACGAGGATGCAGCAGCGCCCGGCCCTGACGCTTGAGATCCTCGTCGTCGACGACGAGGCCCCCCTCCGCGAGATGCTCGTCCGCTCCTTCACCCGCGAGGGCCACCGGGTCACCGCCGTCCCCGACGGCGCGTCGGCGATCGAGCAGGCGGGAGCCGGTAACTTCGACATCGTGCTGCTCGACGTCGCCCTCGGACCCGGTCCCAACGGCTACGACGTGTGCCGCACCCTGCGGGCTCGGCGTAACGTGGTGCCGATCATCATGCTGACCGCGCTCGACAGCGAAGCCGACGCCGTCCAGGGCCTCGAGGCCGGGGCCGACGACTACGTGACGAAGCCGTTCGGCCTGGCCGAGCTGCGCAGCCGGATCCGGGCGGTCCTGCGCCGGGCCGGCCCGCGCGGGCTCGGCGGGCTCGGCGGAGAGGTGCTGACGATCGGGGCGGTCAGGCTCGACCGGGCGCAGCGGGAGGTCACCGTCGACGGCCAGCCGGCCCGGCTGACCTTCTCGGAGTTCGAGCTCCTCTCCTGCCTGATGTCAGAGCCCCAGCGGTTGTTCAACCGCCAGGAGCTGCTCCGAGCGATCTGGGGCGACTCGGCCTACCGCGATCCGCGGGCGATCGACGTCCACATCCGCCACCTGCGCGAGAAGCTCGAGAAGCGCCCCGACGAGCCGCGTCTGATTCTCACCGTGCGGGGGGCCGGCTACCGCTTTGCCGAGGGCTAGAGTGCGCGCCTTCGGTCTGCGCCCCCGCCTGCTCGCCGCGCTCGTCCTGACCAGTGCCGCGTCGCTCGGCTTCGCGGCGCTCGCCCTGCTCTCGCCGCTCAAGGATCGCCTGCGCACCGACGGGACGGCGACCCTCGTGGCCGCCGTGGGAGCGGCGAAGCTCAGCTTCGAGGAGCTCGACAGCTCGCGGGGGACGCCCAACCCGACCGAGCTCCGCCAGCAGGTCCGCGCCCTCGAGTTCCGGACCGGCGGAGCCCGGGTGGCCGTGTTCGACGACCGGCTGATGCCGCTGGTCAACGTCGGGATCGACCCGCCGTTCGACCAGCAGGCCCTCAACCAGGGCCTCCACGGAGCGAACCTGGTCCGGGTCGTCGAGGGCAGCGACCTGCTCGTCGCCCAGCCGCTCCAGATCGGGGAGCGCCGCTACGTGCTCGCCGCCCGCAAGCATCTCGCCTACGTACAGCAGGCGACCCGGGTCGTCCAGGACGTGTTCGTCAAGGCGGCGCTCGTCGGCCTGGCGGTCGCGCTGGTCCTCGGGGTCGGCCTGTCGGCGACGATGCTCCGGCGGCTGGAGCGCCTCCGCGACGCGACCCGAGACCTCGACGAGCGGGGAATCGACGCCGTGCCCCCGCCGGTCGACGGGTCGCACGACGAGATCGGCGAGCTGGCCCGGGCCTTCGCGGGGATGCACGGGCGCCTGCGCCAGCAGGAGGACGCCCGGCGGGCCTTCGTGGCCACGGCATCGCACGAGCTGCGCACGCCGCTGACCTCGCTCGACGGGATGCTCGAGCTCCTGGCCGACGATCTGGAGACGGACCCGATCGACGTCGACGACGCCCGCGGGCGGGTCGCCCAGGCCCAGGAGCAGTCGCGCCGGCTGGCCAACCTCGCCGCCGACCTGCTGGACCTGAGCCGGATCGACGCCGACATCCCCCTGCGCAGCGAGCCGATCGAGCTGATCGAGCTGGCCCGGGCGGTGACCGCCGAGTTCGAGCGGCGGGCCGAGGAGCGCGGCGTCGCGGTGGCGCTCGTGCCACCGGAGACGTCCTGCTGGGCCGAGGGCGATCCCGGTAGCGTGGCGCGGATCGTGCGCATCCTCCTCGACAACGCGCTCCGGGTCGCCCCGCGCTCGACCACGGTCTCCGTCCACCTCGACGGGGGCCCGCGGTTTGCCCACCTCGAGGTCAGGGACCGCGGGCCCGGGGTCCTGGCCCACGAGCGCGAGCTCATCTTCGAGCGCTTCAAGCGCGGGAGCGAGCGCAGCGGCGAAGGGGGCTTCGGGCTCGGGCTGGCGATCGGGCGGGAGCTCGCCGGTCGGATGCACGGTTCGCTTGAGCTCGTCGAGGGCGACTCGGGCGCCGCGTTCCGCCTGCGCCTGCCGATCGCCCTCGTCCCGGTCGAGGCGTGAGCACCGAGCTCGAGGACTTCGCCCGCCGGGCCCGGGGTGCCGGCCGGTTCGGCGTCGACACCGAGTTCGTCGGCGAGGGCCGCTACCGCACCCTCCTGTGCCTGATCCAGCTCGTCGTGACCGACGCCGACGGGCTGACCGTGATCGTCGTCGACCCGCTCGACGAGTCGCTCGACCTCGCCCCCCTGGCCGGGCTCCTCGCCGACCCGGCGGTCGAGGTCGTCGTCCACGCCGGGCGCCAGGACGTCGCGCTCCTGCGCCGGTGCCTGGCCACCGAGGTCAACAAGCTCTTCGACACCCAGGTCGCCGCCGGCTTCGGCGGCCTGGCCGCCCAGGCCGGCTACGACACGCTGCTCCGCGAGGTGCTCGGCGTCAACGTCCAGAAGACGGCGAGCTACACCCGGTGGGACCGGCGGCCGCTGAGCCCCGAGCAGGTCGGCTACGCCCGCGAGGACGTCCTCCACCTGCTCGACCTGGCGACCGAGCTCCAGCGCCGGCTCGGCGAGAGCGGCCGGCTCGAGTGGGCGCGCGAGGAGTGTCGGGCCCTCGAGCTGGCGAGCGACACCCGGGACCCGGACACGGTGTTCGGCCGGCTGCCGCGGATCAACTCGCTCAAGCCGGCGGCGCGGGCGGTGGCCCGGGAGCTCGTCGAGTGGCGGGAGGAGGTGGCCGAGACCCAGGACCGACCGGCGTCGACCGTGCTCAACGACACCGCGCTCGTCGAGCTGGCCAAGCGCCGACCGTCCAGCCCGGCCGAGCTCGACCAGATCCGCGGCGTCAACCCGGGCAGCCTGCGCCGGCGGGGGACCGACCTGCTGGCGGCGATCGAGCGCGGCGGTCGGCGGCCCCCGATCCCGGCCGAGAGCAGCCACCACGAGGCGAGCTCGCCCCTCGACGCCCCGCTGATCGCGCTCTGCGAGGCGCTCGTCCGGGCTCGGGCGCTCGAGAGCCGCCTGGCCTACGAGCTGATCGCCGCCCGAGCCGACCTCCAGCGCATCGTCACCAGCGTCCGGGCCGGGACGGCCGAACCGGACCTCCGAACGCTCCGGGGCTGGCGGCGCGAGGTGGTCGGCGCCGAGCTCCTCGAGCTGCTCGGCGGGCGCCACGCCCTCGCCGTCGGCGGCAACGGCCGCCTCACGGTCGCGGCCCTGTGAGCTAACCTGATCGCCTCCTGATGCCCGATCGGATCCCGGCGCCCGCGGCCGCCTCCCAGCCGCGACTGTCTGGCGCCGTCCGCCCGGCCCGCGGCCGGTGGGCCTCAGCGGTGATCGCGACGCTCCTCGCCGCCCTCCTCGCCGGCGTGGTCGCGGCTCCGGCGGCCGCGTCGACCAAGCAGCAGGCGATCTTCCAGGACGACGACCTCCTCGTCTACAACACGCCGGCCGGGACGGTGAGCACGCTCGAGACGCTGGCCGCGCTCGGGATCAAGAGCATCCGCGTCTCGGTGTTCTGGCGCCTGATCGCCCCGGACCCGCTCTCGAAGACCCGCCCGGCGAACTTCGCCGCCGCCGACCCGGCCGCCTATCCGGACGGATCGTGGTCGCGCTACGACCAGGTGGTCGCCGACGCCCAGGCGCTGGGCATCGCGGTCAACCTCGACATCACCTCGCCGGGTCCGCTCTGGGCGACGGGCACCCCGGACCGCTCCGACATCGCGGCGACCTACAAGCCGTCGGCCGGTGAGTTTGGCCAGTTCGTCCACGCCGTGGGCACGCGCTACAGCGGCACCTACGCGATCCCCGGCCCCTCTCCCCCGCCGGCCCCCGCCCCGGCCCCGCCGCCGGTCCAGCCGCCGAACCTGCTCCAGCTCCTGCTCGGCATCAACCCCAACGGATCGGGCAGCAACCCGGCCCCGCCCCCGCCGGCGCCGCTACCGCCGGCCACCGTGCTCCCGCGGGTCAGCAGCTGGTCGATCTGGAACGAGCCTAACCAGGCGGGCTGGCTGACCCCGCAGTGGGCGCCCGACGCCAAGGGCCGCCTGGTCGAGACCTCGCCGGCGCTCTACCGGAGCCTGGTCGACGCGTCCTACGCCCAGCTCGTCCAGACCGGGCACGCGGGCGACACGATCCTGATCGGCGAGACGGCGCCGAAGGGGGTCAACGCCCAGGGCGAGACCCGGGCGATCAAGCCGCTGCGGTTCATCCGCGACCTCTACTGCCTCGACACCCGCTACCGACCGCTCCGCGGGACGGCGGCCACGCGCATGGGCTGCCCGGCCACAGCGAAGCTCTCGGCCGCCTTCCCGGTCGCCCACCCGGGGCTGTTCAAGACGACCGGATGGGCCCACCACCCCTACGAGCTGACCTTCGGCCCGAGCGTCCGGCTCGCCGACCCCGACTACATCACGATCGCCAACCTCGGCCGGCTCGGGTCGGTCCTCGACGCCGCCCAGCGGGCCTACCACCGGTCACGCACGCTGCCCTACTACCTCACCGAGTTCGGCTACATGACGAATCCGCCGAGCGCGGCCGGGGTGACCCTGACCCAGCAGGCGGCCTACCTCAACCAGGCCGAGTTCATCGCCTACAGCAACCCCCGGGTCCGCGACCTCTCGCAGTTCCTCCTGATCGACGCGCCGCCGATCGCCTGCACCCGCTGCTCGGATCCGGGCAGCACGGCGGCGAGCTTCGAGACCGGGCTCGAGTTCCGCAGCGGCAAGCAGAAGCCGAGCTTCGCCGCCTACCGCCTGCCGATCTTCCTGCCGAGCGCGGCGGTCCGGCGCGGCGGCCTGCTGCGCGTCTGGGGCATGGTGCGCCCGGCCCTGAACGGCGCCGCCCAGAGCGTGTCGGTCGAGTTCCGTCCGGGCCCCAGCGGCGCCTTCCAGCGCCTCGCCCTCGTGCGCACCCTGTCCCGCCCGGCCTACCTCGACACCCGCGTCCGGCTGAACCGCTCGGGCCAGGTCCGGCTGTCCTGGCGCGACCCGGTGCGCCACGCGCTCTTCCACAGCCGCAACGTCGCCGTCAGCGTCCGCTGAGGACTCAGCAGCCGGTCGTGTCGATCGTCTGATCGGCCTGGAGGCGGGTGTAGGTGGTCGTGGTCCCGGCCACCGTCTTGTAGGGCTGCGCGGTGCACTGGACGAACTGGATCGGGTGATAGACCTCGACCCCGTTGTAGAGGGGGGAGTTGCCGATGGCCAGGTTCTCGCTGAACGTGGCCGCCTGGGCGTTGACGTTGTCGCCGATGATCGATCCCCAGAAGGTCCCTCCGGTGCAGACCTTCACGATCAGGTTGACGCACGCGCCGGTGTAGAGCGAGACGCTCGAGGTAGGGGCGTAGAGGATCAGGCCGACGGTGAGGGGATTCGTGCACAGGAGCGCGTTGCAGTCGCTCCCGAGCGTGACCGTGGTGGCATTGTCGTAGGTGTTGCTCGTGTTCTGGTCGCCGACGACGTAGATCTGGAGCGCGGCCGAGTCGGTGATGTCGTTGGAGCCGAGCAGGCCGTTGGCGACCCCGTTGGCGGCGGTGAAGTTCCCGCGGTTGGCGTCGGCCTTGTCGTTGTACTGGTTGAGCGCGGCGTTGGTGACCGTGCTGTTGCAGCGGGCCGAGGTCGGGCTGTCGATGAAGATCCGCACGGGCGCCGAGGCGGTCGGCTGGGCGGTTACGCCGGCGGTGCCGGTGGCGTTGAAGCTACAGAGGACGTAGTCCCCGGGAGCGAACGTGGCCGTCCCCGAGCTGATCGAGAAGGTGTTGGTCGCGGCGCTGTAGCCCCGGCTGATGCCGCTCACGCCCGCGGTGTAGGCGCACGTGTCGGCGACGTCCGGGCAGCTCTTCTTGCCCGACGACACCGACACGGGCTGGCGGACGACGGGCTGGGTCACCTTGACGGGCGGCGGGATGGTGAGGAAGCCGCTGTAGGTTCCGCCGTAGGTGGCCGACCCGAGGATGCCGCCGGCGAGGTTGTCGAGGTCGAGCATCGTGAAGCTCGTGGGCGTCGTGAGGTTCCCGTTGGCCGAGATGTTCCCGTAGGCCGTGGACACGCCGGCGCCGAGCGCCGAGATGCCGGTGATCGAGAGGTTGCCCTGGGCCTCGAGCGTCCGCAGCGGGGCGATCGGCGCGAGGATGACCTCCTGACGCGAGTAGACCGTCCGGCCGTTCCCGCCGTTGTCGTTCCAGCCGAGGGAGACGATCTTCGGGAAGAGCGTGCCCCCGTTCAAAGAGCTGGCGCCGGGGATGAACTCCGACTGGTAGTAGGTGTGGTGACCGAGCGCCTGGACGGGGATCGTCCCGGAGGTGACCCCGCCGGTCGAGCTGCCCGGGCAGACACCGGCGGTGGAGCTGAAGACCGAGGCGGAGAGGAGCGTCCCGGTCAGCTGGCCGGTCACGCTGGTCTGGGGGATGAGGCAGTCGAGCATCGTGCTGAGGTTGAGCGGACCGCCGCCGAGGCTGAGGGTGCTCATGATGTTCTGCTCGCCCTGCTGGTAGAGCTGGGTCTGGATACCGGCGTCGGTCGCCTGCTGGGCCGCCCGCTGGCGCTGATCCTGGTTGGCCAGGTCGTGCGAGTCGAGCGACTCGGCGACGGCCACGGCCCCGAGACCGAGGCCGATCACCAGGAGGGCGAGTACGGCGACGATGGCGAAGCCGTCCTCGCCGCGCGCCCGGACGCGGCGCCGGGGCCCGCCCCGCCGACGGGGCCGGGCGGCCGGAGCGGAGGACAGCTTGCGCAGGAGCTCGTTCAAGAAGGTCATGGGTTGGCTCATCCGATGGTCAGCCCGAGGGTCAGGCCGACCGAGCTGTTGGGTTGATTGGACGGGACCGGGTTGGTGAAGATCGAGCTGACGTACACCGGGCTGGCCTGACCGAAGGTGCCGGGCGTATCCGGGACGACGGCGACGATGACCCGCCGGGCGTCGGCGTAGCAGGCGCCGGCGACGCCCGAGGCGTAGTCGGCGCTCCCCCCGAGGCAGCCGAGGTTCGTCGCCGTGACGTACTGGTAGACCTCGGCCGTGCCGGAGCCGACCGTCACCGTCGTCGGGCCGGGGGCGACGAAGCCGGTGCCCGTCTTGATGACCAGGGGCTCGACGCTGGTCGGGCAGAGGGTGAACGCCGGCACGGTGGTCACGGTGCCCTCGGTCGTGTCGTCGTAGTTCGACCTGATGGTGTAGCCCTCGCTGCTCGGGCCGCACCCGGCCGCGGTCTTGACGAAGAAGTTCGGGTCGGTGTGGATCGTCGGCTGGGACGAGTTGAGCGTCGCGCTCGTGGCGGCGGCCGGAGCCGCGCTCATCGCGAGCTGGGCGAAGCCGCCGGAGTTGGTCTTGGCCTGCTCGCGGATCTTCTCGATCTGCTGGTCGGCGACGGCGAGCAGCTGCGACTGGCGCTGGGCGCCGAGCGAGCTGCCGCTGCCGGTGATGAAGAGGCTGGTCAGCGCCCCGAGGACGATCAGGCCGATGAACATGGCGATCATCACCTCGATCAGCGTGAAGCCGGCTTCGGCGCGCCGGGGCGAGGTCATGAGAAGTTCCTCAGGTCGACGCCGGTCTGGAGCTTGATCGACTGCGAGGTGCCGCGCACGACCTGGGTCTGGCCGCCGAGCTGGCTCGTGACCTGCACGTCGAGGGCGACGTCGACGTACGCGGGATTGGTCGCCGGGAGGGTGAGCGCGGCGCCCGAGGAGTCGAGCGGCGAGAGGGTGACGGCGGTGATGCCGGTGATCTCGGGGATCGCGCTGCCGCCGGCGAGCTGGCGCGTGCAGGTCGCGCCGACGGTGCACAGCCAGGTGACGGTCTGGGGCGTCGTGTTCGCCGCCGAGGAGGGGATCGAGAACACGAGCTTGCCGGTGACCGGGCTGGCCGTCGAGGAGACGGTCACCGTGAGGGGCGTGCCGGTGACGGTCTGCTGCATGGCGCCGCGGAGGTCGCGAACCAGCCGCTGGAGGCCGACCTCGGCCTGGCGGGCCGCGGTCGAGCGGCTCGAGCTGGCGTTCTGCTGGTCGGTCGAGACGACGATGAAGGCGAGCGGTCCGATGACCACGAGGAGCGCGGCGGTGGTCGCGACGAGCATCTCGATCATGCTGAAGCCGGCCTGACCGGCGAGCTTCACGCGGCCGGCGAGCGCCCGGGCCAGACGCCGCCGCGGCGAGTCGCTGACATCGACGCGGCTCAAGGATTGGATGATCTTCACACTCGCTCGCTCTGTACCTGGACGGACCCGGGGCTCTCCGGCTGGTATCAGTGTCGGCGCGAGCGATGGACGCCTTGAGCGCGGATCGCCCGGCGCCTAGTACCACCGTCCAGGACGGCGGGCGGGCCCGGGCGACCGCTGGACGCCCGTCCTACGTCGGGAGGGTGGGCGCTAGTAGCCGCCGGGCAGGCAGGCGTGGGCGTTGCCCAGCAGGTCCTTGAAGACCTTGGCCGGGGCGATCCCGCAGTGGAAGGCGCCGACGGCGTAGCCGAGGACGCGCCACTTGTGGTTCTTGGTGTGCATGAGCATCTTCGACGCCCCTGCCTTACGGGAGCGGAGCCGGACCAGGGCGTAGCTGTGGTTGGCCGTCGAGACGGTGACCGAGGTGATCTTCGCGTCCCGGGGGACGGGCGAGTGCTTCTTGTGGATGTAGGCGCGCACGACCTTGCCGATGGCCACCGCCTCGCGATGGGTCGCGTGGCGATGGGCGAACGCCGGGGAGACCGCGGCGAGGAGGGCGGTGGCGAGGAGCGCCAGGAGGGTCAGGCGACGCATCGGCGGACGCAGCGTAGCGCGCCCGGGGCTACTCTGGGTGGACCACCTTGCGAGACAACGAGAGGATTCACCGGGCATGAGCGAAGCGAACGTGATCACCGCCGACGGGTTGACCGCCCTGACCGCCGAGCTCGAGGCCCTGGAGGGCGAGGGCCGGCGTGAGATCGCCGACCGGATCAAGACGGCCCGGGAATGGGGCGACCTGAAGGAGAACAGCGAGTACCACGACGCCAAGAACGACCAGTCGCACCTGGAGACGAAGATCGCCAAGCTCCGCGAGCGGATCTCCCGGTCGGAGATCGTCGAGCTCCCGAAGGGCGACGGGGCCGTGGCCTTCGGGTCGGTGGTCGTGGTCGCCGACGAGGCCGGCGCCGAGCAGACGTGGACGATCGTCAGCTCGCACGAGGCCTCGCCCAAGGATGGCCGCCTCTCGATCGAGTCGCCGGTGGCCAGGGCACTGACCGGCCGGCGGGCGGGCGACCAGACGTCGATCCCGCTGCCCCGCGGGTCACGCACGCTGAGGGTGGTCAGCGTCTCCTAGCGACGGCGGCGGCGCTCGCCGGGGGTTTCCTGGGAGCGGCCCCCGGTCGGCGGGGCGCGGGCGCGGAGTCGGGCGGCCCCGGGTCGTCGGCCACGGTCGCGCCGTAGGTGAGGCGGGCGGTGTGGTAGACGCACTCGTACTTGGTCAGCGCGCCCCTGGCCACCTGAGCGGTCGGCTTGAACACGTTCGCGCACGTCCCCCGGGCTCGGCTGGCCCGCCAGCCGGTGGCCGGGTCGAGCGAGACGGCGAGGGCCGGGGCCCAGGTCGGCACGGTGAGGGCGACGATGTCGCCGGAGGCGACGGCGAGCGGCCGGGCGAGGTCGAAGGTCTTCGTCTGGCCGAGGAACCCGCTCAGCGGGACGAGCGGGCTGGCGTCGACGACGCGGAAGCGATACGAGGCCCCCTGGTGGAGGATGACCAGGCCGGCCTCGGGCGGCCCGTGGGCCAGCCGGGTGAAGAAGGCGACCTCGGCCGGGCTGAGCGCGGCCAGGACGAGGCTCCAGCTCGTCACCCGTCCCGGGCGCTGGACGACCATCGCCCCGTGGCGGCCGGTGATCGCCGCCTGGAAGCCGGTGGTCGCGGTGATCACCTCGCACGGGGCACCGGGGCAGCTCGGGGCCACCGAGGCCGAGGAGCCGGCCAGGCCGAGGTGCTCGAGGGTGGCGGCGGCCAGCGTCCGGGCGACCGGGGCGAGGCCGAGGGCGGCGGGCACGGCGACGACGAGCCAGCGGGCGCGAAAGCCTCTTCGACGTCGACCCTGCGTCCGGACCTCGACCACGGCGATCCCTCCCCTGCCCTCCCCGGGCCGGGAGGTGCGGGGGCATCATGGCAGCGCGGCCCGCCCCCTGCCGGGCTGGTCGCCGGTTTGCGGCCGCGAGGTTTCGGGAACCAGCTCGGCGGTGCCCGTGGGAGCCCTCCTCGACGTCGACGGGACCCTCGTCGACACCAACTACCAGCACGCCCTGTCGTGGTTTCGGTCCTTTCGCGACCACGACATCACCCTGCCGATCTGGCGCCTGCACCGCCACATCGGGATGGGCGGCGACCAGCTCGTCCCGGCGGTGGCCGGCGAGCGGGTCGCGCGCGAGCTCGGCGAGGAGCTCCGGGCGGGCGACAAGCGCCACTTCCACGCGATGATCGACGAGTGCCAGCTGATGCCGGACGCCCGGCGGTTGATCGAGGTCCTCCATGAGCGGGGCGCCGAGATCGTCCTGGCCAGCTCGGCGAGCCAGGGGGACCTCGACCACTACCGGGCGATGCTGGCGGCCGACGATCTGATCGACGCGGCGACCTCCTCGGCCGACGTCGAGCAGACCAAGCCCGAGCCCGACCTCATCCTCGCCGCGATCGAGAAGCTCCGGCGGGCCGAGGCGGCGGTCATGGTCGGCGACTCGACCTGGGACTGCGAGGCGGCGCGGCGGGCCGGGATCCCGTCGGTCGCCCTGCTGACCGGCGGCTTCGCCGAGTCCGAGCTGCGCGAGGCCGGCGCCGTCGCCGTCTTCGAGTCGATCGGCGAGCTCCTCGACCGGCTCGAGGACACCCCCCTGGCCGGGTAGCTCAGGCGGCGATCGGCGGCTTGACCGCCGGCGGGGCCGGGGCCGGGGCCGGACGAGACTCGATGATCACCCGGCAGGGTCGCTCGCGCAGGAGCGTCTCCAGCGTCGAGCCGAGGACGACGTCGGCCCGGCGGCGGGACGGGACCGGGATGACGATGGCCGCCGCCTTGCGCGAGCGGGCCTCGTCGATGATCCGGCGGGCCGTCTGCCCGGGCCGGACCTTCTCCCAATGGCCGTCGACGATCCGGCGACCCTTGATCTTGGCCGTCTCGATGATCGTCTGGGCGGCCGCCTCCTGCTCGGGGAGCCGGGCGTCGATCGGGATCGAGGCCGGGACCTCGATGAACACGAGGACGTGGATGCTCCGGCGCCGGTGGGAGGCGACCTTCAGGGCGGTGCGCAGGGCGTCGGCGTGGAACTCGTTCTGGTCGAAGACGACGAGCACCGAGTCGTACTCGATCTCCCGGTCGGTCACCGCCCGGGGGGTCTGGACCCGCGTGGTGGTCACCAGGTCGAGCCCCTGCCGGCGCCGGTAGACGACGTAGACGCCGACGCCGAGGAGCAGCCAGCCGATCCCGGTGAGGGCGACCGCGGTGTGGAGCGCGGTGACGGCGAGGAAGGCCAGGCCGGTGCCGATACCGCCGAGCACGGCGAACAGCGGGAGCTCGCGGCCGCGAACCCGGAGGGTGCCCGGGCCGCGGTAGGGCCGCTCGCGGTCGGGCTCCTTGAGGCGCAGCCGGATCACCGAGACGTGGGCGATCGTGAAGGAGAGCATCGCCCCGAACGCGTAGAGGTAGCCGAGGAAGTCGGCCTTGCCCGGGATCAGCGTGACGCAGGCGATCGCCCCGAAGACGAGGATCCCGATCCACGGCGTGCTGAACCGGGGGTGGAGCTGGCGGAGCTGGTCGGGCACCTGGCGATGGAGGCCCATCGAGTAGACCAGGCGCGAGACGCCGATGATCCCGGCGTTGGCCGCGATGACGAGGATCGTCGCGGCCAGGAGCCCGACGTAGAGCTCCCCGGCCGCCTGGAAGGCCCCGAGATGGAGGTGCTTGACGATTCCGAGCACCGGGTCGCCGGCGAACCCGCCGTGGGCCTCGTCGACGCCGAGGAGGGTGACGTAGCGGCCGTCGGCGGCCCGGTGGACCGGGAGCGCCGAGAGGGCGACGATCGGGAGGGCGGCGTAGATGGCGAACACGGCGATCACCACCCGGTGGATCGCCCTGGGGATCGTGTGGGCCTCGTCCCGGGCCTCCTCGGCCATGTTCGAGATCGTCTCGATCCCGGTGTAGGCGATCATCCCGAGCGGGATCGCCACGAGGAAGTCGTGCCAGGTCGGCGCCACCCCGAAGTGGACGTTGGCGGCCAGGGTGTGTGGGGAGAAGACGAGGACGAAGCCGATGAGCACGAGCAGGAGCTGGGTGGCGAAGTCGGTCACCGCGAGGACGATGTTCAGGCCGGCGGCCTCGCGGACGCCGACCACGTTGATCAGCGCGAGGACGATCACGACGCCGATCCCGAAGACGACGTCCCCGGGGGCGTGGCGGAGCGCCGGCCAGAACAGCCCACCGAGGTAGTGGGGGACGAAGAACGCCGAGATGGCGATCGTGATCACGTAGTTGAGCATCTGGGCCCAGGCGGCGAAGAACGAGGCGAACTCGTTGAACGCGTGCCGGGCGAAGCTCGAGGACCCGCCGGCCTCCGGGTACATCGCGGTCGCCTCGGAGTAGGTCGCCGCAGTCAGGAAGAAGATGACCCCGGTGATGACGAAGACGATCGGCGTCAACCCGAGGGCGAACGAGGCGACGAGGCCGAGCGCGTAATAGATGGACGACCCGACGTTGCCGTAGGCCGTCGAGAAGAGAGCGTTGACGCCCAGCACGCGCTGGAGTCCCGGTCGGCGCAGCTCGGCCACTGCCGCTGAGTCTATGCCGGCACGGAGCCGGTCGGGTCGCCCCCGCGGCGCCGGCGCGCGAAGCGAGTCCCGGACGCGATCCCGTCCGGGGCGGGCGAGGCGGGCGCACCGCCCGACGGAGCGCCGACGGCGCAGGCGCAGCGTTCGTTGGTGTCCAAGTCAGGCGGTCGGCGAGCGCGACCGGGCCGCATCACTCACAAGGTGAAACGCCGAGCGCGCCCTACGCGGCGAGCCGACGGGTCGTCAGCACTCGGAGCTCTCGCTCGGGTCTCCCGGGTCGCCGTCCGCATCGCAGTCGTCGGAGCAGCACAGATCGTTGTCGATCGTCGTCTGCGGAGTGCCGGGAGGATAGATCCGGCCGTTGAAGCTGCCGGCGGCCACCCCGAGCGCTTGGATGACTCCCGGGCTCACCTCGTAGCTCCCGGCGGTTATGGATTTGTCACGCACCGGCGCTTGGACTTTCTTACCGCCGGAACAGATGGTGTACTGCTGCCCGCAGAGCGCGTAGGAGAAGCTTCCTCCCGGTGCCGCGATCCAGAGATCGCCGTCGTTGCAGCCGTTGGCGCGTGCCGTCTGACAGCACTTGTCGCACGTGAAGAGCGGGGTGTAGCGGTCGGCGACGCAGTGCCGCACGGGTCGTTCGCAGGGGACTCGTTTCGCCTGGGCATCGGCTGTCGCGTCGATCAAGACGTCGTCGCTCGGGCCAAGTACATGCACCGAGCCCTGGGCGGGGACCGTCGGGGCTCCGGCGGCGCCGTTCACCGGCGCGCGGTGCGGTCTCGGTCTCGGGGTGTGCGCGAGACCGTTGGGGTCGCAACACGCCCGATTGTTATCGACCAGGAACTGGCAGCTTCCCTCGTACAAGATCACCGTGGGACACGTCGCGGCGGCCGCGCGCGCCGCCGGGCCCTTCGCCCAGGCCGCAGTCGTCCCCCATCGACCGAACGGCCGGGAGAGCATGGCGCCCCCGACGCCGACCAACAGGAGCTTCAGCCCATGCCGGCGAGTGATCGCCCGGGCGGTGAACTCGCGGGCCACGTCATCGAAAAGCGTGTCGTCCATCTTGAGCCTCCTAGCCGGCCGTCGTCATGAGCTGTGCCCCGAGTAGAACGAAGATCTCGGCCGCACCTATCGCCGGAGCCGAGCGGATACGACCCTCGCCGTCGACCAACACGGCGACAGGCGTCCCCTGAACGCCGAAGGCCTCCATCGCGGTCATTCCCGGGTCCAGCAGGACCGTCGACCGCAACCCCATCGCCCGGCCGTCCGTCACGCCTGCGCTCGACACGACGATCAGACGCAGGCTCTCGGCCGCCGCCTCGTCCTCCCAAGCCTGCAAGGCGGGCAGCATCCGCGAGCAGAACCCGCAGTCCGGATTCCAGAACAGGATGACCGCGTCCGTCGTGACGCAGGCGCTCAAGTCCACGGCGGCGCCCGAGAGGTCGCGGAGCGTGACCGGTGGGGCCAGATGGCCGACCGTGCGGTCGGGCACCGCGCGCGGCGACGGTCCGTCGCCGCTTCGGCGTTCGGCGCGAAAGTTGACGGGTGGCGCGTCGCCCACCGACCGGGCGTGTTGCTGGGCGGCGCTCTCGAGCGCGTCGAGGCGATGGAGCAGCCGCCCGTGACGTCGCACCATGTACACCATCACCAAGCCCTCGAGGGCGACCAACGCGACCAGGGTGACCAGCGCACCCACCAGGACCCAACTCGCTCGACCAGTGTCCAGCCACCCGAACGCACTCGGCGGCTCGTCAGGAGACGCGATGAGAACGGCGCCGGCCAGCACCAGGAGCACGGCGTTGCGCCCGAGCGCAAACCAACCGGTAGACGCAATGCCCAGCGAACCAAAGCAGCCACAGTCCTCCTGCTCGCCGTCCCTCGCCAGATTTCGCGCGATCAGGCCCGAGAACGCGCCCAGCAGGACGACCGCCGCCCCAGCGGCCCATCGCGTCGTGGCGCCTGACACCAACGCGCCGGCCAGCGCGAGCTCGGCAACCGGGAGGAGCACCGCCACGACCGCGGCCAGCCGCGCGGGGATTCCCATGCCGATAACGGCCCTTCGGGCGCTGACCCGATCCGCCAGCTTCGCCAGCCCGGCGACAGAAAACACAACGGCCAGGATCAGCCGTGCCGCAACCAGGAACACGAACGCACCACCAAGCTCGGATGTGATGACAGATATACCGTCCTGAGCGTCGTCCGTCAACCTACGCGTCCCGCCGGCTCCCGGGCGGGGCGACGACGCGCGCGGCGACCGTCACAAGGCATCACCTCCCCCGGTGCCTGTGGCACCGAACGGTAGGCGGTGAAACATCGTGGCTCAAACCGTGGAGACGACCTACCGTGTGACGATCCCGCCCCGCCGGGCTGGCGTCGACTGGTAGTTCACGCGATCGTCTCCCCTCGGCGCCGCGTTCGCCGATCGCCGGAGCGGGCCGTCACCGCGGCGTCCCTCCCGCGCCGGATCAGATCAGGCTGTCGCCCTTGGGGGCGATGATCCACAGCTTGCGGGCCATCGTCTCGATCATCTCCGGCTCGAGCTGGTCGACCCGGTCCACCCCGCCCGACTCCATCGCCCGGACCAGGTCGGCCCAGGCGCGGGCGACCGGCATCACCCGGCTCATCCCCCACCCGGCCACGCCCTTGAGCTCCAGCGCCTGGGTACGGGCGTCCTCGAGGGTGACCTCGCCGAACGTCTTGTTGACCCCGCCGATGTGGATCGGACGGGGCAGTGGGTCTTCGGCCATGGACGGAGAGTACCCCGCCCGGGCGTCGTACACTTCCCGGCGTGGCCATGCCGACCTTCAAGATCGAGATCGAGACCGAGCCCTGTGACGAGGGCGTGCGGCTGCGGATCGGCGGACGGGTCGACGCGTCGACGGCCAAGGAGTTCGAAGCCGCCCTGCTCGCGGCCGAGGCGAGCGACGCCGCGGGGATCCTCGTCGACCTGAGCGCGGTCGAGTTCATGAACTACAAGGGCCTCGCCGTCCTCTACGAGGCCCACAAGCGCTGGCGCGAGCCGGACGAGCGGATGCGGGTCGTCGCGTGCTCCGGTCAGGTGCGCAACCTGTTCGCCATGTCCGGCGTCTACGACCGGTTCATGGGGCACCTGACCGGGTCCTAGTGGTCGGTGGTCGCCTCCCCCGGCGGCGCCTCGAAGTCGACGTCCACCGTCTCGAAGCCCTTGTGGCGCTCGGTCTCCGCGTAGGAGGTGTAGCTGCGCTCGTCGGCCTGGGTCAGGCGCACGTTGTCGGTGAACGGCGTCAGCAGCGAGCGCGGCCACAGGCGCCGCTGGGAGACGACGTTGATCTCGGCCGCGATCACCGTCATCACCGCGAGCAGGTAGATCCAGGCGATCAGTCCGAGCACCGCCCCGAAGACGCCGTAGGCCTCCTGGGTGCCCTTGAGACGGCTGACGTAGTAGGTGCCGATGAGCTGGATCACCTCCCACCCGAGGCCGGCGATCACCGCGCCGAGGCGCAGGCACCGAGTCGGGATCTCCGAGGCGGTGAGGACGCGGAAGGCGAACATGAAGAGGCCGACGTTGGCCACGGCGACGACGACGATCCCGGCGATCTTCACCCCCGTCCCGAGGGTCGCGCCGTAGCTGCTTGCCCCGGTCGTCAGGCCGGAGGCGACGGTCGTGATGAGCACGCCGACGCCGAGCACGCCGAGGAGGACCAGGCTGCGCAGGCGCGACTTCAGCGGGTTCGGACGCTCGTTGCGCGGGACCGCCCAGACCTTGTTGAACGCGTGCTGGGTCGCCTGGGCCGCGCCGATGCTCCCGTAGAGGGTGCCGACGATCCCGATCGCCAGCCCGGTGCTGCTGGTGGCCGGGGCGTGGATCGACGTCCGCAGGCTGGCCCCGACCACCGGGAACTGGGCGAGCGCCGAGTTGACCAGGCTGTCGCGCAGGTGGGCGTCCCCGGCCAGGACGAAGCCGAGGATGGTCAGCAGGAGCAGGAGGAGGGGGAACACCGACAGGAACCCGTAGTAGGTGATCAGCGCCGCCAGGTAGCCGCCCTGGTCGTCGGCGTACTTGTAGATCACCGCGATCGGAAAGCCGATCCACCGGTGGCTGCGCTGGTAGCGATCGACGGCGTCGATCGCCCGGTGGGGCGGCCTCGGCGCCCGGCGAGCCGCCCCCCGCTCCTCGTCTAGGGCCGCCACGTCGCCCGGCCGCGGGTCGGGGGAGTGACGGCGGCCATGCCGGCCAGCGTACCCGGCCGGCAGACGGGCTACTCAAGTCCGGGCGTCACACGCCGGCCGGGGCCGCCTCGCCGGCCCGGGCGGCTGCGGCCTGCTCGCGGCTGTCGCGCGAGGAGATCACGAGCCCGGCGAAGATCGCCCCGGCGATGGCGAAGCCGGCACCGACCAGGAACGCCCGGTCGAAGCCCTTGGTCAGGGCGATCAGCGGATCGTGCTCCCCGCCGGAGAGCACCGACTTCGTCTGGCTGTTGGCGATCGTCGCGAGGATGGCCAGGCCGAGCGCCCCGCCGACCTGGGTCGACGCGTTGATCAGCCCCGAGGCGAGCCCGGCCTCCTCGGGCGCGGTCCCGATCACCGCGGCGATGGTCACCGGGACGAACGAGAACCCGAGCCCGACCGCGGCGACCAGCGACGGGCCGAGGATGTCGTGGGTGAACGAGCCCCCCGGCGCGTGGACGCGCGAGAACCAGAGGAGGCCGGCGGCGATCAGGAGCATGCCGGTGATCAGGACCGGCTTGACGCCGATCCGGGTCACGAGCACCGAAGCGAACCCGGCCGAGAGGATGATCCCGACCGCGAGCGGCAGGTAGGCGAGGCCGGCGTCGATCGGCGTGTACTTGAGGACGCCCTGGACGTAGAGGGAGATGAAGAAGAACATCGAGAAGAGCGACATCCCGATCATCAGGCCGACGACGTTCGCCCCGCGCAGGGTGCGCAGGCGGAAGATCGAGAAGGGCATCAGCGGCCGGGGCGCCCGCCGCTCGACGACCAGGAACGCGCCGATCAGGAGCGCCGCCCCGGCCAGCTTGGCCAGGGTCGCGGCCGAGCCCCAGCCGACGTTGACCGCGTCGACGAGCGCGTAGACGAGCAGGCTGAGGCCGGCGGTGACCGCGACGGCCCCGGGGATGTCGAACGACCGGCCCCCGTCCACGGCGCGGCTCTCGAGCAGCAGGCGCGGGGCGAGCGCCGCCCCGGCCAGGCCGATCGGCACGTTGACGAAGAGGACCCACTCCCACCCGAGCCCGCTGGTCAGGATCCCCCCGAGGAGGACGCCGGCCGCCCCCCCGGCGCCGGCCACGGCGCCCCAGACCCCGAGCGCCCGGTTGCGCTCGGCGCCCTCGGCGAAGGTGGTCGCCAGAATCGACAGGGCCGCCGGGGAGACGATCGCCGCGCCCAGCCCCTGGACCGCCCGGGCGGCGAGCAGCCACCCCTCGGACTGGGCGAGCCCGCCGGCCAGGGAGGCGACCGAGAAGAGGATCAGCCCGGTGACGAACATCCGCCGGCGACCGAGCAGGTCGGCCAGGCGCCCGCCGAGGAGGAGGAAGCCGCCGAAGGTCAGCGTGTAGGCGTTGACCACCCAGGAGAGGTCGGCCCGGGAGAAGTGGAGGCTCGTCCCGATCGTCGGGAGGGCGACGTTGACGATCGACGCGTCGATGACGATGACGAACTGGGTCATGGCCAGGAGCAGGAGGGCGAGGTTCTTCGCCCGCGGGGTGTCGAGGGAGGCGGGGAGCGAGGGGGTCTCGAGGACGTTCATGGAAGCTGATCTCCGGTTCCGGTTGCGTCCGCAAGCATACGGAACTACAATTCCGCTTGTCAAGGCCGACGACGTGACCCTCCTGAGATGAGCACCCCCTCCGACACCGAGCGACCGCTTCGGGCCGACGCCCGGCGCAACCGCGAACGCATCCTCGAGGGGGCGCGGGAGGCGTTCGCCGTGCTCGGGGCCGACGCCCAGATGGACGAGGTCGCCCGGCTGGCCGGGGTCGGAGTCGGGACCGTCTACCGCCACTTCCCGACCAAGGAGGCCCTGCTCGGCGAGCTGGTCCGCCAGAAGCTGGCCACGATGACCGTCAACGTCCGGGAGGCGCTCACCGTCGACGGCGAGCCGTTCACCGTGCTCGGCGACCTCCTCCGCCGCAACGCCGCCCTCGCCGCCAAGGACGCGGCGATCCAGTTCGCGATGCTCGCCGCCGGGGAGCGGGTCTGGGAGCAGGCCCACGACGAGCAGCAGATCCTCCTCGGGTTGACCGACGAGCTGATCGGACGGGCCCAGCGGGCCGGGACGATGCGCCCGGACGTCAGCGCGACCGACATCCCGATGCTGATGTGCGGCGTCTGCGCGACGATGAGCCACACGAAGCCGGGCTTCGACTGGCGCCGCCACCTCGAGCTGATCATCGACTCCCTCCGGCCGCGCTCCTCCTAGAGCATCCGGCGCACGCGGCGGCTGACCTCGCGCGCCGTGGCCGCGGCCACCTCGCGCAGCTGCCGCCCCGCGTCGTCGAGGATCGCGGCGAAGCTGTCGCCCGTCTCCCCCTCGGGCGCGGCCTCGCCGAAGTCGCGGGGCGGGAGGCCGGCGAGCCGCCGGGCCTCGTTCTCGAGGCGGCGCGACTCGGCGAGCAGGTCCTCCATCGGGCGGCGGTCGAACTCGACCTCGGGCGCCGGCGACGGCCGCGGTGGCCGCGGTGGCTGGCGCGGCGGGGCGCTCCGGGCGTCGTGGGCGGCCCGCCGGGCCGGGACCCGGAGCGTCTCGTAGGCGTCCTGCACCGCCTCGAACTCGGCCGCCGTCCCGCCCACGTCGGGGTGGGTGCGGCGGACCGCCTTGCGGTAGGCGACGTGGATGGCCGCCGCGTCCGCGTCGCGCCCGACCCCGAGCACCGCGTACGGGTCGGCCATGCTCAGCCCGCCGGCGCCCCGAGGTTCTCCGCGAGGAAGTCGCCGGTCAGCGCCCAGGCGGCGGCCGCCGCCTCCGGCCGGTGGAACATCGGCGCCGGGTTGTCGAACGCGTGACCGGCCCCGGCGTGGACGTGGCAGGTCATCTCCGGCCGCCCGGCGGCCAGGGCGGCCACCCGGTCGGCCTGCTCGCGCGGGATGAAGCGGTCGTCGGCGCCGAAGTGGAAGAGCACCGGGCAGGTGATGTCGGTGGCCGCGTCGAGCGCGTCGGCGATGCCCGAGCCGTAGTAGCAGACGGCGGCGTCCGGATCGCCCTCGGCGGCCACCAGGTAGGCGAGGGCCCCGCCCAGGCAGAAGCCGAGGACGCCGACCCGGCCGGTGACCTCCGGGCGGCCGCGGAGGGCCGCGAGCGCGGCGATCGCGTCGGCCACCGCCACCTGGCGGTCGAGCCGGCCGACCGCCTCCATCCCCCGGGCCAGGCTCTCCTCGTCGTGCTCGTCGAGGGCGAGGCCCGGGTCGGTCCGCCAGAAGAGGTCCGGTACCAGGACGACGTAGCCGAGCTCGGCCAGGCGCTCGGCCGCCCGCCGGATGTAGGCGTTGACCCCGAAGATCTCGTGGAGCACCACCACGCCCGGGCCGGAACCCGCCTCGGGCAGGACGAGGGCGGCGTCCATGACGCCGCCGGCGGTGGGCACGTGCACGCCCGGAAGACTAGTCGGCGTGGATGATCGTGCCCACGTGGACCCCGGCCAGCGCCTTGGCGATGTTCCCCGGCGTCCGGCCGTTGACGATCTGGATCTCCTCGACGTGCTTGGCCGCGCCCATCAGCTCGAGCACGAGGGAGTCGATCGGCAGCGTCTCGAGGTCCATGGCCAGGAGCTCGGCCGCTCCGACCCGGGGGATCAGCTCGGCCCCGTCGCTCGCCGGGTCGCCGGAGAACACCCCGTCGACGTCCTTGACGTAGATCGTCCGCGCCGCCCCGTAGGCGTCGGCCAGGAGGAAGGTCCCCGAGTCGGTCCGGTGGGGCGGGATCTTCCCGACCGGCGGCGGGAACTCGTAGAGCTCGTAGGGCGGGAAGCCGTTGGAGACGACCGCCCGGCTGGCGGCCAGGTGCGTGGCCAGCTGGTGGGCGACCGTCGCGTGGGGCAGGTAGGAGACCCCGTCGCCGGCCAGCAGCGCGGCGATCAGGTGGCCGTTCTGCTCGGCCTCGGTCGCCATCAGCCCGGCGAGGACGCCGGTCGGCAGGCCGAGGTCGAGCCCGACGCCGAGCACGTGGCGGGCGCGGATCCCCGACCCGGTGAGGATGAGCATCCGGTGCTGGGCCATCGCGCTGCGCAGCTCCTCGACCACCGGCCCGACCACCTCGGCGCCCCGGTCGATGATCGAGCGGCCGCCGATGGCCACGACGTGCAGCCACGGCAGGATGCGGACCACCGGCCGGTTGATCGGCCGGACGAGCTCGCGGTCGAGGAGCGTCTGGCGCACCAGCGCCGACGGGACGTCCTTCGTCGCGAACGAGTGGTCGGGGGGCGTCATCGCGTTCTCCTCGGTCTGGTGGCCGGCGGCCGGGCTCATGCCGCCGAGATGATCGTGCCGACGTGCTCGCCCCGCAGGGCCCGGGAGATCAGCCCGGGGCGCAGGCCGTTGATGATCTGCACCGACCGGACGTGCCGGGCGTGGCGCATGAGCTCGAGCACCGGGCGCTCGATGATCAGGTCGGGGAGGTCGAGCCCGATCAGCTCGTCGACCGTGATCCGCCGGATCAGCTCGGCGCTCGCGTCGGTCTTCGGGTTGGCCGTGTAGAGGCCGTCCTCGTCCTTGACGAAGATCATGTGCCGGGCGCCGTAGACCTCGGCCACCAGGTAGCAGCCGGCGTCGGTCCGGTAGGGAGGGATCACGCCCTCGGTCGGGACGTGCTGCCACATGTCGTACGGCGGCATGCCCGAGAAGATCGCCGCCCCGCACTCGGCGAGGTAGAGGGCGATCGCGCCGAACGCCGACCCTCCGACCACGGGGACGCCGTGGCGGGCCATCAGGTAGCCGAGCATCTTCGCGTTCTGCCCGGCCACCGCCGCCCCGACGTCGGTGAGGACGCCGGTCGGCAGCCCGAGCTCGGCGGCCAGGGCATAGGCGTGGCGGGCCCGCGTCCCCCCGCCCGTCCCGATCAGGATCTGGTGGCTGCGCTTGACCTCGGCCAGCTCCTCGACCACCGGGAGGACGGCGGCCCGGCCGCGGTCGATCAGGCTCTGCCCGCCGATCTTCAGGACGCTGACGTCGGGGAGGATCTTGTAGTCGGGCGCCGCGTCGCTCGCCGCCATCAGCTCCGCGTCGCCCAGCGACCGCGTCATCAGGAGGGTTTCGAGGGCGCTGCTGCTCGGTGTGGGCCCCATGGGCATCCCTTCTCGCCGACGTTTGCGTAGCCAGAGCGTAGCTCATCTAGGCAGCATCGGCTAGTGCATATGGCGATCTCCGCATTGTGCATAGTCACCGAGTGTGCAACAGTCGTCTGGTGGCTGGCGAGATGTACACCATCGGCGCGGCGGCCCGAGCCCTCGGGGTCAGCGTCGACACGATTCGCCGCTGGGATCGCCAGGGCCGGATCGCCGTCTCGCGCGACGAGCGCAACCACCGGGTCGTCGCCGCCGAGGAGGTCGACCGCCTCCGGGGGACGACGCCCCACCGGATCAGCGCGCGCAACCGGCTCCGCGCCCGGGTGGTCTCCGTCGAGCTCGAGGGCTTCCTCGCCCGGATCGTGCTCGACACGACCGAGCCCGGCCGGGTCGTCGCCGTGGTCACCCGGGAGGCGGTCGAGGAGCTCGACCTCCGGGCCGGCGACGAGGCCCAGGTGATCCTCAAGTCGACTTCGGTGATGGTCGAGCGCTGACCCGCCGGGGCCAGCGCTCGACACCCGCCTACCGGGCCCCGAGCACCTGGTAGGCGATCATCTCGCCCCGCATCCGGCGGGGGAAGTAGCCGGTGAACAGGATGTAGGACTCGACCGTGCCCCGGCGTCCGGCGATCGCCGCCTGCTGCGCCGCGGTCAGCGTGGCGTCGAGGCTCCACGCGCCCCCGGAGATCGTCGCGTAGCGCTCGAGGGTCGTCGTCTGGCCGCCCGAGTAGTACTCGAGCTGGACGCGGACCACCCCGTGCGCCTGGGCGGAGATCGTCCCCTGGGCGTGAACGTGGCCGGCCGCGTCGAGGGTCGGTCGGGCGGCGTCGAGCACGGCCGGGAGGCTCCCGGCCCGGAGGCGGACGACCTGCGGCCGGGTGACCGCGTTGCCCGCGTAGCGGATGGTCAGGATCCCCGTGCCCCCGTTGCTGGCCATCGAGGCCGGGAGGACGTGGGTGTCGCGGATGCGCCCGTCGACCGAGTTGATCGGCGCCGTCCAGCGCGCGTGCTGACCGGCGGAGAACAGGTCGAGGCTGACGTTGCCCGACGCCCGCCGGCTGATCGGCGCGAGGATGTCGATCACCCGGCCGGTGATCGTCGCCCGCGCGAGCGCGAGCTTCGACGGCTGCGGCGCCGGCGGCAGCGCGCAGGCGACGGTCGTCGTCGGGAGCTCCGCCGCGCCCCCGCCGAGGTAGGCGATCCGGGCCTGGAACGCCTGGGATGCTCCGGTGCAGGTGGTCGCCGCGAACGGCGCCTTGCCGGTCCCCGGGTTGCGCTGGTAGGTGAGGTTCAGCTGCTTGACCCGCGACCCGGTCGGCAGACCCGAGAAGTCGTAGGTCACCACCGGTCCGTAGGTGCCCGTCTCCTGGGTGACCAGCCCGGCGACCTGGCCGAAGCCCTGGGCTCCGCCCGCCGCCGGCGCCGGCGTGTGCCACCAGAAGACGATCACGTTCGGCGCGGCCTTGACCAGGAAGCCCTGGTCGGTGGTCACATCCGCCCCGGCCTGGTTGCGGACGACGAGGGTCCCGGCGCCGACGATCGCCGACCGGTCCGGGCAGTTGGCCGCCGTCGGACCCTGGAGGTTGTTGAACGCCGACGCCGTGCACGTGCCGAACGACGGCAGCTGGTTGACGAACTGGGACGAGATCGCCTCGCCGATGGCCAGGGCCTGCCCGGGCGTCCCGGCCGGGTCGGTGCCGACGGTCAGGTTCAGCCCGAGGTCGGTGTCGCCGCCGGCCGGCCTGACCGTCGCGGCCAGGGTGCTGGCCGCCCGGGTGCCCACCGTCACGAACGTCAGGTCGGCCCCGGGGACCGCGCCCGACGCGTTGGTCGCCGTCACGCGGTAGTGATAGGTCGTCCCGCCCGTCAGGCCGGTGATCGTCGCCGAGACCGGCACGTCGGCCGTGCCGGCACCGGCCGACTGGGTCGGCGTCTGCTGGCCGTAGCCGGTGGTCGGCCCGTACTGGAAGGAGTAGGTCGTCGCCTGGCCCGCCGGGTTGACCGTCCCGTTCAGGGCGGCCGCCGTCGGAGCTATCGCCGTGGCCGCGCCCGTCGTGACGACCGGCGGCCCGTTCGTCGTGAACGTCTGGTCGAGGCCGTCGACCTGGGTCCCGCCGCCGGTCGGCGTGGCCGCGAGGCGGAAGTGGTAGGTCGTCCCCGGCGTGAGGCCGGTGACCGCGGCCGAGACCGGTCCCGCGACGAGCGCGGAACCAGCCGACTGGGTCGGCGTCGCCTGCCCGTAGGCCGTCGTCGTCCCGTACTGGAAGCTGAAGTCCGTCGCCGAGCCGAGCGGGTTGACCGTCCCGTTGAGGGTCGCGGTCGTCGTGGTCACCGCCGTGGCGCTCCCGGTCACCGGCACCGGCGGGGCGATCACGAGGGCGGTGGCCGAGCCGACCGCGAGCACGGTCAGCACTGCGGCAAGTCCGGCGGCAAGAACGAGGCGTCGCATCAGGGGGCCTTTCGTCGCGGTACGCACATCGAGGAGAACTCGCTCCGTCCGCCAGAGTTGCGCCCCCGGGAGCGTGCATGGCCGCCGGGGCGCGCGGGTAGGCCCTCGGCCAGCGGGCTGGTCCCGCGCCGCCGCGACTTCGACCAGGAGGCTTCCATGCCCGGCATCGCCCTGCTTGTGATCGTGTTGATCGTGCTCCTCTTCGGCGGGGTCATCTTCGCCCGGATCTCCCGCTCCCTCAACGAGCGCCGGCGCGACCAACCCGGGGACAGGGACCTCTTGGCCGACGAAGACGGGAGCGGCGGGCGGCCGGTTCACCGGCACGTGAGCAACGAGAACCAGCCACGCCTCCAGTAGGCGGCCGACCGGTGCGACCCGTCTCCCGGCGGGACCACCGCGGGTGGACGGACCAGCTCCGAAAGAATCCCGTCCGGGCGCTCGGTCAGGCCTCGACCTCGCCGGCCGATCGCGCGGCCGCCGCGTCCATCCCCGCGGCCCACTTCTCCTCGATCCGGGCGAACTTCCAGACGGCGAGGGCGACCACCCAGGTCCCGACGAAGAGGCCGACGATGATGAAGCCGGCCCGGTTGATGTCGAAGGCCTGGAACCAGCCGACGACCGCCCCGGACATGCCGAGCTGGGCCGTCATCAGGCCGACCAGCTCGACGGTCCCGATGAACAGGGCGACCGCGACCGAGAGCCCGGTGATCGTGATGTTGTAGTAGACCTTGCGCACCGGCTTCGAGAACGCCCAGCCGTAGGCGAAGTTCATGAACGACCCGTCGATCGTGTCGAGCAGGGACATGCCCGCGGCGAAGAGGACCGGCAGGCAGAGGATCGCGTACCACGGCAGCCCGGCCGCCCCGGCGCTCCCGGCGAGGACGAGCAGGGCCACCTCGGTCGCCGTGTCGAAGCCGAGGCCGAAGAGGAGCCCGACCGGGTACATCTGCCACGGCTCCCTGATCGCGTTGACCCGCTTGCCGAAGAAGCGGTTCATGAAGCCGCGCGAGTTCAGGTGCTCTTCGAGGGTCTCCTCGTCGTACTCCCCCTTCCGCATGGCCCGGAAGATCTTGAGGATGCTGACCAGGATGATCAGGTTGAGGATGGCGATGATGTAGAGGAACGTCCCCGAGACCCCGGTCCCGATGACGTTCGTCGTCGAGTGGAGCGTCGAGCTGTGGTTGCGGACCGGGCCGGCCAGCGACTTGAAGCCGAGGGCGAGCAGGAAGGTCAGCCCGAAGACGATGCTCGAGTGGCCGAGCGAGAACCAGAAGCCCGTGCTCAGCGGGCGCTTGCCCTCGCTCATGAGCTTGCGGGTGACGTTGTCGATCGCCGAGATGTGGTCGGCGTCGAAGGCGTGGCGCATGCCCAGCGTGTAGGCGGTGATCCCCGTCCCGATCGCGAACGTCCCGCTCGCCCCGAGCTTGTACCGGGCCGGCGCGACGATCAGGAAGAGGATCCCGAAGCCGACGACGTGGAGGCCGAGGATGAAGCCGGTCATCCCGAGGGCCCGCCGCCACTCCCCCGGGGTCAATGCCGCCCGGACGCGGACGAGGCGCGACGGCTCAGGCATGGTCACAGTCGACGCTTCCATCGGGCCTCCCCTCGGGCAGTCGCTCGGACGACGGTCCCTCGCCGCCGGGCGCAAGATATCGCGCCCTGCCCGCTAATGCAACCTCCTGGCGTTTGTGGGCGGCTCGCCTGAGGGGGGTCCGGGGGGCGGTCGGTCGGGGGCGCGGGTCAGTCGGGGTGGCGCGTCAGCCGGGGTGGCACGGTCAGTCGACGAGCCGGAAGCGCTGGACGACGATCTGGGTGTCGTCGTCGAGGGGGGCGGCGCCGGCGGGGCCCAGCGTCGGACGGACCTCGTCGTCCCAGAACCGTTCGTGGTCGACCCGCCACTCGGCGACCGAGCCGAAGCAACGCCGCTGCGTCTGACGCGGCTGGCGCGGACGACTGCGTGTCGCGCCAAGCGACGGCGGGGCACTCAGCTAGCTCCGCTCGGAGTCGGGCTCGCGTCAGCGTCGCATTCGGATGGCGCCGGCCGCGGGCAGGCATGTCCATCGCGCGAGCAGCGCTCTTCCGCGCGCCCGTCGAGCGCTGCGCCCCCGTCCCTGTGACCATGGCGGGGTGATCAACGCGGCGCTTCGACGCGCAGCCGCCTTTGGCCTGGACTCGTCGGTCGTCACTGGCTGTCTCGACCTCGCCGAACGGCCGCAGGACGTGCGGTTCGCGATCGCCTGGGCACGGTCGCTGCGGGCGCTGGAGCCCCGCGACCGAAGCGGCGCACTCGCTGGCGTAACCGGGCACGTGGCCGAGAGCGTCGTAGAGCTCCTGCTCGCCCACCTCGGGTACCACCCGATTCACGACTTCGTCGGACCGGGTCGCCACGGCATCGACCTGCTGATGCTGGCCCCTGCCGGCGATCACATCCTCGCCCTCGAGGTCAAGGGGACGCTGCGCGCCGGGCATGTGCCGCGCCTGTCTCGCAGCTCCGTCGCACAGATGAGCGCGGAGTGGGTCGACAAGGTAGACAACCCGGGAATGGCCGAATGGGAGCTGCAGGCCGACGACATCTACGCCGCGGTCATCACCGTCAACTTCGCCGACATGCTGGTGCGGGCCGTGGCCAGCAGCGACCTCGACCGCTGGCGGCCCGTCGGGTCGCTTGAGGAACTTGCCGACGTCGTGCACGATCTGACGTAGTCGCCGCGCCGGGCCGTCGCGCGCGTCGTCGGTAGTGCGTCGGCCCGGCCGCGTCGTCATCGTCCGTCGCGGGCATCTCCCGGGCAAGACGTCGTCTCTATGCAGGCGCGCGACGGGGTAGGCCAGGAGGCCGGTCCGACCCGGAAGCAGGGTCGGTCGCGCGGGCGATTGGGATCGTGGCGGCGAAACCGGTCGCCGGCTCGGATCTGCGCAGCCCCTGATCACGGCAGCGCCCGATCGACCGTCAGATCGCGGCTGCTGATTGGGGATGTCACAGTTGAGGCGGTCGTCTTGTCTTAGGGGTTGTAGGCCAGATCGCGTAGCGGACGATGAGACTGGAGCAGACCCGACATGACCGCCGAAGAACACGAGCTCGAGCTGATGCGGCCGGGGTCGTTCGCGATCGCCTACCGGATGCTCGGGAGCGTGTCCGAGGCCGAGGACGTCGTCCAGGAGGCGTTGCTGCGCGTCTATCGGGCGATCGAGGACGGCGAGCGGATCGCCTCCCCGCGCGCCTACGTCGCCACCGTCACCACCCGGCTGGCCATCAACGAGTTGCGCTCGGCGCGCGCGCGGGGTGACGCTAGGGGCGAGCCAGATCAACGGCTGCAGCGTGTGCGTGGACATCCACACGCGCGAGCTCGAGTACATCGGCGAGAGCAGCAAGCGCATCCACCTCGTCGCCGCGTGGCGCGACGCGCCGTACTTCAGCGAGGCCGAGCGTGCCGCGCTCGCGCTCACCGAGGCCGCCACGAGGCTGGCGGACCGGCCCGACCCGGTGCCGGACGAGGTCTGGGACGAAGCCGCCTGCCACTACACCGAGCCTCAGCTCGCGGCCCTGGTCGTGGCGATCGCGGCGATCAACGCGTTCAACCGCGTCAACGCCGCCACCCGGCAGGTCACCGGCGACTACGTAGCCGGCATCGTCGAAGCGGCCGCGGGAGCCGCCGCCTGAGCACCACTCCACGGCGCGGCGAGCGGGCAGTCGTCCGCTCGTCGTGTCGAGGCCGAGCCGGCGGGCGACAGCTCGCAGACCAGCTCCAGCCCCGGCGAAGGGCCAGGCGCCGGCCACCGCCGCCGAGCCGGGGACCGCAGCAACGGATTCAGGCGCCAGAAGCAGCCGCGTTCGTCGCGGCTACGTCACGCCCGCAATGGACGCCGACCACGCGGCCGGGGCGGTCGCATGCCACGCTCCTACTTGCCGAGCTTGAAGCGGGCACCCAACCCCGTCCGCGCGAGAGACTCGCGGGTCTCGTCCGTTGCGAGCGTCTGCGCGGCGTTGACGCGGACGGCTCCTTCCCGGCGGGAGCGACAGCGCGGGAGTGCGGCTGAGACTGTATGGTATGACATATGGCATGAGGCGAACGACGATCTATCTCCCTGATGAGCTCAAGCTCGCGCTCGAGCGGACCGCGGCCGCGCAGGGGAAGAGCGAGGCCGAGGTCGTACGTGCGGCGATCCTCGCCGCCACCGTCGAGAACGCTTATCCGGAGCCCCGCCTTCCCCTATTCGACAGCGGCAACCCGACGCTGGCCGAGCGGGTCGACGAGGAGCTCGCGGCGGGCTTCGGCGATTGATCCTGCTCGACACCAGCGGTCTGCTCGCCGCGCTCGACTCCGCGCAACGAGCCCACGTGCAGTCGGCGACAAGACTCGCCGCGGCCAAGCCGCCCTGGTTGCTCTCACCATTCGTGCTGGCCGAGCTCGACTGCCTGCTGGCCGCGCGCGTCGGGGAGGCCGCTCGCACGAGCTTGCTCGGCGAGGTCGTTCGCGGTGTGTACCGCCTCGAGCCGTTCTCGGCTGCGGACATTCAAGCCGCTCGGACCGTCATCGAACGCTACGCCGACCTCGGAATCAGCCTGGCCGACGCCTCGATCACCGTGATCGCCACCCGCCACAGGACCCAGGACGTGCTGACCCTTGACGAACGCCACTTCCGCGTTCTCAAGGCGAACGGCCAGCCATTTCGCTTGTTTCCCGCTGACGCGTGAACCGCCCGCGGCGCCGTCGCTTCGCGCGTAAGGTGGTCGTCGGCGAGGCGCGTTCGTGCGCTCTTGCTAGTCCATCGTGGAGCAGACCTTGAAGCCGAAGCGCTTGGCGAGCTGACGGTAGCTCATTTCGTGGCGTGCGAACTCGAGCTGACGGGCTCGAGGATGGCTCCGGCTGCGGATGTAAGCGAGCAGGTCGGCGCGGACTACGCGCTGCGCAGCCAGCACGTCCCGAAAGACTTGGGCGTCGTGACCTGGGGTGCCGAGGGCTGAGAGGGCCGCGATTTGCGCGCGCTCGAGCGAAGCGACGCGCCGGTTGTAGGCGGACTCGCGCAAACCTGCGTTGCCTGCGCTGAGCGCCTTCTCGTAGGAGAGTCGACAGATGGCGTCGCCTTTGGCGAGCACGTCGGCCTTGCTGACCGTCCCAGCAGCGCTGCCACATCCGACCAGCGTGATCGGCAAGGCCACAACAAGTAGGAAGAATCGAGTGATCCTACGCAAGGTACACCTGAGGAGTCCGTCAGCCAGCCTGGCCACGGCCGCGCGTTCGGCGCCGTCCACCAGCCGAGAGCCGGACGCAGTCGCATCGCGCGAAAGGGAGGCGTGCCACGGTCGTCGGGCGATACGACCGGCTTCGACGACGACCAGGGCAGCGGGCCCGACGGCAGCCCACGCCTGCTTCGCGCCCGGAGGTCATCCTCATTCCGGCCGGCCGTCGAATGGCCTGTCCGTCCGGCCGCCCGCCCGGTGTTCTACGCCGCCGCCTGGGATGATCCGTCTCATGTCCGCGATCGACGTGGAGATCGCCAGGAGCGGATTCGCCGCCTTGGCGAAGGGCGACCTCGAGGCGATCCGCGACCTCCTCGACCCAGACGTCAAGTGGCACGGCGGGGACCCCTCGGCCCCCGGCGCCTGCCAGAGCCGCGACGAGGCCGTCGCCTTCATGCGCCGCGCGCGGCGGGACGGCGGCGTCGGCGAGCTCGTCGACGTGGTCGACGCCGGCGACCAGGTGGTCGTCGTCCTCCGGCCGCCCGGCGAGCCGTCGGAGCTTCGCGCCAACCTCACCACCTTCCGCGACGGGAAGGTGGTCGAGATGGTCGCCTACCCGAGCCCCGAGGCCGCCCTCGCCGCCGCCCGCGGGCGCCCCACCCGGTAGCCGCCGCTCGAGCGCCAGGACGCGTTCGGGGCACCGTCCCGGGCAGCGAGCAGCCGGCGTGCCCCACCTGCCAGCTGATGTGTCCGCACACACCCGACCGGGCGCGGCGGTTTCGCGAAGCCGGCTTCTTCGCAAGACCGTCGCGCTGCCGCATCGGTGGGGTCAGCCAGACGCCCGACGTGCCCCGGGATCGAGGAGCGTCGGCTCCCGGGATGAGGATCCGGGCTACTCCAAGCGATCGAACGCCCACTCGACGGTGCGGTAGCCGCCCCGCGGAAGGATGGCGACCATCGGAGGGAAGATGCGCAGGAGGCTCATGCTCAGGACCAGGCCAGCGGCGGACGTCAAGACGTAGGTCGTCTCATCGTCATCCTCGCCGGTCGACACGTCCCAGGTGAAGGGCCGTCCTGTTCCCCTGACGATCATCGACGGCGAGTCGGGATCCTCGTCGGTTCCGAGGTAGAGGCCGGACGCCACGTTGCGCAGTGTGTAGACGCCGGCGTCGAAGGCCACCATCCAAGTCTGGGATTGGTCGCCGTCAGGCGGCCACATCGACACGCCGGGACCTCGGTTCGCGGTGAGTTGACCGCCTGGTCCCCTAACTCGGTAGGTCCCGTCGGGGATGAGCTGGTCACCCATGCTGGACTCCTCTCGTCGTGATCACGTGTGCGCCCAGTAGGCTCAAAGACTCCGCGCCAGGCAACGCCGTGAGTTTGCCAGGAACGGCCGCACTTCGCCGCCGAGGTTGTGCCTTCCCGTGGGAGGGTCACAAGCGCTGAACAAGTCCGCGACGACGTGGGCTTCGGTGAGTCGCGTGAACCGCGTCATCGACCGGGCGGTCACGCTGGCCTCGTGCCGGCCCGGGGCTGCGGTCAGCTCCGAAGGCCCTTCGACCCGATGCCCAACGTCAAGCCGGGTCGCCTCGGGCCCTCGCGGAGCGGACGACCGGTAGAACTCCGTGGCATGCCAGCGTCCGAGGCGACCGTAGTCGAAGCCGGTGGCCGGGATCTGCGCGTGTCGAGTCCCGAACGCGTGATCTTCCCGAGCACCGAGCGGACGCCGGCGATCACCAAGCTCGACGTCGTGAGGTACTACCTCTCGGTCGGCGACGGGATCATGCGCGCGCTCGCCCGGAGGCCGACGACGCTCGAGCGCTGGCCGAAGGGCGTCCACCCGGGCATCGTCCTGTCGACGCGCGAGAAGGCGGGCGGCGACGCCTTCTTTCAGAAGCGGATCCCCCGCGGGGCGCCGGAGTACGTGGAGACCGCGCGGATCGAGTTCCCCTCGGGCCGCCACGCCGACGAGGTCTGCCCCACGGAGCTCGCCGTCGTCGGCTGGGCCGCGCAGATGGGCACGATCACCTTCCACCCGTGGCCGGTCCGCGGCGACGACGTAGACCATCCGGACGAGCTCCGCCTCGACCTCGACCCGCAGCCCGGCACGGACTTCGCCGACGCCGTGCGCGTCGCCGCCGAGGCACGCCGGCTGCTCGACGACCTCGGTTACGTCGGATTCCCCAAGACCTCCGGCGGCCGAGGAATCCATATCTACGTCCGGATCGAGCCGCGCTGGTCGTTCACCGACGTCCGCCACGCCGCCATCGCCTTCGGCCGTGAGCTCGAGCGGCGCCTGCCTGGCCAGGTGACGACGAACTGGTGGAAGGAGCAGCGCGGCGAGCGGATCTTCGTCGATTACAACCAGAACGCCCGCGATCGCACGATCGCCTCCGCCTACAGCGTGCGGCCCAAGCCGGGTGCGCCCGTGTCCGCGCCCGTGACCTGGGACGAGCTCACCGGCGTCGCCCCCGAGGACTTCACCGTCACTTCGATGCCCGCTCGCTTCGCCGATGTCGGCGATCGCCACGCCGCGATCGACGATGTCGCCCACTCCCTCCAGCCGCTGCTCGACCTCTACGAGCGCGACGCGGCGGACGGTCGGGGCGACATGCCCTATCCACCCGACTATCCGAAGATGCCCGGAGAGCCCAAGCGCGTGCAGCCCTCCCGGGACCGCGCCCGCCCGCGGTAGGAGGGACCCCCTCGACCCCGGCCTACGGCGCCTGCGGCAGCCGCTTCGCCCCGCGCCGGGGCGAGGGAGCCGAGGCCGGCGGCACGACCGGCCCGAGGTCCCCGTCGGCGGCCTCGTCGAGATCGACGATCACCGGCGCGTGATCGCTCGGCCCGCGGCCCTTGCGCGCGTGGCGGTCGACCCAGGCCGCCCGCACCCGCTCGGCGACGGGCTCGCCCGCCAGGATGAGGTCGATCCGCATCCCCAGGTCCTGGTGGAACATGCCGGCGCGGTAGTCCCAGTAGGTGAACAGCCGCTCCGAGTCCGGCCACCGGTCGCGCACGACGTCGCGCAGTCCCAGCGCCAGCAGCTCGGTCAGGGCGGCGCGCTCGGGCTCCGTCACGTGGGTCTGGCCGGCGTAGGCGCCGGGGTCGAACACGTCGTCGTCGGTCGGGGCGATGTTCATGTCGCCGCAGACGACCGCCCGCGCCCGGTCGGCGGCGATCATCTCCCGCAGCGCGGCGAGCCACGCGAGCTTGTAGTGGTAGTGCTCAGAGCCGGGGGCCCGCCCGTTCGGCACGTAGACCGAGGTCACCCGGACCCCGCCACACGTGGCCGAGACCGCGCGCGCCTCCTGATGGGGGAACCCCGGCCCGCCCGGGAGGCCCGGGACGACGTCGTCCAGCCCGACGCGGGAGAGGATCGCCACGCCGTTCCACGCCGCCTCCCCGTGCGCCGCCACCGCATAGCCGCGACCTTCGAGCTCGGCGCCGAGCAGCTCGGCGAAGGCGGCGTCGGCGAGCTTGGTCTCCTGCAGGCACACGACATCCGGCCGTCGCTCGTCCAGCCACGGCAGCAGCCTGGGCAGCCGCTGCTTGACCGAGTTGACGTTCCACGTCGCGATGCGCACGCAACGGACGGTACCGCCGTTACCAGGATCGCAGTGTCGCAACCGGACAAGGGCGGGCCTGCCGCGTTGCCATGCGGCGGCAACGCTTCCCCGCAGGCGAGGTCGAAGCTCGGCAGACGCCCCCGGAAAGGGCCGCTCGCCGAGGCCAGCGGGATCCCCACAGCGACCAGCACTCGGGACGAGCCGATCGAGACCCCGTCGTGGCTGCCTGGGCCGAGCGATGGTCCCCGTCACGCGGAGACCTCTGCGCCGCCGACGCGGCCCATGCCGCCCGGCGCGTACTCTTGCGAATAAGGGTTGAGTGTGCCTGCACATAGGCGTGGACAGGCTGGCATGCGCGATACACAGACGATCGATACGGTCTCATTTCCCGGCGGCCACGACTGGTTGGACGAGGTCGCCGCAGTGAAGCTGGCCGCCACCAGGCACGTCTTGGACGTTCCCTTCAGCGAGACGGAACGCGCGGTAGTCGAACGGTTCCTGACCGGGTTATCGGCCCGCCACCCGGATCGTCCCCCCCTCACTGATCCGTACCTCCTGCGAGCCCAGGAACTGCTCGACCAGCGCCGAAGTCTGATGGACTCGCACCTCAGATTTTCGTGGTTCAGCCTGGCCTACTGGGCTTTCGGCCTCCTCGCGGTCCGTTCAGGACTATCCACGGCCGACCACGACGGCTTGGAGACGTTCGTCGTGCCCATATCCAGCGCGTTCTATGAGCTGGGCGTGCGGATCGCGACGGCGCAGGAATGCGTCGAGGAAATCGATCGCTTCCTGCCGGCGACGGTCACGCCGCGCGGTGTCGAGACGGCGACGTATGCGTTCCTCTCGTTCGCGCGCTTCCTCCATTTCGCTGCGCTGCGGCGGCGCCAAGTCGTCACTCCCACACTGGAGCTGCCGAGTATCGGCATTGTCTTCTCGGACGCGAACGCCGAAGAGGCGCAGAATATTCGTCGCTTCGTCGGTAGCCACGGCGTCTCCGTCATCCGGCAGCCTGAGGAAGCTACGTCGGGGACGCGCGTGCTCGTTCTGCTCTCGCCGGAAGCGCTGACGTCTGCGTCCTTCTGGCGAGACACCCAAGCCTGGAAGGCGCGCCCGATCGTGCCTATGGTCGTCTGCCTCATGTCCAAGGCCCTCCTCTATGACGACGCGCCGCTCAGCGCCGACGAAGAGGCGTGGACATGGCTCGGAGACAGTGTCGCCCTCGAGTTGGGCTCGGGAACCGATCGCTATGTCACGCTTCTGCGGGCCCTCGATGCGTCAGCTCGGAGACAGTGGTGGTGGAACAAAGGCCACACAATCGAGCTCGGGCTCGCGGTCGACGTGGCGGGGGAAGGGTTACCACGGCCACGGCCACGGCCACGGCCTCCCGAGCGGTCGACCGGGCTGCCCTACCCCTTCGCTACCGGGCCGACCCTAGCGACGCCTTGCCTGTTGGCCAGCGAGCGCCTGGAGCGCGGTGAGGCCCCCGACCGGGATGAGCAGTACTTCGCGGCCTGCCTGGCGTTGCTCGAGCAGCGGTTGGCCCCGAGCGGTGTTCCGTATGCATTGCCATGGCTCATCGTCATCTACCGGTCCTGGCTGGCCTTCGCGGGTCACTTGCCTCGGTTCTCGTATTCCGACGAAGACGCCGTTCACGCCGAGGCCGAACTGCGCGCGGCGCTGCGCGCGCTGGGTATCGGGACGGCCCCCGAATCACTCTCTGCATTCCTAGACGCTTTCTTGCAGTTGCCGTGGCCCGAGCCGGCCACATCGATCTCCGCGGTCGACGAACGGGCAGTTACCTTCGTGGCACTGATCGACCGGCTCTCCCAGGCCGCGGTCACGCGGGGTCAACGCGTGCTCCTACAGCATCCCGTCTCACCCTGCTTTATCAGCTATGCGCGACCCGACGAGGACTTCGCGCGAGCACTCGTGGCTTACCTGGAAGCCAAGGGTGCCGACGTCTGGTGGGACCTACATGCGCTGACCCTGGGCATGCCGCTCGATCGCTCCTTGAGTGCCGGCATCGCGGACGCGAACGTCCTCTTCGTGATCGCCACGCCAGCAGCTGATCGGAGTCCATACGTGCGGTTCGAGGTCGAGGCCGCGACTCAGCGCGGATTACAGATCGTCGCAGTCGGGTCCGAAGGCCAATCCCGCGCGCTTGAAGTCACGCGCACCGGCACGCCGTTCGATCCACACTTCCTTGTCGGGAAGAGTGGCCCCGAGGCCACATTCGAGGCCGCTCTCGACCATCTGCGGCGTACCCCCGACGCGCAGCTGCGCTGGCTGCAATCCACGACCGCCTACGCGGGCCTTCTCGCGCACTTGAGGAAGCTGCGCAACAGGCGGCACTAAATGCTGAGACGCGGCCGGTAAGGATGCATGGCAACGCGCCGCACGGACTCTCCATTCCATGCGCGTTGCAGCAGCGCGTGCGGTCTGCGCCGAGTGGGGGCTGGCGAGTCCCAACCCGCCGAAGCGGTCACCGAGCGCCGCGGGTCGTCTCCCAAGCTCCAGCGAGAACTCGGCAGCTCTACGCCGACTCCGGGGCGTCACACCTACCACGGTCGGCAGCCGGTCCCCCCGGTCCGGGCCTGCGGATTTGGCCCGTCGTCGCCAAGCTCCTCGCTCTCGCGCTCCCCTGGGCCTCGATACGTTCGCGGTAGCGGGGGCCACCGGGATGACCGATGCCTCGTCAGAGCGTCGGCCGCGCCTGTCCCTGCTCTTCACGGCTGCCGCCCAGCTCGGACTGCGGCTCGGCGGTCTCGGTGAGCGCATACGGGACGGAGGTCAGCGCCTCGCGGGTCTCGCGCTGACCGCGCTCGCCAGGGTCCTGCTGGCCGAGAGCGCGCCCCCGGGACGTGGCCCGTGTTGTGGCCCGGTTCTCTGTTTGGCTCTGTAGAGCCATTTCTCGGCTGTGGCCCGGTTTCCCATTTTGGCTGTGGCCCGGTTTCGCCACCACGACCCGGTGAGCCGCAACCCGGAAAACCGGGCCACATCTCCAAAGTCCCTGCGTAGGAGCACCTTTTTCTACCCAGACAGTTACCACGGGCCAAGTCTCTCCTACGCCACGGCAGCCGCGCTCGGGCCTACGGTCGCCGCATGCCCACGAACTCCCATCTCACGCTCGTCGGTCCCCGTCATGGCGACCTCTTCTCCGACCCTGCCGCTGCCGCTATCTGGGCGGCGCTGCTGACCCTTGACGTCGCGCTCCAGCACGAGTTCCTCGCGCGCCTACAGGAGCGGCTGGCTGTTCCGGCTCTCGCCGGCGGCACGCACAAGGTCCGCATCGCCCGCCTGGTCGCCGCGACCAGGGAGGCGGACGGGATGCTGCTAGCGCAGGCGTCAGTTGACACGGCGTTCGACCCGACGGCTCCACTGGCGCTGACAGAAGCGGCCTACGAGCAGTTGCGCAAGCGCCATCGAGAGTTCGGGTGGCCGCCGGCGTCGACGATGCGCTCCTGGGTGCAGGGCGGCTGGAACAACGTCCTCAGCCGCGCGATGCTCAAGACCGTGGACGGCGGCGACGCCGTCTTCATGGTCAGCAACACCGACTACTCATGGGAGGAGGTCGCCGCCGCGGTTCGCGGGTTGCGCGACTACCTCACCGGGCAGGGCCACCCCGACCCGACCGGGTTCGGCTTCCACGACCTCATCAACTGGGCGAAACTACCTCACGTCCTCGCGCGCGCGGGAAGACGTCCGCGCTCCCAATCCCCGTTCGACAACTACGGCGGGTTCCTCGCCGTCAAAGCCGCCGCGCTCGCGGGAGAACCAGCACCCAACGCTCGCACCCGCAGGGGAAGAGGAAGCGGCAGCCGCGGCGGCGGCGGAACCGGCGAGGCCGGCGGAAGCGGGGCAGGTAGACCGTCGCCACGCAAGGCCGTCCGCAGCGGCCACCTCCGCCCGGCGTCCGGGTACGGATACGAGAGCACGGAGCTCAAGGCCGCGCTCGATGAGGTCGTCGCCTACCGCGATGGCCGGGTGCCGTCAGCGACCGAGTTCATCAGCGCGCGGCGAGAAATCATCGCGATGGAGCAGCGCGCTGGCCTGCCAGCTCGCGGCTTCCCGTCCTACAACCGGATGCTCGGCGTCGCGAAGCCGTGGGACGCCGTCCTCGTCACGTTCGGCTACCCGCCATTCCGCGACGTCGAAGTCGACGCGCAAACCGGACGCGTATCCGTGGCGGAGGCTCCCAACGCCGTTCCCCTCGCGGACTTGCAAGCCGGGCTCCTCGAAGCGTTCGAGCATCGCGGCAAGCCGTTCGGGCGAGGCGTCTACGACACCTACGTCAAGGACCGTGGCCGCATCGGCCTATCCGGCAAGCACCTCCGGGGCTCCGCGACCATCTACGCCCGCCACCGGGACACTGCCGGCAACCGGGGCGCGTTCAAGCACGCCTGCGACCTCGCCTTACCGGCAGGATGGGACCAGCCCGATGAGTGAACGCCCTCTCGGCGACACCGGGACTTCTGCTGAGGCACGGTCGCGGCCCGCGAGCGCAGCGCCGGCTCCGGGCCTCCCAGCGCCGCACGCGGGGCCGATGGCTGCCGCGTCGCCGGCGACGACGGGCGGCGGGGCGGCGGCACCCGCTGGCGCGGCGGGGAACTCAACGGCTGCGTCACCGTCAGCGGCGTTGGCCGCCGCGAGCCCGGCACGCCCGCCCACGCCGACGGCCACGCCCACGCCCACACCTGCCGTTCAGGCTCTGCTGGTGATGCTGGACGGCGTGACCGACTTCGGCGTGGTCGAGCTGGAGCGACTGCTCGCGGCCCTGTTGCGGGGGCCGGCTCCTACGCCGGCGGAGCAACGAGTCGCTGAGCTGTTCGCGCTCTCGCAGCTCCTGGAGTCCGAGCTCGCGGTGTCCCTCCCGCACCACCCGACCGCGCAGAGGCAGGTGTCCCAGGTCGACTACGACGCAACACGTCCGCCTGGCGCCCCGACCGCGGAAACGCTCGTCAAGCGGTACGGGACCGTGGAGAAGGACGGCTGGTCATGGGCTTGCCGGGCAGCCTGGGGGCTCCTGCCCGACGGGCGCAAGACGAAGCCAGGCATGGGATGGCCCGCGGCTTCCCGCGGGAAGAAGCGCTCCCCGCGCTCTGACCGCGACGCCGTTATCCGCAGTATCCGCGCCTGCGCGTTCGAGCTGCTGCGCCGCCCGAGCTCGAACGTCTATATCGAATGGCTCAACGCTCAACGCCGGCGGGCGAATGACGGGCCCGGCGGCGGTCGCGCCGGCCAACGCCAAGGCTCCGCGAGTATGGCTGCCGTCTACTCGCAGTTCCCGCGCGGCTGGGCGAGCGCGCTCGCGTCCGCGGACATCACCGACTCCGAACTCGCCGCGACCCGGGCCCGGGGCGCGGCCGAACGCTCGCCAGGTCGGTCACGGCGAGGCGCCGGCAGCGCGACCGCAGTGCACAGCGTTCCACATGCACTGGGCACGGAAACGTCACCGCCAACGCCAGCGGGGCGCCTCGCCGGACTCGGCCCCAAGCAACTCGCCGCCCTCGACCTCGACGAGCGCACACGCTCCCGGCTCCTCCGCAACGGGTTCGGCCAGATGCCTCTCGGCCATGCCGTCACCCTCGCCCGTGCTCTCGACGGCTCCCTCGCGTGGCTGGCCGGTCGGGACGACTGGCCCGGCGAGCCGCCGGACACGGGCGCACGGTTCGACCCAACCGCGCTACGCGCAGCGGCCACGCGGTCCGGCATCCACCTCGAAGCGCTCCGCGGAACGGGCAAGCTGGACGTCAGTGGCTGGCGCGCCATTATGACCGGCAAGAGCGAACCGACCCTCTCCCAGGTCCAGCGTTGGGCCGCGGCCACTCGCACGGCGCATATCCTCTCCCACGAAAACCCGGACCAGTGACCAAGAACCCCGTTGACTGCATCCCGTGGCCGCACGGACGGCCACAAGCGCGCTGCCGCCCGCCCTCAAGTAGCGGAGCACGTCGAAGCTGACCTTGCACGCGAACCGCAACGTCACGCACCGGGGAGCAACTCGTTTGCCGGCGCCCTCGAAGGTAAGCGGCTAACACCAACGCCCGGTATCGAGGGGCCACGGGTCCTGCCCGCGACTCCGCCTAGCGTTGTGGCCGGCGCGGTGATGGCATCAACCACACCCGCTTCTCTTCCAAACCAACACTAGCCCGCTTCAACGCTCGGCGCAGGCTAGGCCGCATGAAGCCCGGCACGCTCACTCTGACCGTAGTGTCGTCGTTAGACACGTACAGACAAGTATTGAACCAGGGTGGAGACAAAACGATTCTGAACATCGTAACCGCAGACTTGTCATGAACCACATCTGGGACTCCCGTCAGTGCCGCTGACAGGCGACCTGTTTGGAACGTGACGTCGCCTTCAGAGATATGCAGCCATCCTCCCCCGTGTAGCGGACGGAACGGTATTGGCCAGCTATCGCGGCTAGGGTAAATGGCGGCGCCTACCGGGAACGTCGCCGGAAGCCGTGGCATCTTCGAGTTCCCGGTCTTCACGTCATCCCCCATAAGTCGGGTAGACGCTTGTATGGCTAATGCCAACCTGTCCGCTAGCGGGTAGAGGAACCTCCACACTTGGAGCCCAGCCGACTTCTGAATCCCAAGTCTTGCCGCCCCCAGCGTACGAGCCGCCGAGACTAAATGGGCCCTCGCCGACAGTGCCGCTCCCGTACGTAAAGGGACCGCCCTGACACGCGAGGTCGTGGCCATTACTGTAAAGTAATCCAACAAATCCATTGGCGCCTGCTGGCGCGCCACCGCCTCCGCTCCAACTGAGACTGATGCCCGACTGCCCGCCTGGAGTGGCCATGTAGCACGCTTGGCCGCTCACTGCGAGGGCTGATTGCGCTCCGGCGCCGAGACACTGGCCGACGGTGTGGCCGGTCAGGACGCTCGCCAAGGAGTCGATTTGTCCAAGGGGTGTGCCGTATTGCACGAGCGTGGCGACCCCACGTACGACGCCCCCGACAATGCCCGAGAGCGATATCGCTCCGCTGGGGTCCCCGCCGTTCAACGGGTCGTTACCTGCGTATACGTAGGCTTGGCGGGTTTGGACGTTGAGGGGGTCGCGGGCCATGAATTGCGCCGTGGATGGGTCGTAGGAGCGTGCGCGGAGGTTGTAGAGCCCGCTAGCAGATTCAAACCATTGACTGTCGTACTCCAAGCGCGTGAATGAGGTTCCGGTTTGCGCCAGCACGCGTCCGTACGGGTCGTACGTGTATGTGCCGTCCACTGTTCCGTCCTGTTTCGTGACCATGCGTACAGAGTTTTGTTGGTCGAGATGGAAGTAGTAGGGGTTCCCGTAGCCGTCAATCATCTCGACAGGTTCGCCATTGGGGCCGTACAGGTAGCAGGCCGTGTTCTCGCAGAGGAGTACGGGAAGGCTTTGCGATGAGTCCCACGTGAACTGGTGGAGGCTACCTCGCTGCGTAAGCGACTGCCGTAGGCCGTCGCCATCATACGTGTAGGTGTTAGCGACGGGGCCGGAGCCGTAATCGGGCTGGGATACGCTCGTGAGGTTCCCCGCCTGGTCGTAGCCGTAGGTTTCGGTTGCTGTCCCCCAGTTGTTCGAGGTCCGGTCGCCTTCGTTGTTGAAGGAGTAGGTGCTGCTGCCGGAGTAGGTGAGCTGGTTGTCGGCGTTGAAGTGGAGAGTGTTCCCGTGCTGAAGTGTCGGACTGTCCGAGGAGTCGTAGGTGTAGGACCCGGTTTGCGACGCGGTCGCAAGTTGTCCGAGGCTATTATAGGTGTAGACAGGGCTGGGCGGACCCGGCAGTCCCGTGTCAGCCTCTGAAAGAACTTGGCCGTCCGCGTTGCGGGTGTATCCCATGCCCAGGAGCGTGGAGGAGCCCTGGGTGCCGGCTATTGAGGATGTGCGGTCAGCCTGGTCGTAGGCGCTGGCATCGACCGTCCCGGGCGTGTCCGGAAAAGTGGTGCTCGCCAGGTTCGAGTTCGCGTCATATGCGAACGTCGTCGTGTGCCCGAGCCAGTCGGTGAGGAGGTGGATGCGCTCGTCAGCATCGAGCGCGCGCGTCACGTTGTGCCCGTTCGGGTAGGTCACAGACGTCACGTTTCCGGCCAGGTCAAGGCCGTAAGCGGTGGTCGCGCTCGCTCCGTTCTTCACGCTCGTGAGACGGTCGAGGGCGTCGTAGGTGTCCGTGGTCGCCCCGGTCCCGTCAACCATCGTCTTGCGCTGCCCGTCTGCGGTGTAGGTATAGGTGACGTTTGGAGTCGTGGCGTCCGAGTACGCGATGTTCGTCAACTCGTTCGCCGTATCGTACGTATTCGTCGTGACGCGCCCGTCGGCGTCGGTCAGGGTGACGCGGTTCCCGTTCTGGTCATAGGTGTAGCTCGTGACCTTCCCAAGTGGCGTGGTCGTACTCGCCAGGCGGGCCTGAGCGTCGATTGCGTACCTCGTCTTGTTTCCGGCGGCATCTGTCTGACTCGTCATGTTGCCCGCAGCGTCGTACCCGGTCTTTAGGACGCTGGCATCAGGACGATGAATCTCCGTCTGCTGGTTCGCCGCGTCGTATACGTAGGTCGTGGTATGGGTGAGCGCGTCCGTGGTCGACGCCACGTTCTCATCGGCGTCATAGACGTACTTGGTCTGCTTCCCGAGTTGGTCCGTCATGAGCGTTGGCTTGCCAAAGTTGTCGAGCGTGTAGGTCGTCGTGTACAGCGCTGGATTGCCGCCGGTAACGTTGCCCTTGGGGCTGACCGCGGACGTCTTGCGTCCGGCGCTGTCGTACCCGTAAGTGGTCTTATTCCCTACTGCGTCAGTGACGCTCGTGAGGTCCCCCGCACCGTCGTGGCCGTAGCTGGTCGTGTTCAAGTCAGGGTCGGTGACCGACGTGAGTTGGCTCGGATACGAGGAGTCGTCGTAGTGGTACGTTGTCAAAACAGTCTGGCCCGGCGCGAGAGTCTGCGAGGCCGAGGTCAAGTTGTTCAGCGAGTTGTAGGAGTAGGTCGTGAGCACGCCTGCCTGCGTCAACGCCGAGGTCCTGTTGCTGCGGGCGTCGTACGTCCAGCTAGTCGTTCGGCTCAGAGGGTCGGTCGCCGTGAGCCTCTTGCCGTTGGCGTCGTAGGTGTAGGTCCACGTCTTCCCGCGCCCGTCGACGACCTGGATTGGATTCAAAGCGGCGTCGTAGGTCGTGGTGGTCGTCGAGGCCAGTGAAGTTCCCTGGGCGGTCGTGACCTGCACCGGGACGTTGTCGGTAAAGTGCTCGTCGGTGACGTTCCCGTTCGGGTCCGTTATGACGGTCTCTGAGTGCGCCGCGTCGGTCTGCGCGTAGGACCATTGCGTTTCGTCCCCTAACGCGTCCTTCTGGTCGGTCACGCGGTTCTGGGTGTTGTAGATATTTGTGACAACGGTGTGTCGCCGGGGGTCCTCAATGGTCGTCAGGCGATGCTGCGAGTCGTAGCCGTAGTCCCATTCGCCGCCGCCGATGTCGATGGCCTTGACGAGGTTTCCGTTGGTGTCATACTTAGGCTCAACCGGTCCTCGCAACAGCGTGTTGTGCACGGACTGTAGCGGTGCGGACGAGCGGCACCTTGTGGGGCCTTGCATGGTCAGCGCGGTGGCGGTGGGCTGGACGACGCGCCTGTCGTCGCGGAGGTTCGCCCGGAGGGCCGGGCCGGAGCGGCGATAGGCGCGTGCGCGCCTGCGCGGACCCCACTGGTGCGGCGGACGAGGTGGGTCAGGTCGTCGCCGACAGGTACTCGTTGAGAGCTTCTGCCGGGGTTCTCCAGCTCAGTGTCTTGCGCGGTCGGCCGTTCAGCGCGGCGGCGACCGCGGCGAGATCCTCGGCGTCGTGGCGGGCGAGATCGGTGCCGCGAGGGAAGTACTGCCGCAGCAGCCCATTGGTGTTCTCGTTGCTGCCACGCTGCCACGGGCTGCGTGGGTCACAGAAGTAGACCGGCAGTCCGGTCTGAACGCGCAGCTGGGCGTGCTGGGCCATCTCTGCGCCCTGGTCCCAGGTCAGCGAGCGGCGCAGCTGCTCAGGCAGCGTGACGATCGCGGTGGTGATCGCGTCCCGGACCGCCTCAGCACCATGGCCGGCCAGCGCAGGACCGTTGTGCACTCTGGGACCTTGCTCGGCCATCGGCGGGAGGTAAAGCAGCATGGTGAATCGGGTTGAGCGCTCAACCAGCGTGCCGATCGCCGAGCGTCCCAGCCCGAGGATCAGGTCGCCTTCCCAGTGTCCCGGAACCGCGCGGTCTTCGGCTTCGGCGGGCCGCTGGCTGATCATCACCTCCGGGGTGATGAACCCCTTGCCGCGGCTGTGCGCGCGGGCTCGGGGGACCCGCAGCGCCCGTCCGGTACGCAGGCAGGCGGTCAGCTCACGGCGCAGCGCGCCGCGCCCCTGGACGAACAGCGACTGATAGATCGCCTCATGCGAGACGCGCATCGACTCATCATCGGGGAAGTCCACGCGCAGCCGGTGCGATATCTGCTCAGGACTCCACGCCTTGCCCCACCGCCGGTCCTTGCGACGGCCATGCCGGCGCCCGACCCACCGGACCTTCGGACCCGCGACCACGCCCCCGTCGGGCCGCTGGACCGTCCCAGACAGGCGATCCTGCACATACCGGCGCAGCTCGGCGTTGACGGCCAGCTTCGCCGGCTTGGGACGCCGGGCGCGCAGGTCGGCATGCCACTGCGCCGTCGACGCTCGATAGTCCAAGCGGCCGCTGCGCGTGGCCGCGTTGCGGCGCAGCTCACGCGAGATCGTCGACGGCGAGCGCCCGAGCTGCCGGGCGATCTCGCGTACCCCGCAGCCGGTGGCGCGCAGCAGCGCGATCTCTTCCCGCTCGGCGAACGACAGATACCGTCGCGACGGCAGGGCCTGGGTGACAGTCGGCATACCGCCACCCTCTCGATACCACCGGACGCCCACCGCCGGCGAGACCCCGGCCTCGATCCCCGCCTGCTCGCTCGTCACCCCGCGCGCGACCGCCGCCCAGAACCGCTGCCGATGCTCCCGCCTGCCGACCGGCGGACGACCCGGCGAACGCATCACCGGCCGCCCCGTCACCTGTGACGCCCACCCCTCCGGCCTGCCCATCGCAACCCTCCTTCATCGAGCGTTGCGACGACCACTTGAATCCGCCATAGGTGTAGGAGGCACTGTGCCCGAGCGGGTCGGTGGCCGACGAGATTTGGCCGGAGCCGTTGTAGGCGAGCGCAATCGAGCGCCCAGACGCGCCCGTGATGCTCGTGAGTTGCGAGCCGGTGTAGGAGAGGCCGGTCGAGTTCCCGTGGGCGTCTACCTCTGACAGCAACCGTCCAGTTGAACTGAACTGCTCACTGCTTTGGTCGGGCAGCGTGTATGTGTAGGTCCCGTCTCCGTTGTGTACCAGCTTCGCATAAACCCACGGCTGAGCGCTGAACGACCCGTCGGAGTGGGCATAGAAGGTGACCGTGGCACCATTGGCGTTGGTAACGGCGCCATTGCCCGTCGAGGACTCGATGGTCAGCGAGTTTGAATAGCCGTACGACCATCCGTAGCCCATCGCGCCGGCTGCCGCCCCCGGTGTCGCCGCGGCTTGCGCGTTGTAGGTTCGCGTGAAGGGCAGAGGGCCGCCTCGCCCCGCGACTACGACGTCGGTGCGGCTCGCTGTGAAGTTCCCCGTGGCATCGGTCACGGGCTCTGAGTGCTGCGGCTCGGGCAGTGTCGTAGCGGGACTGCCCCCGCCGTACAGGTCGCTCGGCGGAGGCATCGACAAGCCCGACGCGCTGTAGAGCGAGGCGACCTGCGCGCCAGAAACGACGCCGTTGACGGCGAAGAAGTCGTCGATGCCTCCACTGAAGACGTTCCCCCAAGGAACGGCTCCGAGCGTGAAGATACTGCCATTCGTGGTCGCCAGGGCTGACGCTGCAGTTGGGTAGTGGCTGTCGAGAACGCCGTTGACGTAGACGTCCTTCTGGCCGCCACCGACGGTGACGACGACAAAATAGGTGTGCCCTACTGTGAGAGTCGCGGCTGTTGAACTGACCTCCCAGGTCCCGAGGGTCGCTGGATTGGGGTTGGTGTTCCAGCTAAGGTGGCCGGAGGCGTCCAGTTGAACCTCGTAGCGCGCCCAGTTCGAATCCCAGTTGACGGCGATACCATCGAGCGCCGTCAGTGCCGTAGGCGTGATGAAGAAGCCTAGACTCAGGCTAGTGCTGATTGGCGGGGATATTGTCGAAACGCCGGTCCCGGAGCTCGACCCGGAGCCGCCCCCAGGTAGCGACACGGAGTGGCCGGGCTCCGAGGGTACGAGGGGCGCCTGGCCGATGGTGACGTCAGGATTGAAGCCCCCGGTGTGGCCGTTTCCGGATAGGTCGGCGGTTGTAGACCCTGACGTTTCATCCAGAGGCCAATAGAACTGAAGCCCGGACAGGCCCATGACCTGCGACTGGAACCCGCTCGCAGACGCGGACGATGGCGTCGTCAGCACAAGCAACAGCAAGAACGCGCCGAGGACAGCGAGTAGGTTGCGCCGCGCGCACATGCTCAACCCGAGGAGCGCCGTGACGATGAGTAAGAGAGGGCCGCGGAGGGAGCGCACCGCGCAACCATTCAAGAGCGCGAGCGCGCACGGCGCATATTTCTGTCGCTTCTCGAATGAAGCCTGTCGGACCTCTACGGAGTGGTGGGAAAAGGTCCACAGTCGAGGCGCATGAGCCGTCGCCGACCGTCTCTCTGTATTTCGGGCGCTTCAGGCCACAAGCGCCGCGATGATGCCCGCGGCGACGGTCGCGAGGACCTCGACCCCCCGAGCCCATTCCGGAGCGCGCTTCCCGTACTGGCTGCTGATGGCTTTGATGGCTCCGGAGATGCACAGCCCGAGGAACGTGACGAGGAGCCCGGCGATGACCTGCCGGAACGGATGCTCGCCGGGAGCGCCGCCCGCGGCGCCTGCACTCGCGGCCCCGGCGCCTACGACCGCGGCTGCTTGATGTCCGAGCCAGTGGAGGTTGAAGAGCCCCACGCTCGCGGCCAATGAGAACAGCCCTCCGCGGTAGAGCGCGCGGGATACGTGCACGCGTCGGTCCTCGCGCGAACGCTCGGCACTGAGGGCCTCCGTCGTGGCGATGACGAGATGTCCGGCGGCCTGGGCTGCGGTCTCCAGGACCATCGCCGCGGCTTTCCCGTCAACGGGGTCGGCGGCCACGAGCGCCTGGAGGCGCGCGTCGTCGATGGCGCGCGTGCTGAGGTGGCGGTCAACTTCCTTGCGCCGGCTCGCCAGCCACCAGCGGGCGTACGGCGCGTCCCCGTCCGTCCAGTCGTCGCCGCGGAACGCGGCGGAGACGGCGCTGGCAACAAGTGCCTGCCCGGAGGGATGACTCGCGAGAGCGTCCGCGAGCTCGGCGGTCGCCTCCGCTGACCGCCGCTCCCCGAGGACGCCAGCGGCAGAGGTCAGGAGCCACTCCGGCGCGTTCATGTCCGCGGCGTCGAGTCCGCGGAGGACCGCGGCCAGAAGGGATGGGTCGCCGCCGATGCCGAACCGTGTCTTCCCGCGTGCCTCCAACGCTTCGAGGACCTCACTGAGAAGGCGCGGCCAGTCGGACGGCGCAGTCCGGTTGAGGGCCTTGGACGCGCTCAGCGCCTGCCCGAGGACAGCAGCGTGCGGAACGTCGGGCTCCCATGTCTCGTCCAGCCACCATTCGGCCTCGCGGAGAGCGTCGCGGTAGCGCTCGACGGTCGGAGCGACCGCACGGCCTCCCCGCGCCGCGCACTCAAGGGCGAAGAGCCGGGCGAGAAGCGGGGCGTCGCGGTCCGGCAGCCGCTCCTGGGCACGCTGAACGACCGCGAGCACCGCGGCTTCCGCGTCGGGGCTGGGTTGCAACGTCCGGGCCATTTAGGCGCTCACGAGGGTCATTCCGACGGGCTGCCGCTCAGAGGACGCGCGACACTCAGATGAACCAGGGCCGGTCGCCGAGCGGGCCGGCGGCGGAGGCGGGATTGAAGCCGTACGGAACGAGCTGCTCGACCTTCTGCGCGAGCAGGCGCCCGAAGAGAATGGGCGACGGCTCGTTCGACTGGAGGAAGCCGCGGTAGGAGGTCTTCGTGAAGCCGTACGCCTGACGAACCAGCCGGTCCATGTCCCGATACGTGGATTTGTTGTCGAGCGTTAGCCGCAGCGGATGCGCGCCCGCCGGCTTCCTCGGGTCCCCGGTCACAAGCAGCCGGTCGCGGTCACCGAGAGCGACGGTCGTCCCCCGCGGCGGCGCGATAATGCCGCTGCCGCCGCGCTCGACCAGCCACAGCGGCGAGTCGCGGTTGACGTGCAGGAGCGCGAACTCGATGTTGCGGTTGCCGATGGCGTTCTTGACGGCGTGGAGCTCGTGCCGCCCGGTCCGCTTGAAGACGTAGATGACCAGGCGGTCGGGGTTGCTGCCCTGGCTGGCGGCGAAGCGGGTGATGTTCTCGCCGACGAGCCGCGCGAGCTGGGTTTCGTAGTCCTCGTCGGTACTCACGGGCGTGGTACTGCCGGCGAAGAGGAAGTCGCCGTCTTGACGTACGGCGACGGAGGCGCCGAACCGCTGCCGCCGGTATCCCTTCGTCGAGTCGTAAATGTCGGCGCGTCCGATACCGAGCACGAGCTCGCGCCCGCCGGTGGGGTCGTGCAGGACATAGGGGATGTTGCCGACCTTCGTGTACGCGGCGAGAGCGACGGAGTCGCTGCTCCACTGGAGCATGTTCTCGGGCTGGTTGAGCGTCTCGATGGTGACCGCCTGCGAGGCGATGCCGGCGGACGCAAGAGCCGCTTTCGCGCCGAGGTAAGGGTTCTCTCCGCGGCGCGCGAAGCGGAAGTCGCGCCGGGTGACGAAGAAGACGATGTCCACACCGTCGCCGGCCTTGGCTGCCGCCAGGACGCCGTTCTCGTAGCCCGCGCGCGTGGCATCCGGGAAGAGATGGAGCGAAATCTTGAAGTCCCGCAAGTGGTAGCGCCGCTTGATGCCCTTGAACCCGGCAAGCCCGGTCGTGAGGATGTTCTGCAGCTTCTTCGCCTCGGCCACGAACTCCCCGGGCGCGACGACGACAGCCCGCAGGATGTCCGTGCGATGCTGGCCCTCGTCGTACGGGCCGTGACGACCCAAGCCGATAGCGGCGCTGGCATTGAGCTCCGGCGCCCCGTAGCTGAAGTTGAGGTTGCCCTCCGGAACCGCCGGCAGAGCCACCGGGCCGGGCTGGTCCGCGAGAGTCGCCTCCGCGGGGATGAGCAGCGGAACTCCGAGCGTAGCCGTCACCCCGTCGAACAGCGTGAGCTCGCCGAGCCCCTTCCCGGTGGCCTCAAGGTTCTTCCACCGCCTCGGGGTCGCGCCGAAGCGGTCAGCCGGCAGCTTGAGAGCTTCCGCGATGTCGCGCTCCCCGCGTCCGTTCAGACTCGCGAGGTACCGAGCCATCAGGAACCTGCTGGCCTGCACGGCGAGACAGGCCGCCGACGCCGAATACGAGTCGCCGGCACCGTCACGCAGCCTCACGGCAGCGGTCGGGTCGCCACCGAGGAAGCGCCCGGCATCACCGACCATGCCGGCGTGCTCGCAGTTGCAGCCCGGCTGGTGCTGCCAGTGCATCCGCAGGTTCATGAGCTCGATGCCCACGCTCGCGAGCGTTGCCAGCGGCACGTCGAGGACGTAGACGACGGACTGGTCGATAACGAGGGCGACCTCGCCGGGCTCGCTGCCATCGCCCACAAGCGGCATCCCCTGGACGGAGATAGCCGGGTACACGCCGACCCCGGCGGGCATGGCGGTCACGACATCCGCGGCAAGATTGCGCTTGCGCCGGCTCAGGGTCGCCGACTGGCCCAACCGGTTCGAGCGCAACTCCAAGCCCATGTCGCGCAAACGCCGCACCGCGGCCTCGCGGACCACCGACGCCAGAACCGCCGCGGGGATGCTGCCCAGCGCCGCACCGACTCCCCGCCCTCCCAGCTCCTGCGGGAGCGTCCCACCCGGCAGCGCCCACGCGAACGTCTCGCGGTTGAAGGACCGGAAGTCGAACTCGTGACCGCGAGCCGGGTCCGCGCGCAACGCCTCGTCGAAAGCAGCGTCGCGCTCCCAGACGCGAGCGACAACGACATCGGAACCAGCGTCAACTGACAGCGGAAGCGCGTTGAGAAAGAGCTCGCCCATAGCCAACAGGCAAGTATGGGCATCGCGGTGGACGGCATCCCGCGGACGCGCGGAGCTGCCAGTAGCGACCGGCGCCGTATTTGTACGCGGTCGCCCGGACGGATTGGCCGCGCCAGCCTGTGGACTGGTGCCGCTACGCTTGACGGCCATGTCCTATACCTGCCCTGTCTGCAAAGGCTCGACCCAGACGCCCTTCGTGCCGCCACCCGGCATGACGCCGCTTTCCAAGACGCAGAACTGCCTTCGCTGCGCAGCCACCGGCAAGGTGGACTTCCTGCGCGACGATGAAGACGAAGTGCCAGCAGCCGACGTTCTCCTGCGCGAGCGCGGCGGGCCCCTGTCCTAGCGCGGCGCCGTCCCGACGGCCCGCCGGAGACCGCCGAGGCCGCGCGTATCCTCGCCGGGTGCGTATCTCCGCTCACAGCCGCCGCCGCTTCCACGACATGTGCGCGAGCGAGGGAACCGTGCGGCGTATCGCCGACGTCTTCGAGGCCGAGGGCATCATGCCCGTCGAGGGCTACGCCGGGACCGAGAGCGGGCAGCGCCGGTTCGAGGCCGCCAGTCACGAGGCCGCGCTCGACCTCACCACGGACGCGGACCATCAGCGGCTACTGCGCGTGTACGTCGAAGGCATCGCCGAGTTCGGTCGCAACTACGACGGCGAACTCACGCTGGCTGCGAAAGCGCTGGTGCAGACGCTCATCCATGACGGCGCGCCCCTGGACGCGGAGGGCAACCTCACGGAACCGCTGCCGGCGGCGGTCGCGGTCACGCTCGACCTCGGTGACCACTCGCGGCTCTCGCGCCCCGAGGTCATTCGAGCGCACCTGAGCCGCATCAACGCCGGCGTCCGCGACGACCCCGCTGCCACCATCGCCGCCTGCAAGGAGCTGCTGGAGTCGGCGTGCAAGTTCGTGCTGGAGGACTACGACGTCGCCTACAGCAGCAAGGACGACCTGCTCCGGCTCTACAAGCAGGCGGCGGAGACGCTGAAGCTCAACGCGGAGTCGGTCCCCGACAGCGCCAAGGGCAGCCAGGCGGCGCAGCGGGCGCTCCGAAGCATGTCCACGGTCGTGCAGGCCGTCGCTGAGCTCCGCAACGAGCTCGGCCTCGGGCACGGACGTACCGCCCCGAGTCAGGCGCTCGCCCGCCACGCGCGGCTCACCGCGGCGTTGACCACCGGCGTCGTGCAGTTCCTGCTCGACACCTGGCACGTCCGACGGGAGGGCGAAGTCGCTTAGGTCGAGGTCCGGCCCTTCTCGGCCACTGCCATCGCTTGCGCGCGGCGGTCGAGCATTCGCAGCAGCAGGTCGGCGAGCAACACGGCGTCGCTCGCCTCAGTCGGGCCGTTGTACTCCACCTGGCGATGGCTGGTCGGGTTCTTGACGACGCCGATGGCGCCCGCATACAGCGCGGAGGTTGCCTCCTGCTCGCCCTTCTCCTGAGCGGGGTCGGCGAGGGGGCCGCCGTCGGGCTTGAACGCCTGGCGCATCAGCGGCACGCCGATGTCGCCGGCCCCGGCGCCCGCCAAGTCGCGCACCCGTATCTCGACGTGCTTCATCGCTTCAAACGCCGCCAGCTCGTAGAGGCCCTGCAAGAACAGCGAGCGCACGGACTTCGCGATGAGGGGGTGGAGGTCCGCCTGGAGCAGGGCCAGCGAGCGCAGATGCGTGAGCGGGTTGGCCTCGACGGCAATGCGGCGTCCGTGCCGCGAGATGGCCCAGAGGTCAGAGTTGCGCTGGAGGTCCTCCGTGACGAGACCACGCGGCATAAGCCATTCCCACGCCTCGGCCCACGCGCGCGCGGCGGGGTCCTGCAGGTGGACACCATCTCGTACGTAGACCGTGGTCTGCCCCGAGACGCCGCGTCTGCTGTTCTCTTCGAGCCTGTCAAGGATGAAGTCGACACGGCGGTGATATTTCCCGGTGTCCGCGAGGTACCACAGCACATGCATTGCCAGCTGGTCCACCGGCATCGCGACCGCCTCGGCGCTACTTGGAACCGGTGCCGGCATCGCCATGCTCGCAAGGATAGGAGACGAACTCAGGGTCCTTGCGCAGTGTGGGGCAGGTCCGCGGTCAAAGGCTTGGAGCCACTGTTGGTGCAGCGGCTTCAGTCATTTCAAACGCCGTCGCTCCAGCCGGACCACGGCTCCGGCGGCCTTTCACCCCTCCCGAAGATGCAGGAGCTCGCCGCGCGGGGTCACGCCGTCGGGCATGCGTCGGGCGAGGCGGCTCAAATCGTCCGCGGTCCTCAACGCCTTCCGCGGCGGCCACCGAATGTCGGGCCCGAGAGCCGGCCAGATGAGGAGCTCAGCCTCGCCGGACCGGCCCTCTGTAAGGAGCCGTCCGGGAAGCTCGTGGCCGAACAGCCAGAACACGACCGGCCCGATGGCGTAGGCGACCCCGAAGCCGTTGATGGGGTCGTCCGCGGTCGGCGCCGCCATGTTGGCGGTCCTCGCCGTGAAGCCATATTGATGTGCGGCAAGCGGCCATTGGTCGGCGCCTTCGTAGCGACAGAGCCAGACGTGGGAGCTCGGCAGAGGAGCCTGGTTCTCGTAGAACCACCGGTAGCTCTGCTCCGGCACGCAGCGCTTGTCACCCATGTTTGCCCCCTGAAATGAGTGATTCCGAATTGTTTGGGCGGCCGGGGGCCCAAGGGGACATAAGTCGGCTGTCGAAGGTCGGCGTTGCTAACGCAACGTCGACCACGGAGGTGGCCTCGTGCCCGCCGACCTTGACAGCCTTACCACGGCACTTTACGTGTTGGCGGACGATTTCCTGCCTGCGCGCACGGGTCCGGGGCGCTGGCCGCGGATTACCGACGCGGAACTCATCGCGCTCACCGTTGCGCAGATCTTCCTCGGCTGCCACTCGGAGCGGCGGTTCTTGCGCCTCGCGCGCCGGCGGCTCGGTCATCTGTTCCCCTATATCCCGCAGCAGCCGGGCTACAACAAGCGAATCCGGGCGCTCGCACCCCGGATCTGTCTGGTCATCACGCAGCTCGCCCGGGTCTCCCCGTCGTTCTGCGACCGGATTCGGCTGCTGGACTCCACTCCGGTTCCCTGCGGAGCCTCGCGCGAGACGGTCAAGCGTTCCGACCTCGCCGGGTGGGCTGCCTACGGCTATTGCGCGTCGCATTCGCGCTACTTCTGGGGTCTGCGGCTCTACCTCTGCTGCGCCCCAGACGGGATGCCCGTCAGTTTCTGCCTCGCCCCCGCCAACGAGCCCGAGCGCGAAGTCGCCGCCGCGATGCTCGAGAACGCGCGCCGCGACGGGCTGCTCACCGGGCAGGAGATCATCATCGGCGACAAGGGCTTCAGCGGCCGAGAATTCGAGGAGATCATCGCCTCTCTGGACGCCACGTTCATCCGCCCCGACCGCAAGAACGAGCCTCAGCGCTTCGGCAACCTCGGCGGCGTCCGCCAATGGATCGAGTCGATCAACGACACGCTCAAGGGCCAACTCTCCCTCGAAGACCACGGCGGCCACAGCCCCGAAGGCGTCTGGGCGCGCGTCTGCCAACGCGTACTCGCCCTCGCCGCCGGCGTCTGGCACAACTGGCTGCTCTGGGAAACCGGCCACCTCGACACCCCCGGCCGCCACTTCACCGCCTACGACCACTGATCCCATGAAAACGGAATCACTCATCTGAAGCGTGAGCATGGTCTTCGTAGCCCACGTCGCCAGGAGATACTGGTCGGAGGCATCGAGTACGCGTGGCTCGCCCTTGAGCATCGGGAGCAGGACAGGCTTCGTCTGCGTTTCGAGAGCCGCCATCCAGCCGGTGTTGCACGCCTTGCAGACATCCCGTACGACAACGTCGAAGCTGGGGCCTGGCCGCTCGTGACGGTCATCCGCGCTGTCGGTGACAAGCCGCCGAACGTAGTCGGTGGTCCCCAAGTCCGGGAACGCCCGGTCAAGCCACGTCGGGAAAACATGCTCCCGGCTCATCGGGCCGTCGCGTTCGCAGAAGACGCAGCTCACCCGCCGAGCGTAGACGCCGGCCCGGCGGTGGTTCTAGACGGGAGCCTCCGACCGCGTGCGTACCCTGGGCAGTCGTGCGCACGTCCACCTCCGCCATCCGCCGACCAGCACGCCACGCCCACGAATACGTCTCTATCGAGAGCTTCCAGGCCGCGGGCTTTGAGGTGGAGTTGCTCATCGCGGGTCGCGACCTTTCCCCTCGTCGTCTGCACCAAGGGCGGCGCGGCGTCCTCGTGTGCGCGGAGCCTCACCGGTACCTGAGCGACGACGAGGATGGAGTGAAACCGAGCAGCGACCGAGAGGCGACCGCCGACGATGCCGTTCTGGCGCTGTTGCTCGCGGCGCCGCTGACGGAGCAGTCCCTCTGGGCGCTGGAGGCCCATGTCCGCCGAGAGCCATATCAGGCCCGCGTCGTGCTTCCCGTCTATCTCGCAGAGCAGGACGAGTCCTCTCGGACTGGCGTCTCGCTGCGCCTGGAGCCGATGGACGGCGATGTCGTGTTGCCGGTTGGCGTCATCTTCGACTGCGGCGAGCAGTCGACCATCGGGGCCGCAGCGAGTGAGGTCGAGGCGACGCTTCGGGAGGAGGTCGTGCGCTACGACGCCTACTTGAGAGGTGATGTCCTGCTTGCCGTTATCACCGACGACTGCGGGACGACGCACCGGCGCATTGTCAGCGACGACGGCGACGTCCTCGCGTTGCGGCGTGAGGCGATACGCGCGGCGGACGGATGTTGGTGACGCACTTGCTGTTCTGCTCGTAGCCGTCGACTAGCTTGTGCGCATGAGCACTCCGGCCGCTGCCCCTCCCGCCCGTCCGCTGTACCGCCTGCATCTCCGAAGCACTGACACGGCGGTGAGCTTCTGCCTGAAGAGGAACGTCATCGGCGTCGGCTGGGGCGTGCACGAAACGGCGCCAGGGCGGGAGCTCGACTGGGGCGCGTACACGGAGCTCGCGACGGACCTCTACGGCGGGGTCAAGGTAGCGCCGCGGACGATGCATGAGATGCCGGGTGACTCCCTCGTGTGGCTGCGCGACCGCTCGGGGACCTACTACCTGGCCGAGGTCACGGGCGACTGGCTGTACCTGCTGGACGCGGAAAGCGTGGACGCCGAAGTCCATAACGTCAGGCCGGCACGCATCGAACGCGTCGGCGTTGCCTCTGAGGTCCCAGGAGCTGTCATCGCCGGGTTTCGGGGCCGGTCCACCGTCCAGCGGGTCCTCGACGACGTCGCCGCGTTGTACTCCGCGTTCAAGTTCGCGGAGCTCACGGGGCGCCCATCGCCGGCGTGGGCGCCGGGCCTTGACGAGGTGCTCGTCTCGCTGCTGAGTTCGCAGGACCTGGAGGACCTTGTCTCTTGCTACCTCCAGCGCCACTACGGCTACCTCGTAATGCCAGGCAGCATGCGCGCGGACACGCTCGCATACGAGTTCGTCCTCCGTGACCCCGACCACGGCCACGAGGCCGTCCTCCAAGTCAAGTCCGGGCACTCGGCGGTGTCCCTCGACACTCTCCCCGCCGACGTCGAGAAGGCGTTCGTCTTTCAGCCGCGGGGCAAGTACTCCGGGGAGCCCGGAGCCAACGTCACGAAGCTCCGGTTCCCGGACATCATCGAGTTCATGAGGACCGAGCCGTTCTCGCTGCCCAGGCGCGTAGAGACGTGGATGCGGTACGCCGCCACCGCCGCGTAGGCGTCTGCATCCTGCCATTCCGGTGGCCGGTCATCACCAGGGCCTCCGGCGGCCCGGACCGGGCGCTCACCGTCGCCGCTTGCCCCGTTTCTTGCGCTTGCCTGCGCGCTTTCTGTTGCCTTGACGGGGAGGCGGAGGCGGAGGCCGCCTGCTAGAGCCCGCCGGCCTCACGAGCTCTTCGAAGAGGTCGGCGGCTTCAACGGTCCCGGGCTCGATGCGCACGGACGCATGCGCCTGGCCTTCGGGCCACTCCACCGAGCTGACGACGTAGTCGGCCACGGCGAGATGCGTGCGTCCGAGCTCGACGTGGCGTCCGAGCAGGGCTGTGGAGAGCGTGCGCTCAACGCGGAGCGTCTTCCCGTCACGCAGAGCCGCGAGGCCGTCCTCCTCAACTGTCAGGACCATGTCCCGCCAGGTCACGGACAGACCGTGGTTGCGGACGGCGGCGGCGACCTCGGCAACTGCCCATGCCTCGTGACCGCTGACGGTGTCCGGCAGCGTGTACTCGACACCCGCCCATTTCTCGATAGCGCGAACATCTTCCAGGAAGGCGAGCAAAGCCAGGCTGTCGCCGGAGAGCGGGGCGTCCGCGATGGGAACGCGCATCTCGCCCCGCCCTGATGGGCCGCGGTCGGAGATGACGACCTCAGCGGCGTCGCTCATGGCATGGAGGAAGCTCAGCGCCTTGAGCTGCTCGCGGACGGGCGAGGCATCGCGCGCGTGTCGGAACGTCCACCGGATTTCGCCGCCTTCGGCCCGCCAACGGAAGAGCACGGTCACGTTGAGGCCGCCGTGGGTTCCGGTCAGGATGTGCTCCCACTCGGCGGGCACCGGCTCCTGCGGTTGAAGCGCCACGTCGAGGAACGTCTCTCCGGCGTCCGTGGCCACGTGCAGGCGCGCGTTCCATGGCGGGATTGGGCCCCGGGCGACCTCGGGCGTCCCGAACTTCATGGTCGTGCCGGCGAGGCGCTGGCCGACGATGTGCTCGAACCCGGGCGGCAGGCGCGTGAACGTGAAGTCGAGCCCCTCCTCAATCTCGACGCCCTTGCCCTCTTGCAACGCCGCCTGGAGGCGAGCGGCGGCGCGCTGACCCTCCTCGCCCTCGGTTGGCTGGAGCGTGAAAGCTGGCCCGTATCGCTCCATGGCCTCGCTGTCACGCGGAACGAGGTCGATGCGCGTGGTGACGGTGCCGTCGCTCTTGCCGTAGCTCATGACCGCGCCCGGCGTCAACGGCGGAGCGGGCCCGGACGCCTCATGCGTTGCCGCCGGATAGGAGAAGTAGGCGTCCTTCGTCGCCAAGAAGCCGCCGAGGTTGGAGAGATGGTCAACCGCGTCCTCGGGCGTGGTCAGGCGCCCGCCGGCTTCGATGGCACGGTTGGTGTCCTCGCGATAGAACTGGACGTCATCGAAGAACTGCCGGGCGATGCGCTGGCCGCCGTCCGAACCGACGAGCTTGCCCTGGAGCGCATTCCCGTTCCAATGGTCGACTTCGACTTCGGCGTCGGGGCCGCGGAAGTGCTTGTCGAACGTCGTCTGCTCCTTAATGGTGAGGTCGCGCGCGAAGCAGAACGTGTAGTGGGCAGGGTCCCAATGCTCGCGCGCGTCCGCCAGTGACTTCTGGCACTTCGTCCAACCGATGCTCCCGGTGAAGTGCTTCGACTGCCAGCATCGCTCGTAGCGCCCGTCCGAGGCGAGCACCATGTCGGCGCCGCCATCGTTCGTGTTCGCGGGTTTGAACGCGGACGGGAACTCAAGCTTGATAAGCAGAGCGTTCATGCTCTCGAAGTCCTCGTCGCCCATTCCCAGCAGGTCGTAGCTCGTCACGCCTTTCGGTCGAACTGGGTCAGGCTCGTTCATCTCGGGTCCGCGCTGGCGACGACGCCGACGACGCCCGCTTCAACGAACAGCGGCAGCGCGTTGAGGGAGGGGTCACCCATGGCCAACAGGCAAGTATGAGCGCGGCACTGGACGGCATCCCGCCGGCGCGGCGCAGCTGTCCGTAGCAACCCGGCGATGTATTTCTACGCGGTCGCCGGATGTCCTCGACTTCTCGGACAGGCGAAGCATGCTGCCAGTTCTGCGGTGCCGCCCCGGAGCGGTGGCTTCGCCTCCCTGGCAGCCGCTCTTCAACGTCCACTGGCGCTCATATAGTCGGGCTCATGACTCGACTGGACGACCGACTCCTGAACCACCCGGCGACGGCGCACATTGCGGAGCTGCGGGCGACTATCGCCTCGCTCGACGATGAGACGGTTGAGGCTGCTAACGAAGCGCTCGACGGCGCGGTGGAGCGAGTCCCGACGGCTTTGACCTACATCGAGGGCGCGCTCGTGGCCGCCGACCCTGCCCTGGTCACGGCCAGCGCACTCGAAGGCATTGATAGCTCCGTCGTAGCCGCGAACCAGATGGCCTCTCAGCTCACCGCCAATCCAGCCTTAGCGAACCAACTCGACGCTCATATCGAGGCGGCGTTGGACGCCGCGGCCCGGGTGGTGTCCGCGTCTCCGCTCGTTGCGGGGCGAGCGGGCGAGGCCACGGAGACGTTCGACACAGCGCTCACCGGCACCGTCAACTCGATATCCGAGCAGGCCGAGGCGATTGGCGCTGAACTGGCAGCGCTTGACCAGCGGCGGGCCGAAGCTGAAGCCGCTCGCGTGGACGAGGACGCGGCGCGCGAGACGGCTCTCACAGCGAAGGTGGAGGAGCTGACAGCGCAGGTGGCGACGGAGAAGCAGCGGCTGGACAGTCTCGTGCCCAACTTCGAGACGCAGTTCACGACAGCCCAGGGGGAGCGGCAGACTGCTTTCGACGACCTGCAAGACGAGCTGAAAACCGCCTCCGACTCGTTCACGTCCGACCTCACGAAGAAGTCTCACGAGGTTCTGGCGGAAGTCGAGGCGCGTCGGAACGAAGTTGAGAAGCTCCACGGAATCATCGCCGACACCTCGACGACTGGCGCGTTCCGCGAGGAGGCTCGGCAGCAGAAGGCCAGCGCTGACCGCTGGAGGCTCACGACGGTCGTGTTCGGCTCCATCGCCGCCGCGGTCGCGGTCGCCGCGGTCGTACTTGCCGAGCTCGACCCGACTCGCGCCACCTCCACGAGCACCGTCGTGGCGAAGCTCACGGTGACGCTCGTCGCCGCAGGCGTGGCCGCCTACGCGGGGCGGCAGTCGGGCCGCCATCGCATCCGCGAAGAGGAAGCGAAACGGCTGGAGCTGGAGCTTGTGGCCTTTCCCCCGTTCATCGAGTCGCTCAGCGACGACCAGAAGCGCGAGGTGCGCAAGGACTTCGCTGAGCGCGCGTTCCCTGGACGTAGCGTGGAACCCGCCGGAGAGGGGCGCCGACTCTTCCGCAAGGAGGACTCTCTCGGCATTGGCGGGCCCGAGCTCTTACAGCTCCTTATCGAGGTCCTCACGCGCGACAAGAAGGCTCAGCCGTAGCAAGGACTGGGCGGCGCGCGCTGCGAGCAGCGGAGATGCCGTCCGTGCCGGGCAACCCTCCTGCCAGCGAACTGCACGAGCGACTGACAGCTTCGTCCGAATACCACCGCGAGCATCTGCTGGGAGACGCGTAGGGCGAGGCCGCAGGGGCCACGCCGGAGAAATGTCGTGCGCGCGCCGCGCGTAAGACAGGAGTCGCGTGGCATGCCGACGACCGACCACGACCCGAGACAGGCAAAGCAGATGTCAGAGGCCGCCGAGTTCGGCTGGGGCTTCGCCATCTGCGGCGTCATAGGCGACTGGGCTCTCCTCGTTGGTGGCGGCACGGGCGAGCTCGGCGGCGGCACGGGCACAGTCCTCGGCGTCTTCCTCCATCTAGCGATGGTGGGAATGGTCGTCAAACGCTCCAAGCAGCTCCGGCTCGCCGGCTGGCAGACACTCATCTGGGCGCTCCTAGCCGCGCCTACGCTGCTTTGGCTGGCGCCTCTGGCCATCCTCGCGGGAGCGAAGGCGCCAGGCGATGTGCAGTCGACAAGCGAGCCGGCTGGGTCGGCTACAACCGCACCTGCCGATGATGCTCTCGCCCGTTAGAGCGACTTGCGCGTCTTCATGCCTCTGGCGCGCTCACTGACGAGCAGTTCGACGCCAAGCGAGTCGAGCTTCTCGACCACATCTAGCACTCGGCTGCACAGGGCCGGAGCGAAGCGCCGAAGTTATCTCTCTACGGTCGCTCCAGACGTTCGGCTATGTCCTTCGGGGAGTATCCGGAGTGCAGCAGGGCATTCTCCCAGCAGCGGTAGCAGCTCACGGAACGGTCCTATGCCTCCCTTACCCGAGTAGTTCGCCGGCCCGGTACTGCTTCACCGCGGCCACGACGTGCTCGACCGCGGGCTGAAGGCAGAGTCGCGCATCCTCCGGCTGGAGTTCGGCGCGAGGGAGCGCCACACGACTGCATGCCCCCAGAACGAGACCGGCGTCGGTCTGGTAGGCCACCAAGAACGCAGCGCTTCGCATGGCAGCGGACTGCCTGAGGGCCGCCGCGGCCTCACCGGCGGTCGCGAGCTCACCCAGTGCAACATGAAATGCGACGGTGCGAGAGTCGCTGTCGACAACAACTTCAATCCGAAGGCCGCCAGGCGCGACGATTGCCAGCCGACCAACGCTCATGCGCGCCGGACTGTAAGCGGCGAGGGCCAGCATGACCAGCTGCATCAACGGGCCCTCGGGCGGAGGAACCGCGGTGTATCGCTCGGGCACCGGCTTGCCGGCTGCGGTCGCACGAGCGATGTCCAGCTTGTCCCGAAGACTCAGGCGATGGGCCATGACCCCAGCCTTCAGGACGCTACGCCGCGACCGCGAGCTTTTCGCCCCTGAGGCGCGTCCGCTCGCTTCCGCTCGCCCGAGCCAGCATGCACTACCTGTAGCGAAGAAGGCGCGTGCGCTGCGCGGCGACCGTAAGCCTCGAACTCATGACCAAGGCCGGCGCCATCAAGGAGTTCACGATGAGCCTCGGCGGGTTGGCCGGCGTCGGCGTGGCGTACGAGCTGCACCCGGTGGGAAAAGTCGGAGTCTGCAAGGGGGCTGCACGCGCCGCGGGTTCAGGTCAGGCATTTACGCCGCGAGTGGCTGCGCTCGCCAACCCGGCGCATGCCGTGCACGGCGGCACGCCGACGACTCGCACACCGGTGGTGACAGTGCCATGGCACTGTCTCAGCGACGGCATCCTCGCCGCCGCCGCGCCGTGAGTGGTCGGGCTGCTCATCGGCGCGGCCATCGGCCTCATCGTTGGGGTCATCCTCGTGAACCTCGTGCGTGCCACCATGCCGCGGTAGTCGGGAACTCCCGAGTGGTACGCGGTCCGAGGGCGGTGTGCCGTAGGCGCACGTCGCGCTACCACGGGGGAAGTCGGGCCGACTACCCCGGAAGAGATACCGCCTCGCATGCCGCCGGCGAGTTGGGGGACTAGAACGAACAGTAATCCTGGCAGCGAAGCAGCCACTCACGCCATTTCGCGAACACGGGCCGAGACGCCACTGCTCGCCAACTCCCGAGCTCATCGCTTTCGGGCCACTGCGGAGCGAGAACTGCGACGTGGACGGGTTGCCGCGCCTACTATCGGTGAAAGGACACTAAGTGACCGAGAAAGCGGGACCATCCAGATGAACCTCACCGACATCGAGAGCATTCTCAAGGACAGCGACGCCTGCGATTGGGAGCGCGTCAATGCCCCGGTATCACAGCCGGGACACTCGGGGTCGGCGGTCTATAAACCCGACCTTCGGCTCAGTCTGGAGTGGGGAGTAGCGGAGAACCATGACTACAAGGAAGCGTGGGCCAACAGGCACCCCGACCCCTCGGCCCGCTCGTATTACGCCGACGTGCTTTTCGCGGGCGCGGTCGTCAAGCGTGTGTTGATGGTCGCTATAGATGGTGGTCGCGCGCACATCCCAGCGCCCAGCATCAAGAGCGACGCGGGCATGAGCTTGAGACCCGATGCCATCCTCCGGTTCACCCTCGGACGGGACGACTACGAGTTCGGCATGCTCCTCGCCGGGGTCAATGGTGACGACGACGCGTACCTGGAGTACATCGGTCGCGCGGGACTCGGCGTTGAGAACGGTCGCGACGCGGACGCCTACCAGCACACCAAAGCGGGCGGCTGGGTCGTAGTCGACTAGGCGGCGCTCATTAGCCGGGGGTGGGAAGAGACGGCATCCGTTCCTTCTCCAGCCGTAACTGGCATTGCGCCTGGATGGCGGTCGCTCCCTAGGTCTCCTGCTACGTCACACCGCGGTCGACCCGCCGTACAAGCGGCGAGCTGGCGACATAGGCGACTCGCTCACGGGTATCGCCGGCGACCGCACGCGAACCGTCCACGCCGGCTCCCCTCCGCCCGCTCTCGCTCGGCACGCCAGCAGCGCTGGTATATCCGTCCGTGACGGCGAGCGGCGCTGGACATGTGCGCCGCCCGCAGGCAGTCTGGTCGCGTGAGCTTGACGAGTCTGCTGGACGACGGGCAAGGCCCGGTCTGGGAATGGTTCGCCGCGAACTTCCCTGAAACCAGGAGCGTTTGCGCGGTCGCGAACCGGGACCTGCGGGGCGGCCCGGCGAAACTGCCGTGCGTTGTTCCGCCGGTGCCGGGAACCGACTACGGGCTCGTAGGAACCGCGGTCGGCTACCTGCTGTCGGCCCACCTGCGCGCCGACGCCCTTGACAGCACCGTGGCGACAGGCGGCGCGCACAAGCTCGACCGCCGGCTGCGGCATCTCGCGGTCAAGCCGAGCAGCATCGAGCGGCGTGTTGTCGCCCGCGTTCGCGAGCTGCGCGCGTCGGAGGGCCGCGTGGACGGCGACGCGTGGACGGAGCTCTGCGCTCTCGCCGGCATCCTCGCGCGCTTCGAGCAGCATTTTCGCGCACCTCGCTCGGCGTTCCCGTACCTCGCCGGACCGCTGGCTGCCCATGACGGGAGCCTCCCCGGGCTGGCACAAGCGCTCGTGACGGAGGCGACCCTGCTCGACATCGACGGCGTCGGACGGGCCACCGTCGAGGACCACATTCACATCCGTGAGGCGACCGACGTTCATGTCGGGCCGGTGTTCGCTCAGAGCGGCGCGCTCGGCGGCGCCGACGCCGACCTCATTTACGACGGCGTACTCGTTGACCTCAAATCAACAGCGTCCGCGGGAGTCGCCGGACGCGACGAGGTTTGGCAGCTCCTCGGGTATCTGCTCGCCGACACCGACGACAGGTACGAAGTGCGCAAGGTCGGCATCGCCGCTTTGCGTCGCCGTCGCTCCGTGTTCTGGCCCGCCCAGGACCTCGTCAACGCGCTCGCCGGACGGAGCGCACCACCGGTCGACTACTGGCGCCAAGAGTTCGTAGCCCTCCTGGCGCCGCTGCGCTTGGACGTCGTCGAACTCCGCAGGCCTTCGCAGGCCCGCGCGTAAGGCATCGCCGCTCAGGCGGAAGGGAAGCGCGTCGCCAGCTCGCCGGCGATAGCTCGCACGCGGCCCTCGGCAAGCCACCCGGGCGCGTTGATGCGCTTGGCGAGCGGTCTCGCGTAGAGCAACGGGTAACCGCCGAAGCTCAACTTCATGACCATCGGCAGGTCCCCGTCGACGAAGCAGAGAGCACCGTGGACGGGAACCTCCGGCGCGACCTCGACCATTACCGCCTTCACGAGCGCGACTTGCTTCGCGAGCCCGTCGACAAGCTTGCTCTTGTCGCGCCCGTTGATGGTCAGCGTCGGCTGGCCGAAGAGCGGCCTGGAGACGGCGACCTTCCCCTTGTAGCGCTTCGCGTCAATGACCCAGACCCCGGATGGCGCGACGGCGATGTGGTCGATGTTCGCCCGGCTGCGCGGGATGCGCCGGTCATGCAAGAGGACGACGCCGTCGTTCAAGTACTTCGCCAAGAAACTGCGCGATGTGCTCCTCACCGCCGGCGCCGCGAGCCCACACCGTCTCATGCGTCGGGGCGTCGCCCAGGGCGAGAATCAGACCTCCGACCCGCGGATGCTTCTCGCGCACCCGCCTCTCGCGGTTCGCCTGCCGGCGCGCGTGCTCACGGCGCGCGCTCGCGCCAGCAATGCCGGTATCGAAATCCGCAGGCTCGTCGACCGTGCTCATGAGGCGAGGGTACGGCGCGCATGCACTCTTTCGGCGGCGAGGCTGCGTGTCTGGACGAACGTTCGGAACGGAGTCGCGACGCCGGAGCGCGGAGAATGGGCCTCTACGCGGAGAGGGCGGCCTGGAGGCTCGACGTAAAGGTGTCGAGCTCGCCGGACCGAAGTTTCTCGAAGAAGCGGTCGTAGTCCTTGGGCGACAACAGGTGGAACCGGTAGCGCCGCTCCTCGCCAGCTTGCTCAAGAAGTTCGTTGACGGCGGCGAAGTGCTGAACCGCGTGTTTCAGCTTGCCGGCGTTGACCGCGCGCTCGTCGGCGTCTGCTTTCGTTTCGACGACCACAACCTCGTCTCGGTCGGACAGCAACAGGAAGAAGTCCGGGTTGAACTCGCCGTGCCTTGAGCGACCTGACCCGTCTCTCTGGTAGGCGTACTCGATGCGATAGAAGCCGACGTTCGGAGCCTTGACCCAGGAGCGCAAGGCAGGCGCCGTCTCCTTGCGCAGCAAGCGGCGGACGAACTCCAGCTCCGGGCGGTGCGACGTCAGCACGACGTTGACCGGGGACTTGAAGTTGAACGAGTTCTCAACCTCATGAGCGTTGTTAGCAACCTCGATTTCGAGCGCCTTCTGCAAGGCGATGGCATCGTCGTCGCTACCGAGCTTGGAGCTCAGCTCGTCCCAGAAGAGGCCGAGGTTCCCGGTCAGGCCCGATATGCGCGCACGAGTTGGAGCCATGCTGGCTGTGCCGGTCACCTCAAGGCCGGACGGGGTGCTCCGCAGGATGGCACCCGAGCGCGTCTGCTTCTGGGCCAGGGACCCGAATGCCTGCAGAATGGTGATGCGATTTTCCTGGCTGATGAGCTCCCCATCTTCTCCGAGACGCGCGAAGTTCTCTTTGATAACGGTGCGGATTTGGGCCTTGCCATATTTCGCCGTGAGCTTGGCGTCGTTCAGCGCCAGAACGTTGGCCCGAACCCTCGCGACAACGTCGTCGAGGGTGGAGTAGCGCTCGGCCACCTTGGTCGTCATGACCTCGACTCGGGTTCGGTCAAGCGCCGACCGGTACTTCGTGTCCTCCGTCGCGTCCCCTTGCGGCAACAACTTGAGGCGCTGGATACTTCGGGGCTTGACAAGGGCCTGAGCGGGAACGCCCGTCGGCAGCACCGTGTAGGTGAGGCCGTGAAGGTCGAAGTGAGGGGCAGCTGTGCGACCGTCAGTCTGGCACTGGGCGATGGTCGTCTCCTGGTCGAGCACTTCAGCCACCAGCTCCTCGACTTCGGTGCCCCACTTCTGGTGATTGAAGACGTACACCACCGGATTGCCGTTACGGCCATCCGGACGGCGAAGGCCACGACCGAGGACCTGGGCTATCAGCAGCTTGCTGTTGAACGCGCGCTTCTCGTGAGGGTAAATCTGGAAGACGTTAGTCACGTCCCAACCTTCGGACAGCATCGACACGGACACTATCCACTCGACAAGGCTTCCCTTGTGGTCAACGCCTTTCAGTTTCAACAGGTTTGCCGCATGTTGAGGCGCTGAGCTGACCACGAGGACCCGCTCGCGGGCCTCGTCGAGGCCGCCGGTCAGTGGGTCGGCGAGGAACGTGACGAGGTCGGCGCCGAGTTGCTCTGCATCTTTGACGCTGCGCGTGACCGCAATCGTGAGCGGCTTGTGAGGCTTGTTAGCTACCCGGTTCTTCTCATGGCGCTCCTGAAGCTTCTGGAACCGCTCGTAGTCGGTAGCGGAGTCGTCCTCCGCCAGGTAGTAAACCTCCTTGACCCAGCGGTCATTCATAGCGTCGCGTATCGCGTAACGGTAGATGACGTCGCTGAAGTACGCGTTGCCGTTGTAGCAGGTGCCGGACAGTCCAACGTGATAGCGGAAGCCGAAGGCCGTGTTGTCGAGAAACTCCTTCCACCCTCGCGTGGTGTTGCCCTGCGTTGCGTGGATGTGATGGGCTTCGTCGGAGAGGACGAGCGTCCTTGCGCCCTGGCCGGCGAACGAGTCGTCGATGGAGGAGCCGACGTGCTCATATACGGCGTGAATGTTTTCGATGCAGATGCTTCCGGCTTTCACGGTCGCCGTGGCATCCACGATGGAGGGAATGGGATAGCCGCCTGCCCGCACGGGGAGAAGGTCAGTCAGGTCACTATCCGCCGTCAGCGCGTTGAACTTGCCCAGCAGCCCGTCTTCGATGGTCCGTGATGGGCATAGGACGAGGGCACGGTCCACCAGTCCCTCGTTCAACATGATGCGAGCGAGCGCGTACTCGACGAAGCTCTTGCCGGTTCCGGTCGCCAGGTCGAGCGAACATCCGAGGATGTCCGGGAACGGCAGTCGTTCCAGCAGAGCCTCGACGCGACCGTAGCGCCGCTGCAAGCCCGCGGAGTTCTCGAACGCCTCCTTGGCGAGCGCGGACGTGGATGCGTAGCGCCCGCCAGCCAGCAACCGAAGAGTTGCCTCGATGGCATCACGCGCATAGGCCCGCCCGGACGAGATTGCGTCGATGAACGGTCCGTATGCGTCCACGTCGAATCGGGCAGGGTCGAAGCTCTTCGATACGTCGAGCACCAAGTCATCCGCGGCGAACCGGTCGACTTGCAGAGATGCGCGAGCGCTCATGCGGCAGCCCTGCCCCGGGATTTGGACCGACGGGTTGAGACGAGCTCGATGATTTCCCGGGCCTCGTTGCCGTGCGTGTCCATCCAGATGACCTGAACCCGCTCGGCGCCCGCCGACACCGGTATGTCGAACGTCCAGCTGGCTTCCTGGAGCTTCTCGCCGAACCAATGGTTGGTGAGCCTGAAGATGTCGCTGTCGTAGTTCGCGTCCACCATGACCATCGCGAGGTCCTCACGGCCCGCATTGGGCAGGCCCGCGAAGTCCTCCGGGTCGAGGCCACCCCGCATGAGGCTCTTCAGCTCCACGTGCAGACCAACGGCTGTGCGACTGCTCGACGCTTGCACCTCGGGGACGCGGACGAAGCTAAAGCCGAACGCCTCGACTGCATCATTCACCGCTGTCTCCGATGTCGGCTGGTCGAGCACCTCGAACCGTCGGCCATTGAGAAGCTCGATTGCTGAGAACGGGACCCGGAGAATGAAGTAAGTGTTGCGTCCGAGCTTCACAATCTCCGTAGCCAGGGACCGTTCGCAACGAGACGCGGGCGCCACCAGATACACCGTGCCGCTGAGCTTCGCCTTCACGCGGTCGTGTAAGGACTCGATGAAGTCCATGCCCATATCAAGGTCGACCTCGTGGTACGGAAAGAAGTAGACAGGGTTCCCTTTGCGCATACCGGTCATCCGCACGCCCACGACCTCGTGCAGCTGGCGCTTGCAGCCGAAGAGTTCGAGGCAGAAGTCCTCGAACTCGACCGGGCTGAGCTGTTCGAGCAGGTCGTTGTCGTAAAGGCCGCCGCTGCAGACCTCGAACGGCGTGATGGGCTGCCCCTTGTTGCGCCCGCGACCCTCCTTGAGCGAAAGGAGTCGTCGCTGCGTCGTGTAAATCGAGAGCTTCCCGCAGTCCACCGCGACCCACCGACGTCCGAGGCGTTCGGCGGCGGTAGCTGTAGTCCCTGAGCCCACGAAGCAGTCGAGGACGAGGTCACCTGGGTTGGACGATGCCGCCAGCGCGATGGAGAGGAGACTCTCCGGTTTCTGCGTCGGAAAGTCGACCTTCTCGGTTCGGTCCGCTGGCTGGAGCATCGACAGGCGCCACACATCGTCGACGCGCTTGTCGTCCTTCTCGATGTAGATGACCTTGCCGTCCTCGTCCTTCGCGTTTACGAGCTTGTTGCTGTCGCCGTCCCAGACGCGCTTGATGAGACTGGCCTTCACATCGCGCTGTTCCTGCACCGGACTGAAGAGCGCGTGAGGGCCCTTCCCGTACACGTAAATGCAGTCGTGGTTGGAAGCGAAACGATTCACGTTCCCCTGCATCTTGTTGTAGTACCACCAGACAATCTCATTCCGAAAGTTGTTCGGGCCGAAGATTTCGTCTAGCACAACCTTGACGTAGTGGCCCTTCTTAGGGTCGAGGTGGACGTACAACGTGCCATCCTCCGCGAGCAGCTCGTGCACGAATATGAGGCGCTGACGCAGAAACTCGATGAACTCGGCCTCGTCAATCTTGTCCCGGTACGCCCGCTGCCCCTGGCTGCCTCGGAACTCGCGGCGAGTCGCGAACGGCGGGTCGATGTAACACACGCGGAAGCCAGGGGTGCCGTCAGCATTGAGTAGCTCGCCACGTTGTTTCATGTCGAGAAGTGTCTTGAGCACTTGCAGGTTCTCGCCGAAGATGAGCCGGTTCGTCCAGGCGCCGTCCTCCGCCTCGCCGAACCGCTTGAGCGTCTGCAGCGGCACGCCCAGCGTGTCGTTGAGGATGCGCCCTCGCTCCTTCTTCCCGGCGTAGGAGAGCTCCGCTTCCTTCGGCTGAGGGAAGAGCCGTTGCCTCCAGTACTCGTCAAGGGGCTCGCCGGCGTTCAGCTTGGAAACGACCGCGGCCAACTCGTGCTCGCTCAGAGGCGGGTGCGTGGTCAGCGGCGTCGCGTCGTCCACCGTAGGTCCGGCACGCTCTGGCGCCGCATATTCCTGCCAGCTGTCGAGTCCCACGCGCTCGCGACGATACCGGAGTTGCGGGAGCGCACGAGAGGCGCTGTCGGGAACGGCCATACCTAACAGGCAACCGGTCGTGGATGCCGCGACGGACGCGTCGCGCCATCTGGCAGCGCCGTCGGTAGCTTGCAGTCGTGACCAAACGCGGCTCAGCGAGGCAGGGGTCGGACCTCGCCCCGCCGCCGGAAACCTGGCTGAACCGGTACCGGCGCGAAGCCGACGTCAACCAGAACGAGCTCGCGAAATGCGCCGGCATCTCCACGCGCACCCTGCAGCGCTTGGAGAGCGGGCAATACGCGAACCCGCCCGTCCGCTACCTCATCTCGTGCGCGCTCGCGCTCGACCTCGACGACTGGCACCTCCTGCTGGAGGACGACTGGCAGGAAGCCCTGCCAGGAGCTCGGTCGGTCCGCGCCAAGCACAACTACCTCGGGCTGTAGAGCTGTAGCGGCTTCGCGCGCGAGCGCGGGACCGCCTCCGAGGCCGCCGACGACGACGCCTCCGAGGCCGCCGACGGGGCGTTGGGTACGACCCCGGCGCGCCCCTCCTCCGGTGCCGACTGGGAACCGATTCCGGTTCCCTTGAAACCGAACGTATGTTCGTGTAGCAATTCGCCGGCGCCAGGAGTCCGCCAAATATGGCGCCGCCGAATATGGCGTCTGGCCCACGGCGGGAGGACCGAGGCTTCAGGTCCTAACCAGCAGCCTCAACACCGAGAGGAATCACGCTCATGGATGGGCGCCCACACGCCCGCGCAGCGCCAGCAACGACCGCTCCCGGAGCGACGTCGGTGACGCCGGCGCCGCGGCGGCCACGCCCGGACGACCGCCGGCAACGCAACGCCCCAGGCAACTCCCGTACTCGCGAAGCCCAGCCGCGAAGCGGGTCCCCATGCCTTGCAGCCGCCATATCTGGCGCCGCCGAATATGGCGTCCGGTCCCTGGCAAATCAGGATTCATATTGCGGTCACGGCCAATCCGGTCGCGACCATGAAAGGACTCGAAAGTCATGGGAAAGCACTCCCGCTCCCGCCGCAAGACCCGCAAGAACGACCGCAGCAACGGCGCCGCCGCTCGTAGGGAGCGTCGGAGCACAACCGGCCAGCACTCGACGCCCCGCAACGGGCCGTGGAGCAGTCCCCTGACCGCCGTCGACGTCGACGGTTTGCCGCCGACGCCGCAGCAGTTGCGGCGGCTGCCGAACCCCGCCGACGCGGCCTCGGACGGGACGATGTCGGTCCCGGTCATCAGCGATGACGACACCCGCGGCTGGAGCGTGTTCGACGCGCAGGGCCGGATGGTCGAGCTCCTCGTCTTTCACCAGGCTCACCGCCTCGTCAAGGCCGAGCACCGCATCCTCGACGGCTTCGAATGCTCCCGTGATTTGCTCGGCGACCCTCGTTTCGCCGGGTACGACATGTGGCGTCGTGAGCGGTGCGTCGCCGAGGCCCCCGACGGTGAGCTCGACTACGTGAGCTTCCAGTACCTTCATCATCCCGAGCCGGCGTGTGACGGCACCCGCAGCGTTCTCGTGTCGGCCTTCGGGACGGCGGTGGCGTGGCTGGTTCTCGACGCCGACAGCAACCTCGTCGACGGGACCGACTTTCCGAGCTGCTTTCAGAGGGGGACACCGGCGGAGGTCCGCTTCCACGCGTTCCTCGTCCGGCGCCTGATGGCGAGCGACCCGTTCGTGGACTCCGACGACCTCGACTTCGGGCCGGATTGCGACTGCGGCTGCATGAGCGAGCACTCATGAGCGCGCTCCGCGGAAACGGCTTCATCTCCTGCGTAGCCCTCTCGACCAGCGGCCTCCCACTGGCCATGGTTGTCCTTCCCGCTGGACCTGAGAGCGAGGGCTTCCAGGCCCTCGTCACTCAAGTCGCGGTTCTCTACGGCCCGGAACTTGCCCTCACCCTCGCGGACTGTGAGCTCGGCGAGGCCGACGCCTGGAGCGAGCTCTCATGAGCGCCGCGCGCGTTCAAGTGGTGCGGCTGCCCGAGCCCGCGAGTGCGGATGACAGCGAGTACGAGGTCGTGTTCGTCGATGTCACCGTCGGCCCCGGGGGAGAGCTCCTCCTCGGGACCGCGCGCAACAGCGGACCGATGTCGCGTGATGACGCCGCCGAGTTCGTGTTCGTCGTCGGGCTCTTCAACGCCATGGCCGACGACGTCGGCGCCGACTCCTGCCCGCAGCTCGCGTTCGTGCGCCCGGTGGAAGGAAGTTGAGCGGCGATGTCCCTGGTTTGGAACCCGCCGCCGCAGCCGCCTCAGCGCCGGCTGCTCGCGCAGCAGTGGAAGGGCGACATCCAGGTCGCGGCATGGAAGCATCGCCGCGGCCTGGCCGGGCATGCGCACGAAGACCCGAGCACGCTCGGGATGAGCGAGAACGCCCTCGCGTTCATCCTGCAGTCGATTGAGCAGCGACGGTCCAAGAGCAATCGTCTGGACGACCATCTGCACAAGGCGATGGCGAAGTTCACGCCGGCGCTCGCGCAGCCGACGGTCAGCGGCGTCGTCGAGGCGATGGCCCACATATGGGCGCAGCCGGAAATGCTCGACATGTGGTCGGCATGGGAAAGCGGGCGCTCTCAAAGCGCCCGCGGCCCCCAGCCTTCCGACGCCGGGGCGAAGGCGACGCTGGCGACGCTGGGCATGACCGGGCACACCCACGGACTGGATGCGTACTCCGACCTCCTGGAGAAGCCGGAGCTCCTGCGCGTGTTCGCTCGCGTGGACGCCGCTGCCGCCGCCAGGGCCGGGGACCCCGCCCCGGGACCGCTGCCGCTGCGGACCTATCGCGGCTCGATGAAGCGCTTCGACGCGCTGTGCGAGCGCAGCGGCACCAGGGACCTCGTGCTCGCCACCAAGGCCAAGATGTTCCGGGCGCTGATGGAGCTCCACCCCGACCGGCCCTACGGTCGCGGCCTGCTCATCGACGGATGCCTGTTCCCGGCCTGGTGCGAGCAAATCGGCACAGGAACGACCGCGGAGATGGAAGCGGCGCGGCGGCGCACCACGCCTTACGCCGGCGCCCGCCACATCGTTTACACGAAGACCGGCAAGCAGACCGTGGACCCCGGCCACATCATGAGCGCCAGCAGGTTCGCGTCGAGCTCAAACTTCGACCGCGGCTACTACTACGTGGCCATCATCGACCAGGCCTCCGGCTGGCCGCTCGTCTCGCTCATCATGGACGCCGAACTTGACGAGGCGGAAGCGCTCATCCCGCTGCTGTCAGACCTGTACCGGCACTACCCGTTCCTCGCGCCGGAGTTCATCGCCGGCGACGGCGCCTGGGACGAGGGATGGGCACACCGCGCCTGCGAGCTCTACTACGGCCTCGCTCCCGTGTTCCGCCATACCGAGCGGGCGGCAGCGGAGACGGTCCTGCCGGGCGGCAACCAGTCGAACACGGTCAAGGGGTTCACCCACGACGGGCAGCTCAAGTGCATGGACCACAACCAGGTCATGCCCTTCGACGGCTTCGAGCGTGCGCCCCGCGGCGACCTCCGACCGGGCCGGGGCGCACACGGCGACTACAACAGCGAGGAGTACCGGCGCGAAGAAGCTCAGCGAGAGAACCAGTTCCGGGTCCGTGCCCTCCACGGTCACGGGCCAGGGCCAGCTCAGCGCGTCAGCCTGAAAGCCTCCGTGGACTGGCGGCGCCTGAACGCGTTCCCGCGCCACCCCAACGGGAAGCCGGCTCTCTATGCCGAGCGGATGGCGCTGGGTATGCGCCTGAAGAACCAGATGGAGGGCCACTTCAGCCGGATGCAGGGCTCGCTGTCGCTGCTGACCAAGGGCGCTGACCGCGTGCGCTTGCAGGACTGGGACAAGGTCGAGATGCTCCTCCACCTCGCGGAGCTGCGCATGAACGCGCTGTCGCTCGCCGCCGAGCGGGCGCACAACAACGTCGGGCATACGCTCCCGACCGGCGGCGACGTCGCGCCGCTGCCCGAGTTTCCGTTCGGATGCACGGGGCGCCTCCCGCAATGCCGGGCATCCACGACCGCGGCGGCGCGAGCGACCACGCGGGCCGCACGGGCCGCCGCCGCGCAGCCGGCGCCGCGCCGGCACGCAGTCGCGTCCGCGCTCACGCCGGCGACCGCGACAGCTGTGGTCGAGCGGGAGCGAAACGGACAGCCCGAGCCCCACGGCAACGGACAGCGACCCGGGGCCGACTGGAACGACTGGTCCGATTGGGAGCCCGATGCCGAGCCCGATGCCGAGCCCGGCGCCGAACTGGCAGCCGAGGCCGAGGCCGGAGCACCGGAGCCCGAATCACCTGCCGACGACGAGCCGGAGGCAGAGCCTGCGCGGGAGGCCGTGCCCGCAGGCGGGACCACGGCGACAGACGGCCACGCGCCATCGCCGTCGCCGTCGCCGTCGCCGACCCAGGGCGGCGTTCTCATCGCCGTCGACTTCGCTAACCGCAGGCGCGCGTGATGGGCTACTCCGTGTTCGAGGACCGCGCCCGCGAGCTCGCTGACGACCTCATGCGTCGCCAGGAGGAAGGCATGGGCGGCCTGACCGCGGACGATGTCGGCGAGACCCTCCGCTCCTTGGATTTGCACCTGCGCGACATCACGCCACCTGGCGCGCCCTACGACCAGTACAGCTTCCTCATCGACGAGCTCGGCGCGAGCGTGCTCATCGTCATCACCTTCAAATGCGGGCATCTCTTCTCAGTCGGCGTCTTCCGCCAACTGCAAATCGAGTACTTCGGCTGAGCCTGGGCGCGTGCGACGACTCGATGACAGCCCGCGGCTACGGCGCCCCTCGTGCGTGTGGCTCAGCGCCGATGCCGCCGAGGACTCCGGCTCCTACGCTGGCACCCGCCTGGCTCCCGGGGTGGGGGCGACTGCGCCGAGCGACTGGGCAATCATCACCGAGGACCGCCTGCTCGACTTCGCTGACGAGCTCAGCGAGGAGGCGCTCGCTCACCTGTCGCTGATTGCCGGCGAGTACGGCTTCATCGCCGTCGTCACGGACATCGTCGACCGCAGCGGCGCGGTCAATGGCAGGCTCGTCCTCGCGGAGCCGCGGGTATGGCATGACGACGACACGCTCGGCCTCATCGTCATTCCGCCGGGCTGTCAGCCCGGCGACGGCATTCTCTTCACGCGCCCTCGCACGTGACGTTGGGCCGTCGGACGCCTCCGCAGTGCCGGCGGACCACGGACAGGAGCGCGTCAGGGGCTTTGATGGGCGCAGACCACGCCGCGGGGAGTTGGTATGCACGCGGTGTGGACGCCGGTTCCCAGAAGGCCTCCGCCGCTGCCGTCGGTGGCTGAGGGGTCCGTCGTCGTGCTGGGGTCGTCGTAGGTGCTGTAGTCCGGGGACAACGCCGGACAGCCGCTTCCTGCTTGAGGCGTGCCGCAGGTGTCAAGGCCGGTCGAAAAGTGGACCACTTGCGCCGGTTGAAAAGTAGGCCACCCCGAGCTGTCGGTAGGGGTGCTGGCTTGGACGGTAACGACCGTCGTCGCGGCGGGGGAGCCCGTAGGGCGAGGCCGCGGCGGCGATGGTCGTTTTAAGTCCGTCCGGCCCCCCGGGGGGGGTCGCCGAGGGCGGCCTCGCCGTCGGCGTGGTCGAGCGCGCGTAGTTGATCGACGAAGCCGGCGAGCTCGAAGGTGTAGAGGATGAGTTGGTGGGGTCAACCGAGATCGGCTGGGCGCGCGGGGCGGGCGTCGAGGTTTTTGCCTCTGAGTCGGTAGCTGTCGCCTTTCAAGGAGAGGATCTCGGAGTGGTGGATGAGCCGGTCGATCATCGCGGTGGCGGCCATGTCGTCGCCGAAGATCTCGCCCCACGCGCTGAACGGCTTGTTGCTGGTGACGATCATCGACGCGCGCTCGTAGCGGTTGGAGACCAGCGAGAACATCAGGTTCGCGGCTTCGGGATCGAACGGGATATAGCCGATTTCGTCAACGATCAGCAAGGGCACGAACGAGAGGCGTTTCAGCTCGGCTTTCGAGCTGGCCTTGGCGTTTCGCGTCGCCGAGGCGGGCGACCCACTGCGTCGCGGTCGCGAACAGCACGCGCTGCCCGGTCAGGCACGCGCGGATCCCCAAGGCGGTGGCGATGTGGGTCTTGCCTGTCCCGGGCGGGCCGAGCAGGATCACGTTCTCGCGGGCGTGCAGGAAGTCGAGCTGCCCGAGATGCTCGATCACCGTCTTCTTCACGCTGCGCTGGAAGGCAAAGTCGAACTCCTCGAGCGTCTTGCGGGCGGGGAACCGCGCGGCCTTGATCCGGCCCTCCCCGCCGTGGCTCTCGCGCGCGGAGACCTCGGTGCCGAGCAGGACCTCCGCGAACCGCTCATAGCTCCAGTCCTCCTCGCGGGCGCGGTCGGCCAGTACCGGGAGCGCGCGGGCGGCGGCGGGGGCTTTGAGCGCGCGGAACAGGTGCGCAAGCTCCGCGGCGGGCCCACTCATCGCTGCCACCAGCCGGCGTGCTCGGTGACTTGCTCGGCGTGCTCGGCGCACTCCAGCAGCTGGAACGCCAGATCGCGCGCAGCGTCGGGCCGCAGATCGCAATGGACGTCCTGATCAGCGGCGCCCTGGCCCGTGAGCGCGTCGACGGCGCTGGGCCCGTCGAACAGGCGCACGCGGACGAGCAGCATCGCGCGGCCGTAGAGCACGCCCTCGCGGGCCGGACCGGCGCAGGCGTCGATCTCTGACCGGTGCGAGGCCATCACGACGCTCCGATCAGAGCGTCATAGCGAGCGAGCGGCCGGATCTCGACCTCGATCTCGTCCCGCCGATGGCGCTTGGCGCGCTGACGCTCGAGCTCGGTCTGATGCGCCGGGTCAGTGATCGTGAGTCCGCCGGCGAACACGCGACGATGCCTGGCGGCGAGCTCGCCGGTGTCCAGCACGACCGCGGTCACCTCGGTCTGCGAGACGCGCAACTCGATCCGCCGGCCCACGAACCTGGGGTCGATCGAGTAGTCGTTGCGATCAACGCGCACCAACGGCTGCGCCGCCACCCGCACCACCCGCCGACGATCGGTGTCCGGCATCCGCGCCGGGAGCGGGCGCATCCTGCCCTGCTCCTCCACCAGCCGCTGCGCCGGGACCGCCCGAACGTCCGGTGCACCCGACCGTTCACCTTCTCCGTCCACGCATCGAGGCGGTCCTGGAAATCGAGGTGGTTCGCGAACACCCGACCCGGCTCGAAGTTCGAGCGCATGAACCGATGCGAGCGCTCAAGCGCACCCTTCGCCTGCGGATCGCGGGCTTCGAGGATCACCCAGCCAACCTCGAGCTGACCGCAGAACGCGGCAAACGCGCTCGTCGGCCGGCCACCAGCAGCGATCGCCGACTCGCGATCCCACACCAGCTTCTCCGGCAACGCGCCAAGCCGCTGAAGGTTCCGCCCGAGACCCCAGAGGATGTCCGGCGCCTCCTTGCTGAAGATCAGCGTGCCCGCGATCGCGCGCGACCAGCACACCTCGCACGTCACCACCCACCCGCGGCGCCGCTGCCCGTGCCCGACCGGAACCTGCTCCCTCGGTTCCCAAAGATCGCACTGCGCCAGCTCGCCCGGCCGATAGATCGTCCGCTGGAACGTCCGGGCGACCACGAACCGGGCCGAACCTCCCGAACATAGTCGTCGAAGATCGACTTCCCGCCCTCATAGCCGATCTCGCTGGCCATCTCCCGCAACCGCTGCGACTGGATCCGCGGATCAGCCTCAAGCTGCTCGCAGATCCAGTCCTTGAACAGATCAAGCTTCGACCCCGCCGGCGCCCGCTCGTACTTCGGCGGCTCGCTCGCCGCCAACAACCGCGCGACCGTGTCCCGGTGCAACCCCGTCCGCCGACTGATCTCCCGACCCGACAACCCCTCAACCCGATGCATCCGCCGCACCTCAGCCCACTGCTCCACGTCGACCACCCGCTCCCTCCTCGCCCGACCTCAACGATCGAGCGAGGGTCGAAGGCCGGCCGGACGCGACCGGCCCAGCGCCGGGTGGCCTAGTTTTGGACCGGCGCAGGTGACCTAGTTTTCAGCCGGCGCCCACACGCAGGCGACAGCGCCGCCGCTTCCCGACGCAGCGTTGCAACTATGGACCAGCGCAAAGCACGCGAGTAACCCGACAACCTTCGGCCCGACTCCCGGCATCAGCCTTGCGTCCTCATGTCACGAGTAGTGAGGAACTCGGCTCATGCACGACAATGCGCCGTCGCGACGGCGATGCTGCCGCCAAACGTCGCTATGGGGCTCGGCAACCGACCTGTCGCTGGAAGGGCGCCCGCGTCGGTCGGCTGCGGTGTCGCTCAGCGCATCTCCCATGTGGTCCAGTCGGCATCGCGGCGAACAAACTTGACGGTCCTATCGTCCGTCGAGGCCGGCCAGCACGAATGGCGGCTGACCTGTCGCGGAACCGGTAGCTACCTCACGGCCAGCGCCGGGCCTGTGGCCACACCGCGTATGAGCCCGACGCCTTCAGCAACACGTTCGGCGAACGTCGTGGGAGCGCGGGCCGGGCCGCGCTCAGGCCAGGCCATCACCAGCCGCGCCGCCGCGGCCCGAACCGACGCCGCGGCCATCATCGGCACGGTCAACGGCAGACTCGTCCTCGCCGAGCCGCGGGTATGGCATGACGACGACACGCTCGGCCTCATCGTCATCCCGCCAGGGCTGCCGGCCCGGCGACGGCATTCTCTTCACGCGCCCTCGCACCTAGAAACCGTACGGGCTGGCCGCGCTACTCCTCTTCGCCAAAGTGGCGCCACGGCCAGGAAGCTCCGGCAGCAACCGCCACGGCGGACAGCTCCTCGTCGGTGGCGTCCGGATGCACCCACAGGTGCCAGGTCAGCGCGACTCCTACGTCCACGAGAACCTCCGCCTTATCCAGCTTCCGTTTGCGCGTCAGGCCGAGCTTGGCGAGGTTCACGTAGAGGTCGCCGCGGCGCCGGTCGAGCTCCACGGCGAAGTCCTGCCGCCAGTCGTCCAGCCCTCGTATCCGCATCCCGTCTATCCGACCGAGGGCCTCCGCCCGGTCAACCTGCGTCAGGTAGCCGACGATGAGGCCGTGGCCCGGCGCCCAATCCCAAAGTCCCTGCGGCCAAGCGGCGAAGAGCGACGGCACGGAAGCATCAACGCTTCCGTACTGGCACTCGCCGCCGTCAGATGTCGTGGCCCACAGCTGCCACGGGCCGGCTTCGGGCGTGCCGCGTAGGCGCAATCCCGAGTAGCCGTCAGCCCGGCAGTCAGCAACCCAGTTACGGAGGCGCGCCTCGTCAGGCGTCGCCTCGCCAATCAGCTTCCACCAATCCTCCGTCGCAGGACCGCGACCCGAACCTCGTGACGGAGGACGTCCGCGCCGGTCGGCGGCAGTACCGCTGAGCGCATCCCCCATACGGTCCAGTCGACAGGGCGGCGAACAAACTTGACGGACTTGCGGCCCATCTCGCGCAGGCAGCCCGCACAAGTGGCGGCTGCGGCTGCGCCAATGCTGTCACGGAGCGGGCGCTCGCCTCAAGCGCGGCGCCGAGCATGTCGACAGAACCCCATGGCTCCCGACGCCTTCAGCCGCGCGGTCGGCGAACGTCGCGGCCATCCTCGCGACGCTGACGCGGCCGCGAGGCAGCCGGCGCCTCGCGACCGCGCCCGATGGCTGGTCGCCCGAATCAACGAGCACTCCCACCTCGACGGTCCGGGGCGTGACAAGTTCTTCCAGGTCGAACTGGAGGACTTGCTCATCGAAGCGGCCTTGGAGCTCGGGAGTGGCTTCGAACTGCACGAGGAACGCTCCGACGCGGGCAGCCATGGCGACTAATGGGAACTCTCCGCGGACACGACAGACTCTCCACCGTTCGCAGCTCTCATTCTCCGCTGGGGCACGCGTGACGCGAACGGCGTGCAGCTGCCATTCGCGAAGCTCCTCCTGATGGACCAGGCATGACTCGCCACGCTGTCCGGTCGGCAAGCGAGGAGAAACTGGTCGCCATCGGCGTCGATGGCGCCAGCGGCGGCTGGATAGCCGCCGCGCTGTTCGCCGTCGTGCGCTGGCCGAATGGGACGCGCATGTCGCCATTCGACCTCGGAACTCCACATCGCACGGAGCTGCATTTCTTCGCCGCTGACGGGGCCCGCAGCGGACTGGAGCTTCTCAACGAGTGGCGGCTCGCCCAATCCGGAGGCAAACGCGCGCCAGTCGCCGTTGACGTCCCCATCGGGTTGCTCGAACTCGGCGGCTCCCGGCCCTGCGACTTCGAGTGCCGGCGTGAACTACCAGGCAAGAGCTCATCCGTGTTCCCGGCGCCGGGACGCTTCCTCGTCGAGCGGTTCGCGTCTGGCGACGCGACCAAGGAGCAGCTGCGGGAGGCCGTGGATGCGAAGCGCGCGGCAGAAGTCCTATCCGGACGTGACGCCGCCGCCGTCGCGAGTCTCAGCGCCCAGAGCTGCGGGTTCTTCGACAAAGTCTGGGAAGCCGACCACTTCGTGCGCTCCGGACGACGGCGACCCGACGGCTCGTGGCCGGTCGAGCAATGGATGTTCGAGGTCCACCCCGAACTGTGCTTCCAGCGGATGCAGGAGTACCACCTCGCACACCCCGCCCAATGGACGAAACGAGAGCCCGGCGCCGGGCCGTGGCCGCACCTGTCGCCCAAGAAGCGCGCTCGCGGCGTGTTGCAGCGCCTCACGCTCGCCGGCCAACACTTCACAGACGTCCGGAAGCGCATCATCGACTCGGACTGGAGCGTGACCGGCAACCTCGACGACCCCCTCGACGCGTACGCCGCCCTCTGGACGGCAAAGCGGGTCGCCCAGCACGGCTTCGATGGCGTCGAGGTTCTAGGAGGAGTCCCCGGCCCCGACGGCGGGCTCGCCGTGCCTCGTGACAACGACGGTGCCGGGCTGCTCATGCGGATGGTCGTCTGAAAACGAGGCGCAGCGCGACTTCGGGCGCGCCTGGACCTCCGAGTTGAACGCCGCTGCCGCCCATACGCTGAACGGATGCCCCGTACCTGCATCTTCTGCGGCGGAAGCCCGACGACCAAGGAGCATCTATGGCCCGATTGGGCGCGCCGGCTACTTGGCGACGTGGAGCCCTTGTCCCATCGTCAGCACGCCCGCCAGGACGGACGGGAGCCCATCGACCGCGAGTGGAGAACGCCGCCCTTCAGGACGACCGTCAAGGCTGTCTGCGCAGGGTGCAACAACGGATGGATGTCCCGCCTTGAGAGCCGCGCCAAACTGCTGCTTCTTCCGATGCTCGAAGGCCGCGGTCGGGAACTGCACCAAGACGGGCAGCGGACGCTCGCGGCGTGGGCGTTGAAGACGGCGATGATGGTCGAGCACACGCTCGGCCCCGAGAAGCGAGTCGTGCCCGAGGAGGAGCACGCGTATCTGCTTGAGCACGAGCACCCATCCGAGCATGTCGTCATCTGGATGGCGACCTACATCGGCAGCATGCCGGGCGCATGCCGTCTTTTCGGCTTGGACGCCGACGTCACCCAAGGCCCCGACCGAGGACGGCGCGACATGTGGGGAGTGACGGTGACGCTCGGCCCTGTCGTCTTCCAGGTGTTCGGCACGACCATCGCGCCGCTTCTCGAAGGCCTCGAAATCAACCATCCCGGCGTCCAGCAAATCTGGCCGTACCAACGGTCGTTCACCTGGACGCCGCGCGCCGGATTTGCCGACGAGGACTTGGCAGCGTTCGCAGACGTGTTCCTCATCGACATCCAAAGAGCCGGCGGCAGCGCCACGGAGGCGCCCCGCTGGGCTCTCAACTGACCGCCCACGTTGTCAAGTTGTCGCAGCGGGGCGCTCCCCGTCTACTGGTCCGACGGCGCCGCGGTGCCGGTACAGCACCCGTAGCGGACTGGCAAGAACCTTGGCCGCCGCGCCAGCCACGCTGGCTCTCAGATGACAAGCGCAGCGCCAGGACCGGGCGCCACGCCCAAGCCGTCCCCGTCGCCGTGTAGCCTTTTGCTTACGTACATACGTTCGACGCGGCAGGAGGTCGCATGACTGGGCAGAGACGACATATAACCCTGAGGCCCGACGGCCAATGGCAGGACAAGCTGGAAGGCGCGGACCGTGCGAGCGGGCTGTATCCGACGCAAGGAGCAGCCCAAGCTGCCGCGACGGAGCACCTGAACCGAACCCCTGGGGGTGGCGAGGTCATCATCCACCGTCCCGACGGGCAAATCCGGGACACCAACACCATCAACCGACCGGACCCGTTCCCACCACGGGGATAGGCGAGCGACCGACCCGGAGCCGCCGCCGGCGGTCGGCGGACTTCCGGCAGGACCGTCGGGCGCGCCCGACCCATCGCTGGGTCGCGCCGCCGGCGAGCTGGCAGGGCCGGAGAGTAGCCTCAGTCGTCGTGGCCCCTCGCGTCGACGAAAACGGTGCTGCCTACGCCGGCAGTCAGCTCCAAACCCAGCTCTACGTCAACCGGCGAGCGCGGAAGCTCGACGATGCAATCCGCTCCGAGTTTCCCGAGCTCGCAGGCGCAGAGTTCGACTGGCGCAGCCCGCTCGCCACCGACGGCTACGCGGAGTATTGGGACAAGGCGTTCCTGGAGCGCGTAGGACTTGACCACCACGCAGCCGACCTGAAAGCGTTCTGGCCGAACGGCGGCCCACACTGGGACGCCCTTGCCGTCGTGAGGGTGCCCGGCAGCGACCGTCCCGCGGTCCTGCTCGGGGAAGGCAAGAGCTACCCCGGCGAGCTGTACGGCTCCGGCTGCCAGGCGGCGCCGGGCTCGCAGTCGCGGGGCCTCATCGAGAAGTCGCTCGCGAAGACCCGGGCGACCATCGGCCTACCCGCGGACGCGCCTGCTGACTGGTGCGGGCCGCTCTACCAGAACGCCAACCGCCTCGCGCACGTCCAGTGGCTGCGGTCGCTGGGAGTACGCGCTTGGCTCGTGCATCTCCTGTTCCTCGACGACCCGCACGGACCGACCAACGCCGCTGAGTGGGAGGCAGCTCTCAAGAAGGCGGACGCCGAACTCGGGCTCGCGGGCGTGTCCATGCCCGCAGCCGGCCATGTTCTGCTGCCGGCGGGGAGCCGAGAAGAGCTCGTGGCCTAACACCACGCAACTCGCCGCCTGATTCCTATGGCGCTGCTGGCGGCTTGTCGGCATCCACGGTACCGGCTTCACCGCCCGAGAAATCCCACGTCTGTGGGACGACCCGCAGACGGGCGTCCGCGCCCAGAGCCTCCTCGACAATCTCAACCATTGCAGGGAGCCCGGTCAGAACACGCACCCCGCCGTCGGGCTCGATGGCGAGGAACGCTGCGACCTCGTCATTCGCGATGGCGAATGCGCTGAGTACGTCGTAGTGATGGGGCCCGCCCCAGGCGAGCGACCGCCAAGTGAGCAGCTTCCGGTCGGCCAGCACCAGTCCCGCGCCGCATTCGCCGCTCGCCCAGCCTTCCTCAACCAGCGCTCGCACCCGCGCGTCCTCGTCTGGCATCGCGCCCAGTCTCGTCAGGGCGCTTCGTGGAGTCGGAAGTGCCTCACCGCGGCTCCGTGCCGGCTCGGGCTCAGCCGCTCCCGACCGCCTTGACTCGCTCGCGCGACGCCGATGTCCGCGAGCGTGGGCCCGGACCGGCTCAGCGCCGTAATGACCGTTTCTGTGAAGAACAGCTTCTTGGCCTCATCCCACTCGGCTGGCCCTTCAAGCTCAAGGAGAGCCACGCATCGCCCGGTCCCGGGGTGGAAGACGACGACCTCCTCGCCGGCGAGCCACGTTGGCGTGTACGGGTTGCCGTCGCCGCGACGTCGGATTTCGCCGGTGGCGACCAGACGCGGAGGCTCCGTCCAGACATCGAACGCCTGCCCGACAGGCACGTAGTCAAGCTCGCGCTCGATAGTGAAGAGCCACGCGGTCAAGGCCAGGAGAACCCCACGACCCGAAGACTAGCCAGCCTCCATCGACCAGGTGAGCCGCAGCCCAGAGATTTCCGTCGTCCCCGGTAGCCGTTCGCGGCGCGCGCCCAGCAACGGCGGGCTCTACGCGCTGAGCGCCCCCGTGGGGGCGCTCAGAAACCGGGCCACATCGACTTCGGGTGGAAACCGGGCCACATCAGCCCTTATCTCGGGTGGCTTCCCGAAGGATGCCGATTTGCAGGCGAATCTCGCGCCAGAAACCGGGCCACAACGAGGGCAACAGGGC
>CAVTCI010000012.1:0-991952 GCA_963733245.1 uncultured Solirubrobacterales bacterium
GCGGGGCGGGCGCCTGATCGCCGTCGGCTGCTCGCCCCAGGCGCGCTCGGACGCCCGGCACGTGGCCGTCGAGTTCGTCCACCCGGTGATCGGTGGCTGCGCAGAAGACACCACCTGCCGGCCCTGGCGATCACCCACGAGCCCGAGCAGAAGCTGGCCCTGCTCGCCGAGCCCGACGACATGGTCATGGCCTTCGACGAGTCCTTCGGCTCGCGACCAGCAACGACCTGAGCCCGCCGCCGCCGTACCTGTCGATCGGCTTCACGCGCGGACGCCGGGGCCGAGTGGGAGTTCGACCCCGAGGTGATCGGCGACCCGTTCTGCATCACGCCAGGAGGTCGCTCGAGACGCCACTACCACCTCGCTGTGGGAGCTCGTCCACGTCCTTCCTCGAGCGAGCGCCGGCCTGCCCGAGGGCCGCGCGGCGCGGCCGGTCCACGACGCCGGGGACCTCGAGCTTCCTGTACCCGTTGCTCGGCGAGCAGGACGACACGACCCCGACGACGGTGGTCGCCGACGTCAGGCCGCGTCGGTCCTGCTGAAGGCCGAGGAGGTCAGCGGCGCTGCGCGACGCAGACGCTCGCGACCGAGGCCGCCCTGACGGGCTCGCGACCGCGGCGGCCGTGCTGCGCGACGCGCCTCGCCGCGGGCGGCCGGCTCCTCGCGCTTCGGCGACGGACGGACTCGTGCGACCGACGCGATGGACGTCGTCGCCGATCTACGTCATCCGCCCGTGCGGGCAGCGGTCTCCGCCGCGACCCGCCCTGGACCTCACCGAGGATCCGGCGATCCTCACCGCGTCGCCAACGAATCGGCGTGAGGGCCTGTTCGCCCGCCAGGTCATTGCGCACGCCCGTGAGCGTCGACGCGCTGATCGCGTTCTCGACGAGCGGCAACTCCGACAACGTGGTCGCGGCGCTCGGCGAGGCGCGCCGTCGCGGAGTGGCCACGGTGGCGCTCGTCGGCTACGACGGTGGCCGGATCGCCGCCGAGGGGCTCGCCGACCACGTGATCGTCACCCGCTCCCAGCACATCCCGCGCATCCAGGAGGCCCAGGCGAGCGCCTGGCACCGGCTGCGCCAGGACATCGGATGAGCCGCCTGCAGGTGCGTGTGGACGGCACCGTCCAGGGTGTCGGCTTCCGCCCGCACGTCTACCGCATCGCGCGCGAGCTCTCGCTCGACGGCTTCGTCCGCAACGACTCGCGCGGCGTGCTGCTCGAGATCGAGGGCAGCGCGCCCACGATCGACGAGTTCTCACTCGCCTCACCGCCCAGGCGCCGCCGCTCGCCCGCATCGAGCGCCTCGATCGCCGCGAGGTGCCACCGCGGCGGCGAGCGCGGCTTTGCGATCGTCGCGAGTGACGGAGGCGGCGAGGCGACGGCGCCGGTCTCCGCCGACGTCGCGACGTGCGCCGACTGCCTCGCCGAGCTGTCGATCCGCGCGACCGCCGCCACCGCTACCCGTTCATCAACTGCACCAACTGCGGGCCGCGGTTCACGATCGTCCTCGCCGTGCCTTACGACCGCGCGCAGACCACGATGGCGCGGCTTCGCGATGTGCGCGCGCTGCCGCGCCGAGTACGACGATCCGCTCGATCGGCGCTTCCACGCCCAGCCGAACGCCTGCCCGGACTGCGGTCCGCGCTCGCGCTGCGGCGCGCGCGCGGCGCCGGGGCCGCCCTGCGCGAGGCGGCCCTCGCCGCCTGCTCTCGCCGCGGGCTGATCGTCGCCGTCAAGGGGATCGGCGGCTAGCACCTCGCGTGCCGGGCCGACGACGACGCGGCGGTCGAGAGCCTGCGCGCGCGCAAGCACCGGGAGGACAAGCCGTTCGCGCTGATGGCGCCGACCTGGCGGCGGCCGGCGACCTGATCATCCTCGGCGCCGACGAGGAGGGCTGCTCGTACGCGCGCGCGCGTCCGATCGTGCTGCCGGCGCGCCGGCCGACGGCCCCGTGGCCGCCGCAGTCGCGCCCGGCGGCGCGCGAGCTCGGGGTGATGCTGCCGTACACGCCCGCTGCACCACCTGCTCGTCGGTCGACCGGCGCGGCCCGCTCGTGATGACGAGCGGGAACGTCTCCGACGAGCCGATCGCTTACGAAGACGACGAGCGGCCGCGCGCCGGCTGTCGGATCGCCGACGGCCTGCTGCTGCACGACCGGCCGATCCACACGCGGACCGACGACTCGGTCGTCGCGGGGCGCGATGTTCATGTCGCCGGGCGCGGGGCTACGCACCCGGGGCGCTGAGCTGCCCGGCACCGCCCCGCCGCTGCTCGCCTGCGGCGCCGAGCTCAAGAGCACCTTCTGTCTGGCCAAGCGCGAGTCGCGCGTGGGTCAGCCATCACATCGGCGACCTGAAGAACTACGAGACGCTGGCGCCTTCCGCGAGGGCGTCGAGCACTGCAGCATCTGTTCGCCGTCACCCCGGAGGTGATCGCCCACGACCTGCACCCCGACTACCTCTCCACGCGGTACGCGCTCGAGCGCGGCGGGCGCGCGCGGTGGCCGTCCAGCACCACCATGCGCACCTCGCCGCCTGCCTGGCCGAGCACGCGGTGACCGGGCCGGCGGTGGGGGCGATCTACGACGGCGCAGGGTTCGGGACCGACGGCACCGTGTGGGGTGGTGAGCTGTTGCTCGGGGATCTGGGAGGGTTCGACCGGCTCGACCATCTGTGGCCGGTGCGCCCCCGGCGGCGATCGCGCGACCGTCGAGCCGTGGCGGATGGCCTGCTCCTGGATGCAGGCTGCGCGCGGCGAGGAGCCGCCGCTTCCCCGCGCGCTGGCCGTCGCGCCGGAGCGCTGGCGGCCCGCGGCGCTGGCCCGGCGGGCCCAACTCGCCGCCGACGTCGAGCGTCGGGCGACTGTTCGATGCGGTGGCGGTGCTGTGCGGCTTCCGGGCGCACGTCACCTTCGAGGGTCAAGGGGCGATGCAGCTGGAGGCACTCGCCGACCCGGCCGAACGCGGGGCGGCCTATCCGCTCGACGGGCGGCTCGACCCCCGCGAGCTGATCCTCGCCGTGGCGGCCGACGTCGCCGCCGGCGTCCCGGTCGGGGCCGTCTCGGCGCGCTTCCACAACGCGGTCGCCCGGGGCACGGCGGCCGCCGTCCGGTCCACCGGCCTCGAGACCGTCGTCCTCTCGGGCGGGGTCTTCCAGAACCGCCTGCTCGCGGCGCGGACGGTCGCCGAGCTCGGCGACCTGCGCTGTCTCGTCCCCCGGCTGCTCCCGGCCGGCGACGGCGGGATCTCGTTCGGGCAGGCGGCGGTCGCCGCGGTGCGCGGCTTCGCCTGACCTCGGCGCGGCGCCGTAGCCAGGAGCTGACATGTCCGAGCCGCGTTCTCTGCCGTCCCGTCCGGACCTGCGCCACCTGCGCGACGAGGCCAAGCGCCGGCGCAGGGCGCGGTGAGTTCCCGTCGCTCGCGCTGGCGCAGCTCGCATCGCGCGCGAGTACGGGTTTCGTTCCTGGCCGCGGCTGAAGTTCCACGTCGAGGCGCTCACGCTCGACGCTGCCGAGCGCGCCGCGGCGCTGATCGCCTCGGCCACCTCGGCGGACCTGCGGCGCGCGCGGGCGCTGCTCGATGCCGATCCCGGCGCTCGCGCGCCACGACCTGGCATGCGCGTGCGCCACCGGCGAGGCGGATGAGGTCTCGCGGCGGCTCGCGGCGCGGCCGGCGGCGGTGAGCGAGCCGACCGGCCCGAACGGCTGGGAGCCGATCCTCTACGCCTGCTTCTCGCGGCTGCTGCGCGGCGATCCGGAGCGGGCGCCGGGATCCGCGAGGTCGTGCGGCGCCTGCTCGCCGCGGGGGCCGATCCGAACGCCTCGTTCATCCAGGACGGCGACTGGCTGCAGGTCGCGCTGTACGGCGCGGCCGGGATCGCCGGCGACCCCGAGCTGACGCGGATGCTGCTCGAGGCCGGCGCCGACCCGACCGACGACCGCGACGGCTATCACGGCAACGAGGTGCTCTACCACGCGTGCGAGTTCCCCGACCCGACGTGCGCGATGCTCGTGATCGACGCCGGCGCCCGGCAGGACCTCGTCGACTACGACCTCGGGCGGGCGCTGAACTTCCCCAACCCGAGATGGTCGAGATGTTCTGCACCCACGGCGCGCGGGCCGACGCCGGTCACCTGCACCAGGCGGTCTGGCGCCGGCGTCCGCCGCGGACGGTCGCCGCGCTGCTCGACGCCGGCGCGCCGATCGATGCGCCCGACGAGCACGGCCTGACCGCGCTGCGGGTCGCGGTCCGCTGGGGCGAGGACGCGGTCGCCGACGCTGCTGCGCGAGCGCGGCGCCGACGCGCGGCGATCACGAGGAGGACCGGGCGCTCGGCGCGCTCTGTCGCGGCGGGACCGACGCCGATCCCCCGCCGGTGTCGCGCTCTCGATGCTCGACGAGATGCTGATGGTCGCGATCAGGGCGGCCACCTCGAGAGCGATGCGCCGGCTGCTCGACGCGGGCGCGCGGATCGACGGCGACCCGGACAGCGAGGAGATCCCGCTCGGCCACGCGTGCTGGCGCGGGCGCGTGGACATGACGCGCGAGCTCGTCGGGCGCGGCGCGGCGCTCACGTTCCGCGACGGCGGCAGCGCGATCGGAGCCGCGCTCACGGCTCGCGCCACTGCCACGATCCCGAGGGCGGCCCGACGATGCGGACGATCGACGAGATCCCGAGCGAGCCCTACGCCGAGATCGTGCGGATGCTGCTCGCCGCCGGCGCGACCGTCCCCGACCGGCTCGGCGAGAACGGCGCCCGCGCGGCACGATGCTGATCGCCGAGCTCGGCGTCGACCCGCCCGCCTGACCCCCTGGTCAATCCCGACCGGGCCCCGGCCGCCGGCGCCAGGCAGGAATACGCGAGCGGCCTCGCGGGCTGACCGTCTCAGCCCGGGGGGGCGGAGAGCGCGCCCCACCCCCCGGGGAGGCGGGCCCGCCGCCGGCGCCGGCCCTACCAGGTCTGGCGGTGACGGCGGAGGATCTCCTGGACCTCTCCGCCGGCCACGAAGGCCATGAAGGAGTCGACGTGGTCCCGGCGGGGCCCGATCGCCGAGCAGAGGACGTACCAGTCGCGGCTGGGGAGGGGGGCGGTCGGGCGGATGGTCCGCAGGACCCCGGCCTCGAGCTCGAGCTCGATGGCCAGGCGGGACTGGAGGGCGATGCCGAGGCCGGCGCGGGCGGCGTGCTTGATCGCTCCGTTGGAGCCCATGGTCAGGACTCGGGGGCGCAGGCCGGAGGCCTCGAGGTAGTGCTCGGTCATCGCCCGGGTGCCCGAGCCCTCCTCGCGCAGGAGCCAGGTGCAGGCGCCGAGCTCGTCGAGGTCGGCCTCCCGGCCGTCGGCCAGGGGGTGGTCGGGGCGGGCGATGAGGGCGATCTCGTTCGGCATGAAGGCGGCGCCGGTCACCCGGTCCCCGCTCGGTGGGCGCCCGCCGATCGCGATGTCGGCCTCGTGCTCGAGCAGGCCGCGCAGGACGCGGTCGCGGTTGCCGACGTCGAGTGCGAGGACGATGTCGGGATGGCGGGTCCCGAAGGCCTGCATCAGCGTGGGGACGAGGTACTCGGCGGCGGTGGTGACGGCGGCGATCCGCAGCTCGCGGCCGGCCTGTCCGGCGGCCTCGACCGCGGCCCGGCGACCCTGGTCGAGGAGCCCGATCACGTCGGCGGCGTAGGGGGTGAACGCGGTCCCGGCCGGGCTCGGGCGCACGCCGCGGCCGACGCGCTCGGTCAGCTTGACGCCGAGCTCCTGCGAGAGGGCCGAGACGGCCGCCGAGATCGAGGGCTGGGTGACGAAGAGTCGCTCGGCGGCGGCGGCGGTCGACCCCTCCTGCACAACCGCGAGAAAGCTCCGCAGTTGCGTGAGAGTTATAGCCATTCCGCTAACTATATGCTGGTTTTCTGTCGGCGAGGTGCACGTAGCGCCGAGCCGTGGGCCGCTCCGGCTCACGCCCACGGTGTGGGCGGGGGCCATGGGGCCTTCTCGGAGGCCGGACCGCGCGCGGCACGATTCCGCCGCCCCCGGGCATCCACCGGCCAATCCCGGGCCTCCCACGGTGGGGCTGATCGTCAGACAGACCGCTTCGGCCGCTCGGCCGGGTCCGGGGCCCTCTCCCGATACCGGGCCGGACGGAGACCGGGCTTCGTGTTGCGGCACGGCGGCTGGGCCACGACTCTCGCGGACCCCGAGCCGGTCGGGTGGCCCTGGACGAGCGCCCCCGGACCGGCGGTGGTCAGGACATCAGGCGACGGCGTGGTCCTCGGCGTACTCGCCGACGCTCGCCGAGGCGTTGGCCCGGGCCCGCTCGAGCAGCGCCTCGTGCGCCGCGTCGCGGTTGGCTTCCTCGCCGGCCCAGGCGGCGAGCGCCGGATCGAGGAGGGCGCGCCCGAAGGAGAAGCTCAGCCGCCAGGGGAGCGGCCCGAGCTTGTTGATCGCGTTGAGGTTGGCGGTCGCCTCCTCGGGGCTCTGGCCGCCGGAGAGGAAGACGATGCCCGGTACGGCGGCGGGGACGACCTGCTGGAAGGTGCTGACCGTCGCCGCGGCGACCTCCTCCGGCGTGGCCCGCTGCCCGGACTTCTTGCCGGGGAGGATCATGTTCGGCTTGAGCAGCATGTGCTCGTAGGCGACGCGCTGGATCGCGAGGTCGGCGAACACCCGGCGGAGGGTCTCGGCCGTGACGGCGGCGCACCGCTCGATCGTGTGCTCGCCGTCCATGAGGACCTCGGGCTCGACGATCGGGACGATCCCCGCCTCCTGGCAGAGGGCGGCGTAGCGGGCGAGGGCGTGGCTGTTGACGTTGAGGGCGCACTCGCTCGGCAGGCCGTCGCCGATCTTGACCACGGCGCGCCACTTGGCGAAGCGGGCACCCATCTTCTTGTACTCGGCGAGCCGGTCGCGGAGGCCGTCGAGGCCCTCGGTCACCGTCTCGCCGGGGGCGAAGGCCAGGGGCTTGGCCCCGGTGTCGACCTTGATCCCGGGGATGATCCCCTCGCGGGCGAGCCCCTCGGCGAACGGGGTCCCGTCGGCGAAGCTCTGGCGGATCGTCTCGTCGAAGAGGATCATCCCGCTGACGTAGCCGCCGAGGCCGGGGGCGGTCCCGATGACCTCCCGGTAGGCGGCGCGGTTCTCCGTGGTCGGATCGACGCCGATCTTCTCGAGGCGGCTCGACATGGTGGCCATGCTCTCGTCAGCGGCGAGGATGCCCCGGGGGGCGGCCAGCAGGTCCTGGACGGTCTGCTCGAGTTCGGAACTGGTCGTGCTCATGCGGTCGCTGCCTCCGGCTCGGGTCGGACGATTGCCGGCGACGACTCGACGCGGCTTCGGCCGCCGTCGCCACCGAGCGCGATGGCTGCCTTAGCCGTCGCGACGTGATAGAGGATGAGAAGCTGAACGAGGGCCAGCGACTCGGAGCGGTGCAGGTCGGTGCCGATGGTGAACTCGCCGAGCCGCTGGGTGCGGAGGTGGCTGGCGAAGTGCATGCGATCCCAGACGGCCTCCTCGATCTCGGCGGCCTGCTCGGCGTCGAGGTCGCCGGGGATGCACAGGTAGCGCTCGCCGTTGCCCTCGGCGAGGGTGATCGGGCTGTCGCTGCGGATCACCGGCGAGAGGTCGGGGTGGACGAGGCCGTCACGGAGGGTGAGCTCGGCGTCGAGCCGGTCGGGGTCGCCGTCGGCGCGCGGCACGAAGGAGACGACGATGTCGGCGTGGCGCTGCTGGGGGCGGATGAACGCGGCCGAGTCGCCCTCCCGCCGGTCGAGCTCGGCGAGGACCTCGTCGGTCGTGTAGCCCCGGCGCGAGCAGTCGCGCTGGACCTTCCAGTGACGGCGGAGCGCCTCGGGCGGGGCGAGGTAGACGCGGACGTCGCAGGCCTCGCGGAGCTGCTTGGTGTGGTAGCCGAGGAGGCCCTCGATCACGGCGAAGCGGTTGGGGAGGACGTACTTCGGGGGTCCGAAGGTCCCGTCGGCGTGGAGGTAGGTCGGCTTGAGGATCGCCTCGCCCCGGCGCATGTGGGTGAGGTCCTGGGCGATGATGTCGAGGTAGTTGCAGTCGGGGTGCAGCGGCGTGATGCCGAGCTCGGCCCGGCGCTTGCGGTCGTACTTGTGGTAGTCGTCGGTGCAGACGTGGGTCACCGCTTCCTCGCCGAGGACCCGGACCAGACCGCGGGTGATGGTCGTCTTTCCCGTCGCGGAGTCGCCGACGACTCCGAGGATGACCGGCCGTGGCATGGCGTCAGCTCCCTGCTGCGGCCGCGACCGGGGTCGCGTCGCGGTCGTCGGTTCCGTTCTCGACGTCGGCCTCGCCCTCTCCGTCGTCGCCGAACACCCGGCTGGCGAGGATGTCCTCGGCCTCGATCGTCATGAGGTCGTCGCGGGTCGGCTGACCCCCGGCGTCGAAGAGCCGCTTGGCCTGGCGCAGGCGGCCGCGCTCGAGGGCGTTGCGGATGCTCCGGGCGTTGGAGAAGCGGGGCCGGCGCATCCGGCGGGCGATGTACTCGTCGAAGGCCGCTTCGGCCTCGGGCGTCATCTTGTAGGAGGTGTTCTTCAGCATCAGCCGGGCGATGTCCATCAGCTCATCGCGAGTGTAGTTGGGAAAGTCGATGTGGTGGGCGACCCGCGAGCCCATCCCGGGGTTGCTGCGGAAGAACTGCTCCATCCGGTCGTGGTAGCCGGCGAGGATCACGACCAGGGTGTCGCGCTCGTTCTCCATCGCCGTCAGGAGGACCTCGATCGCCTCGGCCCCGTAGTCGCGCTCGTTCTCCGGGCGGAAGAGGAAGTAGGCCTCGTCGATGAAGAGGACGCCTCCCCGGGCCCGCTTGATCACGGCGGTCGTCTTCGGGGCGGTGTGGCCGACGTACTGGCCGACGAGGTCGTCGCGGGTGACCGCGACGACCTCGTTCTTCTCGATGTAGCCGAGACCGTGGAGGATCTTGGCCATCTGCAGGGCGACCGTCGTCTTGCCGGTCCCCGGCTCGCCGGTGAACGACATGTGCAGCGACGGCCGCTGCGACGGCAGGCCGGCGTCCGCCCGGAGGCGGTCGATCACGAGCAGGGCCGCCACCTCGGCGATCCGCTCCTTGACCGGGGCCAGCGCGACCAGCGTGCGGTCGAGTTCGGCCAGCGTGTCGCCGACCTTGCTGTCCCGCAGAACCGACTCGATGTCGAGCGGCTTCTCCTCCGTGCCTGCCTCCGCGCTGCTCACTCGCTGGTCTCTCCGTTCGAGGACATCCGCTCCTCCTTGACCGCACCCTTGGCTCCGTAGCGGTAGCCGGGCGGGTCCTCGGTCGCGTAGGAGTGGAGCGTGTACTTGATCGCCCGGTCGGCGAACTCCTGGCGCTCGAGCCGGAAGCCCGGCTCGTGCTCGGGTCGGTTGACGATGATGCTGAGCATCGTCGTCTGGCGGCCCCGGGAGCTGTCGTAGGCGACCAGCTTGATGTAGCGCGCCGGGTAGGCCTCGCGCGCCGCGTTGACCTCGTCGAGGATCAACGCGGCATCCTCGGGGTCGACGTCGAACTTCGGCTGCTCCCACATCTCCCAGAGGGAGTTGCGGGGGTGGGGGTCGTCGGTGTGCTCGACCATCATCGCCCAGCCGTTGTTGATCGAGTAGCGGATCTGCAGCTCGAGCTGCTCGTCGGTCATCTCCGGGAGGAAGCTGAACGTACCTTGTGTGATCTTCATCTCAATGGCTCCGATCAGCCCGCGGGGGTCGCGGTGGGGACGTAGTCGGGCGTGTCCGTCGACTCGTAGTTGAACGTGATGTCCTTCCAGACATCGAGGGCGGCATCCAGCTCGGGGCAGCCCTTGGCGGCCTGGATCAGGATGTCCGGGCCCTCGTTGAAGTAGTCCTTGCCTTCGTTGCGGGCCTGGATGATCGCCTCGACGGCGACCCGGTTCGCGGTCGCGCCGGCGGCGATGCCCATCGGGTGTCCGATCGTGCCTCCGCCGAACTGCAGGACGACGTCCTCGCCGAGGTACTCGAGCAGCTGGTGCATCTGCCCGGCGTGGATGCCGCCCGAGGCGACCGGCATGACCGCGGCCAGCGAGGCCCAGTCCTGGTCGAAGTAGAGCCCGGTCTCGGGGTTGGCGTGGTTGTAGCGCTGACGCAGGACGTCGTAGTAGCCCTTGATCATGTTCGGGTCGCCCTCGAGCTTGCCGACGACCGTGCCGGCATGGATGTGGTCGACGCCGAGCATGCGGCACCACTTGGCGATCACGCGGAAGCTGACGCCGTGCGTCTTCTGGCGCGTGTAGGTCCCGTGGCCGGCCCGGTGGAGGTGGAGGATCATCCCGTTGGCGCGAGCCCAGTGGGACATCGAGCTCATCGCCGTGTAGCCGACGGTGAGGTCCATCATGATGATGATCGAGCCGAGCGACTTGGCGAACTCGGCGCGCTCGTACATGTCCTCCATCGTCGCGGCGGTCACGTTCATGTAGTGACCCTTGACCTCGCCGGTCGCGGCCTGGGCGCGCTGGACGGCCTCGATCGCGAAGCAGTAGCGATCGCGCCAGCGCATGAACGGCTGGGAGTTGATGTTCTCGTCGTCCTTGGTGAAGTCGAGGCCGCCGCGCAGCGCCTCGTAGACGACGCGGGAGTAGTTCTTGGCCGACAGGCCGAGCTTTGGCTTGACGGTGGCGCCGAGCAGCGGGCGTCCGAACTTGTCGAGGTACTCGCGCTCCATGACGATTCCGTGGGGCGGGCCGGGGAACGACTTCAGGTAGGCGACCGGGATCCGCATGTCCTCGAGCCGGAGTGCCTTGAGCGCCTTGAAGCCGAAGACGTTGCCGATGATCGACGACGTCAGGTTGGCAATCGAGCCCTCCTCGAAGAGGTCGAGGTCGTAGGCGATCTTGGCGATGTACTGGCCCTCGGTGCCGGGGACCTCGTCGACGGCGTAAGCCTTGGCCTGGTAGTGCTGGTATGGGGTCAGGCGGTCGGTCCAGACCACGGTCCACGTGGCCGTGGAGGACTCACCGGCGACCGCGGCGGCTGCCTCGATGGCGTCGACCCCGGGCTGCGGGGTGATCCGGAAGGCGCACAGCACGTCGGTGGCCTTGGGCTCGTAGTCGGCGTCCCAGTAGCCCATCTCCGCGTAAGGCGTCACCCCTGATGTCCAGCGGTCCTTCTTGGGGGCCGAACCGCTGCCTTCGGGTGTGCTCATCAGTACAAACTCACTTTCCTTTGGGCGTTATCTCCTCCCATTATGCTCCCACGAAGCAGAAAGAATACTGAAGAGTTTGGGGATAAGGATAGAGTTTCGGCTATATAAGCTGGCCAGAGAGGCCGGTCCGGCCGGTCATGAGTCGGCCCGGCGGGCCAGCGAGCGGGGGCCGGCCGCGGGCGGTAACGCCAGGCTCGCGAGCCCGGCCCGGGCTTCATCCGGGGGCGATCGTGGCCACCTTCCCGTCGGCGGCGGCGACGCGGGGGACGAGGTCGAGGAAGCTCTCCCGGGTGCACCAGTCGATGTCGGCCTCGAGCCCGACCTCGACGAGGAGCCGGCCGTTCGTGCTCGCCCGGAAGAGCTCGCCGGCCGGGGGGGCGGCGGCCGCGAGGAGGACGGCCATCTCGGCGGCGTCGGTCCGCTCGTGGTCGAGGCGGGCGGCGATCCGCCCGGCGACGTAGACGTCCTCGATCGCCAGGCGGCCGTTGGTGCCCGCGCAGACGAGGAGGACGTCCTCGACGCCGCGCAGGGCGGCGACCACGGCGTCGAGGTTGGCCAGGGAGCCGAGGAGCGTCCGCTCGGACAGTCCGGCGGCGGCGACGATCGCCGGCGTGCCGTTCGAGGTGGCGAGGACGAGCTCGGTCCCGGAGGCGGTCTCGACCCCGGCGGGAGAGTTGCCGAGGTCGAACCCGGGCGGCGGGACGCAGCGCTCCTCGCCGGCGAGGATCCGCCCGGGCCCGGCCATGGCGAGGGCCCGGTCCCGGTCGGCGACGCAGAGGACGCGCTCGAACCCGCCGGCCAGGGCCTGGGTGATCGTGGTGGTCGCCCGGAGGACGTCGATCACGACGGTGACGGCGGCTGGGCGGACGCCGTCGGCGGTGAGCGAGACGTCGATCATCGGCCGTCCGAAGGACGGCGCGGCCGGAGTGCCGGGCATCAGACGGCCGGGAGTTCCCGGGGCTGGAGCAGGCCGAACCCGGAGCGGTAGAGCTCGTCGAAGGCGGCGAGCTCGTCGTCATCGAGGGGGGGCACCGCGGTCGCCCGGCTCCACTCCTCGAGCTGGGCGCAGGTGTTCACCGTGTGGACCACGGTGGCGATGGCCGGCTGGGCGAGGATGAAGCAGTAGGCGGCCTGGGCGAGGGTCCGCTCGCCGCCGCGCAGGAGGAAGTCGAGCTGGTCGACCTTCTTGAGCCCGTCGATCAGCCAGGAGCGCGGGCGGTGGCGGCGATGGTCGTTGCCGTCGAAGGTGTGCTCGGGGGTCAGCTGGCCCTCGAGCAGGCCGCTCGAGGTGGGCACGCGGGCGATGATGCCGGCGCCGCGGGCCGCGGCGAGCCGGAGGAACTCGGCTCCGGGCTCCTGCTCGAGCATGTTGTAGACGGTCTGGAGCGAGGTGATCGGACGCTCGTCGAGCGCGCGGACGCCCTCGTCGCGCCAGCCGATCTTCGGCCCGAGGGCGACGCCGTAGTGGCGGATCAGGCCCTCGGCCCGGAGGGCCTCGAGCTCGGCGAAGAGCTCGTCGTGGTCGAGCGCGTCCATGCGGGGGTTGTGGAGCTGGTAGAGGTCGACGTAGTCGGTGCGCAGCCGGCGGAGGCTCGCCTCGAGGGCCCGCCGGGTGTGGGCGGCCGACCAGTCGTGGGGGCGCTCGGATTCGCCGTGGTCGGTCCGCTCGCTGTCGAGGAGATAGCCGAACTTGGTCGAGATCTGGATCTCGTCGCGCCGGACGCCGGCGCGCTCGAGTGCCGCGCCGACCAGCTCCTCGTTGAGGCCCTGCCCGTAGGTGTCCCCGGTGTCGAAGAAGGTTATCCCGAGCTCGAGGGCGCGGGCGACGAGGACGTCGGGATCCTCGTGATCGCCCCACCAGTCGGAGCCGAGCGCCCAGGTGCCGAAGCCGACGGCCGAGGTCAGGAGGTCCGTCTCGCCGAAGCGGCGGGTCTGCATGGCGGGCATTCTGACAGGTCACCACTCCCGCAACCGGCGGGCGACCTCCGCCTCGACGTCGAGCGGCTCGAGGCCGCGGCGGCGGCGCCGGGCGTTGCCGGCCACCACGAGCTGACGGACCTCCTCGACCACGGAGAGGGATGGGCCGGTGGTCGGCGGGGGCTGCTCTGGAGCGGTGGCCGCCAGCGCGGCCGCGGTCTCCTCGGGTCGCGGCGCGCGGGGTCCGTCGGCCGGGGCGCCCGCGGCTCGGCGGGCGCGGAGGGCGCCCCGGGCGCCGAGCATCTGGCGGACCTCCTCCTCGCGCTCGGCGGCCGAGCCGGCGTCGTCCGCCGGCGGGGGGCCGCCGGAGAAGAGGCCGCCGCGGCCGATGCGGTCGTAGAGGTCGCGGCTGGTCCCGGCGCAGAGCAGGGCGACGATCAGGCCGGCGGCGACGACCCCGGCCACGACGAGGGGAAAGGCGGCCCCGGCGGTGGCCGGGACGGTCGCGCAGAGGAGATGTTGCCAGTCCGCTCGCACTAGCTTATCCTTACAGGCCATACGTTGACTGACCAGTCAATCTACCAATGCGGGGTCGCTGCCTTTGATCAGCTCCGCGCCCGTCTTTAGGAGACACCGTGGTCGATTTCACGCTGACCGATGAGCAGAAGAGCCTGCGCGAGCTGGCCCACGACTTCGCCGAGAAGGAGATCCGGCCCGTCGCCTGGGAGTACGACCGGGACGGCCACTGGCCGCAGGAGATCATCGAGAAGGCCTGGGAGATCGGGCTGATGAACAACCACATCCCCGAGGAATACGGCGGACCGGGGATCGGCTACCTCGACGGCTGCGTCATCGAGGAGGAGCTCTCGTGGGGCTGCTCGGGCATCCAGACCTCGGTCGGCTGCAACGGCCTGGCCACGGCGCCCCTGATCCTCGCCGGGTCCGACGAGCTCAAGAAGGAGTACCTCGGCCGCCTGACCGAGGCCCCGCTGCTGGCCTCGTTCTGCCTGACCGAGCCGGACGCCGGCTCGGACGTCTCGGGGATGAAGACCCGGGCGGTCCGCCGGCACGACAAGTACGTGATCACCGGGTCGAAGTGCTTCATCACCAACGGCAGCCACGCGAACTTCTACACCGTCTACGCGAAGACCGACCCGGACGCCGGCCACCGGGGGATCTCGGCCTTCATCGTCCCGCGCGAGGCCGGGGTGATCGTCGACAAGAAGGAAGACAAGATGGGCCAGCGGGCGTCGAACACGGCGACCATCACCTTCCCGGACGTGGAGATCCCGGCCGACCACCTGATCGGCGAGGAGAACAAGGGCTTCAAGGTGGCGATGATGACGCTCGACCGGACGCGCCCGGGGGTGGCGGCGATGGCCATCGGGATCGCCCGGGCGGCCTTCGAGTTCGCCTGCGAGTACTCGAAGGAACGGGTCCAGTTCGGCGTGCCGATCGCCATGCACCAGGCGATCCAGTTCATGATCGCCGACATGGCCACCGAGATCGAGGCCTCGCGCCTGTTGACCTGGAAGTCGGCGGTCCTCCTCGACCAGGGCCAGCGCAACACCCTGCTCTCCTCGCACGCCAAGCGCTTCGCCGCCGACACGGCGATGAAGGTGACGACCGACGCCGTCCAGGTCTACGGCGGCTACGGGTTCATCAAGGACTACCCGGTCGAGAAGCTCATGCGCGACGCGAAGATCATGCAGCTCTACGAAGGCACCGCCCAGATCCAGCGCCTGGTGATCGCCCGGGAGACGCTGCTCCCCCGCCGCGTCGAGCAGCCGGCCGCCGCCGTCGGGGCCTGAGGCGCGGGGGCCGGGGGCGCGCCGCGCGCCCCCGGCCCACGGTCCTAGTGGTTCGTCCGGTAAGTTCGTGTGCCATTCGGCGAGGTTCGGGGGCCGCGTGGCCAGGACGCAGAAGCGGCGGCATACTGGACGTATTCCGAGCTTCGAGGACGCCGCCACGCGGTCATCCGGGCCCGCCCAATGGTGCAGGAACTTGCTGGATGGACCACTAGAAGCTCGCCCCGGCGTGGACGAGCGCCGGCGCGCTCGAGTTGGCCACGTGGGCGCCCTCGACCGGTGAGACGAACACCCGGAAGAAGCCGCCGTGGCTGCGCCGGATGGTGGCGCTGTAGGTCGAGCTCCCGGCCGCCGCCGGGCGGGCGTTGGTCGCCGAGACGAACCGCCAGGTGCTGCCGATCAGGCGCTGGATCGAGACCCGGGCCCCGAGCTCGGCCGGGGTGATCGTGCCCGAGAAGCGCATCGTGTAGGAGCCGGGCCGGATGCGCCGGCTCTGGACGTGCATGGTCACGGCGAGGGCGACCCCCTCGATCACCGTCGGGCTGATCACCACCGGCTGGGCCCCGCCTCCGCTGACGACGCGGAACTGGGTGGTCACGGGCAGCGAGAGCAGGTTGAACCGGAAGCTGCCGTCCGGGAGGGTGACCTGGGCGTTGCCGAACGCCTGGAAGCCGGGGTAGGGGAACGGGTTCGCCTGGAGGACGACCGTGCGCCCGCCGGCGCCGGTCCCGCTCAGGGCGCCGACGATGCTCAGCGGGGCGCCGAAGACGACCGGGCTGGGGAGCGCTCCGATGGCCAGGGACAGGGGGATCGCCTTGGTGGTGAACGCCGCGTCGGCTCCGAGGGCGGTGCCGGCGGCGCTGACCGCGACGACGCGGTAGTGGTACTTGGTCAGCGGGAGGAGCCCGCCGATCGGGCTCTGGACGCCGACCGCCCGCGTCCCGGCGGGCAGGTTGACGGGGTTTCCCTGGCTCCCGTAGCGATTGGTCGGCCCGTACTGGAAGAAGTAGGTCGTGGGCTGCGCCTCGGGGTTGACCGTGCCGTGGAGCGCGGCGCTCTGGTAGGTGACGGCGGTCACCCCGCCGGTGGCGACGACCGGCTTGGTGGCGGCGGCGGCGCCCGGGGCGAGCGCCAGCGTCGCCCCGAGGACGGCGAGCCGGGCCAGCGAGCGGCGACGATCGGGATGGCGGTGCGCGAGTGGGTTCATATGACGGGAAAACCTACCGGGGTCGCGGAGTTTCGAGATCTCGGCCGGCGATCGGCGGATCGGCCGAGTAGATTCTGCCGTCCCACGACCCGAGGAGCGATGCATGTTCGTCTTCAAGGCCGCCGTCGTCGGAGCCGGCACGATGGGCGGGGAGATCGCCCAGACGATCGCCTCGGCCGGGATCCCCGTCGTGCTCAAGGACATCGACCAGCGGCTCGTCGACGTCGGTCTGGCCAAGGCCCGGGAGGTGACGCGGGCCCAGCTCGACCGCCTCGTCGAGCGGGGGAAGCTCCCCGCCGGACAGGCCGACGCCCAGGCGGCCGAGATCCTCGCGCGGATCATCCCGACCACCTCCTACGAGAGCTTCGGCGACGTCGACTTCGTCATCGAGGCGGTTCCCGAGCGGATGGCGATCAAGCAGGCGGTCTTCGCCGAGCTCGACGCGGCCACCCCCGGGCACGCGATCCTCGCCTCGAACACGTCGTCGCTGTCCATCACCGAGCTCGGCCTGGCCACCACCCGGCCGGAGCAGGTGCTCGGCTTCCACTACTTCTATCCGGCGTCGATCATGCGCCTGGTCGAGGTGATCGAGTCCGAGCACACGTCGATCGAGGCGATCTCGGTGGCGACCAACTTCGCCCAGACCATCCGCAAGCTTCCGATCCGCTGCGGCGAGGTCCCCGGCTTCGTGGTCAACCGGGTGCTCAACTCCGCCGTCGGGGAGGTCTGGCGCGCCCAGGAGGAGCGCGGCCTGTCGATCCAGGCGGTCGATCAGGCGATCACGGGCGCGGGCGTAGCGCCGATGGGGCCGTTCTTCCTCACCGACCTGCTCGGTCTCGACACCGTCCACCACGTGGCCGAGCACCTGCACGAGTCCTACGGCGATCGGTTCCACGTCCACCGGGGGATGGGCGAGCTCGTCGCGGCCGGCGAGCTCGGGGCGAAGACCGGACGCGGGTTCTACGAGAACGGCGAGCCCCGGTCGACCGGGTCGACCGACTTCGACGCGGCCGAGCTGGCCGACCGCTACGTCCTCAAGGCGCTGGTCGAGAGCTGCCTGCTGCTCGAGGAGGGGGTGGCCAGCATCCGCGACATCGACCTCGGCATGCTCGCCGGGACCGGCCTGAACCCGCCGCCCTTCGCCCGGGCGGACGCCGCCGGCCTCGACGTCGTGCTCGCGTCGCTCGAGCGGGCGGCCGCCGAGTGGGGCGAGCGCTACGCGCCGCCGACCATCCTCCGCCGCCTGGTCGCCCAGGGGCGGCGGGGCGTGGCGACCGGCCAGGGCTTCTTCCCCTACCCGCGACCCGACACCGGACAGGAGGGCCGCGTCAAGCTCGAGACGCGCGCCGAGATCGGGGTGGCCATCGCCTGGCTCGACAACCCGCCGGCGAACTCGCTCGCCCCGGGCGTGGTCGCCGCGCTGCGCGAGGCGTGGAACGCCGTCCAGGCCGACCGCCGGCTCGGGGCGGTCGTGTTCGCCTCGGCCAACTCGACGCTCTTCTGCGCCGGGGCCGACATCAAGGCCTTCGCCACGATGGACGCCGAGGCGGGGCGGCAGCTGCTCGAGGACATGCACTCGCTGTCCCGCGAATGGGAGCGGTCGTCGATCGTCACCATCGCCGCGGTCAACGGCCCGGCCCTCGGGGGCGGTTCGGAGCTCGCCATGGCCTGTGACGTGCGGATCGCCGGCGAGTCGGCCACCTTCGGCCAGCCGGAGATCAGCCTCGGGATCATCCCCGGGTTCGGGGGGACCCAGCGCCTCCCGCGCCTGGTCGGCCCGGCCAAGGCGCTGGAGATGAACCTGACCGGGACGGCGATCACCGCCGGCGAGGCCTTCGACTTCGGCCTGGTCAACCGGGTCGTGCCCGACCACGAGCTGCTCGACACGGCGGTCGGTTGGGGGCGGCTCCTGGCCGGGCAGGCCCCGCTGGCCACGCTCCAGATCAAGCGGGTCTCCGGTCAGGCGGACCTCGACGAGGGGCTCGAGGCCGAAAAGGAGGCGTTCGCCAAGGTGTTCGACTCGGACGACGCCCGCGAGGGCATCGCCGCCTTCCTCGCCCGCCGCCGGCCGGCGTTCGGCGGGCGCTGAGTCCGCCGGCCACCGGGGTTCACCGCCGCGCCGGGCCGGCGCTCCGTGCCCGGAGGGTGGCCTCGATCCGCGCGAGCGCGTGCTCGACCGTCCGGCGCTGCTCGGCCGCCGCCGGTCCGACGAGGCTGGCGTTGGCGGCGGCGATCACGTCGTCGCGGAGCTCGCGCAGCTCGGCCAGCCGGTCGTCGAGACCGGTCGCCCGGGCGTCGGCGCCGAGCTCGACGAGAGCCGCCTCGAGCGCCAGGCGGGTGCCGAGCGCCGCGGCGAGCGGCCGGTCGAACTCGAGGTCGAGCCGGGCGCGGAGGGTCAGCTCCTCGCAGGCCAGGGGCCGGTCGCGGCCGCCGAGGAGAGCCGCCATGCGCGCCTCCGGACGGAGGGCGGCCTTCGGGCGCCGCCGGCGCCCGGCGGCCGCCGGGGCGAGCTCGACCGCCCGGCGCCAGCCGCCGTCGTAGACCTCCTGCCCCTCGCCGAAGCCGACCCGGACGGCGACGGCCGCGTCCTCGGGTAGCTGGTGGGCGAAGGGGTCGGCGGCGGCGATCCGGTGGGCGGCGATCAGCCGGTTGAGCGCGCCGAGGGCGGCCGCCGCCGCGTCGGCGGGATCGAGCCGGTCGAGCCAGGCGGCGGCCTCGGCCTCACCGGTGAGGGACCGCGCGTCGATCACCGTGGCCCGGGAGACGCTCACCGGGGTGGGGGGCCGGGCCGGGTCGACGGGCCGCGGGCGGCGGCGCGACCAGCGGGGCGGGCGGCCCGCCCGCCCCGGGAGGTAGGTCCGGGGGCGGGCGACGCCCAACGTCTCGAGGGCCACGATCCACGCCGGCCCTTCGTCCTCGCGGTCCCTCAGCGAATGGCGGCCGTCGGACGGCCCGAGAACGCCGGGGAACTCGAATTGGACGAAACGGAAGAGCCTGCTAATTGCCTGACGTCACCGGGATCGCCGCGGCCGACGGCTGGGCGGCGACCGTCGGGTTGTCGATCTGGTCGAGGCGGGTGATCAGCCGGAGCCACTGCTTCGGCTTGAGCACCGCGTTGACCTGCTTGCCGAACTTGGTGTTCGGGTCGTACACGGTGGCGAACCCGACGTGGACGCGGCCGGCGTGGTCGGACATCGCGAACGTGTTGTCGGCCGCCGGATAGGTCATCAGGCTGTCGATCGAGCTCGGCTTGAAGCTGCCCTGGAGGGTCAGCAGCCGGCGGATCGCGATGTCGGTGATCGAGCCGGCGCCCTGGTGCCCGAGCACGGGGATGCCGTTGATCGCCGAGATGTCGACCCCGTTTCCGGTGGACAGGTCCGAGAGGTTCCCGGACTTGTCGAACGCCGTGTTGGCCAGGCTGTTCCCACAGCGCAGCGCCGTGACGCTGGGCTTCAGGCCGGAGGCGGAGAGGAACTCGAGCGTGGCCAGGACGCGCTGGTCGATCAGCCCGGCCTCGATGTCCCGCCGCCCGCACGAGTAGATGTCGATCGCCGGGTCGGCGAGCACCTGCTGCTGGAGCTGGGCCTTGCTCTCGAGCAGGATCTGGCCGATGGTCGGGTTCTGCCCGACGATCGGGTTGAGCGCGGCGGCGCGGTAGATCGCCGTGGCCTCGAGCAGCTTCCAGCCGTCGAGGATCGGCTTGGCGTCGATCAGCGGGGCGTTCTTCCCGGCCGGACGGATCTGGAAGCCCAGATGTGGGGCCTGGTAGGCGTTGGTGACGCCGACCCGTCCGAGGATCGTCCCGGCGATCACGTGCGCGCCGGCGACGAGCGGCTTGAGGTCGACGTCGCTGCGCTTGAGGCCGTAGTTCTGGACGAAGTAGTCAGACAGGGCGAACGGGCCGGACGCGGCCACCTGCGTGCGCCCTCCGGCGGCGTAGGCGGCCCGGCGGGTCGGATGGGCGAACAGCCGCTGCGGGCCGGAGGCCGTGTCGGTGGCCAGGTGCGCGGCCGGGGCCGGCTGCGCCTGCGAGACGGCGCTGGCCGCCGGGGTCGCCGGGGGGGTCGCCGGCTGGTGACCGGCCGAGGCCGGCACCTGCGGGGTCGGGTCGGTGGGGATCTTGACGTCCCGCGCGACCTGGGCGGCCGACTCGGTCTTCGGCTTGGGGGCCGCGTAGAGGGCCGAGATGGTCTTGAGCTGGCTGTAGGTGTAGGTGTTGCCGGCGGTGTCGCGGAGCTTGACGAAGTTGCCGAGCGCCGGCGAGTTGCCGATCCCGCTGATCAGGCCGTCCTTGACGGCGATCACCGGGGCTCCGGCCTTGGCGTAGATGTTGATCGTGGTGTTCTTGGCCGTCGGAGTCACCGCCGCCGGGGCGTTCTGGGCGCTGGCTTGGTGGGCGAGGATGGCGGTTTCGGTGACGTCGTCGGCGTATTTGGCGGCGGCGTGGACGGGGAAGAGGCCGTCGGTGAGGCCGGTGAGGGAGCTGACGAGGTCGGCGGGCATGCCGCCGACGAGCTTGGCGCGCAGGAGGACGCTGTCGACGTACCAGTTGGCGTTGTTGTAGGCGAAGATCGCGCCGCGGAGGTTTTGTGAGGCGCCGGCGGCGTGGAGGAAGCGGGCGGCGGCGAAGATCGCATCGACGGGGTTGTAGGGGTCTTTGACGCCGTCGCCGTTGGCGTCGACGCCGTATTGCTTCCAGGTTTCGGGGAGGAACTGCATCCAGCCGAGGGCGCCGGCGCTGGAGACGCTGAGGTTGCGGCCGTAGTTGGTCTCGATGTCGTTGACGGCGGCGAGGACCTGCCAGGGCACTTCGAATTCGACGCCGGCGGCTTGGTAGATGGGGAGCAGGAACGGGGGGATGCGGAAGGTGTCGATGAAGAAGTTCGGGACGCCGATCGGGACCGCGCCGAGCGGGACGAGCGAGAGCGTCGGGTTCGCCGGGAGCGGCACCCCGGTCGCCGCCCGGAACTGCGTCGCCACCGGCTTGGCCACCGCCGCCACCGGACCACCGACGGGGGCACCCGTCGCCGTGGCGGTGGTGTGCTTGTGGCCGGTCACCTTCTGGGCCGCCTCGGCCCCGATGAGCGGAGGTCCGGCCGGTCCGGCCGGCAGGGTGGTCGGCGTGCCGGGGTTCCCGGTCACGCCGGGCAGCCCGAGCGCGGAGCTGCTGGTCGACGAAGTGGTGGTCGGCTCCCCGACGCTGATGCCGACGACCGGCGAGCTGAAGCCGGGTAGCCCCAGCTGGTCGAGGGGGGTCCCGTCGGGCAGGGGAAGTTGGATCTTGATCCCGTTCAACAGGGTCAAGGTCACGATCTTCGCCTGCGCCGACGCAGGCAGAACAGCACCTATCGCACCAGCGGACAGCGCGACGGTGAGCGTCGAAGTCAGCAGCCTACGCCTCATAGCAAACAAACCTGCACTCCTCCCATGCACGCGCTACCGGCCGCAACGCGGCAGGCAGCCTAGCATCGTCTCCCGGGGATACCAGGGAGGAACCTACCGTTCGCACCGGCCGAATGCAACGCGACATCAGGCCGCCCGGTTCGAGCACGCCAGGCGGTAGGCTTCCCGGTGAGCACGATGACCGATCCAGGGACAACCGACGGCGTTCGCGAGCGCTTCGCGGCCAGGGGCGAGGAGGCACTCGGCCGCCTGGCGCAGGATCTGCTGGAGAACCCGCTGATCAACGGGGCGCTCACCCGCGCCCTGGGCGTCCGCGACCGGGCGGCACAGGCCCAGGAGGTGGCGATGGGTGCGCTGAACATCCCCTCGGCGAGCGACATCGAGCGGCTCACCCGGCGCCTGCGGTCGGTCTCCCAGCGGCTCGAGGGCATCGAGGACGGCCTCGATCGGGTCGAGCAGTCGACCAAGCGGCGGACCGCCGATCCGACCACCGACATGGGTCCCCGGCTCGCGGCGATCGAGGAGCGCCTCGCCGCCCTGAGCCTTCAGGTCGACGAGCTGAGCGGCGGGCCGCGGGGCGTCCCCCACGCCCAGGAGCGCCTGCGCGTGGACGACCCGGCGCCGGCCCCGGCGAGCAAGCCGCGCCGGGCGGCGGCGAGCAAGCGCTCACCGGCCGCCAAGCCGCGCACCGCCAAGCCGCGCACGACCCGCGGCACCCCCAAGAGCTAGTCGACGCGTCCTCCGGACGCGGCCACTAGGGCCCGAGGACGGCCAGGGCGAGCCGCCCGGCCCGCTCGGCCGCGGCCGCGAGACCGTCGTCGTCGAGCCGCTCGCCCGACGAGACGAGGTCCGAGACCGCGAGGACGCACCCGATCGGGATTCGGCGGCGGGCGCCGAGGGCGAAGAGCGCGGCCGTCTCGAGCTCGACGGCCAGGACCTCGCTCGGCCAGCCGTCGTCGCCCCGGCGACGCTGCCCGTCGGCGGCGGCATAGAAGAGATCGGCCGAGGCGACGAGGCCGTGCCGGACCCCCGGCGCCGCGCTTCGCAGGCCCGCGCTCAGGCCGGCGTCGCCCAAGACCGGCTCCTCGCCGCCCAGCGACCGGCTGGTCCCGTCGGCGCAGAGGGCGCGCGTGGCGATGACGAGCTCGCCGAGGCCGAGGCTCGGTTCGAGCGCCGCGCAGGACCCGACCCGGATCGCGCGGCGCAGGCCGAGGGCGATCAGCTCCTCGAAGACCACGGCGGCCGACGGGCCGCCGATGCCCGTGCTCTGGACGGTCAGCAGCCGGCCGTCGGCGGCGCGTCCGGTGTAGCCCCAGAGGCCGCGGCTGTGGTTGAACATCAGCGGCCGCTCGACGAGCGCCTGGGCGAGCGCCATCGCCACGCCGGGATCCTCCGGGAGCAGCGCCCGCTCGGCGAGCGCCCCCGTCGGCCTGAGGTGGATCGTCACGGCCGCGCCATGATGCCAGAGGACAGCGGTGCCTCCGGGCGCCGTAAGCTGGACTCAAGGCACGGAGGGGAGCACGATGGACACGTCGTTCCAGTCGCAGAAGGAGTTCGTCGAGGTGATGGACCGGATCTTCACGATGATGAGCGAGGATCCGGATATGGGCCCGAAGCTGCGCGACGCCGACGTGCCGCAGCGCTTCGAGTTCGAGGACGTCGACCTCGTGGTCAACATCCGGGCCGGCCGCCAGGACGAGGGCACGAATCTCTACTGGGAGTGGACCGACGACGTCGACTGGAAGCCGAAGGTCGAGATGACGATGTCCTCGGAGGTGGCCAACCGCTACTTCCAGGGCAAGGAGAACGTCGCCCTGGCCATCGCGCGCCGGCGGATCAAGACCGGCGGCGACGTCAAGGCGGCCCTCGCCCTGATCCCCATCACGAAGCCCATCTACAAGCGCTACCGCCAGGTCGTGATCGACGAGTATCCCCACCTCAAGGCCTAGCGGTGCCCGGCTCGATCGTCGCGCGGGTGCTGGCCTCGGTGGCCGCCCGCGGCCTGCTCGGGCCCGGTGACCGGCTGGTCGTGCTCGTCTCCGGGGGACGGGACTCGGTCTGCCTGCTCGACGTCGCCGTCGCGCTCTGCGGCCCCCGGGACCTCCTCGCCCTCCACGTCGACTACGGGCTGCGGGGGGAGGAGTCCGACGCCGACGCCGACCACGTGCGCGCCCTCGGCGCGCGCGCCGGCGTCGCCGTCGAGGTCCATCGGGCCCCGGCGCCGCCGCAGGCGGGCAACCGCCAGGCCTGGGCCCGCGACCTCCGCTACGCTCGGGCCCAGTCAGTCGCGCGCGCGCGAGGCGCGCGGGTCGCCGCCGGGCACACGGCGACCGACCAGGCGGAGACGATCCTCTACCGGCTGGCCGCCTCCCCGGGGCGGCGCGCCCTGCTCGGCATGGCGGCGGCCGACGGGCTCCTGGTCCGCCCCCTGCTCGGGGTGACCCGCGAGCAGACCGCGAGCTACTGCCGGGCCCGGGGACTCGCCTGGCGGGAGGACGCGAGCAACGGCGACGGGAGCTACGCCCGCGGGCGCTGCCGGCACGGGCTCGCCGCCGCCCTCGGCGAGCTCCATCCGGCGGCCGAGGAGAACATCCTGCGCAGCTCGGAGCTCCTGCGCGAGGAGGCGGCCGTGCTCGACGAGGTCGTCGAGACCGCGCTGGCCGGGCGGCGCCGGATCGCCGTCGAGCGCCTGGCCGCCCTCCCGCCGGCGCTCGCCCGGCTGGTGGTCGTCCGCCTGGCCGAGGACGCCCTCGGCGCGCTCCTGCCCGGCGTCGGGGCCCGCGTCGGCGAGCTGATCGGGCTCGCGCCGGCGGGCGGGAGCGCCGAGCTCGACGTCGGTGCGGGCTGCCGGGCCGTGGTCGAGTACGGGGTGCTCCGCTTCGAGGCGGGGAGTCCGGCGCCGGTTCCGGCGCCGGTCAGTCTCGCCGTTCCCGGGACGGTCGGCTTCGGGGCCTGGCGCCTGCGGGCGGAGGTCGGCGCCGGGGCGCGCGCCGAGCCGGGCGCGGAACCCCGGCGGCGATGGACCGCACCGGACGCGGGTCCGATCGGGCCGGGGCTCCTCGACGCGGGGGCGCTCGCGCCCGGCGGCCTGATCGTGCGTGGGTGGCGGGCGGGCGACCGGATGGCGCCGCTCGGCCTGGGGGGGACCAAGTCCCTCGCCGACCTGTTCGCCGACCGCCGCGTCCCGCGCGCCGAGCGCCGGAGCCTCCCCGTCGTCACCTCGGCCGGGGAGGTCGCCTGGATCCCCGGGGTGGCCACCGGCGAGCGCTTCCGGGTCGGGGGCGCAACCGCCGCGACCGTGGTGCTGAGCGCCCGGAGAGAGCCTCGCCGAGGGGACCATTAGACTGGGCCGCGGCCATGGACGATCAGGAGATCGGCGAGATCCTCGTCCCCGCCGACGCCCTCCGCGAGCGGGTGCGCGAGCTCGGAGCGGAGATCTCGCGCGACTACGCCGGGCGCGACCTGCTGCTCGTCGGGGTGCTCAAGGGGGCGGTGTTCTTCCTCAGCGACCTGATGCGGAGCATCTCGATCCCGTGCCAGCTCGACTTCATGGCCGTCGCCTCCTACGGGTCGGCGACCGACTCGTCCGGGGTCGTCCGGATCCTCAAGGACCTCGACGGGGCGATCGAGGGTCGGGAGGTCCTCATCGTCGAGGACATCGTCGACTCGGGCCTCACGCTCCAGTACCTCCTCCGCAGCCTGGGCGCCCGCAACCCGGCGACGCTCGAGGTCTGCGCGCTGCTGACCAAGCCCGAGCGCCGGAAGGTCGAGCTGCCGACCCGCTACGTCGGCTTCGAGATCGCCAACCGGTTCGCCATCGGCTATGGCCTCGACCACGACGAGCGCCACCGCAACCTCCCGTACGTCGCCGCCCTGGCCACGGCGCCGGCGACGGTCTGAGGCCGGGGCCGCGGGGCCGGCGAGGGGCGCCGGAGGCGCTCGCACGGCCGGACTTGACCGGCGGAAGCGGGGAAATCCCGTGGTACGCTAGCTGGACTGCCCGTCCCTCTCCAAGCCGGCGCTGCGCGCGCCAGGAGCACGCTGTGAACCGGTTCTTCAAGAGCGCCGCCTTCCCGATCCTGATCGTCGTGGTGCTCGCCTTCTTCGCGCAGAAGCTGATCTCGCCGAGCCAGAACAACGGCCCGGTGCATAGCTACAAGACGTTGGTGGCGCAGGACATTCCGCAGGGGTTGGTGCGTTCGGCGGTGGTGAAGACGAAGGACAGCGTGGTGGACGTGACGTTGACGAATGGGTCGAAGTATGAGGTTGGGTTCGTGCCGGGGCAGGCGGCGGCGGATCTGGTCAAGCAGTTGGAGACGGCGCCGGGTCATCCGTCGTTCAACGTGGAGGGGACCAAGAGCAACGGCTGGCTGTCGTTGTTGACCTATGTGCTGCCGTTCTTGATCTTCATCGGGTTCTGGATCTTCCTCATGAACCAGGTCCAGGGTGGTGGGTCGAAGGTGATGTCGTTTGGGAAGTCGAAGGCGAAGCGGTTGTCGGCTGATTCGCCGAAGATCACCTTTCGGGATGTGGCGGGGGTGGATGAGGCGGTGGAGGAGCTGCACGAGATCAAGGAGTTCTTGGAGAATCCGAAGAAGTTTCAGGCGCTCGGTGCGCGGATTCCCACGGGCGTGTTGCTCTACGGCCCTCCGGGGACGGGGAAGACGTTGTTGGCGCGGGCGGTGGCGGGTGAGGCGGGGGTGCCGTTCTTCTCGATCTCGGGCAGTGATTTCGTTGAGATGTTCGTGGGGGTTGGGGCGTCGCGGGTGCGGGATCTGTTTGAGCAGGCTAAGCAGAATTCGCCGTGCATCATCTTCATGGACGAGATCGATGCGGTCGGGCGCCATCGGGGTGCCGGCCTGGGTGGTGGGCATGATGAGCGGGAGCAGACCTTGAATCAGTTGTTGGTGGAGATGGATGGGTTTGAGGCGAAGGACAACATCATCATGATCGCGGCGACGAATCGGCCGGACATCCTGGATCCGGCGTTGTTGCGGCCGGGGCGCTTTGATCGGCAGATCGCGGTGGATCGTCCGGATCGCAAGGGTCGGGCGAAGATCCTTGAGGTGCATACGCGGGGCAAGCCGTTGGGTAAGGAGATCAATATCGATGCTTTGGCGGGTCAGACGCCGGGGTTCACGGGGGCGGATCTGTCGAACTTGATCAACGAGGCGGCGTTGTTGGCGGCGCGGACGGGGAAGCGGGAGATCACCCAGGTGGAGTTGGAGGAGGGGATCCTGCGGGTGATCGCGGGGCCGGAGAAGAAGACGCGGGTGATGAGCGAGAACGAGCGGTTGATCACGGCGTATCACGAGATGGGTCACGCGATCGTCGGCAACTACTTGGAGCATTCCGATCCGGTGCACAAGATCAGCGTGATCAGCCGGGGTCAGGCGTTGGGGTACACGATCTCGATGCCGACCGAGGACCGGTTCCTGACCACCCGGGCGGAGCTGCTCGACACGATGGCGATGACGTTGGGCGGCCGGGCGGCCGAGGAGATCGTGTTCGGCGAGATCACCACCGGCGCGTCGAACGACATCGAGAAGGTCACCCAGACCGCCAAGCAGATGGTCATGCGCTTCGGCATGAGCGAGAAGCTCGGCCCCCGCGTGTTCGGACACGACCATGGGCAGCCGTTTCTCGGCCGGGAGTTCTCGACCGAGCCGGATTACAGCGACGAGATCGCGCGGGAGATCGACGACGAGGTGCGACGGATCATCGAGGGCGCCCACCAACGGGCGAAGAACATCCTGACCGAGCACCGCGAGAACCTCGACACGATCTCCGACATCCTCGTCCGCCGCGAGACGATCGAGAAGCACCAATTCGAAGGCCTCCTCAACGGCAAGGCCGAAGCCGACGTCTTCGGACCCGACGAGGCGGCGACGCGGACCCCCCAGCTTCCGCCGGCCGCTTCGGCGCCGGCTCCCGAGCGCCCGCGCGAGGCCCCGCGCCCGCTCCCGCGGCCGGGCCTGGCCGGCGGCACGACCGAGCTCCGCGGCGTCGATCCCGAGCAACCCGAGCTGACCTGAGCCCTCGCGGGGCTCGGCGCGCGTCGGAGGCTTGGTTGCGGCACCGCTCGATCGCGGCGTGCGTCCTGCTCGGGGTGATCGTCGCCGGGTGCGGTGGCACGAGCGGCCGGTCGGGCGCCCCGGCGGTCGACCAGGCGGCGGTCACGCCGGACCCGGCGGCCGGTCCTCCGGCCACCCCGCCGGCGCCGGCGCGCCGGGCGGCCGCGGCCCGGAAGACGGGGGCTCCGCCCCCGGCCCATCCGATCCCGGCCAGCTTCCGGGAGAGCGGGATCTCGCCCGGAGCCCCGTCGGACTCGCAGGTCCGGGCCGAGCTCCAGCAGATGTACGCCGCCCAGGCGCACGCGCGGAAGCTGAGCGCGGCGGCCGCGAACTTCGCCGGCCTGCTCCCGTGGGTGGACGAGCAGAAGACCGGCGAGCGGGTCAGCGTGGCGTCGGTGTTCACCGACTACGGGCTCGGCCTCGCCTGCGGCGGCCTCCTCGGCCGCCTCCAGATCGGCGTGGCCCACAAGACGGCCCCGTGCGGCACGCTGATCGACTTCACCTACGGCGGGCGGACCCTCCGGGTGCCGGTGATCGACCGGGGGCCGTACATCGTCGGGCGCGAGTGGGACCTGACCGGGGCCACGGCCGAGGCCCTGGGCTTCCCCGGGCTCGGCGCGATCACCTGGCGCTGCGCCAGCTGCTGAGCGAGTCGCCGTCCGGACCGACCGGGGCTCTGCGCCATGATGCGAGGCGTGGGTGATCCGGTGATCATGGGCGTCCTCAACGTGACGCCCGACTCCTTCTCGGACCACGGCCTCTTCGCCCTCCCGGGGCCGGCGGTGGCCCACGGGCTGGCCCTCGAGCGGGAGGGGGCGGCGATCGTCGACGTCGGCGGCGAGTCGACGCGGCCGGGCGCCCGGCCGGTCGACGGGCTGCTCGAGCGCGAGCGGGTCGTGCCCGTGGTCGAGGGCCTCGTCCGCGCCGGCCTGAAGGCGACGATCTCGATCGACACCACCAAGCTGCTCGTGGCCGAGGCCGCCCTGGCGGCCGGCGCCCGCTACGTCAACGACATCAGCGCCTTCCGCCTCGATCCGGAGATGGCCGGGCTGGTCGCCGATCGGGGGGCCGCGTGCTGCCTGATGCACATGCAGGGCGAGCCGCGGACGATGCAGCGGGACCCCCGCTACGACGACGTGGTCGACGACGTCCGCGCCTTCCTCGAGGAGCGCCTCGACTGGGCGGTGGGGGAGGGGGTGCCCGAGCGGCGGATCATGCTCGACCCGGGCATCGGCTTCGGCAAGACGGTGGCCCACAACCTCGAGCTGCTCCGGCGGCTGGGCGAGCTCTGCACCCTCGGGCGGCCGATCGTCATCGGGACCTCGCGCAAGTCGTTCCTCGGCCAGGTCGGCGGCCGCCCGGACGGCGACCGGCTGGGCGGGACGATCGCCACCAACGTGATGGCGCTCGAGCGCGGCGCCAGCGTCTTCCGGGTCCACGACGTCGGTCCCGTCCGGGACGCGCTGGCCGTGGCGGCTGCTACGGTCACCGGGCGATGGAGCCCGACGACCCCGACGACGTAGAGGACGGGCCGCCGTGGCGGGACTCCGACGACGAGGACGCGGACGACGAGTCGGGCATGCGCACGGGCGTGACCGTGGAGATCGCCGGGCTGTCGCTCTACACCCACGTCGGGATCGGGGCGGCCGAGCGCGAGGTCGGTCAGCGCCTGCTCTTCGACATCACGATCGACGTCGGTGAGTCGGCGGCGACCGAGACGGACCGGATCGAGGACACGGTCGACTACGGCGAGGTCTGCCAGCTCGTCGCCCTCGTCTCCCAGCAACGGACCTACCGGACGCTCGAGCGGCTGTGCACGGTGATCGCCGACCGCCTGATCGAGGACTTCGCCGCCGAGGCGGTCTGGGTCAAGGCGGCCAAGCCGGAGCCGCCGATCCCGCTGCCGGTCGAGCAGGTGTCGGTCGAGGTCTGGCGCGAGCCGCCCGAGTAGCGCGGGAGGCGCCACCCGGCGCCGGCCGGAGTGGCATGCTTGGGGTATACGAGCGAGAGGAGCGGTCGTGCGCAAGCTGGTGTTGTGGGCGTGTGTCGGACTGGCGGGGGCCGGCGCGGCCGTGCTGCCGTCGCTGGGGTCGGCCCAGGGGACGCGCGGCGTCGTTCACGGCGGTCGACAGCGCGCAGCCGATCCTCGAGCTTCACTACTGGTACGCGGCGGGCACGACCAACAACTCGGTCACGATAACCCCCGGCGGAACGGTCTCCTTCGGCTATCCGGCGGGCGACAGCACCCGCAACGTCGTCTTCACCGGCCCGCAGCCCTCGGCCTGCACCCAGACGGCGGCCCCGTACGGCTACGCCATCGGGTCGGCCCCGCCGCTCCCGCAATCCCCCCAGCCGGCCGGATGGAGCGGGAGCTGCCGGTTCGACACGCCTGGGACCTACCCCTTCCAAGACGCCTTCGTCAGCGACGCGGTCGCCGGGACGGTCGTGGTCGCCACGCCGACCACGACCCCGCCGCCCACCACGACCACGACGGCGACGACCCCGCCGCCGACCACGACCACCTTCCACGAGCCGCCGATCCCGGCGGCGTCGAGCACGCTGCGGGCGGCCGCCGTCCAGCGCGGGACGACGGTGCGCGGCCAGCTCCACGTCACCGCCCCGAACTCGCGCCTCGTCGCCGACCTGCTCGCCGGACGCGTGAGGGTCGGCCGGACGACGATCCACGGGGTCCGCGACGGAACCCGGCGCTTCTCGGTGAGCCTCTACGCGAGCGCCCGCAAGCGCCTCGACCGGAGCGGCCGGCTGAGCCTGACCCTGTACACCCAGGTGCTCAACATCGGCCTCGGGCCGACGGTGCTCACCCGGCACGTCACGCTCCTGCCCTGAGTGATCGGCTACCTCGGCCTCGGGTCGAACGTCGGCGAGCGCCGGGCGAACCTCGAGGCGGCGACCGCCCGGCTCGCCCGCCGGGGCGTGGCGGTCCTCGGGTCGTCCTCGACCTACGACACCGACCCGGTCGGCGAGCTCACCGATCAGCCGCCGTTCCTCAACGCCTGCCTGCGCGTCTCGACCGAGCTCGCCCCGGACGGGCTGCTCGACGCGTGCAAGGCGATCGAGGTCGAACTCGGTCGGCAGCCCGGCGGTCCTCGCCACGGTCCACGGCCGATTGACCTGGACCTGCTCCTGCTCGGCGATCTCGAGCATCGGACCACCCGGCTGACCCTGCCGCACCCGCAGGTCCTGGCCCGTCGCTTCGTCCTGATCCCGCTGCTCGAGCTCGACTTCGAGCTGCGCACCCCGGCCGGGGCGAGCCTGGCCGAGGCGCTGGCGCGGCTGCCCCTCGACGAGGGCGTCCGGCTGGCCGGCCCGCCGCTCGCGCTCGCCTGAGCCGGGATAATGGGCGGGGCGTGCTCCTCGTCGTCGACGTCGGCAACACCCAGACCCACTTCGGCACCTACCGGGGCAGCGAGCTGCTCGAGCACTGGCGCTTCGCCACGGTGCGGCAGTCGACGGCGGACGAGCTGGGGGCGGCGCTCCGGAGCCTGCTCGCGCTGCGGGGCGTGCGCCTCGCGCAGATCGAGGCGTCGATCGTCTCCTCGACCGTGCCCGAGCTCGCCCCGGAATGGGTCGAGACGGCGCGGCGCTACCTCGGCCACGAGATGCCGGTGGTCGGGCCGGGCATGCGGACGGGGATGCCGATCCGCATGGACAACCCGCGGGAGCTCGGCGCCGACCGGCTGGTCAACGCGGTCGCCGCCTACGAGGTCTTCCACGCGGCGTGCGTCGTCGTCGACTTCGGCACGGCGATCACCTACGACGCGGTCTCGGCCGACGGGGAGTACCTCGGGGGGATCATCTCGCCCGGGGTCGAGATCTCCCTCGACGCGCTGACCTCGCGGGCGGCCAAGCTCCCGAAGATCGACCTCGGGGCGCCGCGGTCGCTGATCGGCAAGACCACGGTCGACGCGATCCGCTCGGGCGTGGTCTACGGCTTCGCCGCCTCGGTCGACGGGATCGTCGGCCGCCTGCGCGCCGAGCTCGGCCAGGACGTGGCGACGATCGCCACCGGCGGCCTGGCCGAGGCGATCGTCCCGTTCACCGCGTCGATCGACCGGGTCGACGCCTTCCTCACCCTCGAGGGCCTGCGGCTGATCCACGGGCGGAACACCTGAGACCGGCCGTTACCCTGGGGGCATGGCGTCCCTGAACGACCCGTGGACCCTGGCCGGGCTCGCGATCCCCAACCGGGTCGCGCTGGCGCCGCTCGCGGGCATCGGAAACTGGTTCGTGCGCCTCCAGGCCCGCCGCCACGGAGCGGGCCTCGTGTTCTCGGAGATGGTCTCGAGCCACGCGATCCACTACCGCAACGAGCGCACGTGCACCGAGCTCCTGCGCATCCACCCGGACGAGCGCACGGGCGGGCCGGTGGCGATCCAGCTCTTCGGCAACGACCCGGAGGTCATGCGCTCGGCGGCGGCGACGGTGGCCGCGGCGGGGGCCGACCTGATCGACCTGAACATGGGCTGCCCGGTCCCCAAGGTGTGCAAGACCGGCGCCGGCGCGGCCCTGCTCGGCGATCCCGACCGGGCCGTGGCCCTGGCCCGCGCGGCCGGCGAGGGGAGCGGCCTGCCCGTGACCGTCAAGCTCCGCTCCGGACAGCGGCCCGGCGGCCGGGAGGGGGTGCTTCTGGCGCGGCGACTGGTGGACGAGGCGGGGGTGGCGGCGATCGCCTTCCACCCGCGCTCGGCCGCCGTCCACCACGCCGGACGCCCGGACTACGCGCTGGCGGCCGAGCTCGTGCGCACCCTCGACGCGCCGGTCATCCTCAGCGGGGGGATGCGCAGCGCCGCGGCGGCGCGCGACGCCCAGGAGGAGACGGGCGCGGCCGCGGTGATGCTGGCCCGGGGGGCGCTCGGCAACCCCTGGCTGTTCGCCGAGGCGCTCGGGCGGCGGGCGGGCGGGCCGACTGCGGCGGAGGTGCTCGCCGAGCTCGACTGGGTCATCGACCGGGCGGTCGAGCACCTCGGCGAGGAGCGGGCCGGCCGCTATCTGCGCAAGTTCTACCCCTGGTACCTGAGCCGCCTCGGAGCCGGCCCGAAGGCGGCCGACGCGCTCGTCCGGTGCGCCACGATCGGCGAGGCGCGGACCCTCCTCGGGGTTCCCGGGAGCCTCGCCGCGGCGGCGTGAGGGGCCGGGGACGCCTCGCTATACTCCGGCGCTCGCTCGGTCGCCGAGTGACTGGAAATCCCGCTGGCGAGCGGGTTTTTCTGCGCTTGGCACCGCCCACGCCAACCGAGGCCCACATGGCAAAGGACGTAATCCTCACCCCCGAAGGACTCGAGAAGCTCAAGGCCGAGCTCGAGCACCTGTCGACCGATAAGCGGCGGGAGGTCGCGGAGCGCATCAAGGAGGCTCGCGAGTTCGGCGACATCTCCGAGAACTCGGAGTACGACGACGCCAAGAACGAGCAGGCGATGCTCGAGGCGCGGATCGCCACCGTGCAGGAGAAGATCCGCATGGCCACGGTGATCGAGCCGGAGGATCTCTCGACCGAGATGGTCGCCGTCGGGTCGGTCGTCCACGTGAAGGACGAGCAGACCGGCAAGTCGGTCAGGTACACGATCGTCGGGTCGGCCGAGGCCAAGCCGGCCGAGAACCGGCTCTCGAACGAGTCGCCGGTCGGACGGGCCCTCCTCGGCCGCAAGCGCGGCGACGAGGTCTCGGTCCAGGTCCCGCGCGGCCCGGCGCGCAAGCTCAAGATCACCAAGATCGAGGTCGGGCTCCGGTAACGTGCCCGAGCCCGAGGAGCACGGCGGCACGGGCCTGCTGGCGGCCCGCCGTGCGAAGCTCGACCGGCTGCGCGGCGAGGGCGTCGATCCGTTTCCGCCCTCCTTCCCGGGCGTCGAGCCGACGGCCGGGGTGGTGGCCCGGCACGCCGACCTCGCGCCGGGCGAGGAGACCGAGGTCTCCCACCGGGTCGCCGGCCGGCTCGCCGCCCGCCGCGGCCAGGGGCGCGCGGCCTTCCTCGACTTGGTCGACCGGTCCGGCCGGCTCCAGCTCCACGCCCGGGTCGACGTGCTCGGCGAGGAGGCGTTCGCCCGGCTCGTCGGCCTCGACCTCGGCGACCTGGTCGGGGTCGACGGCGTCGCCGTGCGGACCCGGCGCGGCGAGCTCTCCCTCCGGGTCGAGGGCGTCACCGTGCTGGCCAAGTCGCTGCGCCCGCCGCCGGACAAGCACTCCGGGCTGACCGACGTCGAGACCCGCTACCGCCGCCGGGAGCTCGACCTGATGGCCGACCCGGAGGCCCGGGAGCTCTTCGCCGCGCGGGCCCGGATCATCGCCGCGGTGCGCCGGTCGCTCGACGAGGACGGGTTCATCGAGGTCGAGACCCCGGTCCTCCAGCCCCTGTACGGCGGGGCCCAGGCCCGGCCGTTCACGACCCACCACAACGCGCTCGACCGGACCCTCTACCTGCGCATCGCCACCGAGCTCTACCTCAAGCGGTGCATCGTCGGCGGGCTCGAGCGGGTCTACGAGCTGGGCAAGGACTTCCGCAACGAGGGGCTCTCGCCGAGGCACAACCCCGAGTTCACGGTGATCGAGTGGTACGAGGCCTACGCCGACTACGAGGACGAGGCCCGGCGGCTCGAGCGGGTCGTCGCCGCCGCGGCGGCCACCCTCCCGGAGCCGCCGCCGATCGACTTCACGCCGCCGTGGCGCCGGGTCACCCTCCGGGCGGCGATCCGCGAGCACACGGGCGTCGACGTGCTCGCGCACCGCGACGCCGGGGCGCTCGCCGCGGCGGTGGCCGGCGCCGGGCTCGGCCCGTTCGCGCCGGATCGGACCTGGGCCGGGCTGGTCGACGACCTCCTCTCGAAGCACGTCGAGCCGACCCTGATCGAGCCGACCTTCCTCATGGACTACCCGCTCGAGCTCTCCCCCCTGGCCAAGGCCCACCGGAGCGAGCCCGGCCTCGTCGAGCGGTGGGAGGCGTTCGCCGGGGGGATGGAGATCGCCAACGCGTTCACCGAGCTCAACGACCCCGACGAGCAGCGCCGGCGCTTCGAGCTCCAGCGCGCCGCGGCCGAGGCCGGCGACGAGGAGGCCCAGCCGTTCGACGAGGCGTTCCTCGCCGCGCTCGAGCAGGGGATGCCCCCGACCGGGGGCGTCGGCCTGGGGATCGACCGGTTGGTCATGCTGCTGACCGGGCGGCGCTCGATCCGCGAGGTCGTCCTCTTCCCGGCGATGCGCGACTGACCGGCGGCGGGCCACCGGCGGCGGCGATCCCCGGGTTCGCCGGGCGATCCCGGCCGGGCGCGGACGGCGATTGGTAGACTGCTCAGTGCGCGGCGATCTTCTTTCCACCGAACACTCATCGATCCGGCCGCCGCAGCCGAAAAGATGAGCAAGACGGGGCGCTCGCGCGTCCCATGACGCTTAGACAACACCAGCGAGACACTAGGCACTGCCGGTAGGAAGGACGTACCGATGTTCGAGCGATTCACAGAGCGAGCCCGGCAGGTGGTCGTTCTCGCGCAGGAGGAAGCGCGGACGCTCAAGCACAACTACATCGGCACCGAGCACATCCTGCTCGGGCTGTTGCGCGAGGAGGAGGGCCTGGCCGCGCGAGTGCTGGAGAGCCTGGACATCACCGTCGAGCGGGTCCGCGCCCAGGTCGTGCGCATCGTCGGCTCCGGCGAGGAGGTCACCTCCGGGCAGATCCCCTTCACCCCCCGGGCGAAGAAGGTGCTCGAGCTGGCGCTCCGCGAGGCGCTGTCCCTCGGCCACAACTACATCGGGACCGAGCACATCCTGCTCGGCCTGGTCCGGGAGAACGAGGGCGTCGCCGCCCGCATCCTCCTCGACTTCGACGCCGACTCCGAGAAGATCCGCAACGAGGTCATCCGCATGCTCTCCGGGCCGGGCGGTCGCCGCCAGGGCCAGGCGTCGGGTGCCGCGGGCGCCGGGAGCGCGGCGGCCGGCGAGGGCAAGAAGTCCTCGAAGCTGCTCGACCAGTTCGGCCGCAACCTGACCAAGCTCGCCTCCGAGGGGAAGCTCGACCCGTGCGTCGGTCGGGAGACCGAGATCGAGCGGATCATGCAGATCCTCTCCCGCCGGACCAAGAACAACCCGGTCCTGATCGGCGAGCCCGGGGTCGGCAAGACCGCGGTCGTCGAGGGCCTGGCCCAGCGGATCACCAACTCCGACGTGCCGGAGCTGCTCAAGAACAAGCAGATCTACACGCTCGACCTGGCGGCCCTGGTCGCCGGCTCGAAGTACCGCGGCGAGTTCGAGGAGCGCCTGAAGAAGGTGATGAAGGAGATCACCCAGCGGGGCGACATCATCCTGTTCATCGACGAGCTCCACAACCTCGTCGGGGCCGGCGCGGCCGAGGGCGCGATCGACGCCGCGTCGATCCTCAAGCCGGCGCTCGCTCGGGGCGAGCTCCAGACGATCGGGGCGACGACGCTCGACGAGTACCGCAAGTACCTCGAGCGCGACTCGGCGTTGGAGCGCCGCTTCCAGCAGATCCGGGTCGACGAGCCGACGGTCGAGCAGACCGTCGAGATCCTGAAGGGCCTGCGCGACCGCTACGAGCAGCACCACAAGGTGACGATCACCGACGAGGCGCTGTCGGCGGCCGGCGAGCTCGCCGACCGCTACATCTCCGACCGCTTCCTCCCGGACAAGGCGATCGACCTGATCGACGAGGCGGCCTCGCGGATGCGCATCAAGTCGATGACCGCGCCGCCGGCCAACCGCGAGCTCGAGCAGGACATCGAGACGACGCGGCGGGAGAAGGAAGCGGCGATCGAGGCCCAGGAGTTCGAGAAGGCGGCCAACCTCCGCGACAAGGAGCGGCGCCTGACCAACCAGAAGCGCGAGCTCGAGGAGCGCTGGGAGGCCGGCGAGACCGGTGCCGAGCGCCCGTCGATCGGCGAGGAGGAGATCGCCGACATCGTCTCGATGTGGACCGGCATCCCCGTCTTCAAGCTGACCGAGGCCGAGACGGCGAAGCTGATGCGCATGGAGGACGAGCTCCACAAGCGGGTCATCGGCCAGCACCCGGCGATCGAGGTCGTCTCCAAGGCGATCCGCCGGTCGCGGGCCGGGTTGAAGGACCCGAAGCGCCCGACCGGGTCGTTCGTCTTCCTCGGGCCGTCCGGCGTCGGCAAGACCGAGCTCGCCCGCACCCTGGCCGAGTTCCTCTTCGGCGACGAGGACGCGATGACCCGGATCGACATGTCCGAGTACATGGAGAAGCACGCGGTGTCCCGGCTCGTCGGGTCGCCTCCCGGGTACATCGGCTACGACGAGGGCGGTCAGCTGACCGAGGCGGTCCGGCGCAAGCCGTACTGCGTGCTCCTGCTCGACGAGATCGAGAAGGCCCACCCCGACGTCTTCAACATCCTCCTCCAGATCCTCGAGGACGGCCGGTTGACCGACGCCCAGGGGCGGACGGTCGACTTCCGCCACGCGATCGTGATCATGACCTCGAACATCGGGGCCGCCGAGATCGCCCGGAACACGCCGCTCGGCTTCGCCGTCTCCGACGACGAGACGGGGATCACCTACGAGGACATGAAGAACCGGATCATGGGCGAGCTGAAGAAGGTCTTCCGCCCGGAGTTCCTCAACCGGATCGACGACGTGATCGTCTTCCACAAGCTCCAGAAGGACGAGATCAAGCAGATCATCGAGCTCCTGCTGCTGCGGATCCGCAAGTCGATGGCCGACCGGGAGCTCCAGCTCGACCTCTCCGACGAGGCCAAGGACCTCCTGGTCGAGAAGGGCTGGGACCCGTCGATGGGTGCCCGCCCGCTCCGCCGGGCGATCCAGCGCTTCATCGAGGATCCGCTCGCCGACTTCGTCCTCCGCTCGGAGGTGCCGGCCGGCTCGACGGTGGTCGTCGATCCGGCCCCGGAGGATCGGGATCCCGCCGACCCCGAGGTTCGCCTGACCGTGGTCAAGCCGAAGAAGGCCAAGACGCCGGTCGGAGTCGGGGCCGAGGGCGGGAGCCCGGACGGGGACGACGCCCCCGGTCTCGAGCCGGCCGTCGGCGACGGCGACGACGCCGAGAAGTAGTCATCGAGCACTCCGCGCCGAGCCCGGCGGCGACCGGGACCGCGACGCCGCCTGCCGTGGTCGAGATCAAGGTCCGCGACGACGGCCCGTACAAGGTCACCGGACCGGTCAGGCTCCTCGACGCTGACGGGAACGAGTTCGCCGTGCCCGAGGGCAAGGCGATCGCCCTCTGCCGGTGCGGGCAGTCGGAGGACAAGCCGTTCTGTGACCGGGCCCACCGCGAGTGCGGCTTCGCGTCGCGCGAGCGGGCCGCCACGGCGTAGGAGCCGGCGAGCGCGGCGGTGACGCGAGCGCCGGTTGGCGTCGGGGGCGCCGCGTAAGCTCGCCGGACCGATGGCCCGCTCCGCCCCGATCCACGTCTGCTCGCAGTGCGGCCACCAGGAGCCCCGCTGGCACGGGCGCTGCCCGGGGTGCGGTGAGTGGAACACGCTGGTCGAGGAGGCTCCGAGCGGCGCCGCCCGGCGCGGCCCGGGCGCGTCCGGCCCGGCGCGGCGAGCCGAGTCGCCGGTCGTCCTGAGCGACGTCGCCGCTCCGGCGGTGGCCCGGCTGCGGACGGGGATCGGCGAGCTCGACCGGGTCCTCGGCGGCGGGCTCGTCCCCGGGTCGGTCGTCCTCCTCGGCGGGGCGCCGGGGATCGGGAAGTCGACGCTGACCAACATGGCCCTCGGGAACCTGGCGGCGGCCGGGCGGCGGACGCTCTACGTCTCCGGGGAGGAGTCGACCCAGCAGGTCCGGCTGCGGGCCGAGCGCCTCGGCCGGGGGGCGCTGTCGGTCCCGGCGATCGCCGAGACCGACCTCGAAGCGGTGCTGGCCACGCTCGAGCAGGAGCTCCCCGAGGTCTGCGTGATCGACTCGGTGCAGACGCTGAGCTCGGGGGAGCTGTCCGGGGCGGCCGGATCGGTCGGGCAGGTCCGCGAGGCGGGGGCGCGGATCGTCGCGGTGGCCAAGCGGCGCGGCATCGCCGTGGTCCTCGTCGGCCACGTGACCAAGGACGGAGGCCTGGCCGGCCCGCGGGTGCTCGAGCACCTCGTCGACTGCGTGCTCCAGTTCGAGGGCGAGCGCGAGCGGTCCTACCGGACGCTGCGGGCGGTGAAGAACCGCTTCGGGTCGACCAACGACGCCGGGGTGTTCGAGATGCACCAGGGCGGGCTGGTCGAGGTCCTCGACGCGTCGGCGCGCTTCGTCGGGGCGGCGACCCGGGCGCCGGGGAGCGTCGTGCTGGCGGCGATGGAGGGGACCCGCCCGCTGCTGGTCGAGGTGCAGGCGCTCGTCTCCTCCTCGGAGCTGGTCCCGCCCCGGCGGGTGGTCAACGGCCTCGACCGCAACCGCCTGGCGCTCGTCCTGGCCGTCCTCGGCCGGCACGGGGGCGTGGGGCTGGGGAGCTCTGACGTGTTCGTCAACGTGGTCGGCGGGGTGCGGGTCGACGAGCCGGGCGCCGACCTGGCGGTGGCCCTCGCGGTGGCCGGGGCGGCGCGGCCCGCCGGCCCCGGGGCGGGGCGGACGGCGGTGCCGCTGGCGGCGTTCGGCGAGCTCGGCCTGACCGGGGAGGTCCGGTGGGTCGGCCACCCGGAGCGGCGGATCGCCGAGGCGCGGAAGTTCGGCCTCGATCCGATCGTCGGGCCGCCGGGATCGGGCGGCCACGAGGCGGCCACGCTGCGGGAGGCGCTCGCCGTCCTGCCGCCGGCGCGCCGGCGCCCGGCGGCGGCGGCCTGATGGCGACGCGCCGGCCCGGCGAGGAGGGTGGGCCGGCCGGGGAATGGACCAGCGCCGAGCATGTCCACCGCTACCTCGAGCGAGCCGACGGCTATCCCCGCCGGGCCGAGGGCGAGGCGGCCCTGCTCGAGCAGGTGCCGGGCGCCACGCGGCGGATCCTCGACCTGGGTACGGGCGACGGCCGGCTCCTCGCCCTGCTCCGGGCCGACCGTCCGGAGGCGCTCGGCGTGGGCCTCGACTTCTCGGCGCCGATGCTCGCGGCGGCGCGGGCGCGGTTCGCCGGGGACGGACGGGTCGAGCTGGTCGCCCACGACCTGGCCGACCGGCTGCCGGAACTCGGGCGCTTCGACGCCGTGGTCTCGTCGATGGCCATCCACCACCTCGAACACGAGCGCAAGCGCTCGCTCTACGGCGAGGTCTTCGACTGGCTCGAGCCGGGCGGGGTGTTCGCCAACTTCGAGCACGTGGCCTCGCCGACCCGGCGCCTCCATCTGGCCTTCTTCGCGGCGATCGGCGAGCCGCTCGAGGACGAGGATCCGTCCGACCGCCTGCTCGACGTCGAGACCCAGCTCGGGTGGCTGCGGGGGCTGGGCTTCGAGGATGTCGACTGCTACTGGAAGTGGCTCGAGCTGGCGCTCCTCGTCGGCGTCAAGCCGGCCGGAGGAGGGGCCGTGACGTCGCGTAGGCTCCAGGGATGACCACTCGGGTGCGCCCCCAACCGATGATCGCCGTCGAGAGCGTCGAGGCGTCGAGCCGCTTCTACCAGCAGCTCCTCGGCGGGGCGAGCGGCCATGGCGGGTCGGAGTACGAGCGGATCCTGGTCGACGGGACGCTCGTCCTCCAGCTGCACGCGGCCGACGTCGACCATCACCACGGCCCGATCGGTGAACCGGGACGGGCGGCCGGCAACGGGGTGGCGCTCTGGTTCGAGGTCGCGGAGTTCGCGGCGGTGGTCCGCCGGGTCGGCGACCTCGAAGCGGAGATCGTGACCGGCGTCCACGTGAATCCGAACGCCGGCCAGCGGGAGATCTGGATCCGCGATCCCGACGGGTACCTCGTCGTCTTCTCCGAGGCGCGCGGCTGACCCGGCGGGCTCGGGACCCCCACCCGGGGCCGAAACCGCCGTCCGGGGAGCCGGGGCCGCGAAAAGTCGTCGAATTGCAGGGTTAAATGGTCGCTAAATCCCGCTAAAATGTGTGGCGGCTATGGCGGCGACTCGATCAGCGGAAGAGCTACACGACATCGATTCGCGTCAGGAGCCCCGCCTGGTCAGGGCCCTCGAGATGGTCGCCCCGGGGACCGCGCTGCGCGAGGGCATCGACAACATCCTCAACGCCCGGACCGGCGGCCTGCTCGTGGTCGGGGCCCCCGAGGAGCTGGCCTTCCTCTACTCGGGCGGGATCAAGCTCGACACCGACTACACGCCGGCCCTGGTCTACCAGCTGGCCAAGATGGACGGGGCGATCACCCTGAACGCGAACGCGACGAAGATCGCCATGGCCAACGTCCAGCTCATGCCCGACCCGACGATCCTGTCGCTGGAGACGGGGATGCGCCACCGGACGGCCGAGCGTGTCTCCAAGCAGACCGACGCCCTGGTGATCGCGATCTCCCAGCGGCGGGAGGTGATCTCGCTCTACGTCGACGGGGCCAAGTACATCCTCGAGGACATCCCGATCGTCCTGGCCAAGGCCAACCAGGCCCTCGGCACCCTCGACAAGTACCGAGCCCGGCTCGACCAGGTCTCGACCCGGCTGACGGCGCTCGAGTTCGAGGGCGGGGGGACGCTCCACGATGTCCTGACCGTGCTCCAGCGGGCCGAGCTGGTGACCCGGATGGCGGTCGAGATCGAGCGCTACATCGTCGAGCTGGGGAGCGAGGGCCGGCTGATCGAGATGCACCTCGAGGAGACGATGGTGGGGACGGCGGCCGAGAAGGCGGCGCTGGTCCACGACTACATCTCCGAGCACACCGACGAGGCGTTCGCCCAGGTGCTCGACCAGATCGGCCGCCTCGCCCACCAGGACCTGCTCGACTTCGGGCGGTTGGCCGAGCTCCTCGGCTACGACCGCAAGCTCAACACCCTCGACTATCCGGTCTCGGCCCGGGGCTACCGGATCCTCGGTCGTATCCCCCGCCTGCCGAAGTTGATCGTCACGGCCATCGTGCGCGAGCTCGGTGGCCTCGACGAGCTGCTGGCGGCGATCGACACCGATCTCGAGAACGTCGAGGGCGTGGGGGAGATCCGGGCCAAGGACATCCGGGAGGGCCTTCGCCGGCTACAGGAGATCAACCTCGTCGACCGCTACCTACAGACCTGACCCGCCTGTCGCACGCTCTGCCTGTCGCGCGCTACCCAAGGAGGACACCATTCCGCAAGCAATCGAAGACCACCTGCTGGAGGACGATCTCGAGCCGGAGCGCGAGCTCGAGTTCATCGAGTTCGAGCTCGGCGACAACGTCGTCTACCCGCACCACGGGGCCGGCAAGGTGCAGGGCAAGGAGATGAAGGAGATCTTCGGGAAGACGCGCGAGTACTTGACGATCAAGATCCTCCACAACGACATGACGGTGATGGTGCCGACCGAGAACGCCGCCCTCGCCGGTCTCCGGCGCGTGATCGACGAGGAGACGGTCAAGAAGGTTCTGTTCGTGCTCCGGGACGACGTCTCCGAGATGCCGAAGAACTGGAACCGCCGCTTCAAGCACAACCGCGACAAGATCAAGACCGGCGACATCTACGAGCTGGCCGAGGTCGTGCGGAACCTGGCCCTGCGTGAGAGCGAGAAGGGCCTGTCGACCGGGGAGAAGCAGATGTTCATGCGGGCGAAGAAGATCCTCGCCTCGGAGCTGATGTACGCGCTCGACAAGGACGAGGAAGAGGCCGAGGCCTACCTCGACGACCTCCTCAGCCGGTCGGCCGAGACGAAGATCGTCGCCAGCGCGAAGTAGCGGCCGGAACAGCCCTGATGGCGGTCGCGCTGGTCGTGGCTGGCGGTCGTGGTGAACGCCTTGGATCCGAGCGACCCAAGGCGTTCGTCATCCTGGCCGGCCGACCGATGATCGAGTGGAGCGTGGCCGCCCTGCGGGAGGTGGCGGCGATCGAGCGGATCGTCGTCGCCCTGCCGCCGGGCGAGGTCGCCCCGGACGGGTGCCTAGGCGTCCCGGGCGGAGCCGTCCGGTCGGCCTCGGTGGCCGCGGCCCTGGCCGCGTCGGACGGAGACCCGGTGCTCGTCCACGACGCGGCCCGGCCGCTGGTCGAGGCGGAGCTGGCCGAGCGGGTCCTCGCCGGGCTCGAGGGGGTGGACGCGGCGATCGCGGCCACCCGGGTCACCGACACGACCAAGGAGGTCGACGCCGAGGGGCTCGTCGTACGCACCCTCGACCGGTCGGGCCTCTGGGCGGTGCAGACGCCGCAGGTCTTCCGCCGGGGGGCGCTCGAGGCGGCGCTGGCCGTCCCGGCCGAGGTGCTGGCGGCGGCGACCGACGAGGCGTGGCTGATCGAGCGGGCCGGGGGGCGGGTGCGGATCGTGGGGGCGCCGCGGGAGAACATCAAGGTGACGACGCCGCTCGACCTGCGGATCGCCGAGCAGCTCCTCGGGGCCCGGGCGACCGCCGGATGCTGACCGACTACCACCTGCACCTGCGTCCGGACGACCGGGCGGCGACGGCGGCGGCCTACTTCACGGCGGCGGGGGCCGAGCGCTACCGGGAGGTGGCCGAGGAGCGGGGCATCGCCGAGCTCGGGGTCTCCGAGCACATCCACCGCTTCAGCCAGGCGCTCGACATCTGGGACCACCGCTTCTGGCGGGAGCAGGCGGTCGACGACGTGTACGCGTACTGCGAGTTCGTCCGCGGCGTCACCGACCTGCGCCTCGGCCTCGAGGTCGACTTCGTCCGGGGGCGGGAGGACCGGACGGCGAACCTGATCGAGCGGCTCGACCTCGACTACGTCGTCGGATCGGTCCACTTCGTCGGCGACTACTCGGTCGACGACGACGAGTACGACATCTGGCGGAGCGGGCGGAGCGCGACGGAGGTCTGGCGCCGGTACTTCGAGACGCTGGGCGAGGCGGCCGGGAGCGGCCTGTTCGACGTCCTCGCCCACCCGGACCTGGTCAAGATCTGGGGCGGGGGGCGGCCCCGCCCGGACGGCGACCTCCGGCGGTTCTACGAGCTGGCGATGGACGGGATCGCCGAGTCGGGCATCGCGGTCGAGGTCTCGACGGCCGGGCTGCGCAAGCCGGTCGGCGAGCTCTACCCGGCCCGGGCGATGCTCGAGATGTGCGTCGAGGCGGGCGCGCCGGTCGCCCTGTCGAGCGACGCGCACGTGCCGGGGGACGTCGGCCGCGACTACGAGGCGGCGGTCGAGCTGCTCGAGGAGTGCGGGGTGAGCGAGCTGTGCGTGTTCGAGGGGCGGGCACGGCGGCTCGAGCCGATCGGATGATCCGGACCGGGCTGGGCTACGACAGCCACCGGCTGCGGGCCGGGCGCCGGCTCGTGCTCGGGGGGGTCGAGATCCCGGGCGCGATCGGGCTGGACGGGCACAGCGACGCGGACGTCCTGACCCACGCGGTGATCGACGCCGTGCTCGGGGCGGCCGGGCTCGGGGACATCGGCGAGCACTTCCCGGACACGGCAGCCGAGTACCGGGACGCCGACTCGATCGGCCTCCTGCGCGAGGTGACGGCCCGGGTGAGGGCGGCCGGGTGGTCGGTGGTCAACGTGGACGCGACCGTGGTGATCGAGCGGCCGCGCCTCGGGCGCCACAAGGAGGCGATGCGGGCCCGGCTGGCCGAGGCGGTGGGTTTGGAGCCGGGCTCGGTCAACGTCAAGGCGACGACCGGAGAGGCGGTCGGGTTCGTCGGCCGGGGGGAGGGAGCGGCGGCGCTGGCGGTGGCGACGGTCGAGCGGGCCGCCGGGGCGGGCGCGCCGGTCGCGGACGGATAGGGCGACTACGCGGCCTGCGAGGCATCGAAGCGGCGCTCCTCGAGGATCTGCGTGACCGGGAGCAGGTCGGGCCGCCGTCGCTCGACCAGCCTGATCGGCACGGACCCGTCGTGGGTTGCGTCGTCGCCTCGCGCCGGCCGACATCCCGTCGCCTACTCTCCCTGGGTGCGCACCCTCTCTCGCGCGGAGCTGACCGCCGCCCTGGCCGCCCGGCAGCTGCTGCTCGAGCGCCGGGCCGTCGCCCCCGACGAGGCGATCCGGCGCCTGACGCCGCTCCAGGGTCAGGACCCACCGGCCCCGTACGTCGCCCTCGCCGCTCGGCTCGACCGGTTCGACCGGCCGGATCTCGAGGCGGCGCTCGAACGGGGGGCCGTCGTGAAGACGACGATCATGCGCACGACCCTCCACATCGCCGCCGCCGAGGACTTCCCGGCCTACGCCCAGCTCTCCCGCCAGGCCCGGATGCGCAACTGGCGCAAGACGTACTCCCACCTCGACGAGGACGCCGTCACCACCGAGCTCGCCGATTGGTTCGCCGGGCCCCGGACCAACGACGAGATCCGGGCCCGCGTCCGCCGCTACGAAGGCGTCGCCGACGACGCGTGGACCGCCGTGATCTTCGCCCGCTCCCTCCTGCCCCTCGTCCAGGTCCCGCCGGCCGGCTTCTGGGGCGAGCGCCGGCGGCCGAGCTTCGCCCTCGACCCCCGGCCGCTCCCCGATCCGCTCGACGCCGCGACGCTCGTCCTCTCCCGCTACCTCGCCGCCTTCGGGCCGGCCAGCCGCCGGGACCTCGCCAGCTGGGCCGGGGTCGCCCAACGCGACTTCGCCGGCGCCTGGGCCCGCGTCCCGACCGTCTCCTACCGCGACGAGCAGGGGACCGAGCTCCTCGACCTGCCCGACCAGCCCCTCCCCCCGGCCTCGACCCACCTCCCGGTCCGCTTCCTCGCCCGCTGGGACCAGGCGCTCCTGGCCTACGCTGACCGCGACCGGATCATCCCGCCCGCCGTCCAGCCGCTCCGGCTCACCCTCAGCGGCGACGCCACCGTCACCGTGGACGGGCGGGTCGCCGCCAGCTGGCGGCTCGTGCGCCGACCCCGCGCCGTCCAGGTGGTGATCGCTCCGCACACCCCGATTCGCCGGTCGGCCCGGGCCGAGATCCGCGCCGAAGCGCGGCGCACGGCGAGGTTCTGCGCGCCCGAGGTCGCCACCGTCGACGTCGCCGGGATCTGACCGGCGCCGGCGCCGGTCAGCGCCCCCGGCGCCGGCGGAGGGCCGGGACGAGGATCTCCCAGACGAGCCAGTAGAGCGCGAGACCGGCACCGAACCAGAGCGCGATCTGCCCGACATCCGCCAGCCACGACGGGATTCCCGGGCCGCTGAAGATGAGCCAGGCGAGGAGGAGGGCGACGAGGAGCCCGATCCGGCGGAGCATCTGTCCGGGAGGCGGCATCCGCCGGTAGTCTCGCGCCTCGGTCGCCGTCGTGCCTTGAGCCGGCCGGGCGCCGGCCCGCGGACGAGCCCGCCGCGGCGGATGGGCCGCAGCCGCCGGCACCGGGCAGCCCGGCGGCGGCGGCGACCGCGCTGGACGATCGGAGAGACCCCGCCCGCGAGCGAACGCGGAAGCGATGGCCCGCAGCGCGCCGCGCCGGGTCGCTCGCCGCCTCCGGCGGCAGGCCGGGCGACTGGCCAGCTCGCCGGACGCGGTCGGTGTCGGGATCGAGGGAGCCGAGAGCTTGTGTCGGTCCGGCACGAACGGACATGCCGGCCGCACGAAACCGGTGGTGTCCGCACAGCCAACCCTGTCGCTTGACACCAGCAGGGGGCGACGGTAGCCTCGGACAGCAGCGGGAGGTTCATCCTTCTCCCCTGGGTGCCAGCGAAGGCGATTGGGAGACCGAAGCCTCTTGCCGGCCAAGATAACGCCGTAAAAGGAGGCACAACGTGTCAACGAACGGTGAAGCCAGCGCTCGCGTAGCCGACGTACTGAAGTCCGGCCTCGAGCGCCAGCTGTTCGCCCCCGAGCATGCCGCTCCGATCGCGGGCCACGGATCGCACATCGTGACCAACAAGTTCGAGCCGGGAGCTCCCGGGGAGATGCAGGTCGACGTCAGCTGGGACGAGGAGCGGTTCCAGAAGTTCGCACAGCGGCTGAGCGAGCCGCAGGTCGCCGGCGCTCTGTGAGCAGGCGCCGCCGCGTCCGCGATCGAGCGCGACGTGGTGGGCAGGCGGGCAGCGCTGAACTGCTGCGCTGCCCGCGACCGCCGCGCAGGCGTCACGCCGGGCCTGGTCGGTACGCGCAGGTGAGAAGATGGCCCGCGGGCGTCGGCGGGGCTCGACGCCCGGGCGTACGCGTCACCGTCCCCGGCCTCCGCAGGAGCATGTCGTGGGCCACCCGGCCGGCATGACTACGGGTGGGCCGGCATCACCGTCGGTCGGGACCGTTCGGGCCGCGACTCCGTGGAGTTGGCAGCCGTCGAGCGCGGCGTGGTTCGCGCGCCTCCAGGTGCAGGCCGACGCGTGGCGATCGAGCCCGGAGCTGGGCCTCGAAGGTGACGAGATTCGCCGAGTCGTCCAGGAGCATGCGGCGGACCACGCTCGCTGGCTTGTGCATCCGTGCGTGAACGCCATCTCCCTGCCACGGCGCGACGCGAAGCCGCAGCGCGACCTGCAACTCGCGGTTTGGGCCGCGATGCACACCTCGGAGGCGCTGGGGGTCGTCTCGCTCGAAGCCCCCGTGTGGGCGTGGTCGCCCGGAGGCGGGATGCTGTTGGAGCCCGGCCAGTATGACCTGGCCACGCTCGCCGCGAGTCTCCGCGGCCAGGAGGACGACACGCCACTGGCGGTCGATCCGTGGGCGCGTTCGGTCAAGGTGCCCTTCCATCAGCTGTGGCGGGACGTGACACCGTTCGGAGAGGAGGAGCAGGCTCATCTGCAAGCGGAGCTCGCGTTGCTGCTCCGAGCCCTCATGGCCGCGGAGCAGCACCTCCCGGAGTGCTTCGCGTGGGTGCGCTCGCGCACGCAGGTCGTCGTCCCGCTGCGAAAGCTCAGCGGTGAGCACGCCAGCAGCTCCAGCGCCTCCGATCTGCCAGGGGTGGTCTTCCTCACGTTGCACAACGAGCTTCAGGCCATCGAGGCGCTGGTCCACGAAAGCGCGCATCAGCATCTGTTCACCGCGGAGGCGGCCGGTGCCCTGGTCGATCCCGGCCACACCGATCTCTACAAGTCGCCGCTTCGCGAGGATCCGCGGTCGCTGCGCGGCATCCTGCTCGCCTTCCACGCGCTCGCCTACATCGCCGCCTATTACGCCGACGCCCTCGACGCATCGCTCGCGGTCGCGGACCGCCTGGAGGTTCACCTCGACGCGGTTCGCCAGCAACTCCACGCGGCGCAGGACATCCTCTTGGCCAATCGCACGCACCTCACCGCCTCGGGAGCGACGTTCGTCGATCGCACGGTGGACGTCGGGAGCTACAGTGCCTGACGACACTTCAGTCAGCGCACTCAACTTTACTTTAAAGGTCGCCGCCCGCTGCAATCTCGATTGTAGTTACTGCTACGTGTACAACAAGGCCGACCACGCCTGGCGCGACCGGCCCGCCATCATGCCCGACCCGATTTTCACGAAGGCCATCGACCGCATCCGGGAGCATTGCCTGCTCTCCGGGCAGCGATCGGTCGAGATCACCTACCACGGCGGCGAGCCGTCGCTCGTCGGCGCCAAGCGATTTGCCCGATGGTGCGAGGAGACCCGGACGGCGCTCCGCGACGTGGCCGACGTGCGTTTCGCCATGCAGACGAACGGCACGCTCGTGACGCCGGAGTGGCTGGAGGCGCTCCGGGCGCACGAGGTCTCGGTCGGCGTCAGCCTCGATGGGCCGGCGCAGGTCAACGACGTCTACCGCGTCGACAAGCGTGGCCGGGGCTCGCACGCCCGGGTCGAGCGCGGTGTGCGGGAGTTGCTCGGCGCGGGCATGGACGTCGGGGTCCTCGTGGTCGTCCAGCCGGGGGTGGATGGGCTGAGCGTCCACGAGCACCTCACGACCTTGGGCTTCAGCACGATCAGCTACATCCTGCCGCATTTCTCGCACGACGACGTCGCGGAAACCAAGGCGGCCTTCGGGCCCACGCCGTGCGCGGACTACCTCCTGCCCATCCTTGACCACTGGTGGGCGCACGGGACGATCGACCAGGAGATCGTGATGTTCTGGCAGATGAGCCGGGTGGTGCTCGGAGGGACGAGCCTGGTCGACATGTTCGGCACCCGGACCCTCCCGTTCGTGTTCGTCGAGACCGATGGGACCATCGGTGGCTTGGACACGCTCAAGGTCGGCGCTCACGGCCTCGACGACACCGGCCTGACCGTGCAGGAGCACCGCTTCGTCGACATCAGGGGCGTCAGCGAACTCCACCGCCAGGCCATCTTCGACGGCCTCCCGGCGCCGTCGGATTGCCTGGGGTGCCGAGAGCTTCAGACCTGCGGCGGAGGTCACTTGGCAGATCGCTACTCCGCCGCCCGGGGCCTCGACAACCGCTCGGTCTGGTGCCAGGACCTCCTGGCCCTGTTCGGCCGGGTACGCGAGCTGCTCGACGTGGACCCGGAGGAGACCTTGGTGCGCCGCGCTGCCATCAGAGCCTACGCGGCCGAGGCGAGGGCCGCCAGCCTGTGAGCGCGCGCGAGACCACGAGCACGCGTGCGCCATCCGGGGCGATCGTCGGGCAGTTGCCGCAGACGCTCAGGTGGGTCACCGACGGCACGGAGTTCGAGGACGTCGAGCTGCGGCACGCGCAGAGGATCAGCGACGCGCTGGGCCCGTGGCTGGGGCGGCTCTCGCCGGAGCTCGCGGACACCCTGGCGACCCGCTTGTCGCAGGCGCCGGAGGACGCCATCAAGCGCGTGCTCCTCTCGCCGAACGTCAGCCAGGGGGTGCTGTGGGGACGTGGCCCGGCGGACGAGCTCGGCAAGCTCCTCGAGCGCAGCCTCCGCCTGGAAGGCGGCGCCGGAGGGAGCGACGCAGACGGGGCACCCCCGGGGTGGGGCGCGCTCGGCGACTGCGTCCTCTACGGCTCGGGAGACGTGGAGCGGTGGAGTCCCGTGGGCGGGCGGCTGGCGCTCGACCTCCGCAGCCCCGACGTCATCGCGGTCGGGTCGACGCCCCCGCCGGAGGCGGTCGCATGGACGCCGCTCGGGCCGGCCGAGGAGCGCGACGCCGTGGCGGCGCTAAGGAGCGCCTACACGCGCATTCGGGACGCCGGGCCGAGCCTGAAGGCGCTGATCGAGACCTGCGCCCGAGTCGTCGTGGTCCGCAAGAACCGCACCGAGACGTTCGTGTCGTTCTCCTCCTGCCACTACGTGGGACGGATCGCGCTCGTCAATCCCCAGCTGGTGAGCGAATGGCTGATCGCCGACGCGTTGGTGCACGAAGCGGTTCACGGCTATCTCTACATGCACGATCCAAACCCCTTGTGGGGCCTGGGCGCGGACGTGCACGAGGAGCCCGGCACCGTGCGCTCTCCGTGGACCGGGAGGGCCCTGCCCGTCTGTGCGTTCCTCCATGCCTGCTTTGTGTGGTACGCGCTGTTGTTCTTCTGGGGCCAGGTGCTGCGCTCGGCGCGGGCCCTCGCGGACGACGTGCGGCGCCGGATCGAACTCGCGAGCTGTGGGTTCCTGCGCGGCGACCTGCTCGAGGGCCTGGGACCGAACCGGGTCGAGCTCCTCCAGCGCGACGTCCGCGTCGCCCTGGCCGAGATGCAGGACAACGTCCTGGCGGCGGTAGCGTAGCCATGCTCGCGAGCCCGCCGGGCTTCGAACGTGTGAACCGCGTCGACGGCCTGGTCGACTTCTTGCGCCGGTGGGAGCGTCGCGACGAGCTGGCGCGCGAGGAGCTGGAGTTCGCCGTGTCCTCCGTCGGGAACATCAACCGAGACGCCGCGCCGGCGTGCAGCGAGTCGTGGCTGCTGACGCGGTGGCATCCAAGCTTCGCGGACTCCGTGGAAGCAGGCGTCCGCGAACTCGTGCTCCGCCTCGTGATCGACTGGGACTGCGTGACGTACTCCAGCTGCGAAGGTCATCGGAGCACCGCCCAGGTGCCCGCGCGGGTGCGCCACGTCCGAATGGTCTCGCTCGATCGGGCGGCGCACACGCGGCTCGAGCGGAGGCTCGCCCGGCTCGTCGACGCGACGAACGCCGGTCTCGAGGGCCCGGGGGTGCGGCTGCGGGTCGCCCCCAGCGTCGTCGACTCGGACGACGACCTCCAGGCGCCCGGCCTGGACCTGATCTTCGAGCCGGAATCGGCGGACGAAAGCCGATACTGGGAGCGCCTCGAGCCGGCCTACCAGCGGTGCCTGGCGCACCTTGGCGACGTGCATGACGCAAGCGGCGGCGTGGATCGCGTAACGGTAAGCAACGACGAAGGGAGACAGCGGTGATCATTCATACGCCAGGCGGTAACCAGTTCATTCGCGACGGCAACGACGTGTTTACGGGGACGGGCGTCCATGTCGCGCGCATCACCGGAGCGGTCGCGCACGCGCCGTCGGGCCGGTATGTCGGCACCTTGGAGGGCGACCTCCTCGCGTTCCGCTCCACCGACCGGGAAAGCACCGGATCGCTGTACGTGCGCGGCAGCCACCCCGGCTTCCCGCACGGCGGCGAAGCGCCCCAGACGCTCAGCGGGGAGGATGAGCCTTGGATCGAGCTCTGATCGAGACGGGCCCGGCGCCGGCCGGCGGCAGGCCGAGGCGAGCAGCCCGCCAGCCGCCGCCCGGGTGAGCGACGGGCGATCCCGCGCGCCCGGAACCACGGGGTGAACGTGCGGCGGGGTAAGGTCGGCGAGGCGCCGGCGCAGCTCTCGGCCGTCTTCTTCGCCAACGGCCTGGGCGACTACCTCCTCACCCTTCCAGCCCTGCGTGCGCTGGCGGTCGTGTTGCCAACCCGGCTGGCGCTCGTGACGGCAGAGGGTCCGTCGGAGCTCCTGTTCGCGGACGTCGGCCTCGACCGGTTCGTCGAGGTCCCGATGGAGCGTCCCGACCCGAGCGCTGCCCGGTCGTTCGCCGCGAGTGACGTCGCGGACAGGTTGGGACCGGTCTCCTGCCTCATCTCGCTCGTCCCGTGGCACTCGCCTTCGTTGACCGAGCTCGCGCGGCTCCTCCGCCCCGCCTGGTCGATCGGGCTGCATCCGGAGTTCGACTTCCACGTCCGCTGTCACCCGGGCGATCACGCAGCCGACCGGCCGTTCAACGTCGTCAAGAAGTTCGCCCCGGACGTCGAGCTGGCGGACTTCGCCGGTCCGATCGCGCTCCCGCCGGAGAGCCTTGCGGCGGCGGACGACGTGCGGCGCGCCGTCGGATCCGGCCGCCGGCTCCTGGTCGTCCACGAAGAGACCGCGACCGAGGACAAGCGCTGGCTCGGGTCGCGGATGCAGGAGACGCTCAGGGTGCTCACGCACGACGATCGGGACCTGTTCGCCATCGTCGTGTCGCGGGGCCGTCCGAGCTTCGACGTCGCGGCGCTGGGCGACTGCGCCATCGCCATCACCAGCATCGCGCTTCCCTTCTTCCTGGCCTTGATCGGTCGTGCGGACGTCTTCATCGGCGTGGACTCGCTCGGCCTCCACGCGGCTGACCTCTGGGGCGTTCCGGGGATCGGCTTGTTCGGTTCCACCAGACCCGAGGAGTGGGGCTTCCGGTTCACCGGTAACGGGGTGCACGTCGACGGACGGGGCAGCATGGGCAACATCGAAGTGGAGGACGTCGTCGATGCCTTTCAATCGCTTCCCAGAGGCGGCGCGCGTGATCCATCGGTGCCGCTGGGAGCACGGTCGCCCGGGCCGTAGGCGCGCGTTCACGGCCTCCGCGCGCCCGACCGCGCGATCAGGCTCGTGCTCGACTGCCCGGGGACGAGCTCGACGAGCTCGATGCGCCCCCCCGATCCGATGACCAGGTCGGCGCCGACCACCGAGTCGACCGTGTAGTCGGCGCCCTTGATGAGCACGTCCGGCCGCAGGGCGGCGATCAGGTCGATCGGCGTGTCCTCCGCGAAGAGCACCACGAGGTCCACCGAGCGCAGCGCTCCGATGACCTCGGCGCGCGCGAGCTCGGTCTGGATCGGGCGCTGCTCGCCCTTCAGGCGGCGGACCGACGCGTCCGTGTTGAGCGCCACGACCAGTCGGTCGCAGCGCTGCCGTGCCTCGGAGAGCAGACGCACGTGACCCGGATGGATCAAATCGAAGGCGCCGTTCGTCAGGCCGACGGTGAGACCGGCTGACCGCCAGGCCTCGCGGGCCGAAACCGCCGAGCTCAGGGTAACCAGCTTGCCCTCGGCCGCGCCGGGTCCGACGCCATGGAGAAGGGCGAGATTGAGCTCGTCGGAGGTGACGGACGCCGTTCCGGGCTTCCCGACGACCACGCCGGCCGCGGCGTTGGCAAGTCGAGCCGCGTCGATCATGTCCGCACCGACCGCGAGCGCGAGCGCGGCCGCGGCGAGCACCGCGTCGCCGGCGCCGGCGACGTCCCGCACGACCTTGGCGCTGGCGCCCTCCGACCAGACGGGATGGTTGGGCCGGTAGAGGGATACGCCGTGCTCGGAGCGGGTCAGCAGGACGGCGGCGCCCGTCATGCGCATCGCCTCCCGGGCCGCCCGTTCACACTCCTCGGCGCTGACGCACTCGACCCCCGTGGCGAACTCCAGCTCCGCTACGTTGGGGGTCACGAGCGTTCCCCCGGCGTACAGGTGAAAGTCGCGCCGTTTCGGGTCGACGACGAGCGGCACGCCAAGGCGCCGAGCGATCGCGACCGCCGACTGCATGACCGGAGGCGATACGACGCCCTTGGAGTAGTCGGACACGACGAGCACGTCGCATTCTTCGGCCTGGTCCTCCAGGGCCGAGATGACGGCGCGTTCGTGGTGCGCCGACAGCGGGCGGTGCTCGCGATCGGCTCGGAGGAGATGTCGGTCGCCGGCGACGAACCGCGTCTTCTCGGTCGTAGTGACGTCCGCGTCGCGTACGAGGCCGTCCGCCACGATGGCGCGTCCGAGCCCGGCGATGAGCCGGTCCAGCTCGGCCGCCGCAGGATCGTCTCCGACGACGCCGACCAGGGTGGCGATGCCGCCGAGATGCGCGATGTTGACGGCGACGTTCCCGGCACCGCCGATCATCAGTCGCTCCTCGTCCACCCGCAACACGAGGGCGGGAGCCTCGGGCGAGACCCGCTCCACCGCCCCGCCGACGAACCGGTCGAGCATGACATCGCCGACCACGCATGCTCGCGCACCGCGGATCTCGTCGACTAGCACGCCGGCGACCGCTTGATCGTGTCCAGCGCCCGAACCGCGTCGAGGAGATCGACCGCGACGCGCAGGCGAAACCCGGGGGCCTCCAGCCGCGACGTCGGGCCGGGCCGGCGGTCGCGCGCGATGACGGTGCCGCCGGCCAACCCCGCGGCCCGCCCGGCGGCGAGGTCCGAGTCGCGGTCGCCGACGATCCAGGCCCTGGCGAGAGCGAGGCCGAGGCGTTCAGCCGCCGCGAGCAGCATCCCGGGGTTGGGCTTTCGCCACGGATGGTCCTCGACGCCCAGGCGGCCGGCGCCGGCCTCGTGGTAGCCACAGGCGAACACAGCGTCGACGCGGGCGTTCGCCACCGCAAGCAGCGCAGCCTTCATCGCCTCCTGGACCTCCTCGAAGTCCGACCAAGCGTACCGCCCGCGCGCCACGCCCGACTGATTCGTGACCATGATCACGGGCACTCGCGCCGCGTTGAGCAGCGCGACCGCCTCGGCGGCCCCCGGGAGGAGCCGCACGCCTCGAGCCTGGCTCAGGTAGCCGGTGTCCGCAATCACCACGCCGTCCCGATCGAGGAACACGGAGGCCGCGAACGGCGGGAACCTGGCGCGCGGCCGCACCCAGGCCCAGCAGCCGACCCCATCGACGAGCGGCATCGCTAGGTGAGATGGTCCGCGGCGCCCAGGCCCGGCTCCAGGCGCAGGAGCTCGGCGATCGCCGCGAACAGGTGGTAGAGCGTGCTCGCCGGGATGGTGTTCGCGGCCGGCGCCAGGCGTTCGTCGAGCCGGTCCATCCACGTCCCCGCGACCGGTCCGCGGAGAAACCGGCTCCAAAGGTTGTCGAGCAGCTCCGCCAGGCGGCGCGCGTCCGCCGCGCCCTCGCGCTCGAACCGGGCCAGGTGCGCCTTGAGCGGTTCGCTGTTGGCCCAGGTGCGGAACGACCGCGTGGCCACGCGCCCGTCCTCGAGGACTTCGTCGTAGACGAGTCCGGACTCCGCGTCCCGTCCGGCGCGCTCGGCGAATGCGAGCAGCGCCGGCGCCCAGCGCCGGCCACCGCCGACCCGGGCGTCGGTCCGGTGCAGCAGCCACACCCACTCGTAGTGGTGTCCCGGCACGACGGCCACGCCCTCGGGGCCGGGGAGGCGCTTCCACGCCGGATCGAAGTACTCGGCCACCGTACCGGTCACCGGATCGAACAGCGCGTGCTCGAAGACGTCGAGGACATCGTGCATCCGGGCGCGGTAGCGCATGTCGTCGGTGGCGTCGTCGAGCGCGGCGAGCGCTTCGAGCATGTGCATGTGCGGGTTCTGGAGCAGCGCCGCCGCCGGGCCGTCCTCACTCCACCAGCCGAGCCGGTCGGGGGCCGCGAGGCGCCTGTCGATGACCTCGAGCGTCTCGTCAGCGGCGGTGAGCGCGCTCTGGTCTCCGCTGGCGCGGGCCCACCAGGCCGCAGCCAGCAAGGCGAACGCCTGGTCGTAGAGATCGAGCGTCGAATCGAGGGCGCCGCCGCGCCGACCGATCTGACGGACCCATCCGCCGTCGACGCGCCGACCGTGCTTGCACATGAACTCCCAGCCGTCCTGCGCGAGGTCGAGACCCGCCGGGTAGCCAGTGACGTATGCGTGGCTGAACACGTACACTTGCCGAGCTTGTACACGCAGACGCTTGTATGGAACGGCCGCCGGCCGCGCGTTGGCGTCGAGATGCTCGACGAACCCAAATCCTGGATCCACGCCGACGCTCCCCCAGAACGGAAGTGCCACCTCGTAGAGCCAGTGCCGCGACCGATCGATGCGCTGGTGCAACGTCAGCGTCTCGTTCGCGCGGGCCTGAATTCGTGAACTCATAGGAGCACCTTGGCGGACGACCTTCTCCTGGTCACCGGAGCCGGCGGCTTCATCGGCTCGAATATAGCGTGCGCGCTCGCACAGGACGGAGCAGGTGTCGTCGTCAGCGACCGCTTCCGTCACCGGGCAAGCTGGCGGTATCTCGCCCCGGCCCTCGTGCACGACGTCATCACTCCGGAGAACGTGCTGCCCTGGCTCCGCGACCATTCCGACAGCGTCGCCGGGATCGTTCACATGGGCGCCGTCACGGCTACGACGGAGACCGACCTCGTGGAGATCATCGCCAGCAACGTGCGGTTCACCTTGGATCTCTGGGAGTTCTCCGCCGTCAACGGCAACACCTTCATCTATGCGTCCTCCGCCGCCACCTACGGAGATGGCTCGCACGGCTTCGTCGACGACGACAGTCCGGCCGCGCTGGCCAGGCTGCGCCCCCTGAATGCGTATGCGTGGAGCAAGCACCTGGTCGATCGCCGGATCGTCGATGACGTCACGGCCGGCCGGCCGGCGCCCCCCCGCTGGGCGGGGTTGAAGCTCTTCAACGTCTACGGGCCCAACGAGGGTCACAAGGGTCAGATGCGCTCGGTGGTTCACCAGATCTATCCGCTCGCCGCGAGCGGTTCACCGGTGAAGCTGTTCAAATCAGAGAACCCGCGGTACCCGGACGGTGGGCAGCTCCGCGATTTCGTGTACGTTCACGATTGCTGCGCCGTCGTCACCTCGATGCTGGCGGCGCCGACGATCTCTGGGTTGTTCAACGTGGGTACGGGCATCGCCCGAAGCTTCGCCGACCTGGCGCGCGCCGTGTTCCAGGCGATCGACCGCGAGCCGCGCATCGAGTACGTCGACATGCCCGCAGCCCTGCGCGACGGCTACCAGTACTTCACCGAGGCCGACACCGGCAAGCTGCGTGCGAGCGGGTTGGCGCCGCCATTCCACAGCTTGGAAAGCGGTGTCGCCGACTACGTAGGTACGCACTTGGCGCGCGAGCTGGCCTGAGGCCGGGTTCGGCTGATCTCGTGGCCCGATCCGTCCCGCGGCGGGCGCCCGGCGCCCGGCCCGGTCGTGCCTCTCAGCGTCCGCCCCGGCGCCACCGCGACTCGTCGGTCACCTGGCTCGGCCCGACGTGCTCGTCGAGCCAGGCGGTGAGCGGCCCGCAGCCGGCCCAGGTCGTCCGGGCGTGCTCGAGGGCCCGGGGGCCGGGGAGCCCGCCGCCTGCGGCCTCGAGCCGGCGCCCGGCCCCGAGCGCCTTGTGGCGGAGGAGCCGGACCCGCGGGTGGTCGCGCGGGTAGCCGCGCGGCGCCGTCTTCAGCGCGTCGCCGAAGACCTCGATCCCGGCCGCCTCGGCCCCGGCGATCGCCCGCTCGAGCGACGGCCCGGCCGCGTCGTCGACGATGGCCTCCCGGAAGCGGGTCAGCTGGTCGGCGGCCATCACGTGGTAGCCGGCCCCGGCGTACAGCCCCCGCGCGGAGAGCTGGGCGTAGAGGGACGGGAGGCCGTCCGGCCGCTCGACGATCAGCCCGTAGGTCGTCGTCTTGTACGGCGACTTGTCCGCCGAGAAGCGGACGTCCCGGTTCTGGCGGAACATCCGCACCCCGCCGCCGAGCTCGGCGGCCAGCTCCTCGAGCATCGCCTCGAGCGCGCCTCTGACCGCCCGGTCGTAGGTCTCCCGGTGGGCGGTGAACCACGCCTTCGAGTTGTCGGCCTCGAGCCCGGCGAACCAGGCGAACGCCTCCGGCGGGAAGCCATCGAACGGGGTGGCGGCGGCGGGTTCGGGCATGCGCGAGATCCGGGGAGTCCGGCCTCCAGGGTACCGCCTCGCCGACTATCGTTGCCCGCTGTGGAGATCAGCCTCTACGACACCCTGAGCGCCGCCAAGCAGCCCCTCGTCCCGCGCGAGCCCGGCCGCGTGGGCATCTACGTCTGCGGTCCGACCGTCTACGCCCGCGTCCACATCGGCAACGCCCGTCCGTTCGTCGTCTTCGCCCTTCTGCGCCGCTTCCTCGTCCACGCCGGACTCGAGGTGACCCTCGTCTGCAACGTCACCGACGTCAACGACAAGATCTACGCCGCGGCCGGCGACGGCGACAGCACCGCCCTGGCCCGGGAGATGACCGCCCACTACGTCGCCGACACCGACCGGCTCGGCCTCGGGCGCCCGGACCGGGAGCCGCTGGCCAGCGAGTCGATCGCGGCGATCGTCGAGGAGACCGCGACCCTGATCGACCGGGGCCACGCCTACGCGGCCGGCGGGGACGTCTACTTCCGGGTCGGCTCGGACCCCGCCTACGGCCGGCTCTCCGGCCGCGACACGGGCGAGATGGACCAGGGGGAGGACGTCGAGGGCGCCGAGCGCAAGCTCGACCCGGCCGACTTCGCCCTCTGGAAGGCGCACAAGCCGGGCGAGGACGCCGCCTGGGACTCGCCCTGGGGCCGCGGGCGCCCCGGCTGGCACATCGAGTGCTCGGCCATGGCCGAGTCGATCCTCGGCACCGGCTTCGAGATCCACGGCGGAGGCGTCGACCTCGTCTTCCCCCACCACGAGAACGAGGCCGCCCAGACCCGCTGCGCCCGGGGCGCCGAGCTCGCCCGGATCTGGATGCACAACGGCCTGCTCGAGCTGGCCGGCAAGCGGATGGGCAAGTCGGTCGGCAACGTCGCCGCGCTCCACCAGGTGCTCGACGAGTACGGCCGTGACGCGGTAGTCCTGTACTTCTGTGGAGCGCATTACCGCCAGCCGATCGCGTTCGGCGCCGAACAACTCGCCCAGGCCTCGGCCACGGTCGCCGGGATCCGGGAAGCCGGCCGCCGGCTGACCCGAGAGCCGTCGCCGCCCGACCTGCGCCCGCTGCGCGACCGCTTCTTCGCCGCTCTGGCCGACGACTTCAACACCCCCCAGGCCCTGGCCGCCGCGTTCGACTGGATCCGGGAGGCCAACCGCCGGGAGGAGGCGGTCGGCGGAGCCGATCTCCGGGAGATGCTCGACGTCCTCGGGCTGGCCGACCTCCTCGACGTCGACGCCCCGGCCGCCCCGGCGGAGGTCGTCGCCCTGGCCGAGGAGCGCCGGGCCGCCCGCGCGGCCCGCGACTTCGTCCACGCCGACGCCCTCCGCGCGCGGATCGACTCGCACGGCTGGTCGATCCGCGACGTCGACGGCGGCTTCGAGCTCCTCCCCGGCTGACCGGGTGATCGTCTACGGCCGCCATCCGGTCCGCGAGGTCCTCCGGGGGCGCCGCCGTCACGCCGTGACCGAGGTCCTGGCCACCGAGTCGGCCGCGCGCGAGCCCTGGCTGAGCGGCGTGCCCGTCAGGATCTTGAGTCCCCAGCTGCTCGACCGGACCTGCGGCACGGCCGAGCACCAGGGCATCTGTGTCGAGGCCGGCCCCTACCTCTATGCCGGCTCCGAAGAAATGCTCGCGCGCGCCGATCCCCTGATCCTCGCCCTCGACGAGCTTCAGGATCCCCACAATCTCGGCGCCATCGCCCGCACCGCCGAGTGCGCCGGAGCCGACGGCCTGGTGATCTGCGAGCGTCGGGCCGCCGAGGTCACCCCAGCGGTGTGCAAGGCCTCGGCCGGGGCGGTCGAGCACCTCCGGATCGCCCGGGTGGCGAACCTCGTCGCCTTCATCGATCGGGCCAAGGAGGCCGGGTGCTGGTGCCACGGGGCGGCGGCCGCCGCCCGGGTCGCCTACGACGAGCCCGACTACACCGGCGGGGTCGTGCTCGTCCTCGGCGGCGAGGGCCGGGGACTGCGCCGGCTCGTCGCCGAGCGCTGCGACGACCTGGTCAGCCTGCCCGTTCGCGGGCAGATCGACTCGCTCAACGTCAGCGCCGCGGCCGCCGTCCTCGTGTACGCGGCCTTGCAGCAGCGCGGCCACCTTGACAGCGCCGCCGCCGGTCCCTAGGCTGCCGAGCTGCACCAGGGTAACCCTCAGGTTAACCTCTGGTGCTGACCTTTTGCAGCTGGCGCCAGGGGAGGAGTGCGCCACTGAGCTAATCCTGCCTGCGCACTCGTGCGCGAGCAAGAAAGGAATCGCTCGTGGCCCAGACATTCTCCCGGTCTCAACCTCAAGTCAAGGTTGAGGATGGGTACCTCATCGCCCTCGCCAAGCAGGGCGACCCCCTGGCCTACAACCAGATCGTCAAGCGCTACTACGGGTTCGTCCGGCTCAAGGCGTCGTCGTACTTCCTCGCCGGCGGCGACAGCGACGACCTGATCCAGGAGGGTCTCGTCGGCCTCTACAAGGCGGTCCGCGACTTCCGCAGCGACCGCGAGTCGAGCTTCCGCAACTTCGCCGAGCTCTGCATCACCCGCCAGATCATCACCGCGGTCAAGACGGCGACCCGCAACAAGCACAGCCCGCTCAACCACTACGTCTCCTTCTCGGCCCCGGCCGGCGGCTCCGACGACGACGCTCCGACGCTCGACGAGCTCATCGCCGGTCCGGCGGTCCAGGATCCGGCGAGCCACGCCGTCTCCTCCGAGGAGCTCCGCTCGCTCGTCGCCTGCCTGTCGACCACGCTGTCCGAGCTCGAGTCGAACGTCCTCTCGCTCTACCTCGACGGCTACTCATACGAGCAGATCGGCGAGCGGCTCGAATGCGACACCAAGACGGTCGACAACGCCCTGCAGCGCGTCAAGCGCAAGGTCGGCGTGCATCTCGACGCCCGGATGATCCTCACGTAGGCTCCGGGCATGCCGATCACGGCGCTGACCTCGGCGGAGATCTCGCTTCCCCCGGGGCCGGAGGCGCTCCGCGTCCGCGAGCGGATCGCCGCGCTCGCCGACACCGTCGACCTCGTCGGCCTGACCGACAACCACGCCGGCCAGCCGCGGATGTCGCCCCTCGCCGCCGTCGCCCTCGCCCGCGAGCAGGGGGTCGCCACCGTCGTCCACGTCTCCTGCCGGGATCGCAACCGGCTGGCCCTCCAGTCGCAGGTGGTCGGCGCCGCGGCGCTCGGATCCGAGGGCGTCCTCTGCCTCTACGGCGACCCGGTCGACGGCGTCCCCCGCGTCCGCGACATGACCGCGACCGCGCTGATCGCCGAGGCCAAGGGGTGGGCGGCCCCCCACCGGCTGGCCGTCGGCGCGGTGGTCAACCCGTTTGCCGCCGATCAGGACCGGGAGCTCCGCCTGCTCGAGCGCAAGCTCGCCGCCGGGGCGGACTTCATCCAGTCGCAGATGGTCTTCGACCTCGACGCCCTCCGCGCCTTCCTCGACCGGGCCGGCGCCCTCCTCGACGGCGTCCGCTTCTACGCCGGCGTGGCCCTCCTGCGCGACCGGCGGATGGCCGACCGGGCCCGCGGCCTCCCCGGCTGCCTCCTCCCCGACGCCGCCCACCGGCGGATCAGCGCCGGCGGGGGCCTCGCGCTCGCGACCGAGCTGGCCACCGAGCTCGCCGGAACGCCCGGCGTCGACGCCCTCCACATCTTCCCCCTCGGGGCCGAGGCGGAGACCCGCGCCGTCGCCCAGGCCTTCCGCAGCGCCCGGGGGGTCCCGGCCCGGCGCCGCTGAGCCCTACAGCTCGAGGGCGGCGAGGACCGCGGCCTCGACCGCCGCCGCGCTCGTCTGGGGATCCACCCCGATCGTGACGCGGGGCCCGGCCCAGTTGGCCAGGCCGAGGTCGAGGGCCTCGGGCGGCACGCCGGCCGCCTCGGCCAGGGCGCTCGCCCGGCGCTCGAGCGTCCGGCGGTCGCCGATCGCGAAGACCCGCTTGGCGGCGATCCCCGTCGCGTCGTCCTCGGTCAGCAGCAGCCCCGGGGCGCGGAGCGGGTAGCGGCCGAGGTGCCCGAGGGTGCTCAGCAGGTCGAAGCGGGCCTGGCGCCCGAAGCCCGGGAGGGAGAGCCGTTCGTAGACGCGCTCGAAGCGCCGCTCCGGGCTCCAGCCCGGGTCGCCGGTGAAGGCGGCTTCCTGCGACCCGGCGCTCGCCGCCCACCGGCGGTAGCCGTCGAGCGTGCGCGGCGAGCGGGCCGCGTCGACCGAGGTGCGAGGGCCGAGCGCCGCCCCGTCGAGCGCCGGCGTCGAGCCGCTCCGCCAGGTCGTCCGCGCCGCCCGGATCCCGGCGAACGGATCCGCGGCCTCGAGCGGGGAGAGGTGGACGATGAGGAAGGCCAGCCAGGTCGCCTCCTCGAGATCGGGCTCGGACGCCGCCTCGGCGAAGAGCCCCGGCGGGTCGGCGGCGAGACGGTCGAGGCGCCCGCAGGCGAAGGCGAGCTCGCGCGCCAGGCGGCGCGCCTCGATCTCGGCCCGGAGGCCCGGGACGAGGAGGCAGCGGTAGCCGTCGTCGGCCGCCCGCGCCTCCCGGCTGACCCGCAGGCCGCCGCGCGCCGGCGCCGGCTTGCCCGCGCCGCTGCGCGGCCCGCCGGCCGGCTTGGCCCGCGGGGTCCGCCGGCTCGGCGGGGTCGGGCTCTGGATCGTCGACCGGCAGATCGGACAGGCTTCGATGACGCCGCCGTGGCGGCAGAACTTGGGCACAGCGGCTCAGTTTAGAACCCGGACGGTCACGTCGGTCGGGCGCTCGGATCCCGACAGGAGGCTGGCCGCCGGCGATGCCGCATAGAGCTCGGAGCACGTCTGGCCGACCAGGCCGGCCGCCGGGAGGGACGCCCCGAAGGCGGGCGACCGCAGGGCGGCGAGGGCCTGGTCGGTCAAGGTCGGAGCCGAGACGACGAGCGGGGCCTGGGAGGCGGGGGCGGCGGCCGTGGCGAAGGTCACGACGCTCGTCCCGGGCGCGACGACGAGCCGCCGCCGGAGCGTGAGCGGCCCCGGGCCGGCGGTCCGCCGCGCGACGGTCCCATCCGGGAAGGTAATGGTCACTCCGAGGTGGCCGCCCAGCCGGGGGAGCACCGAGGCGCTCAGCGACGCCGGGCGCGGCGCCGGCCCCGGGTTGGTCAGGACGAGCTCGGACGGGGTCGGCCCGCACGAGGTCTCGAGCGGGTGGAGCGTTGCCGTCCCGGCCTGCGCCAGCGCGGCCGCCGTCAGGCGCCGGCGCAGCCGCCGCAGGTACGGCCGGGCGTCCCAGAGGAAGGCGTCGTGGCGCTGGGAGACGAGCGGCGCCGACCCGAGGAGCCGGGTGAGGCCGGCGACCAGGCGGTGCCCGGTCGCCGCGTCGTAGCCGCGCGGATCGACGTAGATCGCCTGGAAGCCGGCGGCCGCGGCCGCGCCGACGACGACGTCGAGGCGTTTGGCGGCCAGCGCGCCCTCCCAATCGGTCGGCCGGCCCTTGATCGCCCCGAAGCTCCACCGCAGGCCGTCGGTGCTCAGGTAGGGGCGCAGGAGCTCATAGCTCGTGGCGAAGAAGCTCGGCGGCGCGGCGCCCGGGATGTGGTAGCCCTCGGGAAAGGGGACGTACGGGAGCTCGAGGATGCTCGATCCCCGGGGGAGGAGGCCCTCCACCGCCCGGCCGAAGGCCAGGTCGCTCCGGTAGGCGTGTCCCGCCACCGTGTAGTTGACGAGGAAGAAGTCCGACGTCTCGTCCAGGCCGCCGAGGACCAGCACCACCGCCAGCAGCCCGGCCGCCGCCCCGGCGCGCAGCCGGGCCCCGGCTCGCTCGAGGAGTAAGCCGGCGGCGAGCAGCGAGAAGCAGGCGACGAACAGGGAGATCCGGTTCCAGGCGCGGAGGTCCGGGGTCACGAGGAAGGCGATCAGGGCGGAGGCCCCGCCGGTGGTCCCAAGCCCCACGGCGAGCACCGCGCCGAGCGCCGCCGGACGGTACCGGCGCGTCCAGTCGCCCTCGCGCCGGCCCGCCGCGGTGCCGGCGACGGCGACGAGCGCGACCAGGCCGAGGAGGACGAACCCGACCGTGCCGACCGTGCCGAGCGTCTCGTTGCACGACTCGCAGTAGCCCGGGCTCGTGTCGGCCGCGTAGCGGGCGTTCAGCTTGGCCAGGAGCGGAAGCCGATGCCCGCGGACCGGGAGGACGAGGCTCGAGATGCGCAGCCCGAGCTGCTCGCTCTCGATCGGCGTCCGCGCGATCCGCGGGTTGGGCCCGTGCCGGGCCGTGTAGAGGAGGCTCGGCGACAGGTTCACGACCAGCGTCAGCCCGATCAGGGCCGCGCACACCGCTCCGCCCAGCACGGCCGCCCGCCCCCGGCGGGCCACCAGGGCGACGAGCGTCCCGGCGAGCAGGAGGAGCAGCGAGAACGCGGCGTAGTAGAGGCCGGCCGAGCCGACCACGACGCAGGCGGCGATCGTGGCCAGCGTCCGCCGCGACGCCCAGGCGAGCGCCGGCGGGCCTCCGGTCCGGCGCTCGAGGAGCGGTTCGGCGCCGAACAGGGCGAGGAAGAGGTAGGCGCCGAGCGGGACCGCGTAGTAGGCGGACAGGAGGATCTGTGACTCGTGGCGGTAGAAGTGATAGGGCAGCAGCGAGAAGAGCACACCGCACACGCAGGCCACCGCCGGGCGCAGGCCGAGCCGGCGCCCGGCGTAGTAGGCGGCGAGGGCGGTGAGGGGGAAGGTGAGCAGGAAGAAGAGGTTGGTGACGAGGGCGTAGCTGTGCGAGAAGGCGCCGAGCGCCTTGATCAGGAGGAAGTTGAGGTTGTCGGCCCCCTGGGGGAAGTCGTAGAGGGCGAGCCCGAACGGTGCGCCCAGGTTGGGGTTGTGCTGGTACCAACCGTGGTCGAGGATGTCCTTGACCACCCCGAAGTAGAACTTCGTGTCGTCCATCTGGGTGTAGCGGAGCGGCACGCCGAGATCCGCCCGCCACAGCGCGAGCGCGAGGTAGGCGCCGGTCAGCGCCAGCACCGCGGTGGCCAGCGCCCCGAGCCAGCCGCCGCGGCCCCGACCCGACCCCGGGGCGGCCGGAGGCCGTCCGCGGCTCAGCGCCACGGGGTCGTCGCCGGGTGGCCGCAGCCGTAGCGCACCGGCGCAGGATAGCCCGCCCCCGCGGGGCCCGGTCCGGAGGCAAAGCGCTGGTATCTTGCCCTTCCGTGGCCGGCTTCTCCCCGCCACCGGCCGGGGGACGACCGAGAATGCCCGACGACACCGGCACGAGCGCTCCACCCCGCGGGTTGATCCCCCGGCGGGGACGGGCGTCGATGCGCCGGCCCCCCTCGCCCGCGGCCACGGCGCTCCGGCGGCTGCGGCGCGATCCCCGCCCGCCGCGCCTGGCGATCGCCCTCGGCGCCCTCGGCTTGGTCGGGGTCGTCCTCGGCTGCCTGATCGCCGTCGCCGTGGCCGCCCGGGGACCCGGCCCGCTCTCCCCGCCCAGCCACTCGCACTACTTCCCGGCCTGGCTCGCCGGGCCCCTGCGCGACGCCTGGCCGTTTCCGAGCACCGGCTCCACCCTCCGGCGCGTCTTCGACTACGCCGTGGCCGGGATGTACCCGTTCTACGTCCTGGCCATCCTCTTCGCCGCGCGCCTGCGCCGCCGCTGGCCCCTGGCGGCCATCCTCGCCGTGCATGTGATCTTCCTGCTCGCGCCGCCCCTCGCCCTGACCGACGTCTTCAACTACCTCAACTACGGGCGGATGGAGATCGTCCACGGGCTGAACCCGTACGCCACGATCCCGGCGCTTGAGCCGCACGGCGATCCGGCCTACGCGCTCAGCAACTGGCACCACCTGCTGAGTCCCTACGGACCGCTGTTCACCCTCTTCACCTTCGCGCTCGTCCCGCTCGGCGTCGTCACCTCCTTCTGGGTCTTCAAGGCGACGCTGATGCTGGCCAGCCTGGCCATCCTCTGGCTCGTCTGGCGCTGCGCCGAGCTCCTCCACCGGGACCCGTCGAAAGCGGTGATCCTCGTCGGCCTCAACCCGCCGGTGCTCGTCTGGGGCCTCGGCGGGGCGCACAACGACTTCCTGATGGTGGTGTTCATGGTGCTCGCCGTCTACCTCCTGCTCAGCTCGCGCCGCCAACCCTTCTCGACCGCGCTCCTGTTCGACGGCGCCTCGATCGGCGCCGGCCGGCTGGTCCGGCGGCGTCCGGCCCCCGGCTCCCTCCGCCGGCCGGCCGCCGCCCTCCGCGCGGCGGCCTCCGACCTCGTGACCTCGTGGCGCCGGCCCGTTTGGGTCGGGGCGCCCGCGGAGGGCCTGCACCGGGATCTCGCGGTCACCGTCCCGGCGATCCCCGCGCCCCGGCCGCTCCCAGCCGCGCGGCGGCCCGAAGCGGACGCCGGGCCGCCGCGGCGCCCCCCGACGGCGGCGACCCGCGAGCACGCGCTCCAGTTCCTGGCCGGCGTCGCGCTGGTCACCGCGTGCGCGATCAAGCTCCCGGCCGCGATCCTCGCCCCCATCCTCTTCGTCGCCGCCCCGCGCCGGCGGTACCTCCTGGCCGGCATGGGCGCCGGGCTCGTCGCGGTCGGCCTGGCCAGCTACGCGGCCTTCGGGGCGCGCCTGCCCGACCTCGGCGTGCAGAGCAACCTCGTGACCACCGTCGGCCTGCCCAACCTGCTCGGGATCGCCCTCGGGCTCGGCGGCGAGCCGGCCGGGCTGCGCACGGCGCTGGTTGGCGTCCTCCTCGCGGTGGTCGGCCTCTGCGCCGTGTGGTCCCACCGCCGTCACGGCGACTGGCTCGTCCCCGGAGCGGTGGCCGTGCTCGCCCTCGTCCTCACGCTCAGCTGGCAGGCGCCCTGGTACGTGCTCTGGCTCCTGCCGCTCGCCGCCCTCGCCCGCCGGCCCCACCTGCGGGTGGCCGCCGTGGTGCTCGGCGTCTACCTGATCTTCGCCTACACCTCGCTGGTCAACCTCCGCCCGCCGAGCTCGTCCCTCCAGCAGGAGCAGTGGCACGAGACGAAGTACCTCGTCCACTGAAGCGGCGCCTCGGCTAGTGGTCCGTCCAGCAAGTTCCTGCACCATTGGGCGGGCCCGGATGACCGCGTGGCGGCGTCCTCGAGGCTCGGAATACGTCCAATATGCCGCCGCTTCTGCGTCCTGGCCACGCGGCCCCCGGACCTCGCCGCATGGCACACGAACTTACCGGACGACCCACTAGACTAGGTCACCTCGACCCACTCGAGCCGGTGCCCGCAGAGGGTGCGCCAGCGCGCCGGCTCCGTCACCCGCAGCGTCTGGCGCGCCGGCGCCGGCGTGAGGAAGAGCGCGTGGAGGACCGCCGTCCCGCGGGCTCCCGGGGCGAGGCTCGTGCCCCCCCGGGCCAGGGTCACCGTGTGGTCGCCCGCGGCGAGGAGGATCGGGATCGGCGGCAGCGTGCCCGGGTTGAACACGCTGCCGCGGACCTCGCCTCCGACCGAGCGGAGCGCGCGTCCGTCGACGGCGACGGTCACGCTCGGCATCACCTCGCCCTGGATCCACAGGCTCCAGCGCCCGGCGCGGGGGAGCCGGAAGGTCGCGCGGAGCCGGCCGTGCGGGGTCATGGCCAGGCCGAGCCGCGGGTCGGTGGTCGCCGGCCACCCCGGATGGGAGGCGCTCGCCAGGTGGATCGGCACCGTCTCCGGCGCGGCCGCCGAGACCAGCCGCGCGCCGGCGACCCGGGCGCGGAGGGCGAGGAACCCGATCCGCGCGCACGACAGGCCGACCGGAGCGCGCCCGACGTGCGCCAGCGCCGGGCGGGCGCCGGGCCGCCGCTCCCACACCTGGTAGTAGGTGCCGTGCCAGACGAGGCGGTAGGCCGACGGCGGCCGGCTCGCGGTCGGGTCGCGGCCGGTCACGATCAGCGGGTAGGCGGCCAGGGCGGCCGGGGCGATGAGGTCGAGGTCGACCCGGTCGCCGTGGTTGGGCGCGATCGTCTCCAGGCCGAGCGGGCGGTCGACGAAGTCGGGTCCGCCGACGTCCATCTTGCGCAGGGCGTAGAGCGACGACTCGTCGAAGTCGGTGACGAGCGTCGGTCCGCCGCCGAAGCGTCCGTCGAGCGAGCTCAGCTCGAGGTACCGGGCGGTCGGCGCGAGGTCGGTCCCCCGGTACTGGAGCGCGTCCGAGGCGAGGACCCCGCCGCCCACGGCCAGGGCGACCAGCGGCGCCAGGCGAGCCAGCGCTGAGGCCCGCAGGCCGGCCACGCCGCCCCAGGCGAGCAGCAGGACGACCGGCGAGCTGAGCATGATGATCTTCGCGTCGGTCCACGTGTGGCCGTAGGCGGTCAGCCCGAGCCACACGGCCAGCCCGGCGGCGAGCCAGCCGGCCAGGGCGTAGGCCCGAGCCCGGATCAGGTGGACGCCGCCGAGGACGGTCGCGACCGCCGTCAGCCACAGCAGCGCCTGGGTCAGCCGGTGGCTCACCGGCCCGGTCGGGGCGAGGCTGTAGCCGCCGACCAGCCAGGTGCCGAGCGCCTGCTCGGGGTGGAGCGCCGCGAACAGGTTGCCCGAATTCGAGGTCGCCGCGATCGCGGTCGCCGCGCGCAGCGAACCGCCGAGCTGAACCCAGGTCGGCCAGGCGGCGAGGAGGCTGGCGAGGCCGCCGAGGACGAGGAAGAGGCCGACCGCGCGGGCCGAGCGCCGGCCGGCGCGGACGTCGCCGAGGACGAGCGCGGCGAGGACCACCGCCCCGGCCAGCACCCAGGCGCCGAAGGCCACCCCGATGGCCGAGACGCCGGCCGCCGCGACGAGGGCGAAGGGCAGCGCGTCGATCGTCGACCGCCGCCGGCCGGCGACGACGAGGGCGCCCAGGGTGAGGAGCAGCGGGAGGGCGACGAGCTCCTTGATCGAGGCGACGAGGGCGTAGCCGTAGACCAGGGCCGGCATGCTCACCGTCACCGCCGCGAGGGCCGCCCACCCGCCGCTCAACCCGAGGCGCCGGACGAACACCCAGGCGGGTCCGACGGCGACCGCGAGCATGAAGGCGCAGAACGGCTCGAGCGTCCAGATCAGCGGGGTGGGCAGGAGGAACGCGCTCCCGCCGAACAGGGTGTGGGCGCCGCTCGGATAGGCGTTGGTCCCGAAGTAGCCCTGGAGGTAGCGGCCGTAGGAGTTCCGGAGGTCGAGATGCGCGTAGTGCTGGCCGTGGGTGAGCAGGTAGTCGGCGCCGATCAGGTGGAGCGCCGAGTCGGGGAGGACGTTGTAGGAGGTGAACGTCAAGCGCCCGGCGAGGATCAGGGGCGCCGCCGCCACCAGGTAGCCGAGCACGAGGGAGGCGGCCGGCCAGGCGTGGCGCCGCCACCCGGCGGCCAGCTCCCGGACCCGCCCGCGGCCGGCGAGGAACCCGGCGCCGCCCACGCCGACGAGCGCGAACGGCGTGCCCGGGGCGAGCGCCGTGACGTAGGTCGTCCACTGGGAGACCCCGACGAGGAGAGCCGCCCCGACCGCCGGCAGGACCATGGCCGGCAGGCGCCCGGCGATCCGGTCGACCAGGAGTCCGGCTCCGAGGCAGAGGAGCCCGAGGACGACCGGATAGACGAATACCGCATCGACGAACACCAAACCTCCTCAGCCCGGCGGCGGGATCGGCACCAGTCCAAGCCGGAGAGGGGACTCGAACCCCTGGCCTATCGCTTACAAGGCGATTGCTCTACCAGCTGAGCTACTCCGGCGGACCGGCGGCACTCTAGGGGTCCTACTAGTGCAGGGCGGCGGCGTGCTCGATGTTGCCGTGGCCGTTGTTGGAGATCACGTGGGCCCACGGCTCGGGCTCGTCCTGCGCCTCGGCGTTCAGGCGCCGCTCGAGCTCGCCGAGGACGACGCCGAAGAGCAGGTGACGCCAGGTGGCCTGGGCCAGGGCCCGGCCGGACCCGGCCAGCTTCGGGAGATCGGCGCGCGCGGGGTGCATGCGGTCGGAGATCGCGGTCAACGGCCAGCTGGCGAAGTTCTCGACGAGGGCGGCGAGCGGTCCGCGCGCCCACGACGGGAGCGGCACGCTCGGGGCGAGGTTCGCGTACACGGCGCCGAGCACGGCGCCGTTCTGGAGGTGGATGGCCAGGCCGACCGGCCGCCAGGCCGGTCCCCGGGTGAACGCCTTGCCGAGGAACTCGACGTCGTCGAAGTCGACGCCGAAGACCCGCTTGTCGAGCGGCATCTGGGCGGCCCACACGCCGGCCGCCACCGCGCCGGCCAGGGCTCCGCGAAACGTGCGTGTTCGATCGATCACCATGCCCGTCTGGAGACTGTAACGGCACCCCCGCCCACGGGTATCCACCCAGGTGACCGACGAAGGCAACGGCACGGCTCTGGCGACCCGGCCCCCGGCGCGCGCCTACGACCCTCACCCCTACCACGGGCGGGCCCGCCACCGGGGCGTGAACATCGGGCTCTACCTGCTCGCCCGGGTGATCCTCCAGCCGCTCTTCCACGTGTACTTCCGCCTGCGCCGGATCGGCATGGAGCACGTCCCCCGGACCGGCCCGGTGATCTTCGCCGCCAACCACCGGAGCTTCCTCGACCCGTTCGTCATCGGCATGCTCACCCGGCGGCCGGTGTACTACGTGGCCAAGCAGGAACTCTTCGAGCGCCCCCTCCAGGCCTGGTTCCTCAACCGCCTCGGAGCCTTCCCGGTCGAGCGCGACGCCGGCGACCGCGAGTCGATGTCGACCGCCCGGGCGATCCTCGCCCGGGGTGACTGCGTGGTCATCTTCCCCGAGGGGACCCGCGTGCGCCGGGGGCCGCTCGGCGTCCCCCGGCGGGGGGTCGGGCGACTCGCGCTCGAGACGGGGGCGCCGGTCGTGCCGGTGGCCGTGGTCGGCACCGAGCGCGTGCGCCGCGGCTGGCTGATCCGTCCGATGCGCGTGCGCGTGCGCTGCGGCCGCCCGCTCCGCTTCCCGCGCCACGAGCGGCCGTCGCCGGCGCTGGCCGCCGCGGTGACCCAGCGAGTGTGGCCGTGCGTCGAGCTCCAATGGCAGTGGCTGGGCGGAGAGCTGCCCGATCGCCCGGCGACCCCGATCGAGGACGGCCGCAGCCGGGTCCGGGCCGCCTGACCCCAGACGCGGGATAATGTCCATGGGTGTCCGAGCCGCCAACCAAGGGCAAGGCGCAGCTGGACGCGGAGTTCTCCGACCTCTACCGGGCTCATCTGCGCGACGTCTACAGCTACGCCTACTACCGGATCGGCAACCATCACGACGCCGAGGACCTGACCGAGCAGACCTTCCTCCAGGCCTACCGGCACTTCGAGCGGGCGCAGCGCGAGTCCGACGGCCGCCCGCTGCGGCCCTGGCTGATTCGCATCGCCCACAACCTGGCGGCGAACCTCTACCGCGACCGGGCGCGCAAGCCGCAGAGCCCGCTCGACGAGAGCGGCCCGATCGCCGCGGCCCACACGACCGAGGAGCTGGTGAGCGGCCGCGACGAGCTCAAGCGGGTGCTCGCGGCGGTCAAGGAGCTGCCCGACGACCGCCGCGAGGCCTTGATCATGCGCTTCGCCCTCGGCATGGATAACCGGGAGATCGCCCGGGCGCTCGGGCGCACCGACGGGGCCACGAAGGTGCTCATCCACCGGGCGATCAAGCAACTCGAGGGCGTCATGGCGTCCGACGAGGAGGCCGGTTGAGCGACGCCGTCGGGCTCGAGTCGCTCCTCCACCGCGCGCTCGCCCCGGTCGAGCCGCCGGAGGCGCTCGTCGTGCGCCTCGAGGCGACCCTGCGGACGATCAGCGACCTCGCCGCCGACGAGCTCGAGGGCTGGGAGCTGGCGGCGATGCGCGACCCCCGCAACTGGGTCCGCCCGGCGGCGGCCCTCGTCGCCGGCACGGCCGCCGGCGCCGCGCTCGTGGTCCTGCGCGCCCGCCAGCGCCACCGTGACCAGCCGGCCGGGAGCATCGGCGACCTCAGGGACATGGCCGAGCAGACGGCCCAGGACATCGCCGGCGAGGCGCGCAAGCTGCTCGACCACCGCTGATCCGCCCCCGCGGGCAGGCCGTAGGGTAGGACATATGGTTCGTCCCGGGAAATCGCGCGACAAGTCGGCCCTGGTCGGGCTGCGCGAGCTCGCCGACGAAGACCTGATGCAGCTCGTCCGCCAGGGCGAGGCCGTGGCCTTCGAGATCATCTACGAACGCCACTGCAACGCCGCCTTCTCCCTGGCCTACCGGATGACGGGCAAGCGCTCGATCGCCGAGGACGTCGTCCAGGAGGCCTTCCTCTCCCTCTGGCGCAGCGGCGCTCGCTACGACCGCACCCGCGGGAGCGTCCGGACCTGGACCCTCGGGATCGTCCACAACCGGGCGATCGACGCCCTCCGCCGGGGCATCGTCCACGACCGGCGCCGGGCCAGCGACGAGGGCATCGAGGAGCGCTTCGAGGCGCCCGAGAACACCGAGCTCGAGGTCGCCCGCCGGGACGAGTCGCGGGAGATCCGCGAGGCGATGAACGAGCTTCCGCGCGAGCAGAGCCAGGTCATCGAGCTCGCTTACTTCGGAGGCTTCACACACACCGAGATCGCCACTATGCTGAACGCCCCGATCGGCACCATCAAGGGACGGATGCGCCTGGGACTGGCCAAGATGCGGCTGGTCCTCGGCGACCCGGGAGAGGTGACCGGATGAACGAGCGCGGCAGCTACCCTGGCGGACACGATTGCTCCGGCGACGCGGCGGCCTACGTCCTCGGGGCCCTGGAGCAGTACGAGGTCGCTCCGTTCCTGCGCCACGCCGAGAGCTGCGCCATCTGCCGCGACGAGATCGCCTCGCTCCAGGTGGTCGCCGACATGCTCCCGGCCGCCGTCAGCCCGGTGACCGCCCCCCGCGGCCTGCGCCGCCGGGTCCTCGCCACCGTCTACGAGGAGGCCGAGCTCTTCGCCGCCGCCGGCGCCGGGAGCCGCTCGGCGCCCGCCCGCCGCCGGGCCCGGCGCCCGGTGGCCCGACCGTTCCAGGCCCTCGCCGCGGCGGCGCTCGTGGCCGCCGGCATCGCGGTCGGCACGGTCGCCCTCGGCGGCGGCCCGTCCGCCGCGCCCAACCAGGTCATCGTCGCCAGCGCGACCCCGCCGACGACCGCCCTCCTCCGCGTCGGACCGGGCCGGACCGAGCTCGACGTCTCGAGCCTCGCGCCGGCGCCGAAGGGTCGGATCTACGAGGTCTGGGTTCAGCGCGGGGGCGAGCCCCATCCGACCGACGCGCTGTTCTCGCCGACCTCGGACGGGAGCGCCACCGTGGCCGTCCCCGGCCCGGTCAACTACGGCGACGTGGTGATGGTCACCGACGAGCCGAGTGGCGGCAGCACGGCGCCGACGCGCACGCCGGTGATCCGCGCCGCGCTCCAGTAGCCGGCGGCCCACCCACCCGGCGCTGGTAGCGTCCCGCGCGCGATGGCCACCTGTTACCGCCATCCGTCGCGCGAGACGAGGGTCGCCTGCTCGAACTGCGGACGGCCGATCTGCCCCGACTGCATGACGACCACCGCGGTCGGCATGCGCTGCCCGGAATGCGCCCGCGACCGGACGCCGGTGCGCACCATGCGCAACATCACCACCGGCGGGCTCGAGGCGACCCGGGCGTTGATCGTGATCAACGTAGCCGCCTTCCTGGCCAGCGGGAGCTTCTCGGTGAGCGGGAATCCCGCCGGCGACACGGTGCTCGCCCACGGGGAGCTCGCGGCCTGGAACCTCAGCCTCCACCACGAGTACTGGCGGCTGGTCACGGCCGGCTTCCTCCACCAGAACCTCGTCCACATCGGCTTCAACATGTACCTCCTCTGGGTCCTCGGCCAGCTCCTCGAGCCGGCCCTCGGCAAGGGCAGGTTCCTGGCCGTCTACTTCGTCGGCCTGCTCGCCGGGGCGTGCGGCTCGTTGGTCGGCGTGGCGGCGACCGGGGCGACGATCGGCGCCTCGGGGGCCGTCTTCGGGCTGATGGGGGCCGCCGTCGTCGAGATGCGGGCGCGGGGGATCGACCCGATGCAGAGCGGGATCCCGGCGCTGATCGGGATCAACCTCCTGATCAGCGTCGTCTTCGCCGGGAAGATCTCGATCGGCGGCCATGTCGGCGGCCTGATCGGCGGTGTGCTCGCCGCTCTCGTCCTCGGCCAGGCCGAGCGGCACCGCTCGCGGCTCCTGGGCGTGGCCGGCTGCGTCGTGCTCGGCCTCGCCTCGGTCGGCGGGGCGATCGCCATCGCCAACCAGAAGACCGACCAGCTGCCGGCCGACGTGCGTCAGGCGCTCAGCAACTCGTCGTAGAGCGCCTGGACTCCGGCCAGGAGACGGGCCGGGGCGAAGCGCTCGCCGACGTCGGCCCGGGCCGCCGCCCCGAGGCGCCGGCCGAGGCCGGGCTCGTCGGCCAGCCGGCGGAGGGCCCCGGCGAGGGCGACGGGGTCGCCGGGGGGGACGAGGAGGCCGGTCTCGCCGTCGCGGATGATCTCCGGGAGGCCGCCGTGGCGGCTGGCCACGACGCAGCAGCCGGCGGCCGCCGCCTCGAGCGCGGCGTTCGGGAGGGGGTCGGGCCGGGTGGACGGGACGACGACGACATCGGCGCCGGCGTAGAGCGGGCGGGGGTCGGCGACGAAGCCGACGAAGCGGGCCCGCTCGGCGAGCCCGAGCTCCCCGGCCAGGCGCCGCAGGGCGGTCTCGTGGTGCTCCTGGCCGGGCCAGGCGTCGCCGGCCACCACGGCGACGGCGCCGGGCACGCGGGCCACCGCGCGGAGGAGCACGTCCTGGCCCTTCCAGGAGGAGAGGCGCCCGAGGACGAGGCAGACGAGCGGGCCCCCCGCCTCGCTGCGCCCACTCGGGCCCGGGCCGTCCCCGGTGCCGGGGCGGCCGGGGAGGGCGAGCCCGGCGCTGGGGGTGCTGGGGACGGCGAGCCCGGCGCCGGGGGTGCCGGGGAGGGCGAGCCCGGCGCCGGGGGTGGGGGGGAGGGCGAGCCCGGCGCCGGGGGTGGGGGGGAGGGCGAGCCCGGCGCCGGGGAGGGCGAGCCCGTCGAGGAGGACACGGGCCCGCCGGTCGGCGGCCGGGAACTGGGCGCGCACGGCGCCGGAGACGCAGGCCAGGGCGGCGGCGCTTCCCAGGAGGCGGCGGTAGGCGGGCCAGGCCCGCTCGGTGTAGATCTCCCGGACGTGCCAGAGGTGGGGCACCCCGGCCCGGCGGGCGGCCAGGGCGCCCGAGAGGATGACCGAGGTGTTCGAGTGGACGAGGGCGGCGCCCCGGGCGAGGTCGCCGGTCGCCGCCAGGCGCCCGGCCAGCCGGACGAGCCCGCGCGGCGAGAGCTCGGCCCGGCGGAGCACGGCCAGGCCGGCCACGCGGGTCTCGACCCCGGCGGCCCGGAGCTCGCCGACAAGCGGGCCGTCGGTGGCCAGGACGACGCGGGGCCGGTAGCGGGCCGGGTCGAGGCCGCCGGCGATCAGGGCGAGCTGGCGGTCGGCCCCGTAGCCTCCGGCGGAGGAGTGGACGAGGAGGACCGTCCGCGGGCCGGTCATCCGGCCGGGCCGAGGGCGACCTCGAGGGCTCGGGCCGGCGGCGGCGGCGCCAGATCGGGATGGAGGACGTGGGCGAGGAGCTCGAGGCCGTCGACCAGCCGCGGACCCGGGCGGGAGAAGTAGGCGGCTGCGTCGACGGCGACCACTCGGTCGGCCCCGACCTCGCGCAGGCGCGGGGCGTGGGCCAGGGCCTCGGCCCGGGCCCGGGGCCCGTCGTAGCCGCAGGGCATGGCGACCACGACCTGGGGCGCGGCGGCGGCCAGAGCCGCCCAGCTAACCGTCTCCGACCGCTCGCCGGGCGCGCCGAGGACGTCCTCGCCGCCGGCCAGCTCGATCAGCTGGGGGGTCCAGTGGCCGGCCACGAAGACCGGGTCGAACCACTCGATCGCCGCGACCCGGGGCCGGTCGGCCCCGCGGACGGCGAGCCTGACCCGGTCGATGCGCCCGGCGGTCCGGGCGATCAGGGCGACACCGGCATCGCGCCGGCCGGTCGCCTGGGCGAGGGTGCGCACGTCGCCGAGCGTCTCGCCCAGGGTGTGCGGGTCGAGCGCGATGACCCGGGGCGCCCGCGGCAGCCGCGCGGCGAGGGCGGCCACGTCCTCGTAGGAGACGGCGCACACCGGGCAGAGGGCCTGGGTGACGATCAGCTCGGGCTCGAGGCTCGCCAGCAGCGCCTCGTCGAGCTCGTAGATGCTCTGTCCGGCGGCGGTGCGCGCGCGCACGGCGGCGTCGATCTCCCCGCTCGAACCGCCGGGCGGGAGGACGTCGCGGGTGACCCGGGGAAGCGTCAGGGCGGCGGGCGGATGGTCGCACTCGTGGGTCACCGCGATAACCTCATCGCCAAGGCCGAGCGCGAAGAGCAACTCGGTGGCATGGGGCACGAGGCTGACGATCCGCACCGGTCAACTGTATGGAAACCCTCAGCGACCAGGAGATCACCGAGCGCCTCGACGGCGAGCTCTCCGCCTGGGCCCACGAAGGCGGCGCCATCGTCCGCGACCACCAGGTCGCCGACTTCGCGGCGGCGATCGCCCTGGTCAACGCGGTGGCCGAGATCGCGGAGGCGGCCAACCACCACCCGGACATCCTCGTCCACGGGTGGAACCGCGTCCGGCTCACCGTGTCGACCCATTCGGCCGGCGGGCTCACCGAGGCGGACTTCGCGCTCGCCGGGCGCCTCGAAGCCCTGCTACGGTAGCTCTCGCAGCGCTCTCAATGAACGACGAACCTCCGCGAAGTAGCTCGGGCACGAGCGTGCCGCCGATCGTCTCCCCCGACCGGGCGGCTGCGGCGGGCGGAGGCGGAGCCGGAGCCGGAGCCGGATGAACCTCCTGCTCATCCTGGTGACCCTGCTCCTGGTGGGGATGAACGGCTTCTTCGTGATCGCCGAGTACTCGCTCGTCCGCGCCCAGCGGTCGAAGCTCGAGGCGGCGCGGGAGAGCGGCGCGCGCGGCGCGGCCCTCGCCCTGGCCCAGGTCGACCGGATCAACGAGTACATCTCGACCTGCCAGGTCGGGATCACCATGGCCTCGATCGGCATCGGCGCGCTCGGCGAGCCGGCGATCTCCCACACGCTCGAGCCGGTCCTCGGCGGGGCGGCCAGCGAGGCGGCCGTGGTCGTCGCCGTGGTCATCGCCTACCTCCTGATCACGAGCGTCCAGATCGTCGGCGGCGAGATCGTCCCCAAGCTCTACGCGATCGACCGGGCCGAGGCCGTCGCCCGCATGGTGGCGCGCCCGCTCCAGTGGTTCCGGGTCGCCTTCACGCCGTTCGTGGTGGTCCTGAGCGCGGTCTCCAACCGGGTGCTCCGGATGCTCGGCGTCGACCCGAGCATCCGCGCCGACCGGGGCGGCTCGCCCGAGGACCTCAAGCGCCTGATCCGCGAGTCCTACGCCGGAGGCAAGCTCGAGGCCAACGAGGCGACCATGCTCTCGGGGGTCTTCCACCTCCACGAGCAGGAGGCCCGTCAGGTGATGACCCCGATCCCGGCCGTGGTCACCGTCGACGTCTCGGAGGACGTCGAGACGGCCCTGCGCCGGTGCATCTCCTCCGGCCACACCCGCCTGGTGGTCACCGAGGACGAGAACCAGGACCGGATCCGGGGGATGGTCCATTCGAACTCGCTCGCCCGCCTGCTGATGTCCGAGGGCCCGGGAGCGTCGATCGAGCCGCTCGTCCGGGCCACCCTGATCGTGCCCGAGACCAAGCCGCTCGACGACCTCCTGGCCGAGCTCCAGCGCCAGCGGACCTCGCTCGCGGTGGTCGTCGACGAGTACGGGCGGGTGGCCGGGATCGTCACCGTCGAGGACATCGTCGAGGAGGTGGTCGGCGAGATCACCGACGAGACCGACCCGGCGGCCGGCGACATCCGCCGCCTGGCCAACGGCGACTGGTTCGTCCGCGGCCACGTGGCGGTCAGCGACCTGGCCGACCACGGGATCGAGCTGCCGTCCGACAGCGACGCCTACAACTCGGTCGGCGGCCTCGTCTTCAACGACCTCGGCCGGCTGCCCAAGCGCGGCGACAAGGTCGACGTCAACGGCTTCGAGCTGCGGGTCGAGTCGGTGCGGGAGAACCGGATCGTCTCGGTCCGGATCCGCGAGCGCCGCCGGCCGCGGGCGAGCGCCGCCGCGGCGGCCGAGACCCCTTAAAGGGCTGACGCCCCGGGGGTGCGGGGCGTCAGCGGGTGCATCTGGGAGGAGGTGCGGTTGCGAGGTATGTGTCGCACCGATGATTATGGGGAGGCACTCTCAAGGGCAGGCAAAGACGCCCCAAAGCTTTCCTAAAGATCAGCCGTAGTCGTGGAAACCGGCCTTGGTCTTGCGTCCGAGGGCGCCCTCGGCGACCAGCTCGCGGACCCGCCGGGGCACCTCCGCGTTGATCTGCTCGCCGATGGCCAGGGCGACGTCGAGGCCGACGAGGTCGAGCAGGGCGAGCGGCCCCATCGGGTGGCCGGCACCGAGCTTCATGCACTCGTCGACGTCGGCCGCGGCCATCCCGGTCCGCTCGAGCAGGCGCACGGCGTCGAAGAGGAAGGGGAAGAGGAGGCGGTTGACCACGAACCCCGGCTGGTCGGGGACCTCGACCGGCGTCTTGCCGAGGTAGAGGCAGACCTCGCGCGCCCGGGCGCGGGTGTCCTCGCTCGCGTGGCTCGGGAAGATCAGCTCGACCAGGGCCATGCGGGTGACCGGGTTGAACACGTGCAGGCCGCAGAAGCGCTCCTGGCGGCGGCTGGCCGCGGCGAGCTGGCGGACGGAGAGGGAGGAGGTCGTCGAGGCGATCACGGTGTCGTCGGACACCTGGTCGCCGAGGGCGTGCATCAGCCCGGCCTTGGCGTTGAACGACTCGGCGATCGCCTCGACCACGAACGTCGCGTCGACGAGCTCGGCCAGGTCGGTGACGATGCGGACGTTCTCCGGATCGGAGTCCGGAAGCTTGGCGCAGTGGCGGTCGATCGTGGCTCGCGCCTGCTCGGCCGACTCCTCGGACCGGGCGCGTAGGGTCACCGGCCCGCGGGCCGCGACGGCGGCCAGTCCGCAGGCAATCGTCCCTCCGCCGAGTATCCCCAGCCTCTCGCTGCTCCCCATTGACGGGATAGATTACCGGCGATGAGGCAGCCCGAGGGCCGCGAGGTGGTGATCGTCGAGGCCGTGCGCACGCCGATCGGCCGCGGCCACCCGGAGAAGGGCTACTACCGGGACATCCATCCCAACCACCTGCTCGGCACCTGCTACGCCGAGGTGCTCCGCCGGGCGGGGGTCGATCCGGCCGAGGTGGAGGACGTGATCGCCGGGTGCGTCCAGCAGTTCGGCGAGCAGGGCCTCAACATCGCGCGCAATGCCTGGTTGGAGCAGGGACTGCCGATCGAGGCGGCGGCCACGACGGTGGACCGCCAGTGCGGCTCGGCCCAGCAGGCGGTGAACTTCGGGGCGGCCCTGATCGCCACCGGGGTCCACGACGTGGTCATCGGCGGGGGGGTCGAGCACATGGGGCACCTGCCCTTCGCGGCGGCCGCCCGGACCCAGGAGGAGTTCGGGTCGGCGTTCACCCCGGAGCTGCTCGAGCGCTACCAGCTGGTCGGGCAGGGGCTCGGGGCCGAGATGATCGCCGAGGAGTGGGAGATCGGCCGGGCCGAGCTCGACCGGCTCGCCGTCCGGTCGCATCGCCTGGCCCAGCGGGCGACCGAGGAGGGCCGCTTCGAGCGGGAGATCGTGCCGATGGTGGCCGCCGGCGGGGCGACGGTGGTCGCCGATCAGGGGATCCGACCGGACACGACCCTCGAGACGCTGGCCGCCCTGCGGCCGGCGTTCAAGCCGGACGGGCGGATCACCGCCGGCAACGCCTCGCAGATCTCCGACGGCGCCGCCGCGGTCCTGCTCATGTCGGCCGACCGGGCGCGGGAGCTCGGCGTCCCGGCGCGGGCGCGGATCGTCGACCAGACGACGGTCGGCTGCGACCCGGTGAAGATGCTCGAGGGCCCGATCCCCGCCACGGCCAAGATCCTCCGCCGCCAGCGGATGTCGATCGACGACATCGACCTGATCGAGATCAACGAGGCCTTCGCCCCGGTGGTGGCCGCCTGGGCCCGCGCGCACCACCCGGACATGGACCGGGTCAACGTCAACGGCGGGGCGATCGCCCTCGGCCATCCGCTCGGCTCGACCGGGGCTCGCCTGATCACGACGCTGCTCCACGAGCTCGAGCGCACCGATCGGGAGATCGGCCTCGTGACCATGTGCTGCGGCGGCGGGCTCGGGACGGGGACCCTGATCCAGCGGGTCTGATCAGGGGGAGAACGGCGAGGCCGGCTTGTGCGGCTCGGGCTTCAGCGGCGCCGGCGGGGGGATCTGCTCGAGCAGGCAGGGGGCGGCGGCCGTGCAGATCGGGTTCGTCTGATCGGCGGGGGCGGGCGCCTCGAGCGCGTAGAGCCGCGGACCGTCCTGCGCCAGCCCGAGCACCACGCCGGGCAGCACGCCGTAGACGCCGTTGCCGGCCGCGGTCGCCTTGACCTGCGAGAGCACGCTCCGGAACACGTAGCACGTCGCCTGGAGCGAGGCGAACCGGACGGTGTCGGCGTCGAGCACGGGCGGCGACGGCGCGCTCAGGTCCTCCCCGCCGGTGCACACCTCGCCGGCGACGCCGGCGCCGAGGATCCGGGTGGCGCCGGTCGCCGGGAAGTCCGCGCGCACCTCCCAGGCGAGCTGGCCGAAGATGCCGGGGGCGACCGGCTCCCAGAGGAAGCTGACCAGGCGCCCGTCGTAGGCCAGCCCCTCGACCGAGCCGGTCCGCGTCTGGCCGGCGCAGCCGCCGGCGCACGGCGCCGGCATCGCGCCGTGGGGGAGGCCGACCAGCCCGCGCCGGCCGGGCCTCCACAAGAGCACCTGCTGGACCCCGCCGTGGTGGGCCGGGTCGAGCCGGGCGAAGGCGACCCGGCCCCGCCACATCGACGGGGTGGTGTCGGATGTCCCCACCGGGTGGGGGATCGCCGGGGCGCTCTCGCGCCCGGTCGAGAGGTCGAGCACGTGCACGCGGCAGCCGGCGCCGGTCAGGGGGGCGAGGAAGCCCAACCCGTACGCTGGTCTCACCGGGGTCCGGGCGCAGCGCGAGAAGGTCACGACCGGCCCGCCTGCGGCCCGGGTGCCGACGTTCAGGTCGAAGGGCTGCGGGCGCGGGGCGGCCGCGAGCATCCGGGTGACGCCCCGGTAGGAGCCCTCGAGCAACCACCCGCGCGCGGCGGGGACGCTCCAGACGACCCAGCCGCCGCCCGCGCCGATCGGGACGGCGGCGGCGAGGGTGGCGACCACCGGGCCCGCCGCCACCGGCGCGGCGGCGCTCGCGAGGCTGGCGACCACCGAGCCCGCGGCTACCGGCGCGGCGGCGAGAGTGGCGGCCACCGGGCCCGCGGCCACCGGCGCGGCGGCGCTCGCGAGGGTCGGGACCCCCGGACCCGCGGCTACCGGCGCGGCGGCGAGGGTGGCGGCCACCGGGCCCGCGGCCACCGGCGCGGCGGCGCTCGCGAGGGTCGGGACCCCGCCGGCGGCGGCGAGGGTCGCTGCTGCGGCGGCGAGCGATCGTCCCATGCCCGAGTGAACGCCGGTCGCCGCCGAAGGTTGCGCCGGAGCTAGCCCCAGGCGAAGCCGGCCGGGGCCGGCGCCGGCGCGAGCGGGCTCGCCGGGAGCCCGCCGGGCGGGACGGGGAGGTTGTAGCCGGTCGGGGCGATGTCGTTCGGCGTGTCGGGGTGGAAGAGCGACGCCAGGTACTGGATCTGGCCCCGGCCGGGGCCGAGCTCGAACTGGCCGCCCCCGTAGTTGCCGATGCCCCGGGCGGCGCTGTAGTCGTAGGCGTCGAGCACCGAGCGCAGGCCGCCGAGCCGGGACGGCTTGATGTTGACCATCCGCGGGGGGAAGGGCAGGGCCTCGATGTCGGGGATCCCGTGGATCGGCTCGTCCCAGGTGATCCGGTCCCGATGGGGGGCGAGCACGGCGCCGGTCTCCGGGGTCAGCGCCGGATCCTCGATCCAGGCGTCGGGGAAGGCCTCGGCCACCCGACGGTAGAGCTCCGGGTCGGCCGGGTTGTCGACCACCGAGCCGACGTAGAGGCCCTTGAGGTCGACCGAGTCGACCGCCCCGGTGGCGACCAGCTCGGCGATCAGCGGGTCCGTCCACGACGGCGTCGGGTCGAGCTTGAAGCGGAGGGTCGGGTAGCGGTCGAGCCGGTCGCGGACCGGGCCGATCGTGGCCGGCTCGCCGAGCCGGAGGGAGACGACGAAGCTCACCGGCCGGGGCTCGCGGCCGAGGGCGGCGTGGAGCGGCAGCCCGGCCTGGCGCAGGGCGAGGTCGAGGGCGGCCGACTGGAACGTCCAACGCCGGTAGAGGCGGGAGACCGGGCGCTGGGGCGCCACCGGGAAGAGGTCGAGCTCGTCGACGTGCTCGCAGAAGGAGCCCAGCGTCCAGCGGCCGGCGAGCGGGGCGACCGGCCCGGCCGCCTGGAGCGTCTCGTGGTCGACCGCCTCGTAGACGACGTCCTCGCCGCGCCCGGTCTCCCCGGACCCGTCGAGGACGACCACGGTCGACTTGCGCTCGAAGTCGCTCGACACCAGGGCGGCCAGGCCCTCGAGCCGGTAGCCCTCGACGGCGAGGGGCAGATCCTTGAGCGCGTCCCAGCTGCTCACGCCGGTGTCCCCCGATCCGGCGGCGCCGCCGGCGCCGCCTCGAGCCGGGCGACCAGCTCCTCGAGGCGGAGCTCTTCGAGCCCGCGGCCGACCGCCTCGAGCTCGCGGGCGCAGAACTCGATCAGGGTGCGCCCCTCGCGGACGAGCTCGAGCGTCTCCCGCAGTCCGGCCTCGCCGCCGTCGAGGCGGCGGATGATCTGCTCGACCCGACCGAGGGCCGTCTCGTAGGTCGGCGGCCCCGGAGAAGCCTGGCCGGGCTCGGTCACGACCCGGAGATCCGGGCGGGCACCCGGCCGTCGGCGAAGCGCAGGGACACGTCCTCGGCCCGGCGCGCCGCCGCGGCGCTGGCCACCAGCTCGCCGCCGAGGTCCTCGACCAGCGCGTAGCCGCGCTCGAGCGTCCGCTCCGGGTCGTGGGCCGAGAGGGCGAGGACGAGGCGCTCGAGGTCGCCGGTCCGCCGGCCGGCGCACTCCTGCGCCGCCGTCCGCGCCCGGCGGTGGACGACCTCGGCCCGGGAGGCGTTGCCCGCCCGCTCGGCGGCGACCCGCCGGCGGGCGCTGGCCCGGAGCTCGCGCAGACGCTGGTGGAGGCCCACCCGGTGGCGGGCGACGTGCTCGGCCGGCGCCCGGGAGAGCGCGGCGAGGGCGCGGGCCCGGCTGAGCACGGCCCCCCGTCCGTGGCCCTCCAGGCGCCGGGCGAGGGCGGCGAGCGCCACCCGGCCCTCGCCGCAGTGGACGGGGACCGCGGCCTCGGCCGCGTGCGTCGGGGTCGAGCAGCTGGCGGCGGCGACGTCGTCGAGCAGGGTCCGATCGGTGTGATGGCCGACCGAGGCGATCACCGGAACCCGCAGGAGGGCGACCGTCCGGCAGAGCGTCTCGTCGCAGAACGCCATCAGGTCGACGAGCGAGCCGCCGCCCCGGGCGACGACGATCACGTCGACCCGGTCGAGCGCGGCGAGATCGCGCAGGGCGGCGGCGATCCGCGGGGCCGCGTGGCGATCCTGGACCGGGGTGAACGCCCAGACGACCCGGCCGGCCCAGCCGCGGCGGGCGAGCCCGGCCAGGACGTCGTCGCGCGCCTTGCCGGTCTCGCCGCAGACCACGCCGATCGTCCGCGGCACGGCCCGGCGGGGGAGGAGCTTCTGGGGCTCGAGCAGCCCGTCGGCGGCCAGCCGGCGGCGGAGGCGGGCGACCTGGGCGAGGAGGTCGCCCTCGCCGGCGATCCGCAGGTCGCTGACCGTGAAGGAGAAGGACGGCGAGGAGGTCGCGCTCCCCGGGTAGTAGTCGCAGCCGCCGGCCACCACGACCCGGGTGCCGTCGGCCAGCTCGCCGCCGAGCGCCCCGAGGCGGTCCCAGTCGGTCCGCCACATCGCGCACGGGATCGCCCCGTCGGCGTCGCGGAGGTCGAAGTAGACGCGGGCGGCGGTGGGCGGGCGGAGGTTGACGATCTCGCCGGCGAGCTGGATGCGGGCGAGGCTGCGGAGCTTCAGGCGCAGCCCGGCGACGTAGCGGCCGACCGGGTAGGGACCGGGAAGCCTGGAGCCGGGGATGCCGGTCGGGTCGGTGGAGGCGACGGGTGGCGGCATCGAGTCCGAGGGTAGCGGCTGGCCCCGACACGCCCGTCGTCCCGGCGGGTCGCCGCGGCCGCCCCCCTCAGGCGGGCGTTTGGCGGGCGACCGACGGCATCGCCCGCTGGCCGTCCTGGGCCGCCTCGCCCCGGGTCTCGCCGTCGTACCCGAGGGCTTCGAGGCGGCGGATCTCGGCCAGCCCGGCGACCCGGGCCGGGTGATCCGGGGGGAGCGGAGAGATCAGCTTGAGGATGCGGTTGCGCAGCTGGAGGGCGAAGTGGGGGGTCGAGGCCCCGCTCAGCTGGCGGATGTCCTCGAGCGTGACCTCGTGCCGGGGGCTGCTCCGCTCGGGGGTCTCGGCTTCGCTCAATGGACCGGCACGATCTCGAGGAGTTTGTCGATGGCCGCCTGGGCGGCGAGGCCGATCACGCTGCCGTCGCCGACCAGCCAGGCGTGATTGTAGACGCCATGGGCGGGGTCGCTCGCGTAGCCGGGCTCGGTGTCGAGGAGGAACTGGCGGACGGCCGGCGGGAGCGGGGTCCCGTTGCCGTCGACGAGGAGCAGGGCGCCGTAGGTCCCGCTGGCCGAGAGGGCGGCGGCCGCCGGGCCGGCGAGCGGCTGGGCGGCGCTCGCCACGACGAGGCCCCGTCCGGCCTGGATCGGTCCCCAGCCGAAGTTGCCGTCCTGGTAGCGGGCGAAGGCGACGGCCGTGGCCACCGGATCCGGGCCGGCGATCCGCTTCACCACCCCCAGCTTCTTGAGCGCCCGGATGGCCAGGCGGCCGACCTGCGAGCCGGGACCGAGCACGTAGATGCGCGGCTGCTGGAGGCGGCCGATCGCGTCCCGCGTCTCCGGGGGCACGGCGTCGCGGCTGACGAAGAGGATCGGGTCGCCGCTCTTGGCCGCCCAGGCGGCGGCGGACATGGCGAAGGCCGGGGCGTCCCCGTTGACCACCACGACCCGGTTGTCGGCCGTCCCGCGGATGCTCGTCTCGTAGGCGGCGACGCTGGCGGCGAGGGCCGCCGGGTTGGCCCCGGTGAGGTTGACCGTCTTCGACGCCGACGGATGGGCGGTCGCCCCGACCCGGATCACCTCCGGCGGGTGCAGGCGGTCGAAGGCGGCGCTCCCGGCCGAGCTCATGCCCTCGCCGTGGGTGAGGATCAGCGGGGCCCGGAGCGGCGGGCTCATGAGCACGCTGGCCACGAGCGCCGCCCGCCAGTCGCCGCCGTCGGCGAGGGTCACCGCCCGGGGGCGCTCCTCGCCGCCCGGGTAGACGGTGACCGCGACGCCGGCCGACTCGGTCAGCGGGTCGGCGCCCGCGATCCGCGTCGTGTTCTTGGTGGCCACGAGGGGCAGGCCGGCGATCAGGGGGGCGTCGCCGGCGCCGGCGGCGCTGAGCGCGACGGTGCCCGGCGATCCGAGCCGCGAGAGGACGAGGAGGACGGCGAGGACGAGGATGACCAGGAGCAGGAGCACCGAGGTCCGCGTGCGGAGGCTCGCCGGGACCGGGAGGGCCGCGAGCTGGGCGAACGGCCGGCGGGTGCGCAGCGGCCGTCGCTGGCGGGGCGGGCGCGCCTCGGCCGGGGCCTGCTCGCGGCGGCGGCGGCGCAGCCGGGGGCGCGGCGGCCGGAGCAGGCGCCGGAGCCGGCGGCGGCGCTCGGGCGCCGGGGCCTCCGGCGCCGGCCCAGGCCCTGGCGCCGGCGCCGGCGACGGGGGAGCGCCGGCCGAGCGGCGGATGCGCGGGAGTCTGGGGCGGCGCATGGGGGCGCACAATACGCGCCGGGCCGCCCCCGAGCGTCCGGCAATCGGCGCCCGGGGGTCCGGCCGTCTATCGTTGCCGGCCCGATGACTGAGGTCTCCGCCCGCAACCGCATCGCCATCGACGTCGACCGGACCCTGTGCTTCGGGTTCGGCGACTGCGTCGACACGGCCCCGGCGGTGTTCGGCCTCGACGACGAGAACGTCGCCTACGTGATCGACCCGGACGCCGCCGACATCGACCTGATCGTCGAGGCGTCGCAGAACTGCCCGGTCGACGCGATCATCATCTGCGACGAGCTCGGCGTCCAGATCTACCCGTAGCTCCGCCGGCCCGGGCGGTGCCCGACCAACCGCCGGCGCGGCCGCCGCAAGCCGGTGCCCGGGCTATCGCAACTCTCCTGCACGAGCTGTTGCGCTTCTGGTAGGTTGGCGCCCGAACGCCGAATCTTCAGTCCGACACTGAAGAACGGGGGACCCGAGTTGTTTGGGGCGAATCTCACGGTTGTCCGTGAGGAGCGCGGCTCTTTCCGCGCCAGCCCGTCAGCTAACCCCGCAGGCCGACGAAAGAGGTTGCTGGGTGCGGTTGAGCAGGATCACCGTGGTTGTCATGGCCGCTACCGCCGTCACCGCTCCCGCGGCGCTGGCCAGCAGCAAGGCCAACTCCGGCGGCGCCGCCTACAGCGACGGCCCGACGACCCCGGCGCTCGCCGTCCCGCCGCTCCCCGTCGCGCCCGCCCTTCCGGTCCCGGCGCTCGCCCCGGGCGCCCCGGCGACGACCGGCGCCGGGGGGACCGGGATCACCGGCGGCCAGCCCTACGGGGCGATCGGGCCGGCGATCCCCCAGGTGATCGTCCCCGGCGCCGTGGCCAAGCTCCTCCCGAGCGGGTACGCCGCCGCCCCGGCCGCCGCCCCGGCCGCGGTCCAGCAGGCGATCTTCGCGGCCAACCAGATCGTCGGCCTGCCCTACGTCTACGGCGGCGGCCATCAGGCGTTCATCGCCTCGGGCTACGACTGCTCGGGCACCGTCTCCTACGCCCTCCACGGCGGCAGCCTCCTGGCCACGCCGATGGACTCGAGCGAGTTCATGGGCTGGGGGGTGGCCGGGCACGGCCAGTGGATCACCATCTTCAGCAACCCGGGCCACGTCTACATGACGGTCGCCGGGCTCCGCCTCGACACGAGCACGGCGGGCGACCCGTCGCGCCTCCCCGGGCCGCGCTGGCGACCGGTGCGCAAGTCGAATCGCGGCTTCAAGGTACGGACGATCGCCGGCTTCTGAGTCCCGGGCGTGCCGGTCGTGGCGGTCGGCTACGCTTGGCGCTCCACCCGACCAGGAGGATCAGATGCCGGGCTTGACCGGACGCATGTCTACGATCGTCAAGGCCAAGGTCTCGAAGCTGCTCGACCGCGCTGAGGACCCTGGCGAGACCCTCGACTACAGCTACGAGAAGCAGCTCGAGGCGCTCCAGAACGTCAAGAAGGGCATTGCCGACATCGTCACGTCGAAGAAGCGCCTGCAGATGCAGGAGGCGACGATGCAGCAGCAGGTGGTCAAGCTCGACACCCAGGCCCGCCAGGCGCTCGCCGCCGGTCAGGAGGACCTCGCCAAGGTCGCGCTCGAGCGCAAGCAGACGGTCCAGGCCGAGCTCCAGGGGCTCGATACGTCGATCGCCGAGCTCGAGAGCCAGCAGGAGAAGCTGACCGCGTCCGAGCGCAAGCTCCGCGCCAAGATCGAGGCCTTCCGGACCAAGAAGGAGGTCATCAAGGCCCAGTACTCGGCCGCCGAGGCGCAGGTGCGGATCTCCGAGGCGGCGACCGGGGTCGGCGAGCAGATGGCCGATGTCGGCCTGGCCATGCAGCGGGCGGTCGACAAGACGGAGAACATGCGGGCCCGGGCGAGCGCGGTCGAGGAGCTCGAGGCGGCCGGGACGTTCGACGACCTGACGGCGCTCGGTTCGGGCAAGGACGACATCGACCGCCAGCTCGAGCAGATCTCCTCCTCCAGCGGGGTCGAGGACGAGCTGGCCAAGATGAAGGCCGAGCTCGGCCAGGGGCCGGCCACCGGGCCGGCGCAGATCGAGACCCACTCGGCCGACGGACCGGCCCGGCCATGATCGTCCGCATCTTCAGCGACGACCAGTACCGGGTGCCGGACGCGGCGGTCGCCCGGATGAACGAGCTCGACAACGAGTGCGTCGCCGCGGTCGAGGCGGGCGACGAGGGCCGCTTCCGAGCCTGCTACGACCAGCTCCTCGCCCTGGTGCGCGAGGAGGGCGAGGCGCTCGGCGAGGACGAGCTGACCGGCTCGGACCTGATGCTCCCGCCGCCCGACATCTCGATGGACGAGGCTCGGGAGGAGTTCACGGGCGAGGGCCTGATCCCCGGCTGAGGGCCCGTCACCTCTCGCCCTGGATGACCGGGCTGTCCGCGAAGGCGAGGATGCCGCTGCCGTCGTAGGCCTCGACGCGGACGAAGTACCGCCCCACGAGCTTGCTGAGGTCGTCCAAGAACATCAGGGTGACCGTCGAGCGGCTCGGTGCGTCCAGCCTGACCTTGCCGAACTTCGGCAAGAGCTGGCCGACGTAGGTGTCCGGCGCCGGCCGTCCGATGTCGGCGTCGTAGACCCGAGCCCGAAGCTGAATCGAGCGGTAGCGGAAGCCGTCGGTCTGGAGGCGCACGTAGACGACCGTCCCGGTGACCGCTCCGTCGCGCTGGGCGTCGTAGGCCTGGCCCAGCTGGCGCAGCGCGCTGTATGGATGGCCGGGATATTGCCGCCTCGCCCAGTCGAGCAGGTTCACTCCATTCTCGACCGCCGGAACGCTGACCGAGGCCGCGATCTTGTCCCGCGGCAGCGGTCGCAGCGAGGGCGCGACCAGGAAGACGACGCCGAGGACGGCGGTGATGAGTCCGGCCCCGGCCACGACCGCGCCGCGCACCTGGCCGACCCACCGCCGGACCGCCTGACTGTCATCACCCTCCTTCGGCGCGTCGGCCGTCACCCCAGTGGGAGGGGGCCGGACTGGTTGCACCCACCGCGAGCGCGTACCCGCACGTACCAGGAGCCCCGTGCCTTCGGCCTCACGAGAACCACGCCGTCTGCCGGGGGTTGCCCGACCTTCTTGTACGACACGTGGCTGTCGCGGTCGGCCGGGCTGCGGGCCAGGGCCACCGCCAGCACGGTGTGCGCCAGGCTGAAGTTCACCCGGATGAAGTGGTGCGCGACCATCGTGGCGTGGTAGGCCGAGGACAGGCCCCCGCCGGGCACGCAGGGCGCCGGCGCCCCCGGGGCCCGCGTCGCGTAGTGCGGCGTCCGTGCCGGGCTCAGACCGCTCATCCCGAAGGCGACCTCTGCCGCCGGTGGCGCCGGCGCCGCCGGCTGGAACTGGGCGTCGGGCGCCCGGCGGATCTGGCTCGTCCCGGAGTCGGCGATCAGGAGATCGCCGCCGGCCACCGCGATGCCTTCGGCCTGGCCGGGCGTGACGCGGGCAACCGACTGCCCGGGCGCGACCGCCTGCGCGGACGTGATGCCCGGGACATCGGCGGGCGGCACGCCGGCCAGCACGCTGACCGCTCCCGAGCCCGGAAAGACGGCGTAGACGACGTGGCGATCGGCGACCAGGACGGTGCCGTCCGGGCGGGCGAACACGCCGGCGAGGCGCTCGAAGCGCAATCCGCCGGCGACCCCGGCCGCCCCCGGTCCGGCGACGACCGTCTGGGCGCCGTCGGGGGTCAGGCGCACGACCACGCCCGCCGTCGGACGCCGGGCCCGCAGTTCGGGCGACGCGGTCTGCTCGCTGACGACGAGGCCGCTCGACGCCGGATCCAGCGAAACCTGCCCGGGCGTGGCCAGGCCCCGGGCCAGCGTCCGCGTCGTGCCATCGCGGAGGTCGACGGCCAGCACCTTGCCCGCGGCGGCGTCCGTGACCGCGAGGGTGTTCGCGTCGATCGCCACCACGTCGACCGGGACGGCCAGCGTCCGGCGGTCGAGCACGGTGCGCACGCGCCCGTCGGGCGTGACCACGAGCACCGCCCGCAGCCCGGCGTCGGCGATCGCGAAGGAGCCGTCCGCGAGCCCGGCCACGCCTCGCGGATCCGAGAGCGCGACGTCGGCCACGGAGGCTGGCGCGGACGGCGGCGCATGGCCGGGGACACCGAGGCCCGCGACCGTGGTGATCCTGCCCGCCGAGATCCGCCGGATCACGTCGGCCTGGTCGTCGGCGACCAGCAGATCCCCGTTGGCCAGCGCGGCCACGTCGCGCGGCGCCGCCAGCCGGGCCAGCTCGACCGGGCCGCCGTCGCCGCAGTAGCCGCCCGCCCGGCCGGGCGGGACGGGGCCGCAGGGCGCCGAAGCCTGCGGAGGCCGGGACACCGGCGCCTGGGCCGACGCGGACATCGCGCCGGCGCCGGTGCCGATTGCCGCCCCGAAGGCGATCACCGCCGTGGCGACCGCTCGGGCCACTGCGTCTGCCCGCGAGGCTGCTCGTTTGCCGGTCGTGGTCACCTCGGGTCGTCGCGTCCATCCGGTCGGAGGAGGGCGTCCGCCGGAAGCTACCACCTCGATCGCGGCGGCCGTCGTCGTCCCGCGTCCGCGTCGCCGGCCCGGCCCCCACGTCCAGCCGGTAAGCGAGGGCTAAAGCCGGGCCGCCGGCTGCCGATGGATGAGGTATGCCAGGTCCTCGGCCAAGCAGCCGCCTTCGCTCCCTCCGGGTTCCCGGTGCCGGCGCGCGCGACCACGAGCCGCTCGGCCGTTCCCCCGGCGCTCGCCCACCCGTCCCCGGGCGGGGCGAAACCCCACGCCGCGCAAGCGGCATCCCACAGGAGCCGCTGCCCGGCGGTCCCCGAACTCCTCGGAGGAATTGATGTCCCACGCTGTCGCAGATCACCGTCGCCGCGGGCGCGGCCGGCTTGCCCGGATCGCCCTCGCCGGCGCCCTGAGCGCCGGCGCGCTCGTCGCCGTCCCGGCCGCCCAGGCGGACAACCTCTCGGCCGTGCGGGCTCATGTCCGCAGCGCCGACGCCGCCCTCCACCAGGTGGTCGCCGTCGCCGGCAGCCCGTCCACGGTCTCGGCGAGCGCCTCGCTCGGCGCGCTCGAGAGCCAGCTCAAGGCCGCCGGGGCCGGGGCGGCGAAGCTCGTCCACGGCGCGCACAAGTCGGCGGTCCTCCGGGTCCGCGCGGCGACCGCGCTGACCAAGCTCGCGGCCCAGCAGACTCGCGACATCACCTCGCTCACGCCCCTGGTCGGCAGCCTCTCCGGCTCGGCCAGCGGCCTCGACGTCGTCTCCTTCATCGCCTCGGTCACCCAGAGCCAGCAGCAGGTGCTCACGCTCGCCACGCAGGTCCTCTCGAAGCTCCCGGTGGCCGACCAGAGCCAGGTCGCCGGCATCGTCGCCCAGCTGTCGAACCTCGGCTCCGGCCAGGTCGGCCAGCTCGCCGGCGGGCTCTCGGCCGGATCGGTCGCCTGCCCGGCGATCGCCTCGGTCAGCCAGGTCGTGGCCACCGCGCTCGCCTCGGTCCAGGCCAACGTCGCCCGGGTCGAGTCGCTGCTCTCGTTCCTCCCGGCCGGCGCCGCCAGCCAGTTCACGTCGGTCCTGGCCGGCCTGCCCGCCCAGCTCAACTCGCTGGTCGCCAGCCTGAACCAGGCGTTCTCCTGCTCGAGCACGACCCCGATCACCGGCGTCACCGGGACGATCGGCGACCCGGTCTCGGCCGTCACGTCGCTGGTCGGCTCGGTCACCCAGCTCGTCCAGTCGCTCCTGGGCAGCTTCCTCCCGGGCATCGGCGCCGGGATCCCGACCACTCCGGTATCGATTCCGAGCCCGGTGTCGGGCCTGCTCGGTCAGGTGACGAGCCTCGTCCCCGGCCTCGGCAGCCTGCTCGGCGGGGGCGCGACCGGCGGCTTCCTCGGCGGGCTCCTCGGCGGGCTCGGCGGCTAGCTGCCAGCTCTGCTCCGCAGCCCTACCCCCCACCACGACAGACAGCGCGACGAAGGGCGTCCCGGCCAGCACGGCCGGGGCGCCCTTCGGGCTTCGGCGGCCGGCGGCGCGCCCGTCAGAAGGGGATGCCCCAGAGGGGGAACCAGCGCTCGAGGTCGGCCTCGATCGGGAGCTCGCGCTCGACCTGAGCCTTGATCTGAAGCTCCCGCTCGACCGAACGGGCCGCGTCGCCGGCCGGGACGAACGGGTACCAGGTCCCGCGCTTGTAGTTGTAGATGAAGTAGACCTTCCGCCCCTGCCCCGCGAAGGCGAACACCGCGCAGAGCACCCGGTCGCCGTAGCCGCCCAGCTCGAGGGCGCTCGAGACGGCGTTGACGGCGACCACGAGATCTTCGAGCTCGCCCGAGCGGATGATCATCCACCGGTAGCCGAAGGCGTCGTCGTAGCTCTCGACGCTCGCCCCGACCTCCCCGCCGGTCGCCTTGACCACCTCCTCCATGTCCTTGACGATCGCCTCGAAGTCGCTCGTGGCCAGCGGCTGGAAGACGATGCCGGCCACCCCGACCGCGGTGATCCCATGCTCGCTGGCCAGCGTCACGTAGGCCGTCGAGAGGGCGAACAGGCGGTCGGGGGCCGGGCCCTTGAGCTTCCGGCGGCCGGTCAGGGCGTCGCGCAGGCTCATCGGCCGCTCTGGAGCTGGGCCTCGAGCCGGGAGAGCGCGGCCAGGCGCTGCTCGAGCGGCGGGTGGGTCGAGAAGAGGTTGCCGACCGTCGACTTGACCTTCGGCGGGACGATGTAGAAGGCGGCGAGCTCGGCCGGCGCGGCCCGGAGGTCCTGGGTCGGGACGCGGTTCATCGTCCCGCTGATCTTCAACAGCGCCGATGCGAGGGCGCTCGGCCGGCCGGTGATCACCGCCGCCCCCCGGTCGGCGGCGAACTCCCGGTAGCGGGAGAGCGCCTGCATGAGGACGAACGAGACGGCGTAGACGCCGACCGAGACGAGGATCACCACCCAGAAGGAGTTGTCCTCGTCGTCGTCGGAGCCGCCGCCGAAGAAGAACCCCCACTGGACGATCATCGAGGCGATCGAGGCGAAGAAGGCGGCGACGGTCATGATCACCACGTCGCGGTTGATCACGTGGGTCAGCTCGTGGGCCATCACCCCCTCGAGCTCGGCCGGCTCGAGCAGCCGGAGGATGCCGGTCGTCGCGCAGACGGTCGCCGTCCGCTGCGACCGGCCCATCGCGAAGGCGTTGGGCATCGCCGTGTCGACCACCGCGATCCGCGGCTTCGGCAGGTCGGCCTGGACGCAGAGCCGCTCGACCGTCGCGTGGAGGAGCGGGTACTCCTGGGCGCTGACCTCCCGGGCCCCGGCCGCCCGGAGGGCGAGCTTGTCGGACGCGAAGAGCTGGAAGAGGAAGAGGCCGCCGCCGACCACGGCGATCAGCCACCCGCGGGCCCCCGAGGCGAAGAGCGCCCCGATCAGCACGGCGTAGACGAGCCCGAGCAGGAACATGGTCAGGAGCATCCGCGCCTGGAGGCCCGGATCCCGGCCGAACGTCGTGCGGCTCCTGGCCATCGGACGATTGTCGCAGACCCGGCACCGCCCCCAACCTGACCGAAACCGGCCGGCGGCCCGGTCGCGCCCCGGAGATCGCCCTCAAGGATGGCGGGCGAACTGCCGATGGAGCCCTGCCGATGACCGCGACCCCGCCCCTCCCGCCGTGCGCGCCGACCGCTCGCTGATCCCCGGCCTCGGGGCCGCCGTCTCGCTGGTCGCCGCCGTGGCCTGTGCGTTCTTCGTGACCGCCGCCCTCGTCGCCTTCCACCGCTGGCCGCAGGTCGCCGCCGAGGGCAACGCCCGCGCCCTGATCGTGGCCGGCAACCACAAGCCCGGCCGGCCGATCGTCGTCTCCCCGACCGTCCGGCCGCCCACCTCGGCGCCCCGGACCGCGACCCGGGTCGCCGCGACCACCGCGACCACCCGCGCGCCGATCTCCGCCGTCGTCGTCCCGAGCGCCCGGCCCCGGGTCTCCCCGGTGGCGCCGACCGTCCAGCCGACCCCGGTCGCGGGCCCGCGTCCGCAGGCGTCGACCAGCCCGGCGGGCCAGAGCACGACCCCCCAGCTCCCGGTCGCCCTGGCGACCACGACCCAGAACACGACGGCCAACGTCAGCGGCGTGGTCAACGGGCTGACCAACGGCCTGGCCACCACGGTCGCCCCGGTCAGCCCCCAGCTCGCCGGGACCGTCCAGAGCCTCGGCAACTCGCTCAGCGGCGCCGTGGTCTCGGTCGGCAACAGCCTCGCCCAGCTCCTCCTCGGCCTCCCGTCCAAGTAGCCGGCCGCCCGGAGGCGGGCTTCCCCGGGCGATCCCGGCGATAATCGCTCCGGTCATGGCCGCCGTCGCCCTCTCCCACGTCTTTCCGCTCGGCAGCCGGGTCAACGCCGGCGGCCGGCTCGAGGTCGGCGGGTGCGACACGCTCGAGCTCGCCCGGGAGTTCGGCACCCCGGCCTACATCGTCGCCGAGGACGACCTCCGGGCCCGCGCCCGCGCCTACCTCGAGGCCTTCCGGGCGGCCGGCGCCCCCGACTTCGAGGTCGCCTTCGCGACCAAGGCGTTCCCGTGCACCGCCGTGATGGCCGTCTTCGCCGAGGAGGGGCTCGGCTGCGACGTCGCCTCCGACGGGGAGCTCCACCTCGCTCTGCGCGCCGGCTTCGCCCCCCGGAAGATCGTCTTCCACGGCAATGCCCGGTCAGATCTGGAGCTGGGTCGGGCAGTGTCGGCCAGGGTCGGGCTGGTCGTGATCGACAACTTCGACGACATCGACCGGCTCGAGCGGCTCGGCGCCGTCCAGCCGGTCCTGATCCGGGTGACCCCGGGGGTGGCCGGCGACACCCACGCGAAGATCTCGACCGGGCAGGCCGACTCGAAGTTCGGGCTCGGGCCCGACGACGCCCGGCGGGCGATCGAGCGGGTGCGCCGGGTGGCCGGGCTCGACCTGGTCGGGCTCCACATGCACATCGGCTCCCAGCTGCTCGACCTCGCTCCGTTCCGGGCGGCCATGGAGGTGCTCGGCCGGCTCGGCGACTTCCCGGTCTACGACCTCGGCGGTGGGTTGGGCGTGGCCTACGCCCCCGACCAGCGGCCGCCGGCGATCGAGGACCACGTCGCCGCCCTGGTCGCCGCCGCCGGCGAGCTCTTCGGCCCCGGGCGGCGGCTCCTCGTCGAGCCGGGGCGGTCGCTCGTGGCCCACGCCGGGGTCACCCTCTACACCGTCCAGAGCGTCAAGCGCAACGTCTCGACCTGGGTCGGGGTCGACGGCGGGATGTCCGACAACCTCCGCCCGATGCTCTACGGAGCCCACTACGAGGCCGAGATCGTCGACCGGCTCGGCGGGAGCACCGTCTGTCACGTCACCGGCCGGCACTGCGAGTCGGGCGACGTGATCGTCCGCGACGCCCGGCTCGACGATCCCCGGGTCGGCGACGTCCTCGTCACCCCGGCGACCGGGGCCTACGGCCACGCGATGGCCAACAACTACAACGGCGTGCCCCGCCCGCCGGTCGTCTTCTGCCGCGACGGGGACGCCCGGGTGGTCGTCCGGCGCGAGACGCTCGAGGACCTCTGCTCGCGTGATGTCTGACGCGGTGTCGACGTCGCGGGCGCGGGTCGGAGCCTCGCGCGCGGGCGGGCGTTCGCCGTTGGTCGGTGCGCTTCGGGTGCTCGGCCGGGGCTGGGCACGGCGGATCGACGCTCCGCGCGGCGCGGGGCGAGGATGACGGCGCCGGACGCGGCCGCGCCCTTCGGGGTCGGGCTGCTCGGGCACGGGACGGTCGGCCGGGCGTTCGCCGTCCTGCTCGGCGAGCGGGCCGAGCGGATCGCCCAGCTGACCGGCCGCCGGCCCGAGCTGTGCGGGGTGCTGACGCGGAGCCGGGGCGACTTCGCCGAGATCCTCGACCGGTCGGAGGTGATCGTCGAGCTGATCGGCGGGATCGAGCCGGCCCGGGAGTACGTCAGCCGGGCGCTCCGGGCCGGCCGGCACGTGGTCACGGCCAACAAGCAGCTCCTCTCCCAGCACGGGGAGGAGCTCTGGGCCCTCGCCCGGGAGCACGACGTCCGGCTCGGCTTCGAGGCGTCGGTGGCCGGGGTCGTCCCGGTGATCCGGGTCCTGCGCGAGTCGCTCGCCGGGGCCCAGGTCGAGCGGATCCACGGGATCGTCAACGGGACGACCAACTTCATCCTCAGCGAGATGACCCGCGCCGGGATGACCTACGCCGAGGCGCTCGCCGAGGCCCAGCGGCTCGGCTACGCCGAGGCCGACCCGACCGAGGACGTCGGCGGGAAGGACGCCGCCGCGAAGATGGCCATCCTCGCCCGGCTCGCCTTCGGCGTGCCCGTCCACCTCGACCAGGTCCGCTGCGAGGGGATCGAGGAGATCACCGTCGACGACATCAACTACGCCCGGGAGTTCGGGCTCGGGCTCAAGCTGATCGGGACGGCCGAGCGGCTGGACGGCGGGATCTCCGTCCGGGTCCACCCGGCCTTCCTCTACGGCGGCCACCCGCTCGCCTCGGTCGGCGGGCCGTTCAACGCGGTCACCGTCGAGTCGGACGCGATCACCGAGATCACCATGTCCGGACCCGGGGCCGGCGGCCCCCAGACGGCGAGCGCCGTGCTCGGCGACCTGGTCAGCGCGATCACCGCCCGCGGGGGTCAGCCGGCCCTGACCGACGCGATCCCCCTGATCGAGGACGTCGTCTCCGCCTTCTACCTCCACATGGAGGTCGCCGACCGGCCGGGCGTCCTCGCCCAGGTCGCCGCGGTGCTCGGGGAGGAGGGGGCGTCGATCAAGTCGGTCGTCCAGAGCGGGCTCGGCGACAACGCCCGCCTGGTCATGGTCACCCACCCCCTGCTCGAGTCGCGCCTCTTCGTCGCCCTCGAGCGGATCGGCGGGCTCGGGTTCGTCCGCTCCCGGCCCCGGGCGATCCGGGTGATCGACGAGGAGTTCGTGTGACCACCCTCGGCCTGATCGACCGCTACCGCGACCGGCTGCCCTTCGCCGCCGAGGATCCGATCGTCTCCCTCGGCGAGGGGAGCACCCCCCTCGTCCTCGCCGAGACGCTCTCCGCCCGCGTCGACGCCGAGGTCTACCTCAAGCTCGAGGGGTTGAACCCGACCGGGTCGTTCAAGGACCGCGGGATGACCTGCGCCGTCTCGGCCGCCGTCCGCGAGGGCGCCGAGGCGGTGATCTGCGCGTCGACCGGCAACACCGCGGCCAGCGCCGCCGCCTACGCGGCCAAGGCCGGGGTGCGGTGCGCGGTGATCGTCCCGGACGGCAAGATCGCCACCGGCAAGCTCGCCCAGGCGCTGATGCACGGGGCCCAGGTGATCGCCCTGCGGGGGAACTTCGACGAGGCGCTCACGCTGGTGCGCGAGCTGGTCACCCGCCATCCGATCGCCCTGGTCAACTCGGTCAACGAGTTCCGGTTGCAGGGCCAGAAGACGGCGGCCTTCGAGCTGCTCGAGGACCTCGACGGCGGGCTCGACGCCCTGTGCATCCCGGTCGGAAACGCCGGCAACATCAGCGCCTACTGGGCCGGCTTCGTCGAGGCCGGGTCGGCCCCCCGGCTCTTCGGCTTCCAGGCGGCCGGCGCCGCGCCTTTGGTGCTCGGTCACCCGATCGCCGAGCCGGAGACCGTGGCCAGCGCCATCCGGATCGGCAACCCCGCCCGCTGGGAGCAGGCGATGGGGGCGATGAGCGCCTCGCGCGGGGCGATCCGGGCGGTCACCGACGACGAGATCCTCGCCGCCTACCGGCTGCTCGCCGCCAGCGAGGGCGTCTTCTGCGAGCCGGCCTCGGCCGCCTCGGTCGCCGGCCTGCTCAAGTACGGGGCCGACGGGGCCGCCCGCGTCGCCTGCGTGTTGACCGGGCACGGGCTGAAGGATCCCCAGACGGCGCTCGAGCAGGCCGGGGCGGTCGTTCCCTGCGAGCCGGCCCTCGCGGCGATCGAGCGCGTGGTGATGGGGTAGCCGTGGACGGGGTGCGGGTGCGGGTGCCGGCCTCGTCGGCCAACCTCGGGCCCGGGTTCGACGCCTTCGCCGCGGCGCTCTGCATCCACCTCGAGCTGACCGTCCGGCCGGCCGCCGCCTTCGCCGTGGTGACCGACGTCGACGGCGTGCCCCGCGATCGGTCGAACCTGGTCGTGCGGGCGTTCGAGCGCCTCCATCCGGCCGACCGGCTCGCGTTCGAGATCCGCTCGGAGATCCCGCTGACCGGCGGGCTCGGGTCGAGCGCCGCGGCGATCGTCGCCGGCCTCCTCGCCGCCCAGCGCCTCGCCGGCGGTCGGGAAGGCGACCTGCTCGGCGCGGCCTGCGAGCTCGAGGGCCACCCGGACAACGTCGCCGCCGCCCTCTACGGCGGCATCGTCGTCTGCGCCGACGACCGGGCCGAGCGGTTCGACCCGCCGGCCGGCCTCGACGGCGTGCTCGTGGTGCCCGACGAGCCGGTCCGCACGGCGGCGGCCCGGGCCGCGCTCCCGGCGTCGGTCCCGCTCGGCGACGCCGTGTTCAGCACCGCCCACGGCGCGCTCCTGATGGTCGGCCTGGTGACCGGCGACTTTCGGCTCGTCGCCCGGGGGCTCGCCGACCGCCTCCACCAGCCGCGGCGGGCCCACCTCTTTCCCCGCAGCCAGGAGCTCCTCGACCGGGCCGTCGGCCTCGGTGCGCTCGGGGCGACGATCAGCGGGGCCGGTCCGAGCGTCCTCTTCTGGTGCCGGGCCGAGCAGACTGCGGAGCTCCGGTCCCGGCTCGAGGCCGAGGCGGCCGGCTGGGCGCGGGTCGTGGCGGCCGGGTTCGCGACCGACGGGGCCCGGGCGACGGCGATCTGAGCTCTGCGCCGGGGCGAAGCGGGGCGCCGGGCGCGGCGGTCGGCTGGACTTCGCCGGGCTCCGGGGAGACAATCGACGTCGACGATGCTCGTCGACATGCACGCGCATTACCCGATGCACGTTCTCGATGAGACCCCGCACGCCGGCATCCCCCTCGGCCGCTGGCGGGCCGAGCGCCTGCGCGCGGCCGTGGTCGACGTCATCTCGAGGTTCAGCAACTACGAGGGCCCGGGCGACACGCCGTCGGTGACCATGGAGCTCATCCGCAAGGGCGGGGTCGGGGTGGTCCTGTCGGTCCTCTACCAGCCGTTCGACGAGATCGACCCCGGCGCGGCTTTCGGCGCCGCTCCGGGCGCGGACGCCCCGACCCACCTCCTCGACCAGCTCACGAGCGTCGAGGCCGAAATCGAATCCGAGCACTCGCGCGTCGCGCTCGTCGTGCGCTCCCGGGCCGACCTCGACCGGGCGATCGCCCAGGGCCTGACCGCGATGGTCCACTGCGTCGAGGGCGGCTTCGCCCTCGGCGCCGACGACCGGCAGGTGCGCACGACCGTCGCGACGCTCGCCCAGCACGGCGTCGCCTACGTGACCCTCGCCCATCTCTTCTGGCGGCGGGTGGCCACCAACGCTCCGGCCCTGCCCTTCCTGAGCGACCGCGCCTACCACCTGCTCTTCCGCCAGCCGCGGCGGGAGGGCCTCGGCGATCTCGGGCGGACCGCGGTCGACGCGCTCGTCGACCATCGCGTGCTCATCGACCTCACCCACATGAGCCGGGACTCGCTCAACGACACGCTCGACCGCCTCGATGCCAACCCCCGGGCGCGCGGCGCGCCGGTGATCGTCTCCCACGGCGCCTGCGACCTCGACCATGGACCCGAGTACAACCTCGGGCGCGACGAGATCGTCCGCATCGCCGGTCGCGACGGCGTCATCGGGTTGATCGACTGCGGGCACTACCTCGCCTTCAAGGCCCGCCGGCCGCCGGCGACGCGCGAGGACTCCTTCGCGGTCCTCTGCCGGCACATAGACCGCATCGCCAAGTACACCGAGGGATTCGACCATGTCGCCATCGGGACCGACCTCGACGGCTACATCAAGCCGGCGCTTCCCGGGTTCACGGATGAGAGCGAGATGCGCGAGCTCCAACGGCTGCTCCGCGAGCGCTACGGCGCGGACGACGCCGAGAAGATCTGTAGCGCCAACGCCCTGCGGATGCTCCACTACCGCTTTCCCTGACCGCCGGCTTGAGCCCCGGCTCGATCGGGTAGCCGGCGTCCATGAACGAGATACGCATGGAGGTTCCCCAGCCGAGCGTGGCCCCGACGCCGATCGTCCCGTCCGCCCCGACCGCCCCGATCGCGCCCGACCCGGGCACGCCGGCGGCGCCCGAGCAGCCGGCGACCGTCCCGACGCCCCACGAGCCGGCGACGCCGATCGCTCCGGAGGAGCCCTCGACCGTCCCCGGGCCCGACCCGGGCTCGCCGGACGCGCCGGACGCGCCGGACGCGCCCGGCGAGCCCGCGGAGCCGGACGTCGCCCCGGTCCCCGACGAGCCGGTCTCGCCGACCGGGCGCGTCCTCCTGGCCGCCTGACCGGCGCCCGCGCGGTCGCCGGGCCCGGCCGGCCCCCCGCCGGGCGACCGCGACCGCGACCGCGAGCCGGCCGCCGGGGGTCGGCCCGGGCAGCGCTAACATCGCCCGGGTCGATGCCCCAGACGATCGCGATCCTCTCGCAGAAGGGGGGCACCGGGAAGACCACCGCGGTCCGGACGCTGACCGACATCCTCCGCCGGGTCGGCCTGCGGACGCTGGCCGTCGACCTCGACCCCCAGGGGAACCTGTCCGACTACTTCGACGTCGATCCCGAGGCGTCGCCGACCGCCGCCGAGATGCTGACCGGCGGGGCGAGCGCCGCCGCGTCGATCCACGACGACATCATCCCGGCGAACCTCCGCCTCGCCGAGGCCGAGCTGGCCCTCGGCGGACGGATCGGTCGCGAGCTGACCCTCAAGCGGGCGCTCTCCCAGGTCGGCGACTACGACGTCGTCCTGATCGACTGCCCGCCGTCCCTCGGGCTGCTCACCGTCAACGCCCTGGTCGCCGCCGACTACGCCCTCCTGACCGCCGAGGCTCAGTACTTCGCCCTCCAGGGCGTCGAGCAGGCGCTCGAGGTGATCGAGGTCGCCCGGGAGAGCCTCAACCCCGGGCTCGAGTGGATCGGCGTGGTCCTCAACATCGCCGACCTGCGGACCGTCCACTCGCGCGAGGCCCACACCTCCCTGAAGGCGAGCTTCGGCGTCAAGGTGTTCGAGACGGTCATCCGCCAGTCGATCGCCTACGCCGAGTCGGCCGAGCGGGCGACCTCGATCCTCGACCTCCGCCCCGATCTCGGGGCCGACTACGTCGCGCTGGCCGGCGAGCTCCTCGACCGGCTCGGTCAGACCGGGGCCCGGGCGCGGCTCGCCGACCTCTAGGTAGGCGCCGCCGGGGCCGCTCAGGCGGTCGCGGTCGTCGGCTCGGCCGCGGCGGCGGCCGCGTCGACCTCGACGAAGTGGAGGCGGTGGCGGCCGACGACGATCTCGTCGCCCTGGGTCAGCAGGCTCGAGTCGACCCGCTTCCCGTTGACGAAGACGCCGTTGAGGCTGCGGTCGTCGAGCACGCGCAGGCGGTCGTCGTCGCGGACGATCAGGGCGTGGCGGCGGGAGACGGTCGGATCGTCGAAGCGAACGTTCGCGGCGAGGCTCCGACCGATCCGGGTCCCGTCGCGGGTCAGGGGGACGATGGCCGTGTGGCCGTCGAGCGTGTAGGCGAGGTAGGCGCCGGGCTGGTCGATCCGCGACCGGGCCTCGGCGATGACCGCATCGCGCTCGGCCGCCGCGTCGGGCGAGGAGGACTCGACCGGGGCGGCGGTGAAGAGCGACGCGCGGACGAAGGCCCGCCCGCCGCAGCCCGGGCAGTCGGACAGGGCGTCGGCCGCGGTCAGGGTGAGGACGTGGCCGCACTGCTCGCACCGAAACGAACCTGTTCCGGCGAGGGTTCCCGAGATCAACTGCTCCATCTGGAACTCCCCTCCGCGCGACCCGCGTCGCGCCTCGGACGCCAACCCCCGACATGATAGACCGGCGAGGGTAAAGCCCGGCTCAGTATTGCGGCAGATGTTGCGAAGTCGGGCGACTCCGGGAGGACCGGACCGGCCGGCGGCGAACACCGGCGGATGGCCCACCTACCGCTCCATGGTCCGGCCGGCGGGCTCGCCCTCCTCGGCGGCCGCCGGGCCCCGGCGCGGATGGATCCCGCCGAGTTCGAGCGCCACCTCCTGCGCCGGAGCGTCGACGTCCTCGCCGCCGACCGGATGGTCTGCGCTGACTGCGGCCGGACGCCGCTGGTCGGGGAGGATCTGCACCTGTTCGACACCGGCGAGGTCGTCTGCGAGCTCTGCCGGCCCCTGCGTCGCGGCGCGCCGGTCTCGAGCCTCCACGTTCGGCACAGCGAGTACGGGCAGACCGTCCGGGTCAGCCGCACCGCGTAGCGATTCTCGCGCGCGTAGACTGCGCGCCGCCGTGGATACCGTGACCGTCTCGATCGTCGTCGGCCGTCCCGTCGAGGAGGTCTTCGCCTATCTGGTGGACATCGCCAACCACGCGGAGTACACGAGCGACTACCTGGTCGACTGGCACCTGACGCGGACCGACCCGGTCGGGGTCGGGGCCGGCGCCCGGTTCCGGGTCAAGGCCCCGCTCCAGCGGTTCGCCTGGGTCGGCCTCAACATCGTCGAGGTCGACGAGCTCCGCCAGATCGTCGAGGCCGGGAGCGGGGGGAAGTTCAACCGGGTCCGGGTCGAGGTCGTCTACGCCCTGGCGGCGACCGACCCCGCCAAGACGGAGGTCACGTTCAGCGTGAAGACCGAGCCGGCGACGATCTCCGACAAGCTGATGGAGGCGGCGGGCGGGCGTCCGTGGCTGCGCCGCCAGAACGCCCGGGCGCTCAAGCGGCTGCGTTCGATCCTCGAGACCGGCGAGGGCCGCGGTCCCCGCCCCACCGTCGCCGGCCTTTGACGGCGGCCGGCCGGCCGCCGTGTGGCCGCGAGCGCCGGCCAGCATCTAGACTCCGCGCGTCGATGCGCCCCGGCCGAAAGATCCACGCCCTGGCGGTCGCCGTCTGCACGGCCGTGCTCCTCGGTGCGTGCGGGGCGTCCGACACGACCAACAACCTCCACGCGAAGGACGAGAGCGGCTACGTCGACCTCGGGAACCTCAAGTACCAGGTCCAGCTCTCGCGCGAGCTGAACCCGTACGACACCGAGGACTCCGCCTACCTGCTCGGGCTGACGCCGGCCAACGCGAAGCTGACCGCCCAGCAGGCCTGGTTCGGGGTCTTCATGCTGGCGATCGACAAGCACGGCCAGCCCTACGAGGCGGCGCACGGCTTCTCCGTCACCGACACCCAGGGCCTCAGCTACCGCCCGACGCCGGTCACCGGGGACAACCCGTTCGCCTACCACGCGACGATGGTCGCGGCGCACGACCAGCTCCCGGTCAAGGGCTCGGCCGGGTACAACGGCCCGACCGGCGGCCTGGTGCTCCTCTTCAAGGTCCCGCTCAGCGCGTTCGACAACCGTCCGCTCGTCCTCCACATCACCGACCCGACCAACCCCGGGCGCGAGGCGACGATCGACCTCGACGTGTAGTCAGGGCTTCGCCGGAGGGGCCGCTGGCGCTGGACGTCCCGCCGGCGCCGGCGCCGGCCGCCGGGGGGCGCCGGCGGTGGCCTTGAGGCCGGCCTCGAGCATGACCCGGGCGACCGGGGCCGCCGTGTCGCCGCCGGCCCCGTCGTGGGCGAGCAGGACGCCGACGGCGACGCGGGGGGCCCCGGCCGGAGCGAAGGCGACGAACCAGGCGTCGGTGTTCTTGGGGTCGTTGGGGACGGCCGACGGGCAGGCGCCGGGGTTGCTCGGGTCGGGCGTACAGCTCGTGGCCGTGGTCGCGAGCTCGGCGGTCCCGGTCTTCCCGGCGACGACCACGCCGGGGATCTGGGCGGCGGTTCCCGTCCCGTGGTTGACCACGCCGATCATCAGCAGGCGGACGGTCCGGGCGACGCTCAGGGGGACGACGGCCGGCGCCGGGTGGCGCACGCCGAAGGCGAGGGTGGGGACGGGCCGCCGGCCGCCGTTGGCGATCGTCGCGGCGACCACGGCCATCTGCAGGGTGGTCGCCTGGACCTGTCCCTGGCCGATCGCCGAGGACCCGATGTCGAGGGCGCTGCCGATCGAGTCGGGCGGTGGGATCGTGCTCTCGGCGACGCTCGGGATCGGCGACGGCTGGTTGAAGCCGTAGCGGGTCGCCGCGTCGACGAGCCGCGGGCCGCCGAGCTTGACCCCGAGGGGGGCGAAGACCGAGTTGCAGGAGACGGCGAACGCGTTGGCCAGGGTCCCGCCGCACGACTCGCCGTTCGCGTTCTGGAGCTTGTAGCCGTCGATGTAGGTGTACGTCTCGTAGGGGAACGTCGTGTTCGGGTTGGCGAGGCCGGCGAGGAGGACGCCGGTCAGGGTGATGAGCTTGAACGTCGATCCGGGGGGCTGGAGCTCCGAGAACGGGGTGCCGGCGGCGGCGAGGATCTCGCCGGTCGACGGGACGAGCAGGACGACGCCACCCTCCATGCCGCCGAGGTTGGTCTGGGCGAGGTCCTGGAGCGACGGGGAGATCGACGTCCGGACCGGCTTGCCCGCCACCGGAGCGGCCGAGGCGAGGAGCCGGGACCCGGCGTAGAGCTGGCCGCCGGGGCGCCCGCCGAGCTGGATGTCGAAGGTCCGCTCGAGGCCGGAGACGCCGACCATCGCGCTGGCCGGGTAGCCGCCGTCCCGGAGGATCGCGGCCCGATCGGCGGGGATCGGGCCGACCGTGCCGATGATCCCGCTCGCCGAGGTCAGGTTGGCCAGGGGCGTCCCGTCCCGGGCGAGGAGCCGTGCCCGGGCGGCGACCGCGGTCTGGCGGGTCAGGGTCTCGCCGGCGCGCACGCCCGGGAAGGTGAGCCACGGCCGCCAGAGGACGCGCAGGTTGGCCCCGCTGCCGACGATCGGGAGCACGAACTCGGTGGCGATCCGGCCCCAGATGCGGGTGTAGACGGTGACCGGGACGGTCACCTTTCCGCCGGTCGCGGCCTGGGCCCGGCCGATCACGGCGCCGGTCGCCGTCGAGGTGGCGAGGGCCGCGCGGTAGGCGGCGGCGAAGGCGGTGACCGGCATGCTTCGGCGGGTGGCGTCGTCAACCTGCGTATACATCTGGGCGTAGTCGCCGTGGGCCCAGGAGCCGACGAACTGCTGGGCGAGGGTTCGCCCGGGGGAATCGCCGCCCGCGCGGAGGAGGAGGAGGACGAGGGCGACGGCGATCACCGCGAGGGCGCCGGCGAGGCCGAGGAGGCGCGCCCGCTCGGGCGCGGGCGCTCCACCACCGGGCCAGAGGCGGGCGCCGGGACGCCGAGCACGTCCGACGGGCGCCGCCGCTGGCGTCGTCCGTGTGCGCGGCCGCGGCTTGGCCGCCCGAAGGACGTGGATCACGCCATCTGACGGTAGCCCATCGCCGCTGGTGTCACTAGTCATCTGTCCTTTCGCCGGCGACGGAGAAGGCGGCTGGTGAGGTTCCATCCACCCGGACCGGTCGTCCGGGCCGATGAATTTTGGGCTGTTCGCCCGGACACGGACCGCCCCAGGTTGGTCGCCGGCGGCCGCCGCGGCGAACCATCCCCGAAGTCGGTGCACTAGCTGAGCTAGGCTCGCCGACGCCAGATGACGTCGCTCGACTGGATCATCGTCGGTGCCACCGTGATCTTCGGGATCTCGGGTTTCTTCCGGGGGTTCATCGTCGGCGCCCTCTCGCTGGCCGGGTTCGTGGGCGGCGCCCTGCTCGGGACGCGTCTGGCCGGCGCCCTGCTCCCGACCGGGGCGATGTCCCCCTACGCCCCGGCCTTCGGCCTCTTCGGCGCGGTCCTCGCCGGAGGGATCCTCGCCTCCGGGCTCGAGGGCCTCGGCCTGCGCCTGCGGCGAGCCGTCCGCCTGGCCCCGCTCGGGCTGCTCGACGGTCTCCTCGGGGCCGCCCTCTCGGCCTGCGTCGCGCTGGGGATCGTCTGGATCCTCGGCGCCGTGGCGCTCCAGGCGCCGGGCGTGGGGAGCCTCCGCCGGGACATCCAGCAGTCGGTGATCCTCCAGCGGCTCAACGACCTGCTGCCGCCGTCGGGGTCGCTCCTCCACGCGCTGGCCCGCTTCGACCCGCTCCCGGCGATCGAGGGGCCGCAGGCCGGGGTGACGGCGCCGCCGCCGGCGATCGCTCGCGACCCGGTCGTCCGCCGGGCGGCGGCGAGCGTCGTGCGGGTGCTGGGGAGCGCGTGCGGCCTGGGGATCGAGGGCTCGGGCTGGGTGGTGGCGCCGGGGGTGGTGGTGACCAACGCCCACGTCGTGGCCGGCGAGGAGGACACGGTGGTCCAGGTCGGGGGACTCCAGCCGGGACTGGCGGCCGAGCCGATCGCCTTCGATCCGACCAACGACATCGCCGTCCTGCGGGTCCCCGGCCTCGCCCAGCCGGCGTTGCCGCTGGCCGTCGACCCGCCGGCCGGCCGGGCGGCGGCCATCCTCGGCTACCCGAAGGACGGGCCGTTCGACGTGCGCCCGGGGCGGATCGGCCAGACCCAGTCCGTGCTCACCCAGGACGCCTACGGGCGGGGGCCGGTGTCGCGGGTGCTGACCCCGCTGCGCGGGCTCGTGCGGCCGGGGAACTCGGGTGGCCCGATGGTCGACGCCCGGGGACGGGTGGTGACGACGGTGTTCGCGGCGACCACCGGCGGGGGCCGCCACGGGGGCTACGGCGTGGCCAACGCCACGGTCGCCCAGGACGTCCGGGCGGCCGGCGGGCGGGTTTCGACGGGGCCGTGCAGCGGGTGATCCGGACGGCCGGCCGGCCGGCGCGAAGCCCGGCCGCCGGACGCCGCGGGAGGCCCGGCCGGGCCCCGAGTCGGGGGCGGCGAGCCCGCAAGCGGGTTTGGAGCGAGTAGCCTCAGCCCGTGCCACCAGACCGCAAGACGCTCGTGATCGCCGAGAAGCCGTCGGTCGGCCGCGACCTGGCCAAGGTCCTGAGCGGGCCGTTCGCCAAGAGCGAGGGCTACCTCGAGGGGCCGCAGCACGTGATCACCTGGGCGGTCGGCCACCTCGTCCAGCTCGCCGATCCGGAGGAGTACGACCCGAAGTTCAAGAAGTGGCGGATGGCCGACCTGCCGATCGTCCCGCCCCGCTTCAAGCTCGTCGTCCGGGACGAGCGGTCGAAGAAGCAGATGAGCGTGGTCAACAAGCAGCTGCACCGCCAGGACGTGGGCGAGGTGATCAACGCCTGCGACGCCGGCCGGGAGGGCGAGCTGATCTTCGCCTACCTGTTCGAGAAGGCCAAGGCCGACAAGCCGGTCCGGCGGCTGTGGCTGTCGTCGATGACCAACAGCGCGATGCGCGACGCCTTCGCCCACCTCCGACCGGCCGCCGAGCTCGAGAGCCTCGAGCAGGCGGCCCGGTCGCGGTCGGAGGCCGACTGGATCGTGGGCATGAACTCGACCCGAGCGGCGACGATCCGGCTGCGCTCGTCCTTCGACGGTGCCGTCTCCCTCGGTCGGGTGCAGACGCCGACGCTGGCCATCGTCGCCCGCCGGGAGGAGGAGATCCGGGCGTTCAAGCCGGAGCCCTACTGGCTGGTCGACGCCCGCTTCGAGCCGAGCGGGGACGCCGGGCGGGCCTACGGGGCCCGCTTCCACGCGGCGGCCAAGCCGCGGATCGCCAGCGCGGCGGAGGCGAGGGCGATCGTCGCCGCGGTCCGCGACGAGGCGGGGGAGATCACCAAGGTCGAGACGCGCAAGCAGACCGAGAAGCCGCCGATGCTCTACGACCTCACCTCGCTCCAGCGGGACGCCAACACCCGCTTCGGCTTCAGCGCCCGGCGGACGCTGGGCGCGGCCCAGCGCCTCTACGAGGAGCACAAGGCGCTCACCTATCCGCGGACGAACTCGCGCTTCCTGACCGGCGACATGGTCGAGGAGATCAAGCCGACCGCCGAGCTCGTCGGCCACCGCCCGGAGTACCGGGAGGCGGCGGCCTACGTGACCGGCCTCGACCTCCTGCCCCTGGCCCGGGTGGTCGACGACGCCAAGGTCACCGACCACCACGCGATCATCCCGACCCGGGCCGAGCACCCGCTGGAGAAGATGAACGACGACGACCGCCGGATCTACGACCTCGTGGCCCGGCGCTTCCTCGCCGTCTTCCACCCGGACGCGATCCTCGAGAACACGCGGGTCGAGACGACGGTGGCCGGTCACGTGTTCCGCACCCGGGGCAAGGTCCTGCTCGTCCCCGGCTGGCGGGCGGTCTACCTGGCGATGCCCGACTCGGCCCGGGTCGCCCCGGGCGGCGACCCGAAGGCGGCGGCCGAGGAGGAAGACGAGATCGACGTCGGCGTGCTGCCGAAGCTCGAACAGGGCGAGCCGACGCGGACGGTCGAGGTCGAGGATCTGGCCAAGATGACCAAGCCGCCGCGGCGGTACACCGACGCGTCGCTGCTCGGGGCGATGGAGACGGCCGGGAAGCTGGTCGACGACGAGGAGCTCCGCGAGGCGATGAAGGACTCGGGGATCGGGACGCCGGCGACCCGGGCGTCGATCATCGAGCGACTGATCGACGTCGGCTACCTCGAGCGCGACGGGCGGGCCCTGGTGGCGACCGAGAAGGGCCGCAACGTGATCCGCCTGCTCGGCGAGCACGCCCTGACCTCGCCCGACCTGACCGGGAGCTGGGAGTTCCGGCTCGGGCGGATCGAGCGGGGCGAGGAGCAGCGGTCGAAGTTCATGGCCGACATCGCCGGCTTCGCCCGGGAGACGATCGAGGAGCTCGACGGCAAGCTCAAGGACGTCCGCATCCCCCGGGCCAACCTCGGGCCGTGCCCGGTCTGCGGCCACGACATCGTCGAGAACCGCAAGGGCTACTCGTGCTGGGCGCGCGACGATCCGGGGTGCGGCTTCGTGATCTGGAAGGCCAAGGCCGGGAAGACGCTGCCGTTGGTCGTCGCCCGCGAGCTGATCGCCACCGGGCGGACCGGGAAGCCGGTCACCGGGTTCAAGGGCCGCAGCGGGCGGTCGTTCCGGGCCAAGCTGGCGCTGATGCAGACCGAGGACGGGAAGTGGCGGACCGAGTTCGACGAGCCGTGGGCGCGCGAGGGGGCCAAGCCGCCCGAGGTCGAGGGGGACACCCCGGCGGTCGAGGTCGCGACGGCCGACGACGCCCGCAGCGCGGCCTGAGCGGCGCCGTTCAGGCGAGCCGCTCGACTCGACGCCGAGCCCCGACCGCGGACCCGGGCCGATCCCGTCCTGTGGCTGCGCAACCATGACCGTCCATGCCCCTCACCCTGGTCACCGGCCCGGCCAACGCGGCCAAGGCGCGCGTCGTCCTCGAGCGCTACCGCGCCCAGCTCGCGCGCGGCCCGATCCTCGTCGTGCCGCGGTCGGCCGACGCCGTCCACTACCGGCGCGAGCTGGCGCGGACCGGGGTGGTCGTCGGGGGTCGGGTCGAGTCGTTCGCCGGCCTGATGCGGGAGATCGCCGCCCGGGCGGGCCTCGGCGCGCGGCCGCTCGGGGCGGGGGCCCGCGAGCGGGTGGTGGCGGCGGCGATCGCCGAGGCGCCGCTCGAGCTGCTGCGCCCGAGTGCGGCGGCCCCCGGGTTCCTGGCCGCGGCGACCCGGCTGGTCGGCGAGCTCGGAGCGCGGCGGATCGACCCGCCGCGCCTGACCGCGGCGCTCCGGCGCTGGGCGCCGAGCGGTCGGCGGCGGGCCTACGCGGAGGAGGTGGCGGCGATCTACGCCGGGTACCGCCGCCGGCTCGAGCGCCTCGGGCGCCCGGACGAGGAGGAGCTCGCGGCGCGGTCGCTTGACGCGATCCGCCTCGATCCGATCCGCTGGGGATCGACGCCGGTCCTCGTCTACGGCTTCGACGACCTCGACCCGCTCCAGCTCGACGCGGTCGAGACCCTGGCGCGGACGGCCGACGTCGTCCTCGCGCTCCCCTACGAGCCGGGCCGGGTGGCGCTGGCCGGGCGGGCGGCGACCTTCGAGACGCTGCGCCCGGCGGCCGGCGAGGTCGTCGCCCTGCCGCCGCGGGCCGAGTTCTACGAGCCCGAGGCGCGGGCGGTCCTCCACCACCTCGAGCGGGCGCTCTTCGACGAGGAGGTCGAGCCGGTCGCCCCGGGCGAGGCGGTCGGGCTGCTCGCCGGTCAGACCGAGCGGGACGAGCTCGAGCTCGTCGCCGCCGAGGTCGGCGGACTCCTGGCGGCCGGCTACCGGGAGGACGACATCGCCGTCGTGATGCGCTCGGTCGCCGGCTCGGAGGCGCTCCTGGCCGAGGTCTTCGCCGGACGGGGCGTCCCCGTCCGGATCGCGCGCCCGGTGCGCTTCGCCGACACCGCGGTGGGACGGGGGCTCCTCGGCCTCCTGCGGTCGGCCCTGGCCGACGGGTCGGCCGAGGACCTCCTGGCCTGGCTGCGGACGCCCGGCCTGCTCGAGCGCCCGGAGCTGGCCGACCGCTTCGAGGCGCGCCTGCGCCGGGCGGGGATCAGCCGGGCGGGCGCGGCGCGGGCGGGGTGGGAGCACTTCCCCCTCGACGGGCTCGACCGGCTCCGGGCGGCGGCCGACCGGGGCCCGGGGGCCCTGCTCGAGCGGACGGCGGCCGAGCTCGAGCGCCTGCTGGCGGCGCCGCACCGGCGCGCGGCCGCGGTGCTCGGGGCGGCCGAGCTCGCCGAGGCGCGGGTCGCCGTCGCCACCGCCGGGCGGCTGGCCGAGCTCGGCGAGCTGACGGCGGCCGACCGGTCGCTCGGTCCGACGCCGGCCGAGCTGATCGCCACCCTGTCCGGGCTCGAGCTCGAGCCGCCGGCGGGGAGCGGGGGGGTGCTCGTGTGCGACGCCCTGTCGCTGCGGGCGCGCCGGGTGCGGGCGCTCTTCGTCTGCGGCCTCCAGGAGGGCGCGTTCCCGGCCCCCGGCCGGGACGGTCCGTTCTTCTCGGCCGAGGAGCGCGCCGAGATTGCCCGGGCGTCGGGGCTCATGCTGGCGCCGTTCGAGGACGGGGCGGCGGCCGAGCGCTACCTCTTCTACGCGACGACCTCGCGGGCCGAGTCGCGCCTGCGCCTGAGCTGGCACGCGGCCGCCGAGGACGGCTCGCCGGTGGCGGCGTCGGCCTTCCTCGACGACGTCCGGGGCCTGTTCTCGCCCACTCCGGCGACCCGGCGCCGCGTTTCCGATGCGGATCTTGCGGAGCGGGCTCGGGTCGTCGGGTCGGGGCCGGGGGCGAGCGAGGGTGGGTCGCTCGGCCGGCTGGGCTCGGCCGCGGTGCTGGGCGCCCTGGCCGACCGCCCGGCCGAGTCGCCGTCGTCGCTCGAGGCGTGGACGGCCTGCCCGGCCGCGTGGTTCGTCGAGCGCTTCCTGGCCGCCGAGCCGCTCGAGCCGGACGGCGAGCCCCGGGCCCGGGGGACGGTGGCCCACGCCGTCCTCGCCCGGGTGGTCGCCGAGCTGTGCGCGGACGGGGGGGTCGGGTCGGCGAGCCCGGCCACGGTGCGCGAGCGGGTGGCGGCGGCGCTCGCCGAGCACGCCGGGGAGGTGTCGCCCAGCCCCGACCGCGACCGCGCCGCGCGCCGGCGCCTGGAGGCCGACCTCGGGCGCTACCTGAACGGGCTGGCCGGCGGCGCGCACGCGCCCCGGGAGCTCGAGCTGGCGTTCGGTCTGCCGGGGGCCCCCCACCCGGCGGTGGCGCTGGCCGGGGGCGAGCTGATCCTGCGCGGGCGGATCGACCGGATCGACGTCGACCCGGCGGCGGGGACGGCGATCGTCCACGACTACAAGAGCGGCGAGGTGGTCGGGGCGGGGAAGTGGGAGGAGCGGGGGCGGCTGGCGCTGGCCCTCTACATGCTCGCGGCCGGCGAGCTCCTCGGCACCGGTGTGGTCGGCGGCCTCTACCAGCCGGTCCGGGGGGCCGACCTCCGGCCGCGGGGGGCGCTGGCCGCCGAGGTCGAGCCCGGCCTCGCCTCCTACGCGACCGACCGGCTCCCGACCGAGGAGCTCGAGGCGGTCCTCGCCGGGGCGCTCGAGCGGGCGCTCGGGGCGGCGCGCGAACTGCGCGCCGGGGCGCTCGAGCCGCGGCCGGCGACCTGCACCCGCGACGGCGTGTGCCGCCACCCGTCGATCTGCCGGGCGGCCGGGCGATGACGATCGACGCCCCGCCGCGGACGGCGGCCGGCCCCGGCCTGGCCGACGAGCAGGAGGAGGCGGTCGCGCGGCGCCCGAGCGACGCCCCGCCGCGGACGGCGGCCGGCCCCGGCCTGACCGACGAGCAGGAGGAGGCGGTCGCGCGGCGCCCGAGCGACGCCCCGCCGCGGACGGCGGCCGGCCCCGGCCTGGCCGACGAGCAGGAGGAGGCGGTCGCGCGGCGCCCGAGCGACGCCCCGCCGCGGACGGCGGCCGGCCCCGGCCTGACCGACGAGCAGGAGGAGGCGGTCGCGCGGCGCCGGGGGGCGATGCTCCTGGCCGCCAACGCCGGGAGCGGGAAGACGACGGTGCTCGTCGAGCGCTTCGTCCGGGCGGTCCACGAGGACGGGGTGGCGCCGTCGCGGATCCTCGCGATCACGTTCACCGAGCGGGCGGCCGGCGAGCTGCGCGAGCGGGTCCGGCGGCGGCTCTACGAGCTCGGCGACCGGGGGGCGGCGCGGGAGACCGAGGCGGCGTTCGTCTCGACGATCCACGGGTTCTGCGCCCGCCTGCTCCGGTCCCATCCGCTGGCCGCCGGGTTGGCGCCGGGGTTCGCCGTGCTCGACGACGGGACGGCGATCGGCCTGCGCCAGGAGGCGTTCGAGACGGTGCTGGCCGCCTGGATGGCCGACGAGCGGGCGGTCGACCTGGCCGCCGCCTGCGGGGTCGACCAGCTGGCGGCGACGATCGGTGCCGTCCACGACGAGCTCCGCAGCCGGGGGCGCACCCGGCCCGAGCTGCCGGCGGCGCGGCCCCGGCACGACCGGGCGGCCGTCCGGGGAGCGCTGGCCGACGCCAGGCGGGTGCTCGCCGGCGAGCTGGGCGCGGCGCGAGGCGGCGGCGCCCGGGTCGAGGCGGCGCTGGCCCAACTCGCGGCGGACCCGGACGGCGTGGCGCTGGCCGACCTGAAGCTCCACCGGGGCGCGCGGGCCCTCCAGACCCCGGCGGCCGACGCCTTCGAGGCGGCGCGGCTGCGCTGCCTCGAGGCCGACGCCGACGCCGCCGGGGTGGTCGCCGCCGAGCTCCTCGGGGACCTGCTCGGCCGCTTCGCCGCCGCCTACGCGCGTCGCAAGGAGGCGCGGGGGGCGCTCGACTTCGACGACCTCGAGCTCTCCGCCCGCGACGTCCTGGCCGGGGACCCCGAGCTCCGGGCCCGCTGGTCGGAGCGCTTCGAGCTCCTGATGGTGGACGAGCTCCAGGACACCAACCCCCGGGAGATGGCGATCCTGGCCGCGCTCGACCGGGGGAACCTGTTCACCGTCGGCGACGAGTTCCAGTCGATCTACGGCTTCCGCCACGCCGAGGTCGGGATCTTCCGGGACCGCCGCCGGGCGCTCGTCGGGGGCGGCGGGGTGCGGGCGCTGTCGCGCAACTTCCGCAGCCGTCCCGGGCTCCTGGCCGCGATCAACGCGACCTTCGCCCCGCTCTTCGGCCCCGACTTCGTCCCCCTCGTGGCCGGCCGCGACGACGCCCCGGCGCCGGAGCCGCGGGTCGAGCTCCTGCTCAACGACGCCAAGGGCTGGCGCGAGCCGACCACCCCGGGCGCCGGCCCGGCCTGGCGGCGGGCCGAGGCGGCGATCCTGGCCCGGCGGATCGCCGAGCTGATCGCGACCGGCGGCGCCCGGCCCGGCGAGGTGGTCGTCCTCCTGCGCTACGCGACGGCGGCCGGGATCTACGAGCGCGCGCTGGCCGAGCGGGGGGTCCCGGTCGCCTCCGGGCCGGGTGGGGGCTTCTACGCTGGGCAGGAGGTCTCGGACCTGGCGGCCTACGCCCGGGTCCTGGCCAACCCGCTCGACGACGCGGCGCTCTACGCGGTGCTCGCCTCGCCGCTCGGCGGGGTCGCGGCGGACGGCCTCGCCGTCCTCGGGCTGGCCGCGCGGGCGCTCGGGCGCCCGCCCTGGGAGGTCCTGAGCGCGGCGCAGGGGGGCGATCCGCCGGCCCGGGCGGCGCTCGCCCCCCTGGGTGGCGTGGACCGGACCCGCCTGACCGAAGTCCACGACCTGATCGCCGCCGAGCGCGGCGCGGCGCCCCGGCTCGGCCCGGCCGAGCTCCTCCTGCGCAGCGACTACGCCCGGCGGGCGGGCTGCGGGCCGCTCGGCCTGGCCAACGTCCAGAAGCTCCTGCGCCTGGCCCGGGAGTTCGAGGCCCGCGACGGGCGCGACCTGCGGCGCTTCGCCGACCGGCTGGCCGCCGGGCGCCTCGGCTCGGCCCGCGAGCAGGATGCCCAGCTGGCCGAGACCGACGCCGTCCGCCTGATGACCGTCCACGCGGCGAAGGGGCTCGAGTTCCCGGTCGTCTGCTACGCCGACCTCGGCCACGGGCCGCCGACCGGGCTGCCCCTCGTCCTCACCGACGGCGAGCGGCTCGGCCTGCGCCTGCCGACGCTCGACCATGCCCCGCGGGTCGACGCCTTCGCCTACGCGGGGCTCCGGGCCCGCCACGAGGGGGCGGCCCTGGCCGAGGAGCAGCGCATCGCCTACGTGGCCATGACCCGGGCCCGGGAGCGGCTGATCCTGAGCGGGGCCGCCGACTTCGCCCGCTGGCCGGCGGTCGGCGCCGCGGCGCCGGCGATCGCCTGGCTGGCCCCGGCGATGGTGCCCGACCTGCGCGACCGCCTGACCGCCCCGGCGCGGGTGAGCGAGCTCGAGCTGGGCGGCGTCCCCCTGCGCCTGACCCTGACCGCCGCCGGCGAGGAGGCGCTCGACCCGGCCCCGGTCCCGGCCGCGGCGCCGCTCGACGCCGGCCCGGCGGCCCGGCGCGCGCCGCCGTCCCGGCCGGCCCAGCTGTCGCTCTTCGAGGAGTCGGCCGGCCCGGCGCCGCCCACGCCCCCGCCTGAGGCGGTCAGCTACAGCTCGCTGGCCGACCACGCCCGCTGCGGGTACGGCTACTACCTGCGCCGGGTGCTCGGCCTCGCCGCGGTCGCCCCACCGCCGGGCCTCGACCCGGTCGCCGGGCCGGGCCCCGACCCGGCGGTCCGGGGGCGGATCGTCCACGCGCTGCTCGAGCGCCTCGACTTCGCCCGGCCCGAGCCGCCGTCCCCGGCCGCCGTCCGGGCCGCCGCGGGCGACCTCGAGCCCGACGCGGACGAGGTCGAGGCGATCGCCGGGCTGGTCGGCGCCTTCGCCGCCAGCCCGCTCTGCGCCCGCCTGGCGGCGGCGGACACCCCCCGCCGGGAGGCGAGCTTCGCGCTCCCCCTGGGCGACATCCTCGTCGGCGGCTACATCGACGTGCTCGCCCGGGAGGCCGACGGTGGCCTCCTGGTCGTCGACTACAAGACCGACCGCGTCGGGCCCGAGGCGGACCTGGCCGAGCGCGTGGCCCGCGACTATGAGGTCCAGCGACGTATCTACGCCCTGGCCGGGCTCCATACCGGCGTGGCGAGCGTCGAGGTCGCCTATTGCTTCCTGCGCCGGCCCGCCGAGATCGTCTCCGCGCGCTACGCCGCGGCCGGTGTTGCCCGCCTCGAACGCGAGCTGGCCGCCGTGTCGGCGCCGCTCCTGGCCGGCCGCTTCCCGGTCTCCGCCCGTCCGCACCGCGGGCTCTGCGCGACCTGCCCGGGCCGGGCCCGCCGCTGCTCGTGGGAGGAGGCGATGACGCTCCGGGAGGAGGCGTGAGCCGGGCCGCCGGGCCGGCAAGCCGTCGTGCACGGGGCCGGGCGGCCGGGGCGGCGTGAAATACTGATCGCATGCCACGAGCGATCTGGACGGGGGCGATCAGCTTCGGGCTGGTCAGCGTGCCGGTCAAGTTGTACGCCGCCGTCTCGACCAAGGGCGTCCACTTCCATCAACTCCACGCCGCGGACGGGGTGCGCATCCAGCAGAAGCGGATCTGCCCGGCCGACGGCGAGGAGGTCCCCTACTCGGACATCGTCAAGGGCTACGAGATCGCCCCCGACCGCTACGTGATCATCGAGCCGCAGGAGCTCGCCTCGCTCGCCCCCAAGCGCGCCCGGACGATCGAGATCGAGGACTTCGTCGCCCTCGCCGAGATCGACCCGATCTTCTTCGACCACCCGTACTACCTCGTGCCCGACGAGCGCGGCGTCAAGCCTTACCGGCTGCTCCTCGAGGCGATGCGCGAGACCGAGATGGTCGCCCTCGGGCGGCTCGTCCTCCGGGCCAAGGAGAACCTGGTGGCGATCCGGGCGGCCGACGACGTGCTCACGCTCGAGACGATGGTCTTCGCCGACGAGATCGTCTCGCCCGACCGCTTCGCCGAGCTCGACGGCGAGGTCAAGACGAGCGACCGCGAGGTCGCCGTGGCCAAGCAGCTGATCGAGTCCCTGAGCGGGCCGTTCGAGCCCGAGAAGTACCGCGACGAGTACCGCGACCAGATCCTCGCCCTGATCGACCGCAAGGCGAGCGGCGAGGAGATCGTCCTCCAGCCGTCGGCCCCCGACGAGAAGGTCGACGGCGTCGACCTGATGAGCGCCCTCCAGGCCAGCCTCGAGGAGGTCAAGCAGCGCACCGGCGCCGGGCCCAAGCGTCCGCGCAAGGCCAGCGGCTCGGGCGGGGGCAAGAAGGCAGCCGCCAAGAGCGGCTGACCGGCTCAGCCGGCCGGCGCCGCGGGGCCGCCGGGCCGCCGTTTTCGGGGTTCTCGCTGCTACCCTTGCGCTTCTGCCTCGGTGCCCGCACGCTCGCGGGCGCGCCGCCCCACGGGAGCTCGCATGACCAGCATTAGAGAGCAGCCGGCCGCCGGCCTGTACGACGAGCGCTACGAGCATGACGCGTGCGGTGTCGCGCTCGTCGCCCGGCTCGACAATCAGCCGACCCACGAGGTGGTCGCCCGGGGCATGCGCGCGCTCGTCAACCTCGAGCACCGCGGGGCCGCCGGGGCCGATGCGCGGACCGGCGACGGCGCCGGCCTGCTGATCCAGCTCCCCGACCGCTTCTTCCGCGAGGTCCTGCCCTTCGAGCTCCCCGCCGCCGGGCACTACGGCGTGGCCATGTGCTTCCTGCCCGGCGACGCCGGCGACCGCGGCGAGCTGATCGAGATGCTCGAGGCCAACGTCCGGGCCGAGGGCCAGCACGTCCTCGGCTGGCGCGAGGTCCCGGTCGACCCCGACCACATCGGCGAGACGGCGAACGCCTCCCGGCCGGAGATCCGCCAGCTCTTCATCGGCGTCGGCGAAGGCCCCGAGGCGTCCGACCAGGACGCCTTCGAGCGCAAGCTCTACGTCATCCGCCGGGTGACCGAGCTCTCCGCCGGAGCCCGCAGCTACCTGGTCAGCTGCTCGTCGCGGACGATCGTCTACAAGGGCATGCTGATCGCCCACCAGGTCGGCGACTTCTACCCCGACACGGTCGACGAGCGCTTCGAGAGCGCGATGGCCCTCGTCCACTCGCGCTTCTCGACCAACACCTTCCCGAGCTGGGAGCTCGCCCATCCCTACCGGATGATCGCCCACAACGGGGAGATCAACACCCTGATGGGCAACATCAACTGGATGCGGGCCCGCGAGTCGGCCCTCGCCTCCGAGCTGTTCGGCGACGACCTTCAGAAGGTGATCCCGCTCGTCCGGCCCGGGGGCTCGGACTCGGCGACCTTCGACAACGTGCTCGAGCTCCTGACCCTCGCCGGGCGGTCCCTGCCCCACGCGGCGATGATGATGATCCCCGAGGCCTATCGCGACCGCGACGACCTCCCGGCCGAGCTCGTCGGCTTCTACGCCTTCCACTCGTGCTTCATGGAGCCGTGGGACGGCCCGGCGGCCGTCGCCTTCACCGACGGCCGGGTCATCGGCGCCACCCTCGACCGCAACGGCCTGCGCCCGGGACGCTGGCTGGAGACCAAGGACGGCCACGTCCTGCTCGGCTCGGAGGCCGGGCTCCTCGGTGTGCGGCCCGAGCAGATCGAGCGGCTCGGCCGCCTCCAGCCGGGCAAGCTCTTCCTCGTCGACCTCGAGCAGGGGCGGATCGTCGCCGACGAGGAGGTCAAGCGGAGCGTCGCCACCGCCCAGCCCTACGCCGACTGGTTCGAGCAGAACACCGTCCACTTCGACGATCTCCCGGACGCCCGCGGCCGGGTGCTGACCGAGCCGCTCGAGGTCCTCCAGCAGGCCTTCGGCTACACGCAGGAGGATCTCCGGGTCCTCGTCGCCCCGATGGCGGCGACCGGGGCCGAGCCGATCGGGTCGATGGGCAACGACTCCGCCCTCGCCGTCCTCTCCGACCTCGCCCCGCCGCTCTTCAGCTACTTCAAGCAGCTCTTCGCCCAGGTCACCAACCCGCCGATCGACCCGATCCGCGAGGAGATCGTGATGAGCCTGGCGTCGAGCCTCGGCGGCGAGGGCAACCTCCTCAGCGAGAGCCCGTCCCACGCCCACAAGCTGATCCTCGAGCAGCCGATCCTCCGCAACCACGAGCTCGAGGCGGTGCGCCAGGTCGGCGGCGACGTGTTCCAGGCCCACACGATCGACATCACCTGGCCGGTGGCCGACGGGCCGCAGGGGCTGGCCGCGGCGGTCGCCCGGATCTGCTCCGAGGCCCACGACGAGATCGCCAGCGGCGACAACATCCTGGTCCTCTCCGACCGGGCCGTCGGGCCCGACCGGGTGGCCATCCCCTCGCTCCTGGCCGTCGGCGCCGTCCACCACCACCTCGTCCGCGAGGGGACGCGCCTGCGGGCCGCGCTCGTGCTCGAGTCGGGTGAGCCCCGCGAGGTCCACCACATGGCCACGCTGATCGGCTACGGGGCGAGCGCGATCAACCCCTACCTGATGTTCGAGACGGTCGGCCGCCTCGTCGCCGAGGGGCGGATCCCGGTCAGCAACGGCGACGAGCCGACGGTCGCCTCGGCCGAGGCCGGCCTGGTCAAGGCGATCGGCAAGGGCCTCCTGAAGACGATCTCCAAGATGGGCATCTCGACGATCCACTCCTACTGCGGGGCGCAGATCTTCGAGGCGGTCGGGCTCGACCGGTCGCTGGTCGACCAGCACTTCACCGGCACGGCCTCGCGGATCGGCGGGATCGGCATCGACGTCCTCGCCCGCGAGACCATCGACCGCCACGCCCGCGGCTACGGCCGCCGGGACGACCTGCTCCCGGTCGGGGGCATCTACGCCTGGCGCCGGGACGGCGAGCACCACATGTGGAACCCGGAGACGATCGCCACGCTCCAGCACGCGGTCCGCCAGGCGGACGGCGAGCGGGCGGCGGAGACCTACGCCGAGTACGCCCGGATGATCAACGACGACGCGTCCCGCCGGGCGACCCTCCGCGGCCTGATGAAGATCCGCACCGACCAGGTCCCGGTCCCGCTGGAGCAGGTCGAGCCGTGGACGGAGATCGTCAAGCGCTTCGTCACCGGGGCCATGAGCCTCGGCTCGCTCTCGCGCGAGGCGCACGAGAACCTGGCGATCGCGATGAACGCGATCGGCGGGAAGTCGAACACCGGTGAGGGGGGCGAGGACCCGGAGCGGTTTCTCGACGACCGCCGCTCGGCGATCAAGCAGGTGGCCAGCGGCCGCTTCGGCGTGACGATCCACTACCTGGTCAACGCCGACGAGCTCCAGATCAAGATGGCCCAGGGCGCCAAGCCCGGCGAGGGGGGCCAGCTGCCCGGCCACAAGGTCGACGAGTACATCGGCAAGATCCGCAGCTCGACCCCCGGGGTCGGCCTGATCTCCCCCCCGCCCCACCACGACATCTACTCGATCGAGGATCTCAAGCAGCTGATCTACGACCTCCGCTGCTCGAACCCGAAGGCCCGGATCAGCGTCAAGCTCGTCTCCGAGGTCGGCGTCGGGACGGTCGCCGCCGGGGTGGCCAAGGCCAACTCGGACCACGTCCTGATCGCCGGCCACGACGGCGGCACCGGAGCCTCGCCGCTCTCCTCGATCCAGGCGGCCGGCATCCCCTGGGAGATCGGCCTGGCCGAGACCCAGCAGACGCTCCTGCGCAACGACCTCCGCTCGCGCATCTGGGTCCAGACCGACGGCCAGCTGAAGACCGGGCGCGACGTCGCGATCGCGGCGATGCTCGGAGCCGACGAGATGGGCTTCTCGACCGCCCCGTTGATCGCGACCGGGTGCATCATGATGCGCGCCTGCCACCTCAACACCTGCCCGGTCGGCATCGCCACCCAGGACCCGGAGCTCCGCAAGCGCTTCGCCGGGACCCCCGAGCACGTGATCGAGTACTTCCACTTCGTCGCCGAGGAGGTCCGCGGGATCCTCGCCGGCCTCGGCCTGCGCACCATGGACGAGCTGATCGGCCGGGTCGACCTGATCGAGGCGGAGGAGGCCATCGCCCACTGGAAGGCCCGGGGGGTCGACCTCTCGAACGTCCTGGCCCGGCCCGACGTCCCGGCGGGGACGCCCCTGCGGCGGGTTCGCGGCCAGGAGCCGGTGCTCGACGACGCGCTCGACTGGGAGCTGATCGACCGGGCCCGCCCGGCGATCGAGCGGGGCGAGCGGGTCGAGATCGACACCGAGGTGCGCAACGTCAACCGCTGCGTCGGCGGCCTCCTCTCCAGCGCGATCGCCGTCCGTCACGGAGCCGAGGGCCTCGAGGAGGACACGATCCGGGTCCACCTGACCGGCTCGGCCGGCCAGAGCTTCGGTGGCTGGCTGGCCCCGGGGGTCACCTTCAACCTCAACGGCGACGCCAACGACTACACCGGCAAGGGGCTCTCCGGCGGCGTGCTCGCGGTCAGCCCGCCGGCCGGGGTGACCTTCGTCCCCGAGGAGAACGTGATCATCGGCAACACCGTCCTCTACGGGGCGACCCGCGGCCGGGCGTTCTTCCGCGGCCTGGCCGGCGAGCGCTTCGCCGTGCGCAACTCCGGGGCCCTCGCCGTCGTCGAGGGCGTCGGCGACCACGGCTGCGAGTACATGACCGGTGGTCGGGTCGTCGTGCTCGGGCCGACCGGGCGCAACTTCGCCGCCGGGATGAGCGGGGGGATCGCCTACGTCCTCGACGCCGACGGAACCTTCGCCAAGCGCTGCAACATGGCGCTCGTCTCCTTCGAGGAGATGGACGACGAGAACATGGCCGAGCTCCGCGGGCTGGTCGCCGAGCACGAGCGGCGGACGGGGTCGACCGTCGCCGCCCGGCTGCTCGACGACTGGGAGAGCGCGCTCGAGCTGTTCGTCAAGGTGATGCCCAACGACTTCCGGCGCGTCCTCGACGAGCTCGCGGCCAAGCAGCCGGCCGAGGCCGCGGCGTGAGCCCCGCGGCCGGCGGACGGACCCGCTGATGGGCGAGCTGGGGGCGTTCCTGCGCATCGAGCGTGCGCCGGTTCCCGAGCGGGATCCGCACGAGCGGGCGCACGACTACCGGGAGTTCCTCGTCCGGCGGCCGGTCCCCGAGCTCCAGGCGCAGGGGGCGCGGTGCATGGAGTGCGGCGTGCCCTTCTGCCACGACGGCTGCCCGCTCGGGAACCTGATCCCCGACTGGAACGACCTCGTCTACCGCGACCGCTGGTCGGACGCCCTGCGCCAGCTCCACGCGACCAACAACTTCCCCGAGTTCACCGGTCGCCTCTGCCCGGCCCCGTGCGAGGCGGCCTGCGTGCTCGAGATCCGCGAGGGCGACGCGGTGACGATCAAGCAGATCGAGAACGCGATCATCGACCGGGGCTTCGAGGAGCAGTGGGTCGTCCCGGCCCCCCCGGGCTTCGAGACCGGCCGGAGCGTCGCCGTGGTCGGCGCCGGCCCGGCCGGGATGGCCGCCGCCCAGCAGCTGCGCCGGGCCGGCCACCGCGTCGTCCTCTTCGAGCGCGACGAGGCCGCCGGGGGGCTCGTCCGCTTCGGGGTCCCGGACTTCAAGATCGAGAAGGCGATCGTCGAGCGGCGGGTCCGCCAGCTGCTCGACGAGGGGGTCGAGCTCCGCTGCGGCGTCGACGTCGGGCGCGACATCTCGACCGAGGAGCTCCGCGCCGGCTTCGACGCCGTCGTCCTGGCCATCGGCTCCCGGGTCCCCCGCGACCTCCCGGTGCCCGGGCGCGAGCTCGACGGGATCCACTTCGCCATGGAGTACCTCTACGTCCGCAACCGCTGGGTGGCCACCGAGTCCGGCCCGCCGCCGACTACGGCCGCCCCGCCGCCGCGGGCGATCACCGCGGCCGCCAAGCACGTGATCGTGATCGGCGGGGGGGACACCGGGGCCGACTGCGTCGGCAACTCGCTGCGCGAGGGCGCCGCCTCGATCACCCAGCTCGAGCTCCTCCCCGAGCCGCCGCCCCGCCGCCCCGACGATCGGACGCCGTGGCCGCTCTGGCCGAACAAGATGCGGCTGTCCTACGCGATGAAGGAGGCCGAGGCGGAGGGGAGGGGCGATCGCGCCTACTCGGTGGTGACCACCCACTTCTCCGGGGTCGACGGTCGGGTGGCGGCCCTCCACCTGGCCCAGGCCGAGGCGGCGCCGCCGTTCCACCCGGTGGCCGGGACCGAGCGCGAGCTCACGGCCGACCTCGTCCTCCTGGCCATGGGCTTCGTCCACCCCGAGCACGACGGCCTGGTCGACGAGCTGGGCGTCGAGCGCGACCAGCGGGGCAACGTCCGGGCCGGCACCTACGCGACCTCGGTCGACGGGGTGTTCGTCGCCGGCGACGCCCGCCGGGGCCAGTCGCTGATCGTCTGGGCGATCAACGAGGGGCGCCAGTGCGCGCGGGTCGTCGACCGCTACCTGGGCACCCCGCAGCGCAACGGCGCCGTCGCGGCGCCCGCCTGAGCGGCCGCAACATCGGGACCCCTGAGTGGTTTAGGGGACCAGACCCTCTCCGCCGCCCGCCGTGCCGTCGGCCCGGCGGGCGCTACCCTGTGCCGTGCGGGGACCCCAAACGAACGAAAAGGAACACGCTCTTGCGCCTGCGCAGAACCCTCCTGCCGTCGATCGTCGCGCTCGCCGTCCTCGGCGTCGCTCCGGCCGCCAGCCAGGCCTACGTCACCGGGATCGGCGACAACAACCCGAACATGTTCGCCAACCCGTACTTCAAGGCGCTGAACTCGAAGATCACGCGCTTCGTCGCGCCCTACAACGTCGTGTCCAGCCCGAGCGACCTCGCGGCGATCCGGACCTGGATCAAGGCCGCCGAGCAGTCGGGTATCCAGCCGCTGATCGCCTTCTACCACGCGCGCGGCCGGGCCGGGACGCACATGCCGACGGTCGCCGCCTACACCAAGGAGATCAAGACGTTCTTCAAGCTCTTCCCGGAGGTCAAGTACTACACGCCGTGGAACGAGGCCAACCGGGGGAACGTCGTCGTCGGGGGCGGCGCCTCGTTCCACAGCCCGACGGCCAAGCAGTCGGCGCAGTACTACCTGGCCATGCGCTCGGCCTGCAAGGGCTGCAAGATCGTCGGTCTCGACGTCCTCGACGGGGCGAACATCAAGCCGACGATCGCCTACATCCACCAGTTCCAGCACTACGCCGCCGCCCACCTCCCGTCGATCTGGGGCCTCCACAACTACTCGGACACCAACCGCTTCCGCAGCACCGGCACCAAGGCCGTCCTCGCCGCGGTCAGGGGCCAGGTCTGGCTGACCGAGACGGGCGGCCTCGTGCAGTTCGGTGGCGCCTTCCCGTACAGCCTCAGCCGGGCCAACAAGGCCCTGGCCTACATGTTCAAGCTCGCGGCCTCGAACAGCCGGATCGCCCGCCTGTACATCTACAACTGGTACGGCGGGACCAACAGCACCCGCTTCGACGCCGGCCTGGTCGACGCGAACGGCGTCCCGCGGGCCGGCTACTACGCGGTCCTCAAGAAGCTGACCGGCAAGTAGCGGGCGGCTCGGCGGCGGCGCCGGCGGCGGGGCTCGGGCCCCTCCGCCGGCGCGCGCCGCGATGCCGTCCACCCGGCTCCCTACAGTTGCGCACAGGGAAACTCGTCCTTCGCACTCGTGGGAGCGCCCCGATGCCGCTTTGCTTCATCGAACCTCAGGATGCGATCCGCGTGATCGCAGAATCGATCGGCCGGGAGGCCCGCCGCCAGCTGGTCGGCGAGGTTCTGCACGCCTGGGTGGACGACCTTCCGGAGCGCGAGCTCGTCGCCCAGTACGCCAAGGCGATCGCCGAGCTCGACGAGCAGGACCTGTCGATGCTGGCCGCCTGGCACGCCTCGCTCGAGACGATCGGGCAGCCGATCGCCAACACCGAGTTCCTGGTCAGCGTCTTCCCGTCCCTCGGCGAGCATCGCCGCGAGGCGCTGAAGATCGCCGCGAGCTTCCGCGGGGAGGAGGCGTTCGACGCGGGCGTGGCCGAGGAGCAGGCGCTCCGCACGGTGCTCCCCCGCCTCTCCCGGGCGCGGGCCGAGCAGCTCGCCCTCGAGTGCATCGAGCTCTACGTGTGGGACCGGCTCGGCTCGGACAACTGAAACGGAGCCCGAGTGGCTCGGCCCGGACAGCTGAAACGGAGCCTGAGCGGACCGGCTCGGCTCGGACAGCTGAAACGGAGCCTGAGCGGACCGGCACGGCTCGGACAGCTGAAACGGGGACCGAGCGGACCGGCTCGGCCCGGAACATAGACTGGGGGGGATGGCCCGCCGCGTCGTCCTCTTCTCGACCGACTCGTGCACGTTCTGCGTCCACGCGCGCTCGCTCCTGATGAAGCGGGAGGTGGAGTTCGAGGAGATCGACCTGGGTGGGGAGCCCGACCTCCAGCGCGAGCTGGCCGCGGTGACCGGCCGGGACAGCTTCCCCCAGATCCTGGTCGACGGCGAGCCGCTCGGCGGGCTCAACGAGCTGCGCGCCGCCGACCGGGACGGGACGCTCGCGTCCTGGCGCTAGGCGCCGAACGCGTGCTCCTCCCAGTCGCCGCACCGGCGGAACCCGACCGCCGCGTAGATCTTGTTCGAGGTCGGGTTGGCCAGGTCGGTGAAGAGCATGCACCGGCTCGCGCCCCCGGCCAGCGCCCACCGGCTCGCCGCGGCCACGGCGCTGCTCGCGTAGCCCCGCCGCCGGTGCCCGGGCGGCGTGTAGACCGGACCGATCCGCCGGACCCCGGCGATCGCCGGCGAGAGCGTCAGCGTCGAGACCGGGCCGTCGTCGTCCCAGACGAGCTGCGCGCCGTCGGCCAGACGGGCGGCGACCGTGCGCGCGGCCACCTCGAGCCCGGTCACGCCGGCCTCGACGAGGAACGCCCGCTCCCAGGCGACCAGGAGGCTCTGCTCGCCCTCGCCCGCCCTGCGTAGGCGGCCGCTGGCCGGCCGCGGAGGGTCGCGGACCTCGCTCAGCAGGTGCATCGCCTCGCGCATCCGGCACTCGGCCCGCCCGCCGGCGCGCCCGATCCACGCGGCGACGATCGCCCGGGCCGTCGCCGCCTGGGCGCTCACCCCCGGCACCGCCGGGTCCTCGGCGATCCACGCCTCGACCAGCGCGCCCGCGTCGCCGGCGTCGAGCTCGGAGGCCAGGAGCGGCCACGGCGGTATCCGCAGGGCGGCGGCGCACGTCCGCCCCCGGTCGTCCACGCCCGCGCCGAAGAGCCCGGTGGAGCCCCCGCGGCGGCGGGCCCGCAGGAGCACGGTGGCCAGGACGTTGCGCTCGACCCGGGCGGCGAGGAAGCCCTCGGCGCGGGCGGCGAACTCCTCGGGGTCGCGGGTGAGGATGAACCGCACAACCGGATGTCACAGCACGCCGGGTCGTCTCGTCAAGGAGGTGGAAGGCAACCGACGGAAGGAAGATCCCATGAAGGTTCTCGTCGCCGGAGCGTCCGGGGCGCTCGGCCGGCAGCTCGTCCCCCGCCTGGTCGCGGCCGGGCACGACGTGGTGGGCATGACGCGAACGTCCGCGGGGGTCGTGCGCGAGCTGGGCGCGACCCCGGTCGTGGCCGACGGACTCGACCCGGAGGCGGTCGCCCGGGCGGTCGGACGGGCCGAGCCAGAGGTGATCGTCCATCAGCTGACCGCCCTGTCCGGCGGGATCGACCCGCGTCACTTCGACCGCGACTTCGCCGCGACCAACCGGCTGCGCACCGAGGGAACCGACCATCTCCTCGCCGCCGGCCGGGCGGTCGGCGTCCGCCGGTTCGTGGCCCAGAGCTACGCCGGCTGGCCGGCCGCCCGGCAAGGGGGGGCGGTCAAGACCGAGGACGATCCCCTCGATCCGTCCCCGCCGGAGGCGATGCGCCGGACGCTCGACGCCCTCCGCCACCTCGAGGAGGCGGTGGTCGGGGCCGGGTGGACCGAGGGCATCGTCCTGCGCTACGGCGGCTTCTACGGGCCCGGGACGTCGCTCGGGCCGGACGGCGAGCACCTGGCCCAGATCCGCCGGCGGCGCTTCCCGGTGGTCGGCGACGGGGCCGGGGTGTGGTCCTTCGTCCACGTCGCGGACGCCGCCGAGGCCACCGTGGTCGCCGCCGAGCGGGGCCGGCGCGGGATCTACAACATCGTCGACGACGACCCCGCCCCGGTCGCCGAGTGGGTGCCGGCCGTGGCGGCCCGGCTCGGGGTCGGTTCGCCCCGGCGGGTGCCCCGCTGGGTCGGCCGGCTCCTGGCCGGCGAGGCGGCGACGGTCATGATGACCGAGGTGCGGGGAGCCTCGAACGTCAAGGCCAAGCGGGAGCTCGGCTGGGAGCCGACCCACGCGAGCTGGCGGGACGGCCTCGCGGCGTGAGCACGCCGCGCGAGCGACTGCTCGACGAGCTCCGGCCCCCGGCCTTCGCCATCGCCTACCGGATGCTCGGGAGCGTCGCCGAGGCGGAGGACGTGGTCCAGGAGGCGCTCCTGCGCCTCCACCGGGTGCTCGACGCCGGCGAGGCGGTCGCCTCGCCGCGCGCCTACGTGGCGACGGTGGTCACCCGCCTGGCGATCGACCAGCTGCGCTCGGCCCGGGCCCGGCGGGAGTCCTATCCCGGCGAGTGGCTGCCCGAGCCGCTCGTCGCCGATCCCCGGGCGGCGGATCCGGCGGACCGGGCCGAGCTCGGCGACTCGCTGTCGGTGGCCTTCCTCGTCCTCCTCGAGACCCTCTCCCCCGAGCAGCGGGCCGCCCTCCTCCTCCACGACGTGTTCGACTACGGCTACGACGAGATCGCGGCGATCGTCGGCAAGACCGAGGCCAACGCCCGCCAGCTCGCGGCCCGGGCCCGCCGCCACGTGGACGCCCGCCGCCCCCGCTTCGAGGCCTCCCGCGAGCGGCGCGAGGAGCTCGCCCGGCGGTTCTTCGCCGCGGCGCGGGAGGGCGACCTCGCCGGGCTGGAGGCGCTGCTCGCCGACGACGTCGTCCTCCACGGCGACGGCGGGGGCCGGGTCCCGGCGCTCGCCCGGTCGCTCCACGGCGCCGGGCGCGTCGCCCGGACGCTCATCGCCTGGGGCCGGTCGGGCGGACGCTCGGCGGGGGTCACCGCCGGGCTCGCGGAGGTCAACGGCCAGCCGGGGGCGGTGCTCCGCGACGGGGCGGGCGGGGTGTTCGGGGTGATGGCGCTCGAGATCGCGGGCGGACGGATCCGGGCGGTGCACTCGATCGTCAACCCGGAGAAGCTCCGCCACCTCGGCCGGGTGGCCGACCTCGGCGCCGTCCTGCGCGGCGACACCTAGCCGAGCCCGCCGATGCGGGAAGATGCCGCTGGGACCGTGATGGGCGACGAGCGCGACAATCGATGACCGGACCGGAGCTCGGGCTCGCCCTCGCCGTGTTCCTCGCCTGCGCGGTCGAGGCGGTCGAGGCGCTGACCATCGTGCTCGCCGTCGGCGTGACCCGGAGCTGGTCGTCGGCCCTGGCCGGCGTGGGGGCGGCGACGGCGGCGCTCGCGGCGATCGTCGTCGGCCTCGGCCCGGCCCTCACGGCGCTGCCGATCGACGTCCTCCGCGTCGCGGTGGGCGGCCTGCTGCTGATCTTCGGCCTCCAGTGGCTGCGCAAGGCGATCCTCCGGGCCGCCGGGCGCAAGGCCCTCCACGACGAGGCGGCGACCTTCCTGGCCGAGCGCGAGGCGGCCCGGGCGGCCGGGCGGGCGGAGGGCCGGCTCGACGGCTACGCGTTCGCGATCTCCTTCAAGGGCGTCTTCCTCGAGGGCCTGGAGGTGGCGTTCATCGTGCTCACCTTCGGGGCCAACCAGCACCGGGTCGGGCTGGCGGCCGCGGCGGCGGCGGCGGCCATCGCCGTGGTCGTCGCGGCCGGCCTCGCCGCCCGCGCGCCGCTGGCCCGGGTGCCGGAGAACACGCTCAAGTTCGCGGTCGGGATCATGCTGACCTCCTTCGGGACCTTCTGGGGGGCCGAGGGAGCCGGGGCGTCGTGGCCGGGGGGCGACGCCGCGCTGCTGGTCATCATCCCGGCGTTCCTCGTCCTCGCGCTCCTCCTCGTCGCCTTCGCCCGCCGCCCGGCGGGCGAGCCGACGTCGGTGCCACCGGTCGCCGAGCGGGCATGAGCGCCCTCCGCCGAGCCGCCCTCGCCGTCTGGGACTTCGTGGTCGGGGACGACTGGCGGGTCGCCCTCGGCGTCGTCGCCGCGATCGGCCTGACCGCGCTCGTCGCCACCAGCGCGGTCGCCGCCTGGTGGGTCCTGCCGCTGGCCGTGGTCGTCCTCCTGGCCGATTCCCTGCGGCGAGCCCGGTGAAGCGGGGACGATGGCGAGCGTGACCGTGGACGGCGACCAGCTCGTCGTCCGCCTCACCCCCCTGGAGAAGGTGCTCGCCCTCCACGGGGACGTGCGCGTGCCGCTCCGCGCGGTCGGCTCCGCCGCGGTCGAGCCGCATCCGTGGCAGGCGATGCGCGGCATCCGCCTCGGAACCTCGCTCCCCGGCATCGCCTTCTACGGGACCCGCCGCCATCGGGAGGGGAAGGACTTCGGCGCGGTGTCTCGGCGCCCGGTCGTCCGGGTCGAGCTCGACGGCCGGGCGCCGTTCGCCCGCCTGCTCGTGTCGGTGCCCGACGCGGAGGCGACGGTGGCGGAGATCCGCGCGGCCGCCGGCCTGTGAGCTCGGCCGAGGCCGACCTCGCCGGCTGGGCGCCGGCCCGCCGGCCCGAGCCCCGGGTGCTCGCCGGCGATCGGGTTCGCCTCGTGCCGGTCGACCCGGTCCGCGATGCCGAGGACCTCTTCGCGGCGGCCGGTGCCGACCCCGAGCTCTGGCGCTACCTCCCGTACGGGCCGTTCCCCGGGGTGGCCGAGCTCCGCGCGCACCTCGAAGGGTTCGCCGGCTCGCCGGACCCGCTCTTCCTCACCGTGGTCGACGCGGCGACCGGCCGGGCGGGCGGCGTCGTCTCCTACCTGCGGGTCGAGGCCGCCCACGGGTGCGTCGAGATCGGCCACATCTGGTTCGGCGCCGCCCTCCAGCGGACCCCCGGGGCGACCGAGGCGATCTTCCTGCTTCTGCGCCACGCGTTCGAGGAGCTCGGGTACCGTCGCGTCGAGTGGAGGTGCAACGCCGCCAACGCCCGCTCGCGCCGGGCGGCCGCGCGGTTCGGCTTCACCTACGAGGGCGTCTTCCGCCAGCACATGGTGGTCAAGGGCCGCAGCCGGGACACCGCCTGGTACTCGCTCCTCGACGGAGAGTGGGCGGCGGCCAGCGCCGCCTTCCGCGCCTGGCTCGGGCCGGAGAACTTCGACGCCCGCGGCCGCCAGCGCACGCGCCTGGCCGACCTGCGCTCACCGGCGCCGGGTCACGTCCCGGCGAACACGATGTCGTAGCGCCCTGCCCCGACCCGCCCGGCGTGGTGCCAGAGGAAGAAGGCGGTGCGCAGCCGGATCCCGTCGGCGAGCTCGAGCTCGCCGCCGCCGATCGCCTGGCCGGCGAGCCGGAGGGGGAAGTCCGACTCCTCGGACTCCCACAGCTCCAGACCGGCCCGGCGCTGGTGGCCGTCGCCGCCGTAGGCGGTCGACAGGCGCGGGTCGTCGATCGCCTGGGGCTCGGGCCCCCCGCGGAGCAGGAACCCGGCGACCTCCTCGGCCTCGTGGTCCTTCGCCCGGGCCGGGCGCCGGGCGCGCAGGGCGACGGCCAGGTCGTCCCCGAGCCAGGCGGCGACCGCCCGGCTGAGGGCCGGGCGCCGGCGGCCCCGCGGGCACGGTGCCTCGATCACCGCGTGGCCGAGGCAGTCGACGGTCGCGCCGTCGAGGGTGCCGCGGGCGCGGCAGAGCCACTCCCGCGTCCCGTCGGGGTAGGTCGCCGGCGGCCCGAGGGGCTCGAGCACGACGTCGAGCCCGGCGTCGTCGACCGCCTGCCAGGCCGCGTCGAGGGTGCGCACCCGGGCCGGGCGGACGGCGGCGGTCTCGCCGTCGCGGTGGATCAGGGCACCGGCGTCTTCGCGCACTAGGCCGGACAGCGACGCGTCGCCGAAGCCGAGGGTGATCGCCTCGGTCACCGGGGGAGCTTCTCGGGGTCGACCTCGACCGCCCGGCCGTCGACGTCGTACACGGCCGCCGCCGGCCGGCGCCGGCCGGCGCCGCCGGCGAGGTGGGCGAGGAGCCGGCCGGCGTAGTGGCGGATGATCTGTCCGCGGATGAGCGCGCGGCTGGGTGGCGCGAGGAGGAGGGCGCCGAGGACGTCGGTGACGAAGCCGGGCACGATCAGGAGCGTCCCGCCGACGAAGACGAGGGCCCCGTCGAGCGCCTCCCGGGCCGGTGGCCGGCCGGCGGCGATCGCCGCGCTGAAGTCGCGGAGGACCGCCCGACCCTGGGAGCGGACGAGACGGACGCCGATCAGCGAGGTACAGGTGAGGGCGAGCACCGTCCAGAGCGGACCGATCGCCTCGCCGACGCGGATGATCACGTAGAGCTCGAGGACCGGCAGGCCGATCACGACGGCGAGGACGAGCAGGGGCATCACGCTAAGGCTACGCCCCGTTACAATGGGAGGATGGTCACCGTCGAAGATGTCGAAGAAGCCCTCACCAACGTCATCGATCCCGAGCTCGGGCTCGACTTCGTGGAGCTCGGTCTGATCTACGGAATCGAGATCGACGGGGCGGCCGTCCACGTCACCTTCTCGCTGACCTCGCCCGGCTGCCCGATCGGCCCGCAGGTCTCAGAGCAGATCGACGAGTTCGTCGGCGAGCTCGACGGCGTCGAGACGGTCGCCTCCGAGATGGTGTTCACGCCCCCGTGGTCGCCTGAGCGGATGAGCGAAGACGCGCGCTTCGCCCTCGGCTTCTAGTGGTCCGTCCAGCAAGTTCCTGCACCATTGGGCGGGCCCGGATGGCCGCGTGGCGGCGTCCTCGAAGCTCGGAATACGTCCAGTATGCCGCCGCTTCTGCGTCCTGGCCACGCGGCCGCCGGACCTCGCCGAATGGCACACGAACTTACCGGACGAACCACTAGGCGGGGCGCTCACCGGCGATATGACCGGCGCAGGGCGGCGACCGTCGTCGCCAGGCTCGGCCCCGGGCGCAGGGTCCAGGTCACGGCGAGCGACCCGCTCGCGCCGGGCAGCGTGAGGACGCCGCCGGCCAGCCGCCCGGCCGCGGCCCGAAAGCGCCGGGCGGCGTAGGGGACCGGCCAGGTGAGCGTGGCCCCCCGGGGGGCCGACCAGTCGAGCGTCGCCCCGCCGGTCCGGGCGCGCAGGACGAAGGAGACCCGGCCCCGGCGGGTGGGCGCCCCGCCGACCGAGATGACCTTTCCCGGGGCCAGCCAGCCACCGGGGACCGCCCCGAGGAGGACCAGGCGCCCGGCCGGGTCGTCGCGGACGAGCATGTTGCGAATCAGGGTGACGAGCTCGCCCGAATAGGTTCCGTGGGGGGTCAGGTTCGCCGCGCTCGAGCGCTTGCCGCCCGGGCGGATGTCCGATTCGAACCCGCCGAGGGTACCCGTGGCGTGGGCGAGCTCGCTGTAGAGGCCGCCGACCACGGCGGCCTGATCGCCGCGCTCGAGCTCGGTCTCGAAGATCCGAAAGCCGGTGTAGTCATGGAGGGCTCCGGCGTAGGTGGCGATCCCCTCGCGGAAGCCGGCCCGGGCTCGCCGGATGGTGGCGGTGACCACCGGGTCGGCGGGGTCGAGCGGGCCGTCCGGGTAAGCCACCCACCAGTTGCCCCAATCGCGACCACCGGGGCGGTCGAGCGCCGGGGGGACGGCGCCGCGGTTGGCGGCCGCGGCCGCCCGCGCCGCCCGGGCGACGTCGGCGCGCAGGGCGGCGGCCAGCGCCTGCCAGGCTCCGGCGAGGTCGGGGCGGCCGGCGAGGGCGGCCAGCTTGACCGCCTCGTCCATCCCGGCCACGGCCCAGAAGTCGTCGCCGGCCAGGCGGCCGGCGAGGTACTCGTCGTCGCCGGGGTCGCCGGCCGGGAGGAGGCCGAGCCGGTCGCCGGCGGTCCGGGTCGAGATCCAGTCGACGGCCCGGCCGACCGCGGCCAGCTCGGTCCGGGCGAAGCCGGCGTCGCCGGTCAGCTCGGCGTGGCGGCCGAGCGCCCAGAGCGCCTGGCCGATCCCGTCGTACTGCCCACGACGGCTGATGAAGAGGCCGTCGGGGCCCTGCCACCGGGAGAAGTAGTCGAGATCCTCGCGGGCCGGCCCGGCCAGGCCGGCGAGGTCGAGCGCGTTGGTCATGATCGCCGCGTCGCGCAGCCAGAAGGCGTGGTACTGGAGGTCGTTGACCGCCTGGACCCAGTCGCCCGCGGGGAGGCGGTAGCGGCTGGTCAGGATCTGGACGAGGCCCGCCGTGAAGGCGTCGGCGACCGCCGGCTCGGGGAGGCGGAGGCGGATCGCGGCGGCGAAGGTCGCGTCGAAGCTCCGCCGGACCCGCTGACGGGCGGCGCCGTAGCCGAGACGGGCGATGTCGGCCAGGGCCGGGCCGGGCGCGGCGACCGGTACGGCCGGCCACTTGAAGACGAGCTCGGCGGCGGCGCGCGGCCCGAGCGCGCGCGCGTAGGTGACCCGGGCGCACACGGTCGTCCGCTTCGCGCAGGGCGCCGGCCGCGGGGCCGGGCGCCCGCCGGGCGGGAGGGCGACGAGCGCCTCGCGCGGGCCGGGCGCGGCGCGGACGATCGCCGCGCCGGTCACCGCGTAGCGGGCGACCGGCGACTGGACCTGACCCGGCTGGGCGTAGAAGCCGTTCGGGGTGCCGGAGGGTGCGAGGTAGCGGAAGTAGGGGGCCCCCTGGGGGGTCAGCCGCGGGCCGCCGCTCTTGCGCACGCCGACCCCCCAGGTCGCCCGGCGGGCCGTCCCGGTCAGGTTGCGCATGGTCACCCGGACGAAGTCGACCGCGAGGCCGTCGACCGGGGTCGCGAGCATCGACACCGCGTAGCTCACCCCGGCCCGGGTCAGGCTCGAGCTGACGATGGGGTAGCGGGCGCCGTCGGCGAGGCGTCGCTGCGGCTGGACGTAGGGGACGAGGGGATCGCCGAAGCTGAGGGCGAGCTCTCCGTACCCCGTGTAGATACCGCCCTCGGGGGTGATCTCCGAGGCGGCGAAGAGCCCGGGGACGGCGAGCTGGTCAGTCGGGGTGGCGACGAAGCTCCACTGGGCCGCGGCGGGGGTCGGGGTCGCGACGGCCAGGATGGCTCCGGCGGCCAGGAGCGCGCGCAGGGTCGCTACCGCTCGGTCGCGGGAGTCCCCGCGCTGCGCCGGCGGGGCCGCGGCTTGGCCGGAGGCTTGCCGGCGCCGTCGGCGGTGGCCCGGGCCAGGAGGGCGTCCTTCTCGGCGGCGATCGCCGCGCCGATGAGGTCGATGTCGGGGAGGGCGTCGAAGTCGCCGAGGAGGCCGAAATTGAGCGCCCCGTTGTAGGACATGATCGCGATCGCGAGGGCGTGGTCACGGGGGAGGAAGGCGATCGGGAAGACCTCCTCGAGCTCGCGGCCGAGGACGTAGAGGGGGAACTGCGGGCCGGGGACGTTCGTGACGATGAGGTTGAACAGCCGGGTCGAGAAGTTGATGCGCGAAGCCTGGGCGAGGATCGTCGGCGGGGCGAAGTCCTGGACGCCGGCGATCACCTCGGCTCCGAGCGCCTGCTTGGACTCCTTGAGCCCGTCCATCGCCGCCGAGACGACGCGCAGCCGGGCGAGCGGATCCTCGACGTAGACGGGCAGCGGCCCGCGCATGACGGCGATCCGGTTGCCGATCTGGCCGCGCTCGTGCTCGGCCCGGACCGAGACGGGGACGAGCGCCCGGAGCTCGAGGCCCTCGGTCCGGACGCCGCGACCCTGGAGCCACGTCCGCAGGGCGCCGGAGACGACGGTCAGGACGACGTCGTTGACCGTCCCGCCGAAGGTGTTCTTGATCAGCTTGAAGTCGGACAGGGCGCAGCTGACCCCGACGAAGCGCCGGTGGGGGCCGATCTCGACGTTCAGGGGAGTCGACGGGGCCGGGTTGAGGATGATCCAGACGACCTCGCCGACTCCCTCGACCACCTCCCAGAGCCGGGCGACGGCCCGGTCGGGGTGGAGGGCGGCGTCGACGGCTCCGGTGGTCAGCGAGACGCCGGCGTTGAGCGCCCCGCGGACCCCGGCGGCGAGGAGCCCGGCGGTGCCGGGCTCGGCGTGCGGCCGCCAGGGCTCGCCGGAGTGCTCGACCTTGCGCGGCTCGGGCGTGAGGTCGAAGAGGACCTGGGCGAGGTCGACGCCGGCGATCCCGTCGATCACCGAGTGATGGGTCTTCCAGATCAGGGCGAAGCGGTTGTCGTCGAGGCCCTCGATGAACCAGATCTCCCAGAGCGGCTTCGACCGGTCGAGCTGCTGGGACATGACCCGCGAGAGGAGGCGCAGGAGCTGCTCCCGGTTGCCGGGCGCCGGGAGCGCCGTGTGGCGGAGGTGGTACTCGAGGTTGAAGGTGGCGTCGTCGACCCAGACGGGGCGCCCGCTGTCGAGGCCCATGTCGGCGAGCTTCTGCCGGTAGCGGGGCACCAGGTGGAGGCGGCCGCGCACCTGCTCGGAAAGATCCTCCATGGCGGGCGGGGGCCCCTTGAAGATGGCGAGTCCCCCGACGTGCATGTGGGAGGTCGGTCCCTCCTGGTGGAGGAACGAGGCGTCGACGGCGCTAAGTCGGTCGAGATGTAGCTGCGGCATCCTGGGCCTCCTCCGGCTCGACGGCAAGCCTAGTCTTTCGCACCTCGCCGCGCCGAGGTCGCAGGCGGCCAGGGCGAGCGGGCGCGGGTGATGGGCGGACGCGCGGCGTACGCCTCCGGCGGCGAGTCGGTGGCCACGGTCACGGCGGCGCCGTGACGGGCGGCCGCGGGGTCGGGGAGGTAGCGGTAGGCGTGCTCGGGTGACCGGGTGCCGACCATGAGGATCGCGCACGGCTCGTCGCCGGCGCCGACCGTGATGTGAGCGGTCCCGGGCGGGCAGTGGAGGTAGTCCCAGGCGCGCATGCGGCGCTCCTGGCCCTCGACGATGGCCAGGCACTCGCCGGAGAGGACGAGGAACCCCTCCTGCTCGGTCTCGGCGTGGTAGAAGCCGGGCGTCTCCCCGGGGTCGAGGACGTGCACGCCGATGCCGAGCCGCGGCGACCGCGCGTCGGGCGCCTCGAAGCCGCACCAGATGCCGCCGCCGGGCACCGTCGCCCAGCCGATCTCGGCGAGGTTGAGGATGAACCAGCCGTCGCCGGACGGGACGAGGCCGGTGTCGGTCGGCTCGATCCGGGCTTCCTCCACCGGGCACACGGTAGCGGCGCCAGGTACCTTCCGTCTCATGCACCGCGACGCGCTGCGCGCCCTCCAAGCCCCGTTGAAGGAGCGCTACCGGGAGAGTCCCGAGGCGGCCCTGGTGACCCTGAGCGCGACCGGCACACTCGAGGATGGCCTGGCGTGCAGCGTCCAGACCGGGCGCGCGCTCGCCCGGGCCGGCCTGCATCCGGCGACCGGGGGCGACGGGAGCCTGCTCTGCTCGGGCGACATGTTGCTGGAGGCGCTCGTCGCGTGCGCCGGCGTGACGCTGTGCGCCGTGGCGACGGCGCTCGAGATCCAGATCGACGGGGGGACGATCACCGCCGACGGGGTCCTCGACTTCCGCGGGACGCTCGGCGTCGACCGGGCCGCGCCGGTCGGCTTCCGCGAGATCGGGCTGCGCTTCGACCTGCGTGCCCCGTCCGCCGACGAGGAGCAGCTCGCCACCCTGCTGAAGCTCACCGAGCGCTACTGCGTGGTGCTCCAGACCCTGCGCGGAGCCCCGCCGGTCACCGCGGCGCTCGCCCGCTGATGGAGCCGCTGCTCGAGGGCAGGACGGCGGTCGTCTACGGCGGGGGCGGCGCGATCGGCGGCGCGGTGGCCCGGGCGTTCGCCCGGGAGGGGGCGCGGGTGTTCCTCGCCGGGCGCACGTTGGCCAAGCTCGAGGCGGTGGCCGGGGAGATCCGGTCGGCCGGGGGGGAGGCCGCGGCGGCGGAGCTCGATGCGCGGGACGAGCGGGCGGTCGACGAGCACGCCGATGCGGTCGCCGCGCGGGCCGGGGGCATCGACATCTCCTTCAACCTGATCTCCCATGACGTCGCGCAGGGGACGCCGATGGCCGAGATGGAGGTCGACGACTACGTCGGGCCGGTGGCGGGCGCCGTCCGCTCGACGTTCCTGACCTGGCGCGCCGCGGCCCGGCACATGACCAGGCAGGGCTCGGGTGTGATCCTCGCCTTCGGTGGTGAGGGTCACCCGCCGCGCGGCTACCACCTCGGCTCGCTCCAGGTCGCCTTCCACGCGGTCGAGTCGATGCGCCGCCAGCTGGCCTCGGAGCTCGGTCCGCGCGGCGTCCGGGTGCTCACGCTCCGCTCCGGCGGCGTACCCGAGTCGATGCCGGCCGGGATGCCCGAGCGCGACATCGTCGCCGCCGGCATCGAAGGCTCGACCCTGCTCGGGCGGGCGGCGACGCTCGAGGATGTCGGCAACGTCGCCGCCTTCGTGGCTTCCGACCGAGCCCGGACGATGACCGCGGCCACGGTCAACGTCAGCGCCGGCGCCCTGATCGACTGAGCGGTCGATGGTCGGCGCCCGGAGCGCCGGCTCACCCGGTAGGTCGGGGCACTCAGGCTGACCGGGCCCGGCGGGTGAGCTCGACGGTCGCGGCGCGCAGTTGCGTGCTCTCGTGCAGCACCTCCGGAAAGGCGACGCGGGCGGCGGCCCGCCCGCGGGGCGTGCGTACGGCGAGGTCGATGCCCCGGCGGTCGATGCTCGAGCACTCGGCCGCCGTCGCGTCCGGGTAGCCCCCGAGCGCCTGGGCGATCGCCAGCAGGGCGTCGGCGTGATCGCGGTTGAGGTGCTCGACCGCGGGCCGCGAGGCCGCGGCCACCGGGTCGGGCCTGGCCGCCGCGTAGGCCGCGCCGGCCGCCGAGTCCATCCGGCCGTAGCCGCCGACCCAGCGGACCCGCTCGACGCTGAGGACCCAGACCGAGAAGTCCGAGAAATCGACGTAGATCGCCGCCGCCGGGACGCTCGCGAGGTGCGCCGCCCGGGCCGCGCCCAGCGGCCCCGGGTCGGTCACCCGCTCAGCCCGGCCGGCCAGGGTCACGCGCGCCGCCGCCAGCGGATCGGGCGGACCGTCCGGCTGGGTGACCATCAGGCTCGCCCGCCCGTCGGCCAGGAGGTTCCGGCCGTGCTCGGCGAGGTGGGAGACGCACAGGACCGGGGACCCGTCGTCGAGGAGGCCGTAGGTGACCAGCGACGCCCACGGATCGCCGTCGGCCGTGAGCGTGGCCAGGGCCGCGACGTTGGTCGCCGCCGCGAGCGTCCGCGCCTCCTCGGCCGCGCTCGAGCGCGGGGCCGGATCGGTCGCGGCCAGCGGCGGCGGGGTCGACGGCGCGCCGTCGATGACCCCGTGGTCGGCGGCCTGGCTCATCTCCCAAGCCAAGCAGATCGCCGGGGCCGGCGCCCGACCCGCCATAGTGTTGGCATGGTCCCGCCCCCCGCCGCGTGCGACATCGAGGATCGCGCCGACTGCGAGCGGCTCGTCCGCACCTTCTACGGCCGAGCCCTCGTCGACCCGATCATCGGCTGGATCTTCGCCGATGTGGCCCGGCTCGACCTCGACGCCCACGTTCCGATCGTCGCCTCGTTCTGGGAGACGATGCTCCTCGGCGCCCACACCTACGCCGGCAGCGCCTACCAGCCACACGCCGCCCTCCACGCCCGGGTCCGTCTCCGGGCCGGGCACTTCGAGCGCTGGCTCACCCTCTGGCGCGCGACGGTCGACGAACTCTTCGCCGGAGACCGAGCCGAGCTCGCCAAGGCGCACGCCGACCGACTCGCCCACGCCTTCCACCGGCGCCTCCAGGCCCCGCCCGCGCCGCCGTCGTCCGAGGCCGCCGTCCTCGCGGTGACCCTCCACGGACCGGGGGCCGACCCGCCCGCCTAGTGGTTCGTCCGGGAAGTTCGTGTGCCATTCGGCGAGGTCCGGGGGCCGCGTGGCCAGGACGCAGAAGCGGCGGCATACTGGACGTATTCCGAGCTTCGAGGACGCCGCCACGCGGTCATCCGGGCCCGCCCAATGGTGCAGGAACTTGCTGGACGGACCACTAGGCCCGCTCGAGCACCACCACGGGGATGTCCCGGTCGGTCTTCTCCCGGTACTCGTCGTAGGCCGGCCACTCCCCGACCATCGTCTTCCACATGTCCGGCTTCTCGGCCTCGGTGGCCACCCGGCTCCGCACCTTGAAGCGGTCGGCCTTGACCTGGATCTCCGCCTCCGGCTTCGCCTCGAGGTTCAGGTACCAGGCCGGCGGATCGTCGGCCCCGCCCTTCGACGCGACGATCAGGTAGTCGTCGCCACTGCGACCGTAGATCAGCGGGGTGCTCCGCTCCTCGCCCGACTTGCGCCCGGTCGTCGTCAGGATCAGCGTCTGGGTGCCCTGCCAGTCGTGGCCCTCCTCGCCGCCCGTCTCCCGGTATCTCTGCACGTGCTCGGCTCCAAACAACATCCTCGGCCTCCTTCTCGGCGCGGTCGCTCGTCTGCTTCCTGTCGATCATAGGAAGCGACAGGCCGGGTCGCGCGCCGAGCGGTCGTCCGACCCAGGAGCGAACCTCGCGGGGCGGCGGCTCGGTGGGCCAGGTGCCAATATCCGTCCGTGCCGCTCGCGCGCGCCAAGAAGCTCGAAGGGGTCCTCTACGACATCCGTGGGCGCGTCCTCGTCGAGGCGCGGCGGCTCGAGGAGGAGGGTCATCGGATCCTGCACCTCAACGTCGGCAACCCCGCCGCGTTCGGGTTCGATGCGCCTGAGGACATCCTGCGCGACGTCGTCCGCGCCCTGCCGAGCGCCCAAGGCTACAGCGAGTCCAAGGGCCTCCTCACGGCGCGGCGTGCCGTTGTGCAGTATTACGAGCAGCAGGGGATCCGGGGGGTGAACGTTGACGACGTGTACCTCGGCAACGGCGTGTCCGAGCTCATCCAGATCTCGCTGCAGGCGATGCTGGACGACGGCGACGAGGTGCTCGTGCCGGCGCCCGATTACCCGCTGTGGACCGCCGCGGTGCGGCTCGCCGGCGGTCGCGCCGTGCACTACCGCTGCGACGAGACCGCCGGCTGGCTTCCCGACGTCGACGACATCGCGGCGCGCACGACCGGTCGGACGAAGGCGATCGTCGTGATCAACCCCAACAACCCGACGGGCGCGGTCTACCCGCGGGCGACCCTGGACGCCATCCTCGAGATCGCGCGCAGCCGGGGGCTCGTGGTGTGCTCGGACGAGATCTACGACAAGATCGTCTACGACGGCGCCGAGCATGTCGCGATCGCTTCGCTCGCCGACGATGTGCTGTGCCTGACGTTCAGCGGACTGTCGAAGACCTACCGCGTCGCCGGCTTTCGGTCGGGGTGGCTGGTGGTGAGCGGTCCCAAGCGCCAGGCGTCGAGCTACGTGACCGGCCTGGACCTCCTGACGAACATGCGCATGTGTCCGAACGTGCCGGCGCAGCACGCGGTCCAGACCGCGTTGGGCGGCTACCAGAGCATCGGAGCGCTGGTGGCCCCGGGCGGGAGGCTGCTCGAGCAGCGCGACCGCGCGTTCAAGCTGCTGAACGGCATCCCCGGCGTATCGTGCGTCAAGCCGATGGGGGCGGTCTACGCGTTCCCCCGCCTCGATCCCGAGGTCTTCAGCATCGACGACGACGAGCAGTTCGTGCTCGAGCTGCTGCTCCAGGAGAAGCTTCTCGTCGTGCAGGGGACGGCTTTCAACTGGCCGCATACCGACCATGTCCGGGTGGTCACGCTCCCCCGTGTCGAGGAGCTCGAGGACGCCGTCGCCCGTATCGCACGGTTCCTGCGAAACTACCGCGCGTAGCGAGCGCCCCCGGGGCAGCCGGCCACCACGATCAGCAGCTCGGCTCCGACCGGCTCGACGCCAAGGGCCTCTCACACCCGAACTGAGGCTGCTGGATGCCTGACCCGGGCGGCCGCGCTGCGGTGCTGATGGCGCGGGCAGTGGCGGCGGCGCTGGCCCTCCCGGCTATGATGTGAGCGCGGCGGTGAGTCTTGAGCCGATGGCATCGAACCTCGACGTAGCCGGGTGGGGGAGCGTAGATGACGCCAGCGCAGCGGCGGATCCTGGTGCTCGGTGGCGGCGGCGTGGCCACGCACGTGGCGGATTGGTCGGAGCGCATCGTCGCCGCCGCTCGGCGCCATCGCCTGGCGCTCGAGGTTGCCGGGCCGCCTGACGAGCTGGTGCGCCTGCGCGGCGACGAGGCGGTGGTCGGCTGGGAGCTCGACTTCACCGACGCCGCGGCGGCCGTCGAGCTCGCCGAGCGTCGCGCCGGCGCCGACGGTGCTCCGCTGGCGGCGGTGACGAGCTTCCGCGAGCTTGGCGTCGAAGCGGCCGCGGCGGCGGCCCACCGCGCCGGTGTGCCGTGGAACACGCCTGGAGCCGTGGGAATCGTCCGCCACAAGGAGCGCAGCCGCGCGTGCCTGAGCGCGGCCGGCCTGCCTCAGCCGGAGTGTCGGGCGTTCGCGGAGCGACACGAGGCGGCCCGCTTCCTGGCCTCGGCGCGTGGTGTCTGGGTCGTCAAGCCGAGCGACTCGCTCGGCAGCCTCGGCGTGTCGGTCGTCCGCGCGCCCGAGGACACCGCCGCCGCACTGGACGCCGTCGCGCCGTTCGCGCCGCCGTTTCTCGTCGAGGGCTTCGTCGACGGGGAGGAGTTCAGCGCCGAGGGGGTGTTCCTCGGCGGCGAGGCTCACGTCGTCGCGGTGACCCAGAAGCGACTGGCGCCGCAGCCCTACTTCGTCACGCTCGGTCATCAGATGCCGGCGCAGATCGACGCCGCCACCCGCGCCCGCGCGTGCGCGTCGGTGACCGCCGCCCTCACGGCCGTCGGCTTGACGCACTCGGTGTTTCACGTCGAGTTCTGGGTGACCGGGACGGGCGAGATCGTGCTCGGCGAGATGCATGCGCGTCCCGGCGGCGAGTGGATTCACCTGCTGGTATACGAGTCCTATGGCGTCGACCTCCTGGCCCTGGCCATCGCGGATCTTGCGGGCGAGACCGGGGACGGCGTGCGCCCCTCGGCTCGCCGCGCGGCGGCCTCGGCGGTCGCGGTGCCCGAACGCGCGGGGACACTGCGGGAGATCGAGGGCGTGGAAGATGTCCGGCGCGATCCACGCTGCCTGGTGGTCGATGTGTTGAAGCACCCCGGTGAGCGCGTCGGGGGCGCTCTGACCTCGCATTACGACCGCATGGCACTCGTCGTGGCCCGCGGTGGCGATGCATCCGCGGCGTCAAGCGCGGCGCGGCAAATGGCGAATCAACTGAAGGCGGTGGTCTCATGAGCAGCGTGCCCATGCCAGCGACGGACGCCGGCGACGCCCGTCCGGCCCAAGTGAAGGCTGGCAGCCAGGCGCCGCCCGAGTCCTTGATCGGCGACGACATCCAGCTGCCGAGCCGTCGGTGGAGCTTCGGTCGCGGTACGGCGGCGCACTTCGACCAGCACGTGGCGAAGAGCGTCCCCGGCTACCACGACGGCCACGCGCTCGTCGAAGAGCTGTCGGACTTCTTCGTCGCCGACGGCGGGCGCATAATCGAGGTTGGGTGCAGCACCGGCGCGCTGATCAGCCGCCTCGCCCACCGCCACGAGGGAATGAACGCCGAGTTCCTCGGTGTCGACGTCGTCGACGACATGGTCGAGGTCGCGCGCGATCGCTGCGGCGATCAGGGGAACGTCCACATCGAGATCGTCGACGCCCGACGGGTCGACTACACCGACGCGTGCCTCGTCGTCATGTACTACACGCTGCAGTTCATCCCGCTCTGGCAGCGCGGGGCCCTGCTCGAGCGCATACGGCGGGAGATGCGTCTCGGAGGCGGGCTCATTCTCTTCGAGAAGACTCGCCTGCCAAACGGGATGCTGCAGGACATGTGCAATCAGGTGTACGACGCCTACAAGCTCGCCCGCGGCTTCACCGCCGAGGAGGTCCTCGGCAAGACGCGTAGCCTGCGCGGCGTCTTGGAGCCGTCGACGAGCGCGGAGAACATGGCGCTGCTGCGCCGGGCCGGCTTCAGCGAGCCGCACGTGCTCTATCGCCAGCTCGCGTTCGAGGGCATCCTTGCGGTGAAGCCTGTGATCGACGTCCCCGCGGGCTGATGTTCACCCGCGTCGTCGCCCACGGAGTCGCCTTCGAGCTGCTCGACCCCGACGCGAGCATGCTGCGGGACGCGCTGCCGGGTTGCGGCTACGAACCCGGAGTCTGCGCGGTGCTGGCGCGCGGGCTCGCGCGGCCCGGCGCCGTGTTCTTCGACGTCGGGGCGCTCTACGGGTTCTTCGCCGTCTGGGCGCACAAGAGCGGCGCTGCGGAGGTGGTCGCCTTCGAGCCGGGCCGTCACTACGCAGACGTGCTCGAGCACAACCTGCGCCTCAACGGCTGCGACGGGGTCCGGGTCGAGCGGATCGCGCTCGCCGAACGCACGGGAGCCGGGAGCTTCGCGGCACGGACGCGCGTCGCCGGCGCCGACGCAGACGGCGTCAACGGCGTCGAGCGCCGGGCGTTCGGCCGCGGCCTGCTCAACCACCTGGTGCCGCGCCCGCGCCGCGGAGAGCGCGTCGTCGCCAAACCCGGGTACTGGCGAGCCGAGCCGGGACCGTGGCTGGCGGCGGCCGTCGGCGAGCGACTTGGCCTGTTCACCGGCGGTGCCGACCAGGACGAGCGCGAGGTCTCGCTCGAGTGCTTGGACGACTGGGTCGCGCGTTGCGGCGTCCGGCCGACGGTCATGAAGATCGACATCCACGGCGGCGAGGTCGCGGCGATCCGCGGCATGCGCGCCACCCTCGGCGCCGGCCCGATCGAGCTCGTGGTCGAAGTGCACACGAACGACCTGCTCGTCTCGGGCACCCACGAGGAGCTCGTCGTCGAGCTCGAGACGGCCGGCCTCGAGGTCTGCGAGCTGCGTGGCTTCCGCGGGCGCCGCTGCACGCTGGTGCCCCTGGTCGGCCGTGCCCGCCGCGGCTTCTGCGACCAGCGACGCTGGACGGCGTCGGAGCTGTACTTCATGCGCTGCCTGCACGCCCGCCGCCGGTCGTGACCCGACCGCTCGCTGAGGGCGTTCGATCCGTCAGCCTCGACGAGGTCGTCTATCGCAGCCGGCTGAACCGGTGGGAGCAGCGAGCCAGCGTGCGCTCCAAGCCCCGCCGGGTACTCGCTACCGACGAGGCCGGAGCGGGCCTGTACTTCCCGCCGGAGCTGGTGCCGATCGCCACCCACCCCCTGGTCTCGGGTCGTGGCGCGGACGCGACCAACCGCGTGCTCATGCAGCGCCTCCACGTCTATCTGGACTTCACCGCCGAGCTCGAGCACGAGGTGGTCAATCCCATCTGCGCGGCACTCAGCCGCGGGCGGACGGGGCTGCGCCTGCCGGACGCCATGCGCGAGGACGCGTTCAAGATCTACACCGACGAGGCGTGGCATGCCCAGTTCTCAGACGACCTGCAGCGTCAGATCGTCGGAGCGACCGGCGTCCCCGCCGTCCGGGCGCAGTCGCAGGCGTTCATGCGCGCGCTCGTCGCGATGCAGCGCGCCCTACCGCCGGACATCCGCGGGCTCTCGCGCGTGTTCGCCGCCATCGTCTCGGAGACGCTCATCTCCGCGATCCTCGCCGACATCCCCCGCGACGGGCGCGTCGTCACGGCGGTCCGCGAGGTGGTCAGCGACCACGCGGTCGACGAGGGCGTTCATCACGCCTACTTCGCCAGCCTGCTCGAGCATGCCTGGCTACAGCTCAGCCAGCGGCAGCGCACGTCGATCGGCGTCCAGATGCCCGGCTACATCCGCGCGTATCTTGATCCCGACCTGCCGGCACTGGCGGAAGTGCTGTTCGACGCCGGAGTCCCGAGCGACGACGTCGGCCAGGTGCTCCACGACGCCCACGCCGGCGTGCGCGTCGACCGCGAGGTACGCGCCGACGCCCGCGTGACGCTGCGCCATCTGGCGCGCGTCGGCGTGCTCGACGACCCGGAGATCGTCGAGGCCTTTCAATCGGCCGGTCTGCTGGGCGCCAACGGGAGGTGGGGGCTCGACGTCGACGACGCCTCGTCCGACCCATCAACGGAGGTCAGACCATGAGCATGACGGTCCTGTTCGTCAACACCCGGCCCACGCCGCTCGAAGCCGAGCCGTGCTTTCGGGCGGCGCGGGCCTTGGGTCTCGACGTCGTGCTGCTGGCCGATCGCGCGGCGCCCGCGGCCGCGGCGTCCTGGGCGGAGCTGGTGGACGTCGACACGTTCGACGTCGACGCGCTGGTCACCGCGGCCCGGGAGGTCGCGACCCGCCGCGACGTGCGCGGCGTCGTGTGCTGGGGCGACCGGGACGTAGAAGGCACGGCGCACATCGGGCAAGCGCTTGGCCTGCCCGGTCATACGGCCGAGGCGGCGGCGGCCGCGCGCAACAAGATCCTCTTCCGCGACCGTCTGGCCGCCGCGGCGCCGGATCTCAGTGTGCGTTACGCGCGCGTGGACGCCACCCGCGAGGCGGTGGAGGAGGAGCTCGAGCAGCTTCTGCCGGCCATCGTCAAGCCGGCGGGCGCGTCGGCCAGCAAGGGGATCCTCACGGTCCGGACGATGGACGACCTCGCCGCCGCCCTGGAGCAGTCGGCGCGCTACGTGCAGCCCGAAATCGACCCGATCTTCCGCTGGTACCCCGGTCAGGTGATCGTCGAGGAGCTCATCGAGGGGACCGAGCACAGCATCGAGGGGCTCATCGACGACGGCGACCTCGTCGGTGCGGTCATCACCGACAAATGGGTCGAGCCGGCGTACCACCGCGAGATCCTGCAGCTGCATCCAACGGCGCTCTCGGCCGAGCTACAGGGACGTGCCGTGGACGCGGCGCGGCGCGCGGCGCAGGCCGTGGGCCTCGGCACCGGCGCCTTCCATCTCGAGCTCAAGATTCGCCCGGACGGCGCGATTCGACTGCTCGAGCTCAACGCCCGCACGGGCGGCGCGTACATCACCTCACACCTCCTTCCGCTGGCGCGCGGCTTCGACTTCCTGCAGGCCACGCTCCGGCTCGCCTGCGGGCTCGGCGGCGACTTCGAAATCCCCAGCGCCCATGCGGTCGCCGGCTCACGCCACGTGCTGGCGGCCGAGCCCGGCCGCTTCGCGGGGATCTCCGGCGTGGACCGCGCCCTGAGCATCCCCGGCCTGCTGCTGTTCACCCTGGAGCAGCGCATCGGCGCCGACGTCAAGGTGCCGCCGGACGGGTTCGTCGAGAGCGTGCTCGCGTCGCTGGTCGCGGTCGGCTATTCGCACGACGCCGTCGCCCAGGCTCTGGCCGATGCCGAAGCCGAGCTGCAGCCGCGCATCGCGGCCTTGACGGGATGACGAGCACCACCTGCCGCTAACCGCCTTCCTGCTCGCGCTCGCGGCGGCCTTCGTGCATGCGGGCTGGAATCTGCTGACCGCGCGGGCCGAGGAGTCGCAGGCGGCCACGGGCGTCTCGCTGGCCTTCGGCGCGCTCGTGTTCGCACCGGTGGCGGCCCTGACCTGGCACGTCGACGCCGCCGCCGTCCCGTACGCCCTCGCCTCCGTGGCGCTCGAGCTGTGCTACTTCGCGATGCTGGCCGCGGCGTACCAGCGTGGTCCGCTAACCGTCGTCTACCCGGTCGCGCGCGGCGCGGCGCCGGTCCTCGTCACGGCCTTCACCGCGGTGTTCCTCGGCGTCTCGCTCGCGGTGGCCCAGATCCTCGGGGTGCTCCTCGTCGCCGGTGGAATCATGCTGGTGCGCGGACTCGGGAGCACGTCGCGGCGCGGCGACATCGCGCTTGCCCTCGCGACGGCGGCCGCGATCGCGGCGTACACGCTCGTCGACAAGCAGGCGCTCGAGCACGCCGACCCGCTCGCCTACCTCGAGCTCGTGATCGCGCCGACCGCAGCGATCTACCTCGCCGTCACCATCCGAATCTCCGGCGCCGACCGGGTGCGCCGGGCGGCCGGCGGCGCGGCGGCGCTCGCCGGCGTCGGCATGTTCGGGGCCTACGCATTGACCCTCGCCGCGCTGCAGCGAGCCAACGCCGCCCCGGTCGCCGCCGTGCGCGAGACCAGCATCGTCATCGCTGCCGCGCTCGCCGCCACGCTCACGCACGAGCGGGTCGGGCCGGTGCGCGCGAGCGGCGCGGCGCTCGTATGCGCCGGTATCGCACTGCTCGCGCTCGCCTGAGCGCGGCCGCGCTAGTGGTCCGTCCAGCAAGTTCCTGCACCATTGGGCGGGCCCGGATGACCGCGTGGCGGCGTCCTCGAAGCTCGGAATACGTCCAGTATGCCGCCGCTTCTGCGTCCTGGCCACGCGGCCCCCGGACCTCGCCGAATGGCACACGAACTCACCGGACGAACCACTAGGCGCCGGTGACCTCGAGCCAGTAGTTCTGGCCATAGCGGCTGTCCCAGGCGACGCAGCCGGTGTTGTCGGTGTTGTTGAACCACAGCTCGACCCGGGTGGCGTCGGCGGGCACCTCGACATCGGCGGACCCCGACCTCAGGCCGACGGATTCGAGCCTCATGCTCGGGTGAAAGCGAACGTATCCAGCGATGCTCCAGGCCTCTTGCCCGCGGTACCGGGCCCGGCACGACGGCAGGCGCGCCGGGTCGTACTCGATGCGAAGTGCGTCGCCGGCGCGCTGGTCACCGTCGCGCTGCATCGTCCAGTCGGAAAGGAAACGGAGCGTTGACATCGCGTCTCTCCCGGAGAGGGTCACATGGCCCGGTGTGCGCCGAAACCAGGGCGGTCGTGGAGGATCATCACGCCCCGCCGGCGAAAACGTCGCCCGCTGGCCGGCGGCCGGCTCCATCGTGGCGGCGACCGACTATGAGGGGCTCTCGACGCCCGGCCCGCACCCGCAGGCTGGTGACCGACGCCGGCGACCAGTTGGTCGAGCTGGCCGCGACCGCGCCGCTCGTCGAGGTGCTGAAGGCCGGCCGGGGGCTGGCCAACGACCACGCCGGCACGACGAACCTCCACGGCCGCGACGGCGTGGACGCGCTCCTCGACGCCTGGTGGGTGCCGCTGGCCCGGTTCGATCGCCCGTGCTCGTGAGCGCCGGCGGCGCCGGCGAGGTAGTCCCGCTCGGGGTCGTCGAGCGGCCGGTTCGATGTGTTACGTCAGCGTCGCCCGGGTTGTGCGTTCGGTGCGTGTGCGTTAGTTTGCCAGGGCTCGGGCGACGTGCTCGAGGTGACGGGCGAGGCCGGGCGCCACCGCGCTCCTTTCGCATCTGCTTGCGGAAATCCTATGCCCGTCGGCGGTAGCGGCAAGCTCGCGCTGGTGCACAACCCACAAAGGGAAGGAAGACGATGGCCGAAGAGACGCTCGATCTCACACCCGAGGCTGCCGCGGCGCTCGGCACGCAGCTCGCGAGCGCGTTCAGCGCGCGCACCGCGGAACCCGGCATCCCCCGTCGGGAGCCCGACGAGACGTGGGAGCTCGGCGACGGGCAGGCCTGGGTGTTCCGCGTGCCGGGCCACGAGACGTTGACGAAGCCGGTGATCATCGCGGACGGGTTCGGGCCCGACGCGAGCACGCTCGACGAATGGGCCGGCCTGTGGGGACTGGGGAGCGGGGGCGGCCACCCGTGGGGCACGCAGCTGCACGAGCGTAGCCGCGACGTCATCGTGCTCGGCTACAAGTCGCGCAACGCGCCCATCCGCACGAACGCGGTTGTCGCCGTCGACTGCATCCGCCGGGCGATCGCCGAGCAGGCCGACAAAGGCGTGCCGCTGGTCGTGGGCGGACTGAGCATGGGCGGCCTCGTGACGCGCTACGCGCTCGCGCAGATGGAGAAGCAGGGCGAGGATCACCGGACCGCGACGTACTTCTCCTACGACAGCCCCCACCGGGGCGCCTGGATCCCGATCAGCCTGCAGGTGTTCGCGCACTTCCTCGCGGCCCTGGCCGACACGGTGCTGGTGCCGGAGCCCGACAAGGAGAAGCTCCGGGGGATGTCGAAGCTGATCAACAGCACCGCCGCGCGCGAGCTCCTCTGGAAGCACACCCAGACGCACGACAAGGTCGGCCCGACGTTCGACGCCGACGCGAAGCGCACGGAGTTCGTCGCCGCGCTCGAGGCGGTCGGGAACTGGCCGGAGAGTCCGCGCAAGGTCGCGGTCGCGAACGGCCGTGGCGACGGGCAGGGCCTCGAGGGCGTGGTGGCCGGCGCAGAGAACCTCGTCTGGCCGGCCGCGGGCGGCAAGCCGGGCGCCACGCTCTACGTGCAGGCCGGCGGCGCCGACCAGCTCGTCGCCAAGCTCACGCGCGCGCTCTGGGCCGGTGAGATCAAGGTCGAGACATCGGGGATACCGGCGCTCGACGCGGCGCCCGGAGGAACGCTCGACAGCTTCGGGATCGCCGCCCACGCGCTGGAGGAGGCCGGGTACGCCGCGGCCGCGGCGTTCCCCGACGTGTGCTTCGTGCCGGTCGCCAGCGCCGTCGACCTCGCCGAGCCGAGCACGCCGTACGAGCCGGTCAACGCCATGGACAAAGCGGCCAGCGGCCTCGACGACTTCAAGGTCGCGTCCCAGAACGAAGGCCACACGCTCCTCACGGGCGAGCTGTGCGACTGGCTGACCGAGGAATTCGACCGGGAGTGACCGGCCGCCGACGCCGCCGGCCAGGCCGCCGGCCGGCGACTTGATACAGGCCACGACGGGCTCGGGTCGACCGCCGGTGCGCCGGTCGTGGGCGTGAGGAGGAGCGGGCGGTCGGGTGGCCCGGCGGCTTCCTCCTCGCGGGCTCGGTACCGCCTCCCGCCGCCGAGGCGCGGAACCCAACCACCTCTCCTCGCCGCCAGGCCCCTCCGGTGATCCCCGGCCGCCGGGCCCGCCCGGCCCCTCCGTTGCCGCCCGCCTTCTACGCGCCCGAACGCGCTCCCTACAATCGGTGTCGTGCCCGGCGCCACCAATACGGTCGAGAAGCTTCTGCTCGCGGCCCCGCGCGGGTACTGCGCCGGTGTCGACCGCGCCGTCCAGACCGTCGAGCGGGCGCTCGAGCGCTACGGGCCGCCGGTCTACGTCCGTAAGGAGATCGTCCACAACAAGCACGTCGTCGAGCAGCTCCGGGCTCGGGGCGCCATCTTCGTCGACCAGGAGACCGAGGTGCCGAGCGGGTCGGTCACCGTCTTCTCCGCCCACGGGGTCGCCCCGAGCGTCCACGCCAACGCCGCCGAGCGCGGACTGCGCACGATCGACGCGACCTGCCCACTGGTGACCAAGGTCCACGTCGAGGCGAAGAAGTTCGCCGCCGACGGCTACACGATCGTCCTGATCGGCCACTCCGGCCACGAGGAGGTCGAGGGGACGATGGGCGAGGCGCCCGAGAGCATCGTCCTCGTCGAGACCGAGGCCGACGTCGACGCGCTTGAGGTTGCCGATCCCGAGAAGGTCGCCTTCATCAGCCAGACCACCCTCTCGGTCGACGAGACCACGGCGATCATCGACCGTCTCCGCCTCCGCTTCCCCAAGATCGTCGGGCCCCGGACCGACGACATCTGCTACGCGACCACCAACCGGCAGGCCGCCGTCAAGCAGCTCGCCCCCCGCTGCGACCTCGTCCTCGTGATCGGGTCGCGCAACTCCTCGAACTCCAAGCGGCTCGTCGAGGTCGCCCGCGACTACGGCACCGAGTCCCACCTGATCGACAACGAGGCGGAGGTCGACGAGGCCTGGCTCGACGGGAAGCGCGTCGTCGGCATCAGCTCCGGGGCCAGCGCCCCCGAGGCCCTGGTCGAGCGCCTCGTCGCCTTCTTCCGCGATCGGGGCGTCCCCGAGGTCGAAGAGTTCTCGGTGATCCGCGAGGACGTCCGCTTCATGCTCCCGAAGACCATCCGCCCCGACCGCGGCAGCTGACGGTCCCGGGCGGGCGCCCGTGCGCACGCTGATCGTCTCCGACCTCCACGTCGGTACCCACGACCAGGCCGACGTCCTCCGCCGGCCCGGCCCGCTCGCCGCGCTGATCGCCGCCCTCGACGGGGTCGACCGTCTCGTCCTCCTCGGTGACGCGATCGAGCTCCGCAGCGGGCCGGTCGCCCGGGCCCTCGACTCCGCCCGGCCGGTCTTCGCCGCCCTCGGCCGGGCGCTCGCCGGACGCGAGATCGTCCTCGTCCCCGGCAACCACGACCACGCCCTGATCGCCCCCTGGGTCCAGGGCCGTTCCCGGCCGCTCGGCCTCGAGGCCCGCGTCCGACCCGCCGACGCCTCGCCGGCCGCCGCCGCCCTGGCCGGGCTGCTCGGACCGGGCGCCCGCCTCGCGCTCGCCTACCCCGGGCTCTGGGTCCGCCCCGACGTCTACGCCACCCACGGCCACTACCTCGACCGCCACGCCACCGTCCCGACCTTCGAGCGGCTGGCCCTCGGCGGGATGGGGCGCTTCCTCGCCGGTCGGGTCGACGCCCTCGACGGACCGGAGGGCTACGAGGCGCTCGCCGGCCCCGTCTACGCCTGGATCCACGCCGTCGCCCAGACCGGCGGGCCGCCCGGGGCGGTCAACGGCGGCGGGTCGACCCGGGCCTGGCGCGCCCTCGCCACGCCCGGTCCGGGGTCGGGCGGCCGGGCCCGGATGCTCGCCGCCGCCTTCCCGGTCGCCGTCGCCGGGCTCAACCGGGCCGGCCTCGGCCCGCTCACCAGCGACCTCTCCGGTGACGGGGTCCGCCGGGCCCGCCTGCGGGCGATGGCCGCGGTCGTCGACCGGCTGGCGATCGACGCCGGCCACGTGGTCTTCGGGCACACCCACCGGGCCGGGCCGCTCCCCGGCGACGCCGGCGGCGAGTGGGTCACCCCGGGCGGGGCGTGCCTGCACAACTGCGGCAGCTGGGTGTTCGAGCCTCGGCTGATGGGGAGCGTCGCCGCGGCGAGTCCGTACTGGCCGGGGGGCGCCGTGACCGTCGACGGCGAGGGGCGACCGCGGCTCGCCCGGCTGCTGAGCGACTGCTCGGCGCTCGAGCTCGGCGTCACCGGTTAGCCGGGCTGGCCGTTCAGATCGTCGTCGCTCGGCGGGAAGCCGCCGATGGTCGCGTCAAACGGTCCGTCCGGACGGCGGAGACGAGCGAGCAGATCACGGAGAAGCACGTAGGCCCCTCCCTCGAACACGCTGCTCCGCACCAGGAACGCGAAGCGGCCCGTGGGGGTTCGGGTCAGCCGTGCCCCGGCGCCCAGGTCGCTCAGCAGCCGGCCGAGGCGTCGAGCGAGGGCTGGTGGAGGTCGACGCCGGCGAGTTGGACGTACCGGGCTACGTTCCAACCCCGGTCGGGACGGCCACGACGTCGACGAGCACGCGCAGCCGCTTGGTCTTGCCCTCGGTGTAGATGACCCCGCTGAGGGGCGGGACGTCGCTGTAGTCGCGCCCGTAGGCGGCGACGACGTACCGGGAGCTCGCGAACTGGTCGTTGGTCGGGTCGACGTCGAGCCAGCCGACCTCGGGCACGAGCACCGACAGCCAGGCGTGGGACCCGTCGGCGCCCTTCAGCTTCGGCCGGCCCGGCGGCGGGTCTGTCTCGAGGTAGCCGCTGACGTAGCGGGCCGGGAGGCCGATCGATCGCAGGCAGGCGATCCCGACGTGGGCGAAGTCCTGGCAGACGCCCTCGCGCCCGGCGAAGGCCTCCTCGAGCGGCGTGGACACCGACGTCGCCCCCGGCTGGTAGGTGAAGTCCGCGTGGATCCGATGGGTCAGCTCGATCACGGCGTCGAGCAAGGCCCGCCCGGGCGGGAACGAGGCGGCCGCGTAGCCGGCGAAGGCCGGCGAGGCGGCGACGAGCGGCGAGTCGAGGGCGAACTGGGCGGCCTCGAGGCGATCGGCCGGGGCGCTGCGGCCGAGGTCTCGGACCTGCTCCCACGCATGCTCGCCGAAGCGGGCGACGTCCGGCCGGTCGTCGACCTCGACCACGCTCGTCGCCGTCACGCTCAGCGCTCGGTGGGGCGCGTGGATGGCCAGGAACGAGACGCGGTTGCCGAAGTAGTCCGTCCGCACCCGGTAGTCCTCGGGCTCGGGGTCGACCACAACCCGGGCCGATTGGCAGCGCTGGCCGGGGAGCTCGCGGGGCAGGAGGTGGAGCTGGGCGTAGCTGTCGGAGACGTCCGACTCGTAGTCGTACTCCGTCCGGTGGGTGACCTCGTAGGTCATCGTCCTCATCGCACGACCCCGGTTGCGGCCGGCCGCGAGTCGCTTGGCCCGACCAGCGACTGCTGGGGCGGCGGGTGGACGAAGTGCGCCCGCTCGACGGCGGCGGCCGTCCGGCTGAGGCGATCGTGGAGGTCGGCCAGGAAGTCGTCGAGGGCGAAGCGGTGCCCGCCGGCGTCCTCGGCCGCCAGCGCCGTGGTGTCGGCCAGGCGCAGCGCCGTGCTCGCCCCGAGGAGGAGCCGTTGCTCCTCGCGCAGGCGCTGCTCGCGCGGCGTTGGGAGGGCGTCGAGGTTCTCGCCCAGGCGGGCCAGGGAGAAGGCCAGCGACCGGGGGTTGCCGTCGTCGAGGAGGAGCATGTCGAGCAGGGTCTCGAGCTGGCCGCGGGACCGGTAGCGCCGCCGGTAGGTGACGATGCTCTCGGCCGCCGTCAGAACCGACTCGAGCAGCAGGCTGTCGGTCGCCGTGCCCCGGGCGTCGGTCACCGTCGCCCGCAGGAGGGCCAGGAGCTGGAGCGCCCGCTCGAGCCGGCAGCCGGCGTCCATGAATCGCCAGCCGAGGTCGCGGACCATACTCTCGGCGCCGAGGCCGCCGAGGGCGAGCAGGCTCTGCATGACCTGCTGGAGGGCCCCCTGGACGGCGGCCTGGGCGTCGGGCAACGGACCGCGGAGCTGGAGGAGCTCCTTGTCGAGCGACCCGATCACCACCCATGTGTCCCCGGAGAGCTGGTCGCGGACGGCGTGGGCCGTGTCGAGGAGGGCGTAGACCGAGTGGGCGAGGGTGCCCGGCCGGGCGTGGTCGATCACCAGGTCGACGAGCTCCCGCTCGGGGGATGCCAGGCGGGCCTGGGTGTCGGCGTCCGGGCCGGCGAAGCCCGGGAAGGTGGTGGTGATCCGGGTGAGGGCGGCGAGGAGCGCGTGGAGCGACTCGACGCCCGGCGGGTTGGCGCTCCCCTGGAAGTCGTTGCGCCGGTCGAAGGCCGCCCGCAGGAGCCGGGTCACCGCCTCGGCCCGCTCGGCGTAGCGGCCGAGCCACCAGAGGTTCTCGGCCGCCCGCGACGGGATCGGCCCCATCGGGTCGAGGCCGGCGACCGCCGGACCGTCCTCGAGCCAGAACCCGGTCAGCCGCTCGGGCTCGGAGGCCAGCACCCAGGTGTCCTTGCTGATCGCCCCGTTCTGGCTCGAGATCAGCCGGCGCGGCCCGTCGGGCGCGACCCGGGTCAGGCCGCCGGGCATCACGACGTAGGAGTCGTTGCGGGGGACGGCGAACGCCCGCAGGACGCTCCGGCGCGGCTCGAGGCCGGCGGCGGTCAGGGTCGGCGTGCAGCCCATGGCCAGTGGCTCCTGGCCGACCCACTGGAGCGGCCGGGCGGCGATCGCTCGGCGCAGCCGGTCGAGCTCGGCCACGCTGCACTCCCAGCCGAGCACCGCGCTCGTCCCCGTCTCGCGCGAGAGCGGGCGGATGACGAGGCGCTCGAGGTCGCGCAGGACGTGGCGGCGGCCGACCTCCTCCCCGCACCACCAGGTCCCGACGCTCGGCAGCCGCAGCGGCCCACCCAGCAGGTGCTGGCACAGGCGGGGCAGGAAAGCCATCAGGGCCGGGTTCTCGAGCACGCTCGAGCCGAGCGTGTTGACCACCGAGACCGACCCGGTCCGGACGGCCTCGGTCAGCCCGGCGACGCCGAGCCGGGAGGTGGGCCGGAGCTCGAGCGGGTCGCACCAGGAGGCGTCGACCCGGCGGAGGATGACGTGGACCGGGTCGAGGCGGCCGAGCGAGCGCATCCAGACGCCGCTCGAGCGGACGGTGAGGTCGGAGCCCTCGACCAGGGGGTAGCCGAGTGCCCCGGCGAGGAACGCGTGCTCGAAGGCCGTCTCGTTCCACGGTCCCGGGGTAAGCACGACGATCCGCGGGTCGTCGACCTCCGGCGGGGCGACGCCCTGGAGGGCGACGCGCAGGGCCCGGAGGAACGGGGCCAGCCGGTGGACCTGCGAGTCGCGGTAGAGGGTCGGGAAGACGCGGGAGATCACGGCCCGGGCCTCGAGCGCGTAGCCGAACCCGGACGGCGCCTCGGCCCGGTCGGACAGCACCCGCGGGCGGCCGTCGGCGTCGCGCCCGATGTCGGCGGCGTAGGTGAAGAGCTGCTGGGGGCCGGGCAGCCGCAGCTGGTCGCACTGGCGCAGGAAGCCGGGGTGGGCGAAGACCACCTCGGGGGGGAGCAGCCCCCGGCGGAGGAGCTCGCGCGGGCCGTAGAGGTCCTCGAGCACGAGGTTGAGGAGTTCGGCCCGCTCGATCACCCCGGTCTCGATCGCCGCCCACTCGAGGCTCGAGACGACGGTCGGCACCGGATCGAGCAGCCAGCTCTGGCCGGGCCGGCGCGAGTCCCCGTAGGCGTTGTAGACGACGCCGTCCTGGTCGACCAGCCGGGCCGCCTCGTCCCGGCGGCGCAGGAGCTCGGGGACGCCGAGCTGGTCGAAGGCGCGGCTCAGGTAGGTCCAGTGCTCGCGGGGGGTCCCGGTCGCGTCGACCATCTCGTCGTAGCTCCCGGCGAGCGGGCGGTAGTCCGGGGGCGCGGGGGGCACGGTGGTCGACATCGGCGGGCGGGCGGGTCGGGCGGAGCGGGTCGGGTCGGGCGGGGCGCGGCGGGGCGGCCGGCGGGTCAGCGCCGCCGGGCCCGCCGCAGGTCGAGGGTCCGAGGATATTCGCCGGCGCGCCGCCGCTCGACCGGGTCGGTCGTCTCGGCCGCCGGCTCGATCGCGACACGGACGCTCATCGCGACCCCCGGCGATCGTCTGGGCCGTCCACCCCGGTGAGTATGGCGGGCCGGCGGTCGGCGACCCACGGACGCACGGTCGGGCGCGACCGGCCCGCCGGGCCCAACCGGGTTGCGTCCTAACCCTCCGGTCGGGCTGCCACGATGGGAGCGATGACCGAGACCGCCCACGAGACGCTGGACGCCGCCGCGCTCGCCCGCCTGCGGGCGTTGACCGGCGTGGCCGCCTCCGACTTCCGCCCGGGCCAGCTCGAGGCGATCCGGGACATCGTCGCCGATCGGGCGCGGGTACTGTGCGTCCAGCGGACCGGCTGGGGCAAGTCGGCGGTGTACTTCGTCGCCACCGCGCTGCTCCGCGAGGCCGGGGCCGGCCCGACGCTGATCGTCAGCCCGCTCCTGGCCCTGATGCGCAACCAGCTCGCGGCGGCCCGGCGTCTGGGCTTGCGGGCGCACACGGTAAACAGCACGAACGTCGAGGAGTGGGACGCGGTGGGCGACCACCTGGCCGCCGATTCGATCGACCTGCTCCTGATCAGCCCCGAGCGCTTGAACAACCCCCGCTTCCGGGCGGGCATGCTCCCGCTGTTCGCCGCGTCGGTCGGCCTCCTGGTCATCGACGAGGCGCATTGCATCTCCGACTGGGGACACGACTTCCGCCCGGACTACCGGCGGGTGAAGGACGTGCTCGACGCCCTGGCCCCCGAGGTCGCGGTGCTGGGGACGACGGCGACCGCCAACGACCGGGTGGTCGCCGACGTCGTCGACCAGCTCGCGCGGGCGGACGGTCCGCCGCTGCGCTCCTACCGCGGCCCGCTGGCCCGGACCAGCCTCCGGCTCGAGGTGCTCGAGCTGCCGCGCCCGGCCGAGCGGCTCGCGTGGCTCGCCGAGCAGCTGCCGGGCCTCCCCGGCTCGGGGATCGTCTACACCCTGACCCGGCGCGACGCCGAGCAGGTCGCCGGGTTCCTGACCGCCCAGGGCATCCCGGCGCTGGCCTACAGCGGCGACCAGGAGACCGAGGAGCGGATCGCCACCGAGGAGCGTCTGCTCCGCAACGAGATCAAGGCCGTGGTGGCCACCAGCGCCCTGGGGATGGGCTACGACAAGGCGGACCTGACCTTCGTCGTCCACTACCAGGCGCCCGGCTCGGTCGTCTCCTACTACCAGCAGGTCGGCCGGGCCGGACGCGGCGTCGACCACGCCGACATCGTCCTCCTGCGCGGCGGCGAGGACCGGCGGATCCAGGACTTCTTCATCGAGCAGGCGTTCCCGGCGCAGGAGCGGACCGCCGCCGTCCTCGCCGAGCTTGGCGCCGCCGGTGCCGGCGGGCGCACGACGCGGGAGCTCATGGCGGCGGTGAACCTCGGCATGGGCCGGATCGAGGCGATGCTGAAGATCCTCGACGTCGAGGGGGCGGTGGCCCGCCAGGGCGGGCGCTGGGTCTCGATCCCCGGGGCGGACTGGTCCTACGACGCGGAGCGCTACGCGCAGGTGACCGCCCTGCGCCGGGCCGAGCAGCAGGCGATGGCCGCGTTCGGCGCCGATGGGCGGTGCCTGATGCGCGCCCTCCAGGAGGAGCTCGACGACCCGGCGGCCGGGGACTGCGGTCGCTGCTCGGTGTGCACGGCCCCGCGCTTCGGGCGCCGACCGGATCCCCGCCTGGTCGAGTTGGGGCTCCGCCACCTGCGGTCGCGGCCGGTCGAACTCGAGGTCCGCCGGATGGCCCCGGACGCCGCCGGGGCGATGCGGCGGATACCGGCGGACGCCCTGATCGAGCCGGGCTGGGCGCTCGCCCGGTTCGGCGACGGCGGCTGGTGGCCGGCCGTCGAACGGGGGCTGCGGGCGGGCGAGTTCGACGACGAGGTCATCGGCGGGCTGGCGGACGCGCTGCGCCGGAGCCCGGGCGAGGCGCCGGCCTGGGTGACCACCGTGCCGTCGGCGTCACCGCACCTCGACGCCACCCTGGTCCGGCTCGGGGAGCGTCTGGCGGCCGCCCTCGGCGTCGTCCACGTCGGCCTCGTCCGCCGGTGCGAGCGTCGGCCGCCGCAGGCCGAGATGGCCAATGCCGTCCAGCAGGCGGCCAACGTCCGCGGGGCGTTCGCGATCGTCGCGCGGCCGCCGGCGGGTACCGGCGTCCTGCTCGACGATCGGCGCCGGTCGGGGTGGACGCTGGCCATGGTCGGCGGCCAGCTCCGCCGGGTGGGCGCCGAGCGCGTGGTGCCGCTGGTCCTGGGCACGCTCGCGTAGGCGTAGGCGTAGACGTCTCGCGCAGGCGTAGGCGTCTCGCGCTAGGCGTAGGCGTCTCGCGTAGGCGTAGGCGTAGGCGTAGACGTCGGGGAGGGGGCGCGGGCTCGGCCTCGAGGGGCGCCCCGCGGGGACGCGCGGCTCCCCCGACCACCGGTGTGGCCAGCCCGAGAGCGCTCCCGCGGTGCCCGGCGCTCGCGGCGACCCCCGGCCGGCCGGTTCGGCCCCGCCCGCGCGAGCGCGCCACCGGCCGCGGCGCGGGCCGGTGGCGGACTGCCGGGCGGCGTCAGCCGATCGAGCCGACCATCTCGAGCTGGATCAGCCGGTTGAGCTCGATCGCGTACTCCATCGGGAGCTCCTTGGTCACCGGCTCGATGAAGCCGTTGACGATCATCGCCGCCGCCTCGTCCTCGGTGAACCCGCGCGAGCCCATGTAGAAGAGCTGCTCGTCGGAGATCCGTCCGACCGTGGCCTCGTGGGCGACGGTGACGTTGGGGTTCTGGATCTGGATGTCCGGCCAGGTGTCGGAGCGGGAGATCCCGTCCATCATCAGGCCGTCGCACTGGACGCGGGACTTCGAGCCCTGGGAGTTCTTGCCCATCCGCACGAGTCCCCGGTAGCCCATGATCCCGCCGTCCTTGGAGATCGACTTGGCGAGGATGTTCGACGTCGTGTTCGGCGCCATGTGGACGACCTTGGCGCCGGTGTCCTTGTGGACGCCCTTGCCGGCGACGCCGACGTTCAGGTGGTCGGCCCGGGCGCCCTCGCCGAGGAGGAACGACCCCGGGTAGAGCATGACGGCCTTGGCCCCCATCGACCCGCCGACCCACTCGACCGTGCCCTCGGCCTGGACGACCGCGCGCTTGGTGTTGAGGTTGTAGACGTCCTTGGACCAGTTCTGGACCGTCGTGTAGCGGACCTTGGCGCCCTCCATGACGAAGATCTCGACCACGGCCGAGTGCATCGAGTTGACGCTGTAGGTCTGAGCCGTGCAGCCCTCGATGTAGTTCACCTCGGCGCCCTCGTCGGCGATGATCAGCGTGTGCTCGAAGGTGCCCTCGCCGGCGCCCTCCATGCGGAAGTAGGCCTGCAGCGGCAGGTCGCACTTGACGCCCTTGGGGATGTAGACGAACGACCCGCCCGACCAGACGGCTCCGTGCAGGGCCGAGAACTTGTTGTCCTGGGCGGGGACGCACTTGGTCATGAAGTACTGCTTGACGATGTCCGGGTACTCGCGGACGGCGGTGTCCATCGAGCAGAAGAGGATGCCCTGCTTGGCGTACTCCTCCTTGAGGCCCTCGTAGACCGGTTCCTGGCGCCAGACGCCGACGACCCCGGCTAGGTGCTCGCGCTCGGCCTGGGGGATGCCCAGGGCCTCGTAGGTGTCCTTCATGTCCTTCGGCACGTCGTCCCACGAGTCGAAACGACCCGTCGTCGGCGGCGAGTAGAGCACGAGGTCGTCGAAGTTGAGGCCGGAGAGGTCGCAGCCCCAGGTCGGGACGGACTTGCGCTCGAAGATCTCGAACGACTTGATGCGCTGGTCCGACATCCAAGTCGGATCGCCCTTGATCTTCGAGAGCTCGCGGATGACCTCGCGGGAGACGCCCTTCGGGGAGACGAGCTCGCCGGCGTCGGTCTCGATGATCGGACTCGGCTTCGGAATGCGGGTGATGTCTGTGGCGGCCATAAGCTCCTCTGCGTAATCCTGTGCTCAGTGGTAGGAATTATATCTGGTCTGCCAAGGGCGCTGGGCATAACTTGGCCCGGGACGCCGCGGCTGCTGCTACTGCGGCCAGCTGCCCTCGCCGGTGATCGCCGCGCGCATCGCCTTGAGGCTCAAGAGGGCGCACTTGCGGCGGGTGGCCGAGATCGGGATGCCCAGCAGGTCGAGCATCCAGTCGGCGTCGAGGGTGGCAGCGGTGGCCAACTCCATGCCGATCAGCTCTTCGGACGCGATCGAGGCCGAGGCCTGGGAGATCGCGCAGCCGTGTCCGTGGAAGCGGAGGTCGTCGACCCGGCCGTCGCTGACCCGGATGTGGACACCGAGCTCGTCGCCGCACAGCGGGTTGTGCTCGTGGGCCTCGAGGTCGTGGGGGTCGAGCTCGCCGAAGTTCTTCGGTCGCTTGTAGTGCTCGAGGATGAAGTCGCGGTAGAGATCGTCCATCTCAGAGGCCGAACACTTCGCGGGCGCGGCCGAGCGAGCTGACGAGCGCGTCGATGTCGCCGGCGTTGTTGTAGGGACCGAAGCTCGCCCGAGCGGTCGCTCCGACGCCGAGCCGCCGCATCAGCGGCTGGGCGCAGTGGTGGCCGGCGCGGATGCAGACGTTGTCGCGGTTGACGAGCTCGGCGATGTCGTGGGGGTGCATGCCGTCGATCACGAACGAGATCAGGCCGCCGCGTTCCTTCGGGCCGACGATCCGGACGCCCTCGATCGCGGCCAGCTCGGCCATCGCGTACTCGGTCAGCGCCTTTTCGTGGGCCCGGACGCGGTCCATCCCGATCGCGGCCAGGTAGTCGATGGCCGCGCCGAGCCCGACCGCCTCGGCGATCATCGAGGTGCCGGCCTCGAACTTCCAGGGGAGCTCGTTCCAGGTCGAGCGCTCGATGTCGACGTGGGCGATCATGTCGCCCCCGCCGAGGAAGGGACGCATCGACTCGAGGATCTCGGCCCGGCCGTGGAGGACGCCGATGCCGGTGGGGCCGAGCGCCTTGTGTCCGGTCCAGACGTAGAAGTCGGCGCCGATCTGGCCGACGTCGACCGGCATCTGGGGCACGGCCTGCGACCCGTCGACGAGCACGAGGGCGCCCGCCCGGTGGGCGCGCTCGACGATCTCGGCGACCGGGTTGATCGTCCCGAGGACGTTCGAGACGTGGGCCACGGCGAGGAGCTTGACGTCGCCCCGGGCCAGCTCGGCGTCGAGCTGGTCGAGCGAGAGGAGGCCGTCGCCGGAGACCTCGAGGTGGCGCAGGGCGGCGCCCGCGTCCTCGGTGGCCAGCTGCCAGGGGACGATGTTCGAGTGGTGCTCCATCTCGGTGATCAGCACCGCGTCGCCCGGCCCGAGGTTCGGGCGGGCCCAGGCGTAGGCGACGAGGTTGATCGCCTCGGTCGCGTTGCGGGTGAAGATCGTCGTCCGGGTCTCGCCGCCGCAGAAGGCGGCGATCCGCTCGCGGGCGCCCTCGAAGAGGTCGGTCGCCTCCTGGGCGAGGACGTAGACGCTGCGGTGGATGTTGGCGTTGTGGAAGCGGTAGTAGTCGTCGAGCGCCTTGAGCACCGCCTCCGGCTTCTGGGAGGTCGCGCCCGAGTCGAGGTAGACGATCGGCCGGCCGTCGATCTCCCGCGCGAGGATCGGGAAGTCGCCGCGGACGTCGAGCCCGGTCTCCGTGGTCGTGGCCATCGGGCTACCGGGCCAGGGCGTAGCGCTCGATGTCGGCCGCCGCGGCCGCCAGCTTGGCGCCGATGCGGTCGCGGATGGTCTGCTCGAGATGGGGGTCCTCGAGCTGGACGATGAGGGGCTCGAAGAACCCCTCGACGATGACCCGGACGGCGTCGGGCCGGGTCAGCCCGCGTGACTGCATGTAGAAGATCAGCGCCTCGTCGAGCTCGCCGACCGTCCCGCCGTGCGAGGCCGAGACGTCGTCGGCGCAGACGAGAACCGACGGGATCGCGTCGAGCTTGGCCTGGGCCGAGAGGAGCATCGAGTGGATCTGGAGGTAGGTGTGCGTCTGCTGGGAGCCCGGATCGATCTTGATCAGGCCCTCGAAGCTCGCCCGGCTCGCCCCGGTCGCCGCGCCCCGCCAGTGGACGTCCCCGGAGGACGGGCCGGCCTCGTGGAGGTCGACGGCGAAGACGTCGAGGTGCTCGTCGTCCTCAGCGAAGAAGATCCCCCGGAAGGCCATGTCGCCGCCCTGGCCGGCGACCACGAGCTCGTCGTGGTGGCGGATGAGGTGGCCGCCGAGCACGGCGGGAAGCCAGTGGCAGTAGGCGTCGCGGGCGACCTCGACCACGGCGGTCGAGACGTCGTAGACCTCGCCTTTGCCCCAGTCGGTGACGTGGGCCAGGCGGCAGCGGGCGGCGTCCTCGAGGTAGAGCTCGAACTGGCCGGCGTGGACGGCCTGGCCGGCGAAGTCGGCGCCGAGGTCGTACTCGTGGAGGCGGAACTCGCTGCCGGTGTCGCCGATGGCCAGGGTGTGGGCGTACTGGGCGGTCCCGGCCTCGCTGATCTCGTAGGCGATCTGGAAGGGCGCGGCGACGGCGAGCCGGGGCGGGACGTAGAGGAAGGCGCCACCGGTCCACAGGGCGGCGCTCGCCGCCTCGAGCTTGTCGCGGTCGACGGTCAGGCGGCGCATGAAGTAGCGGGCGAAGAGGTCGGGATGATCGCGGGCGGCGTCCTCGAGCGAGCAGAGGATGACCCCGGCCGCGGCCAGCTCCGGATCGAGCCAGGCGTGGACCACGGAGCCGCCCCGCTGGACGAGCACCCCGGCCCGGGGGCCGTCGCCGAGCACGGCCGGGAGGCCGGCTTCGCTCGGGTAGGTGCGGTTCTCGAGCCCGGCGAGGTCGACGTCGTCGAGCGTCGTGCGCCAGAACCCCGACCGGCGCCAGGTCGGCAGCTCGAGCCGGTCGTAGGCGGCGAGCGCCTGCGCCCGGAGCTCCTCGAGCGTGCCGCTCGACCCGGCTCCGGCGAGCGCCCGGTAGAGCGTCGCCTCGCGGGCGGTCCCCGGCTTGCGGGTCGCCGGGCTGCGGGGAGCCACGGTGTCAGGCACGGGCGCCGACCTCCGCGCGGATCGGGTCGTAGCCTTCGCGCTCGAGGCGGTCGACGAGCTCCGGGCCGCCGGCCATGACGATCCGACCATCCATCAGCACGTGGACGAACTGCGGCTTGATGTAGTCGAGGATCCGCTGGTAGTGGGTGATGATCAGGGCGCCGAGCCCCTGCTCGGCGTGGAGCTTGACGACGCCCTCGGCCACGGTGCGCAGGGCGTCGATGTCGAGCCCGGAGTCGGTCTCGTCGAGCACGGCGATCTCGGGGGCGAGCATCGCCATCTGAAGGATCTCGGCCCGCTTCTTCTCGCCGCCGGAGAAGCCGTCGTTGAGGTGGCGGGAGGTGAAGGACCGGTCGACGTCGAGCATCTGCACCGCGTGGGCGAGCTGCTGGCCGAACTCCTTGACCTTGATCGGCTCCGCCCGCTTGGCGTTGATCGCCATGCGCAGGAAGTTGGCCACCGAGACCCCGGGGACGGCCACCGGGTACTGGAAGGCGAGGAAGAGGCCGGACCGGGCGCGCTCGTGCGGCGGCGCCTCGGTGATGTCCTCGCCGTTGAAGATGACCTGTCCGTCGGTGACCTCGTAGGACGGGTGGCCCATGATCGTGTTGGCCAGCGTCGACTTGCCCGAGCCGTTCGGGCCCATCAGCGCGTGGACCTCGCCCGAGCGGATCGTCAGGTCGACGCCGTGCAGGATCTCGCGCTCCTCGTGGCGCACGTGCAGGTTGCGGATCTCCAGTTCAGCCATTTCGCTCCAGTGCCTGGCCGCCTAGGCGGCGACCGGCTTCTTGCGGTTTGCGGGGATCAAGTCGGCGAGCGTCGTCTCGGCCAGGGTGCGGACGATCGCGAAGCGCACGCGCGTCCAGAGGATCTTCGTCGTGCAGACGTGATCCGGATCAGTCTCGCGGGAGCAGACGACGCCGCCCCCGGGGGTGCTCGAGATGCACTCGATCGGGGCGATGGTCCCCTCGAGCGCCTCGACCACCTCGGCCATCGTGATCTGGTCGGCCTCGCGGGCGAGGAGATACCCGCCGCGCGCTCCGCGCCGGCTCTCGACCAGATCGGCCCGGCGCAACCGGGCGACCAGATGCTCGAGGTAGGCGAGCGGGAGGCCTTCGTGCTCGGCGATCTCGGCCAGGGGCACCGGCTGGTCCCCGCCGCGGCGGGCCAGCTCGACCATCACACGCACGCCGTACTCGGCCTTGGTTGAGAACATCATCGTCTGGAATACCTACCTGGCCGGTAGGGTATCAGGCGCGACTGCGACGCGAGCGAACGGCGCGGCCGCTACCGACGGCCTCGCGACACGACGATGTTGACGGCCGCGCCCGTGCCGAGCCGGGTACGCGCGTGGGGGCTCAGACCGACGACGGCCCCTCTTCGCACGCTGTGGCTGCGGACGCGACTCGTCCGACCGACGCTGCAGTGCGCGGCGCGAATCGCCCGTTGGGTGAGGCTCAGGCTGGCACCGGCCCTGACGGTCGGCACCACGCAGGGTGGCCCGGTCGAGACGAGGAGGTCAACCGCGGCGCCGGGGGCCAGTTGGGTGCCGGAAGGGGAACTCAGCTGCACGACGTCTCCCTGCGGGACGCTCTGGCTCGCCGAGTAGCGGACGGCGCCAACGGTGCAATGGCCGCTCACGAGGCTCTGCCTGACGGCGGCGGCCGGCGCGTTCGCGGCGAAGCCCGGGACGACGCATGGGGCCGGTGGGGGGGGCGGGGCCGTGACCGTGAACATCTCGGGTTGAGGACCGGCGGTCGGCGACGGGTCGGTCGAGGAGCTCGCGAGCCAGAGGCAGATCAGGTAGTTGCCGGCTGTGAGTGGTTGCGTAGTCGCCTGCTGCGAGAATGAGCCGTTGACGTTCTGTCCGTCGATCAGGCTGGACCCGGTCTCGGCATCGAAGGTGGGCGCGCAGGGGGCGCCACCGGCCCCGCGTATCGAGGCGAAGACCCGTGCCGGGGCCTCGCTCGATCCCGTGACCGTCACCGTGGCTTGCTGCCCGGCCATCGGCGTGACGGGATTCACCGTCGCCGTGATCGTTCCGCTCGGTGAGCGGAACGTGATCGTCTGGGTGATGGGCGTCGTGATCCCGTTGCTGCCCTTGTCGGTGATCCAGATGCAGAACACATAGGTTCCGGGTGTCTGCCAGGTGTCGACCTGCGAGTGGGTGAAGTTGCCGTTGGCGCTGTTGCCGCCGAACTGGTCTCCGTTGTAGTTCTCGAATTGGCGTCCCGAGTCGCCGTCGTAGCTCGGCGCGCACGGGGCGCCGCCGGTCGCGCGATAGGCCACGTACACATTCTCGGGCTTGGCGGTCTGGCCGCTCACGGTGAACACGCGCGCGAGTCCGGCGGCGGGATCGGACTGACCCGCAGTGTTCGTGACGCTTATGGTCGCCGTGTCGGCCATCGCCGTCGCTGGCGTGCTCATCCAGATGAACGTCAGCGCGAGGCCGGCCAAGACCCCACGGGCGCCGCCTAGACGGTGCGACACGCAGACACGTGCCGATCCGCCGGTGGCCCCGAGGCCGCCCAGCCGCATCTGTAGTCCCCGCACCCGTCCCTCCCGTTCGTGGTCGTGCTGATCGGTACCGCTGAGCCGCGTCGCCGAACCCGCCTGGTGTCGAACCATACCTCAGGGTCCGAACCGTCGGCCGTGACGTGACATTCGCGCCGGCTCGGTGTCAGCATCATGCGCTGACCGACGACAGCGTGCTTAGGACACTCACGCTCAGAGCAGGACGCGCGCCGGCACATGGGCGGGCAGAGCCTCGGCCTCGAGCCGGCGGATGTCGTGGACGAGCGGCTCGGGCGCGAGCTCGCTCGACTGGAAGCCGACGCGCGGTCGGCCGGCCTTGTCGAGGAGGACGACGTCGACCGAATGGTCGGAGCGGGAGCCCTGCCCGGGGCTCTGGGGCTGGATGCCGTAGGCGTGCCAGATCGGCGCGAGCTCGGCGCGCGTGCCGAGGAGGAAGTCGAGGCGACCGGCGACCGACTGCCTGACCAGGAACCGCGCCACGTTCAAGGCGGTGTCGCCGGCCGGATCGACGCTGACCGCCAGCGCCGGGACCGGCCGCCCGAGCTGGTCGAGGGCGCCGCGGATCTGCTGGGCGATGAGCGGGCAGGTGTCCCGGCAGGTCGAGTAGAGGAAGGTGAGGATGACCACCCGGCCGGCGTAGTCGCGCAGGCGGACGAGGCGGCCGTCCTGGTCGTGGAGGGCGAAGTCGCTGGGCGGCAGGCTCGGGGGAAGCTGGGCGCCGGCGAAGCCGGCCACCAGGTCGAGGGGGGCCGGTCGGCTCGGACCGCCGGTGAGGACGAGGACGGCGAGCACGCCGACGAGGGCGCCGACGCAGATGCTGAGGGCCAGTCGCACCCGGGGCGGCAGACGGATCGACACGCCCCGGAAGGCTAGTGCCGCTTGGCTTCGACGGGCGCTGCATGCGACCATGCCGAGAGAGGCGGCGCCCGGGCGTCCCCGTACCCTCCCTCGCTATACTTTTTATAGTTATGAATCCAGACAAGAGTTCAGGAGTTTTGCGATGAGCCCGTCCGGCGCTGAATTCGTCCGCAAGGTCAAGAGCGAGATCACCGAGGTCGACCCGAAAGAGGTCCACGGCCTGCTCGACAACGGCGTCGCGCTGATCGACGTGCGCGAGACCGAGGAGTTCGCCACCGGCCACCTGCCCGGGGCGCGCCACGTCCCCCGCGGGTACCTCGAGTCCCGGATCGAGGGGGCGGTGCCCGATCGCTCGCAGCGGGTCGTCCTCTACTGTGCCTCGGGCAACCGGTCGGCGCTCGCCGCGCACACGCTCCAGGAGGATCTCGGCTACGAGCACGTCGAGTCGATGCTCGGGGGGATCACGCTCTGGAAGGACCGCGGCTACGAGGTCGACGTCCCCCGGGCGATGACCGCGCTCCAGCGCGAGCGCTACTCCCGGCACCTGCTCGTCCCCGAGGTCGGGGAGGACGGGCAGCGGAAGCTGCTCGATGCCCGGGTGCTCCTGCTCGGAGCCGGGGGCCTCGGCTCCCCGGTCGCGCTCTACCTGGCCGCGGCCGGCGTCGGGACGCTCGGGATCGTCGACGACGACGAGGTTGACCTGTCGAACCTCCAGCGCCAGGTGATCCACACGACCGACCGGATCGGGGTCTCGAAGGTCGACTCGGCCGAGGCGACGATCCAGGCGCTCAACCCGGACGTGGAGGTCGTCAAGTACGCGACCCGCCTCGACGCCGACAACATCATGGAGATCATCGCGGGCTGGGACATCGTCGTGGACGGGGCCGACAACTTCCCGACCCGCTACCTGCTCAACGACGCGACCGTGCGCCTGGGCATCCCGGTCGTCTCGGCGTCGATCCTCGGGTTCGACGGGCAGCTCTCGGTGTTCAAGCCCTACGAGGGCCCGTGCTACCGCTGCCTCTACCCGGTGCCGCCGCCGGCCGACCTGGCTCCGTCGTGCGGCGCCAACGGGGTGCTCGGCGTCCTGCCGGGGACGATGGGGCTGCTCCAGGCGACCGAGGTGGTCAAGCTGATCGTCGGGGCCGGCGAGCCGCTGGTCGGGCGCCTGCTGCTCTACGAAGCCCTGGGCGCGACGTTCACCGAGCTCAAGGTCCGCCGCGATCCGGAGTGCCCGGTGTGCTCCCGCCCGCCGGAGGAGATCACCGACGAGGAGATGGGGGTCTTCCCCGACTACGAGGCGTTCTGCGCCGCGGCCGGCTAGGGTCTGGGCATGGCGACGATCAAGATCCCCCCGGTGCTGCGGCCGTCGGTCGGCGGCGAGAAGGAGGTCAGCGCCCCGGGCGAGAACGTCGGCGACGTGCTCCGTGGTCTCGCCGAGGCCCACCCGGCCACCCAGACCCAGCTCTTCTCGGCCGAGGGTCAGCTCAACCGGTACGTGAACGTCTATCTCAACGACGAGGACGTCCGCGTCCTCGACGGGCTCGACACCGCGGTCGGCCAGGGCGACGTCCTCGTCATCCTGCCGGCGATGGCCGGCGGGGCTCGCTGAACCCGTAGACCCGGCCACCCGGGCGATGGCCGACTGGGCGACGATCTCCTCCCTGGCCACCGCCGGCGGAACCCTCGTCCTGGCCGTGGCCACCTTCTCCTCGGTGCGCTCGGGCAACCGCACGGCGCGCGCGGCCGAGCGGTCGCTCCTGGTCGGCCTCCGGCCGGTCCTGATGCCCTCGCGCCTCGAGGATCCGCCGGAGAAGATCCCCTTCGTCGACGGCTACTGGGTCAAGCTGGCGGGCGGCCACGCCACGCTGGAGGTCGGCGGCGAGGCGATCTACCTAGGCATCGCCCTGCGGAACGCCGGGAGCGGCATCGCCGTCCTCCACGGCTGGTCGTTCCATCCGGAGCGCCTGATCGGGGACTCCGGGCACGCGGACCCGAGCGACTTCCGTCGCCTGACCCGCGACATCTACGTCCCGGGCGGCGACCTCGGCTTCTGGCAGGGCGTGTTCCGCGACCGTGACGACCCGGTCTTCGCCGCGGCGCGGGAGGCGGCGGAGGAGCCGCGGGCGGTCACCGTCGACATCCTCTACGGCGACCACGAGGGCGGCCAGCGGACGATCACCCGCTTCACCCTCACGCCGCTCGAGGACGGGCGCTGGCTGGCGGCGGCCGGGCGGCACTGGAACCTCGACCGCGCCGATCCGCGCTGAGGCGCGTCACCACGGTTGAGTGGGTCATTCCGGAGCGGTGTCGGGTGCTCGGCGGGGAGCGTCACCGACACCGCCGTCGCGGTCGGCCGGCTGGCCGAGGCCGGCGGGATCCGGCTTCGATTGATCCGGCGGCGGGACTCGAACGCTATATTCGTCGTCATGGCCCCGTCGTTCCTCGAGAACAAGCCCTGCGGGGGTCGTTACGGCGACATCGTCCAGGCGATCGGGCACACGCCGCTGATCGAGCTGAAGCGGCTCTCGCCGAAGCCGGGCGTGCGCATCTGGGCCAAGATGGAGTCGATGAACCCGACCGGGTCGGTCAAGGACCGGGTCGCCCGCTCGCTGATCGAGGACGCCGAGGAGAAGGGCGCGATCAGCCCGGGTCAGACGATCCTCGAGCCGACCTCGGGCAACACGGGCATCTCCCTGGCGATGATCTGCCGGCGCAAGGGCTACCCGCTGAAGGTCGTCATGCCGGACAACGTGACGCCCGAGCGTACGCAGCTGCTGAAGATGTTCGGCGCCGAGATCGTCTACTCCCCCGGCGACCAGGGGTCGAACGGCGCGGTCGACATGGCGCTGAAGCTGGCCGAGGCGAACGCCGACTACTACATGCCCTACCAGTACGGGAACCCGGCCAATCCGCTGGCCCACTACCACGGGACGGCGCTCGAGATCCTCGACGAGCTCGACGAGCTCGCGGCCTTCGTCGCCGGCCTCGGCACCGGGGGGACGCTGATGGGCAACGGGCGCCGCCTCAAGGAGGAGCTGGGGGACGCGGTCAAGATCGTCGCCGCCGAGCCGAAGCAGGGCGAGCCGGTGCAGGGCCTGCGCTCCCTCGACGACGGCTTCATCCCGCCGATCATCGACCTGTCGCTGCTCGACCGGAAGATCTTCGTGACCAACCGCGACGCGATCCTCTGGACGCGCAAGCTGCTCGACGAGGAGGGCATCTTCGCCGGGGTCTCCTCGGGCGCGATCGCCCGGGTCGCCGTGCGGATCGCCGGCGAGCTCGACGAGGGCAACGTCGTGTTCATCGTTGCCGACGACGGCTGGAAGTACCTCTCGAGCGGGCTCTACACGCTGCCCGTCGACCAGATCGAGAACCTCGAGAGCACGCTCTGGTGGTGACCCGCGGGTCGACCCGCGGGGCCGCCGTCTCGCGTTCCGGCTAGGGTCGCGCGGTGCCGGCGGCTGAACCCCCGGGCGAGCCGGTCTCGCGCCGGAAGCTCCTCGGAGCGGCCGGCGGCCTCGGCGTCGCGCTCGCCGGGTGCGGGTCGTCGGTCAGCCGCGCCCCGACGAACCCGGAGTTCCGGGCGGCCGACGCCGATGTGCTCGACGCGCTCCTCGGCGTCGCCAACCGGGCGGTCGCCGCCTACGGGCGGGTCGCCGGACTGGTGACCGGGGCCCGCCTGAGCCTCGTCCGCCGGATCGGCGTCCAGGAGGCCGCCCACGTGTATGCCCTCACCGGCGCGACCTACCGGCTCGGCGGCGAGCCGACGCCGGCGGCGGCGAGCTACCGGTTCCCGGGCGCGGTCGACGGCCCGAGCGCGCTGGTGCTGGCCGCCCAGATCGAGGACGCCTCGATCGCCGCGCTGATCGATGCGCTGCCCAAGCTGGCCGACGTCGAGGCCCGCGGGCTGGTCGCCTCGGTCCTGGCCGACGACGCCCAGCACGCCGCCCTCGTCGCCCAGGCGCGAGGACTGCCGCCGCTCTCGAGCGCGATCGTCCGGGGGCGGTCGTGAGCGGGCGTCGCCTGCGCCGGCGGGAGCTCGTGGCCGGGGCGACCCTCGCCGCGGCCGGGGCCGCGGGGCTCGGCCGGGCCGGGCCCGCCGCGGCGCAGGGGCCGGCCGACGTCGGGGCGGTGATCGCCGCCGTGGAGCTCCAGCAGGCGCTGAGCGTCGCCTACGCGGCGATGGCCGCGCGCGCCGCCCTCGGCCGCGACCTGCGGGCGCTGGTCGGCCAGCTCTCCGACCACGAGCGCCAGCACGCGGCGGCGCTGCTCACCCTCGCCGAGTTCCTCGGCGGCCGACCGCCGCCGGTGCCGCGGCTCGCCCAGGTTGAGGCCGCGCTGCCCAAGGTGCGTCTCGCCGTCGACCGGCCGACCGCCCTGGCGGTGCTCGATGAGCTGGAGCGCGCCGAGGTCCTCGGCTTCATCACCGACGTGAAGGTGCTCGAGGACGCGAAGCTGATCGAGATGGTCGCCGCGGTCGGCGCCAGCGACGCCCAGCACCTCGCGCTCGTGCGCCAGGCGGACGGGCGGGACCCGATCCCGACGGGGCTCGAGGCCGGCGTGACGCGCTGATAGCCTCGGCCCCGGTGATGCGCATCCCCCGGGACATGCTCGACGACATCGTGGCCCACGCGCAGGCCGACGCCCCGAACGAGTGCTGCGGCATGGTCGCCGCGGCCGAGGGCGAGGCGACCCGCGTGTATCGGGCCGCCAACGCCGCGGCCAGCCCGCTCCGCTACGAGTTCGACGGGCGTGAGCAGCTGCGCATCCAGACCGAGATCGAGGACGCCGGGTGGGAGCTCGGGGCGATCTACCACTCGCACACCCGCAGCCCGCCGCTCCCGTCCCAGACGGACATCAACCTCGCCTTCTATCCGGACTCGCTCTACGTGATCGTCGGGGTGGCCGGCGAGGCGCCCGAGGTGCGCGCCTTCCGGATCGTCGGCTCCCGGGTCGAGGAAGTCGAGCTGACGGTGGTCTGATGCCCGGCGCTCGGCTCGCCTGCCCAAGCTGCGCGGCGAGGCATCCGGCCGAGGAGCGCTTCTGCCGGAGCTGCGGCATGCCCCTCGTCCATTCCGGCGGGCTCGAGGCGCCGGTGAGCGAGCTCCAGGCCCGGGCCCGGAAGATCAAGCCGCAGTACACCGAGGGGGAGCTCGTCCGCGTGGCCGGGGCGAGCAACCAGGCCGAGGCCGAGTTCATCCAGGGCATGCTGCTCGAGGAGGGCGTGCCCAGCCTCCTGCGCCGGCGGGCCGGCTTCGACGTTCCCGACTTCATGGCCGCCGGCCCGCGTGACGTGCTCGTCGCGGCGTCGGGCGCCCCGGCCGCCCGCGAGATCCTGGTCGAAGCCGAGATCGTCAGCCGCGACCCGCCGGCCCCCTCGACGACGGCGCCGATCCGCCTGCTCGCCGGCCTGCTCCTCGCCGTGGCCCTGGTCGCCGTGGTCCTGTTCATGGGGACCCACGTCTGGGACTGACGGCGCCGCTCAGCGCTGCTCGGCCTGCCGGGCGAGATGGGCCCGCCACGCGCCCTCGGTGTGGACCATCGCCCGCCCGGCGAACGCCCCGACCAGCGCCTCGCGGGGGTGGCCCGAGAGGGGGGTGTAGGCGAGCCTGACCGCGGCGCCGACGCCGTGCTCGCGCGCCAGGAGGTCGAAGACCGACCCGCCGAGCAGGGCGGCGTCGCGGACGTCGGGCGGGAAGGCCGGCTCGCGCCCCTCGCGCAGGCGGCGGGCGATCGCCGGGCGGGCGAAGGCGGTCTGGCCGGAGAAGTACTGAGCCGCGCCGGCGGCCAACCAGGCCCAGCGGAGGTAGCGCCGGAGCGCGGTCGGGCGGAAGGGTGGGGGGAGGGTGCGGTTGTTGGCGGCGAGGACGAGCTGGGTGTAGAGGGTCGCCGGGCCGAGCATGGCCATCTCCCGGGAGCCCGGGACGGCCGAGGCGCGCCGCTCGAGCAGGCGCGGCGCGAGCACGTGGATCTCGCGCGGCGAGCACCATCCGGCCAGGTAGCGGCGGCCGGCCGGCGCGGTGGCCAGGCGGACGATCGGCAGGTAGGGCTGGGCGAGGGAGAGCTCGAACTGCGAGGAGTGGAGCACGACGGCGATGTCGTCGGGCACGCGCGTGAAGATCTCCCCGAGCCGCTCGCGCGTGCCCTCGATGAGCTCGAGCACGGCGACCGCGTCGTCGACGTCGACGTGATCGTGGCGAGCGGTGAAGTTCGGTGAGCTCGTCTCGACCCAGGTCACCCGCTCAGTCTCGCCGGGAGGCCGACGCGGGCGCCGGCCTGCAAGGCGCTTGGCGCCGATCGGCGGGCCGAGCGGTCGCCGATCAGGCGAGGACGGGCACGCGGCCGGTGGCGATCGCTTCGATCTCCTCGGCGGCCCGGCCGAACTCCTCGTCGGAGAGCACGGGGGTGCCCTCGAACGGGAGCTCGCGCTGGAGCTCGAGGAACGAGCGGCAGCCGGCGTACTCGTCCTTGACCTTGACCGTCACCGGCCGGGGGATGCGGTAGGTGCGCAGCAGGAGGACATGGAGCGGATGGCGGCGCTTCCACTCGAGCCGCTTCTCCGCGTAGTCCGGGGTCCACACGTAGAAGGGGGAGAGCGCGTCCACCGTCCGGGGGTCGGTGATCGTGTACTGCGCGGCGATCTCGGCCCACGCGCGGATGCGCACGCGGTCCGGCGGCTGGACGGTCGGGCCGTGGTGGAGCTGGTGGACGCTCGGCTCGCCGTCGGCCCAGACCCCCTCTTCGAGGGCGCGCCGGAGCTCGGGCTGGTGCGACTCGCGGACGAGGTCGCTGCGCTGGTGATCGAAGGTCGGGTAGAGGAAGAAGCGCTCGTGCTCGACGCGGAAGTGCTTTCCGGGCTCACGAACGCCACCCTTGCGCAGGGTGATGAGCTGCTCGCCCTCGGCGAGAGCACGGACGGTGACCGCCCATTCTTTGAAGGCAATTGGCATAGGGAACCGGGGGACGCGGGGGGCAGGAGAGGGGGGCAGACAGTGAGCGATCCCGCGAGACCCGGAGCTGCCCGGGCCAGCAGGACTTGGTGAAGGATACGAAAAAGTCGGCAAAAAGCCAAGTTTCCCTGCATTTCGCGGAGATTGACGCCACGCGATCCAGTGGATTTCGGCTAGGCTTGGGCCGGTCACCCGCAGTAGGCTCGATCGACCGGACTCGAGATGACGTCGATGCCGTTCGCCTGAGCGACGTTGGTGGCGTTCGGGTCGAGCGGGAGCTCGAAGAACGTGTGGCCGCCGGGCGCGACGAGCAACGCGCGCTTGGCGACCGGGCAGCGCACCACGCGCCAGGCGGGGAGCGCGGCGCGGGCCTGGCGGAGCGTCGAGGCGATCGAGACGCCGCCGATCGAGATCGTCGGGTCGTTGTACTTGTGGACCTGGTTGACCCGGCCGTTGTCGAAGTAGTCGACCACGAAGTTCCCGCCGGACGGCGACGAGAAATAGTCCTCGCTGCGGACGTGCCGGGTCAGCGTGTAGCCGGCCCGCGTCAGCTCAGGCGTGACGGTGGCCGGCAGCTGCCCGAGCACGACCGGGCCGATGCTCCTCCCGCGGACGAACCCGACCTGCGCCGGGGCGCGCCGCCCGGGCGGCGGGGTGCGCCGGGCCGGGGATCCGCCGCCACCGAGGGCGAGCGCGGCGACGGCGGCGAGCACGCCGAGACCCAGGACGCCGGCGAGGACCGGGGCCGCCCGGCGGCGCCGCCGGGGCGCTTCGCTCGCCGCGCCCTCCGGCGCAGGCGGCGCGGGCGGCGCGGGCGGCGGGGGTCCGGCGGGGACCGCGGCCGCGCCGGGGGGCGCCGCGCCGCCGGTGGCGACGTTGGTCTGGGTGCGGGTCAGGGCGGTGTTCGTCGCGGCGGCGGTGGCGGCGCGTCCGAGGTCGCCGGCGGAGAGGTAGCGGTCCTCGGGCGCCTTGGCCATCGCCCGGGTGAGCACCGGGTCGAACGCGTCCGGGACCCCGGGGGCCCGCTCGCGCACCGACGGCGGCTCCTGCGTCCCGTGGGCGTAGAGCTTGGCCAGATCGTTGGTCAGCGGGAAGGGCACCGACCCGGTCAGGGCATGGAACAGGACGCAGCCGAGCGAGTAGACATCGGTTCGGGCATCGACCCGGTCCCCGCGGGCCTGCTCCGGGGCGACGTAGTCGATCGTCCCGAGGAACGCCCCCGTCCCGGTCATCCCCTGGCTGCCCTCGACGTGACGGGAGAGGCCGAAGTCGGTCAGGTACACGTGGTCGCGCCCACCGCCGCCCGCGAGCAGGATGTTCGCGGGCTTGACATCTCGATGCACCAACCCGTGCCCGTGGGCCGCGTCGAGCGCCTGGGCCACCTGGTCGACGATCGCCGCCGCCCGCCGCGCCTCCAACCGCCCCTCCTGGGCGATCAGGCTCCGCAGGTCGATCCCCGCCACGAAGCGCATGGCGATGAACAGGACCCCGCCGTCCTCGCCGACCGCATGGACGGGAATGACGTTCGGGTGCTCGATCTGGGCCGCGATCGTCGACTCCCGCTCGAAACGCGCCCGAAACGCCGGATCCCCGGCCAGGTCCGGGGCGATCACCTTCAGGGCGACCAGCCGGTCGGGCTTGCTCTGCCGGGCGCGGTACACCACGCCCATCCCACCCCGACCGGCGACGGCCTCGATCACGAAGCCCCCCACCACGCCGCCCAGACCGGGACCACCACTCATGGCCGGACCACCGTACACCAGCCGGGGTGACCCGGCGGGCGCGTGCCTCGGTCAGGCGGCGGCGGTCGCGCCGCACCCGCGAATGCGCGCGCGGAGCTCGGCGGCGCCGGCCGGCGTCCACCGGTCGCTCGCCTCGAGGCCCGCGATCAGCGCCAGCGCCCGGTCGAGCGCGGCCGGGGCGCCGGCCTCGTCGAAGAGGAGTTCGTCAGCGGCCTCGAGCAGGAGCTCGCGCTCGTCCGGACGGAGCTTCGTCGCGCCGCGCTGATCCATCGCCGCGAGCAGGCCGGTGTAGTGGGCGCCGCGGGTGAGCATCTGTTCGGTGGCGGTCATCGGTGGTCTCCGTATCGGTTGGACGGCTACGACCCTATCGGCAGGTAGGTGCGATGAGACGAGGCTGCCCGGATCACCAGCCGTCCAATCAGGGGCGGGTCGGGTCGGCGAGCCGGCGGCCGGCGCGCTCTTCGACGGCCGCCAGCAGCGCCGCGAAGTCATCGGGCGCGTGACCGAGCGCCGCCGCCTCCTCGAGCGCCCGCGCGGCCGCCCGGGCCGCGTCGAACGGGACGCCGGCCGCCTCGAGACAGAGGCGGACGTCCTTCAGCATGTGCTCGAGCTTGAAGAGCGCGGTGAAGTCGTGGGCGCGCATCGGCGCCTGCTTGAGGCTGAGCATGACCGAGCCGCCCGAGCCGGCCTCCATCACCGCGACCAGGGCGTCGAGGTCGACGCCGGACGCGTCCGCGACGAGCAGCGCCTCGGCCACGGTCAGGGCGTTGGCGGCGGCTACCGCGTTGTTGATCAGCTTGATCGTCTGGCCGTCGCCCAGGGGTCCGACGTGGAGCACCACCCGGCCGATCGACTCGAGCAGGGGCCGGGCGCGCCCGAAGTCGGCGTCGGTGCCGCCGGCCATGACCGTCAGCGTCGCGTCCTCGGCCCGCGGCGCCGAGCCGGTGACCGGGGCGTCGACGAGCCCGACGCCCCGCTCGGCGAGGCCGTGGCCGATGTGCCGGGCCGCGTCGGGGCCGATCGTCGAGCAGTCGACGCAGAGCAGCCCGGGGGCCGCTCCGTCGGCGACGCCCTCCGGGCCGAGGAGGACGGCTTCGACCTGGGCGCCGTCGACGACCATGGTCACCACGAGGTCGCTGGCCCCGGCCAGGGCGCCGGGCGAGTCGGCGACGGCGACGCCGGCGTGGGCGGCGGCGAAGTCGGTGGCCTTCTCGCGCGTCCGGTTCCAGACGGTCAGCGGAAAGCCGGCGCGGGCCACGTTGGCCGCCATCCGGGCGCCCATGATGCCGAGCCCGGCGAAGCCGATCCGGGGGCGTACCGGTCTCGGGTCAGCGCCGCTCACCCCGCCAGCCTAGTGCACGCCTCCCGCCACTCCGGCCTGGTCGACGCCCTCAGGCGGCGGCCAACTCGGCCTCGGCGTCCTCGGTCTCGGCGAGGTGCTGGTGGGAGGGGCAGTAGCCGTTGTGCGGCAGCGGCATCCGCTGGCAGGCCGAGCCCTTGCGCGTCATCGCCCGGCACTGGAGCGGCTTCCCGTTGGCGTCGCAGCCGTTGCGCGGGAGCTGGGCGAGGAAGCCGTCGGCCAGGTGGAGGTAGTGATCGACCACTCGATAGACGTAGGGCTGGGCGCTGACCGGGAACTGGCAGCGGATGTCGTTGAACAGCGTGCGCGACGGCCGGGCGAAGTAGTGGCGGTCGTTGGCCAGGCGGTCGATCGCCGCCTCGCAGGCGCGGAGGACCCGCTGGTGGGCGCTCGGGTCGCCCGGGCGACGCGGCTCGACGAGGGGGGCGAGCTCGCGATATATGGCTCTGCTGAACTGATACATGGGGCGAAGTCCGTTTCTCTCGGCCTCAACACTCGAGACGCGACCCCTTGCAACCACTCCCGCTCCCGGCGCGAGTATGCACACCGGGGATGAAGCTGGGGCCGTGCCCAGTGTTAACCGCCGCTTAAGCGCAAGGTTGCGGGAAAATCTCGCAACCTCAGGTCCAGCGCTCGAGGCGGGGCGCACCGTCGGGTCCGACGACCGTGTGGAGCCGATCGAGCGACGGGTCGAGCGCCGGGTGCTCGGCGCGGACGTGGGCGCCCCGCGTCTCCTCGCGCGCGAGCGCGCAGAGGGCGACGAGCCGGGCCAGGGGATGGGGATCGGCGGCGAGGAGCTCGAGCCCGGCCCGCTCGCGGGCGAGGCCGGCGTGGCGCCAGAGCGCGGCTCGGGTCGACGGGCTGACCGGGGGGATGCCGCTGTGCGGGAGGTCCCCGTCGGCGCCGGTCGCCGGCGCGGCGGGCTCCTCGAGCGCCGCGCGGGCGGCGCGGGCGCCGAAGACGAAGCACTCGCTCAGCGAGTTCGAGGCCAGGCGGTTGGCCCCGTGGAGGCCGGTGCACGCGGCCTCGCCCACCGCGTAGAGGCCCGGGAGGGTCGTCCGGCCGTGGAGGTCGGTGACGATGCCGCCCATCACGAAGTGCGCGGCCGGGGCCACCGGGATCGGCTCGCGGCTCGGGTCGAGGCCGGCCTCGGCCAGGGCGCCGACCACGTTCGGGAAGAGCGCGGGGTCGATGTGGCGCATGTCGAGCGAGACCGATCGGGCGCCGGTCGCCTGGAGTCGTTCGTAGATCGCGCTGGCCACCTCGTCGCGGGGGGCCAGCTCGTCGACGAAGCGGGCACCACCGGCGTCGAGGAGCCGGGCGCCCTCGCCTCGCACGGCCTCGGTCACGCAGAACCCCTCCCTTCCGGGCACGCCGATGACGGCGGTCGGATGGAACTGGACGAACTCGAGGTCGGCCAGCTCGGCGCCGGCCCGGTGGGCGAGCAGGAGGCCGATCCCGAGCGCCCCGGGCGGGTTGGTCGTCCGCGCCCAGAGGGCGGCGGCCCCGCCGGTGCAGATCGCCAGCGCGGGCGCCTCGACCACGCGCCCGTCCTCGCAGGCGACCCCGACGCAGCGACCGTCGCGGACGATCAGGGCGCTCGCCCGGGCGTTCTCGATGACCTCGATCGCCGGCTCCTCGGCGGCCAGGGCCGAAAGCTGGCGCATCACCCGGCGCCCGGTCGCGCTCCCGCCGGCGTGGACGACCCGTCGCATCGAGTGGCCGCCTTCGAGGCCGAGGGCGAGCCGGCCGAGGCGATCGGCGTCGAAGCGTACGCCGAGCTGCTCGAGGTCGCGGACCTGGGCCGGCGCCTCGTCGCAGAGGACGCGGGCGGCCGACGGGCGGACGAGGCCGCGGCCGGCGCGCTCGGTGTCGGCCAGGTGGAGATCCGGGCTGTCGTCGGCGGCCAGCGCCGCGGCGAGGCCGCCCTGGGCCCAGTAGCTCGCCGTGTGGGCCAGGGAGGTGGCCGAGACCAGCGCCACCCGGGCGCCGGCGTGGGCGGCCCGGAGCGCCACGTGGAGGCCGGCGGCGCCGGCGCCGATCACCGCTAGGTCGGCCTGGAGGCGGGCGGGCCGGGCGGGGTCTGCCATGCGGGCGTACGGTACCCGGATGGCCGACGCCCTCTATCTGAGCCATCCGAGCTCGCTCGCCCACGAGACGGGTCCCCACCCGGAACGGGCGGCGCGCATCACCGCGATCGAGCGGGAGCTCGGCCGCCGGGGGTGGCTGGGGTTCGAGCGCCGCGAGTCACCCGAGGTCGACCGGGAGCTGGTCGAGCAGGTCCACAGCCCGGCCCTCGTCGCCGCCATCGAGCGTCTCGCCGGGGCGGGTGGCGGTTCGCTCGACCTCGACACGGTGGTCAGCCCCGGGTCGTGGGAGGCGGCCCTCCACGCCGGAGGTGGGGCGGTCGCGCTGGTCGACGCGCTCCTCGACGGGACGGCCCGGACCGGCGTCTCGATGCACCGTCCGCCGGGCCACCACGCGACCCACCGCCGGGCGATGGGCTTCTGCCTGTTCAACAACGTGGCGCTGGCCGCCGCCCACGCCGTCGGCCGGCGCGGGCTCGAGCGGGTGCTGATCCTCGACTGGGACGTCCACCACGGCAACGGCACCAACGACCTGTTCTCCGCGACCGACGCCGTGCTCTACGCGTCGATCCACGAGTCGCCGCTCTACCCGGGGACGGGACCGGCGTCGGACCGGGGGCGGGGGCCGGGCGAGGGGTACACGGTCAACCTCCCGGTCGGGGCCGGCTCGGGCGACGCGGTCTTCTGCTCGCTGGTCGAGCACGTGGTCGTGCCGCTGGCCCAGCGCTACGCGCCGCAGCTCGTCCTGGTCTCGGCCGGCTACGACGCCCACGCGGAGGATCCGCTGGCCGGCTGCCGGGTCACCGACCAGGGCTACGCGGCGATGACCGCGACGATGCGCCGGGCCGCCGAGGATCTCGGCGCGCCGCTGGGGGTCGTCCTCGAAGGCGGCTACGCGCTCGAGGCGCTCGCCCGGTCGGTGGCGAGCACGCTGGAGGTGCTCGCCGCCCCGGCGGCCCCGGCCGGCGGGGGGCTCGAGCCGCATCCGGTCGCGCTGGCCGCCCGCGAGCGGCTCGGGCTCCCGACCGTACCCTTTTGACTCGGCCGCAAGGGCACCGTATCCTGGGTGTCTGCGGGTGACCGTGTACCTGCCGATGAACAGACCGAAAGGCGGCCGTCGCCGCCCCCCACGGAGGCGGGCGAGGCCCCGCGCCACCACGGCCGGCGGCGCCCGGCTTCCGCCCCGAGAGAGGATGGATACGGCGTGACCCGGCTCGAGTTGGCGGTGATCATGGTCACCGACCTGGTCGGGTCGACGGCGCTCGGGACGCAGCTCGGCGCCGAGCGGTTCGACGGCTTCCGCCGGGAGCACGACGCGATCCTCCGCGACGCCTGCGACGACTTCGCCGGGCGGGTGGTCAAGAACACGGGGGACGGGTTCCTCTTCGCCTTCCCGAGCGTGGCCGGGGCGCTCGACGCCGCCGTCTGCGTCCAGCAGCGGCTCGAGCGGCGCAATCGGCGCAGCGAGGCGGCGATGGAGGTGCGGATCGGGATCAGCCTCGGCGACGCCTGGGTCGAGGAGGGCGACTACTTCGGCGTCCCGCCGATCGAGGCGACCCGCCTGTGCGCCGAGGCCGCGGGCGGCGGGATCCTCGTCGCCGAGGCGGTGCGCTACGTGCTCCGGGACCGGTCGCGGCACCGGCTCGAGGACGTCGGTGCGCTCGCGCTGCGGGGCCTGCCCGAGCCGGTCCGGGCGGCGGCCGTGGCCTGGACCCCGCTCGAGGACCCGGCCGGCCCGCCGCTGCCGCCCCGGCTGCGCGGGGCCCCGGATACGGCGTTCGTGGGTCGCTCGGCCGAGCGCGGGACGCTGCTCGCGTGCTGGGACCGGGCGGTCGAGGGCCAGCGCCAGGTCGTCGTCGTCTCCGGCGAGCCGGGCATCGGCAAGACCCGGCTCGTGACCCAGACGGCCCAGATGGCCCTGCCCGACGACGCCCTCATCCTCTACGGCCGCTGCGACGAGGATCAGGGGATCCCGTACTACCCGTGGCGGGAGGTCCTGCGCGACTACTCGGAGGTCGCCCCGAGGCGCCTCCTGCGGCCCCACGCCGGCGAGCTCTCGCGCCTGGTCCCCGGCCTCGACCAGAGGATCGCCGCCGGGCCCCCGGCGCCGGCCGCCGATCCCGACACCGACCGCTACCGGCTGTTCTCGGCGGTGCAGTCGCTCTTCGCGGCCGCGGCTGAGCATGGTCCGGTGCTCGTGATCCTCGACGACCTGCACTGGGCCGACCGGCCGACGCTGCTCCTGCTCAAGCACCTGGTCAGCGCCTCGACCCGGGGCCGGCTGATGGTTCTCGGGACCTACCGCGACTCCGACGTCGCCGCCGGCGACGCGCGGTCGGAGCTGCTCGAGGACCTGTTCCGGGAGTCGGGGGTCACGCGCCTGGCCCTGGGCGGGCTCGCCGAGGACGACATCGTCGACCTGATCGAGGAGCTGGCCGGTCACCCGATCGACCTGACCGGCCGCGTCCTCGCGCGAGAGGTTCACCGCGACACGGCCGGCAACCCCTTCTTCGTCGGCGAGCTGGTGCGGCACCTGCGCGAGACCGGCGTGATCGACGAGACGGCGGACGGCCGCTGGTCCTTCCGGCCGGCACCGGGCGCCCCCGGGCTCCCGCAGAGCGCCCGGGAGGTCATCGGGCGCCGGGTGCTGCGACTGAGCGAGGAGGCGCGCCGGGTGCTGAGCGTCGGAGCGGTGATCGGGGCGGAGTTCGACCTCGCCCTCGTCGCCCGAGCGGCCGGCCTCTCCGACCCGCGGGCGCTCGACCTGCTCGACGAGGCGATCGGCGCGTCGCTCCTGACCCGGACCGAGATCACCCGCGAGTCGCTGGTCGACATCGGCCTGACCGAGGTCTACGCCTTCAGCCACGGACTCGTCCAGCGGACCCTCTACGACGCGGTTCCCGCCGGCCGGCGCGCCGTCCTCCACCAGGTCGTGGCCGAGACGATCGAGGCGAGCTGCGGCAGCGCGATCGACGTACGCCTCGACGAGCTGGCCCACCATTTCCTGGCGGCGATTCCGGCCGGCGAGGCGGGGCGGGCGGTCGACTACGCCCGCCGGGCCGGGGAGCGGGCACTGCGGCATTTCGCCTACGACCAGGCGGCGACGCTGTTCGAGCGGGCGCTGGCCGTGGCCGGGGGCGAGGGCCCGGCGACGCGGATCGACCTGCTCCAGGGCCTGGGCGACGCGCTGATGCGGGTCGGCGACCCCGAGGCGGCCCGCCGGGCGCTGTTCGAGGCGGCCGCGGTGGCGCGTCGCCACGACCAGCCCGAGGCGCTGGCCCGGGCGGTGCGCGCCTGCGGGATCTGGGGCCTCAGCCTCGGCGTCGACGAGGATCTGGTCGGGCTCGCCGAGGAGGCGATCGACCGTCTCGAGGGCCGCGCGAGCCCGCACCTCGTCGCCGAGATCAAGGGCCTGCTGGCCGCGGCGCTCTACTACGCCCCGGACGCCGACGCGGAGCGTCGCGAGCGCCTTGCCGACGACGCGCTCGCCGGCGCTCGCGCCGAGCACGAGCGGGCCGGGACGGCCGACTCGAAGCGGACGCTGGCCTACGTCCTCGGCCGCTACCTGCTCGCCCGGTGGGGGCCGGAGTCGGCGACCCGGGACTTCCCGCTGGCCGACGAGCTGCTCGAGCTCTGCCGCGAGCTCGGCGACGTCGAGCTCGAGGTCCTGGGCCGCAACTGGCGGACCACGGCCCTGCTCGAGCTCGGCGCGTTCGCGGCCGTCGAGCGGGAGGTGGCGCGGATCGAGCACATGGCCACCGAGCTGCGCCAACCGCGGGCGATGGTCTTCCTCCCGCTGCATCGGGGCATCCTCGCCGTCAAGTCCGGACGCTTCGCCGAGGCCGAGCGGCTGAACGAGGAGTCACGCGAGATCGGCCGCCGGCTCCACGGCTCGGTCAGCCAGCTGGCCGCGCAATCGCAGATGCTGCTGATCCGCCTTCAGCAGGGACGCCTGGCGGAGATCGAGGAGGAGGTCCGGAGCATGACCGAGGCGTATCCGTCGATCGTCACGGCCGCGGCCGCGCACATCGTGGTCCTGCTCCAGTCCGGGCAGCCGGAGGAGGCGCGCGCGGAGTTCGAACGGGTGGTCGCGGCGGGCCTCGACGGGATCCCCCGCGACAACGCCCAGATCCTCACCCTCGCCCTGCTCGCCGAGGCGGCGGTCGAGCTCCGCGACACGGCCCGGGCCCGGACCCTCTACGAGCTCCTGCGGCCCTACGCCGGGAGGTGGATCGTGTCGGTCAGCACGTGCGCCCTGTGGCCGGTCGAGCGCTCACTCGGGCGCCTGTGCGGCATCACCCGGTCGGTCGAGCTCGCCCTGTTGCACCTGGCGGCCGCGCGCCGCCAGGCGGAGGAGGCGGACGCGCTGCCGAGCCTCGCCCTGATCGCCGCGGACGAGGCGCGCCTGCTCGCGGCGCGCGCCGCCCCCGGCGACGCGCCGCGGGCCGCTCAGCGCGCCGCGGAGGCCCGGATGCTCGGAGAGACGCTCGGCATGCGCCTGGTCGACGCGGAGGGGGCGCGCCTCGAGGCCGAGCTGGCGCTCGCCGCCTCCGGGGCCGGCGCCGCGCCGGTCTCCGACGGTGGCGCGGTCGGCACGCTGGACTGACGGCCGGGCACGCAGTGATGTGAGTGCCCGGCTCGTCGTCGGCGCCGGCGACTCAGACGTGCTCCGGCGACCGTTCGCCGGCCGGGTGATAGCCGCGCCCCTGCTTGGTGATCCGTCCGTCCTTCTCAAGCGCGGGCAGGACCCGGTAGAGGTAGTTGCGCTTCATCCCCATCGAATCGGCCAGCTCGGCGGCCGAGAGCCCCGGCGTGGCCGCGATCAGGTCGAGTGCCTGCTGCGCGCGGTTCCCGCCCCGCTGGGGACGGGGGGCGGTCGCCTTGGCGGCGGCCCGGGCCGGACGCGGGGCCGGGCTGCCGCGGCGGGCGCGGGCGGGCGCGGCCGGCTTGGCGGCGGCGCCCGCCCGGCCGTTGGTGGTCTGCAGCATCCCGGAGATCTGCTTGAGCTGCTCGAACTCGGCGCTGAGCTGTGCGATGAGCTCCTCGAGCTCGGTCAGGCGCTCTCCCACTTGTTCTTGAATCGTCTTCATGTCGGGCATAGGACTCCTCTGACGTCACGACTGGCTTCCGATGTGCCCAGAATACATCCTTCCCAAGCGGAAAAAGTCACCTCGTCCCCTTTTATGGACAAGGTTTCCTGAGTGGTCGAAACATGTGAATCGGTGTGAGACGCACGGGGGAGGCCGGGACACAAGCCCGGCCCCCCGTCGGTGCGGCTCACGTCGCGCTGGGGCGCGGGGACTCAGAGATCGAAGATCCTCATGGGCGACTCACCTCCCTCCGGTTCCTCGCCAGACGGGCGAAGTAGACGACCTTGGTGTGCTCCGCCTCGTCGACGTGATCGTCGAGATGGCCGCCCGGTCGCTGGCCGGCCACGGCGGCACACTCGAGGCCGGCGACCTCGAGCGCCGCGCGGATCGACGCGGGCGGATGGTGACGTTGGACGTGCCGGCTCGACACCCGCTCCCAGAGTCCGTCGTCGGTCTCGACGAACGCCTCGAGGGTGGCGGCGGCGGCGTCGCCGGCCGCGAGCGGTCCGGTTGCCTCGCCCCGCCAGCAGAAGAGCTCGCCCGCCTCCTCGCGAACGAAGGTCTGGGTGAAACCGGCCCGGAACGCCTTCAGCGAGTTGACGTCGAAGGCGTAGACCCCCCCCGGTGCGAGGAGTCCCGTCACGCACCCGAAGGCGGCCTCGAGCTCGTCCTCGGCGAGCAGGTAGTTGACGGCGTCGTTGAGGCAGGTCACGAGGTCGAATGGGCCGAGCCGGGGTAGCTCGCACATGTCGGCCACGAACAGATCCTCGACCTGGTCGCCGAACTTCTGGCGGGCGACGTCGACCATCTCGGGTGAGAGGTCGCAGGCGGTGACCGCGTAGCCGCGGGCGAGGAGGGGCGCGAAGCTCTTGCCCGTGCCGCACGCGATGTCGAGCGAGCGCCGGCCGCGGAGCCCGGCGGCGACGGCGCGCCCCTCGATCTGAGTCAGCCAGTGCTCGTGGTCGTAGGCGGCGGTGAAGCGATCGTAGTAGGGGGCCAGCGCCGCGTAGGCCGCGCGGGCGGGAGGGTCGGCAATCTCTAGGTAGCTCATACTGGGTCTGACCCGCCGGAGAGTCAAACCGTTTCAATGCTCCAGAAAGCTTTTTCCGTCGTTGCCGCGGACGGACCTCTTGGACAAGACGGGAGCGTGGGACTGGGAGGCGATCAGCCGGCGCTGCGGCGCCGAGGCGAGACGGATCCTGCGCAACCCCGTCGAGGCCGACGACGTCGTCCAGGAGGCGATGATGCGCGCCTGGAGCCGGCGCGGGTCATGCCAGTCGCCCCACGCGCCGCTTCCCTGGTGTCTCCAGATCACCCGGAACGAGGCGTTCCGGAGGATGGAGCGCCGGCCGGTCGCCGCCGAGGAGCTCCGCGAGCTCACCGACCAGCCGGCGACCGACGAGCCCGACCGCGTGATCGATCGGGTCGACGTCGGCCGGGCGCTGGCCGGCCTGCCTCCCGACGATCGGCTGCTGATCGCTCTGCGCTACTCTCATGACTACTCTCAGCCCGAGATCGCGCGGGCGCTCAACATCCCCGAGGGGACGGCCAAGGTCAGGCTGCACCGAGCGCGCAACCGTTTGGGCACGCTCATGGAACGAGCCTCTTGACGCTATACGCCCACATCGCCGACCCGAACGGGGTGAAGGCGCTCGCGCACCCGATCCGGGTGCAGATCCTCGAGGCGCTCCACAACCGCGTCGCCAGCCCGAACCAGCTCTCACGTGAGCTGGGGACATCGCTCGGGTCGGTCAGCTACCACGTCCAGCGCCTGCTCGGGCTCGGGTTCATCAGGCTGGTCAAGAAGACGCCGAGGCGGGGGGCGATCGAGCACTACTACACGGCGGTGGCGCGGCCGCGGGTGACCGACGAGGCGTGGGGGCAGGTGCCGCCGATCGTCAAGCAGGCGGCGGTCAGCGCGGCGCTCGATCAGCTCGCGGTGTACATCAGGAGCGCCGCGGCCGACGGCGGGTTCGACCGCGCGGACGTCCACCTCACGCGCAACCCGGTGGTCGTGGACGAGGAGGGCTGGCGGGCCCTGGCCGGCGAGCTCGCGGCGATGACCGACCGGGTGGCGCAGATCGCCGAGGCGAGCGCGGAGCGGCTCGCCGACCAGGCGGCCGGGGCAAGCCTGGCGGCTTCGGTCGTACTGATGCTCTTCGAGTCCCCGCGCCCCGGCCTACCTTCCGCGGCGCCGGCGGCGAGTCCACGGCGCGTGCGCCAGCACGCCGCGAGCTGAGGTCGCCCCTCCCCCGGCCACCTGGCGCCGGTGGCGAGTCCACGGCGCGTGCGCCAGCACGCCGCGAGCTGAGGTCGCCTCTTAGCCGACCACCTGGCGGTGCACGGCGACGCCGGTGACCACCAGCCCGATGCCGGCCACCTCGGCCGCGGTCGGGATCTGGGCGAGGACGAGGATCCCGATGAGCGTGGCCAGGGCGGGGAGGAGGGCGACCATCAGCGCGTAGGTCGCGCGGGGAAGGCGGGCCATGGCCAGCTGATCGGTGACGTAGGGGATCACCGACGAGGAGATGCCGACGCCGATGCCGGCGAGCACGGCGATCGGGTCGAAGAGGGCCCGGGCGGCCTGGACGCCTCCGATCGGCGTCACCGCGAGGGCCGCGATGAGCATGGCCGCGGCGAGGCCGTCGAGGCCATCGAGCCGCGGCCGGTTGGCCACGCGGTCGGCGAGGACGATGTAGAGGGCGAAGAGGCCCGCGTTGGCGAAGGCGAAGGCGAGGCCCAGCGGCTGGCCGGTGAGCCGGACGTCGGCGAGGAGCCCGACGCCGGCGATCGCGAGCCCGAGGGCGGCGAGGTTGCGCGCCGAGCGCCCGCCGCCGGCGGCGACGGCGATGACCGGAAGGAACTCGATCGCGGCGACCGTCCCGAGGGGCAGGCGGCTGATCGCGAGGTAGAAGCAGGCGTTCATCACGGCGAGCACCGCCCCCCACGCCCAGAGCAGCCGGCGCCCGCCGGGGTCGAGCGCGCGGAACGCCCGCCACGGACGCCGCCAGGCGGCGAAGAGGACGGCCGCCGAGGCGATTCGCAGCCAGGCGACCCCGAGGGCGTCGACCCGGGCGAAGAGGAGCACGGCGAACGACGGCCCGAGGTAGTGGAAGACGGCGCTGACCGCGAAGTAGAGCTCGGGCCGGGGCGCGCCGACCCGGCGCGCCGCCGGGGCGGGGACGGTCGCCATCGATCACATGTTGGACTCCTGCTCGGCCTGTGTACATGGCTAACCGTAGGCCCATGCCGTCGTCGACCTTTGGATCAGAGGTAGAATGGCGATATGGCCGACGTCACCGGGATGGACTCGACGAACCTCCGGCTGCTGGCCGAGCTCCAGGCCGACGCCCGGCTGAGCCTGGCCGAGCTCGGGCGGCGGGTGGGGCTCTCCTCGCCGGCGGTGGCCGAGCGGATCCACCGCCTCGAGCAGGCCGGGGTGATCCAGGGCTACCACGCTCGCCTCGACCCGCGGGCGCTCGGCTTCGCGCTGAGCGCGGTGATCCGCGTCCGGCCCGCCCCCCGCCAGCTCGAGCGGATCGCCCAGGAGGCCCGGGGGTCGCCCGAGGTCGTCGACTGCCGGCGGATCACCGGGGAGGACTGCTTCGTGATGACCGCGCACGTGCGGTCGGTCGAGCACCTCGAGGAGCTGATCGACCGCTTCGCCGCCTTCGGGCAGACGACGACCTCGATCGTGCAGTCGTCGCCCGTCCCCGCCCGCGGGCTCCGGCTCGACGGCGCGGGCTAAGCCGTTCCGCCCGCTGGGTTGGCGGACGCGGGGGACGGCCGGGACCGGGGCCGTCGGCGCGCGGGGCGGGTCGCCGTGGTGGTGGGGGTCGGCGGGGTCTCGCTCTACCCGGGGCCGACCAGGCGGGCCACGGCGACGGCGATCGCCACGACGGCCAGGACCGAGGCGAGGAGGAGCACGGCGGTGGTCAGCCGCCACCGACGCGGCGTCGGGGCGATCCGGGTCCGGGCGGCCGCGCCGCACTCGAGGCACCAGGACTGCTCCGCGGCGAGCGGCGCCCCGCAGAACGGGCAGGTCGGCGGGACCGGGGGCGAGCTCACTCGCCGGCCGGCGGGCCGGCCGGCGGCAGGGGCGCCCGGGATCCGAGCGGCAGCGGGCCGCCGCGGCAGGCGAGCCCGCAGCTCGGGCAGAAGTTGGCGTCGCTCCCATGGATCGTCGCGCACCGGGGGCATGCGCTGATGCCCGGCTCGTGGAGGAGGAGGAGCTCCCGGCGCTCGTCGAGCGCCGTCTCGAGCGCCCGGAGCTCGCGATCCATGGCGAGCAGCCCCTTGAGCTTGGCCTCGACGATGTCCTCGCGCGGGCGCCCGAGGCGCCGGGAGTCGAACACGAACCCGCCGAGGTCGCGAAAGGCGAGCTCGCGCGTCTGGCGCAGGTAGCGCAGCCGCCGCCGGATCCGGGCGCGGTCGCGGAAGCTGGCCGGCTCGGCCGGGGCGACGGGGTCGGCGGGCGCGGTGACCGGGGTGGTCGTCGCCGCCTCGGCCGCGGGAGGATCGGGCCTGGGCGGGAGCCAGGGCGACGCCGGCGCGGCGCCCGACCCGGACGGGGCGGAACGGCTCGGCTCGGCTGCGGGCGCGGGGCTCGGACGCCGTCCCGGGGCCGCCGGACGATCGGTGGGCCGAGCCCGGGGCCGGGCCTCGGGCGGCGGCGGCGGGGCGACCGGCCAGCCCACCGCCGGGGCGCGGAGCTTCGAGAAGCGTCCCATCGCCCGCATGCTAATGGTCCGTCTCTACCGCTCGAGGAGCGCCCGCCAGGCCACGGCGACCCGGGCGGCCATCCGGTCGGCGGAGAACATCTCGGCCCGCGGCCGTCCGTCGACCCGGGGATCGGGCGCGGCGAGGTGGGGGGCGAGCGCGGCGCGCCAGCGGCCGAGGTCGAACTCGGCGCACAGGGTCCCGGGGAGCCCGTCGAGGGCGAGCGGGTGGGCGCCGACCGGCGTGGCGAGGACGGGGACGCCACAGGCGAGGGCCTCGAGCACGGCGAGGCCGAACCCCTCGAAGTCGGATGGGACGAGCACGGCGTTGGCGGCGTTGATGGCCAGGGCGACGTGGGCCGGCTCGGTCGCCCCGAGGGTGATCAGCTGGGTCTCCCCGGCCACCGCCTGGGCCCGATCGAAGCGCTTGACCTGGCGGGCGGGATCGAAGGGGAAGAGCAGGCAGGGGCGGTCGGGGTCGAGGCCGAGGGCGCGGCGGGCGTGCTCGCGGGGGATCGGGTTGAAGCGGTCGAGCTCGACGCCGCACGGGAGCACGGCGGTGCGCCAGGGTCCGGCCGGGAGCTCCCGCCCGAGGGCGGCGGACGCGGTGGCGACGAGATCCATCCGCCGGGCCACGGCGAGGGTGAGGCGGCGGGTGCGCGGGTGGTAGAGATCGTTGCCGTGGAGGGTGACCACGTGGGGGACGTAGCGGACGGCCAGCGTCGGCCAGGCGGTCAGGCCGAAGTGGGCGTGGACGATGTCGTAGCGGCCGGTCCGCCGGCGCAGCTCGAGCGTGGCGGCGGGGAAGGCGGCGGGCCCGGGCGGGAACTGGTGGAGGTCGACCTCGATTCCGGCGATCCGGCGCAGGGCGGCGACCTGCTCGCGCACGTAGATGCCACGGCCCGGGTTCGCGGAGGTCGGGCGCATGTTGGAGACGACGAGGGCGCGCATCACGGGTACGCGAGGGCGGCGGGCAAGTCTGGGATCATGCCGGGCGATGCACGCGAACGCGCCCCAGGCCGAGCGGAGCTACGGGCGCGCGGCGGACGAGTTGCGCCCGACGACGATCGACGTCGACTTCGTCGCGCCGGCGACCGGCTCCGCCCTGATCTCGGTCGGGGCGACCAAGGTGATCTGCACGGCGTCGATCGAGAACGGCGTGCCCCGGTGGCTGCACGGGAGCGGCCGCGGCTGGGTCACCGCGGAGTACGGGATGCTCCCGGCGTCGACCGGTCAGCGCAAGCAGCGCGACGCGACCCGGGGACGGCTCGACGGCCGGACGGTGGAGATCCAGCGGCTGATCGGGCGATCGCTGCGCGGGGTGGTCGACTTCACGGCGCTCGGCGAGCGGACCGTCTACCTCGACTGCGACGTCCTCCAGGCGGACGGCGGGACCCGGTGCGCCTCGATCACCGGGGCCTACATCGCCCTCGGCCTCGGGTTGCGCCGGCTCCAGGCCGCCGGCGACCTCGAGCGGTCGCCGCTCACCGGGTCGGTGGCCGCGGTCTCGTGCGGCATCGTCGACGGGGTGCCGCTGCTCGACCTCGACTACGCCGAGGACTCGACGGCCGAGGTCGACGCGAACGTGGTGATGACCGGCGAGGGCGGCCTGATCGAGGTCCAGGCGACCGCCGAGCGGACGCCGCTCTCGCGCGCGCACCTCGACGACCTCCTCGCCCTCGCCGCCCACGGGATCCAGCAGCTGCGCGAGACGCAGGAGCGGGCGCTCGAGGGGCAGTGAGACTCCTCCTCGCCTCCTCGAGCGAGCACAAGCTGCGCGAGTTCGCCGCGCTGCTCGACCCGCACGGGGTGGACCGCCTGCCCGCGGACGTCGACCTCGGACCGGAGGTCGGGGAGACGTTCGCCGAGAACGCGCTCGGCAAGGCGCGGGTCGCCGCCCGGGTCACCGGGCGCCCGGCGATCGCCGACGACTCGGGGATCGAGGCGGAGGCCCTCGGTGGGCGGCCGGGGATCTACTCGCGCCGGTACGCCGGGGAGGAGGCGACCGACGAGGAGAACCTGGCCAAGCTCCTGGCCGAGGCGCCGGCCGGGAGCCGCCTGGCCTATGTCTGCGCGATCGCCTACGTCGATCCGGACCGGGGCGTCGAGGAGGTCTTCTCCGGGCGCTGCACCGGGCGGCTGGCCGACCGGCCGCGGGGGAGCGGCGGCTTCGGCTACGACCCGGCGTTCCTCCCCGACGACGGACCGCCCGGCCTGACCATGGCCGAGCTGCCGGACGCGGCCAAGCACGCGCTCAGCCATCGGGGCCGGGCGGCCCGCGCCCTGATCGCCTGGCTCGGCGGCTCCGGGGGATGACCGTGGACGGCGACGGCGACGCGGCCAGGCACGCGCTCAGCCATCGGGGCCGGCCGGCCCGCGCCCTGATCGCCTGGCTCGGCGGCTCCGGGGTATGACGGTGGACGGCGACGCGGCCAGGCACGCGCTCCGCCATCGGGGCCGGGCGGCCCGCGCCCTGGTCGCCTGGCTCGGCGGCTCCGGGGGATGAACGTGGACGGCGACGGCGACGCGGCGATCAAGCGGAACGCGGCGGCGCTGTCGGTCGCGTCGAACATGACGCAGATCGCGCTCAAGCTGATCGCCGGGATCGCCACCGGCTCGGTCTCGATCCTGACCGAGGCTGCCCACTCGGCCACCGACCTGATCGCCTCCCTGGTCGCCCTCGTCTCGGTCCGCAAGGCCGACGAGCCGGCCGACGCCGACCACCTCTACGGGCACGCCAAGGTCGAGAACGTGGCCGCGGCGATCGAGGGGGTGCTGATCCTGTTCGGCGCGGCGATCATCACCTACGAGTCGATCAAGCGGCTGATCAACGGGTCGCACGTCCACACCCTCGGCCTGGGCATCGGGGTGATCGCCCTCTCGGCGGTGGCCAACACCCTCGTCTCGATCTTCGTCGGGCGCCGGGCTCGGGCGACCGACTCGCCGGCGCTCGAGGGGGACGCCGCCCACCTGACCTCGGACGCGGCGACCTCGGTCGCCGTGCTGCTCGGCCTGATCGCCGTCCAGCTGACCGGCGCCACCTGGATCGATCCGGCGGTGGCCCTCGCCGTGGCCGTGGCGATCGTCGTCGCCGGCGTCCGGATCCTCCGGCGCTCGTCCCGGGCGCTCGTCGACGAGGCTCTCCCCGAGGCCGAGCTCGAGACGATCCGGGCGGCGGTGGTCGAGTTCGGCGGCGAGCACGGGGTGGTCGGCTTCCACCGCCTCCGGGCCCGGCGGGCCGGCTCCGAGCGCCACGTCGACCTCCACGTCCAGTTCGCCGCGGGGACGACGCTCGAGGAGGCGCACCGGACGGCCCACGCTCTCCAGGCGCAGATCTCGAGCCGCCTGGGCGGGGCCGATATCCTGATCCACCTCGAGCCGGAGGATCGCGTCCAGCCGGGCACCGAGATCCCCGTGGTCAGGGGCGCCGGCCCGCCGCCTAGAGGAGGTTGATCGCGGCGGAGGCGCCGACGGCGAGGAAGACCGCCGCGTAGCCGTTGTACCCGGAGAGCAGGCACATGAGGGAGACGACGAGGGCGATCACCACGGTGACCAGCCAGGCGATTCGGCGGAGGGGCATCCGCCGTATTCTCGCGTGATCCCCCTCCGGCCGATACACCTGCGTCCCGATCACGCCCTCGCCTACCTGCGCGAGCTCCAGCCCGGTGCCCGGGAGGTGGCCCTGATCGGCCCGGGGGGAGCCCTCCTGGCCGGTGCCGAGGGGGAGCCGGCGCGGGCCGCGCGCGCGCTCCAGCGGGGCGGCGGCCGGCGCGCCCGGGCCGACGCCCTGCTCGCCGTCCGGGTCGGCGACCGGGCGATCGCCGCCTTCGTCCCCGACGCCGGCGGGGCGCTCGCCGAGTACGACCTCCGGTGCGTGGCGTCCGCGACCGGTGTTACGGTCCGCGGATGAAAATTGCCGGTTCCTGACCTGAGGTCGGCCGCGTGACCAAGGCCGAGCTGATCGAGCTGATCGCCGAGCGGAGCCGTCTCTCGCGCCGCGAGGCCACCCGGGCGCTCGACGCGACGCTCGGGCTGATCGAGGAGGCGCTCGCCGCCGACGGCGAGGTCAACCTGTCCGGCTTCGGCCGGTTCCACGTCGCCTGCCGCGCGGCCCGGGCCGGCGTCCACCCCCGGACCGGCGAGCCGATCTGGGTCGAGGCGACCCGGGTGCCCCGCTTCACCGCCGGCTCCGCCCTCAAGCAGGCCGCTCGGGAGACCGGGCGCGTCCACTAGTGGCCCGCCATTTCGGGGACGAGGTCGCCGGCCGGGTCGCCCGGCGCGAGTCGCAGATCGTCCTCGGCCTCGACCCCGACCCGCGCCGCCTGTGGCCGGGGGTCGCGGGCGAGGAGCCCGGCGAGCGGGTGCTCGCCCACTGCCGGGCGGTGATCGACGCCGCCGGGGAGGCCTGCGTCGCCGTCAAGCCCCAGCTCGCCTGCTTCGAGCGCCTCGGGGCGGCCGGCTGGCGGGCGCTCCACGGCGTCGTCGAGCACGCCCACGCGGCCGATCTCCTCGTCATCGCCGACGGCAAGCGGGGCGACGTCCCGGTGACCGCAGCCGTCTACGCCGAGTCCCTGGCCGGGGAGCTCGGGGCCGACGCCTTCACCGCCAACCCCCTCCTCGGCGTCGACGCCCTCGCGCCGCTCGTGGCCAGCGGGGCCGGGGTCCTCGTCCTCGTGCGGACCTCGAACCCCGGGGCCCGGGACGTCCAGGACCTCGAGCTCGCCGCCGGCGGGCCGCTCTGGGAGCGGCTGGCCGGAATCGTCGCCGGGCTGGGGACCCCCGGGGAGAGCGGCCTGGCCGACGTCGGGGCGGTGGTCGGGGCGACCGAGCCGTGGCACCTGGCGCGCGCGCGCACACTGATGCCCCACGCGATCTTCCTCCTCCCCGGGGTCGGGGCCCAGGGCGGGCGCGTCGAGGACCTCGCCCCGGCCTTCGCGTCCGGCCGGGCCGGCGGCCTGGTCACCGCGTCGCGGTCGATCGCCGCCGCCCACGAGGCCGATGGCTCCGAGCCGGCGGCGGCGGCCCGCCGGGCGGCCGCGCGCCTGCGCGAGCTGGCGTGGTCGCTCTGAGGCGCCCGCGCGGGCCGACCCTCGCCAGCGCGGGCGGGCGGTGGACGCGCGTCGCGTGCCCGCGCGCGCCGACCCTCGCCAGCGCGGGCGGGCGGTGGTCGCTCTGAGGCGCTCGCGCGGGCCGACCCTCGCCAGCACGGGCGGGCGGTGGTCGCTCTGAGGCGCCCGCGCGGGCCGACCCTCGCCAGCGCGGGCGGGCGGTGGACGCGCGTCGCGTGCCCGCGCGGGCCGCTCGCCAGCGCGGGCGGGCGGTGGACGCGCGTCGCGTGCCCGCGCGGGCCGACCCTCGCCGCCAAGGGCGGGCGGTGGACGCGCGTCGTGGCGCTCGCCGCCGCGACCGCCCTGGCCCTGGCGGTGGCGGCCGGGCCCGCCCGGGGCGCCGATCCGCCCGCGCCCCCGCTCAGCGCCCGGGAGGCGATCGTCGTCGAGCGCGACCTCGGGACCACGATCTACGCCCGCCGGGCCGACGTCCCCGTCCCGGTGGCCAGCGAGACGAAGCTGATGACCGCCTACGTGGTCCTCCAGCGGGCGCCGCTCGCCCGCGTCCTGACCGCGCTCCCCTACACGCCGACCGGGGCCGAGACGGTCGCCGGCCTGCGCGCCGGCCAGCGGCTGAGCGTCGCCGACCTGCTGACGGCGATGCTCCTCCCGAGCGGCGCCGACGCGGCCGACGCCCTGGCGATCGGCCTGGCCGGGTCGAACGCCCGCTTCGTCGGCTGGATGAACCGGGCCGCCCGGACGCTCGGCCTCCAGGCGACCCACTTCTCGACCGACGTCGGCCTCGACACCCCGGGCAACTACTCGACCGCCCGCGACCTGGCGACCCTGACCGCCGCCCTCCTGCGCGACCGCTTCTTCGCCCGGACGGTGGCCCGCACCCGGGCCACCCTGGCCACCGGGTTGACCGTGGTCAACCGCAACGCCCTGGTCGGGCGGTACGCGTTCGTCGTCGGGGTCAAGACCGGCCACACCAATCAGGCCGGCTACTGCCTGGTCGGCGCCGGGCGGCGGGACGGGGTGAACGTGATCAGCGTCGAGCTCGGCGACCCAACCGAGGGCGCCCGCGACGCCGACACCCTCGCCCTCCTCCGCTACGGCCTCTCGCTCTACCACGGGTCCCCGGCCGTCCGCCCGGGCCGGGTCTACGCGACCCTCCCGGTCGATGGACGCCCGGGTGAGCGGGCCGCCCTCGTGGCCGCGCGCGGCCTGCGGCTCGTGGTCCGGCACGGCGCCCGGTTGGTCGTTTACCCGACCGACCTGGCCGAGTTGGCCCGGGGACCGCTCCAGAAAGGCACAGTCCTCGGCCAGCTGACGGTCAAGCTCGACGGCCGGGTGGTCGCCCGGGTTCCGCTGGTCACCCGCAGCCCGCTCGCCGCCCCGCCCGCCCGTACCGCGACCAAGCTCCTCCTGGCCGGGGGGCTGACCGGGGGGGCCATCCTGGTGCTCTTGGTTGGGTGTAGCCTGCTGTTCATGCTCAAGCGACGGGGTGAGCGGTGATCATCACCGTCACGCTGAACGCCGCGATCGACAAGTCCCTGTCGGTGCCGAACTTCCGTCTCGGCCGCCGGCACCGGTCGGTCGAGCGGCGCACGCTCGCCGGCGGCAAGGGCGTCAACGTCGCCCGGACGCTCAAGACGCTCGGGCAGCCGGTCATCGCCACCGGGCTCCAGGGCGGCCCGACCGGCACCCAGATCATCGAGCAGCTCACCGGCGAGTCGATCCTCAACGACTTCCTCCGGATCGGCGAGGAGTCGCGGACCAACACGGCCGTGATCGATCCGACCACCGGCGATCAGACGGAGATCAACGAGCAGGGGCCGTCGATCACCGCGAGCGAGATCGAGCTGTTCTGCGACAAGCTCCTCTATCTCGCCCGGGGGGCGGCGATCGTCGTCTTCGCCGGCTCGCTCCCCCGCCACGTCCCGCCCGATCTCTACGCGACCCTCACCCGTGAGCTCCACAAGCTCGGCGTGGCCTCGATCGTCGACACCGACGGCGACCCGCTCCGCCACGCCGTCCGGGCCGAGCCCGACGTCGTCTCGCCGAACGTGCCCGAGTCCGAGGAGCTCGTCGGGCACGAGTTCAACGACGACGACGACCGGGTCCTCGCCGTCCGCGAGATGGTCGCCCTCGGCGCCCGGGAGGCGATCATGACCACGCCCGACGGCTGCTTCGCCCAGACCCTCGTCGACGGGAGCCCGCGCCTGTTGCGCGTGCGGATCGAGCCCCGCGAGCCGGTGGCCGCGGTCGGCTCGGGCGACGCCTTCCTCGCCGGGTACGTCGCCGCCCGCTACCAGGGCGGTCCGCCCGAGGACTGCCTCCGCTTCGGCGTGGCCTGCGGCGCCGAGTCGACCCGCCGCCTCGGTGCCGGGCTCGTCGAGCCGCGCGAGGTCGACCGGCTGGTCGGCGAGGTCACGGTCACCGAGCTCCAGCTCCCGGCCGGCGTCGGCTGAGCGTCCTCCGCAAGGACCGCGTTCGCGGACCGGTCGGCTCGGGGGGCCGTTGCTATGCTCGGACGAGGTGGTTGCCGTCCCAGCCTGTCTTGCCCGGAGGCGCCCCGATCCGTCCGCCGCGAGACCTAGGATTTGACGAATGGAAGTAGAGATCGGCCGGGGAAAGAAGGCCCGCCGAGCCTACGGGCTCGACGACATCGCGATCGTCCCGTCGCGGCGCACCCGGGACCCCGACGACGTCGACATCGCCTGGAAGCTCGGCGACTATCGGTTCGAGCTGCCGCTCCTGGCCAGCGCCATGGACGGGGTCGTCTCGCCCCACACGGCCGGGGTCATCGGGCGTCTCGGCGGCCTGGCCGTGCTCAACCTCGAGGGGATCTTCACCCGCTACGAGGACGCCGACGAGCAGCTCGAGCGGGTCGCCGCCCTGCCCAAGGAGTTCGCCACCCGGGAGATGCAGGAGATCTACCGCGAGCCGGTCAAGGAAGAGTTGATCGCCCGGCGGATCCGGGAGATCAAGGCCGAGGGGGTCGTCTGCGCGGCCTCGCTCACCCCCCAGCGGGTCAGCCGGTACTACGAGATCGCGCTCGAGGCCGGGCTCGACATCCTCGTGATCCAGGGGACCGTGGTCTCCGGCGAGCACGTATCGGCCCACACCGAGCCGCTCAACCTCAAGGAGTTCATCCCCGAGCTCGACGTTCCCGTGGTCGTCGGCGGTTGCGCGAGCTACCACACCGGCCTGCACCTCATGCGCACCGGGGCGGCCGGCGTCCTCGTCGGGGTCGGCCCGGGCGCGGCCTGCACGACGCGCGGGGTGCTCGGGATCGGCGTGCCCCAGGCGACGGCGATCGCCGACGTCGCGGCCGCCCGCTCGACCCACATGCTCGAGACCGGCGACTACGTCCAGGTCATCGCCGACGGCGGGATGCGCAACGGCGGCGACGTGGCCAAGGCGATCGCCTGCGGGGCCGACGCCGTGATGATCGGCTCGCCGCTCGCCCGGGCCTACGAGGCGCCGGGTCGGGGCTTCCACTGGGGGATGGCGACCTTCCATCCGACGCTGCCGCGCGGCGCCCGGGTGGCCACCGCGCAGAACGCGACGATCGAGGAGATCCTCGTCGGGCCGGCGCGGGAGAACGACGGCTCATTCAACCTCATGGGCGGCCTGCGGACCTCGATGGCCACGTGTGGCTACAAGGACATCGCGGAGTTCAACCGGGCCGAGCTGATGGTCGCCCCGGCGCTCCAGACCGAGGGCAAGCAGCTCCAGCGCGAACAGGGCGTCGGCATGGGCGCCAACGGGAAGGCCGCCGTTCTCGTCAATGACTGAGCCGCCGCGGTTCGTCTGGACATCTCTGGGCGGACCGCTGGGCCGCCGTCGATGACGCCCGGGTCGAGGGGCGACGCCGGAGTGGTCGCGTCCGCGGGCGAGCCGCCGGCGCCGCTGCCCCCGCCCGACGCGGCCCGGCCACTCGTCGAGCTCGGGGGCGCCGAGGCGCCCGCCCCGGTCGCCCCGAGCCCGGTCGGCGCGGCCGAGGTCGTCGTGCTCGACTACGGCGGCCAGTACTCGCAGCTGATCGCCCGGCGGGTGCGGGAGTGCGGCGTCTTCTCCGAGCTCCTGCCCCACGACGTCGGGGCGGCCGAGGTCGCCCGCCGGCGGCCGAAGGGGCTGATCCTCTCCGGCGGTCCGGCGTCGGTCTACGCCGACGGTGCCCCGCGCCTCGACCGCGAGCTGCTCGAGCTCGGCGTCCCGGTCCTCGGCATCTGCTACGGGATGCAGCTCATCGTCCACGAGCTCGGGGGGCGGGTCGAGCTGGCCGAGGTCGGCGAGTTCGGCCGGTCGGACCTGAGCGTCCGCGAACCCGGACGGCTCCTCGCCGGGCTCCCGGCCTCGCAGAGCTGCTGGATGTCCCACCGGGACTCGGTCTTCGCCGCGCCGGCCGGCTTCACCGCGCTCGCCTCGTCGACCGCCTCGCCGGTCGCCGCCGTCGAGAACGCCGAACGCGGCATCTACGGCATCCAGTTCCATCCGGAGGTCGTCCACACCCCCTACGGCCAGGAGATCCTCACGACCTTCCTCGCCGACATCTGCGACTGCCCGCGCGACTGGTCGGCCGCCTCGATCGTCGAGGACCAGATCGCTCGGATCCGGGCCCAGGTCGGCGACGCCGCGGTGATCTGCGGGCTGTCGGGCGGCGTCGACTCGTCGGTCGCCGCCCTCCTCGTCCACCGGGCGGTCGGCGACCAGCTGACCTGCGTGTTCGTCGACCACGGGCTCATGCGCAAAGGCGAGGGCGAGCAGGTGATCGCCGCCTTCCGCGACAACTTCAAGGTCCCCCTGGTCGCGGTCGACGCCGAGCGCCGGTTCCTCGAGAAGCTCGCCGGGGTCAGCGACCCCGAGACCAAGCGCAAGGTCATCGGCCGCGAGTTCATCCGCGTGTTCGAGGAGGAGGCCGAGAGGATCTCGGCCCGCCTCCCGGCCCGGTTCCTCGTCCAGGGGACGCTCTACTCCGACGTGATCGAGTCGGGCGGCGGGGCCGGGTCGGCGACGATCAAATCCCACCACAACGTCGGCGGGCTCCCCGAGGACCTCCAGTTCGAGCTGGTCGAGCCCCTCCGGGCGCTGTTCAAGGACGAGGTCCGCGCGGTCGGCGCCGAGCTCGGCCTGCCCGAGCGCCTCGTCTGGCGGCAGCCGTTCCCCGGGCCCGGGCTGGCCATCCGGATCGTCGGCGGCGAGGCGACCAAGGCGCGCCTCGACCTCCTGCGCGACGCCGACCACATCCTCCAGGACGAGATCCGCCGGGCCGGGAAGTACCGGGAGCTCTGGCAGAGCTTCTGCGTCCTGCCCGACATCCGGACGGTCGGGGTCCAGGGCGACGAGCGGACCTACGGCAACGTGATCGTCATCCGCGCGGTGACGAGCGACGACGCGATGACCGCCGACTGGGCGCGCCTGCCCTACGACCTGCTCGAGCAGATCGCCTCGCGGATGATCAACGAGCTCCGCGAGGTCAACCGAGTCGTCCTCGACATCACGAGCAAGCCGCCCGGCACGATCGAGTGGGAGTAGGCCGGGCGGGCGGGGGCGGGGGCGTGGGCGCGGCGGTCAGCGACCGAGGGTGCGCACGAGCTCGGTGGCCCGGGCTGGGAGCTCGTCGAGGAGGGTGCGGACCCCGACCAGCTCGGCCCGGAGGGCCGGATCGCCGACCTCGATCGGCAGCATCGAATCCTGGAGCTCGGCGATCAGCTGCGCCGCCTCGCCGGCCGCGTCGACCGCTCGGTCGATGAACGCCCGGGCGCCCTGGGACGGGGCGCCCGGCGCCGCCGGCGCGAACTCGCGGGTCGGCGCTCCGTAGCGGCGGGCGAAGTCCCCGTGGGTGCGCTGGAGGCGCCCGTAGGCGAGCTGGACCGTCCGGAAGAGCTCCGCCTCGAGGCGGTCGGCGGTCGCCTCGTCGAGCTGCTCGTAGGCCTCCCCGAGGCAGGCGAGGGCGACGGCCAGCTCGTCGGCGGCGCCGGCCAGCTCGTCGAGCAGCCGCTGGCGCCCCTCCACCGTCGTATAGGCCATCCCGCCAGACTAGTGCGCCGGCCGGCCGGGGTGCGCCGGCCTAGCGAGTTCCCTATCATCCAGCCGGTGCCGCGCTTTCCGCGTGGCCTTTTTGGTGCCATGAAGACCTACGTAGCCAAGCCAACCGACCGCGAGCGCAACTGGTACGTCGTCGACGCCAACGGGCTGACCCTCGGCCGGCTCTCGACCCAGATCGCCGACACCCTGCGCGGCAAGCGCAAGCCGGTCTACACCCCGCACATCGACACCGGCGACTTCGTGGTCGTCGTCAACGCCGAGAAGATCGCCGTGACCGGCAACAAGCGGGCCGACAAGCTCTATCACCGCCACTCGGGCTACCCGGGCGGCCTGCGGACCCGCACCTTCCAGCAGATGATCGACCGCCGGCCCGAGGAGATCATCCGCCTCGCCGTCAAGGGCATGATGCCGCGCAACCGGCTCGCCCGAAAGCAGCTGACCAAGCTGAAGGTGTACGCCGGCCCCGAGCATCCCCACGTCGCCCAGAAGCCGCAACCCCTGGAGATCAGAGCTTAGTGTCCGACGAAGAGACCACCGGCGGCGCCGCCCCCGAGCCCGTCGCCCCCGCCCCCGAGCCCGCCGCTGCCTCCGAGCCCGCCGCCGCCGCCACGCCCGCCACGCCCGCCGGGCCGCCCGCCCGGCGCGAGCCGGCCGGGGCCGAGGCCGCCCCCCGCGTCAAGCCGGCCGTGCCCGGCGCCGACCTCGAGGTCGACATCGTGCCCGAGGGCACCGATCCGCTCGCCCGCCAGAACGCCGACCCCTACGCCGAGGACGACGAGCCCGCGGCCACGGCCGACGAAACCGACGACCAGGACGTCGCCGACCAGCCGATCGAGGCGGTGGCCATCGACCTCGGCGCCGGGGCCCGCTACCGGGCCACCGGCAAACGCAAGACGGCCATCGCCCGCGTCAGCCTGCGCCCGGGCACCGGCGCCTACACGGTCAACGGCAAGACGCTCGAGGCCTACTTCCCCCGCCCGACCCTCCAGCGCAACATCCGCCAGCCGCTCGAGACCGTCGGCTACGAGGCGCGCATGGACGTGATCGCCAACCTCCACGGCGGCGGCATCTCGGCCCAGGGCGGCGCGCTGCGCCACGGGATCTCCCGCGCCCTGCTCGAGGCCGACCCGAACCTGCGCGGCGAGCTCAAGCGGCGCGGGTTCCTGACCCGCGACGCCCGGGCCAAGGAGCGCAAGAAGGCCGGCCTCAAGAAGGCCCGCAAGCGGCCGCAGTTCAGCAAGCGTTAGCGGCCTTCCGCCGCCGACGGGAGGCGTGACCGTGGGCGCCCGGAGGCTGTTCGGCACCGATGGGATCCGCGGCATCGCCGGCGTCGAGGTCACCGGCGAGCTGGCGCTCGCCCTCGGCCGGGCGGCCACCTGGTTGGCGCCGGCCGACCGACCGCGGGTGCTCGTCATCCGCGACACCCGGGAGTCGGGGGAGATGCTCGAGGCGGCGCTCGCCGCCGGCGTGGCCGAGGCCGGCGGAGAGGTGTTGCTCGGCGGCGTGCTCCCGACCCCCGCCGCCCCGCTCCTGATCCGCCGCTACGGGTTCGATCTCGCCGTCGTCCTCTCCGCCTCGCACAACCCGTACGCCGACAACGGGATCAAGTTCTTCGGCCCGGACGCGTTCAAGCTCTCGGACGCCGCCGAGCTCGAGATCGAGGACGCCCTCGACGCAGCGCCCGGCGTCCCGCCCGCCGGCCGGCCGATCGGCCGGATCCGCCGCCTGCACGGAACCGGCGAGGACTACCTCCGGGAGCTCCACGTCCGCTTCCAGGGGCTCTCGCTCGCCGGTCTCGACGTCGTCCTCGACTGCGCCCACGGGGCGACCTACCGGGTGGCGCCGGAGATCTTCCGCCGGCTCGGGGCCCGGGTGACGGCGGTGGCCGATGCGCCCGACGGACGCAACATCAACGACGGCTGCGGCTCGACCCACGTCGAGGCGCTCGGCAAGCTCGTGGTCGCCGGCGGTCACACCCTCGGCTTCGCCTTCGACGGCGACGGCGACCGCCTGCTCGCGGTCGACCGCACCGGCGCCGTGGTCGACGGGGACGAGCTCCTCGCCCTCTCGGCCCTCCACCTCCGGCGGGCCGGCCGGCTCGCCGGGGACGGGGTCGCGGTGACGGTGATGACCAACTACGGCTTCCACACGGCGATGGCCGAGGCCGGCATCAAGGTCGAGACTACGGCGGTGGGCGACCGCTACGTGCTCGAGGCCCTCCGCGGGCTCGGCTGGTCGCTCGGCGGGGAGCAGTCCGGCCACCTCATCGACCTCGGCTTCGCCCCGTCGGGCGACGGCATCGCCGCGGCCCTGCTTGCCCTCGAGGCGCTCGACGGCGGCGATCTCAGCGAGCGGACGGCGATGGTCAAGCTCCCCCAGCGTCTGGTCAACGTCCGCGTCGGCGACCGGAGGGCGCTCGACCGGTCAACCGCGGTCGCGGATGCCGTCGGGCGCGAGACGCACGCCCTCGAGGGCCGCGGGCGGGTCCTCGTCCGCCCGTCGGGGACCGAGCCGGTCATCCGGGTGATGGTCGAGGCCCCGACCGTCGAGGAGACCCACGAAGTCTGCCGCCGGCTGGCCGGGCTGATCGAGGTCGAGCTGGGTTAGGGGCGCGGGTGGCGCACGTCGGCGTGGCGGGTCAGTCATCGGGGGTCGAGGCGGTACGCGATGGAGCGGTGGCGGATCGCGGCGATGCGAACGGTCTGCTCGCGGTCGTCGAGCTGGTAGACGACGCGGTAGGTCCCCACGCGGAGTGATCTGAGCCCGTTCAGGCGGCCGCGAAGGGCGTGGCCGGCGAGCGGTTCGCGTTCGAGCAGGCCGAGGGCGTCCTCGACGGCGTCGATGAGCGGCCAGCCGAGCTCGAGTAGCTCGCGCCGGGCTCCCCGGGCGAGAACGACCGATGCCACCGCTCACCGGGTGGCGCGTCGTCGAGCCAAGTCGTCGCGTAGCTCCGTGAGGGTGACGGTTTCACCGCGCGCGAGCTCGGCCACGCCCGTCTCGATCGCCGCAAGCGTCGCGGAATCGGAGAGGATTTCGGCGGTTTCCTCTAGTGCCTCGTATTCGTCGATCGGGACGAGCGCCGCCGCCGGCTTGCCATTGCGCGTGACGAGCACATGATCCCGCCGATCAGCGACATCGCTGAGCAGCTCGCTCAGCCTGCTTCGAAACTCACGCACAGGGACCGTCTTCGCCATAGCAAGAGTGTACCCGATTGCGTACACGGCCCGCGCGTGTCGGCCGCGGTCGGAAGCATCGACCGGGTGTGCGTGGCGCAGCAGAGCGACCTCGTCGGTCGCGAAGGTCTCCGGCGTAGGTATGGCCATCCCCGCACCGTGGCAGGCGCTCCCATCGGGTTTCGGTGCTCGGCCGCGCCGACAGCAGCGAAAGCCCCCCGCGGATCGCGGTCGCCTCCGCAAGCCGCTGATAGCCTCGGCGGCTCATGTGTGGAATCGTCGGCTACGTCGGAGGTCGGCCGGTTCAGGAGATCCTCCTGGCCGGGCTGCGAAAGCTCGAGTACCGCGGGTACGACAGCGCCGGCATCTCCCTGATCCAGGACGACGGGCCCGGCGGGGCGCTCGAGATCCACTCCGTCCGAGCCGTCGGCAACCTCGACAAGCTCCACGAGGCCGTCGCCGCCCTCGTCGCCCCGAGCGGCCCCGTTGCCGTCGCCACCCGGCCGGCCACCACCGGCATCGGCCACACCCGCTGGGCCACCCACGGCCGGGTCACCCAGGAGAACGCCCACCCCCACTTCGACACGACCAACCGCGTCCACGTCGTCGTCAACGGCATCGTCGAGAACTACATGGAGCTCAAGGAGCGCCTCCAGGCCGGCGGCAGCACCTTCACGTCCGAGACCGACGCCGAGGTCATCGCCCATCTCATCGCCCATCACTACGACGGCGACCTGGTCACCGCCGTCCGGCTCGCCTACGCCGAGCTCGAGGGCCACTACGCGTTCGTGGCCATGTCCCTCGCCGAGCCCGATCTCCTCGTCGGCGCCCGCAAGGAGTGCCCGCTGATCGTCGGCTGCGGCGAGCGCGAGCAGTTCATCGCCTCGGCCGTACCGGCGTTCCTCCGCCACACCCGGCGGGTCCTCTACGTCGAGAACGGCGAGATCGCCGTCCTGCGCCCGGCCGGGGTCGAGCTGATGACCGCCGCCGGCCTCCCGGTCGACCGGGTGATCGACGAGCTCGACTGGGACGAGGAGACCGCCGAGAAGGGCGGTTTCGACACCTTCATGGAGAAGGAGATCCACGAGCAGGCCGATGCCGTCGCCGAGACGATCTTCGACCGGACGACCGGCGGCCGGGTCGACCTCGACGACGTCGGCGCGCTCGACGAGTCGATCCTCGCCGGGGCCCGCCGGATCGTGATCGTCGCCTGCGGGACGTCCTACCACGCCGGCCTGATCGGCCGCTACGCGATCGAGGAGTGGGCCCGCCTGCCCGTCGAGATGGACATCGCCTCCGAGTACCGCTACCGCAACCCCGTCGTCGGCCCCGGCGATCTCGTGATCGGGATCTCCCAGTCCGGCGAGACGGCGGACACCCTGGCGGCGATGCGTCTGGCCCGCGAGCGCGGGGCCAAGGTCCTGGCCATCACCAACGCGATGGGCTCCCAGGCCACCCGCGACGCCGACGGCGTCCTGTTCACCCGGGCGGGCCTCGAGATCGGCGTCGCCGCGACCAAGACGTTCGTCTGTCAGGTCGCCGTCATGTACCTCCTCGCCCTCCGCCTCGCCGAGCTCCGCCGCACCCTCTCCGCCGGCCGGCTGACCGAGCTCGTGGCCGAGCTCAAGCACCTCCCCCACTCGATCACCACCCTGATCGACCGGGTCAAGCCCCAGATCGACGAGATCGCCGCCGGCTGCTGGCAGGCCGAGTTCTTCCTCTACCTCGGACGTCACGTCGGCCTCCCCGTCGCCCTCGAGGGCGCGCTCAAGCTCAAGGAGATCTCCTACATCTCGACCGACGCCTACGCCGCCGGCGAGATGAAGCACGGCCCGATCGCCCTGCTCGGCGAGGCGACGCCCGTGATCTGCGTCGCCACCCGCTCGCCCGTGCTCGAGAAGGTCATCTCCAACATCCAGGAGGTCCGGGCTCGCGGGGCCCGGGTGATCGCCATCGCCACCGACGGCGACGACCGGGTCGCCCCCCACGCCGACGCCGTGATCCCGATCCCGGCCACCGACCCGATGCTCCAGCCGATCCTCGCCGTGATCCCCCTCCAGCTCCTCGCCTACGCGATCGCCCGGCGCCGGGGGTTGAACGTCGACCAGCCGCGCAACCTGGCCAAGACCGTCACCGTCGAGTAGGGCACAGCGGCTCCGGCGGGACCGAGGTTCGCGTTCCGCCGTTGGCCTGCGGAACTCGGCCGGCGGGCCCCGGTCGGGCCGTTTCGCCGCCACCTGCCGGCGGGTAGCTCCCGGGCATGCTCGCGCCCACCCCCCGCCGATGCCCCGCCTGAGGCGCTCCGACTGCTCTGGGCCCGGGATCGGGCGCCGGCGCTGCGGCCGGGGGTTCGTCTACCTCGACGAGGCCGGTCGCCGGGTCGACGACGAGGATCTCCTCGTCCGGATCCGGGAGCTCGCGGTCCCGCCCGCCTGGCGGGAAGTCTGGATCTGCCGGGACGACCGGGGCCACCTCCAGGCGACCGGGTTCGACGAGGCCGGTCGCAAGCAGTACCTGTACCACCCCGACTGGCGCCAGCGCCGCGACCGGGCCAAGTTCGACGAGATGCTCGACTTCGCCGCCCGCCTGCCCCGGCTGCGCCGGCGGGTCGAGCGCGAGCTCCGCTCCCCCGAGCTCGACCGCCGGCGGATGCTCGCCTGCGGGGTGCGCCTGCTCGACGTCGGCTGCTTTCGCATCGGCGGCGAGGGCTACGCCCGGGAGAACGGCAGCCACGGGCTGACCACGATCCGTCGCGACCACGTCAGCCGCGACGGGTCCGCGCTCGTCTTCGACTATCCCGCCAAGAGCGGGCAGCGCCTCCACACCGTGGTCGGCGATCCGGCCGCCTGCGCCGCGCTCGACGCCGTCCTGCGGCGCCGCCGGTGCGCCGGCGAGGAGCCGCTCCTCGCCTACCGCGACGGCCGGCGGTGGCGTCCGCTGCGCCCCGAGGACATCAACACCTACCTCAAGGAATGCCTCGACGGCGACTTCACCGCCAAGGACTTCCGCACCTGGAACGCCACCGTCCTGGCCGCCGTGGCCCTGGCCGCGGCGCCCCCGGCCCCGACCAAGACCGCCCGCCGCCGGGCGATCGTCGCCGCCGTGCGCCAGACCGCCGAGTCGCTCGGCAATACCCCGGCCGTCTGCCGGGCCTCCTACATCGACCCCCGCCTGTTCGACCGCTACCGCTCCGGCTGGACCCTCCAGGACGTCGGCTCAGGCCCCGGCGACCTGCGCCTCCTCGCCCAGCCGCGCCGCCGGGCACGGATCGAGGCCGGCGTCCTCGACCTGCTCGGCGAGCGAGCGACCGCCGAGGTCGTCCGGCTCGCCGCCTGATCGGTCAGCCGACGGCGAGCGCCGGGCGCGGCGGGTTCTCGAGCAGCTGGGCGAGCACGTAGGCGATTCCCGCCGCCTCCAGCAGGTCGCCGATCCCGCCCGGGCCGTCCGGGCCGTCCGGGTCGGACGCTCCCGCCTCGAGCAGGGCGCGCCCGCCGGCCAGGCGCGCCGAAAGGGCGTCGAGGAGCCCGGCCGCCCGGTCGCCCGGGCCCGCGCCGGCGAGCGCACGGTCGAGGGCGATCATCCGCTCGGCGAAGAGCGCCCGCTCGGGCGGGGGTTCGGCCGCCGCGACGCCGGCGGCGAAGCGCGCGGCCACGAAGGTCGCCGTCCCGGCCTTGAGGACCCGGTAGGCAAGGTTGACCACGGCCGGGCCCTTCGACACGTAGTGGACGATCGCGTCGCGCTGGAGCTGGGCCAGCGCCGCCTGGTCGACCAGCGCGAGCGCCTCGGCCGGGACGGTGGGCCGGGTGATCGCCCGGGCGTGGCGGCTCAGGCAGTCGAACGCCTCGTCAGCTTCCTCGGGGGTCATCGGCTCGGGCCACCCTACCCGACCGGCCGGGCCGCCCCCGGCCGGGCCGCCCCTGGCCGCCCGCCCCGCCGGGCGCCCCCGGGCCGCCGCCAGGCCCACGACCCGGCCGCCCGCCTCGCCGGACGCCCCGGGCCGTCCCCGGCCGGGCCGCCCCTGGCCGCCCGCCCCGCCGGGCACCCCGCCGCCCGCCCTGTCGGGCGCCCCCGGGCCGCCGCCGGCCGCCCGCCCGGCCGGCTGCCCCTGGCCGCCCGCCCCGCCGGTCGTCCCGGGACGCACTAGCATCGCTCGCGACCATGATCGGGATCGACCTCCTCGAGATCGACCGCCTCGAGCGGGCCCTGGCCCGGCGTCCGCGGCTGGCCGAGCGCCTCTTCACCGACCGCGAGCGCGCCTACGCCGCCACCCGGGCCCGGCCGGCCCAGCATCTGGCCGCCCGCTTCGCCGCCAAGGAGGCGGTGTTCAAGGCCCTCCGCCTCGATGTCCTGCGCCCGCTCGAGATCGAGGTCGGCGGGGGCGGGGCGTCGGCCCACGTCGTCCTCCACGGGGCCGCCCGCGACCGGGCGGCCGAGCTCGGCGTCACCGTCGAGCTCTCGCTGACCCACTCGCGCCTGACCGCCGCCGCCGTGGCCATCCTCCGCTGATGCTCGCCCCCTTCCTCGAGCCGCTCCCCGACGCCGCCCGGATGCGGGCGATCGACGCCTGGGCGATCGACGTGGCCGGCGTCCCGTCGCTCGAGCTGATGGACGCCGCCGGGACCCACCTGGCCCGCCTGGCCGCCGAGCTCGCCCCGGACGGGCTGGTCGTCGTCTACGCCGGCAAGGGCAACAACGGCGGCGACGGGCTCGTCGCCGCCCGCGCCCTGCGCGACGACGGCCGGGAGGTCGAGGTGATCCTGACCACCGACCCCGACGCCCTCTCCGGCGACGCCCGGACCAGCCTCGAGCGCCTGCCCGGGCCGGCGCCCCGGCCCGATCCCGGCCGCGTCCCGGCGGGCGCCGCGCTCGTCATCGACGCACTCCTCGGCACCGGCTTCGCCGCCGCCCCGCGCGGTGGGGTCGCCGCGGCGATCGCCGCGATCAACGCCGGCCGCGTCCCCGTCCTCGCGGCCGACGTCCCGAGCGGGGTCGACGCCTCGACCGGCGAGGTGGCCGGCGAGGCGGTCCGGGCCCGGGCCACGGCGACCTTCCACGCCGCCAAGCCCGGGTTGTGGATCGCGCCGGGCAAGGAGCACGCCGGCGAGATCCGCGTGCTCGACATCGGCATCCCCTCGGGGGCGCCGCTCGACGCCGACGTCGGCCTCATCCACCCGGCCGTGCTCGAGCTGATCCCCCGCCGGGCCACCGCGTCGACCAAGTTCGACAGCGGCTACGTGATCGTCGCCGGCGGGTCGGCCGGCCTCACCGGGGCCCCCTGCCTGGCCTGCGAGGCGGCGATGCGCGCCGGGGCCGGCTACGTGACCGCCTGTGTCCCCCGCTCGCTGTCGCTCGTCTTCGAGACCCGGCTGCTCGAGGTGATGACCCGGGCCCTCCCCGACGAGGACGGGACGCTCGGCACCGGCGGGGTCGACACCGTGGTCGAGCTCGGCCGCCGCGGCGGGGCACTCGTCCTCGGCCCGGGGCTCGGCCGGGCCGGCGCCGAGTTCGCCCGCGCGCTCGCCCGGCGATCCGACCTTCCCCTCGTGCTCGACGCCGACGGGCTGAACGCCCACGCCGGGCGGCTCGACGAGCTCGCCGGCCGGGCGGCGCCGACCGTGCTCACCCCCCACGAAGGCGAGCTCGCCCGCCTGCTCGGCGTCGAGCGCGACGCGGTCTCCCGCGCCCGCCTCGCGCACGTCCGGCGGGCGGCGGCCCGCGCCCGGGCGGTCGTCCTCCTCAAGGGCGACGACACGCTCGTCGCGGCGCCCGACGGCTCGGTCGCCGTCAGCCCGGGCGCCACCCCGGCCCTGGCCACGGCCGGCACCGGCGACGTCCTCTCCGGCGTGCTCGGAGCGATGCTGGCCAAGCGGATGGATCCGTTCGCCGCCGCCTGCGCTGCGGTCACCCTCCACGCCCTGGCCGGCCGGCGCGCCGCCGAGACGCAGGGGGCCGAGGGCGTGATCGCCTCCGACGTGATCGCCGCGCTCCCTCGCAGCCTCGCTCCCTAGTGGTCCGTCCAGCAAGTTCCTGCACCATTGGGCGGGCCCGGATGACCGCGTGGCGGCGTCCTCGAAGCTCGGAATACGTCCAGTATGCCGCCGCTTCTGCGTCCTGGCCACGCGGCCCCCGGACCTCGCCGAATGGCACACGAACTTACCGGACGAACCACTAGCGGTGCGCGCACTCGCCACGGTCAACCTCGCCGCGATCGAGCGGAACGCCGCCCGGCTGGCCGGGGAGGGACCGGCCCTGTGCGCGGTGGTCAAGGCCGACGGCTACGGCCACGGGGCCGTCGCCTGCGCCCGGGCGGCCCTCGCCGGCGGGGCGAGCTGGCTGGCGGTGGCCAGCGCGGAGGAGGCGGCCGCCCTGCGGGCCGCCGGCATCCGCCGTCCGCCGATCCTCGTCATGGGGGCCCTGACCCGGGGCGAGGCGGCGGTCGCCCAGGCGGCGGGCGCCGACGTCGTCGCCTGGACCACCGAGATCGTCGACTGGATCGCCTCGCTCGGCGGCGGGCGGATCCACGTCAAGCTCGACACCGGGATGGGGCGCCTGGGCACCCGGGACCCGGCCGCGGCCGACCGCGTCGCCGCGGCGATCCGAGCGGCCCCGGGGTGCGAGCTCGTCGGCGTGATGACCCACTTCGCCACCGCCGACGACCGGGGCGACGACTTCTTCGACGAGCAGCTCGCGCGGTTCACCGCCTGGGCGGCCGGGTATCGCGAGCTCGTCGTCCACGCCGCCAACAGCGCCGCCCTCCTGCGCGACCGCCGCGCTCACTTCGACATGGCCCGCTGCGGGGTCGCCGTCTACGGGCTCGATCCGTTCGGCCGCGACGCCGCCGCCCGCGGCCTCGAGCCGGCGCTCGCCCTGCGCTCCTGGGTGGCGGCGGTCAAGCCGTGCGCGCCCGGCGAGAGCACCGGCTACGGGCGCCGCTTCGTCGCCACGTCGGCCACCCGCCTCGGCATCGTCCCGATCGGCTACGGCGACGGCTGGCGGCGCGGCCTGACCAACAACGCCGACGTCGTCATCGACGGCCGGCGCCGGCCCCTGGTCGGGACGGTGAGCATGGACAACGTGACCGTCGATCTCGGACCCGAGGCCACCGTCCGTCCCGGCGCCCCGGCCACCCTGCTCGGCGACGGCATCACCGCTGAGGAGGTGGCCGAGCGGCTGGGGACGATCAACTACGAGGTCACCTGCGGCCTGCTTCCCCGGGTGCCGCGCCTCTATCACCGCGACGGCGTCCCCGAGCCGCCGTGACCCTCCCGCTCGAGCTGGCCCGCGAGACCCTGGCCGGCCGCCCGGTCTGGCTCGTCGGCGGGGCGGTCCGCGACGAGCTCCGCGGGGCCGGGCCGGCGGCCGACGTCGACCTCGTGGTCGACGGCGACGTCCGCGCCGCCGCGCTCGTCCTCGGCCGCACCGCCGGGGCCGCGGCCTTCGAGCTCTCCGACGAGTTCGGCGCCTGGCGGGTGGTCGCCCGCGACCGCTCCTGGCAGGCCGACCTCAACCCGCTCCGCGGCGGCTCCCTGGCCGCCGACCTGGAGCTCCGCGACTTCACGGTCAACGCCATCGCCCGGCCCCTGGCCGGCGGTGCGCTCGTCGACCCGCTGGGCGGGGCCGCCGACCTCGCCGCCGGGCGCCTGCGCCTCGCCGCCCCCGACGCGCTCCGGGCCGACCCGCTGCGGACGCTGCGCCTCGTCCGCCTGGCCTGCGAGCTCCGGCTCGAGCCCGACCCGGACGCCCGGCGGGCGGCGCGGGCGGCGGCGGCGGCGCTCGACGGGGTCGCGGCCGAGCGGATCTTCGGCGAGCTCAAGCGGATCCTCGCCGGCCCGGAGCCGGTCGCCGGCCTGCGGCTGGCCGGCGAGCTCGGCCTGACCGCGGTGGTCCTACCCGAGCTCGACGCGATGGCCGGGGTCGAGCAGAACCGCTACCACCACCGCGACGTCGCCGGTCACACCTTCGAGGTGCTCGAGGCGGTGCTCGCGCTCGAGGGCGACCCCGGGGTCCGCTTCGGCGGGGAGCACGCCGCCGGCATCCGGACGGTCCTCGCCGAGCCCCTGGCCGACGAGCTGACCCGGGGGCAGGCCCTCCGCCTCGGCGCGCTGCTCCACGACGTGGCCAAGCCACCGACCCGCCGGGTGGCCGCGGACGGCCGGATCGTGTTCGCCGGCCACGATCAGCTCGGCGCGGTCATGGCCCGGCAGATCCTCGGCCGCCTCCGGGCCAGCGAGCGCCTCCAGGCCCACGTGGCCGGTCTCGTCCGCCACCACCTGCGGCTCGGCTTCCTCGTCCACGAGGAGCCGCTCGGCCGCCGGGCGATCTACCGCTACCTCGACGCCTGCGACGCGCTCGCCGCCGACGTCACGCTGCTCTCGGTCGCCGACCGCCTGGCCACCCGGGGCCACCGCAGCGAGGTGGCGATCGAGCGCCACCTCGTCGTCGCCCGGGCGGTGATCGGCGACGCCCTCGCCTGGCACGCGCGGGGCCGGCCGGCCCCGCTCGTGCGCGGCCACCGGCTGGCCCGCGAGCTCGGCCTCGCGCCCGGACCCCGGCTCGGCGAGCTCCTGGCCGAGCTGGCCGAGGCCCAGTTCGGCGGGGTGGTCACCACGCCCGAGGCCGCCGTCGAGCTGGCGCGTATGCTGCTCTCGGCATGACCGGGGGAAGACGATGAGCGCAGAGGACGCCCGCGATCCCGACTGCATCTTCTGCCGGATCGTCGCCGGCGAGCTCCCGGCGCGCGTGATCGCCGCCGACGAGCGGACCCTCGCCTTCATGGACATCCAGCCGGCTACCCGTGGCCACGCGCTGGTCATCCCGCGTGCCCACGCCCGCGACCTCCAGGCGATCCCGGCCGAGGACCTGGCCGCCTGCGCGGCGATGGCCCAGCGGATCGCCGAGCGGGCGCTCGGGCGGCTCGGGGCCGACGGGGTCAACCTCCTGAACTCCTGCCGGGCCCCGGCCTGGCAGACGGTCTTCCACTTCCACCTCCACGTGATCCCCCGCTACGCCGGCGACCCCCTCCAGCTGCCCTGGACGCCGGCCCCGGGCGACGCCGCGGAGATCGCGGCGGCCGCCGAGGCGCTCGGCGACTGAGCCGGCGTCCGCGCCACCGGCGGGGCACCGCCTCCGGCCGCAATTTTCCCACCGCGCCGGCGCCCGATGGCCGGGTCTGGTGTTGAATGGTGCACCATGAGGCCCCTAGTCGCCGCGCTCGCCACCATCTCCGCCCTGGCCCTCGCGCTCCCCGGGGCCGCGCTCGGCACGCTGACCGAGGTCGGCCTGACCGCGGCCCAGCTCGCCGAGAAGGCGCCGACCCAGCCGCCGCCGAGCTGCCCGGGCAACCCCTGCCTCGCGGTGAGCCGAACGACCGGCTACCAGGCCAAGGTCGGGCCCGAGAAGGCGGTAGTCACGATCCCCCGGGACGGGACGATCGTCGCCTGGTCGGTCACCCTCGGCAAGCCGAACAAGAAGCAGATCGCCTTCTTCGACGCCAACGAGGGCGGCCCCGCCTCGGCCGGGATCGCCGTCCTGCGCGCCGGGGCCAACCTCCACTTCCGCCTGCTCGCCCAGAGCCCGGTCGTCCCGCTGCAGGCGTACTTCGGGGTGACCGCCCAGTTTGCCCTGGCCCAGACGATCCCGGTCAAGAAGGGCAACCTCGTCGCCCTGACCGTCCCCACCTGGGCGCCGGCCCTCGCCCTCGGCTTCGGCAACGACACCTCCTGGCGGGCCAGCCGCCCCAAGGGCAAGTGCACCGACACGACGAGCCAGACGACCCACACCGGTCTGAGCAGCGTCGTCCAGTACATCTGCCTCTACCGGACGGCCCGCCTCACCTACAGCGCGACGGTCGTATCCACGCCCTGAGCCCGATCCCCGCCTCCGGCCCCTGAGCGAGGAGCGAGCCTGAGCGGCCCGCCGGCCGCGCCAGAGCCCGATCCCGGCCCAGCCCGGCCCCCGAGCGAGGCCTGAGCGGCCCGCCGGCCGCCCCGGATCAGCAGGCGCCGGGGTTCTGGGCGCAGAAGCTCTGGAACTGCTTGGCCGACCCACCGGCGCCCCCGGTGTTCGACGCCGTCCCGCCCGCGGTCGTCGAGCCGCCCGAGCCGGTCGTCGACCCGGTGGTGGCGCTCGAGCCGCCCGACGGCGAGGCGCCGCCCGTCTGGGCGCTCGACCCGCCGGTCCCCGAGCCGGTGGTCGAGCCGGTGCCCCCGCTCGAGGTCGACGAGCCGCCGCCGCCGGATGACGAGGACGACGAGGTGTCCGTGCTCGAGCTCCCGCCCCCGCCGCCGCTCCCACTCGCGCCGGTCGTGTCGGTCGAGGTGGTGGACGTCGTGTCGGTCTGGGTCGTCGACGTCGTCCCGGCCTGGCTCGTCGACGCCCCGGCACCCGCGGCGAGCGCCGCCGACCCGGTCGGCGTGGTCACGTCCGGAATGGTGCGGGGCACGGCGTCCGAGACCTGGGTCCCGCCGCAGGCTCCCAGGGCGACCCCGCTGAGCAGGGCGCCGATCAGTGCCACGGGCCGTGCCAGGCCGCCGACCACTAGTGGTTCGTCCGGTAAGTTCGTGTGCCATTCGGCGAGGTCCGGGGGCCGCGTGGCCAGGACGCAGAAGCGGCGGCATACTGGACGTATTCCGAGCTTCGAGGACGCCGCCGCGCGGTCATCCGGGGCCGCCCAATGGTGCAGGAACTTGCTGGACGGACCACTAGCTCCCGAGGGGGTCCATGCGCCGGCCGCAGGTCGGGCAGTCGTTGAGGTCCTTCTGGGCGAGCTGCTCGCACCAGGTGCAGAAGCGGAGGTTCTCGACCGACCAGGGCAGCCGCGACGGCGACGGGGCGAGGGGGAGGAGGATGCCCCGGACCTCGAGCGGCTCGCCGGTCTCCCGGTCCACGTAGTCGTGGTCGCCGTCGGCCTCCATGATCAGCTCGCGGCCGGTCGACGGGGTGCGCAGGCGGTAGCGCGGGCTCGTGCTCATGCCCAGATCCTACCGCGAGCCGCGGCGGTGCAGGCCGGTGACCGGTCGCTTGCGCGAGACCGCGGGGAAGGCCGGCTACCCTCGTCGCGTGCGGATCCTGATCTTCCACGGGTACCTCCTCGGCGGCACCGGCTCGAACGTCTACAACGCCCGCCTGGCCGACGCCCTGGGCGGCCTCGGCCACGAGGTCCACCTCCTGAGCCAGGATCCCGCTCCAGAAATGCACCAGTTCGTGGACGCGGTCGGCGCCTGGGATGGCGGGGCGTTGCGCGTGCGGACGGTGCGCGAGCCGGTCCGGGTCACGGTCTACCGGCCGGACATCGGCACGCTCCTCCCCGTCTACGTCCACGATCGCTACGAGGGGTTCGAGGTCCGGACGTTCGCCGAGTGCGGCCTCGCCGAGATCGAGGAGTACGTCCGGCGCAACGTCCTCGCGGTCGGCCAGGTCGCCGCCCGCGCCGGTGTCGAGCTCGCCCTGGCCAACCACCTGATCATGGGCCCGGCGATCCTCGCCCGCGCGCTCGGGCCGCTCGGCGTCCCCTACGCGGTCAAGGTCCACGGGAGCGCGCTCGAGTACTCGGTCAAGCCCGACGCCCGGCGCCTGCTCCCCTACGCCCGGGCCGGGCTCGCCCCGGCGCGCGGCGTCCTCGTCGGCTCCCGCCATACGGCCGAGAGCCTCTGGGCGGCGATGGGCGACACCCGGCTCCCGGCGCGGACGCGGCTCGGCCCTCCGGGGGTCGAGGTCGGGCGCTTCGCCCGGCGCGAGCCGGACGCGGCCGCCGCCGGGCTGGCGGAGCTCGCCCGGCGCCTGGCCGCCGGCGCGGAGGCGGCCGGGGAGGCGGCCGACGGGTTCGCCCTCGGCGGCGCCGCGGCCGGCCGGGCGCTCGCCGGACTCGACCCTCGCCGCGATCGGATCGTCAGCTTCACGGGCAAGCTGATCGTCAGCAAGGGCGTCGACCTCCTCCTCGCCGCCTGGCCGCTCGTGGTCGACCGGGTCCCGGCCGCCCGCCTGGTCATCGTCGGCTTCGGCGCCTACCGGAGCGGGCTCGAGCAGATGGCCGCCGCCCTGGCCGCCGGCGACCGCGACCGGCTGCGCGAGCTGGCCGGGCGCGGACGCGAGCTCGAGGGCGGGGCTCCCGGCCCCCTGCGCATGCTCGGAGCCTTCCTCGACGCCCAGGATCCCGCGGCGGCCGGGGGCTACGCCGCCGCGGCGGCGCGGACCGCCGGGACGATCGCCTTCACCGGGCGCCTCGCCCACGACGATGTGGCCGAGCTGCTCCCCGCCTGCGAGGCCCAGGTGGTCGCGAGCACCTTCCCGGAGGCGTTCGGCATGGTCGCGGCCGAGGCGGCCGCCTGCGGGGCCCTCCCGGTCTCGGCCGACCACTCCGGACTCGCGGAGGTCGCCCGCCACCTGGCGGCCGCCGTCCCCTCCCGGGCGGCCCCCTGGCTCTCCTTCCGGCTCGGTCCCGGGGCGGTCGCCGAGCTCGCCGGGAACCTGATCGGCTGGCTCGAGGCGCCGGCCGACCTGCGCGCGGCGACGCGGGCGGCCCTGGCCGCCACGGCCGGCGCCGACTACTCCTGGGCGGGCGTGGCCGGCGGGGTGATCGCCGCCGCGCAGGGGCGGCTCGAACGCCTGACCGACCCCTGACCGCCCGGGTCCGCTCAGGGAGGCATCGGTCGGGCCGCCCGGATAGAGTTCCCGCGCCGATGGCGATCGATCGCGCTCACCCCCCGCGGGGGACAAGGACGAGGAGACGGGGGGCGGCGGCCATGGTCGGCGTCCTCGTGCTCGCCCTCTCCGGGTGCTCGATCAAGCACGACGCCTCGGTCGACCTGGTCGCCGGGAAGAAGGCCTTCGTCGGCAAGTGCGGCTCCTGCCATGTCCTCGGGCGCGCGGGGACGAAGGGGAGCGTCGGGCCGAACCTCGACGACGCGTTCAAGAACGCCCTGACCGACGGGCTGAAGCGGAGCACCGTGCAGGGCATCGTCAAGCAGCAGATCCTCTTTCCCGAGCTCGGCGGCGTGATGCCGGCCAAGCTCGTCTCCACCAGGGTGGCGCGGGACGTCGCCGCCTACGTCGCCTACGCGACCAACCGCACCGGCCAGGACACCGGGCTCCTGCTCAGCGCCGTCCCCACCGCCGGGGCCGGGAAGCCGGCGGTCGAGGCCGGCGGCACGCTCGAGATCGACGCCGATCCGACCGGCCAGCTCGCCTACGTCACCAACAAGGCGACGGGGAAGGCCGGGCCGGTCACCCTGAAGATGGCCAACATGTCGGGTGTCCCCCACAACATCGCCCTCCAGCAGGGGACCGGGGCGAGCGGCCCGATCCTCGGCGCCGGGCCGATCGTGCCCAAGGGGATCTCGATGGTCAAGGTCACGCTCAAGGCCGGTAGCTACACCTACTTCTGCCAGGTGGCCGGCCACCGCGCCGCCGGGATGTTCGGGACGCTGACCGTCAAGTAGCGCTCCGAGGCTTCTGCGCAACATTGCCGGCCCGGCCGGTGTTTAGACCGGCGGTAGGAAACCGTGGAAGCCGCCGCCCTCCCCAGTCCGGCCCGAATCGCGCGCAGCGGCGTCTCGCTGCCCGCGACGCTCCTGCGGCTCCGCACCGACGAGCAGCTCGTCGCCCTCTTCCGGGCCGGGTCCGACGAGGCGTTCAGCGTCATCCACGATCGCTACCGGGTCCGCCTGATGGCCTACTGCCGGCAGATGCTCGGCGGCTCGCACGCCGACGCCGAGGACGTCCTCCAGGACGTCTTCGTCCGCGCCCACGCCGCGCTCCGGGCGAGTGGCGCCCCGATCGCCCTCCGCGCCTGGCTCTACCGGATCGCCCACAACCGCTGCGTCGACGGGCTCCGGCGCCCGGCGCCGACGCCGAGCGAGATCCTCCCCGGAGCCCAGCCCGCCCTCTCCCGGGGCGCCCACTACGACCCGCCGGTCGAGGCCGAGCGCCGCGAGGACCTCAGGCGCCTCGTCCGGGATCTCCTCGCCCTCCCCGAGCAGCAGCGCTCGGCGCTCCTCATGCGCGAGCTTCAGGGCCTCACCTACGACGAGCTCGCCGCCAGCCTCGGCGTCTCCGTCGGCGCCGTCAAGTCGCTGCTCGTCCGGGCGCGGGACGGGGTGGCCAGCGCGGCCGGGGCCCGCGAGGCCCCGTGCCCGGAGATCCGCCTCGCCCTGGCCGCCGCCCACGACCGCGGCGTCCGCCCGAGCGGGCAGGCCCGCCGGCACCTGCGCGAGTGCGCCGGCTGTCGTGCGCATCGCCTCGAGCTGCGCAACACGAGCCGGCAGCTCGCCGCCCTCGTGCCCCCGGTCGGCCTGCTCGGCCAGCTCGGGCTGCTGACCGGCCTCGGCGGCGGCGGCGGGACCGGCGGGGGCCTCGTGGCCGCCGGCGGCGGCGCCGGGGGCGGGCTCGCCGGCGGCGGCGGCGCCCTGTGCGGGGCGGCCGGCGCGGCGGCCGGCAAGGTCGCGGCGATCGTCTGCGCCGCCGCCCTGGTGGGCGGGGCCGGCGACGCGCTCTCCTCCGCGCCGGCCGACCGCCCGGCCCCGGCCCCCGCCCCGGTCCCCGCGGCGGCCCTGGCGGCCCGCCACCCCGCGCCGGCTGCGGCTCCGGAGGCCCGGCGGATCGCCCGGCCGGCACCGGCCCCGACCCGCACCGTCTCCGTCGTCGCCCCCGCCGGCTCCTCGGCCTGCCCAACGTCGGCCCCGGCGGCGGTCGCCGCGGGCGCTCCGGTCACGGCGCCGGGGGTCGCGGCGGCGCCGACCCCGCCCGTGACCGCGTCCGCCACGAGCTCCTCGAACCAGTCCGCCGCGGCCGGCGCCACCGCCGGCGCTCCGGCGGGTCGCGGCTCCGTTCCGGGCGCCGTTTCGGGCTCCGGTCCGGGCTCCGCGGGGGCGACGCCGCCGGAGCCCGCCACGAGCGCCGGCGCCGCGAGCACGACCGCCGCGCCGACCGCGCCGGTCGAGGGGCCGGCGACCGCCGCCGCCGCTCCGGCCACCGCCACCGCCGCCGCCGCTCCGCCACCCTGCCCAGGAGGGCCGGGGAGCACCGCGAGCGCGAACGGCGGAGCGGCCCTCACCGGCACCGCCGGCCCGACCGCGGCCTCCGCCTCGTCCGGCGCCTCCGCCTCCTCCGCCGCCGTCGCCGCCGTCGCCGGCCAGGCGAGCGCGACCGGGGCGAGCGGCGCCGCCCCGCCGGCGTCCGCCGGCTCGTCCGGGTCGACGACCGCCGCCGCCGGGGGGTCGAGCACGGCCGCGCCCGAGCCGGCGGCGGCCCGCACCCCGGCCCTGACGCCGGCGGCCGGGGGGAGCGCGCCCGCCGGTGGGGGGATCGCCGCCGGCGCCGGCACCGGCACCGTTCAGCAGGTGGCGGCGCCCGCTCCCCCCGGCTCGGCCTGAGGCGGCCGCGGCGCGGTCAGACCGTGCGGACGATGACCACGATGGCGATCAGGATCCCGAAGAACACGGCGACGTAGACCAGGAACCGGAACGCCTCGCCCTCGGAGCGGAGCGGGTTGAGCATCAGAGGACGTAGACGGCGAAGAAGACGACGATCCACATCACGTCGACGAAGTGCCAGTAGATGCCCGGGACCTCGACCCCCCGGTGCTGCTCGGGGCTGAAGTGGCCCTTGAACGAGCGCAGGGTGACCATCGTCAGGAGCGTCAGGCCGACGAAGACGTGTGCCCCGTGGAGCCCGGTCAGGCCGTAGAAGATCGTGCCCTGGGCGCTGTCCTTGGGGGCGAAGCCGAGGTGGACGTACTCGTTGATCTGGACGAAGAGGAACGTCATGCCGAGCAGGAGGGTCGAGAGGATCCCCGCCTTGAGGGCGAAGCGATTGCCCGACTTGACGCCGGTCTCGGCCCAGTGGAGGGTCAGCGACGACGAGAGGAGGATGCACGTGTTGAAGGCGGCCACGCCGACCGGGATCGTCGTGCCGGGCTCGGGCCACGGGTCGCCCTGGACGACCCGGATGAAGAAGTAGGCGGTGAAGAACGCCCCGAAGATCATGATCTCCGAGATGATGAAAAGGAGCATCCCCAGGAGCTGGGGCTCGACGCGCGAGGATCGGTTGGCCTCCGGCGGACCGTGATGGTCGCCGTGGTCGCCGTGGTCGCCGTGGTCGTCGTGGCCGTGGATCTGGGGAGCGAGTCCGGCGGCTTCCACTAGGCTCCGATCGGATCGGCGGGGGAGTTCTCGGGCTCGGCCACGACGTGCTCGACCGGGCAGGCGGCGTAGCGGCGCACCCGCTCGATCAGGTCGGCCCGCAGCCAGCCGGAGCGGGTCTCGGGGAGCGTCGAGATGATCACCCGGTTGACCCGGAAGAACTGGAGGGCGTTCATGGTCGCCGTGAACGGATCCGGGTCGCCGACGAGGCCGGAGGCGAGCAGGCCGGCCTCGTGGAGGAGGGCGAGCGAGCTCGTCAGGTGGGCGTTCGACTCGCGCGCGGCGGTGCCGTCGCCGCCCGACTGGGGGACGACGACGATGAAGACGTGATCGCCGCCCTCGGCCGCCTTCTCCTTGAGGTTGGCCAGCAACGCCGGGCTGTCGGCCGTCTGGTTGGCCACGACGAGCGAGATGTCGTAGGGGAGGCCCTCGGCGTCGATGTCGGTCACCACGTGCTGGACCGGGAGGCCGGACGCCTCGGCGACCCGCTCGACGAGGTCGCGGCGCAGCCAGCCGGAAGCGGTGGCCGGAAGGGTCGAGATGATGATCTCGTCGGGTCGCCGATCGCCGATCGCGTCCATCGTCGCGGCGAACGGGTCGGCGTCGCCGACCTCGCCGTGCGCGTCGATGCCCTCCTCGAGCAGGAGGGCGAGCCCGAGCTCGAGCCGGGTCTGGGCTGCGGCGCGCGCCTGGTCGACGTAGATCACCGAGCCGCGGCGCGGGCGGTTCTGGGGCACGAGCAGGCGGACGTGGAGGGACTCGTGGACCTTCGCTCGCTGGCGGAGGACCTCGAGCAGCCGCCGGCCGCCGACCGTCTCGTTCGCTACGACCAGGAGCTCGGCGGCCATCGGGCGCCTACTCCCCGGCCGGGACGGCGACGCCGCTGCCCGCCGAGGTCGTCTTCACTTCGGCGCCGCGGAAGACCCCGTGCACCGCCCCGGGGACGCCGTACTCGTACGGCCCGCCGACCACCGTCGGGAGGGCGTCGAAGTTGAAGATCGGCGGCGGCGAGGAGACCTGCCATTCGAGCGTCAGCGCGCGCCAGGGGTTGGCCGCCGCCCGCGGGCCGCGGGCCCAGCTGGTCACCATGTTGTAGACGAAGACCAGGGTCGAGAGGCCGATCACGAAGCTGGCCAGCGAGATGATCAGGTTCCAGGTGGCGAACTGGGTCGCGTAGTCGGCGACCCGCCGGGGCATGCCCTGGAGCCCGATCAGGTGCATCGGCCCGAACGTGACGTTGAAGCCGACGAAGGTCGTCCAGAAGTGGATCTTCCCGAGCCGCTCGTCGAACATTCGCCCGGTCATCTTCGGGAACCAGTAGTAGACGCCGGCGTAGATCGTGAACAGGGAGCCGCCGAACAGGACGTAGTGGATGTGGGCGACGATGAAGTACGTCTTCGAGACGTGGAGGTCGAACGGGACCATGGCCAGCATCACCCCCGAGATCCCGCCGAGGGTGAACATGGTCAGGAAGCCGAGGGCGAAGAGCATCGGCGTGTCCATGTGGAGCACGCCTCGCCAGAGCGTGGCCAGCCAGGAGAAGATCTTGATCCCGGTCGGGACGGCGATGATGCAGGTCGTGATCATCATCGGCACCCGGATCCACGTCTGGACCCCGGCGGTGAACATGTGGTGGGCCCAGACGGTGAAGCCGAGGGCGACGATGGCGAGCAGCGAGAAGGCCATCATCCGGTAGCCGAAGATCGGTTTGCGGGACTTCACGGCGAGGACCTCGCTGATGATCCCGAAGCCGGGGAGCATCATGATGTAGACGGCCGGGTGCGAGTAGAACCAGAAGACGTGCTGGTACATCAGGACGTCGCCGCCCTTGCCCGCCTCGAAGAAGTTGAAGCCGAGCGACCGGTCGAGGAGGACGAAGAACTGCGAGGCGGCGATGAACGGCGTGGCGATGACCACGAGCAGCGAGGTCGAGAAGTTGGCCCAGACGAGCAGGGGCATCCGGAAGAAGCTCATCCCGGGCGCGCGCATGGTGATGATCGTGACCAGGAAGTTGAGCGCCGTGGCGATCGAAGACGCCCCGGCGAACTGGACCCCGATCGTGAAGAACGCCTGGCCGATCGGCGCCGAGGTCGAGAGCGGGGCGTAGGCGGTCCAGCCGGAGGCGAACGACCCGCCCGGGGCGAAGAAGGAGGCGAGCATCATCAGTCCGGCGATCGGGAGCAGCCAGAACGAGAGCGCGTTCAGGCGGGGGAAGGCCATGTCCGGGGCCCCGATCATCAGCGGCAGGACGAAGTTGGCCAGGCCGGCGAAGACCGGGATCACGAACAGGAAGATCAGCAGCGACGCGTGGACCGAGAAGAGCCCGTTGAAGGTGTTCGCGTCGACGAACTTGGCTCCCGGCTGGGCCAGCTCGGCCCGGACGAGCATGGCGAAGAGGCCGCCGATCAGCAGGTAGATGAACGAGTGCACCGTGTACTGGATGCCGATCACCTTGTGGTCGGTGTTGACCCGGAAGTAGTCCTTCCAGGAACGCGCGCCGTGGCTCGAGTGGTCCTCCGGGCGGGTCGGCTTGGCCGAGGCCCAGTAGAACCAGTAGTCGAAGGCGCCGAGGCCGACGAGGAAGAACATCGGCCCGGAGATCATCCCGACCTGGAGCACCGAGTAGCCGTTGACGAACGGGTGGTAGTGCGAGACGTACCGGATCAGGATCGTCAAGGCGTAGGCGAAGCCGATGCCGATCACGAAGAACCAGCCTCCGCGAAGGAGGCCCGGTGCTCGGAGCCTGGCAACCATCAGCGTTCCTCCTCGGTCACTTGGTCACGGACGCAAGATATTTTACGACGGCGCTCTGCTCGCCCTTGCTCAGCGTCGTCGCGAAGTTCGCCGGCATGACGCTGGCCGGGAAGCCCTTCTCGACGTAGGCGTTCGGGTCGAGGAGCGACGTCTGGATGAACGCCGCCGACTTGCCCTTGAGGTACTTGTCGAGGTTGGGGCCGATCGATCCGGTCGTCCCGGCGGCGGCCAGCGTGTGGCAGGCGCCGCAGCCGCCGGTCGAGACGAAGACCGTCTTGCCGAGGGCCGCGACCTGGGCCGGCGTCGTCGCGGCCGGCCCGCTCCCGCTCCCGCCGCCGCCGCGCGAGGCGAGGAAGGCGTCGTAGCCGGCCCGGGTGACCACGTGGACGGTCGAGCGCATCGTCGAGTGGCCGAGGCCGCAGAGCTCGGTGCAGACGATGTCGTAGGTCCCGAGGCGGGTCGGCGTCACCCGAAAGCTCGTGGTGATCCCGGGGACGGCGTCCTCCTGGAGGCGGAAGGCGGGGATCCACAGGCCGTGGAGGACGTCGCTCGCGTGGAGGCGGAAGCGGACCGGCTGGTCCTTGACCAGCCAGAGCTCGGCGGCCACCACGGTCTTGCCGCCCGGCGCGGCCGGCGGGTAGCCGAAGGACCAGGTGAACTGCTGGGCGTAGACCTGGACTTGGACCTCGTTGGCCGGCTTGTGCTCGATGTGGCGCAGGACGACGGCAGCGTAGACGACGAGGGCGGCGATGATCGCCGATGGCGCGGCGGTCCAGATGATCTCGAGCCGGGTGTTCCCGTGGATCGGCGGTCCGTCGAGCAGCTCCTCGCCCGGCCGCATGCGAAACCGGTAGACCGCGTAGAGGACGACCGTCTCGACGAGGACGAAGACCGGGACGGTGACGATGATCAGCACGTAGTAGAGCGTGTCGATCGACTTGGCCTGCGAGTCGGCGGCCGGCGGGAACCAGGGGATCACCAACCCGAGGAGGATGCCGCCGGCGCAGGCGACGAGGCTTATGACGAAGACGGGGACCAGGTCGCGGCGGTCGACCGCTGGCCGGTGTGGCGTGTCGTGCTCCTGCTCCTCCATCGCGCGGCATCCTATTGAGATGCAGCGACGGACCGCAATCTGGAAGGGTCCCTGCCGGCGAGCTTTCGCTTCGCGGCCGTCCCCGGCCTCCTCCGAGCGCTCGCTAGGGGTGGCGCCGCTTGATCCACGCCTCCGCCGGGCCCGGGACGGAGGGGCCACGCCCTCGTTCTGTACCGCAGCTCCAGAGCCGCCGCGCACCAATCAGCATGCTGCGAGACCGTAGGCGGAGAAGCGACGGCGGGTGGGCGGACGCCTCCTTGCGGTCGACTACATCATCGGCCGCCGAGGTCTACACGCCCGTACCAGGGTCGGCGCCAGGGGCCGCACGCGGCGGGGTCGCCGGACGGTCGGTAACGTTGGCGTCGGCGCCGTTCGCTTGAAGATCGGCGATTTGCTTCGCCTGGGACGCGGCGAGCGTGGCGTGCGCCTGACTGGCCTCGGCAGCGATGCTCCGGCTCTGGTCGGTCCCGATTTTGATCCCGAGGTAAGCCCCAACGATCGCCGAGATGACGCCGAAAGCGGACGTCGAGAGGGGCACCAAGATGGTGGCATCCCGACCACTGTCTATGAAGGCCATCGTCGCCACGGCCAGTATCGTGATCGCCGTAACGCCGACGATTACCGACACGAGTCCGCCGACGCTCATGATGCTCTGGGCGGTCGGCAGCAGCTTGTTCTTATCCGGCGTTTGGCTCGCGTCGGTTGCATTACCCTGCCCGGTGACTACCACGGCCGCTCCTTCTATCTTCTACGCCTGCGCAAACCTCGTGCTCCAGCCGCCGGGCGGTGGGTTCCCGTATCCCGGAGTGATGACGACGCACGTCCTTTCGCCGACGCTGTCATGCTAACAATACCCTGGGCATGTGCGGATTGCAACGCACTGTGCGCTTGCCCGGCGGCCCCGCCACCGGCGCGGTCGCGTCCTCAACTCGCGTCGCCGAGTCTCCGGCGGCTCTGGATGGTCCCAGGCATGCGCCGGGCGGGCGCCGCCGGGCGCGGGTTCAGTGGGGGCCGGGCGGGAGGTGGCGCAGCTCGGCGCGGGCCTCGCGGATCCAGCGCACGAGCACGGGAATGGCCAGGCCGAGGCCGGCGACGATGAAGATCGGCGAGATCGTCACGCCGACGAGGGCCACGGTGATGCCGACCGCGAGGAGCAGCGGCAGGGCCGACGGGCCCGGCATGTGGATCTCCTCGCCGGCGGGCGGCGGATCCTCCTCGATCGAGTCGAGCGACGCGCCGGCCATCAGGAGACGTAGACCGCGGCGGCGAGGAAGGTCAGGGCGAACATCAGCATGCAGAACGCCCCGACGATCAATGCGGTCCGGAGGTTCTTGCGGGCCAGCTTCTGGTTCATCGTCGCCGGGATCCTACAGCTGGGCGTCGAGGACCATCGCCGCGAACAGCAGCGCGAGGTACGCCAGCGAGAAGAGATAGAGGCCCAGGGCCGAGCGACGGTCCGCCCGTCGGTAGAGACGGACGGCGGCGGCGATGAAGAGCGCCCCGAGGACCATCGATGCGACGAGATAGACCGTCCCGAACCCGCCGGCGCAGAAGGGGAGCTGGGTGACCGCGTAGAGGAGCAGCGAGTAGAGGAGGATCTGCTTGCGGGTCTCCGCCTCGCCCCGGACCACCGGCATCATCGGGACCCCGACCTTCGCGTACTCGTCCTTCATCAGGAGGCTGAGGGCCCAGAAGTGGGGCGGGGTCCAGTAGAAGACGATGGCGAAGAGGTAGACCGCCGTCCACGAGAGGCTCCCGGTGGTGGCCGCCCAGGCGACCAGCGGCGGGACGGCGCCGGCGGCCCCGCCGATGACGATGTTCTGCGGGGTGCGCCGCTTGAGCCAGATCGTGTAGACCCCGACGTAGCCGGCGAACCCGGCGAGGGCGAGGCTCGCGGCGAGGAGGTTGACCGTGGACGCGAGCAGGGCGAACGACCCGGCGCCGAGCGTCAGGCCGAAGATCAGCGCCGCCCGCGGGGAGATCCGCCCGGCGGGGATCGGCCGGGTCGCCGTCCGCTTCATCTGCGCGTCGATGTCCCGGTCCCAGTAGTGGTTGACCGCGCCCGCCCCCCCGGCCGAGAGGTAGCCGCCGACCAGGGTCAGGAGGACCGTCCAGGGGGACGGGTTCCCGGCCACGTACATGGTGGTCACCGTCGTGAGCAGGAGCAGCGACTGGACCTTGGGCTTGGTCAGCGCCGTGTAGTCGGCGAGCACCTGGCGGACGGCGGCCAGGCCCGCGGGGGCGGTGGTGGCGGGGGCGGCCTCCACTGGCTAGGCCACGCCGCTCGGCTCGGCCGTCGCGCCGGTGCCGGTCCGGCGCTCGACCTCCCGGCGGATGTCCTTCATCGGCTCGAGCGAGCGGACGCGCGGGATCACGTCGAAGTTGTTGACCGGCGGCGGGGAGGAGGTGAACCACTCGAGCGTGTTCGCCCGCCACGGGTCGGGCCCGGCGACGGCGCCGGCCTTGAGCGACCGGACGACGTTGATCACGGTCACCAGGACGCCGAGGGCGAGGATGAACGAGCCGACCGTCGAGATCTGGTTGTAGAGCTGGAGATGGCCGACGTTGTCGTACTCGTAGACCCGCCGGGGCATGCCGTCGAGGCCGAGCGAGTGCTGGATCAGGAACGTCACGTTCATGCCGACGAAGATAAGGCCGAACGACCACCGGCCGAGCCGCTCGCTCAGCATCCGCCCGGTGATCTTCGGGAACCAGTAGTAGATCGCCGCGAAGATCGTGAACACCGAGCCGCCGACGAGGACGTAGTGGAGGTGGGCGACGACGAAGTAGGTGTCGTTGAGCTGCCAGTCGACCGGGAAGATGGCGAGGAAGACGCCGGTGATCCCGCCGACCACGAACACGGCGATGAAGCCGACGCAGAAGAGGAGCGCCGTCGTGAACTCGATCGTCCCCTGCCAGAGGGTGCCGATCCAGTTGAAGATCTTCACCCCGGTCGGGACGGCGATCAAAAACGAGCTGATCATCACGAAGATGAGGACGACCAGCGGGGTCGGCGTGGTGAACATGTGGTGGGCCCAGGTCAGGAGCCCGAGGAAGGCGATCAGGATGGTGGCCGCGGCGATCGCCTTGTAGCCGAAGATCGGCTTGCGCGAGAAGACGGGGAGGACCTCGGAGACGACCCCGAACCCGGGCAGGACCATGATGTAGACCTCGGGGTGGCCGAAGAACCAGAACAGGTGCTGCCAGAGGAGGGGCGAGCCGCCGTTCGACGGGTCGTAGAAGTGGGTCCCGAAGTGGCGATCGGTGAGGAGCAGGGTGACCGCGCCGGCGATCACCGGGATCGCCACGATCAGGAGGATCGCGTAGGTCAGGATCGACCAGCAGAAGAGCGGCAGGCGCGACCAGCTCATCCCCGGGGCGCGCATGTTGGCGATCGTCGCGTAGAAGTTGATCGCCCCGAGGAGCGAGGAGAGCCCGGTCAGGTGGATCAGGAAGATCCAGGCGTCGACGCCGCCGTTGGGGAGGTAGGTCGTCGAGGAGAGCGGGACGGTCGAGATCCATCCGGCTTCGGGCGGGCTGAAGAAGAGCGAGGCGTAGAAGACGATTCCCCCGGCGAGGAAGAGCCAGTAGCTGAGGGCGTTCAGCCGCGGGAAGGCCATGTCCCGGGCGCCGATCATCAGCGGGACGAAGTAGTTGGCCAGGCCGGCCATCATCGGGACGACGAAGAGGAAGATCATCGTCGTCCCGTGGAGGGTGAACAGCTGGTTGTAGACCTCCGGGGTGACCAGGTTGTTGTTGGCCACGCCCAGCTGGAGGCGCATCAGGAGGGCCTCGACGCCGCCGATGATGAAGAAGGCGAACGTCGTGACCATGTAGAGGATGCCGATCTTCTTGTGATCGACGGTGGTGAACCAGCTCATCCACCCCTGGTCCTCGCGCGCGGCCGTGTGGGCGACGATCTGGGGGATCGGACTTGCCGTTGTCGCTGCCATGCGTGCTCCTCTACCGCGCCGGGCGGTGGCGGGTCGGGGACGGGCGGGTGGTCACGGGTTCTCCACCGCGGCGGCGCCCGTCTGCTTGCTCAGGTTGCTCCGTGAGGCCTGGGCGGCGGCGTCGGCGGCGGCCAGGTCCTTCTGCTGCTGGGCGATCCACGCCTCGAACTCGGCCGGCGGGACGGCGTGGACGACGGCGATCATGTTGGCGTGGAGGCGGCCGCAGAGGAAGGCGCACTGGCCGCGGTAGAAGCCGGGCTTGGAGATCTTGAACCACGTGTGGTTGGTCGCGCCCGGGACGGCCTGGAACTTGCCGCCGAGGTCGGGGATCCACCACGAGTGGACGACGTCCTGGGAGTTGATGTCGAGGGTGACCGTCGTGTCGGTCGGCACGACCATCGTCTCGTAGGAGTACGGGGCGTCGAGGCCGTCCGGGTTCTTCCCGCCCGGGTAGGTGAAGCGCCAGACGTACTGCTGGCCGTTGACCTTGATGTTGAGCGACTTGCCGTTGGGGGGCAGGGCGGTCTCGCTCGTCGCGTAGATCGCGTCGCTGGCCAGGCTGAGCCCGTTGGCGCCCGAGTTCGGCGGGTTGCGGATCTGGTCGAGCTTGACGAAGGTGACGATGCTCAGGAGCAGGAGGATCAGGGCGGCGCCGACCGTCCAGCCGATCTCGAGGCTCGTGTTGCCGTGGATCTGCGCCGGCACGGCGCCCGGGCGGCGGCGGAACCGGATCAGCGCGTAGACGAGCGTCCCCTCGACCCCGACGAAGATCACCAGGGCGATGTAGAGGGTGATTTTGTAGAGGTCGGAGATCTGGACGGCGTTCGGCGAGCCGCCGGCGTGGGGCGGGACGATCGCGCTGGCCAGGGCCTCGGGGGCGAGCAGGAGGGCGAGCGAGAGCACGAGGCCGCCGGCGATCGCCAACCTGCGTCCGGCGTGGTGGAGGGTCGGGCGGCGCAAGGCGCGAGGATTGTATTCAGGAGCCGGCGAATCGCGCCGGACGCTTCTCGACGAAGGCGGCCACGCCCTCGAGGAAGTCGGCGGTCGACACGGCCTCCTGCTGGACGGCGGCCTCGAATTCGAGCTGACCGGCCAGGTCCGCGTAGAACCAGCGCTGGAGCTGGCGCTTGGCCCCGGCGTAGCTCGCCGTCGGGCCGTCCGCGAGCCGGCGGGTGAGCGCGGTCACCGCGGCGTCGAGATCCCCGTCGGGGTGGACGGCGTTGACCAGGCCCCAGTCGTGCGCCCGGGCGGCCGGGACCCGCTCGCCGAGCATGGCCATCTCGGCGGCCCGGGCGATGCCGACCCGGCTGGCCACGAAGGCCGAGGCGCCGCCGTCGGGGACGAGCCCGATGTTGACGAAGGCGAGCATGAAGTAGGCGCTCTCGGCGGCGAGGACGAGGTCGCAGGCCAGGGCCAGCGAGAGCCCGATCCCGACCGCCGGGCCGTGGACGGCGGCGACCACCGGCTTGTCCATCCCGCGGATGCCGTTGATGATCGGGTGGTAGCGGTCGGTGAGGACCCGCCGGACGTCGGGGCGCCCGTCGGGGGCGCGGTCCTCGCTGCCGGAGATGTCGCGCAGGTCGGCGCCCGAGGAGAAGGCGCGGCCGGCCCCGCGGATGACCACGGCCCGGGCGGCCGGCTCGGCCGCGACCCGCTCGACCGCGGCGTTGAGGTCGATCCCGAGCTGCCGGTTCCAGGCGTTGAGCGCCTCCGGGCGGTTCAGCTCGATCGTCGCCGTCCCGTCGGCGAGGCGGACGTCGACGGTCTCGTAGGCGGACTCGGCCATCGGCGCCGGATGCTACGGCCTGGGCCGGGCGGCGTGGAGGCCAGGCGGCGCGCCGGCCGCCGGGCCCTTGTTACGGTCTCGGGACATGGGACGCGTGAGGATCGGCATCTGCGCCGGGGTCGAGCAGGCGCGCTGGACCGTCTGGGACGACGTGGCGATGCTCACCCCGGCGAGCTACGTGGCGGCCGTCCAGCGCTCCGGCGCGATGGCGCTCATCCTGCCGCCCGACCCGGCGCACGAGGCGGCGCCCGACGAGGCGCTCGACTTGATCGACGGGCTGATGCTGGCCGGCGGGTCGGACATCGAGCCGGCCGTCTACGGCGAGGCCTGCCACGCGTTGACCGTCGGCACCGTGCCCGCGCGCGACGCCTTCGAGATCGCCCTGGCCCGGCGGGCGCTCGAGCGCGACCTGCCGGTGCTCGGCATCTGCCGGGGGATGCAGGTCCTCAACGTGGCCCGCGGGGGGTCGCTGATCCAGGATCTGCCCGAGCACTTCGGCCACAGCCACCACCGGCGGGTGAGCGGGAGCTTCGACGGATCAGACCACCTCGTCCACCTGGCTCCCGGCTCGCTGGCCGCCCGGGCGGCGGGCGAGCACGAGCACGGGACCCTGTCCCACCACCACCAGGGGGTGGCCCGGGTGGGCGCGGGCCTGATCGTCAGCGGGCGCTCGGCGGTCGACGACCTGCCCGAGGCGATCGAGGATCCGAGCCGGGCGTTCGCGCTCGGCGTGCAGTGGCATCCGGAGGCCGACGACGCGAGCCGGGTGATCGCCGCCCTGGTCGCGGCCGCCCGGACCGGGGCGGCCCGGCGGGCGCCGGCGGTCGGCTAGCGTCGGCGCGCCCGGCCGCGGGGGCGCAGCCCGCGGGCGAGTGCGGTCCGGCTCGACTCATATACTCGGCGGCCTTGCCCTCGCCGCGCGCCGCCAGGATCTCCGCCACGCTCGCGGTGCTCACCGGGTTCGCACTGCCGATCGTCCGGCGGGCAGCCCGGCTCAGTCCTGGAGCGGTGATCGCCGGCGCGGCCGTGGCCCCGCTGGCCCTCTGCGTGGCCGCCCCGCGCTCGCGCCGGCGCGACGTCGGCGTTTGTGCCCTCCAGATGTGGGCCTACCTGGCGGCGTACAAGCTGCCGAACGCCGAGGGGCAGTCGCTCGAGCACCGGGTGCGGGTCGAGTATCCGATCGCCGTCGACCGGCTGCTCGGCGGCGGCGAGCTCCCGAGCGTCCGCCTCCAGCGGGCGCTGGCCTCGGGCCCGGACTTCCGCGCCTACGACAAGGCGCTGATCTGGACCCATTGGGTCTGGTTCGCCGTCCCCCACACGACGCTCTGCTATCTGCTCGCCCGCCATCCGGGCCGCTTCCCGCGCGCGGCCGTGCTGACCTACGCGGTCTTCGACATCGGCGCCGTGTGCTACTGGCTGTTCCCGACGGCGCCTCCGTGGTACGCGGCCGAGCGCGGCAGGATCGACCGCTTCCCGGCCGTCGACGGGGATGGGGCGCCGCCGGTGCGGCGGATGATGGTCGAGTACGGCGAGAGCTTCTGGCGGGACGGGTGGGGTCCCCTCTACAGTCTCCTGGGAGGCAATCCCCTGGCCGCGATGCCTTCGCTCCACTTCGCGACATCCGTGATGGCCGCGACCCTCCTCGCCGAGACGGGTCCGGCGGCCGGCGGGCTGGGCTGGAGCTACGCCCTGGCGCTCGGCTTCGCCCTGGTCTACCTCGGCGAGCACTACGTGGCCGACCTGCTCGGCGGCCTCGCCCTGACCGTCGCCATCCGCCGGGCCGAGCCGCTCTTGGGGGCGCCGATCGCGGGAGTCGGTCGGGCGGTGTCACGCTTCGCGGAGTGGGCGAGGGCGGGCTGATGGGTGACGCGGGACGCGAGGAGAAGCGCCCTCCGCGGGGCTTCGGCCGCGAGCAGCTGGGAAAGCTGCCGAAGGTCGACGTCGAGGAGATGCCGCGCGTGCACGTCACGCGCCGGCAGGCGGTCGGCTTCGCCGTGTTCGTCGCCTCGGCGCTCGCGTTCCTCTACTTCGTCCTGCCCAAGCTGGCCGGGCTGCGCCAGACGTGGGACAAGCTCGACCAGGCCGACCCGGTCTGGGTCGTGCTCTGCTTCGTCTTCGAGGCGGTCTCCTTCGCCGGCTACATCCTGCTCTTCCGGGCGGTCTTCGTCCGCGGCGAGTCGCGCATCAAGTGGCTCGAGAGCTACGAGATCACGATGGCCGGGCTCGCCGCGTCGCGCCTGTTCGCCGCGGCCGGGAGCGGGGGCGTCGCCCTGACCGCCTGGGCGCTGCGGCGCTCGGGCATGCACCCGCGGGTCGTGGCCTGCCGGATGATCGCCTTCCTCACCCTGCTCTACGCGGTCTACATGGGCGTGCTCGTCATCGACGGCGTCGGCCTGCGGACGGGGATCTTCCCGGGCGGGGGCGGCTTTGCCATCACGATCGTCCCGGCCATCTTCGGCGCCGCGTCGATCGCCGCCTTCCTCGCCCTCTCGCTCCTGCCGCAGGACATCGAGCGGCGACTCGAGTCCTGGGCGGCCGGCGGGCGCCGGGGGGCGCGGTTGGTGGCCAAGGCGGTCACCGCCCCGGCGGCGGTCGCCTCGGGCGTCCGCACGGCGATCGGGCTCCTGCGCTCGAAGAACCTCGGCGCGGTCGGAGCGCTGATGTGGTGGGGCTTCGACATCGCGGTGCTCTGGGCGGCGTTCCACGCCTTCGGGACGCCGCCGCCGTTCCCGGTGATCGTCATGGCCTACTTCGTCGGCATGCTGGCCAACGTCCTGCCCCTCCCCGGGGGGATCGGCGGGGTCGACGGGGGGATGATCGGGGCGTTCATCGCCTTCGGCGTCGACGGTGGCCTGGCCCTCCTGGCGGTGCTCGTCTACCGGGCCTTCTCGTTCTGGCTGCCGACGATCCCGGGCGCGATCGCCTACCTCCAGCTGCGCCGGACCGTCCACCGCTGGCAGCAGGAGCTCGAGCCGGAAGGCGCCGCCGGGGCCCAGGGGACGTCGGACCCGGTGCCCGCGTGATGGACGGCGCGGCTATACTTCAAAAAGGAAAGTAATGAGCAACGGCAGCGCTTCGGAGGCCTGATGGCAGACATCGAGAACGTGATCATCGTCGGCAGCGGCCCGGCCGGCTATACGGCCGCGCTCTACACCTCGCGCGCCAATCTGCGCCCGCTCGTGATCGAGGGCTTCGCCTGGGGCGGCCTGCTCCAGCAGACGACCGACGTCGAGAACTACCCGGGGTACCCGGAGGGGATCGGCGGCCCGGAGATGATGCAGCAGCTCCGCGACCAGGCCGAGCGCTTCGGGACCCGCTTCATCACCGACCAGGCGACGCGGGTCGAGCTCTCCGAGGAGCCGGGCGGGGTCCACAAGGTCTACGTCGACGACGACGAGTACCAGGCCCGGACGGTCGTCCTGGCCATGGGCGCCGAGCACCGCAAGCTCGGAGTGCCCGGGGAGGAGGAGCTCGGCGGCCGGGGCGTCAGCTACTGCGCGACGTGCGACGCGGCCTTCTTCAAGGACAAGGACTCGATCATCGTGGGGGGCGGCGACTCGGCGATGGAGGAGGCCATCTTCCTCTCGAAGTTCGCCTCCAAGGTGACGGTGGTCCACCGGCGCGACGAGTTCCGGGCGTCGAAGATCATGCTCGACCGGGCCAAGGGCCGGGAGAACATCGAGTGGCTGACCCCGTACGGGGTCGAGGAGTTCGTCGCCGGGGACAGCGGCGCGCTCGACCGGGCGCGGGTCAAGAACGTCGAGACCGGCGAGCGGCACGACGTGCCGATGTCCGGGGCGTTCATCGCCATTGGGCACGTCCCCCAGTCGGAGATCGTCCGCGGCCAGGTCGACCTCGACGGCGACGGCTACATCAAGGTCGAGGGACGCTCGACCCGGACCAACCGCCCGGGCGTCTTCGCGGCGGGCGACGTGGTCGACCACACCTACCGTCAGGCGGTCACCGCGGCCGGGAGCGGCTGCCAGGCGGCCCTCGACGCCGAGTGGTACATCCGCGACACCCCGGAGATCCCGACGCCCGAGGACATGCCGGCGGGCGACCTCGCCGAGGCGCAGTGGGGCGCGCCGACGTCGGCCTCGAGCTGACCTCGACGAGGTGCAGTGGGGCGCGCCGGCGTTTGCGTCGAGCTGACCTCGCCGAGGCGCAGTGGGGCGCGCCGGCGTCGGCCTCGAGCTGACCTCGCCGAGGTGCAGTGGGGCGCGCCGGCGTTTGCGTCGAGCTGACCTCGCCGAGGCGCAGTGGGGCGCGCCCGCCTCGGCGTCTGACCCGGCGCGGCTGGCTTGAGCGCCTCCCGGGCCGCGGGCGCGGCGCCCGCAGCGCGTTCGCCGGTGCCGCCGCCGATCCGGGTCAACCGCGGCTGATGAAAGGGCTTGTGCGCGATATGCCGGACGGTAGACTCTCGTCCGAGTCGGTCGTCGCCGTGACGGCGGCTCTTGGGCCAAGCCTGTGCGAGCTGGGAACTCAGGCCCAAATCCATCATCGGCGACGCGGGGCGCGGGGCAGGCATCGGGTTCGGCATCGCCTGGCAAGGAGGGTTTCATGCGACGCCGACTTCGGTCTTCGCTCCAAACGGGCAGGTGGGGGGGCCGGATGGATTCGAGCCCCGACGCAGGGCTACGGTCGCGCACGCGGGTCGGCCTGGCGTCGCTGGTCGGTCTCCTCGCGTTGAGTGGTCTCCTGGCCACGGGCGCATCCGCCGCGACGATCTCCCTGGCGAGCGGCACGACGGCGACGACCTTCGCGATCGGCGGCGGCGGGAGCGGGACGGCGGTCAGCAAGTGCAAGAACCCGGCGTGGGGCCTGATCGCCGGCACGAGTTGGATCGGCGTCAGCAGCGACTGCACGATCGGCGACGCGGCATCGAACAAGACCACGACCTACACGGTCACCTTCACCCTCCCGGCCGGCTTCACGGTGCCCTCGATCTCGGGCTCCGCGTTCCTGGCCGACAACGCCGGCTCGGTCGCGCTCAACGGGACCGTGCTCGGTGCCGCGAGCTTCTCGAGCCCGGTCGCCTTCGACACGGCCAACGCGGCCCTCTTCCACGTGGGGGCCAACACGCTTACCTTCACGGTCACCGACCTGGGCGGGGCGAACGGCCTCGACTACGCGGCGACCGTGAACTTCACCGACTCGGCGAACCTGTCGCTGACCAAGACGGCGGCGCCGACGAGCGTCCTCCATGGACAGAACGTCGTCTACACGCTGACCGCGGCCAACGCCGGGCCGGGAACCGCCGTCGCTCCGGTCATCACCGACACGCTGCCGGCGGGTCAGACGCTCGTCTTCGCGGATGCGCCGTGCACGACCGCGGGCAGCCCGGTGGTGGTGACGTGCCCGACTGCGGACCTGCCGAGCGGCTCGTCGGTGACCATCCACCTGACGGCGAGCACGGGCGGAGTAGCGGCCTTGACGAGTCCCCTGGTGCAGACCGACACCGCCTCGGTCACCTCGCCCACCGGGGATCCGGACCTGACCAACAACACGGCCACGGCGAACGTCACCGTGGTGCCGGCGGCGGACCTGTCGCTGGTCAAGACGGCTTCGCCCGACCCGGTGATCGCCAACCAGCAGCTGACCTACACGTTGACGGTGACCAACGCCGGCCCGGACACGGCGGTCAACGCGACGGTCGTGGACACGCTGCCCGCGGGCGTGACCTTCCTCAACGAGGGTACGCAGCCTCCGGGAACGCCGACGTGCACGGCCGCCGGCGCGGTGGTGACGTGCCCGCTCGGGGACATCCCGGCCGGCGGAACGGTCACGGCGACGATCGTGGTCGCCGTGACGGACAACCCGCCGCCGGGGTCGTTGAGCAACACGGCGACGGTCTCGTCTAGCACGGCGGATTCGAACCCGGCGAACAACACCTCCGCGATCACCACGGGGGTCACGCCGAGCTGCACGACGACGATCACCGGTCAGCATGTCGGCGCGCTCGTGGTCCACTCGGGCCAGTTCCTCTGCCTGACGGGGGCGACGCAGACCGGAGCGATCCTGGTGGATGCCGGGGGCGCCCTGACGCTGACGAACTCGACGGTCCTGGGTGGCGGCGTGCAGTCGAACGGGGCGGCCTTCATGACGCTCTGCGGCTCGACGCTGACCTCGGGATCGGTCGTGATCAAGAACACGACGCTGCTGACTCGGGTCGGCGACGACGCGATCAACTGCCCGGGCAACACGATCTCGGGGTCGGTGACCCTGACCGGCAACAAGGGCGGCGTCGAGGTGTTCGGGAATACGATCAAGGGGTCGCTCGCGGTCGACGGCAACCTGGGGGCCTCGCCGTTCGCCGACGGCACCCCGGAGGTCGAGGGCAACACGGTCGGCGCGGCACTCGGGTGCACGGCCAACAACCCGGCGCCGGTCAACGACGGGTCGGCGAACGCGGTGACCGGGGCGAAGCTCGGTCAGTGCCAGACGCTCTGACCCGAGCCGTATAGGACAGGTGAGGCAGCGATCGGGGGGCGCCAGCCGGCGCCCCCCGAGTCTTGGCGCTCGCCGGGCGCCGGACCGGGTCCGCGGCCGGCGCGCGTCAAGCAACGACGAGCCGCGCGCTATCGACGCCGGCGGCGGAGGAGCGACGGGCCGCGCGTCACCGGTCGGCGGCGGAGCAACGACGGGCCGCGCGTCACCGGCGTCGGCGGCGGAGCAACGACGAGCCGGGCGTCACGGGCGCCCCCCGTGGCCCCCGAGGGCGAGGGCCGGCGGGAGCGCGCCCTCGAGCTCGAGCAGGAAGCGCTTGCGCGCGGGTCCGGGCCCGTAGCCGCCGAGGCCGGTCCTGCTGACGACGCGGTGGCAGGGGATGACGATCGCGATCGGGTTGGAGCCGAGCGCCCCGCCGGCCGCCCGGGCCGCTCCGGGTCGTCCGGCGAGGCGGGCGACCTCGCCGTAGGTGGCGACCTCGCCGTAGGGGATCTCCGCCGTGGCGGCGAGGACCCCGGCGCGGAAGCCGGTGGTCAGGCGGCGGTCGAGCCGGGCGTCGAAGCGCCGGCGAGCGCCGGCGAAGTACTCCTCGAGCTGGCGGCGGATGCCGGCCAGGGCCTGCGGCCGCTCGACGAGGCGGGGAGAGACCCGGTCGACCAGCTCCTCGAGCACCGGCTCGGGCCCGTCGTAGAGGTAGGCGACCCGTACGACCCCGGCGGTGGTCCGGGCGACCAGCAGCTCGCCGACCGGGCTGTCGATCACCGCGTAGGCGACGTCATCCGTGCGCATCCTGTCCGTGATTATCCCTCGGCGGCCTCGGTGCTCATCCTGTCCGTGATCGTCCGTCGGGAGCCGGCGGGGCTCCGGGCTCAGGCGAGGGCGTCGATCCCGGTCGCCGCCCGGGCGATGATCAGCCGCTGGATCTCGGAGGTGCCCTCGTAGAGGGTGGTGACCCGGACGTCGCGTAGGTAGCGCTCGACCGGGTGGTCGTCGACGTAGCCGGCACCGCCGTGGACCTGGATCGCCGCGTCGGCGCAGGCGACGGCGGCCTCGGTGGCGTAGAGCTTGGCGATCGAGGTCTCGGTCGTGCTCGGGAGGCCGGCGTCCTTGAGGAGGCCGGCCCGCCAGGTGAGGAGGCGGGCGGCGTCGGTCCTGACCACCATGTCGGCGATCATCGCCGCGACGAGCTGGAAGCTGGCGATCGGCCGGCCGAACTGCTCGCGCTCGGACGCGTAGGCGACCGACGCCTCGAGGCAGCCCCGGCAGATGCCGACGCAGCCGGCGGCGACGCTGTAGCGGCCGGAGTCGAGCGCCGACATCGCGACCTTGAAGCCGTCGCCGACCCGGCCGAGCAGGTCGTCGGGGCCGGCGTGGACGTCGTCGAGGGTGATCGCGGCGGTGTCGGAGGCGTGGAGGCCCATCTTGCCGCGGATCGGCCGGGTCTCGAAGCCGGGCTGGCCGGTGTCGACGAGGAAGCAGGCGAGGCCGCGGCGGGCCAGGGCGGGGTCGGTCTGGGCGAAGACGAGGGCCAGCCGGGCGTGTCCGGCGTTGGAGATCCACATCTTCGCGCCGTTGATCAGCCAGCCGTCGGCGGTCGGCACCGCCCGGGTGCGCTGGTTGGCGGCGTCCGAGCCGGTGTCGGGCTCGGTCAGGGCGAAGCAGCCGAGCCACTCGCCCGAGCAGAGGCGGGGGAGGAGGCGGGCCTTCTGGTCGTCGGTGCCCCACTTGAGAATCGTCTGGCCGACGAGCGAGGTCTGGACGGAGACGACCGTCCGCATCGCCGAGCAGCCGCGGCCGATCTCCTCGAGGAGGAGCGCGTAGGAGACCTGGTCGAGGCCGGCGCCGCCGTACTCGGGCGGGACGACCGCGCCGAGGTACCCCTGGGCGGCGAGCCGGGCGACGAGTTCCGTGTCGAAGTGGTGCCGGCGGGCGTTCTCGGCGGCCCGGGGGACGATCTCGCGATCGGTGAAGTCCCGGGCGGTCTCCCGGATCAGCCGCTGCTCGTGGGTGAGATCTAGATCCATCGGTTCGCCGGCCGGTCCGGCGGACGATAGTCGCGGACCGCGGGTGAGTCGAGCGCGGGTTGGCGCCCGAGCGGTCATCCTGTCGGCGTGTGCCCGAGCGTCAATCCGTGGGGGGCCGCGCGATGGCGCGCGTCCTGATCGTGGGGGGCGGCTGCCGGGGGCGGCGGCTGGGCCGGGCGCTGGGGCGAGAGGGTCAGGCGGTGCGCATCACGACCCGGACCGAGGCCGGTCGGGCGGCGATCGAGGCGGCCGGCGCCGAGTGCTTCGTGGGGACGCCGGACCGGATCGCGTCGCTCCGCTACGCGCTCGAGGGCGTGACCCTGGTCTGCTGGCTGCTCGGCACGGCGACCGGTGAGGCGGCGGCGGTCGCCGGGCTCCACGGCGGGCGGCTCGAGTCGATGCTCTTCCAGCTGGTCGACACGACCGTGCGGGGGATCGTCTACGAGGCGGCGGGCTCGGTCGGCGGGGAGACGCTGGCGGCCGGCGCCCGCCTGGTGGCGGCGGCGGCCGCGCTCAACCGGATCCCCCACCGGCGCCTCGACGCCGAACCGCGGGACGCGGCGGCCTGGCTCGACGCGGCGCGGTCGGCGGTCGGCGATCTGCTGGCCTGATCTCACCTCGGGCAGCCGGGGTGCCGATTGAACAGCATGCGATCCTCACGAGCGAGCCTCGGGGCGCTCCTGGCCGGACTGGCGGCGATCGTCCTGGCCATCGACACGTGGGAGCCGTGGTATGCGCTGCGCCTGCCGGCGGCGCTGCTCGACAACCTAGATGCGCTCTCGGCCCAGTTCGGGAGCTTCGGCGGCTACCTGCATGCCGGGGTCGCCTACGCCCGCCAGAGCGGACCGATCCCCCTGACGGCGCACGACGTCTTCCATTCGATCGACGTCCTGCTCGTCCTGATCGCGGCGGCGGTGCTCGGAACCGTGATCGCCGGTCTCTCACGCGGGCGTCCGGTCTTCGCCGACGGCGACGGTGGTGCCATCGCCGGGCTCGGGGCGGCCGCCTTCTGCCTGGTCGGCTACCGGCTGGTCCATCCGCCGGGCCCGGCGGGCGTGCTCGAGCTCCGCCCGGGAATCTGGGTGGCGCTGGTCGCCTCCGGCCTCGTGTGCGCCGGCGGGCTGCTCAGCCGCGAGCCGGCCGGGGCGGCGCCGGCCGCGGCCGCGGCGCGGCTGCCGCCGCCGCCGTCAGGGCTCAGCTGGTAGCGGGGCCGGAAGGGACGCCGGGCGGGGAGCGACCCGGGCGAGGCGGTCGAGCAGGTCGGCGAGGATCCGGGCGGTGGCCCCCCAGACGAGGTGGCCGTCGAGGTCGTAGCAGTCGGTCCGGAACTCCCGGCCGTTGCGGGTCAGGGTGCGGCGGGCATGGGTGGCGGCGAGGGCGGGGACCGGGAGCTCGATCACGGCTTCGACCTCGCGCGGGGCGGGGGTGAAGCGCTGGTCGGGGCCGATCAGCCCGACGAACGGATAGACGGCGAAGTCGGTGACGAAGGTGGAAGCCGGCTGGAGGGCGCCGAGGAGCTCGACGGCGGCCGGGTCGAGGCCGATCTCCTCGTGGGCCTCGCGGAGCGCCGTGTGGACGAGGTCGGGGTCGGTCGGGTCGCGCCGCCCGCCGGGGAAGGAGATCTGGCCGGGGTGGTGGCGAAGCTCGTCGTGGCGGAGGGTGAGGACGGCGTGAAGGACGCCGTCGCGGAGATAGAGGGGGACGAGGACGGCGGCCTGGACCCGTCCGTGGAGCTCGAGCGTGGTCGCCGCGGCGGCGTCGAGCAGGACGGCGCGGAGCGCCCGGGCGTCGGTCACGCGGTCAGCTGCATGCGCTCGACCCGCTCGGTGAACATCACCTCGCCGTCGAGCGTGCGGTGGATCGGGCACTTGGCGGCGATCACCTTGAGCTGCCCGACCTGGTAGTCGGTCAGCTGGGGGGGCAGCCGGAGGACGATCTCGAACTTGGTCGGACAGCCCCGCTCGGCCGGGGTGTACTCGCATTCGACCGAGACGTCACCGAGCTCCCAGCCCTTCCGCTGGGCGTACATCTCCATCGTCACCGCCGTGCAGGAGGCGAGGCTGGCGGCCAGGAGCTCCTGGGGGTTGGGACCATCGTCCTCGCCGCCGGCATCGCGCTGCTCGTCGACTCTCAGGTGGTGGCCACGCACCGAGACGATGTGCTTGAACTTTCCCTTGCGACGGGCGGTGGCCTTCATTCTTCGAGCCTTTCGATCGCTGCCTGTGCCCCCGTCGCCGGGGGCGTGGACCTCTTGAGAATGATGCTACTCGTGGTCGGCGACCGTTCTCATTCGAGCGGGTTGAAGAGGAGTCCGGTGAGGACCTTGGGGAAGAAGTAGGTCGACTTGGGGGGCATGCTCTGACCGGCGGCGGCGACGTCGCGGACCTGGTCGACCGGCGTCGGGCGCAGGAGGAAGGCGACGTCGTAGGCGGCGGAGTCGATCTGGTCGAGGGCCTGGGCGAGGTCGCGGGCGTAGCCGAAGTCGTGGAGGTGGGCGATGTCGTCGTCGGTGAGGCCGAGGGCTCCCTTGAGGAGGAGGGTCTCGAGGACGCCGGCGTCGAGCCGGCGATAGGCCGGGGGCATGCCGGCGAGCGCGGCGTCGGCGATCTCCTGCGACTTGAGGGTCAGCCGCCAGGGGATCTTGAGGTGGCTGTCGATGTAGCCGAGCTGGAGCGGCCCGTCCCCGGGCGGTGGGGCGAGCTCGTCGCGGGTGACCCGCTCGATCTCGAAGTCGCGCTTGATCGCGGTGGCGAGATCCTCCTGCTGGCCGGAGTCGAGCCCCTTGGCCAGACGGTGGGTGGGGAAGACGGTGAGGCCGGGATCCTCGAGCGCGACCAGGCACATGAGGACGTAGCGGTGGGGCCCGTCCCCGCCGATCTCGTCGGCGTAGACCCGGGCGGTCTCGTAGCGGTGATGGCCGTCGGCGATCAGGAGCTCGGTGCCGGCCAGGGCGGCGATCGCCCGGTCGACGGCCTGGGGGTCGCCGACCCGCCAGATCCGGTGGGTCGTCCCGTCGTCGTCGGTGACCTCGCCCCAGGGCGCACCGTCGGTGTGGGGCGCGAGGGCGCCCCAGGCGGCGCCGGGGGGATCGGAGTAGAGCGAGAAGATCGGCGAGAGGTTGGCCCGGGTGGCCCGGGTCAGGCGGAGGCGGTCCTCCTTGGGGCCGGGGTGGGTGCGCTCGTGGGGCCGGATCCGACCGGGCCCGTAGTCCTCGACGCGGACGCGGGCGAAGAAGCCCTGGCGGGTCCGGCGGGTCCCGTCGGGGCCGGTGTAGTCCTGGGTCATCGCCCAGAGGGCGGGGTCTCGATCGGCGGCGACGACGCCCTCGAGGCGCCAGGACTCGAGCAGGTCGGCGGCCTTGGCGTAGCGATCCTCGCCGTCGGGCAGGTCGATCTCGACGGCGTTGAACGGCGACCGGGCGACGAGGGCCGCCCGCTGGCCGGGATCGATCACGTCGTACGGCGGGGCGACGAGGTCGGCGAGGGGGCCGGCGACCGCCTGGTCGTAGTGGAGTGCCTGGAGCGGCTTGAGCTCGGCCATCGGCCGGTTGACCCTACCATCGGCGAACCGGCGCCGGCCGGCGGCCCTCGGGTTCCGGGGACCTATACTCGGGGGCCTCGGGGCGTGGCGCAGCCTGGTAGCGCACCTGCTTTGGGAGCAGGGGGTCGCCGGTTCAAATCCGGCCGTCCCGACTGGGGAAGGGGCGGCAAATCTCGGGTTTTGCCACCGGGGCGGTGAAGGGAAACAGGCAAGATGTTCCCCGGCCGTGTTCCCCGGGTCCCGGTCGGCGTCCGGGAGGGACAGCCGGCGTCCGAGGAGGGCGTGTCGGGTGTTCCCGCGGGCCCAAGTCCGGGTCACCCGCGGCGGGCAGCGTGAGGCGCGACGGCGCTCTTGACGCGTGCGGGCCGGGCTAGGGTCCTTGTCATGGAGTTCAGCCGGGAGTTGCGCGAGGACGTCCTGGCTGGAGATGTCACGCTGTCGGTCCGGCTGTGGAAGCGACCGCACGTCAGGGAGGGCGGCCGCTATCGCGTCGGCCCTGGTGAGATCGAGGTCGACGCGATCGAGCTCGTCCCGTTTGGGGCGGTGAGCGGCGAGGATGTTCGGCGATGCGGCGAGCGTGACCGCGAGGCGCTGCGCGAGCGTGCGGCGCACGCCGGACCGATCGACGAGGAGACGCTCGTCTACCGGATCGAGTTCCACGCGGTGAGTCCGGGCGACTGAGCTGCGCGACCGTAGCGAGTCGCCGCCGGGTCCGGCCAAGCTCGGTTCGGGCGATCTCCGCGGCGTCGCGCCCGCGAGGCGAATGCGATCGCCCGAGAGTCTCCGTTTCCGCGCAATGCGCACATCTCGACGTGGAGTGCGACATACGCGCCGCGACAGAAGTGTAGGTCCCGGGCCTTGCGGTTTGCCAGGCGACGGCGACCCGGCTCGGCTTGACAGACAACGACATGGTCTCGGCCCGTTTCTCGATCTACTGATGAGCAGTTCGGAGCTTCCTTCTCCTTTCATAGCGCGTGGGTCGTGTGCGTTGGGTCGCGGGTTAGACGGACCACAGGGCTTGGGTGGGTGAGAGGCGTGCGGCGCGTAGGGCGGGGATGAGCCCGGCGACGGCGCCGATGATCAGTGAGGCGGCGATGCCGCCGGCCCAGGGTTCGGTGGGGATGATGGTGGCCCAGTGTTTGGTGTGGGCGTACACGGCGGTGGCCGCAGATCCGAGGGTGACGCCGCCGGCGCCGCCGAGCAGTCCGAGCAGGACGGCTTCGGAGAGGAACTGGATGCGGATGTGGCGTTTGGTGGCGCCGAGGGCGCGGCGCAGTCCGATCTCGGAGCGGCGTTCGAGGACGGAGATGATCATGATGTTGGCGACGCCGACCGCGCCGACCAGGAGGGCGACGGCGCCGAGGCCGAGGAACAGGCCGTTGAGCGCGCGCTTGGCGTCGGCTTGGGCGAGGAGGGCGTCGGAGGGTTGGCTGACGTTGACCTCGCTGGGGTTCTCTGGGTTGGCGTTGGCGGCGAGGAGGTTGTCGACGGCGTTGACGCGGTCGGTCTGGGCGCGGAGGTAGATCGTGGAGGGGTGGCCGTCGAAGCCCAGGTATTTCTCTGCTGCGGGGTAGCCGACGAGGACGGAGCTCTCGATGGCGGAGGCGAGCACGGCGGGTTTGAGGATGCCGGCGAGGTAGAACCATTGACCGCCCACCCAGATGCGTTCGTCGGGGTAGATGCGGTTGATGCCGAGCAGCTGGGCGGCGGTGGCGCCGAGTACGGCGACGGGTTCTTGGGCGGTGGCAGCGTTGAGGTAGCGACCCTGGGCGATGGTGGTGGCGAGGATCGGGAGGAGGTCGAGGGATGCGGCTTGGACGGTGAGGCCGTTGGTATCGACCGAAGGGATGTAGGGGGTGCGGAAGGCGGTGGCGCCGCTGACCGCCCCGGTGGTCTGCACCTGCTGGACACCGCTCATGCGGCCGATCATGCCCGGCGCCGTGGTCGGCAGCTCGGTGGGGCCGCCGGTGAGGCTCTGGCCGTTGCTGACGGTGAGCAGGTTGATGCCGAGCTTGCTGATCTCGTCCAGCAGGCCGGCCTGGGAGGAGGCAGACAGGCCGAGCACGGCGACGATGGCGGCCACGCCGATGGCGATATCGTCGGACCTGGTCGGCCGGGCCCTCGACGCTCCCGGCAAATGGGCAGGGTGAACGAGGAGGACGCAATGAAGCGGCTCGTCAGGGTTCTCGACGCGCTCGGGTTGTTCACGCCCTGCGACCAGCCGGCCAAGTGGCCACCACCGACCCGTCCAGACCCGACCCACCCCGCCGGTCACCCACGATGCGCAAGCTGATCTACTCGATGGGCGTGTCGCTCGACGGCTTCATCGCCGGGCGGGCCGGCGAGATCGACTGGTCGGCGCCCGACGAGGAGCTCCACCGGTTCCACAACGAGCAGACCCGGGAGATCGGCGTCCACCTCCAAGGACGCGGGCTCTACGAGGTCATGCGCTACTGGGACACCGTCGAGGAGAACCCGGCGGCCGCCGACGTCGAGGTCGAGTTCGCCGGCATCTACCAGGCGATGCCGAAGCTCGTGTTCTCGCGGACCCTCGCGCGGGTCGACGGCAACGCCCGGCTCGCCCGAGCCCCCGTCGCCGACGAGGTCGCCCGCCTGAAGGCGGAGCCCGGCCGCGACCTCGCCGTCGGCGGCGCCGGCCTCGCCGCAGCCCTGGTGCGAGCGAACCTCGTCGACGAGTACCGCGTCTTCATCAGCCCGGTCGTCCTCGGCGGCGGCACGCCCTACCTCCCGACGCTCGAGGCGCGGATCGACCTCGAGCTCGTCGAGACCCGGACCTTCGGCTCACGCGTCGTCTACGTCCGCTACCGCCGCAGCTGACAGTACCTCTAGGCTGGCGGCGCAAATGGCGACCTTGGTGCTCGGCCCGATGCTCCGCTACGTCAGCGCGACGGCGGCCACGATCTGGGTCGAGACCGACCGACCGTGTGAGGTGGAGGTCCTCGGCCACCGGACGGAGACCTTCCGCGTCCACGGCCGCCACTACGCGATCCTCGCCGTTGGCGGCCTCCCCGAGGCGTCGAGCACCGAATACGACGTCCTGCTCGACGGCGTCCGGCGGTGGCCCGAACCCACGAGCGAGTGGCCGGCCTCGCGGATCCGCACCCTCCCAACGACCGGGCCGATCGACCTGATCTGGGGATCCTGCCGGGTGGCCCGCCCCCACCGGCCGCCCTACACCCGCAGCCCGGACGACGATCCGCTCGGCTGCGGCGTAGACACGCTCTACGCCCTCGCCCTGCGCATGCGCCGCCAGGACCCCGAGCGCTGGCCGGACATGCTCCTGCTGCTCGGCGACCAGGTCTACGCCGACGAGATCCCGCCGGAGACGGCCGAGTTCATCCGGGGCCGTCGCGACGTCAGCCGGCCCCCCGGCCTCGAGGTCGCCGACTTCGAGGAGTACGCCGCCCTCCACCGCGAGGCCTGGGGTGACCCGCCCCTCCGCTGGCTCCTCTCGACCCTCCCGTCGGCGATGATCTTCGACGACCACGACGTCCACGACGACTGGAACACCTCGGCCGCCTGGGTGGCCAAGATGCGGACCGAGCCGTGGTGGCCGGAGCGGATCACCGGCGCCCTGACCGCCTACTGGCTCTACCAGCACCTCGGCAACCTCGCCCCCGACGAGCTCGACCGCGACCCGCTCCTGCGCCGGGTCCGGGCCGCGCCGGACGCCGGACCGCTGCTCCGGGAGTTCGCCCTCGCCGCCGACGGCGAGGGTGGCGGCGGGCTGTGGAGCTTCAGCCGCAACCTGGCCGGCTCGCGGCTCGTCGTCCTCGACGGGCGGGAGGGGCGGATCCTCGAGGAGGGCCACCGGGAGATGCTCGACGAGAGCGAGTGGCGCTGGCTGGCCGAGCAGACGGCCGGCGCCTTCGACCATCTCCTCCTCGCCAACACGCTCCCGGTCCTCCTCCCCCACAACTTCCACTATCTCGAGGGCCTCAGCGAGGCCGTCTGCGCCGGGGCCTTTGGCCCGGCGGCGGCCGGCGCGGCCGAGTGGCTGCGCCAGGCCTTCGACCTCGAGCACTGGGCGGCCTTCCAGAGCTCCTTCCACCGGCTCCTCGCGCTCGTCCGGGAGATCGGCGCCGGCCGCCGGGGACCGGCGCCGGCGTCGATCCTCTTCCTCGGCGGCGACGTCCACCAGGGGTATCTCCACGAGGCCTCGTTCCCGCCGGCGGCCGGGGTGCGCAGCCCCGTCTATCAGGCGGTGTGCTCGCCGTTTCGCAATCCGCTCCCCCGCCGGGAGCGCGTGCCCCTGCGCGGCGGACGTCGATCGGACGTGCTCGGCTGGGTCGTCCGGAGCCTGGCCCACGCCGTCGGGGTGGCCGACCCCGAGGCCGGCTGGCGGCTGACCCAGCCGCCGACCTTCGCCAACCAGATGGCCACCCTCCACCTCGACGGTCGCCGGGCGACGCTGCGGATCGAGTGCACCCACCCCGGGGATGGAGTCGACCCGACGCTCGAGACCAGCCTCGAGCGGAGGCTCGCCTGAGGGTGGGCCCGGCGCCCCCCGAGAGCCCGCGCCCGCAGAAGGCGATCCGGGCCGTCGTCCGCGCACCCGGGCCGGGCGTCGACCGGCGGGACGACACCGTCCGGCGGGCCCGCGAGCTCGGGTTGACCGGCTGGGCCCGCACCGGCGACGACGGCACCGTCCACGTCCACGCCGAGGGCGCCGAGGTGGCGGTCGACGAGCTGGTCGCCTTCCTCCACGGCGGGCCGTCGCCCGACCGGGCCGCCCCCCTCGACATCACGAAGGTCAAACCCGAGGGCCACGAGCAGTTCGCCGCTCGCGGGGTCAGCGCCGGGGTCTTCGTGGTTCAGGAGCACGCGGCCACCGCCCACCACTTCGACCTCCGCCTCGAGGTCGCCGGGGTCATGCGCTCGTGGGCCGTCCCCAAGGGACCGTCGATGGACCCGGCGGTCAGGCGCCTCGCGGTCGGGGTTCCCGATCACGCCAAGGCGTACAACGACTTCGAGGGAGCGGTCGACGGCGGGCGGGTGATCGTCTGGGACCGGGGGACCTACGAGCAGGGCGGTCGGGTCGCCTGGCCGGAGGCCCTCGATCGCGGCCACGCCGTCTTCGTCCTCCACGGGGAGAAGCTCCGCGGGGGCTTCGCCCTCCAGCGGACCCGACCGGGGCCCAAGGCCCAGTGGCTGCTCATCAAGCGCCGCGACGAGTGCGCCCGCCCGGGCTCGGACGTCGTCACCGAGCTCCCGCGCTCGGTGCTCACCGGCCGGACGATCGACGAGGTCGGCGCCGAGCACCCGAAGGATGGCCGCTGAGCGCGGCTACTTCGCCGGGAGGGTCCGGGCGAAGGCGACGCCGCGGGAGACCCACGCGGCCAGGGAGCCGTCGGTCTGGAGACCGTCGGGCGCGACGGTGATCCACCCGTCCATCGTCCGCCCGCCCATCTCCATCAGCGCGACGTGGGGGAGGGCGAGGCAGGCCTCGGTCTCGTCCGGGTCGACCCGGACGAGGAGCCCGCCGTTGCGGGAGGCGCTGACCGACATGTTGCCGGCCAGGAGGAAGGCGAGGCCGCCGAACATCTTCTTCTCGGTGATCGCCGGCTCGCCGGCCAGCAGCTCGCGCACCCGGTTCGCCAGATCCTCGTCGTAGGCCATGGGCTCCGCAGACTAGACGACTGCGCCGCCTTCCTAAAGACAAGTCTTATGCGATTCCCAGGCCACCCTGAGGTTGCCCGGCCATGATCGGGGTCGTCCCCCCCAAGACCCGGCCCCGGGGCATCGAACCCCTCCCGCGCCGGTCCCCACGACGACCGAAGGAGGTGAACAAGGATGCGACAGATGAAATCGATCATCGCGGGACTCGCCGTGACCGGAGCGTTGATCGGCGGCGGGGCGGCCATCGCCAGCGCCGCCTCGACGACCACGGCGGCCCCCGATACGGGCACGACGCCGACGGCGACGACCCCGTCGGCCACGACGACCGCACCTCCCGCCGGCATGGCCCACAAGGGCGCGTGCCCGAACATGTAGGAACCGCGATGTGCCGGCTCCGCCGCCCCCGGCGGAGCCGGTGCTCCGCCGAATCCCTCCGGGGCTCGCCGCGGCCGATCTGAGACGAGCGCCATCCCCCTTCTCCCGCATCCCTCGCGCCTCCTCGCCGGCCTCCTCGCCGGCGCGGTCATCGGCCTCGGCGGGTGCGGCGGCGGCGGCCAGGCCCGGGCGCCGCGCCTCACCGTCGTCGCCGGCGGCCTGGCCAACCCCCGGCAGCTGAGCGTCGGCGCCGACGGGGCCGTCTACGTCGCCGAGGCCGGAGACGGCGGCCGGCTCCGGTGCACCAGGGACCCGGAGACCAACCAGCCGATCTGCCTCGGGCTGACCGGCGCGATCGCCCGCGTCGCCGGCGGCCGGATCACGTCCGTGGTGGGCGGCCTCCCGTCGGTGGCCGGCGCCGGCGGACGGGAGGCGAGCGGCCCGGCGGACGTCGTCGCCGCCGCCGGTGGTCGGCTGGCCTTCGTCCTCCAGGACACGAAGATCGGCGCGACCGGGGCCAACCGCTTCGGACCCGGGGCCCGGCCGCTCGGCCACCTGGCCTTCGCCGCCCCCGGCGCGCCCGCCGTCCGCCTCGGGGCCGACCTCGCGCGCTACGAGGCGACCCACGACCCCGACCACGGGGCCGGGGCGGCGGCGGCCACGCGCATCGAGAGCGACCCGTACGGCCTCGTCGCCTACCGCGGCGGGTACGCCGTCGCCGACGCGGCCGGGAACGATCTCCTCTTCGTCGACGCAGCCGGCCGCATCCGGCTCCTCGCCGTGTTCCCCCCGCGGCCGGCCGTCGCCGCCGCCAAGCCGGTGCTCGCCCAGTCGGTGCCGACGTCGGTGGCCGTCGGGCCCGACGGCGCCCTCTACGTCGGCGAGCTCACCGGATATCCGTTCACGCCCGGGAGCGCCCGCGTCTGGCGGGTCGTCCCCGGGACGGCGCCGACCGTCTACGCGACCGGCTTCACCACGATCTCGGCGCTCGCCTTCGACCGCGCCGGCCGCCTGCTCGTGCTCGAGATCGACCGCACCGGCCTCAATGACACCCGCGGGGCCGGTGAGCTCATCCGCCTGGGCGCCGGCCGACCCAGCGCCCGGACCGTCCTCGCGAGCCGCGGGCTCGTCTCCCCGACCGGCCTGGCCGTCGGTCCGGACGGCGCGATCTACATCTCGAACTACGGGTCATCGCCGAGCACCGGCGCCGGGCCGCACGGGGAGATCCTCCGCCTCGGGCCGAGTTGACGGGTGGCGGGCGTCGCGGTCGCGCTTCAGCGCGGTCAGGGCCGCCCCGATCTGCGCCACCTCGGCGGCGTCGAGGCCGGTGGGCAGCGAGCCGAGCCAGCTCCCGAAGCGCGAGCCGTGGACGTAGACGACCCGATCGGTCTCGACCAGGCCGGCCGGGAAGTCCGACCAGAGGACGACGACCGGGGTGACCCAGATCGGCCGCCCGGTGCGGCGACGGAGCTCGGCCGAGACGGCGGCGGCGTCGGCCAGGGCCCGCCGGCGGAAGATGTCGATCGACCGGTCGGGCGCGCCGGGGCGCTCGCCGGTCAGCCAGGGGACGCCGTCGCGAACCTCGACCACGCCGGTCGGGCTCCGGCGGTCGAGGAGGAAGACGCCGCGCGGACCGACGATCACGTGGTCGTACCGGCCCCGCCCGGCGTCGATGGTCTCGACCATCGTCCCGGCGAACCCGGGGAGGGCCTCGCCGGTCGCCGGCCCGGCCCCGCCGGTCGACCCAACCCGGCGGCGGAGTCCCCGGCGCCACCGCGAGCCGCCGCCCGGCCGACCGGGCGGGCCGGCCTCAGCGACCACTTCCGGGCCTCGCGCCTTGGTGAACACCCTATGTGTATCGGCGGCGCCGCCCCGGCTCTCAAGCCGGCGGGCGGCGGCTAACCTTTCCGTCGATGGCGGGGATCGACGTCAGCGAGGCCGACTTCCAGCGGGAGGTCATCGAGCGCTCGGAGGCGATGCCGGTCGTCGTCGACTTCTGGGCTCCGTGGTGCGGGCCGTGCCGCAGCTTCACCCCGATCCTCGAGCAGGCGGCCGCCGCCCGGGCGGAGACGGTCGCCCTGGCCAAGGTCGATGCCGAGGCCAACCCGCGGCTGGCCGCCTACTTCAACGTCCACGGCATCCCGGCGGTCAAGGCGTTCCGCCGCCGCGAGGTCGTCGCCCAGTTCGTGGGCGCCCGGCCCGCGGCCAAGGTGGCGCGCTTCTTCGACGACCTCGCCCCGTCCGAGCTCGACGACCTCCTCGCCGCCGGCGACGAGGCCTCGCTCCGCCGGGCGGTCGAGACCGATCGGCGCCGCGGGGACACGGCCGTGGCCCTGGCCCAGCTCCTCCACCAGAACGGTGAGGACGCGGAGGCGTTGGCGGTCCTCGGACCGGTCAGCGGCGGGTTCCGGGCCGACCGGCTGGCCGCGCGGATCCGGCTGGAGGCGGCCGGCGACGGCGATCTCGACCGGGCGTTCGCCGCGCTCGACGCCGGGGACGTCGACCGCGGGCTCGACCTCCTGCTCGCGGCCGCCGCCCGGGCGTCCGACCGGGAGGCCGACATCCGCCGGGTCGCGGTCAGCGTCCTCGACGAGCTCGGGTTCGGTCATCCGCGGGTCGACGAGCTCCGACGCCGGGTCGCCCCGGCCCCCCGGTAGGCCGCCGGCTTTCTTACGTAGCTCTCACGCGCGCGCCGCATGCTCTGGCCTGCGGGCGATGGTGACCCGCCGCGGCGCCCGCCTCCATGCTCACACCTCCTCAAAGCAACCCCGGCTGGGCTCGCGTCGTGCTCGGCTTCGCCTGCGCCGCCGCCGTGGTGGTCGCCGTCCTCGTCGTCGGGCCGCCGTCGTCGACCCAGCAGACGAGCCGGCGGGTGATCACCGTCGAGAAGGGGGTCGTCCAGTCGACGGTCTCGGCGAGCGGGAGCCTCCAGCCGGCGATGGAGCTGAACGTCAACTTCAAGCAGGGCGGGACCCTCCTGGCGACCGACGTGCGCGCCGGGGCCCACGTCTACCAGGGGCAGCTCCTGGCCGAGCTCGACCCGCAGGCGGCGAACGTCGCCGTCGAGCAGGCCCAGGCGAACGTGGACGCGGCGAGCGCCAAGCTCGCCCAGGTCGAGAGCGACCCGACGGGGACGGCGGCGGCCGGCGGGTCCACCGGCACGGGCGCGGCGGCGGCGGCGGCGACGACGTCGGCGGCCAAGCCGAAGGCGGCGACCACGACGACCACCACCCCGACGGTCAGCCCGGCGACCCGGGCGGCCAACCTGGCGGCGGCGCAGGCGAGCGTGGCCAGCGCCGAGCTGAGCCTCAGGTCGGCGGAGATCGGGCTCGGCAACACGAAGCTCTACGCGCCGGCCAACGGGACGATCGCCACCGTCTCCGCCGCCCAGCCGGGGGACACGATCTCGGCCGGGTCGACCGGGGCGGCGACGCCGGCCGCCGCGACGGGCTCGGGGACGGGCACGACGGGCGGCGGCGCGAGCAACGCGGCGGCGTCGGCCTCGTCGTCGAGTGGCTCGAGCTCGAGCTCGGCCTTCATCGTCCTCGTCGACCTGAGCGGGATGGACCTGGTCGTGCCCCTCAGCGAGGCCGACATCACCAAGGTCAAGGTCGGTCAGCCGGCGTCGGTGACGGTGAACGCCCTGCCGTCGGCCGACCTGGCCGCCCACGTCACGGCGGTCGCGACCCTGCCGACGACGAGCGGGGGGGTGGTCAGCTACGGCGTGACGCTCCACCTCGACCAGCTCCACTTCGGCCTGCGCCCGGGGATGACCGCCTCGGCCCAGATCGTCGTCTCCCAGGCCCAGGGCGCGGTCAGCCTGCCGTCGTCGGCGATCTCGCGGTCGGGCGGCCAGTCGACGGTGACGGTGGTCAGGGGCGGCAAGGACGTGGTCGCGCCGATCGTCACGGGGATCGTCGGCGACAGCGCGACCCAGGTCGTGTCGGGCCTGAGCGGGGGGGAGCAGGTGGTGATCAGCACGTCGACGAGCCTCGGCGCGAGCGCGTCCGCCGGGGCGGCGACCGGTCGACTCGGCGGCGGGGGCCTCGGGGCGGCCGCGCTCGGCGGCGGGGGCGGCGGGTTCGGCGGCGGCGGCGGCGGCGGGGGCGGGGGCGGCGCCGCGCGCCGGGGCGGATGAGCGCCGGGCGGCCAGGCCGGCCGACCCGCGGGGGCGGCGAGCCCGGCCAGGCGCCGGCGGGAACCCGGGCGGCCAGCCCGTGGGTGATCCAGGTCGACGAGGTCCGCCGGACCTACGAGCTCGGCCAGATCCGGGTGCACGCCCTCCGCGACGTCTCGCTGCGGATCGCCCGGGGGGACCTCGTGGCGATCATGGGGAGCTCGGGGAGCGGGAAGAGCACGCTGATGAACATCATCGGCTGCCTCGACACGCCGACGGCGGGCCGGTACCTGCTCGACGGGATCGACGTCCGGAGCTTCGACGAGGACGAGCTGGCCGACATCCGCAGCCGGAAGATCGGCTTCGTCTTCCAGAGCTTCAACCTCGTGCCCCGGACCTCGGCCGTGGCCAACGTCGAGCTGCCCCTCGCCTACGCCGGCATCCCGCGGGCGGAGCGCCGGCGCCGGGCGGTGCTCGCCCTGACCCGGCTCGGCATGGCCGACCGGCTGGGCCACGTGCCGTCGGAGCTCTCGGGCGGCCAGCAGCAGCGGGTCGCCCTGGCCCGGGCGCTGGTCACCAACCCGTCGCTGATCCTGGCCGACGAGCCGACCGGGAACCTCGACTCGCGCTCGACGGCGGAGATCCTCGCCGTCTTCGGCCAGCTGAACGCCGCCGGTCGGACGATCGTGCTGATCACCCACGAGCCGGACGTCGCCGCCCGAGCCAAGCGGATGATCCGCTTGAGCGATGGCATGATCGCGGAGGATCGGCGGTCGGTGGGGGTTCTTTCGGAGCCGCCCCGGGTGGGTGAGCCGTTCCAGGGCGAGCGAGCGGGCGTGCCGGTGCGCGGCCACGCATGATCCGGCGCGAGACCCTGCGGATCGCCCTGGGCGGGCTGGTGGCCAACCGCCTGCGGTCGGGCTTGACGATCCTCGGCCTGACCATCGGCGTCGCGTCGGTGATCATCCTGATCGCCGTCGGCAACGGGTCGGCGGCGACCGTCCAGCAGCGGATCGAGAGCCTCGGCTCGAACGTCCTGCTCGTGACGCGGAGCTTCACGCTCGGTGGGTCGGGGGCGAGCAACGGCCCGACCGTGCCGCTGACCGAGAAGGACGTCGACGCGCTGAACGACCAGGCGACGGCGCCCGACGTCGCCGCGGCGGCGCCGGTGGTCAACGCGAGCCCGACCCTGGTCCACAACGGCGTGAGCTACTCGCCGGGCAGCTTCCTCGGGACGACGCCGGCCTACCTGACCGCCCACACGTTCGCGATCGCGGCGGGGTCGGCGTTCACGACCGCCGATGTGACCCGCCGGACTCGGGTGGTGGTGATCGGGCCGACCGTGGTCACCAACCTGTTCGCCGGCCAGGACCCGGTCGGCCAGACGCTCCAGGTCGACGGCGGCAACTACCAGGTGATCGGGGTGACGACCAGCAAGGGATCGAACGGCGTGGCCGACCAGGACGACGTCGCCTTCGCCCCGCTCACCGCGGTGCAGGACACCCTGACCGGCTACGGGAACCTGAGCTCGATCACCGTGCAGGCGAAGTCGCGGGACAAGCTGAACGCGGCCGAGGCGGAGGTGACGGCGGCGCTCGACGCGAGCCATCACATCGCGGCCGGCGGGACCCCGGACTTCCGGATCATCAACCAGGGGTCGATCCTGGCGGCGTCGAACTCGACGAGCAGCGTGTTCACCACCCTGCTCGGGGAGGTGGCGGCCATCTCGCTGCTGGTCGGGGGGATCGGCGTGATGAACATCATGCTGGTCAGCGTGACCGAGCGGACCCGGGAGATCGGGATCCGCAAGGCGATCGGCGCCCGCCGGTCGGACATCCTGGCCCAGTTCCTCGCCGAGGCGGTCCTCGTCTCGCTGCTCGGCGGGGTCTTCGGCGTGGTGGCCGGGGTCGTCGGCAGCCAGTTCCGGGTCGCCGGGGTCCAGCCGGTGATCGCCACCTACTCGATCTTCCTGGCCTTCGGGGCGGCGCTGGCCACCGGGCTCTTCTTCGGGACCTACCCGGCGAGCCGGGCGGCCGCCCTCCAGCCGATCGAGGCCCTTCGTCATGAGTGACCGGCGCGGCCGCGGCCGTCCGACCAGACAGGAGCGACCGATGTCCGAGCCAGCCCAGCAGACCGCCGTGATCCCCGCCCGACCGACGGAGCCGGACCCGGAGGCGGTGGAGGGTGGATTCGACGGCTTCGAGGAGCTCCCGCCGCGCCCGCGCCGGCGGCTGGCCACGCCGGTGAACCTCGGCCTCCTGGCCGTGCTCGTCGTGGCCGCCGGCTTCATCGCCGGGGTGCTCGTCGAGAAGGGGCAGACGAGCGCGACCACGGGGGGCGGCGGCGCGCGCCGGGCCGCGCTGCCCGGGGGGGCCGCGGGCGCTGGGGCGGCGTCCGGGCGGGCCGGGGGCGCCGCGGCCGGAGCGACGGTCGGGACGGTGTCGACGGTCAGCGGCCACACGCTGTACGTGACCGACGCCCAGGGCACGACGATCAAGGTGACCCCGGCGTCGGCGGCGACGGTGATCCGGACGGCGACGAGCCCGGTCTCGGCGATCCACCCGGGCGACGCGGTGATCCTCCAGGGGGCGAAGGCGTCAGACGGGTCCCTGACCGCGAGCTCGATCCGGGCGACGGCGCCGAACGCGGCCGGGGGCGGCTTCGGTGGCCTGGCCGGCCTGGGCGGCGGGGCGACCGGGGCGACGAGCCGCGGGGGGACGGGGTCGGGCGCGGCGGCCGGGGCCGCGGGCGGGGCCACACCACAGCTCTTCGGGGGCTGACTCGTGACGACAAAGGAGCGATCGGGCATGGCACATCGAATCAGCCGACGCAGACGCGCCGGCTTCCTCATCCTCGCGGCGGCGGCGGCGGCGGCGGTCGCCGTCGCCGGGTGCGGGGGCTCGTCGAAGACGTCGACCAACGCCGCGGCGACGACCACGACCGGGCAGGGGGCGGCGCGGTTCGCCGCGTTGCGGGCGTGCCTGGCCAAGAACGGGATCGACCTTCCCCAGCGGACGCCGGGCCAGCGGCGGCCGCCGGGGGCCGGCGGGGGCGGCGCCGGGATCTTCGGCGGTGGCGGGGGCCCGGGTGGGGTGGGTCCGCGGCGGCCGGCCGGGGTCACCCTCGCCCAGTACCGGGCGGCGCTGGCCAAGTGCGGGGGGCCGGCCTTCGGAGCGCGGCGCCAGCTGACGCCGGCCCAGCGGGCGGCCCAGGAGGCGGCGCTGGTCAAGTTCGCGGCCTGCATGCGGACGAACGGCATCGCCCTGGCGGCGCCGAACACGACGGGCACGGGACCGGTGTTCAACACGTCGAAGCTCGACACGAAGAGCGCGAAGTTCACGGCTGCCTACGCGAAGTGCTCGTCGCTCCTCCCGGCCCGGTTCGGGCGGCGGGGGGCCGGCCCCCCGCCGGGGGGCGGGACGGCGACCACCAGCTGAGGCGTCCAGCGGGGACGGCGCCGGGGCGGCCGTCCCCGCCGGTCGGGCGGCCCCGATCCGTGGGAGACTTCGGCGGCCGGGATGCCCGTCGACGCGACCCAATATCTGCTGCCCGAAGGTCGGGGTCTCGACGCGGCCGTGGCCGGGCTGGCCGACCGGTTCGACATCGCCAGCGGGCCGGTGGAGGTGACCGACCGGACGTTCTACGACACCTTCGACGGGCGGTTGCGAGCGGCCGGGCTGGCGGTCTTCGCCGACCGGGGACGGCTGGTCGCGGCCACCGGGCCGGCCTACGTGGAGCGGGCGTCGGGACCGGCCCCACCGGGTGATCGTGTGTTCGCGGGCGAACTGGCGGGCGGGCGGCTGCGCGACCTGCTCGAGCCGATCGTCGAGGTCCGGGCGCTCCTGCCGATCGCGCGGGTCCGGGGGCGCTCGCGGACGCTACGGGTGCGCAACCGGGACGAGAAGACAGTCGTTCGCCTGGTGGTCGAGGCGGGGGCGGGGGTCGGCGCCGGCGGGGAGGAGGTGGCCCTGCGCTCGCGGATCGTCGTCGTCGGCGTCCGCGGCTACGACCGGGCGCTCGAGCGGGTCCGCCGCGAGCTCGAGGGCGATCGGGAGCTCGAGGCGAGCGACGTCCCGGTCCACGACGAGGCGGTCCGGGCGGCGGGGGGGACGCCGGGCGGGGTCTCCTCGAAGCTCGACCTGCACCTGGCGGCGGAGGAGCCGGCGGCGGCGGGGGCGGCGATCGCCCTCGGGGAGATGCTGCGGACGATCGAGTCGATGCTGCCGGGGACGGTGGCCGACGTCGACACGGAGTTCCTCCACGATCTGCGGGTGGCGGTCCGCCGGACCCGGTCGGTCCAGCGGCAGCTGGCGGCGGTCTTCCCGGTCGGGCGGCTGCGCTGGTTTCGGGGGGAGTTCCGCTGGTTGGGTCAGGTGACGGGCCCGACGCGGGATCTCGACGTCCTGCTCCTCGACCTGGCCCGGATGCGGGGCGAGCTGCCGCCGGGGCGGGCGGCCGAGCTCGAGCCGCTGGCCGTGCTCCTGCGCGCCCGGCGGGCGGTGGAGTGGGGGCGGATGGTGGCGGCCCTCGAGTCGGAGCGGGCCGGGACCCTGCTCGGGGAGTGGAAGGCCTTCCTCGGGGAGCTCCGGGCGTCGCCGGCGGGCGAGGACCGGGTGGGCGGCCTGCCCCTGGGGCAGCTGGTGGGCCGGCGGATCCGGGCGGTCTACGGCCAGATGCGCCGGGCCGGCCGGGCGATCGACGAGGGGGCGCCGGCCGAGCGGCTGCACGACCTGCGAAAGCTTGGCAAGGAGCTCCGTTACCTGCTCGAGATCTTCGCCGGCCTCTACCCGGCGTCGGCCGTGCGCCCGACGGTGAAGACGCTGAAGGCGCTCCAGGAGTCGCTGGGGCAGTTCCAGGATCGGGAGGTCCAGGCGGGGATGCTCCGGGAGCTGGGGGAGGAGCTGGCCCGGGTGGCCGGGGGGCCGGCGGCGCTGCTGGCCTTGGGCGCGGTGCTCGAGCGGGTCGAGGCGGAGAGCGTGGCGGCGCGGGCGGAGTTCGGCGAGCGGTTCGCCGTCTACGCGGCGGCCGACCAGCGGGCGGTCGTGCGGAGGGCGTTCCGGTGACCCGGATCCTGGCGAGCTACAACATCAAGGGCGGGGTGGGGAAGACGTCGACGGCGGTCAACCTGGCCTACCTGGCGGCGCGGGGCGGAGCCCGGACGCTGGTCTGGGACCTCGACCCGCAGGGGGCGAGCAGCTTCCTCTTCCGGATCAAGCCGAAGGTCAAGGGCGGGGGCGACCGGCTGGTGACCGGCCGGAGCGAGGTCGGCGGGTTGATCCGGGGGACCGACCAGGAGCGGCTCGACCTGCTCCCGGCGGACTTCTCCTACCGGCGGATGGACCTGGCGCTCGACGGGACGAAGAAGCCGACGCGGGCCCTGAGCCGGGTGCTGGGCCCGCTGGCGGCGGAGTACGACTACATCTTCCTGGACTGCCCACCGAGCATCTCGCTCGTCTCGGAGAGCGTCTTCGAGGCGGCCGACAGCCTCCTGGTCCCGCTGATCCCGGCGGCCCTGTCGATGCGGATCTTCCCCCAGCTCGAGCGGGTCGTCCGGGGCGGACCCGAGGTGCTGGCCTTCTTCTCGATGGTCGACGGCCGCAAGCGGATGCACCGGGAGGTGATGGCGAGCATGGGACGGGAGCACGCCGGCCTCCTGGCGACGGTGATCCCGGCGGCGAGCGACGTCGAGCGGATGGGGGTGCACCGGAGCCCGGTCGCCGAGTTCGCCCCGCGGGGGCGGGCGGCGCTGGCCTACGAGGCGCTGTGGGCGGAGGTGCTCGGCCGGCTGAACGGCGGGGCGCCGGAGCGGGGCGCGGTGCGATGATGGCCGGCCTCGGCCCCCGTAGCTCAACCGGATAGAGCGCCGGCCTTCTAAGCCGGATGTTGCAGGTTCGAGTCCTGCCGGGGGCGCTCGCGCACCAGGGCCTCACCGCGCGAGGTCCCCCGTCAGCTCGTCGATCAGGAGCTCCTCGGCGACTCCGCCGGCGAGCTCGCCGACCGCCGCCTCGAGGGTGGTCGCCCCGGGACTCGGCGCCGGCCGCCCGAGCCGTCCGAGAACGTCACAGAGCGACGCCACGTCGAACCGCCAGGGCGAAGCCCGGTAGCGGACCTCGAGGTCGCGGAGGATCTGGACGCCGGCGGCGTCGAAGTCGCCGTGGTGGTGGATCGCCACGCCGCCGGCCCGCAGCGAGCCGAGCAGCAGGCGGACAGCGTCCGACGGCCGTCCGCCCGTGCAGATCAGCGGGGCCGAGCCCGACCCGAGGCGGGCCTCGGCGGCGATCAAGACCGACGGGTTCTCGCAGGTGAACACCGCGAGGCCCGGCGGCCAGCCCAGCCGGCTCGCCGCGAGCTGCCCGTGGGTCAGGACGGCGTGGGACCCGCCGGCCACCCGCAGCAGCTCGGCGACCGGGCCGCCGGCGCACGCCGGCAGGTTCAACACCGCGACGTTCGACGAGACCGGATCGACGACCACGCCGAACCCGGCCCAGACCTCGCGCGCCCCCGTCGTCGCCTCGTCGAGCCCGGCGGCCGCGGCCAGGAGAGCGACGGTCAGCCGGTGGAGCGGAGTGTCGGGATCGAGGCCGTGCGGGTCGCCGGCGAGCACCTCGGCCGACAGCACGGTCCGCTGGATCGACCGGGCCGACGGGAGGCGCTCGATCACGGCCAGGGCCTCGGCAACCAGCGGCCGGGTCTCGGCCCGCACGCGGCCGGCGGCAACGGCCCGCTCGAGCCAGGCGGCGACGCCCGGGTGGGCGGCGACCACGGGGTGGTCGGCCAGCCACGCCGCGAGGTCGCTGCGGCTGCGCCCGGCCGCCGCCCGCTCGGCCACGCGGTCGCGCAGCGGGCCGCCGCCGACCTGCTCGTAGGCGGCGCGCGGGTCGATGTCGTACTCGCGCAGGGCCGCCTCGAAGCGCGAGAGCGCGACCCTCAGCGGCTTTCCGGGCAGGATCGGCCGCCGCGACGAGAGCAGGCCGTCCAGGGCCAGCGCCTCGTCGGCCTCGAGCGCCGGCGTCACGACGGTGCCGTCGCCGGTCGCCCCGCGCTCCTCCCGTTTCGCCCGGGCGGCGACGAGCGCACGTCGAAGCGCCGGGTGCGGGTCGCGCCGGGTCACCCCACGAGCTCGGGCATCGCCGGCCGGCCACTCATACGAGGAGCTCGCTCTGCTCGAGCTCGCGCAGCACCTCCCCGTCCCAGATGAACGGGATCGCGTGCACGCCGAACGTCCCGTTCTCCCGGTGGAGCTGGTAGATCGCCAGCTGGGGCACCGACCGGTAGGTGCCCCAGAGCTCGTGGGAGGTCATCACCACGTCGAGGTCGAAGGCGACCGTCGCGCCGAGGACCCGCTCCCGGGTGCCGTCGTCGATGCCCGACAGCGCCTCGTCGAGCATGATCAGCCGCGGGGCCCGCGAATCGCCGTAGAGGGCCGCCGCCGCCGCGAACAGGGGGAGATGGATGAGCACCGACTGCTCGCCCCCCGACCCGGCCCCGTGGCGCTTCTTGGTCAGGCGCACCCGCCCGGCCTCCGAGCGCTCGTACAGGCCGAAGGCGAACCACCGGCGGTAGTCGAAGGCGGTGGCCAGGGTCCCGGCCATCGGCTGCGGCTCGCCGGCGTAGGCGTGCTCGGTCCGAGCCAGCGCGACCCGGCGGCGGAAGAAGGCGACGAGCTCGGCGCGCATCTCCTCGCTCAGGTGACGGACGTCCTTGCGCAGCAGGGCCAGCGCGTCCTGCTGGATCCCGGCGTCGTCGGCCTGCGGCTGCCAGTCGAGCTCGACGATCTTGCCCCCGGCGGTCGGCGAACGTCGCAGGACGGCGTTCATGTGCTCGACGCGCCCGCGAACCTCGTGGATCCGCGCCCGCAGGTGGTCGGCGATCTCCTCGACGAGGGCGTCGCCGAAGACCCGGCGCTCGGCGGCGCTCAGGACGCGTTCGCGGTCGGCGATCTCGGCGTCGAGCGACTCGAGCACCTGGGTGAGCGACTGCTCACCCGCCCCGTCCTGGATGCGCACGAGGAGCAGCCCGTCGGCGTCCGGGCTCACGTACGCGCCCATGTCCGACTCGGCGAGCTCCCGGTCGAGGAGCTGGAGCTTCTGCTGGACGTCGACCGCCAGGCGTCCGGCCGAGCTCTGGACGGCGAGGAGCTCGTCCGGAAGGCCGCGGGCGAGCTCGAGCGCCCGGGTGAGGGTCCAGGTCCGGGCGTCGTCGAGGTCGACCGGGGCCGCCGCGCCGAGGACCAGCCGGAGGATCCCGCTCACCCCGAGGTGGGCGAAGCCGGCCCGGGCCTCCTCGCGCGCCCGGCTGACCCGGTCGTGCTCCTCCGCCTGGGCGAGGACGTCGCGCTCGAGGCCGGCGACCGCGAGCGCCGCCGTCTGCGCCGCCGCGCCGGCGCGGCGCGCCGCCTCCCGGCCGGCCCGCAGCTCGCTCTGGACCTCGGCGTGGCGCGTGCGCAGCCGCTCCCCGGTCGTCCCGAGCGCCGCCTCGCGCGCCGCGTGCTCGGCATCCAGCCGGTCGGCTTCGCGCTGCTCGTCGCGGGCCCGAGCCTCCCGGTCGAGCGCCTCCCGCCGGGCCCCGGCGAGCCGCTCGCCCAGACCGGCGGCCGTGTCCGTCTGGGCGGCGGCCGACGTCCAGGCCCGGGCGACCGACCCGACCCGACCGACGAGCTCGGCGCACGCTTCGCGCAGCCCGTCGAGCAGCCGCTCGTCGAGCTGGGGCGCCAGGCCGTGCTCGGCGGCGTGCTCCCGGCGCTCCGCGTCGGACGCGACCTCCCGGTCGCCGGCCAGGCGCGCCCGGGCCACCGCCTGCTCGTGGGCGCGGCCGCCGTCGGCCTCGAGCGCGCGGGCGACCCTGACGGCGTCGGCCGCGGCCACGACCGCCTCGATTCCCGGGAGGCCGGCGAGCTCGGCGTCGAGCACGCCGCGCCGGCGGGCGTTCGCGGCCAGCTCGGCGTCGGCCCCGGCGATCTCCCCGCCGAGGTCCGCCACCCGCTCGCGCAGCACCGCGATCCGCCGGGTCCGCCGCGCCTCGCGGGCGCTCGCGCCGATGTGCTCGGCCTGGGCCTTGGCCCCCCGGCCCCGCAGCGGGCCGAGCGCGAAGCGCCCGTCGAGGTCCACCCACGGCCGGTCGGCGCGCTCGCCGAGACCCACGCCGGCGAGCAGCGAGGCCACCACCGAGGCGGCGACCGGCTGCCCGGGGACGGCCTCGAGGACGTCGGCCAGGCTCGGTCCGCCGACCGGCGGAGACTCGGCGAGGACGACTTCCGCGGTCAGCGGGTCCTCGACCCGCCCGCTCGGGGTCACCCAGGCGTCGAGCAGCCCCATCGCCGCGAGCCCGCCCTCGAGCGCCGCGCGGGCCGGCGACCCCAGGTCGGCGCGGAAGTCGACGATCCGCCAGAGCGGGGCTCCGGCCCGGTCGGCCCGCGCGGCCCGGTCCCACCCGGGAGGCGGGGGGCCGTCGTCGTGCTCGGCGGCGAGCCAGGCGATCTCCGCCTCGGCCGCCGCCTGGGCGTCGAGCGCCGCGGCCCGGGCGGCCTCGGTGGCCGACCGCGCGTCGGAGAACCCCGCCCGGACCCGTCCGGCGGCGGCGGTCAGGCCGGCCGCCGGGTCGCGGCCGGACCGGGCGAGCTCGGCGGCGGCGTCCGCGGTGTCGTCGTCGAGGCTCAACTCGACCAGGCCGGCGCGCCAGGCGTCGAGCGCGGTGGCCACCTCGTCGCGCGCGGCGTCGAGCTCGGCCTCGCCGGCCTCCCGCCGGCCGACGAGCTCGGTTAGCCGCTCGGTCGCCGCGCGCTCGCCGGCGCGAGCCTCCTCGGCGGCCGCCCGGGCGGCCCGGCGGGCGGCGAGCAGCTCCCGGTGGCGGTGGAGGACGTCGCGCCAGTCGCCGACCAGATCGCGCAGGAGCGTGCCCCAGACCTCGGGCGCGAGCGACCCGTCCCGGAGCTGCCCGGCGACGACCGCGGCGCGCTGGGCGAGTCCGGCCCGGTCGGCCAGCCCGAGCGCCTCGGTCAGGTCGGCCTCCGCGCGGTCGCGCGCCTCCCGCGCCGCGGCATCGGCGGCGATCCAGTCGCCCTCGCGCCCGGCGGCGGCCGCCGCCGCGGTCTCGGCGTGCTCGCGCGCCTGACCGGCCGCGTTGCCCTGGGCGGCGGCCTCCCGGCGGAGCGCCTCGACCGCCTCGACCGACGACCACTCGCCCGAGGTCATCAGCGCGCGCTCCTCGGCCGTCAGGCGCATCACGTCGGCCTCGGCCGCGTCGCGGTCGGCGGCGGCCAGGCTCTCGGCGGCGCGCTCTCCCGCGCACGCCGCGCGGGTCGCCCGCAGGCGCTCGGCCACGCTCGCGACCGCGGTCTCCGCCTGGCGCAGGGCGTCGGCCCGGTCGCGGACGACCGCCCGGGCGTAGGCGCTGTAGGTCCGCTGGTGGAAGCGGCGCACCCGCTCGCGCACGTCGCGCAGCCGGGCGAGCGCCCGCTCGAGCGTCTCCAGCTGCTCGAGCCCGCCGGCCAGCCGGCGCATCAGGCCGTCGTCGACCTCGGGCAGGCCGGCGCTCAGCTGGGCGGCGACCCCGTCGGGGTCGAGCGTCTTCGACAGGTGAGGACGCCGGAGCTCGAGCATCAGGCGGAGCATGGTCTGGTACTGCTCGGCGCTCGCGAAGCCGAACAGGAGGTCGTTCAGCCGCGCCCGGTAGTCGCGCTGACCGTCGAGCAGCTCGCCGTCCTCGCCGAGCTCGGCGGCCAGATCCGACTTCCCGATCGGCTCGCGCCCGCGCAGGAGAAGGAGATCGGTTCCGACCCGGCGATCGCGGGCGACGAAGTACCAGCGGGTGACCTCGGGCCGTCCCTGGTGGGCGCGCAGCCCGATCCCGGCGGTCAGCCGCCGGGTGCGCCCGGACTCGTCGATGCGTTCGAACTCGAGCCAGACGTAACCGGTGCGCTGCTCGGCCGGCGTGCAGCCGACGAGGTTCCACTTCATGTCCTTGGAGCCGGAGGCGAACGGGTCGAGGCGGGTCGGACGGATGTCGCCGTCGAGACAGAACGGGAGCAGGAGCTCGAGCGCCTTGGTCTTGCCCGAGGTGTTGTGACCGCGCAGGAGCAGGCGGCCGCCGGCGAAGTCGAAGACCTGGTCCCCGTACTCGTAGAGGTTGACGATGCCGGCCCGGCGGGGCCGCCAGCGCGTGGCGGCGGTCATGCGAGCCCCCCGGCGGTCCGCACCGACGGTGCGCGGTAGCGCCCGGCGAGGGCGGTCGGCCGCACGCCGCCGGACTCGGTGCGCCGGGCGAGATCGCAGGCGTCGAGCACGGCCACGGCCGCTTCGGTCAACCCGTCGACCTGGGCCGGGTCGCGGGCGTCCCGCCCCCAGTGCGAGCCGTGGGCGTCGATCAGCCCGGTCACCGCGCCGCGGAGCCGCTCGGCGCTGAGCTCGGCCCGGGGACCGGCGGCGGCGAGGGTGTCGCAGAGGAGGAGCGCCGCCTGCTTGACCGTCGCGTCGGTCGGAAACGGGACGTCGGTGAACGCGCGGTCGTCGACGATCAGGGCGCTGCCCTCGGCCCGGCGCTCGACCGCGTAGCCGGTGGTCTCCTCGACTGCCGTCTCGATACGTGCGCGCTGGCCGAGGAAATAGGCGCGCTCCAGATCATCCAGATCGGACAGCAGGACCGACGGGTCCTCGGCGAGCCGTCGCGCGAGGCGCTCGGCGCGCGCCCGGTTCTCGCCCTCCGGCGTGGGCGAGTGGCGCCCGGACTCGTCGAGCAGGGCGGCGAGGTCGGGCGCCTCGAGGGCGGCGACCGGGTCGCGCAACAGCAGGGCCAGGCGGCGGCGGTCGACGGTGAACAGCGCCTCGTCGTCCCCGCTCTGCTCCTCGCGGGCGTAGCTGCGGTGGGAGCCGGAGGTGTGGGTGAGGATGCCCCACGCGCACAGGAGGTCGAGTCCGTCGGCGAAGGCGACGCGCTCGGACCGGTCGCGGAAGTCGACGGCGACCGGCGGCTCGACGTCGGCCCCGGCCTGCTCGACTCCGCGTCCGAGCTCGGCGATCGCCGTCTGGGCCCCGCCGCGCTCGAGCGCGGCCAGGGTCAGGAGGAGGAGCACGCAGCCGCGGTCGCCGAGCGCCGGCCAGTCGTCGGGCGGTCGCTGGCGCCCGCTCGCGCTCATCGGGCGGATCCGCAGCGGGCGGCGGGCGCCGGCCGCGGTCGGCGGGCCGGCCGCCCGGGCGGCGGTGCTCGTGAACTCGAGCCGGTAGCCGTAGGTCGCCTGGAGGGTCGCGGCGAGCTCGCGCTCGTGGCGGCGCACGAGGGCGTAGGCCGGATCGGCGGCGTCGAGGAACGGGGCGGCGAGCAGCGCGCGCAGGGCGGTCCGCCGCTCCGCCCGGTCGTCCTCGGCGCGCAGGGCCGTCATCGCCCGACCAGCTCGAGGTGGTAGTCGGGGAGGTCGAGCGTCCCGTGCGGGGCGCGCAGCCGGGCCCGCCGCCGGTGGGGATCGGCGGGCTCGCGCAGGGCGATCGTCACGCGACCGTCGCTCGAGCTCGCCCGCCGGGTCCCGTCGGGCCCGGGCGGCGCCTCGTAGGCCCGGCCGATCCAGGCGAGCAGGTGGGTGAACTCGTGGGCGTCGACCCGCTCGAGCGACGACAGACGCAGCGGGCCCCGGGCGGTCATCCGCCGGAGCAGCTCGTCGAGCTCCTCGCGCTCGCGCAACCGCTCGGCCTCGAGCCGGCGGCGCCCGGCGGACAGATCGGCGACCGGCGCGCCCCGGCCCCGGCCGGGCCGGGTGGCGCCCGGCGTGCGCAGGTGGGCGACGACCGGGGCGGGCGGGGCGTCGCCCCAGCCGGTTCGGCCGCGATCGGCGACCTGGTCGGGGTCGGCCTCGGGGACGCCGAGGTGGCGGGGCGTCCGGACGCCGAACGCCGCCCGCAGCCAGGCCGTCGGCTCGCCGGGGGCGGCGGCGTCGACCTGGGCGGCGAGCTTGAGGAACACGCGGGCGCGGTCGATGCGGGCCGAGCGCCGCTCGATCAGCCGCTCGGCGATCGCGAGCACGGCGCGGATCGCCTCGACGACCTGGTCGTTGAGCGTCCGCCAGGGCGACCCGGCGCCGGTCTCGTCGCCGACGAACCACGCCTGTAGCCCGCGCCAGCGGCTCGCGAGCTCGGCCTCGCGCCGGGCCCGCTGGTCGGCGACGGTCGCCCCGCCCGGGAGGGCGACGAACTCCTCGGCGGCGACGATCCGTCCGACGAGCTGCCCGGTCCCGGCGGCGTCGATCCGCTCGAGCAGGCCGAGGATCTCGCCCGAGTGGCGGCGACGGCTCTGGCGGAAGCCCGACAGGTGCTCGAGCAGGGCCCCCTTCCCCCGCTCGAACTCGTCCTCTCCGACCCGCTCGAAGGTCCGGGTCAGGTCTCCGAGCGAGCGCATGAAGCTGAGCGCGCCGGCGTGGAGGGCCTCGACCTCGGCGAGGACGCGCTCGAGGAGCTGGCGCAGGCGTGTCCCGTCGGGGTCGGGCGCGTCGAGCTCCGCGGCGAGCTTGGCGAGGGCGTCGCGGATCGACGGGAGGCGGGCGGTGTCGAGGCGCCCGATCTCCTCGCCGAGGGCGTCGAGTCGGGAGAGGAGCTCCTCGGTCAGCCGGCCGGCCGGCGTGACGTCGTAGGTGTAGCGGTTGCGCCGCCACTCGGCAGCGCTCGAGGCCAGGCCCGAGTCGTGGTCGCGCTGGAGCGCGCCCCACCGATCGAGCGCCTCGAGCCGGTCGTCCAGCCAGTCGGGGTCGAGCTCGAGCCCGTAGCGGGCGCGCAGGCGGTCGGCGACCTGGGCCGGACGCAGGCGCAGGCCGAACGCGAGGTGCTCGAGGTAGAGCACGCGCATGATCCGCCGGTAGGTCTCGGCCTCGTCGGCCGTCGCGTAGCGGACGACCGGATGGGCGCCGAGGCGGTCGGCCGGCGGGGGGCCGGGCGGGCTCGGGGGAGGGCGCTCGCGGGTCGGCCGGTCGGCGAGGTGGGCCTCTTGGCGGGGGGCGAGTTCGGGCATCCTCGCCATGATCCGCCCGGGACCGGACGGACTCGGGTCAGGGGGCGCACCCGGTGGCGTCGAGCCGCCACGACCGGTTGCGGGCGACCGGAGTCGCGGCGTCGGTGATCCGCCGGAGGACCCGCAGCCGGGCGGGCGTGACCCCGAAGTAGCGCCCGGTGGCGGCGTCGGCCGGGACGAGGATCAGCCCGCGGGCGGGCGCGCCGGCGGCGGTGCGGAGGATCGCCTCGGGCGGGAGGTCGAAGTCGACCGCGACGAGCGAGGTGAGGGTGAAGCGCGGGACGTAGAACGTGCACCGCCGGAGCGCCGCGCCCACCCCGGGCCGGCCCGAGAGGGAGACGAGATCGGCCTCGGCGTGGACGGCGGCGGCCTGGTCTGAGCGGACGTGGGTGTCCCCGCGCAGATGGGAGCCGGCGACGTAGACGAGGAGCAGGGCGGCGGCCGCCGTCAAGGCGAGCCGGAGCCGGCGCCGGTCGGAGACGAGCGCCGGCCCGGCGACGACCGCGAGGGCGAAGAACAGCGCCGTGAGGGCGGCGGCGAGGAGGAGGAACCGCTCGAGCAGGGGCACGCCGGCGACGCCGAGGGCGGCGAACTCGGCGAGGGCGAGGGCGAGCAGGGCGAGGGCGGGCGCGGCGGCCCGGCGGGCGAGCGCGAGGGCGGCGAGGGCGCCGGCGGCGCCGACCACCAGCACGGGCAGCCCGACCAGGGCGCGCAGATCCCGCCCGAGGGCGCTGGGGACCTGGCCGAGCCCGTGGGGGAAGATCCCGGTCTGGGAGGCGGCCTGGGTGTGGGTCAGCGAGTAGGCGGGGTCGCCGAGGACGATCGTGTCACAGGCCGCCCAGAGCAACGGGGCACCGATGACCAGGGTGAGGCTTTGGAGCAGTTCTCGCCAGGTCGGCCGGCGATGGGCGAGGTAGAGCCAGTAGGCGCCGGCGAGTCCCCAGGCCTCGGGCCGCATCAGGCCGGCCAGCCCGAGGAGGGCGAGCGGGCCGGGCCAGCGGTCGGGCCGCTCGGCGATGAGGGCGGCGGCGGCGAGGACGAGGGCGAGGGCCGGGAGGTCGGAGAGGCCGGAGCTCCCGAGGGCGTCGGTGAGGAACGGAGGGCTGAGGAGGAGGGCGCCGACGGCGACGGCGCCGGCGGCGTCGGCGACGGCGGCGGCGCCGGCACCGGCGAGCGCGAGCCAGGTGGGCCGGGCGCCGCCGCCGGTCAGGCGCCGGACGGAGGTGCGGGTGAGGAGGAAGAGGGCGGTGCCGGCGAGGCCGAGGCTGAGGAACATGACGGCCTGAACGACGTACCAGCCGCCGGGCGTGCCGAAGAGGGCGGCCAGCGTGGCGATGAGCGTTCCGAGCGGGTGGGGGGTGGAGGCACCGGCGGTCCGGTAGTTCGGTAGGTGGCCGTGGATGATCTCGCGGCCCCAGACGAGGGCATAGCCGACGTCGTAGTAGTTGAGGGGGAGCGGGCCGGTGACGAGGCGGGCGGCGAGGGCGAGGCCGAGGCTGCCGAGCGTCCACCGCCGGACGGCGCCGCCGGCCTCGGCGGCCATCAGCGCCGGAGGCGGCAGCGGACGAGGGTGCGCACGACGCGGAGCCCGTCGACCCAGGTGAGCTTCTTCCCGGCGTCGGTCGGGCGGGCCTGGTAGCTGACGGGTGTCTCGTAGATGCGCTCGCCGTGCTGGAGCAGGCGGGCGACGATCTCGGCCTCGATGGCGAAGCCCGGCTCCTTGAGGGCGAGCGAGCGGAAGAGGTCGGTCCGCATCATCTTGTGACAGCTCATCAGGTCGCGGATGTAGACGTTGAAGAGGATGTTGGCGAACAGGGTCACGCCCTTGTTGCCGAGGACGTAGACGAACGAGTGGCTGGTGAAGCCGTCGAAGGCGCGGACGCCGAGGACGACGTTGGCCCGGTTGGCGAGGAGCGGCCGGAGGAGGTGGGAGAGGTCGGCCGGGTCGTACTCGAGGTCGGCGTCGAGGATGGCGGCGTACTCGCCGCGGGCGGCGGCGAGGGCGGTGAGCACGGCCGCGCCCTTGCCGCGGTTGCCGGGGTGGCGGAGGTAGGTGACCCGGTCGGGGAGGTCGGCCTGGTCGAGGATCTCGCGGGTCCCGTCGGTCGAGCCGTCGTCGACGATGATCAGCTCGAACGGGCCGGGGAGCTCGGCGGCGAGGGTGACGGCGATGGCGTGCTCGATCGTGGAGGCCTCGTTGAACACCGGCATGAGGATCGAGAGCGCTGGTGTGCTCGCCACGGACGGCCAGCCTAGGGCATTCGTCCAGCCGACCGGCGCTGGGGGCGGGGCGGCCGGGGGTCGGTCCGATGAACGGTTCGAGGCGAACCCGGCGCCCAGCCGTCGCCGCCCGCGAGCTCGTCTTGCGGGCGGCGCTCGCGAAAGCCATTTTCTCACCAAGGAGACCAGCACGATGAATCGCCAGACGAAACGACGGACGCTCGCGGTACTGGCCAGCGGCGGTGCGATGGCGCTCGCGGGGCCGGCCACGGCGCTCGCCGTCCCGACGGCCCATCAGGCCGATCTCCTCGGCGGCCTGACCGGGGCGGTCCAGGGCGCGACCGGCGGGGCGACCGGGTCCGGCGTGACGGCTCCGGTGACCAGCGTGCTCCCGGCCGTGACCAGCCTGCTCGGGTCGACCAGCTCGGGCGGGGCGCCGACGGCGGTCGTCGTCACGACGGTCAACTCCCTGCTCGGCTCGACGGCGGCCCCGCCGGCGCCGACGCCGACCTCGCTGGTCGGGAGCGTGGGGGGAGCGGTCAGCTCACTCCAGTCGGGCAACCCGACCGGGGTGACCAACGCGCTGGCCGGGACCCTCAGCTCGCTGGTCGGCGTGTCGGCGAACATCCCGAACCCGGACGCGGCGACCGCGGACGTCCAGGGAGCGGTCTCGTCGCTCCTCGGCGGCAACCCGCAGGCGGCGGTCGGCCAGCTGACCGACCTCGTCGGCCAGCTCGTCGGCGTGACCGACGGCGTCCTACCCCCGGGTGTCTCGGCCGGCGTCCAGGCGGCGGTGACCTCGCTGCTCGCCGGTGACGCCCAGGGCGCGCTGAACGGCCTGGCGGCGGCCGTCGCGGCAGCCGAGGCGGCGGTGCCGGGGTCGAGCGCGGCCGGCGGGAGCGTCGCGAGCTTCACCCTCCCGGGCGGGAGCGCGCTGGGGAGCGCGGTCGGGCCGGTGCTCGGCGGCACCGGGGCGCTGGCCCCGGGGCGGCTGTTCTTCTCGGTCACGGGCGCCCGCGCGGCGACCGTGGGAGCTCCGCGCCTGGTCGTCCGGGGAGCGCGCCTGATCACCCACGGAACGAAGGTCCGGGTCAAGGTGAGCTGCGTCGGGGCGGCGTCGCAGACGTGCAGCGGGGTGGTCAAGATCCACCAGCTGACCAAGACGATCGCCCACTCGGCGACCCTGCGGATGAAGGGCGGGGCGACCAAGAAGATCGTGCTGAAGGTGGCCGGCCACCAGAGCCACAAGAAGAGCGCGACCAAGGCGACGCGCAAGTAGGCGCGGCGCGGTCGAATGCTCGGGGAGGAGACCCGGTCGGGGCCAGGGAGGGCCCCGGCCGGGAGGGGAGGGGGAGGCTCGGCGGGCGGCGGCCTCCCGGCCGGCCCACCCGAGGGTCGGGATCGGCCCGGCGGCTGGCCGTTGCTAGATTGGCGGGGACAGCGCGCGTGGTGGGCGTAGCTCAGTTGGTAGAGCTCCGGGTTGTGGTCCCGGCGGTCGGGGGTTCGAGTCCCCTCGCTCACCCTGACGAAGTGCCTGCGAAATGGGCGCCGGCTGCCACGGCAGGGACAGGCCGCACAGGCACCGATCGGGTCGGAGCTCGGCCTGACGGAGGTCGCGGCCGGGAGTAGCGTCCGACGAGTCGGGATCACGTGGCCGCGGAACTCTCCGCGTAGTGGCCGAGGGCGAGCTGGACCTGTCCACCGCCCGCCAGCTCGACGCCGGCGGTCCGCGCCGCGGAGGCGACCGACCGCCGGGCGGGCCATCGTCGATGAACGATGCGGTCTCGTTCGTCGACTCGAGTGGTCTGCGGATGCCGCTCAAGGCCTACACGCGATCACGCCGGTCGGCCACCAACTGCGCCGCACCGGGGGCTGTTCGCTCCGGTGGACGTCGGCAACCGGCTGCCGTCTATCGACCAGCCGGCACTTGAGCTGAGCGGTGCGCCACGGCAGTGCGGGAGTTCGGGTCTACCTGGCCGGCCTCAGCGCGGGCGTTACCGCCTGAGCCGACCGGCGGATCCCCCGCCCGGCAACACCCGGCAGGCTGGGCCGCGGGTCCGGCGACCGCCGGGTAGCTCAGGATGGTGACGGGTCAGCTCGGGATGGCGATGAGCCCGACGACGCCGACGACGTAGAGGCCGAGGACGGTGATGCTGTCGAGGCCCAGCCGCGCATGCTCCTCGGCGGGCCGGAAGAGCAGGCCGGCGAGGTAGACGACGGTGAGTATCGCGGCGAGGCCGGTGAGATACAGGTCGCTGGGATGGGCGTTGGGAAGCACGGCCTTGCCCGACACGACGGTCGCGAGCAGGAACAGAACGGGCAGGAAGGCGTTGCCGCCGAAGATGTCTCCGAAGGCCAGCTTGTAGTCGCCCTGGCGGGTGGCGGTGATCCCGGTCGAGAGCTCGGGCAGGGACGTTGCGGCGGCGAGTACGGTGGCGCCGAAGAGGACGCCGGACAGGCCGACGTGGCCGGCTGCTGTGGCTCCGCTCTCCTCGGCCAGGGCTCCGGCGATGAGGGTGGCCAGGGCGGCGATTCCGAAGATCAGGGCCGCCCGGGGCGTGCTGACCCCGTCGCGGGTCGCGTGCTCGGCGGTGGTGGTGCGCGAGTGGCCGCGCGGTTGGGGCTGGCTGTCGGGCGCCTCGCCGCTGTTGGCCCACGGGAGTGCCTTGCCGGCCCGTTGGGTCAGGACCAGCCCGATCACCCAGATGACGGTGATGAGTACCACGTCGGGCGAAAGCCGGAAGTGCACGAGTGTCTTGGGTAGCTGGGTGCCCATGACCACCGCGGCGAGTACGGCGAGGACAACCAGGCCCTCCAGGACGAGGGTCAGGCTGGCGGCCTGGTAGGTCAGCGGGCGGCGCTCACGGACCCCGAAGGCGTCGAGAGCGACCAGGACCACCGTCTGAATGGCGATGCCGCCGAGAATGTTGCTGACCGCGACGTCGAGCTGACCGGACGCGGCCGCGCTGTAGGTGATCGCGATCTCCGGGAGGTTCGTCGCGACCGCCAGGAGGATCAGACCGCCGAGGGCTTGGCCGAGATGCAGACGATCGGCGAGTACGTCGGTGTAGCGCGAGAGGTAGATGCCGGCGATCCAGATCACTGCGGCGCTCCCCACGAACACCAGCAAGTCGGCCCCGAACCGAAGATGTGGAAGCAGGTTCACCGGGTCAGACTCCGCTCGACCGGCTGCGCCGGAGACTCCGAACCGCGATCACCGCCTGGCTCGTGGCGACCGATCTCGAGCGCAGACTTGACACCGAGCGTCATCATGCCCGGGGCGACCGAACGGCCAAACACCCACCGGCCAGGCCAAGACGCCCGGCTGGCTCGGCGGATCAGGGCGGAGCGAGCAGCCAGCGCATCCTAGACGCGTCCCCGCGCACGCCGGGGAGCGAGCTGCCCTACGTCCGAAACAGCAACCCGATTTCGTTCAGACGCGCCGCCACAGCGGTCGTGCGCTCAGCTCGCGGTCATCCGCAGGCGCTCGACGATCCCGGCCTCCCCCGCTTCTCCGAGCTCAAGCGGCCGCGGAGCCATTGCCCCAGCGCGCTACGGGTGCTCGTCCACGGCGCGCGGATCGGCATGGCCCGCTCGCGCTTGCGCTTTGCGTAAGGGCGCACGCCAGGTCATGATTCCCCAACTGCGAATCGGAGTGCGGCAACGTGGTTTGACGGCGAAACCGGAGGACCACGTGTGCGGCACCTTCGCACGAGGCCGTCGATGCCAAGCCGGCGGTTTCGAGGATTGCGGGTGGGGAGGCCTCGTGAACGCGGTAGGCATGTCGCCGGTAGCACACCGTGCTCCCGCAGCTTGACGAAGGTCGGTCGCGACCGAGGGCCAGCCTCTGCTCCCGCGCGGCCAGCGCGAGCGAGCGTGACGCGATCCTGTTCGCCGCGTCGCGAGACGGGCTCAGGCGGTGACGACGCCGGCGGCGTGGTGGGGCACGGGAAGCGGGCGCCCTCGATCGCGCAGGTCGTCGGCGAACGCTGAGAGGGCCTCCTGGATGCGTTCCATGACCTCCGAGCGGGTGGTGCCGAGCGCGACAACGCCGGGCAGGTCGGGGATGAAGGCGCCCCAGGCGCCGTCCTCGGCTTGCTCGTAAATGACGACGTATTCGCTCATCGGAGATGCTCCAGACCGCTCGCTCGTCGAATGCTACCGAGCGTTCCTGCGGGGACCGTGTCGCGGTCCTTTCCGGCGACGACGATCCGCTCCTCGCGATCAGGGTGCACCCAGACTTCATGAGAGCCGCGCTGGCGCACGACCCGCCAGCCGGCGCCGATCAGCGCGTTCCTGACATCGCTGTATCTCTTCGCCACGCTGCCGAACGTACGCCACCCCGCGGACAGCCGGGAGCCGTCGCGATCCGCCGTCCACCGCCCGTTCTCCTCCCGCGCGAGCTTGCTTGGTCCGTGTTTTTGCTGCATCCGGCGCAGGCCGGCTCGCCCGTCGCCGAGGCGCCTTCGTGCGCGATCTTGAAGCTGGCGCGGAAGTTCGACGGTGTGGGCGTGGCGCAGCTGATGCGGCGCGAACCGTCACCTCACGCCGGCCAGAGCGGAAGTGCGGCGGAGTTCGACGCGGACCGCGGCACTTGACCATGGTCGCCCGCGGGTCGGTCCGTCAACGACGCAGAACAGCGAGCCCAGCGGTAGCTCAACGCGATCTGCCAGCCAAGGACGCAGATGCTCCCAGCCCCAGGCATCCATGCCGACCTCGCGGCGCCGACCGCCCTTGCCGCAGCGCACGGGCAACGACCAGCGCCCGGCATCAAGATCGGGCTCGGTCAGCGCGAGCCATCGAAGCGAAGGTCTACTCGGCCGTACGCCGCGTCCCGTCATCGCGCGGGTGCTCCTCGGCTCTGCACGTGAATTTGGCCGATGCGCGTAAGCCGGGAGAAGCTTGACCCCACCCGACTGGACGGGCTCAACGAGATCGGCATCGACGAGGTGTCGTGGCGCAAGCAGCACCGCTACCTCGACGAAGTCCGCCGCGGCTACTGGAACGACTGCGCTCCCACGATGACCAGCAGGCCGCGAAACGATTCAAGACGCCCGCTGGGTGCTCCTCAAAAACCCCGAGAACCTCACAAAGAACCAAGCCCAAACCCACGCCCGGCTCCGCGACGCCGGCGGCGACGTCTGGCACGCCTACACCCTCAAAAGCCCTCCGCAGCATCTTCAACTCCGACCTGCCGATCAAAGACGTCGAGATCCTGATCGACGAGTTCATCGCTTGCGCCACCCAAAAGCGGCCTCCACCCGTTCATTCGTCTCTCCGCCACGATCCAACGCCACCGCGACGGCATCCTCGCCGCCGTGCGCCTCGGCGTCAACAACGCACGCGTCGAAGCCCTCGACAACAAGGTGCGCCTGATCACCCGCCGCGCCTACGGCTTCCACACCGCCCGAGCCGCTCTCGCCCTCGTCTACCTCGCCGGCGGACCCATCGACCTCACACTGCCACACGAGCAAGCCTACCCGAACTCCACCTACGATCATCCACGGAGAGCCATATTTGCCGCCTGGGGCGCCCGCGGTCAGCCGCCTGCGTGCGGCCCGCACCGGCCTGTCGCCGGCGACGCTGTCCGAGCGAAGGGCGAGCGTGACGCATGTCACACACGTCGAGGCCGGCGCCCCAGATACTCGTTTCGGCCAGCCATCACCGACAAAGGAGCTCCCCCATGCAGTCTCTCTCACAATTCATCTTCCGACTGATCGCCCGACGTTTCCCGGCGCTGTGGGAGCTCGTCGGCGGCGGCCCCGGCGGTCTCAAGCAGACCGGTGTCGGCGCCCAGAACCCGGCTGGCGAGGTGGCGTTGAACCCCCAGCCCCTCCCGCCAAAGGCCACGGCGCGCTGAACCCGGGGCCTCCCGGCGTCCGGAGCGCTGCGGAGTCTGGTCAACCTCTCAGGGTCCTCTGAGGTGGCGCTTACCCGCCCGCCTCAGCATGTTGGGCATGCAATCGACCGAGACTCCGCAGCCCACCGGGCGCGGCCGATTCCAGATCCGCACCCGGCGGATCTCGAGGATTCCTCGCCGCGTCGCCGCGTCTTGGCTGCCCCACCCTCGCCCTGGCGTCCGGGCCGACTGGATCGGCCCCGGCCGCCGTCACGACCGCCCCGTCCTGATGCTCGTCAGCGCCCCGCCGCGACTTGCGCTCCTGCGTACGGCCGACGGCTGGGCGCTCTGCGATGCCCACGACCGGTTATATGAGGCCGCGGGCGCCGACGCCCGCCGGGCGTGCCTGGCCCGCGGGCTGGAGCTCGGCGCCGTGTGCGTGCGCGCCGGCGAGGAGATGTGCCGGCGGCCGTCGGCGCCGCCGTGACGGTCGAGCTTCTGTGGCCGCTGGGAGCACGACGGACCGTGCCGCTGGCCCCACCACAGCTCGGTCGACGTCGAGCGTGACCCGGCCCGGTTTCGGACATGGTTCCTCGCCGCGCGGCCGACGCCAGGCGCGGCGGCCGGCGCATCGAGGCTGCGCTTCGGGGTCGGCCGCGGCTGGTCTGTTCTCTCGGTCTCGCCGCGACCCGTCGCCCGGTCCGAGCGCGCGCTGGCACGACGCCTGCTCAGCCGTCCTCGCCGGTGAACCCGCGGCGCCGGCCGGCGTCGCATCCACGTCGCCGGCCTCCCCCCGGCTCCCCCCGGCCGCGAGCCTGAGAGCATGGCCGACGCCGTGAACCTCAAGCAGCTGATGGACCGGGCGCACGACCGCCTCCGCGAGGAGCGCCGGATCGATCCCGGCGCGAGGCTCTCGGATGCCCAGCTTGCCGTCGCCCGCGAGCATGGATTTCCGAGCTGGCCGCGGATGAAGGCCTACTTCGACCGGCTCGCCGCCCACCCGGACCGGCTCCAGTTCGCCTACCACGCCGATCTCGGCTACTACGACGGCCGCGCTCGCGGGCTGCTCGCCTCCGCTGAGGACGGAACGCCGAGCGCCGCCGCCGCGTTCGCGCGCCACGGCGCCCCGCTCACCCCGGCCGGAGCCCGGTTTGTGGTCGCCCGGGCCCACGGCCTCCCCAGCTGGCCGGCCCTTCGCCGCCACGTCGCCCGGTTGCCTGAGACCGGCGAGCCGTTCCTGGGCGCCTACCGCGCGATCGAAGCCCACGATCCGCCCAGATTGCGCGAGGTGCTCGGTCACTGGCCCGAGGTCACCGCGATGGAGGGCACCAACGGCAACGACCTCCTCGCCATGGCGACGGCCACAGGCGACGAGCGCACGGTGGCCGCCCTGCTCGACCACGGCGCCGATCCCACGCACGCCAACGCCCACGGCTGGACCGCCCTCCATCAGGCGGCGTACCTCAACGCCGTGCACCTCGCCGAGGCGCTCCTCGCCGCCGGAGCGCGCCCGGATCTCTTCGCCCGCGGTGACGGCGGGACGCCTCTGGTCGCCGCGTTGTTCTGGGGACACCGAAAGGTCGCCGACGTCCTCGCCCGCTCCGGCGTCCTCCCGCGCAACCTCCGTGCGGCCGCCGGGGTCGGCGACCTCGCCCTGGTCGACGAGCTCGCCGGCACCCCGCAGGCCGGAGCCCACCGCGGGTTCTACCGTCCGCACTCCGGATTCCCGCCGTGGAAGCCGTCCGACGACCCCCAGGAGGTGCTGGACGAGGCACTCGCCTACGCCGCCCGCAGCGGGCGCCTCCCCGTCCTCGACGCCCTCGTCGCCCGCGGCGCCCGGCTCGAGGCCGACGTCTATCGCGGCACGCCCCTGATCTGGGCCGCCTCGACCGGCCGCGCGGACGCCGTGCGCCAACTCCTCACGCTCGGGGCGGACCCGACCGGGCGGGGCAGCTACGGCGGGGAAACCCACGGCAAGGACGTCACCCCACTCCACCTCGCCGCCGCCGGCGGCCACGCCGAGGCCGTGCAGGTCCTCCTCGACGCCGGCGCCGACCCCGCCGCCGTCGACGGACACGGCTACGGCACGCCCGCCGGCTGGGCCAGCCACGCCGGCCACCCCGACCTCGCCGACCTGATCCGACGGCACGCCTGACGGACCGGTCGCCGGGGCTACCGGAACCGCCGCGGCTACCGGAACCGCCGCGGCGACGGAACCGCCGCGGCTACAGGAACCGTTGCTCGAGCTCGGCGAAGAACGCCGTCGAGAGGCGGTCGAACTGGTCCCGCGTGAGGTGGATCCGGTCGCCGAGCTCGAGCTTGACCACCGACCCGGCCGGGACGTACTTGACGACGTTGTTGCCCCGGAGCACCCCGTCGTTGTTGATCAGGGACTCGCAGATCAGCTCGACCTCGTTGAGCGGATTCCCGTCCTTGCCCGCCGCCCCCCGGAGCCGATGGACGAAGTAGCGGTCGAGCACCAGGGTCATGTCGTTGAAGAACCTTCCCTCGAAGTCCTCCCGCGCCCCGTCGCTCGCCGGCGGAAGCCCCCCGACGAGGTTGTCGTAGGCGTCGAGCTGACGCGCGACGGCCGACCTCCCGTGGTCGAGCTCCTCCCGGGTGTAGCTCTTGCGGCCGAGCATGCTGGGGCCTCCTTCGGGTCTGGTTTTACGCGACTGATCGCGGTCGAGCGACTGCGGACAAGACGAATGGGCGCAGACTAGATCGACAGCCGACCGCGGAATCGACGTCTCGGGGTCGGTAGACCATCCGTCCAACCGCGGCTGGACACGCCGGATCTGGGTACCACCAGCCCAGACCCCGACGCAATACGCACTGGAGGAACCGCATGTCCATCGGCGTCATCATCGCCATCGTCCTCGTCGGCGCCCTCGCCGGTGCCGCCGCCGTCTTCGCGCTGTCGCGCCGGCGCTCCCGCCCGGCCGGCGCCGCGCCCACCCGCCGGCCGGCCGTCGCCGACGAGCTGGCCGAGACCGAGATCCGTCACGAGCCGGTCATTCCCCGCGAGCAGCCCACCCTCATCTCCGAGGGCGAGGCCATCCGCGCGCGGGTCGAGGCCCGGCTCCGTCGCGAGCCCCCCCGCGCCTTCGAGCCCGCCGCTCCCCTCGCCGGGCCCGTCGATCTCGCCTGGCAGGTCGAGCAGGAGCAGCGGGACCGCTACCCCTCCAGCTACCACGCCGACGGAGTCGCTCCGCCGGCCGGCGTCCTCGCCGCCCGCGACCAGCTCGCCTGGCAGATCGAGCAGGACGACCGGCGGCGGAACCCCGGCGCCTACCCGCCGTCCCGCACCGGCCTCGCCGGCCCGATCGGCGGCGGGCTCCAGCCGGAGATGCTCCCGGTCAGCGACGCCCTCGAGCTCCAGCTCCAGGAGATCGCCCTCCGCTCGCGCACCCCGGTCGCCCCGGCCACCCGACCGGCCCCGGCCGCCCGGCGGCGGCGCCCGGGCTTCGTCCGCTCCCGGCGCCGGGCGGATGACCCCGACCCGGTCGACCCGCGGGGCCGGCCCCTCGCCCCCTGAGCCACGCCCCAGGTCGCGGCCGAAGCCACCCGGGTCGCGACCCCGGCCGGCTAGCCGCCGCCCCCGAGCCGAGCGATCCCCGGCACGTTTCCGGCGCCGGCCAGCCGCGCCGCCGCCCCCGGGGCGTTCTTCAGGTACTGGTCGAGGAAGGCCACGCTCACCCGCTCGACGACGCCCAGTTGCGGCTGCGCGTCGGTGTACGGGCCCAGGTGCGACGCCCCGAACAGGGTCAGGAGGTACTTCGGCCGGGGGGCGAGGTCGAAGAACTGGCGGGTCAGGCGCGGCGGGTTGATCGTGTCCGCCGTGCCCTGCGTGGCCAGGAGCGGCGGGCTCCCCGGTGGGAAGTCGAACCCCCCGACCCCGGGGATCACGGCCCCGGAGAGGATGATCGCCGCCCGGACCCGACTGTCCCGGTAATAGCGGTCGTAGGCCACGGCGAGCGCCGTCTCGCCTCCGTCCGACTGACCGGCCACCGCGATCGCCCGCGGGGCGATCAGCCCGGCCAGCGCCCCGCCCGGGACGGCGTCGGCGGTGAGCAGGCGCGTGATGACGAGGCTCATGTCCCGCGGCTGGTTCACCAGGTCGGACTCGTCCGGCCCGCCCGGCGCGTCGGCGTTCTCCAGCGGGAAGACCGGCGCCGCCACGACGTACCCGGCTCGGGCCCAGGCGTCCAGCATCGCCCCGTAGATCTCGGGCGTCACCGCGAACCCGTGCCCGAAGACGACGAGCGGGAACGGTCCGGCCGCCCGGTCGGGCGGCCCCCCGCGGCGCGTGGCCGGGAAGCGGACCAGCGTCACCAGCCGCCGCGGCGCCGGCCGGCCGCCCGGGAAGCGCACCCGCCGGCTCCGGTCGACGAAGGTGACCACCCGCCGCCCGATCGCGAACGGCGGGCGCCGGGCCGCCGAGGGGTGGGCGAGCCTCCTCGGAGTCGGCGGCGCCCGCCGGGCGCTCGCGGGCGGCGTCGGGGCAGACTTGGTGCTCGCCGTCCGGCTCGGGGCGGGCCGCGTCGTCGCCGTCCGGCTCGGGGTGGGCCGGGTCGTCGCCGTCCGGCTCGGGGCGGGCCGGCTCGCCCCGGCCACGGCCCCGCAGCCGGCGATGACCAGGGCGGCGCCCGCCGCGACGAGGCGGCCCGCGACCACCCGGCTCACCGGCCGCGGCGGCCGCGGCGCGTCCGGCCGACGACGACCTCGACGGCCAGCGAGATCGCCCCGACGACGACGACGAAGATCCCGATCAGGGCGACCACCCCGAGGCCGGTCACCGCGAGGAGCAGGGCGGCCAGCGCCACCGCGACGCACCCGTCGATCACGAGCGCGCGCCGGCTCACAGGCGGATGAGCCGGAAGAGCGGCCGGGGGAGATGGCGGAGCACGGCGAACACGAACCGTAGCCTCCCGGGCACCCAGACCGTGTGCGCCCGGCCTTCGAGCCCGCGGACGGTCGCCTCGGCCACCGCGGCGGCCGTCGTCGCCATCGGCGGACGCTTCAGCCCCGCCGTCATCCGCGTCGCGACGAACCCCGGCCGGACCACCAGCACGCGGGCGCCGCTCCGGCGCGCCCCGTCCCCCAGTCCCTGGGCCAGCGCGTCGAGGCCGGCCTTGGCCGCCCCGTAGACGGCGTTGCTCCGGCGCGGGCGCTCGGCCGCGACGCTCGAGAGCACGACCAGTGTCCCCCGGCCCTGGTCGCGCAGGGCGCGCAGGCAATGGACGACGAGCGAGCCGGCCCCCAGGAAGTTGATGCGCATCCCCGCCGTGAGGTCGTCCGGGTCGGCGTCGAGCCCCTGTCCGTGGCCGAGCATCCCCACGGCGAGGACGACGACTTCGAAGCCGCCGGCCCACGCGAAGGCCCGACCGACCGCGCCCGCGTGCGCTTCGAGGTCGCCGGCGTCGACCACCGCGGTCTCGACCCGCTCGACGCCCGCCCCCCCGAGCGCCGCCGCCGCGCCGCTCAGCCGCGCCCCGTCGCGACCGAGCAGGTACGCCGCCACCGGACCGTCGACCGCCAGGCGCCGGACGATCGCCAGACCGATCTCCGAGCTCCCGCCGACCACGAGGACGCGGCGCGTCATCCGGGGATCAGACCCGTCCGGAGCGCCAGATCCGAGCGCCAGACGCCCTCCGGGTCGACCGCGTCGCGGGCGTCCCGCCACGCGCCCAGCCCCGGGTACATCGCCGCCACGGCGTCGGGTCGCAGGCGCGCGTCCTTGGTCAGGTAGACCCGCCCCCCCGCCTCGGCGACCACCCGATCGAGGGCGTCGAGCACCCGCTCGACGCCCGCCGCCCGGCGCGGCAGGTCGACCGCGAGCGTCCAGCCGGCCAGCGGGAAGGAGAGCGGCGCTCCCGAGGCCGGCCCGAGCGCCTTCAGCGTGGCCAGGAAGGCGGGTACGCGCGCGCGAGACAGGCCGGCGATGACCGCCTCGAGCGCCTGCTCCTCCCCGGCCGGCACGGCGCACTGGTACTGGAGCAGCCCGTCGTGGCCGTACAGCCGCGGCCATGCCTCGAGCCCGTCGAGCGGAAACAGGTGCGGCCCGAGCGGATGCGGTCGGCCCCGCTCCCGGCGGGGGGCCCGGCGAAAGCGCACCTCGTTGAACGCGCGCACCGTCGCCGCCCGGAGCACTCCGCTCGGCCACCGCTCCGGGACCGTCAACGTCCCGGCGCGCCCCGCCCCGGCCGGCCGGTCCTCCGCGCTCGGCATGTGCTCGGAGCGGGTGACGATCCCCCGGCCCGGCTTCGCGCCCAGCAGGTCGAGCCAGGCGATCCGGTGGCGCGCCGCCGCCGGCTCCGCCAGCAGCTCCAGGGCGTCCTCGAGGCAGCTCACCCGGTCGGTGTCGACGGCCATCCGGTCCCCGGCCACCGGCTCGAGGCGGATCCGCGCCCAGAGGACGACCCCGGTCAGGCCCATGCCGCCCACGGTCGCCGCCCAGACCTGGCCGCCGGGCGAGAGGTCCCTGACCTCGCCGTCCGCCGTCAACAACCCGATCCCGCTCAGAAGAGACCCGAAGCTCCCGGCGCTCGGATGGTTCTTGCCGTGGACGTCGCTCGCGACGGCGCCGCCGACGGTGACGTGCCTCGTCCCCGGAACCACCGGGAGCATCCAGCCGGCCGGGACGAGCTCGGCCAGCAGCTCGCCGATCGTCGCCCCGGCCGACGCCGTGACCACGCCGGCGCCGGCGTCGAGCTCGAAGCCCCGCAGTCCCGTCATGTCGAGGACCCGGCCCCCGGCGAGCTGCGCGGCGTCGCCGTAGCTGCGCCCCAGGCCCCGGGCGATCGCCCCGCTCCCGGCGTCGGCCCGCCGGGCTCGCGCGCAGGCGGCGACAGCCGCCCGGGCCTCCTCGGCGTCGGCCGGGCGCATGACCAGGACCTCGGCCCCCGCCCCGCCCCCGAACCCCCGGACCGTCCGCTCCTCGGCCGCGACCTCGGTCGCCTCAGCCGGCATGGACGCTCAGCGCGAACACGACGGCCCAGGCCAGCCCGAGCAGCTGGAGGACGCGGTCCTCGAGCAACAGCTCCTCCGGCGCCTCCCCGCCCCCCTGCCGCAGCAGCACGCCGTAGCGGCCCAGGCAGGCCGCGAACGGGACGATGGTGACCGCCCGCCACGGGCTCGCCTGCGGGCCGACCGCCCAGACGCAGTACGCGGCGAAGGCGAGCACCGCGCTCGCGACCAGGACCCGGCGCAGCCGCTCGACCGTGTAGACGGCGAGGACCGGGCGCGCCGCCCGGCCCGCCTCGCGCGGACGCGAGAGCTCGGCGTGGCGCTTGCCGGCCGCGACGAAGACGGCGCCGAAGGTGACCACGAGCACGAACGAGCGGGAGAGGAAGACCGGCGCCGCCACGCCCCCGGCGACGGCGCGCAGGACGAAGCCGCCGGCGATGGCGGCCACGTCGGCCAGCGCGATCCGCCGCCACACGAGGCTGTAGCTCAGGGTCACGGCCACGTAGCCGGCGCCGACGGCCAGGAGCAGCGGCCGGACCAGGAGGCAGAGGAGGAGGCCGGCGAGCAGCGCCGCCCCGGCGCCCCACAGCGCCGCTCGCGGCGGGAGGTCGCCGGCGGCCACCGGGCGGTAGCGCTTGCGCGGATGGGCGCGGTCCTCCTCGGCGTCGCGCACGTCGTTGACCATGTACGTCCCGGCCGAGAGCAGGCAGAAGGCGACGAAGGTCACGGCGACCCGGAGCGGGACCGCGCCGTCCGCGAGGACCCCGGCCGCGGCCGGGGCGGCGACCACGAGCAGGTTCTTGACCCACTGCCGCGGGCGGGCGAGGACCACGAAGGCGTGCGCGCGGCGCCGGCGCGCCCGGGTGCTCGGCTCCGGCGGGAGCTCGCCCCGGAGCAGCTCGAGCCCGTCGGCCTCGAGCCCGCTCACCACGGTGGCGCCGCCACCCGCCCGGGCGTAGGCGACGGCGATCCGCGGCCCGCGCCGGTCCTCCGGACGGCAGCCGTCGTCGCCCGCGTCGGCAGGTGTCATGCCGGCAACCTAGAGGCCATTTCTAAAGTCGATGTCAGTGGCACATGAGACCGTTCTCATCAGCTCCTCAGCCGAGCTTTCAGCGACTTTGGCAGAGTCCTCGGGTCGATGGCCAGCTCCGCGCCCGAGACCGCCCCCACCCGCGCGGTCGACCCGACCGCCGTTCCGCCGCCCCGCTGGCGTCGCATCCGGCGGATCGCCTTCGTCGCGGCGCTCCTCTGCCTGGCCCGCGCCGGGGTCTCGCTCGTGTCGGCGGTCAGCCGGCCGTCGAACTCGAGCCTGCCCATCCTCGCCGTCGAGTGGCTCCGCGACAACGGGGCGCGCGGGTTCGTCAACCGCGTCGAGTCGACCTACTACTCGCTGACCGCTCCGGCCAAGGGCGGCCCCGGCCTGCTCGCCCTCCCGACCCAGCCGGACGCCACCGCGGCGGCGATCCGCGCCCGCCGGGCGAGCCGCCACTACGAGCCGCCCCGGGTCCGGCCGGCGATCCATCCCGCCCTGGCCGGCGAGGGGGTCTGGCACGCGACGCTCGCCCGCGCCGGCGCCCATCCCCCGGTCCTCATCACGAGCTTCCGCACCGACCCCGCCTATCCCCGCCTCGTCGCCGGGGTCGCCTGGGTCGACCACACCCAGACGACCGCCTTCCTCTACCCCGGCCGCCAGGAGCCGTCGATCGCCCTCAATCGCGGGCCGATGGAGGTGCCCGTCCGCCTGCGCGGCCGCCTCGTCGCGACGTTCAACAGCGGCTTCAAGCTCGGCGACTCGGGCGGTGGGTTCGCCCTCGGCGGTCAGACCTACGCTCCCCTCAAGGACGGCATCGCGACGATCGTCCGCTACCGGAGCGGGCGCGTCGACGTCAAGGGCTGGAGCGGCGGGCCGAGCGCCGGTCCCGCCGTCGCCTTCGCCCGCCAGAACCTTCCGCTGATCGTCAACCACGGGCGCCCGAACCCGAACCTCGCCGACGGGCCCGAGTGGGGCGCGACCCTCGGCAACGCGGTCCGCGTCTGGCGCTCGGGGGTCGGCGTCGACCGCCATCAGAACCTGATCTACGCGGCCGCCAACGAGCAGACGGTCGGCTCGCTGGCGGCGATCCTGATCCGGGCCGGGGCGGTCCGGGCGATGGAGCTCGACATCAACTCCTACTGGACGAGCTTCATCACCTACCGGCGGCCCGGGGCCGGCGGCCCGGCGAACCTCCTGGCCGCCATGGTCCGGCCGCCGAGCCGCTACCTCACCCCCGACGACCGGGACTTCTTCGCCGTCTACCGGAAGTAGCCCGGGCGGCGGAGCCGCGGGGCGCTTGCAAGATCGCTGGCAGCCCGGTCGATCCGGTGGTCTGCGCGCCGGGGGCGCCTAGACTGCGCGGGCCCATGCGACTGGCACGAATAGCGACGGCCGGCCTGGTCGTCGCGGCGCTCCTGTCGGTGATCCTCCCCGGGGGGGCCGGCGCCGACCTCTCGAGCCAGCTCGCCACCCGCCAGGCGCAGGCCGGGGCCCTCCACGCGCGGATCGGCTCCGAGAACCACCGTCTGGCCCTCGTGCAGGGGTCGATCGCCGCCGTCCAGGCCCGCCTCAACGTCGTCGAGTCCGACCTAGCGGCCAAGCAGGCCCGGCTGGCCGCCACGGAGGCGGCGCTCCGCACGGCCCGCGCCCGCCTCGTGGCGCTCCAGATCCAGCTGGCCAAGGCCGACCGCGCCCTGGCCGCGAACCTCCTCTCCCAGTACGAGTCCGACGCGCCCGACGCCGTCAGCGTCGTCCTCAGCGCTCACGGCTTCGCCGACATGCTCGATCGGCTCGAGTTCGTCAGCGTGGCCAAGCGGCACGACACGCAGCTCATCGGCGCCGATCGCCGGGCCCGCACCGTGGTGATCGCCGTCGCCGACCAGCTCGGCGCCCTCAGCCAGCGCGAGCAGGTCCTGACCGCGGCCATCCTCAGCCGCCGCAACGACATCGACCGGATCCGCCTCTCGCTCGTCGACCGGGCCATCCGGATCGAGAACGCCCGCTCGGCGAACGCCGCGACCCTCAGCCGGGCCGAGGCCGAGCGGAGCCGCCTCGTCTCGCAGATCGCGGCGACCCAGGCCCCGGCGGGCGGCGGCGGCGGCGGGTCGGCGCCGGTCGTCGGCAACCTCCTCCGCGGCGGCGGGATCGTCTTCCCGCTCCCCGGCGGGGCCGCCTCGCCGCCGGGTACGTGGTCGCTCGACGACGGGGTGGACATCATGGCCGCCGGCCACACGCCGCTCCTGGCCATCGGCTCGGGGACCATCGTCCTCCACGGGATCGGCGGGTTCGGCCCCGACGCCCCCGTCCTCCACCTCGACGACGGCCGCTTCGTCTACTACGGCCACGCCGGGCCGGGGAACGCCGTGGCGATCGGCACCCACGTCGGCGCCGGCCAGGTCGTCTCCGAGGTCGGCGCCGGGATCGTCGGCATCTCCACCGGCCCGCACCTCGAGATCGGGTTCGCCGACGGGAACGGCACCCCCCTCGGCCCCGGGACGGCGTCCTCGATGCAGTCGCTCCTCCTCGGCGCCTACCATTGATGACATGCGCGCTCGCCTCCCGGTCGCCGTCGTCCTCGCCGGACTAGGGCTCGGGCTTGCGCTCACGCTCGCGCTCGCTGTGAGCGGCGCGGCCGGCGCGGTGTCCGGCGTGTACGCACCGACCCGGGTCCAGCGCGCGGCGATCCTCCGGGCGCTCGTAAAGCAGGACGGGACGACCGCCGGGGTCACCTCCGTCTACCTGGCCGACTCCGACCATCGCCTCGCCGGCGTCTGCCAGCGGACCCCCGACGCCGGCAAGGTCGCCTTCCTCTTCCGGGCCTCGGGGCGGTCCTGGCGCTACGTGCTGAACACGCAGTCCGCTCACGCGTCGAACCGGGCCGAGCTGACGCTCGAGCGGGCCTGCTTGCGGTAGGTCGGACGCCGCCGGACTGGCGGCGCGGGGGCGGCTCCGCTCGCCGACCTAGCCGTGTTTGGGCTTCTCTTCCGCGTCGAGCGCTCGTGGCGACAATGGACTACTATTAGGACTATGACAACTTTGTCGGTGTCCGAGGCGAAGGCGCGACTCAATGAGCTCGCGCGCCTGGCTCATTCCGAGCATGAACGGTTCGTTCTGACTCGAAACGGTCGGCCGGAGGCGGTACTGGTCTCCGTCGAGGATCTTGAAGGACTCGAGCTCACGCTCGAGGTGCTCGTTGACGGGGCATCGGTCGCAGCGATCGCCGAGTCGCTCGCTGAAATCGAGCGTGGATCGCGAGGGATCGCGCCCGCTCATCTGCGTGAAGAGCTCCGTCGCCCGCCTGCCGGGTGACGCCGCCCCCGTATCGGGTCGAGCTGCCCGGTCCGGCCCGCCGCTCGATCGCTGAGCAGCTACCCGAGGCGGTCGCGGCGGCGGTGCTCGAATTCTGTACCGGTCCACTCGCCGAGAACCCACAGCGCGTCGGCAAACCGCTGGTCGGCCCACTCGACGGTTGCCATGGCGCCCGGCGTGGCACCTATCGAGTCGTTTACCGCATCGATCAAGCGCAACGAGTCGTGCTCGTGCTCGACGTCGCGCATCGGCGAGAGATCTACGGACATCGACCGCTGATTGCAGCCGGCGCCCAGGGGATCGCCTCGTTGACGACGAGGTTGATCAGCAAGCTCGCGTCCGACAAGGCGCCGGCGGCTGCTGACCTCGGAGGTCGTAGCCCGGCACCGTGAACCGTGCCTCGCGCAGTTCGGTCACGGCGCGCAGCCACTGCCGTGTTTGCTTGCCACCGGACGTCGCGGCGGCGGTCCGCCGGAGGCGTGCGTTCGTCCCGGGCGCTCGCGCAGAGCCATCGGGCTGACGTCGGCCGCCGCCGCCCTCAACGCGCGGTGACGGAGAAGAAGTCCCGGCTGTAGGCGGTCAAGAAGCGCCCGGCGACCCCGAACTGGCCGGGCACCACCGGCTCCGCTGCCGGCCCGCGGCCCGGGTGGGAGTAGACGTAGCCGGCGACCCACTCGGGGTTGATGTCCAGCTCGACCGCCCGGACGGCGCCCCCGTCGATCAGCGCCGTGGCCAGGCCGCTCGGCGACAGGCGCTCGCCCGCGGCCCACACGAGCTCGCCGGAGGCGGTGATCCCGATACCCGAGCGGGCCACGTCACGGCCTCCACCGAGGGTCGCCCCCCAGCACGTCGGGCAGGAGTCGAGGTTGGCGGCCGGGGTGGCGTGGGCGACCAGGAGCTTGAGGTTCTGGCGCACCGAGATGACCCGCCGCCCGGCGGCCGGCACCCCGTGGTGCCAGGCCCCGATGTCGGCGCGGCCGTCCCGGTAGATCACCACCGACCCCAGGCCGGCAACCAGCGGGAGGGCGAGGTGGCCGTCCTCGAGGAAGCCGCCCGACCGGCTGGCCAGCCGGAATCCGCCGTTGAACGCGGCCAGCACCCGGCGGCGCTCGGTCCCGACGATCCGCGGGCCGTGCCGGTAGGAGCCCGGCCCCGGATCGAGCGTTCCGGCGTGGAGGAGGAGCCGGGTCCGGCGCTGATCGAACCGGAGCAGCGTGGCCCCGCCCCGGCGGGCGATCCACACCGCCGGGCGTCCGGCGACCGTGGCCAGCACCCGGAACGCCGCCGTCGCCGCCTGCGGGCTCGAGACCACGATGTGAAGGGCATGGCGCGCCGCCGTCGCCCCGGCCGCCGGGCCCGCGCCGGCGGCGACCCCGCAGGCCGCGCCGAGTCCGGCGACGGCCAGGAGGACCGGCGGGAGGGCGCGCGCCTTCCGGATTCGCCCGCGATCGCCGCCCACCCTCGTCATCGTCCGTCAATCGTAAGGCGGACCGCCGCCGCCCAGCCCCGCTGACCCCGCCCGCCGCCTCACCCACCCCACAGCCGCTGCCGCAGCCCGGAGGCCCGGGCGGCCGGGCGGGCGACCGCCGCCCGGATCGCCTCCTCGGTGCCCGCGAGGATCAAGAGCCGGCGGGCCCGGGTGGCCGCTGTGTAGAGGAGCTCGCGGGTGAGGAGCCGCGACGCCGGCCCGGGCAGGAGCACCGCCGCCGTATCGAACTGCGACCCCTGGCTCTTGTGGATGGTCATCGCGTAGACGGTGTCGATCGCCCCGAGCCGGGTCGGGCTGAACTCGAGGATCTCGCCCCGGCGCTCGAACGCCGCGACGACCCGGTCGCCGCCGGCGGCCCGGACGATCACCCCGGTGTCGCCGTTGTAGAGCGCCAGCTCGTAGTCGTTCTCGGTCACCAGCAGCGGCCGCCCGACCCACCAGCGGCCGTCCGGGACGAACCCGTCGACCTCGGCGGCCAGCCAGCCCTCGATGCGTCCGTTCCACCGGGCCACGCCCTGGCCGCCCCGCCGGTGGGCGCAGAGGACCCGGAACGACGCCAGGGCGGCGAGCGCCGCGCTCGTCTCTCCGGCCCGCGCCGCCTCGGCCACCGTCCGCCCGGCGGCGACGGCCCGCGCGCGGACCGGGGCCAGCGCCGCCTCCGAGTCGGCCGGCTCGGTCAGGTCGGTCGCGATCCACACCACCCCCTCCCGGCCGGCCCGGAGCTCCGCGACGAGCCCGTCCCCGTCGCCCCGCCGGATCGCCTCGGCCGCCCGGGCGATGCCCCCGCCGAAGCGGTGGATCCGGTCGAGCACGACGATCCCCTCGCCGATCCCCGCCGCGTCCGCACCCGGCCCGGCGGCCCCAGCCGGCCCCCCCGCCGCCCCTCGCCCGGCCGACCGACCCCGGCCCCGGCCCCGGCCCTCCGCTCGGTCGCCCGCCGGACCGACGATGTCGCCGAGCACGGCCCCCGCCTCGATCGAGGCCAGCTGCCCCGGGTCGCCCACCAGGATGAGCCGGGCCTCGGGCCGGATCGACTCGACCAGCCGGGCCATCAGCGAGAGCGAGACCATCGACGTCTCGTCGACCACGACGACGTCGTGGGGGAGGCGCTGGCCCCGGTGGTGGCGGAACCGGCTGCGGCTGTCCGGCCGCCAGCCGAGCAGTCGATGGAGGGTCGACGCCTCGAGGCCGAGCAGCCGCTCGCCGATCGCCGGGCCGACCGGGAGGACGCGCGCCGTGTCGTGCACCGCCTGCTCGAGCCGGGCCGCCGCCTTGCCGGTCGGCGCGGCCAGGGCGATCAGGGGGACGGCGGCCCCGGCAGCCTCGGCCTGCTCGTAGAGCAGCGCGACGATCCGGGCCACCGTCGTCGTCTTGCCCGTCCCCGGCCCCCCGGCGACCACGGCCAGGCGGCGGCGGACCGCGGTGGCCGCCGCCAGCCGCTGGCGGCTCGCCGCCTCCGCCCCGGCGAAGAGGCGCTCGAGCCCGTCGTCGAGGACGTCGGCCCGCACGTCCCCGGGCGGGCGCTCGCTCAACGACCGCAGGTCGGCGGCGACCTGGCGCTCCTCGCGCCAGTAGCGGTCGAGGTAGAGCCAGCTCCCGAGGAGGCGCAGCGGGCGGGTCGACTCCGCGTCCTCGCCGTTGGCCACCAGCCGGCTCCCGGCCACCCGCTCGGTCCACAGGCCGATCGCCGGCCACGGCAGGCTCGCGAGGTCGGGGAGCTCGTCGGCGTCGACCGCCGCCGTCTCCCGGATCCGGGCCAGGTCGACGTGCACGTGGCCGAGCCGGGGACCCCGGACGGCGAGGGCCGCCGCCAGGCGGACCGTCTCCTCCCCCTCGCCGGCCAGGTCGGCCAGCCGCAGCGCGACGTGGAGGTCGGCGGCCGCTAGGATCCCGGCCTGGTTGAACGCCCGCAGCAGGCCGGGCGCCCGGCGGCCCCGCTGGGCGTCGAAGCGGTCGTCGATCATCCGGGCCCGTCCCCGTCGAGCACGTCGCTCAGCGCCGCGACGAGGCCCGGCGGCCCGCGCCAGGCGAACACGCCCGCCGGGGTCTCGTCGGCGGCCGGCGTCTGCGGGCCGGTCATGCCCCGCAGGAAGAGGTAGGCCACCCCGGCCAGGTGGCGTTCGGCGTCGTAGCCGGGGAGCCGCCAGCGGAGGTAGCGGTGGAGCGCGGTGGCGTAGAGGAGCGCCTGGAGGCCGTAGTGGCCGCGCCGCATCTCGGCGGCCAGGGCGGCCGGTCGGTGATGGCGGGCGGTCAGCTCCTCGCCCGGGCCGGCGAGCCAGTTCGTCTTGTAGTCGAGCACGGCGAAGCGGGGCCCCGGGAGGCGGACGACGAGGTCGAGGCTGCCGGTCAGGTAGCCGCGGACCTCAGCCCGGAGCGCCGGATCCGCGAGCCGCTCGGCGTAGCCGGCGAGGGGGTCGCCGGCCGGCAGGCGGCGGCGGAGGACCGAGCCGATCGCGGCCAGCGCGACCCGGCCGGTCGGGTCGTCGCCCCCGGCCAGGGGGAGCTCGAACTCGAGCTCGTCGAGCCGGTCCGCCCGGCCGAAGTCGCGCAGGCGTCGCCCGTCGAGCACCGGCCCGAGCGGCGTCTCGATCGCCGCGCGCAGGCCGGCCACCACCGCGGCCGGGTCCCCGAGGGCGACCCGCCGGCGCGCCTGGGCGGCGACCAGGCGGGCGCCGAGCTCGGCGTCGAGGTCGGGCGCCGCGAAGTCGGCGGCCTCGAGCACCCGGTGCACGAGCGTTCCGACCTCGACTCCGGCCGGCATCCCGGCGAGGAGGGCCGGCCCGGCACCGTCGCCCGGCGCCGGCGCCGACGCCGACGCCGCCGGCGGCTCGTCGGCCACGACCGCCTCCTCCGCCTCGCTGGCCACCCGCGCCTCGTAGGCCCCGGCCGTCAGGTCGGTGAACGAGGTTCGCCGCCAGCCGGCGTCGAGCACGCGGTCGAAGCTCGCCACCGTGAGCGCGACCGCCCCGCCGCCGGCCCCCGCCCAGGCGACCGGCCGACCGAGGCGGGAGCGCTCGACGGCGACGCACTCGGGCGCCGTCGCGGCCAGCGCCTCGAACCGGGCCAGCGCGACCCCGTCCTCGGGCGTCGCCTCGCCCTCCACGGCGACCGTCCCGTCGACCGCCCGGGCGAACAGCAGCCGGCCGAGCGGCGAATCGCGGCTGTTCCACGACCCGGCCCACCAGACGACCGCCTGGTGCTTGGCCCGGGTGAGCGCGACGTAGGCCAGGCGCAGGTCCTCCCCCCGCCGCTCGACCAGGTTCTGACGCCGGTGGCGGGCGAAGTCCGGGCCCTCGAGGCTGACGTCGATCGTCCGCGCGTCGCCGGCCGCCGGGTCGTGGAAGGTGACCGGCTCGCGGTCGCGGCCGAGGTAGCCCGGCTCCCAGAGGAAGGGCAGGTAGACGATCGGGAACTCGAGGCCCTTGCTCCGGTGGATGGTCAGCACCTGGACCGCCTCGGCGTCCGACTCGAGGCGCCGGCTGCGCTCCTCGTCGCCGGTGTCCTGCCCGGCCTCGGCGATCCGCCGCCGCAGCCACGAGGTCAGGGCGGTGGTGCCCCGCTGGTCGGACGCCGCCGCCGCGTGGAGGAGCTGGCCGACGTGGCGCAGGTCGGTCAGCCGGCGCTCGCCGCCGGCGCGGGCCAGCACCCGCTCGGGCAGGCGCTCGACCAGCGTGATCGTCTCGGCGAGCGACGCGACCCCGGCCACCCGGAGGATCCGCGCCCACTCGTGCAGGCGGCGGTGGACCGCCTCCCAGTCGCGCTCGCCGGCCGCGGCGACCCGTTCGGCCGACCAGCCGATGAACGAGGTCAGCGCCGCCGACCGGGCCCGGACGGCCGCCGCCGGGCGCTCGACCGCCTCGAGCAGGCGCAGCCACTCCCGGGCCGGCGGCGTCGCGAACACGCTCCCCGCCCCGTTGATCACGGCGGGGATCCGCACCGCGTCGAGCGCGTCGCGGACGAGGGCGGCGTTGCGATTGGTCGGGACGAGGACGGCCACGTGCCCCGGACAGACGGGCTCGCCCGTCCCCTCTCCCGCTATGGAGCCGGTCCCGACCTCGGCCCCGGTCCCGAGGAGACGGACGAGGTCGGCGGCGAGATCGTGGGCGATGTGCTCGCGGGCGGAGCCGTTGCTCGCGTAACCGGCGCGGGTCAACGTGACCGACGGCTCGGCCCGGTGGACGACCCGGATCCGCAGGGGCGGCCCGGCGCCGCGCAGGCGCGGGGCCCGGTTGGCCGCGGCCGCCCGGACGTGGCGGTAGACGATCCGCTCGTGGCCGAGCCGTGCCCCGGCGAAGAGCGCGTCGTAGGCGTCGATCAGCCCCTGGTCGCTGCGCCAGTTGACGTCGAGGGTGGCCCGGGTCGCGGCCGACCGGGCGGCCTCGAGGTAGGCGTAGACGTCGGCGCCCCGGAAGGAGTAGATCGCCTGCTTGGGGTCGCCGACCAGCACGAGCGTCGATCCGCCCCGGCCGAACGCCCGCTTGACGATGTCCCACTGGACCGGGTCGGTGTCCTGGAACTCGTCGACCAGCACCACCCGGTAGCGCTCGCGCAGTCGCTCCGCGGCGGCGGCGCCCCCGGCACCGGTCAACGCGGCGTCGAGGCGGGTGAGGAGGTCGTCGTAGGTCATCACGGCCAGGCCCCGCTTGCGGTGCTCGAGCTCGTCGCGGACGGCCAGGGCGAGGCGGCGGCGCATCTGGGGGACGGCGCCGGCGGCCGGGGCGATCGGCGCGCCCGGGTTCTGGACGGCCGCCCGGGCGATCTCCGCCGCCTCGACCGGCCCGAAGGCCGGCGCCTCGCCGCGGTGGAAGCGGCGCACGTAGAGGTCGGCCACCACCTCGGAGACGAGGTCGCCGACATCCTCGACGAAGGTCACGTCGCGCTCGAGGTCGCCGGCGATCCCGAGGCCGGCGAGGACCTCCTGGCAGAAGCCGTGGGTCGTGGCGATCGTGGCCGAGTCGAAGTCGGCCAGGGCCCGGCGCAGACGGTCCCGCCGGGCGGCCACCGCTCCAGATGGACCCGATGAGAGGAGCGAGACCACCGGATCCTCGGCGGGCACCCCGGCCAGGGCCCGGTCGAGGCCGTCCTCGACGCCGACGAGCCGCTCGCGGACCCGCTCGCGGAGCTCGCCGGTCGCCATCCGGGTGAAGGTGACCAGGAGGAGCCGGTCGAGGGGCGTCCCCTCGGCGACGTAGCGGGCGGCCAGGGCGGCGATCGTGTAGGTCTTGCCCGTCCCGGCGCTCGCCTCGAGCACGGTCACCCCGGTCGGGAGCGGGCCGCAGACGTCGAAGCCGCTCACCGGACGCTCAGCTCCTCGGCGGCGAGCAGGTCGGCCCAGAGGCGGCGGGCGTAGCCGGCGAGGGCGGCGCCCGGGAGCTCGTCGAACCCGAGCACCCCGCCGAGCACGAGCTGGTGCTCGAGCTCGCGGTCCTCGCGGTCGAAGTTCCAGGCCGACGTCCAGGCCGCCCGGGCGGCGCTCGCCCCGTCGCGCCCGGCCGCCTCGGCCTCGGCGTGGGCCCCCGAGGTCGCGCAGTAGAGGGGGAGCGGCTCGCGCATCCCCCGGTCGAAGAGGTCGACCAGGGCGCCCAGCCGCTCCAGCGCCCACGCGCGCCGGTCGGCGTCCGCCGGCGGGCGGATGCGGGCGATCAGGAGGCGGGCCGGCCCGGGGTGGCGCCCGACGGTGGCCGCCTCGAACGCCCGGTCGGGGTGGGCGGCGGTCAGGGCGAGCAGGCGCACCCAGGCGGTGAGGCGGTGCTTGGCGGCGACGCGCGAGTAGGTCGCCGTGCGGAGGACCTGGCCGGTGACGCCGGGGATCGTCCCGGTCAGCCAGCGCCCGTCGGCGAGGGCCACGCGCACGTCGACCGACTCCGGCTGCTTCGGGCCGGCGAGCCGCTCGGCCGCGGCGACGATGTCCTCGACGATCGGGAAGATCGTCGCGATCACCGGCTGGCCGAGGACGCCGGGCGGGAGGGTGCCGCGGGCGATCTCGGCGATCGTCGCCGTCCGCGCCTCGACGCCGGCCAGGCGGGCCTCGAGCAGGCGCTGGCCGACGCCCCAGCGGTCGAGGCCGCCCATCTCGACGGTGAGGCCGTCGGCGATCTCCTCCGACTGGTCGCGCACGCTGATCCCCAGGCGCCGGCGCAGGAAGGCCCGGACCGGATGGGCGACGAAGCGGGTCAGGTCGTCGCACTCGACGATGCCCGCCGCCAGGGGGCCGAGCGGACCGGCGAGGAAGGGGCCGGGGCCCGGGCGCGGGCCGCCGGTGAGGGCCCGGGCCCCGGCCAGGGCGACCGCGTCGAAGCTCCACGGCCGGTCGCGGACGAGGGCGCCCCGGGCGAAGTTGCGGGGGTCGAAGGGCTGGAGCGGGTGGCGGACGACCACCCGGTCGCGGGCCGGGCGCTCGCCGGCCCGGACGGTGGCGTCGACGGTGTCGAGGAGCTCGCCGACCGGGACGGCCGGCGGCCGGGGGGCGTTGGTGCGCTCGTCGTTGCCCGTGTAGGCGACGACCAGGCGGTCCCCGGCGGCCAGGAGGGCGTCGAGCAGGAGCTGGCGGTCCTCGGCCCGGGGGTCGCGCTCGCCGACGTGGGGGTCCTCGAGCATGAGGTCGTCGCCGTCGCGGGGCGCCTTGCGGGGGAAGACGCCGTCGTCGAGGCCGAGCAGGCAGACGACCCGGTGGGGGACGCTGCGCATCGGGACGAGGGTGCAGATGGTCAGGTGTCCGGTGCGGAAGTTCGCGCGGGTCGGGCGCCCCTGGAGGCGCTCGGCGAGGAGGCCGCGGAGCTCGGGGAGGGCGATCGGCGTCGGGGTCGGGGTCAGGGCGCCCGCGCCGGTGGCGGTGGCGGTGGCGGTGGCGGTCCGGACGACGTCGTCGAGCAGGCGCTGGAGCTCGGTCCGCTGCCAGGCGTCCCGGTCGGTCGTGGCGGTGAGGGCGTCGGCGGCGGCGGCGATCGTCTCGGCCCAGGCGTCGATCGTCTGGGGCGCGGCGAGGGCGTCGATCGCGGCGTCGAGGCGGTCGACGAGCTCGGCGAACCGGCCGGCCAGGTCGATGGCCGCGCTGTCGACGTCGTCGAGGGGGAGGACGCCGCCGAAGAGGCGCCGGTCGTCCTCGGTCATGGCGACGCCGAGGAGGAGCCGGTCGATCCCGGCCCGCCAGGTGCCGGCGCTCAGGCCGTCGAGCTTGTACGGGGCGCGGTGGGCGGCGTCGAGGCCCCAGCGGATCCCGCTGTCGGCGACCCAGTCGTGCATCCGCGTGAGGTCGTCGTCGCTCCACCGGAACCGGCGGCGGACCGGCTCGCGGTCGGCCAGGTCGAGGACCTGGGAGGCGGTCAGGCGCCGGTCGGGGAGCTCGAGCAGCTGGGCGACGACGCCGAGGATCGGGTTGGTCTGGCGGAGCGCCCGGTCGGCGAGGCGGACCCGGAGGGCCGGCGGCCGGACGCCGGCCGGGAGCGGGTCGAGGCGGGGGTCGTCGTCGTCGTCGTCGGCTCGCTCGCCGGCGCCGAAGGTCGCTTGGATCAGGGGGGCGAAGGTCTCGATGTCCGGGCACATGACGATCACGTCGCGGGGCTCGAGCTCGGGCTCCTCGTCGAGGGCCTGGAGGATCGCGTCGCGGACGACCTCGACCTGGCGGGCCCGGCCGTGGCAGGCGTGGACCTCGAGGCTGCGGTCGGCCGGGTCGAGCGGCGGGCGGGCATCCGGGCGGCCGGGGAGGGGCGCCCCGGGCGGGGGGCGGTCGGCCCGGACGTCGGCCTGGATCCGGGCGAGGAGGTGGCCGGCCGGGTGGTCGACCGGGTGGTGATGGTCGAGCGCCGGCGGGTCGCCGGCGGCGCCGGCGAGGACGAGCTCGATCTCCCGGGCGTCCTGGGCCCAGGAGGCGAGCAGGCGGTGGGCGGCGACGGTGGCCGTCGGGTCCGCGGCGCGGCGGACGACGGGCGTTTGCGGGCTCGCCCGGGCGACCCGCTCCCAGAGGACGGGAGAGGGGTGGAGGAGGAACAGGTGGACGTCGCGTCCGGCGGCCAGGGCGCGGAGGACCCGGAGGTGGCCGGCGGGGAGGCGGGTGAGGCCGAAGAGGGCCAGGCGCGGCGGGAGGGCGAGGAGGCCGGGGTCCTCGCGCAGCCGGGCGCAGGCCGGGTCGAGGCGCTCGGCCGGTCCGGGCTCGCCGATCCGGCGTCGCAGGCGGCGGAACAGCTCGGCCTGCCAGGCGGCGCTCGCCGGGAGTGCCCGGGCCGGGTCGTCCGGGTGCCCGGCCGCCCAGGCGCGGACCATCTCCGGCCGGTGGAGGGCATAGCGGTCGAAGAGGTCGGCCAGGTGGCGGACGGCCCCGAGCCGCCGGGCCCGGCGCTGGGGGTCGGGGGCCGTCCGGTCGCCGCCGAGGTGGGCCGAGAGGCTCCGCATCCAGGGCTCGGCCAGGCAGGCGTCGACGACCTCGAGCAGCGACCAGACCGCCCGCTCGGGGAGCCAGGGATCGGTCTCGGGGTCGACGCCGCAGGCGGCGGCGACCGCGTCGCCGGCGAGGCGGCGGGGAAACGGGAAGTCGACGTTGGCGCAGACCCCGTCCCGCCGGCCGGGGGTCACCCCGAGGCGGTTGGAGAGCTGCTGGCTGAGCCACCGTTCGATGCCCCGGGTCGGCACGGCGATGACCTCGGCGGCGAACGGGTCGGGGAGCGGGTCGGCCAGGAGCGTCCCCAGGGCGGCGAGGAGGCCGTCGGCGCGTTCGGCTCGGTGGATGTGGAGCACGGGTCAGGCACCGTAGTCCCCGGCGGGGACGGCGGGGTCACAGGCGGGACGAGGCTACGATGGTCGCGCCGGCGATCAGCCCGAAGCGATCACCCTACCTGGGCGTTGCGGGGTTTAGCAGGTCAACGGACCCGTCGAATTGCCACAGGGGATTTGGTGCGTCACCCGTGGCGGTGCGCAGCTGGAAGAAGCCGTTGACCTCTTGCGGTCCGTCCCCGTCAGCACGGTAGCGGCCGTCCGGCGTGACATCGAGCTGATAGATCGCCGAGCCGATCGCCGTGGCGCCTTCGAGGCGCCACGAGACGACGCACCGCCAGTCATTGCCCGCTCCAACATTCGCGACGAGGCCGCCGCCCTTCTCGCACGAGGCGCTCGTCCGCAGTTCTGCTTCCGTTACGCTCGGGCGATGCAGCTCACCGGTCTGCATGCGATAGAGGTGGGCGAACGCCGTGGAGAGCGACCGGTCCAGCTTGGCTTTGTCGATCCCGGATGCGGAGACCGAGGTCGCGCCGGCAAGCGCGGCGGCGGTGACTCCGAGCACAGCCGCCAAGGGAAGCACCGCTCCCACGACAGCACGGCGGCCGGCCCCGTCGTAGGCCAGATCGGTGAAATCGCGGCGCATGAAGAGCCGATAGGCCAGCGCGCAGGCGGCCACCGCCACGGCGAGGCTAACCGCGACGCCAACGATTGGAGGGCCGGTCTGGGCCGGGTCAGTGAACAGCCCGCGCCAGGCGATGAACCCGTAACTCGGCAGGACGACCCGCACCACGACGGGCAGCGGAAGCAGTTGCGCAATCTGCAGGACCAAGGCGAGCAGCGCGGGGATCACCAGTCCCATGGGAGATCGGCCGAACGCCACCGACCCGAGCAGCCCGATCCCCGCGAAGGCCAGCGTCGGCGCGAGCGCGATGAGCCAGGCGAGCAGCACCGCGTGGGCCGCCTGCCCCGGCGCGAGGAGATGCCCGTCAAGGCCGACCAGCGGCCGGTCGCCGACCGTCGCCAGTCCACCGACGATGCCCGAACAGGCGAGACCGGCCACGAGCAACACGATGATGGTGAGGCTCGCCAGCGCCTTGGCCGCGAAGATCCGTCGCGGTGCCCTCGCCGCGACCAGCAGGTGTCGCCACGTCCCGAGTCGGTCCTCCTGAGCGAAGATGTCGCCAGCGACCAGCGACGTCAGCACCGGTAACACCCAGGTGCCGGAGAACGTCAACACCACCAGCGATCCCGCCCAACCGGTCTGACTCATCCAGCGACCGAAGACGGTGTCGGACGGCAGCGAGCTCTGCTGACTGATGACCGCCACCAGCAACGCCGGGCCAAGCCAGCAGGCCAGCAGCGCCAGGCGGACAGGCCACCGCGCCAGCAGCTTGATCAGCTCGAATCGGAAGCCTCGGCGAACGGGTGCCGGGCGTGCGCCGGGGAACGTCCGCGTGACTGCCGCGGCAGTCACCGGCTCCCGCCCCCGCTCGGCATGCTCGCGGCCGCGGTCAGGGCGAGGAAGGCCGCCTCGAGCGGCGGCACCACAGGCGATAACTCGCGCACACTCACGCCACCGCCGGCGAGGCGCGCGACCAGATCATCGATGGCCGGCATCGCCGCACGCACGAGAAGTGCCCCGGCGTCACGACGCTGGTACAGGTCGTCGGTCGGGAGAACGAGCAAGTCCGGCGTGTCGGCCGCGAGTCGCCGAGCCGCAGCCGGATCGGACGTTCGCAGCCGGTAGTCCAGTGCGCCGGCGCCGGCGGCCAGCTCGGTGATCGGCCCCGAGAAGACCACCCGCCCGCGGGCGAGGATGGTGATCTCGCTGCACAGCGCGGCCAGATCATCCATCCGGTGACTCGAGAGGACGATCGCGGTACCACCGGCCGCGAGCTCGCTGAGCATACGCTGTACATGGCGTGTGCCGGCCGGATCGAGGCCGTTTGCGGGTTCGTCGAGCACCAGCAGCCGCGGGGTCGTCAGTAGCGCGGCGGCGAGCCCGAGGCGTTGCCGCATCCCGAGCGAGAAGCCGCGAACGCGGTCGTCCGCGACATCGGTGAGCCCGACCCGCTCGAGCGAGTCATCGATGCCGCTCGCGCCGTCGCCCCGCAGGCGAGCCAGCGCGGAGAGGTTCTGCCGCGCGGTCAGCGCAGGATAAAGGCCCGGTCCGTCCACGAACCCGGCAACCCCCGCGGGGAGAGCGCGCGTCCGGCGCACTGGGCAGCCGAAGATCTCCAGCTCGCCGCCGTCGGCTTGGGCAAGACCGAGGAGCAGGGCCAGAAGCGTCGTCTTCCCGGCCCCGTTGGGTCCGACGAGTCCGTGTACCTGCCCCGGCGCGACATCGAGGGCGACTCCGTCGAGCGCGACGACCTCGCCAAAGGACTTGGCAATTCCGCGCGCACGGACGGCGAGCGGCTGGGTTCGATCGCCGACCGGTGCCGGCGAAGCCCCGGTCGTCTCGGCAGTCGACGGCCCGCCGGAGCTCCGGCGGGCCGTCGTCGCGGACTCATGTCCGGCGCAGGTCCCGAGACTCGTCAGTTCGACTCCGAGCTCGGGATGTACGCGCCCGGTACCCGGGACGGCGGGTAGATCTCCGAGTCGCCCGGGTAGGGCACCTTCCAATCGTGAGCCTGGTACCACGTGTACCGGTTCATCTGCTCCGGGTTGGCGTAGTCGGGGACCGCACCGTTGCCGGTGAGGTGCTGGCCCGCGAGCCAGCTCTGCCAGGCAGCAGCGGTGGCCATTTCGTCCGCAGGTACAGCGTTCTGTCGTGCCTGCGTCCTCGCAAGCGCCGTCCTCGCCGCGCCACTCGTGCCCAGCGTGTCCAGACCGCAGGCCGGCGGGGTGGCGATGCCCTCGGTGAGCGGGATCTGGTTCGGTACCGCGTTGTAGGGGCTGTAGTCGGCCTTCCTGGTGAAGGCGCCGTACATCGGCGTCGCCGCAGCGAGCTTCTCGTTCAGCGGCTGGGCCCCGAGGATCTGCTCGATGGTGCGGACCATGTTGATCTGCGAGTAGAACGTGCTGTCGACCGCGCCGTGCCGCGACCATGGGCTGATGATCTGGACCGGGGCACGATGCCCGTCGACATGGTCGGCACCGTCCTGGCTGTCGTCCTCGACCACGAAGATCGCGGAGTCCTTCCAGTACTTGCTGTGCGAGATCGTGTCGACGATCTTGCCCGTGGCGAGATCGTTGTCGGCGACCCCGGCCTCCGGGGTAGTCGGCCCGCCGGTGTGATCACTGGAGAGCCAGATCATGTTGAAGTTGGCAGGACCGCTTTTCTGAAAGTCCTGCTTCCAGATCTCGTAACGGTAGGTGTCGGGGATCGACAGGTCAAACGGCGGGGACTGCGGGTCGGCGATCTTGTTCAGTGACGGGATCACGGAGCCGTAGTTGCCCTTGAGGTCGGGGGTGGTCAGCTGGGAGGGGTCGCCACCGCTCCCGACGCTCTTGGACGCGCAGTAGTACTGCTGCCACGTCCCGGGCGGCTTTCCCTCCATGTACTCGAACTCGCCGTAGTTCCGCGCCGTCGCCCCGGCGGACTCCACGGCCGTCCACAAAAAGCCCGAGCGCTGGTGACCCAGCACGTCCTCCTCGGTGTCGTAGCTGCGCTGGTACTCACCCGCCGACGACTCGGTGTACTCGGGGTTATCGCCCTGCATCAGCCAGTTGTGGCCCTCGGCGGAGTTCGTGCCCACGTCGTATGTGTTGTCGTAGAGACCGAACTGATTGGCCAGCGCGTGCTGATTCGGAGTTGCCCTCTCGCCGAACTGGGTGAGCGTCGGGTCGCCGTTGCCCTTACCGATGTCGCCGAGTAGCTGGTCGTAGGTGCGGTTCTCCTTCACGATCAGGAAGACGTGCTTGATCGTCGACGCGTCCCCGATGCGCTCCGGGACCGGCACGGCTTGGGCCCTGTGGCCCCTGGCCTGCTCGACGTTCTCCTTGTCCCAGCCGTTCTGAGCGGCGACGGTTTCGGTGGACCGGGCGATGTCCCGGTCGCTCGGGAGAGTGAAGCGGGTCAGGGATGCGGTGGTGCTGTGCGTGTCGTGGCCGCTCACGGGGACGGTTCCCGGTCCCTTGTACGTCGTGATAGCCGGGCCGCGCGCGTCGATTCCGCGGGTGTTGGTGACGACGATCTGGTTGCCGGCGGTCGCCACGGTTGCCGGGTAGTAGTCCGTCGGCAGCAGGCCGATGTAGCTCACCGGATCCTTCGGCGTGCCGTCGTAGCGATACACCGCGACCGCGTTTGCCCTCCCCAAGGTCACCAGCAGGTGGCCGTCGTTGGTCACGTCGATACCGTCTGGCTCATACCCCACCGAGGACGACGGCCACGGCTTGGTTTCGATCGTCTGGACGACCTGGTCGGTGGTCGTGTCGATCACCGAGACCGTGTCACTGTTGGTGTTGGCGACGAACAACGCCCTGCCGCTTTGGTACATCGCCGTCGGATGTAGGCCGACAGCGATGGCGCCGACCGCCGCCGACGGGCTCGTCGTGTCGATGACGCTGACGGTTCCGGTCGTCGACGTGCCGAGATACCCGTCTGCCGGCACCTGCGTGCCGTAGGAGCCGAGGGTCGCGTCACCGGCCTGGGCCTGGCGGCCACCTTCGTTGCTCACGTAGAGCTTGCCGCTGGCGAAGCTGAGCTCACGCGGAGCGATGCCCACATTCCATGTGTGCTCGATCGCCCCAGTGTTGGGGTCGAGCGCGACGACGGTGTTCTGTCCGTTGACGGCCGCGTACAGGGTGGACCCGTCGGGCGAGTACTTGGTCTGTCCGACGAGGGCGGATTGGCCGTTCGTCACCGGAAACGAGACGGTGGTCGGCGTGCCCAGTGTCCCGTCGGTGTTGACCGGGAATCGAGTCAGGCCGTTGCGCTCCGGGAGCCAGAGCAACTTGCCGTCGGGCGAGTACGTCGGACCTTCCTGACCGACGGTGCCGTCGGACAGCTTCTGGTTGACCGCGGATGCGCTGCCAACCGTCCAGATGAGCTTGTAGCTCGACAGGTCGAAGATCTGCAGGACGACCGACTTGTCGGTGCTGGTGGCCGCGAGGAAGCGCCCGTCCGGGCTCACAGCCGAGCCCATGAACTTGCCGAACTGGGTCACCAGACGGTCACCGAGCGGCTTGATGACCTGGTTGTCGGAGACCTGAATACCGCTGGCATACTCGGTGCCGACCTGGTTCTGATCAGACTCCGCGGCGGCGTAGGTCATTCCTGCGCCGGCCAGGACCACGGCCCCCGCGGCGGCCGCGATGATTCGGCGTCGGCGGCCGGCCCGGCCGAGGGCGCCGATTCGGGTCCTTGAGACCTGTCGGCGTCGTCGTGTGACCTGCGTACCCGCCTGTTCACTGCGATTCTCGCGGCTGGACCGGCTGAGCATCGGCTAATCCCCTTTGTGCACTCGAGATCGGTAGCCGGAACCTAGGGCCGCCCTCGGTCTCGCAGGTAACCCGTTCGTGAACAAGGCGTTGCGATCTTGCGCGCTGGTCGGGGCCACGCGTTCGGCCACGCTCGCACACCCGCTGCGGCCGACGACCAAAGCGCCGGCAGGACGCAAGACTAGGTCTCATTATTATGCTACGGTGCCGGCGTGCCCCAGCGAATCCCGGCGCGCCTGCTCGCCGCCGTCGCGGCCGTGGCCACCGCCGCGAGCATGGCCGCGTGCACCGGCCAGAGCGCCAACCCGGCGCCCGGCCCGGGGTTCCTCGTCGTCGCGGCGGAGAACTTCTGGGGGAGCATCGCCGAGCAGCTGGGGGGGACGCGGGCGGTCGTCCGGAGCGTGATCGTCAACCCGGGGACCGACCCCCACTCCTACCTGCCGACGGCCGCCGACAGCCGCCTGCTCGCCGAGTCGCGGATGGCGATCGTCAACGGCGTCGGCTACGACCGGTGGGCCGGCCAGGCCGTGGCCGCGAACCCGGACAGCAGGCGCGTCGTCCTCGACGTGGGCGCCCGGCTCGGGCTCGGGACGGGGGCGAACCCGCACCAGTGGTATGCGCCGGCGAGCGTCGAGCGGATCGTCGAGGCGATCACCGCCGACTACACCCGCCTCGACCCGGCCGGGGCCGCCTACTTCGCCGGCCGCCGGCGGGCGTTCCTGACCGCCGGCCTCGCCCGCTACGACGCGCTGCGGGCCGACATCCGCCGGCGCTTCGCCGGCGTCCCGGTCGGCTACAGCGAGAGCATCTTCCAGCCGCTGGGCGAGGATCTCGGCCTCGACCTGGCCACGCCGGCGAGCTTCGCCCGGGCGATCGGCGAGGGGACCGACGTGACGGCCCAGGACAAGGAGACGGTCGATCGCCAGGCGGAGACCGGCCAGATCAGGGTGTGGGTCTACAACCGCCAGAACGACACCCCGGACGTCGAGCGGGTCAACGCGATCGCCCGGGCCCGCCACATCCCGATCGTCACCATCACCGAGACCCTGGCCCCGGCGAACGCGACCTTCGGCGCCTGGCAGGCCGGCCAGCTGGCCGCGCTGGCGGCCGCCCTCCACCAGGCGACGGGCCGTTGAAGTGGAGCACGTCGTCGAGCTCCGCGACGCCGCCCTCGAGCTCGGCGGCCGGCCGATCTGGGCCGGGGTCGAGCTGGCCATCCGGCCCGGTGAGTTCGTGGCCGTCCTCGGCCCCAACGGGGCGGGCAAGACGACCCTGCTCAAGGTGATCCTCGGGCTGCTCCCCCTGTCGGCCGGGACGGTGGCGGTGCTCGGCGGCCCGGCCGGGCGCCACAACCGCGAGATCGGCTACCTCCCCCAGCGGCGGACCTTCGACGCGACGACGCGGATCCGGGGGGTCGACATCGTCAGGCTCGGCCTCGACGGGGCCCGCTTCGGGATCCCCGTCCCGCCGGTCGGCCGCTTCGGCGCCCGGGAGCGGCGGGCGCGGGCGCGGGCCGCCGAGGTGATCGAGCTGGTGGGGGGGACGGCCTACGCCGAGCGGCCGATCGGCGAGCTCTCGGGCGGCGAGCAGCAGCGCCTCCTGATCGCCCAGGCGCTGGCCCGAAGGCCGGGGCTCCTGATCCTCGACGAGCCGCTCGACAGCCTCGACCTGGCCAACCAGTCGCAGGTGGCCGCCCTCGTCCAGCGGATCTGCCGGACCGACGGGGTGGCGGTGCTGCTCGTCGCCCACGACGTCAACCCGCTCCTCGGCTACCTCGATCGGGTGGTCTACCTGGCCGGGGGCCGGGCGGTGGCCGGGACGCCGGAGGAGGTCATCACCAGCCGGACGCTGTCGGCCCTCTACGGGGTGGCGGTCGAGGTGCTGCGCACGCGCGACGGGCGCCTGGTCGTCGTCGGCCAGCCGGAGGCTCCCCACCATCACGGTCCCCGCCATGAGCACTAGCGCCCTCGGCCCCTCCTTCTCGGCCAACCCGATCAGCGACCTCAACCAGCTGACCGCGTACCCGTTCATGGTCAACGCGCTCGAGGCGGGGACGATCGTCGCGGTGATGGCCGGGGTGGTCGGCTGGTTCATGGTCCTGCGCCGGGAGAGCTTCATCGGCCACACGCTGGCCACGATGTCCTTCCCCGGGGCGAGCGGGGCGGCCCTCGTCGGCCTGCCGATCGCCGCCGGGTACTTCGCCTTCGCGGGCCTCGGGGCGCTCGTGATCGCCGCGGCCTCGCACACCGGCGGCCGCCGGGACGAGGCCCAGCGGGCGGCGGTGATCGGCACGGTCCAGGCGGTCGGGCTCGGGGCGGGCTTCGTCTTCCTCAGCCTCTACGGAGGCGTCCTCGAGAGCCTCGAGACCCTGCTCTTCGGGTCGTTCCTGGGGATCACCCGCGGCCAGGTGCTGGCCCTCCTGGTCGTCGCCCTGGCCGCCCTGGCCCTGTTCCCGCTCGCCGGGCGGCGGCTCCTCTTCGCGAGCGTCGACGAGGAGGTCGCCCGGGCCCACGGGGTCCCGACCGAGGTGCTGGGCGCCGCCTTCCTCGTGGTGCTCGGGCTGGCGGTGGCGGCGACCGCCCAGATCACCGGGGTGCTGCTGGTCTTCGCCCTGCTCGTCGCTCCGGCGGCGACGGCTCAGCAGTTGACATGCAGGGTTGGAGCGGGCCTCGCCCTCAGCGTGGCGCTCGGCCTGCTCGTGACCTGGTCGGCGCTCGGCCTTGCCTACTTCACGGTCTACCCGGTCGGGTTCTTCGTCACCACCCTGGCCTTCGGCCTCTACGCCGCGGCCCGGGGGGCGCGGACCCGGCGCGGGCGGCCGGGGCGGGCCGGGGCGGGCGGCTGATGCTCGGGCAGGAGTTCGTCCAGAACGCGCTGCTCGCCGGCTCGCTGATCGGGCTGGCCAGCGGCCTGGTCGGCTACTTCCTCGTGCTCCGCCGGGAGGTGTTCGCGGCCGACGCGCTCAGCCACGTCGCCTTCACCGGGGCGATCGCCGCGGCGCTGGCCGGCGTCGACCTGCGGCTCGGGCTGCTCGGGGCGACCGTAGCGTTCGCCCTCGGCCTGGCCGGGGTCGGGCGGCGGGGGGCGACCGACGACGTGGCCATCGGCACGGCGTTCGCCTGGATCCTCGGCCTCGGGGTGCTCCTCCTCGGGCTGGTCGCCGGGGGCGCGGGCGGGGGCGACGGGGCGCTGGCCGCCCGCTCCCTCTTCGGGTCGATCTTCGGCCTCGCCCGGGGGGACGCGGTGATCGCGGCGGCGATCGGCGCGGCGGTCGCCGGCGCCCTCCTGGCCATCGCCCGGCCGCTCGTCTTCGCCTCGCTCGACGCGGCGGTCGCCGCGACCCAGGGCGTCCGGGTCCGGGTCCTCGGGGTGGCCTTCCTCGGCCTGGTCGGGGTCGAGGCGGCCGAGGCGACCCAGGCGGTCGGGGCGCTCCTCCTGCTCGGGCTCCTCGCCGCTCCGGCCGGGGCCGCCCACCGCTTGACCCGGAGCCCGTACGGGGGCCTGGCCGTGGCCGGGAGCCTCGCGGTCGCGTCGGTGTGGATCGGCGTCGCCCTGAGCTACGAGGTCCCGAGGCTCCCGCCGAGCAGCGCGATCATCGGCGTGGCGGCCGCCGCCTACGCGCTCAGCTTCGCCGTCCCGGCCGGGCGGTCCAGGCGGATGAGGAAGCCGGCGGCCGCCACTAGAATCGAGGGGACATGACCGGGGAGGCGATCGACTGGGCGGAGGCGGCGGACCAGGCCCTCGCCGAGGCCGGCTACCGCCGGGGGGGCGCCCGGCGGGCGATGCTGGAGCTGCTCGACGAGCAGGCGTGCGCCCTGTCGGCGATCGAGATCGAGGAGATCCTCCGAACCCGGCGGCGGGCGGTCTCCCGGGCGAGCATCTACCGGATCCTCGAGGAGCTCGACCGGCTCGGCGTGATCCAGCGGGTCGAGATCGGGCAGACGATGGTCCGCTACGAGCCGGTCCGGCCGGGGAGCGGCCACCACCACCACCTGGTCTGCGACCACTGCGGGGCCCTGCGGCCGTTCAGCGACGCCGGGCTCGAGCTGGCGATCAAGCGCCTGTGCGAGCGGGTGCCGCTGACCGTCTCCGACCACGAGGTCGTCCTCCACGGCGCGTGCGCCGACTGCGAGCCTTAGCCGGTGGGCCGGATCGTCGTCGTCGAGGAAGGGCTGGTCGGCGCGCCGGCGGAGCTGACCTACGGCCTGATCGCCGACGACGCTCACCACCGGCGGTTCCTCCCGGACGGGATCTCCGACTTCGAGGTGGTCGAGGGGGGGAAGGGGGCGGGGACGGTCCACCGCTTCAAGGTCACGGCCGGCGGTCGGGCCCGCGTGTACCTGATGCGGGTCGACGAGCCCGAGCCGGGCCGGGTGATCACCGAGACCGACGCGAACTCGTCGTTGGTGACCACCTTCACCGTGACCCCGGCGGACGAAGGATGCCGGGTGCGGATCGAGACGCAGTGGGACGGGGCGGGCGGGATCGGCGGGTTCTTCGAGCGGACGTTCGCCCCGCGGGTGATGCGCAAGCTGTACGCCGACGAGCTGGCCCGGCTCGACGCCTACGCCCGGCGGCAGGCGTCCGGCCCGGCCTGACCGACGCCCGTGAGCCAGGTCCTGATCACCGGCTCGGCCGACGGCCTCGGCCTGATGGCGGCCCGGCTCCTGATCGCCGACGGCCACGCCGTGACCCTCCACGCCCGCAGCCCGGCCCGGGCGGCGGAGGCGCTGGCGGCGGCGCCCGGAGCGGCCGGGGCCCTGGTCGGAGACCTGGCGAGCCTCCGCCAGACGCGCGAGCTGGCCGACCGGGCGAACGCGCTCGGCCGCCTCGACGCGGTGATCCACAACGCGGGCGTCGGCTACCGGGAGCCCGGGCGGATCGAGACCGAGGACGGCCTCGCCCACGTCTTCCAGGTCAACGTGCTCGCGCCCTACCTCCTGACCGCGCTGATCGCCCGGCCGGGCCGGCTCGTCTACCTGAGCTCCGGCCTGCACCAGTCGGGCGACCCCGACGTCTCCGACCTCGGCTGGGAGCGCCGGCCGTGGAGCGGGTTCCAGGCCTACGCGGACTCGAAGCTCTTCGACGCCGTGCTCGCCGCCGGCGTCGCCCGCCGGTGGCCGGCCGTCCGGTCCAACGCGGTCGACCCGGGCTGGGTGGCGACCCGGATGGGCGGCTCGGGCGCGCCGGACGACCTCGCCCGGGGTGCCGAGACGCAGGCCTGGCTGGCCGTCGCCGAGGACGCCGGGGCGGCGGTCAGCGGCCGGTACTTCTACCACCGGCGGGAGCGGACGCCCGCCGCGGCGGTCGGCGACCGGGCGGTCCAGGATCGGCTCCTGCGGGCGTGTGCCGACCTGTCCGGGGCCTCCCTGCCGCCGCCATGAGCGCCGCCGGCAGCGTCCGGCGGGCCGAGCCGGCCGACGCGGCCGCGGTCGGTCGCCTCCTCCACGACTTCAACACCGAGTACGACGACGTGACCCTCGGGCCGGACTGGCTGGCCGAGCGGCTGCGCGGGCTGCTGGCCGACCCCGACTTCGTCGTCCTCCTCGGCGGGACCGGGCCGGACGGCCTCGCGGTGCTCCGCTTCCGCCCGGCGATCTGGATCCCCGCGCCCGAGTGCTACCTGGCCGAGCTCTACGTCGTCCCCGACCGGCGCGGCCAAGGGCTCGGGCGGGCGCTGATGGAGGCGGCGCTCGAGGCAGCCCGCCGGGCCGGCGCGGGCTACATGGACCTCGGGACCGGGACGGAGGATCTCGCCGCCCGCGCTCTCTACGAGAGCCTCGGGTTCGACCACCGCGGCGGCCGTCCCGACGGGCCGATCAACCTCTACTACGAGCGCGAGCTCTGACGTCAGGCCGGGTTCGGCGCGTAGCGGTGGTGGAGGTCGAGGGAGTTGCCGGCCGGGTCGAGGAAGATCGCCTGATGGCAGACGCCGCTGTCGATCAGCCCGGAGACGAACTCGACGCCCGCGGCCTCGAGGTGCGCCCGGGCGGCGGCGACGTCCGCGACGGCCAGGGCGATCGGGAGCGCGTTCGGGCGGAACTCCTGGCCGAACGCCGTCGGATCCATCACGGCGAGCGTGAGGTTGCCGGCCTGGAACTCGGCCCCCGGCATCTCGCCCCAGCGCTTGCCGGCCGGGAGGCCGAGCACGTCGCCGTAGAAGTGGACCGACGCCTCGAAGTCCCGGGCCGGGACGGCGACGAAGTCGACACCGGTGATCTGGAAGGCGGGGGTCTCGGTCATGGGAGGCTCCTGAGGACGGGGATGGGCGAGGTCATGCAGGTCAGACTGGGCGGGCGGGGGAAACTGAGCGATCGGCGTCGAGGTCGGCGGGCTCAGCGTCCGCGGTCGCCGCGGACGAGGGCGAGCACCGTCCGGCCCGACTCGCCGAGGCTGGTCGCGGAGATCTGGGCGAGCGTGTCGCACGCCCGCTGCCAGCACGGATAGTCGAAGTCGATCAGGTCGACGGCCGGGATCCCGGCCAGCCGGAACGGGGTGTGGTCGTCGAGGATCGCCGGGCGCGTCGCCGGCGGGAAGGCCCGGGCAGCGCCGGCGGACGCGGCGGCGGCCCGCAGGCGGGCCCAGAGCCCCGGATCCGACCCGGCCTCCCGGGGGATGCGCAGGCCGCGGTTGGCGACGAAGTCGAGCAGGACGAGCTCGGCCGTCGTCCCCGGGTGGCCCTTCACGTAGGCCTTGCTCCCGCGGTCGCCCTCGGCGTAGAAGTCGGTGAACCCGGCCGGCGCCTCCTCGCCGTCGAAGAGGGCGAAGACCACCGCCCGCTCGCCCGGTCGCCGGGCGTCGCGGCGGAGCGCCGCGGCGATCCCGACGACCGCGGCGACCCCGGCCGCGCTGTTGTTCGCCCCGAGGTACCCGGGGACCGGCGTCGTGTCGTAGTGGGCGGCGACGACGATCGCCGGCTCCCGGCCCGGGAGCCGGCCGACGACGTTGCGCAGCCCACCCGGCACCGCCTCGAAGCGGCCGCCGGGGAGCAGCGGGCGCAGGGCGGCGGCGACCCGCCGGGCGGCGGCCGACCCCGCCGGGCGCGGACCGTAGCCGAGGATCCGCTTGACCAGGGCGTAGGCCGCGGCCGTGTCGAAGCCCGCCGGCCGGCCGGCCTCCCCACCCGACACGGCGACCGTCCCGAGCGCGGCCGCGCAGGCGACGACGGCCAGGACGGCGGTGCGGCGGCGCATCGACCCAGCATCCCACGCGCCCCGGGCGACCGGTTCCGCCGCGGGGGGTCAGGCTGGGTCGAGCGCGCGGTCGCGCAGGCGCCAGAGCGACCCCTGCTCGCCCTGGGTCAGGAGTCGCCAGCGCGACGACTCCGGCTGCCAGACGTGGACGTAGACGTCGACCACGGCGCCGATGCCCCGCAGCAGCTCGACCGTCGCCCGCCCGCTCAGATCCTCGCCGAGCACCCGCCCGGAGCGGACGTCGACGACCTTGAACCGACGCGGCGCCGGCCGGGCGGGCTCGGCCGGGCGTCGCGGCGGGCGCTCCCACTCGACGAGCGCCAGCTCGTCCTCGCGGCCAGGCTTTCGCAGCCGCTGGTCGAGCGGGACCATCGTCGCCCCGGTGCCCTTCGTCTCGGTGTCGAGGACCCAGATCCTGCTCATCGTCGATCCCATTCTAGTCGCCGTCGTCCGGCTCGCGGGCGGGCCGGTGCACCCGGCGGACCCGTCCCGTGCGAGACTCCCCCGCCGCGACGCCTGTGGCGGGCCGCACCCGCGGGCGCCGACCGCGGGGCCGATCGAGCGCCCGACCTGGTGTCCGTCTCCCCAATCCCCACGAGCCGCCGGCGGCGCCCACGCGTCCGCGCGCGGTCGCGGTGAGCTGGAGCATGTTCGTCCTCGTCACCCTCGTCTACCCGGCCCTCCTCGCCGTGCTCTGCCTCGGGGCCGGGCTCCTCGTCGACCGCCTCAGCGGACGCTTCCTCCCCGGCGCGCTCCTCCCGGTGATCGGCGTCGCCGCCCTGATCGCGGTCTCCCAGCTGACCACCGGGGTTCCGTCCCTCGCCTCGGCGACCCCGTGGGTCCTCGCCGGCGTCGCCGCCGCCGGCTTCGTCCTCGGCGGGGGGCGGCTGGTCGCCGGCGGCCGGGCCGCGCCCCGGCGGGTCTGGGGGGTTCTCCTCCCGGTCGTCGCCTACGTCGTCGGGATCGCCCCCGTCCTCCTGGCCGGCCGGCTGACCTTCTCGAGCTACGGGGTGCTCCCCGACTCGGCCCTCCACATGATCGGCGCCGACTACCTGATCCGCCACGGGCAGGCGTACGCCCATCTCGATCTCCGCAACTCCTACGGCCAGTACATCAACGCCTACTTCAACATGAGCTACCCGTCCGGCTCGCACACGCTGTTCGGGGGGTCGGCCCGCCTCCTCGACCTCCCCCTGATCTGGGCGCTCCAACCGTTCTGTGCCTTCCTCCTGGCCACCACGGTCGGCCCGGCCTGGGTCCTCGTCCGCAAGGCCGGGCTCGACGGGGGATGGGCGGCGGTCGCGGCGCTCAGCGTGACCGTCCCGGCCCTCGTCTACGGCTACGAGCTCGTCGCCTCGCTCAAGGAGGTCGCCACCCTGCCGCTGATCCTCACCCTCGGGGCCCTGGTGGTCATCCACGGGCGCTGGCTGCGGGGGCCGCCGACCGCGGGGATCCCCTTCGCCCTGGTGGTGGCCGGGGGCGCCTCGGCGCTCGGCGTGGCCTTCGGTCCGTGGGCGGTCGCCGCCACCGTCGTGGTCGCCGTCCTCGTCATCGCCGATGCCGCCTCCGGGGAGCGTCCCTTCTGGCGGGCGCTGCCGCTGGTCGGGATCGGCGTGCTCGCCGGCCTGGTCGCCGCCTGGCCGACCTGGGTCGACGCCTACGGGTCGCTCCACGTCGCCCAGGCCATCGCGTCGACCGCGAACCCGGGAAACCTGTCCGCCCCGCTCCACCTCGAGCAGGTCTTCGGGAGCTGGCTGTCCGGGAGCTACCGCCACCGGGCGGCGATGGGCCCGGCCCGGGTGACCACCTACGTGCTGATCGGCTTCACCGTCGTGGCCGCGCTGATCGGCGCCGTCCACCTGATCCGCCGGCGGGCCTGGGTGCTCGCCGGCTGGATCGGGCTCCTGCTCGGGCTGTGGATCGGGCTGAGCCTGTACGGGACGACCTGGACCGACGCCAAGCTCTTGATGCTCACCTCGCCGGTCGTCGTCCTCCTCGCCTGGGCGGGCGTGGCCGGCCTGCGGGCCTCGCCGCTGCGGGCGGCGGCGCCGCTCCTGGCCCTCGTCCTCGCCGGCGGGGTCCTGGCCTCGGACGTGCTCCAGTACCACAACAACGACCTCGCGCCGACCGCCCGCTACGCCGAGCTCGCCGCCATCGACACCCGCTACGCCGGGGCCGGGCCGGCCCTGTTCACCGACTTCGACGAGTGGTCGCTCTACGTGCTCCGCGACCTCGACATCGGCGGCCCGGACTTCATCTTCCCGCCGGTCGGGACGGTCGGCCTCGTCCCCAACCACGGCGACCCGGTCGACCTCGACCGGATCCCGGCGGCGACGCTCCGGGGCTACCCGCTGATCATCACCCGCCGCGACCCGACCGCCAGCCGCCCGCCCTCGGCTTACGCCCTGGCCTACGAGGGCGGCTACTACCAGGTCTGGGCCCGGCGCCCCGGGGCCCCGGCCGCGCTCGCCCACCTGCGCCTGTCCGGCCTGCGGTCGGTCAGCTGCCGGACGATCGGGCCGCTGGCCGCGCGCGCCGCCGCCCACCACGCGGCGCTGGTCACGGCCAGCCCGATCCCGGTGGTGGCCGTGAACCTGACCCGCGCCGTCCATCCCACGTGGTTCCGCGGTCACCCGCCGAGCGTCGGCCTCCTCATGACCCGCAACGGCCACCTCACCGCCCCGGTCGGCGTGCCCCGGGCCGGGGTCTGGAACGTGTGGCTCCGGGGCGAGATCATGCCGGTCGTCCGCGTCTCGGTCGACGGCCGCCACGTCGGCTCGGTCGGCGCGGAGGTGAGCGGGAACCCGTTCAACCCGGACACGATGGTCCCGATCCCGGTCCCCCTGACCGCCGGGGTCCACCGGGTGACGATCAGCCGGGGGGGCCTGACCGCCGAGCCGGGGAACGGGGGCGCGGACATCCTGCACGCGGTGTTCCTGGCCCGGGCCGGCGCCCACGAGCTCGTCCGGGCGGCCCCGGCCGCCGCCTGGCGCTCGCTCTGCGGGCGGCCCTACGACTGGATCGAGGTCACCCGCTAGAAGAGCTGGTTCTCCCCGCCGAAGACCTCGCTGACCGAGCCGTCGGTGAAGATCCGCCGGATCGAGTCGGTCAGGAGTCCGGCGCACGGGAGCACGGCGATGTTCTCCGGGGCGCCCGGGCGGAGCGGGATCGTGTCGGTGACGACGATCTGCTCGAACGGCGCGCCGGCCAGGGTCGCGTAGGCGTCGCCCGAGAAGACGCCGTGGGTCGCCGCCGCGTAGACCTGGGTGGCCCCGGCCTCGAGCACGGTCTGCCCGGCGGCGGCCAGCGTCCCGGCGGTGTCGATGATGTCGTCGACGATCAGGGCGGTCTTGCCGGCGACCTCGCCGATGACGTGACCGATCTCGGCCACCTGCTGGGCCGGTCGCTCCTTGGTCATCAGGGCCAGGTCGGCCCCGATGACGTCGGCGAACTTCTGGTTGAGCTTGGCCCGGCCGACGTCCGGGGCGACGACCACGAGGTTGGGGAGGTGGAGGGCGCCGAAGTGGTTGGCGAGCATGAAGAGGGCGGTCATGTGGTCGACCGGCTTCTTGAAGAAGCCCTGGACCTGGCCGGCGTGGAGGTCCATGGTGAGGACCCGGTCGGCGCCGGCCGCCTCGAGCATGTGGGCGACCAGGCGGGCGCTGATCGGCTCGCGGAGGGCGGACTTCTTGTCCTGGCGGGAGTAGGCGAACCACGGGGCGACGGCGATCACCCGGTGGGCGGAGGCGCCGGCTGCGGCGTCGATCATCACCAGCAGCTCCATCAGGGCGTCGTTGGCGCTGATCCCGGTCTCCGGGTTGGCGCACATCGGCTGGACGATGAAGACGTCGGCCCCGCGGATCGACTCGCCGTAGCGGGTGTAGACCTCCCCGGCCGAGAAGGTCCGGAGGTTCACCGGACCGAGGTCGACCCCGAGCCGGCGGGCGATCGCCGCCGCCAGTCGGGGGTTCGCGCGCCCGGCGAAGAGCATCAGTCGCTTGTCGTAGCCGATCGGCAGGCTGGTCCCGGCCGTCCGCCGCTCGAACGCGCTCATCCGGGAGGGCAGTGTACTTCCGCCCGGCCCGGCGGCCCCGGGCCGCGGGCGGGGTCCACCGCTTGGTCGCCGGGGGTTGCGGGCATAATTCGCGGGTATGCGCCGACTCGAGACCGGCAACCTCGTCGCCGCGCTGGGCGCGGCGCTCCTCCTCGTCAGCCTGTTCCTCGGCTGGTACCAGCCGGGGCTGACCGCCTGGTCCGCCTTCGAGGTCTGGGACCTCGTCCTCGCCGGCCTGGCCGTCGCCGTGCTCCTCGGGGCCGCCGCCGAGGTCGGTTGGTGGCACGGTCCGGTGCCCCCGCTGGAGGCGCTCCTCGCCGGGGCGGTCGCCGTCGTCGTCGTGGCCGCCGCCCTGATCGACCATCCGCCGGCGGCCACCGGCCGGGCGCTCGAGGGGGGCGCCTGGCTCGGACTCGTCGGTGCCCTGCTGATGGTCGCCGGCGGCATCATGGCCCGGGTCGGGATCTCGTTGTCGTTGAGCGTCGAGCCCAAGCCGCCCCGCCGCGCCCCGCCGCCGCCGAGCCCCGCCGCCGGCGCCCGGGTCGCGTCCTCCCCGGCGAGCGCCGCCGGCCGCGTCCCCGGCGCCTCGACCGGAGGATCTTCGGCCGGCCCCGGCCGGGTTCCCGGCGCGGTGCCGGCGCCCGCGCCCAGCCCGAACCGCGCCGCCCGCTCCGGCGTGCGGCGCACGCCCCCGGCGCGAGTCCCGCGCTTCGGCGCCCGGCGCGGCGCGCCGGTCGAGCCGCCGGCGTCCGCCGACCCCGGCGGTGGGCGGGGGGTCCCCGCGCTGGATGTCCCGGAGCCGCCCCGCTCCGGGCCGCGGGACGCACCGGCGGCGCCGAAGGCGGCTCGCGCCGCGCGACCGGATCCTGCGGTCGAGTGGGACGTGCCCGAGCCACCGCCCGCCGGACGACGGGTCGCTCGCCCCGGCGACTCCGACGTGCCCGAGCCGCCGCCCGCCGGCCGGCGGCCCGCCGACTCCGACGTCCCGGGGCCGCCGCCGGTCGGACGGCGGGTCCCTCGGCCGGCCGACCCCGACGTCGCGGAGCCGCCGCCGGTCGGACGGCGGGTCCCGCGGCCGGCCGATCCCTACGTCCCGGAACCGCCCGGTGGGGGACCCGCCGCCCCGCCCCCGGCGTCCGGCGGCGGGCGGCGCTGGCGGCGCGGCGGCCGCCCGGCTCCCCCGGACGACGAGACCGAGGTCACGCGCCCGCTTCCGCGGGGTCCCGCCCCCCCGGCCGAGCGGTGATGCCCGGCTCCGGCCGGCGCACCCTCGCCGTCGCCGCCGTCCTCGGGGCCGGCGTCCTCCTCCCGGCCGCCTGCGGCACGAGCCGGTCGGGGCTCACCCCCGTCGAGCAGAGCCAGCTGCTCGGCAGGATCGCCCAGGCCCGCGCCGCTGCGGCCGCCGGGGACCCGGCCGGTGCCGCGGCGTCCCTGACCTCGCTGCGGACCGAGGTCTCGCGGCTACGGGTGGCCGGCTCGCTCGACCCGACCAAGGCCGCCCGGATGCAGAGCGTCGCCGCCCAGGCGCAGAGCGCCGCCCGCGCCCAGGCCGCGGCGAAGGCGGCGGCCGCCGCGGCCGCAGCGGAAACGGCAGCGCCCAGCACCCCGCCGGCGGCGGCGACCCCGCCGGCGGCGGCGACCCCGCCGGCGGCGACCGGGACCGGGCCGGCCCAGATCGTCGTCCAGGGCGCCGACGCCCTCAAGCACCGCGTCGACCAGGCGGTCGGCCGGGGCGTGGACAAGCTCAAGCAGCGCGTCGACAAGCTCACCGGCCAGGGCCAGGGGAAGGGCAACGGCGGGGGAGGGGGAGACTGATGGCCGAGCCGGCGGCGCTCGAACCCCGGCCCGGCGTCGTCCTCGGCGACGGCCGCTACCGGCTCGACCAGCTGATCGGCAGCGGCGGCATGGCCACCGTCTGGCGGGCGACCGACCGCCGGCTCAGCCGCGCCGTGGCGGTCAAGCTGATCTCCGAGGCCCTGGTCGACGACCCGACCTACGCCGAGCGCTTCGCCCGGGAGGCGCGCACGGCCGCCGGGCTCTCCCACGCCAACCTCGTCCAGGTCTACGACTACGGCGCCGACGAGCGGCAGCCGTTCCTCGTCATGGAGTACGTCGACGGGGGGACGCTCGCCGAGCGGCTCGAGCGCGGGCCGGTGCGCGGGGTCGAGGCGGCCGCCGTCGCCGGCGACCTCCTCGCCGCGCTCGCCTGCATCCACGCGGCCGGGATCCTCCACCGGGACGTCAAGCCGGCCAACGTCCTCCTCTCGAGCGACGGGCGGGCCCGGATCACCGACTTCGGCATCGCCCATCCGGAGGACTCGACCCGGCTGACCCAGACCGGCCACCTGGTCGGCACGCTCCGCTACCTGGCGCCCGAGGTCATCGACGGGCAGCCGGCTTCCCGCCAGAGCGACCTCTACGCCCTCGGCGTGCTCCTCCGCGACCTCGCCGGCGACGAGGCCGACGCCACGACGGAGGTCCTCGTCGCCCACCTGACCGCAGGCCAGCCCGATCGGCGGCCGGCCACCGCCGAGGCCGCCCGGGAGCTCCTCGGCCGGACCGCGGCCCCGCCGGAGCCCACCGAGCGCCTGGTCGCGCCCCCCATCGCCCCGCCGGTCGCCCCGGCCCCGGCTCCTGCCCGTGCTCCGGCCCCGGGCCTGGCTGCGGCCCCGGCCCTTGCTCCGGCCCCGGTCGTCCGTCGCCGCCCGCGCCCGCCCGCCACGCCCCGGCCCCGACCGGGGCCGTCGCGGGCCCGGCCGGTCGCCCCGTCGCGGGCCCCGCGGGGCGGGGCGGCCCGATCCGGGCGACCGGGGCGGCACGGGCGGATCGTCGCCCTCGGGTGCGCCGTGCTCCTCGTCGTCCTCGTCCTCGTCGCGATCCGGGTCGGCGGAGGCGGGCCGGCGGCCAGCTCGGCGACGACCCGGAGCACTGGCCGGCCGGCGGCGGCGACCGCCCCCAAGCCGGGCCTGACCAACCGGCTCGACGAGCTCGAGCGTCTCGTCCGGGCGGCCGGCCAGCCCTGATCGGGGCGGCCGCCGGCGAGACCGGGCCCGTGGCCGTCCCGGCGGCGGTGATCGTCGCCCCCGACTCGTTCAAGGGAACCTTCACGGCGGCCGCGGTCGCCCACGCCATCGCCGCCGGGCTCCGGGCCGGCGGCGTCGAGGCGGTGGTCGAGCGTCCGGTGGCCGACGGCGGGGACGGCACCCTCGATGTCCTGGCCGGTGCCCTCGGAGCCGCCCGGCGCACCGCCCGGGTCCACGACCCCCTCGGGCGGGCGATCGACGCCGCCTACGCCCTCAGCCCCGACGCGGCCAGCGCCGTCGTCGAGGTGGCCCGGGCGGCCGGGCTCGGCCTGCTCACCGAGGCCGAGCGCGACCCGTGGGCCGCCTCGACCGCCGGGGTCGGCGAGCTGATCCTCGCCGCCCGGGACGCCGGCGCCCGGGAGATCGCCGTCGGCCTCGGCGGGAGCGCGACGACCGACGGGGGCGCCGGGGCGGTCGCCGCGATCGAGCGGGCCGGCGGCCTCGGGCGCGCCCGGCTCGTCCTCCTGTGTGACGTGACGACCCCGTTCGAGCGGGCGGCCGCGGTGTTCGGCCCCCAGAAGGGCGCCGATCCGGCGACGGTCCGGCGGCTCGCCGGGCGCCTCGACCAGCTGGCCGCCGGCCTGCCCCGCGACCCGCGGGGCGTCCCCATGACCGGCGCCGCCGGTGGCCTCGCCGGCGGACTCTGGGCGGCGTTCGGCGCCCAGCTCGCCCCCGGGGCCGCCTACGTCCTCGACCGGGTCGGCTTCGACCGGCTCCTCGGCGGGGCTCGGGCGGTGGTCACCGGCGAGGGGCGTCTCGACGACCAGACGGCGGCCGGCAAGGCGGCGAGCGTCGTGATCGCCCGGGCGGCGGCCGCCGGGGTGCCGGTCCACGCCGTCGTCGGGAGCAACGCCCTCGACCCGGCGGCCTGGCGGCGGCTCGGGCTGCGCTCGGTGCGTGAGGCGAGCACGGCGGCCGCGCTGGCCGGCGCCGGGCGGGCGCTGGCCCGGGGGCTCGCGCCCGGCGGTTGACCTCGCCCGACCTGAGGTCGGCGGCGGCGCTGGCCGGCGCCGGGCGGGCGCTGGCCCGGGTGCTCGCGCCCGGCGGTTGACCTCGCCCGACCGAGGTCAGCGGCGGACGGTGGCGGGGCGGAGCACGGCGTCCAGCGCCTCGAGGACGGTGTCGGCGACCTCGCGGGTGGCGTTCTGGCCCATCAGGCCGATCCGGCACATCGGGGGAGCGGTCGGACCGAGCCCGCCGCCGACCTCGATCCCGTGCTCGACGAGCAGCCGCGCCTGGACGACCCGGGGATCGGCCCCGTCGGGCACGCGGATGGCGGTCAGCTGGGGAAGCTGGCGATTCTCGTCGGCGACGAGCTCGAGGCCGCGCTCGCGGAGCGCCGTCTGGAAGTAGCGGCCAGCGTCCCGGTGGCGCTCGATCCGGGCCTCCCAGCCCTCGGCGAAGGCGAGGCGGAGGGCCTCGTGGAGGGCGTAGACGTGGAGGATCGGCGCCGTGTGGTGGTAGGTCCGGCTCGTCCAGTAGTCGGCGATCATCCCCAGGTCGAGGTAGAAGCCGACCGGCGTCGCCCGGGCGCGGAGCCGCTCGACCGCGCGCGGCGAGACGGCGATCGGCGCCATCCCCGGCGGGGCGGCCAGACCCTTCTGGGTGCACGAGCCGCAGTAGTCGATCCCCCAGGGCTCCGACCGGAGCTCGATCGCCCCGAACGAGGTCACGCAGTCGGCCATGAGCAGCGTCTCGCTCCCGGCCATCTCCGCGGCGAGCTCCCGGAGCGGGTGCTCGACCCCGGTGGACGTCTCGGCGTGGACGACCGCGACCAGGCGGGCGTCGGGATGCTCGGACAGCGCGCTCAGCAGGCGGTCGTTCGACACCGCCTTGCCCCAGACGTCGTTGACCTCGACCACCTCGGCCCCCCGCCGGCGGGCGATCTCCTGGAGGCGGAAGCCGAAGTACCCGGCCGCGCCGATGATCACCTTCTCGCCCGGGTCGACCAGGTTGACCAGGCCGGCCTCGATCCCCATCGTCCCGGTCCCCGACAGGGCCACGGCCAGCCCGTCGCTCCGCTGGAAGCCGGCGGCCAGGAACTCGGAGACCTCGCCGAGGATCGCGTGGAAGTCGGGGTCGACGTGGCCGAGCATCGGCTTCTGCATGGCGGCCAGGACCGACGGGTGGACATTGGCCGGGCCGGGGCCGCAGAGGAGTCGGCGGGGCGGGTCGATCGGGGCGGGCATGGCGGGGAAGCCTATCCCGGCCGCCCCGGGCCCGTCGCCGCGGCCCGCCCGGCCGCCGCCGCCGCCCGCCTCTGGCAGGATGCCGGGATGGCCGCGAAGGAGAGGCTCCACCGCAGCGAGCTCGCCGTCCCCGGGAGCAACCGCCGGATGCTCGAGAAGGCCCCCCGGCTCGGCGCCGACGTCGTCTTCATCGATCTCGAGGACGCCGTCTCGCCCGACGAGAAGGTCGAGGCCCGGGGCAACGCGATCGAGGCGGTCAACGACCACGACTGGGGCGCCGCGGCGGTCGCCGTGCGGATCAACGGGCTCGACACGCCCTGGTGCTACCGCGACATCATCGACGTCGTCGAGCAGGCCGGCCGCCGGCTCGACCTGGTGATCGTCCCGAAGGTCGGCTCGGCCGCCGACCTCCACGTCGTCGCCACCCTCCTCACCCAGATCGAGGCGGCGGTCGGCCTCGAGCGGCGGGTCGGGCTGACCGCCCTCGTCGAGACGGCGATCGGCGTCGCCCGGGTCGAGGAGATCGCCCAGGCCTGCCCGGACCGACTCGAGGCGATCGTCTTCGGCGTCGCCGACTACGCCGCCTCGATCCAGGCGCCGACGACGAACATCGGCGGCGTGAGCCGCGGCTACTCGGTCCTCACCGACCCCGACCCCGGAGACGACGGCGGCCGGGCGGTCCACTGGGGCGATCCCTGGCACTACGCCCTGGCCCGCATCGCCGTCGCCGCCCGGGCCTACGGGGTGCGTCCGCTCGACGGGCCGTTCGGCGACTTTCGCGACCCCGACGGCCTGCTCGCCTCCGCCCACCGGGCGGCGGCGCTCGGCTGCGAGGGCAAGTGGGCGATCCACCCGGCCCAGATCGACCCGATCCACGCGGTGTTCACCCCCGACGCGGCCGCGGTCGGCCGGGCGCGCCGGATCATCGCGGCGATGGAGGAGGGCGCCGACGCCGGGATGGGCGCCGTCTCGGTCGACGGGCGCATGGTCGACGCCGCCTCGGTCAAGATGGCCGAGCACCTGCTGGCCAAGATGGACCAGATCGATCGGCAGGGCGAGAACCGCTCCCCCACCCCCGGTTGAGCCGGCCGGGACCGCTCCGTCCCCTGCCGGGGCGCCCCGCCGCCCGACCTCGGGCCGGCGGCGGGGCTTGGCGCCGGGTCAGGCCGGGGCGGCCGGCGCGGCGTGGCACTCGGGATGGCCGCAGCCGCAGTCGTGGGCGACGTGCCCCTCGTGGCCGCCGTGCTTGGCGCAGTAGTCCGAGCAGTACCCGTCCTCTCTCGGCGCGCAGTTGCATCCTTCGTGACCGCAGGTCTCAGCCATGGCGCAGCTCCCTTGGTTGGAGTTCTCAACCCAACCATATCGGCCGCGAGCGCGGTGATTAGCCTGCTGGCGCCCGGGTAGAGAACCGGGGTCCCCATTCCCCCACGAGGAGGATTCGATGGCTGAGAGCGACTACGAGCAGGGTGTCGTCCCGCCGACCGAGCAGAGCGGCGGCACCACGCCGGACGAGACCGAGGCGCGCGAGAAGGGCGGCTGGGGCGGCGAGGTCGCCAGCGGGGTCGTCCCCGCCGAGCTCGGCGGGTCGGACGCCCCGCGCGAGATGCTGTCCGACGATCCGGAGCTCGGCAGCTCCGTCCTCGGTCAGACGACCGGCTCCGACGAGCCGGCCACCCCCGGCGGCGTCCCGACCGACGCCGGCGACCACGCCGACGCGACCAGCGACGGGGGCCCGGACCTGCCCTCGGCCGAGGCCGAGCCGGCCCAGTCCGCGGCGCCCGCGGCCAGCCGCTCCCCCGAGCGGGAGGACGGGGTCAACTAGACCATATAAACGGCCGCTCCCCCCGCGAGCGGCCCCCGGTTGCCGCCGGGCGGCTCAGTTGTTCGCGAGCGTCCGCTTGGCGGCGGCCGTCGCCGGGTGCTCGGTTCCGAGGACCCGCTCCATGTCGGCGACCACCCGCTCCTGGAGCGCCCGGGCCTGGTCGCCGCGGCCGGCGACCCGGTAGGAGGAGGCCAGGTTCGAGCGGGCGGTCAGGGTCTCGAGGTCGTCGTCGCCCAGGCGTCGCTCGCAGTCGGCGAGCATCTGCTCCTCGAGCACGATCGCCTCGTCGTTGCGCTCGGCCGTCCGGTAGGCGGAGACCAGGGTCTCGCGCGCGGCGAGCGTGTCCTCGTGGCGCGCCCCGAGGACCCGCTCGGAGTCGACGAGCACCTGCTCCTGGAGGGCGACCGCCTCGTCGACCCGTCCCGCGGTGTGGTAGGAGAAGGCGAGGTTCGAGCGGGCGGTGAGCGTCGTCGGGTGCTCGGTGCCGAGGATCCGCTCGGTGTCGGAGAGGACCTGCTCCTCGAGCTCGATCGCGTCGTCGGTCCGCCCGGCCGTCCAGTAGGACGAGGCCAGGTTAGAGCGGACGGTGAGGGTGACCGGGTCGTCGGCCCCGAGGACCCGCTCGCTGTCGGAGACGACCTGCTCCTCGAGCTCGATCGCCTCGTCGAGGCGGCCGTCGGTCCAGTACCGGTAGGCCAGGTCGCCCCGCGCACTCAGCGTCGCCGGATGGTCCGGTCCGAGAGTGCGTTCGCTGTGGGCGACCATCTCCTCCTCGGCCAGCACCGCCTCGTAGGTGTGCTTCTGCTCCTGCTCGTCCATGTGCGCCTCCCTTGGGACTCTTGGATGCCCCGCTCCTGCGCCTGCGCCTGCGCGGGCGCCCGCGGCTCGGTGCGGTCGGGCCCTCCGCCGGAGCTTAGCGGCGTCGACCGGCCGGGCCGGCCGGGGACCGCGGCGGCGCGGGCGGCCCGGGGCGTCGCCGATCAGCCGGCGAAGGCGCGACGGCCCGGCTCGGGGGCCTCCTCGCCGGGTTCCTCCTCGAGGAACGCCCGGAGGTCCTCGTTGAACCGGGCCGGGCGCTCGAGCATCGGCACGTGCGCGGTGTCCGGGTAGATCACCTTGCGCGAGTCGGGGATCAGGCGCTCGAACTCGGCGGCGTCCTTGACCGGGACGAGGAGGTCCTTGTCGCCCCAGACGATCAGCGTCGGGCAGGCGATCTCCCCGAGGCGGTCGCGGATCGGGTAGGAGCAGAGGGCGTCGAGGGCCGGGCTGAAGCCGTCCTTGCCGGCTCCCCGGACGAGCTCGGCCGTGAGCGGGCCGGGGAGGCGCTCCGGGTGGGCGGCGACGAGCATGAGGATCGCCCGGCGCAGGCGCGGTCGCGCGGTGATCGCCGGCGAGCGCGTGGCGATCCACGCGAGGTTGAAGAAGACGACGTTCTCCGCCCGGTGGCGGAGGCCGTGCTTGCGCTGGGTCCGGAGGTTCTCGATGCTCAGGCCGGCGGCCCCGACCAGGCAGAGGCGCTCGACCCGGGCCGGGTAGTGGATGGCCAGCTCGGCGCCGATGAAGCCGCCCATCGAGTTGCCGACGATCACGCCGCTGTCCACGTCGAGGGCGTCCAGGACGGCGTCGACGATCCGGGCGTAGTTGCTGATCGTGATCGGCTCGGCCGGCATCTCCGACTCGCCGAAGCCCGGCAGGTCGACGGCGATCACCCGGTGGTCGCGCGCGAAGAACGGGAGGTTCTCGAGCCAGTTCTGCCAGCACCCGGCGAGGCCGTGGATGAAGATCAGGACCGGGCCCTCGCCGATGTCGACCAGGTTGACCCAGCGGCCGTCGATCTCGACCCACCGCCGATGGGACTCCCAGTCGACGTCGAGCCAGGCCGACCGCCCGACCGACCCGTAGGCCTCCTTTGCCTTGCGTGCCACCTTCGAGAGGATATCGCGGCACGCCGCGCCCGGGCCGACCCCGGCCTCTACCCTCGGCGAGCATGGCTCGGCGGAACGATCGGACCCGCGTCGTCCTGCGCCCGCCGGCGCCCGGCGACCGCGAGGCGTTCGTCGCCGCGATGCCGGCGAGCGTCCAGCCGGGGAACACCGACTCGATCGCCCTCCTGCGCCGGTGCGGCTTCGACCCGGAGGGGTTCTCACCCCGCTACCTGAAGGTCGGCGGCGCCGGCGCGGCCACGAGCGCTCGCGCGATCCGCGCCGAAGCCTGGCGCGCCCGCCGTTAGGCGTCGGAGTCGGCGGCGTGGAGGCCGCGGCTCCCGCCTTCGCTGCGGATGATCGCCACCGCGTGGGCGAGCACCGGCTCGAGGATGGCGAAGAGCTGGCCGACCGCCCGCGGGCTGCCCGGGAGGTTGACGATCAAGGTCCGGCGGGCGACGCCGGCCACCTCGCGGGAGAGCATCCCGTGGGGGGTGTGGCGCAGGGACTCGGCCCGGAGCGCCTCGCCGATCCCGGGCACCTCGCGGTCGATCGCCGCCCGCGTGGCCTCCGGGGTGACGTCGTCCGGCGAGAGACCGGTCCCGCCGGTGGTCAGGACGAGCTCGATGTCGTCCTCGGCGTAGTGGCGCAGCCGGTCCTCGATCAGGGCCCGGTCGTCCGGGACGACCTCCATCGCCGCGATCTCGCACCCGCCGGCCTCGGCCAGCTCGGCGAGCAGGGCGCCCGAGGTGTCCTCGGCGGCCCGCCGGGAGACCGAGTTGGAGACCGTGAGGATGACCGTGCGCATCGGGCGAACCCTAGTGATCCGCCGGACCGGGCGACGCCGTATCAGCACGCGTGGCCAGCTGCGCGCGCGACGGCGTCCCATCCTCCGTCCCCCGGACGGAGCCCGACCGCTGGGGCGGGCGATGACGCGCGCGCGCCTCTCGGCCCTCGACGCCGCCTTCCTCGCCCTCGAGTCGTCCTCGGCGCCGATGCACGTCGGCTGGGCGGCGATCTTCGCGCCCCGCCCGGACGGCGCCCGCCCGGCCTTCGAGGAGGTGCGCGCCCATATCGCGAGCCGCCTCGGCCGGGCGCCGCGCTACCGCCAGAAGCTGGTCGACGTCCCGCTCGGCCTCGGTGACCCGGTCTGGGTCGACGACCCGGACTTCGACGTCGCCCACCACGTCCGCCAGGCCGGACCCGGGGACTTCGGGCGCCTGGTCGACGCGGTGATGTCGACGCCGCTCGAGCCCGGCCGGCCGCTCTGGGAGCTGTGGATCGCCGAGGACGTCGAGGACGGCCGGATCGGCGTGGTCGGCAAGGCGCACCACTGCCTGGTCGACGGCCTGGCCGCGGTCGAGCTGATGGCCCTCCTGCTCGACCCGACGCCCGAGACCGAGCTCGTCGCGCCGCTCCCCTGGTCGCCGGGGGCGCCGCCCGGGCGCCTCGAGCTGGCCGGCGCCGCCGTCGGTCAGCAGGTCGGCCAGGCGGTGGACCTGGCGATGCTCCCGCTCGAGCTGGCCCGCGACCCCGGTCGCCTGCTCGAGCTCCCCGGGCAGGCCTGGCGGGCGGTCCGGGCGATCGCGCACACCGCCCTCCCGCCGGCGCCCCGGAGCCGGCTCAACGGCGACATGCCCCCGGCCCGCCACCTCGCCCGCCACGAGCGGCCGCTCGAGGATCTCCGGGTGATCAAGCGCCGCTTCGGCACCACGGTCAACGACGTGCTCCTGAGCGCGAGCGCCGCCGCCCTGCGCGGACTGCTCGAGGAGCGCGGCGAGCCGCTCAGCGAGATCAAGGCGATGGTCCCGGTCAGCGTCGAGGATCTCGACGACCGCTGGGGCAACCGGATCGCCTTCCTCTTCCTCGCCCTGCCCTGCGCCGAGGACGATCCGGTCTGGCGCCTGCGCGACATCCACGTGGCGATGCGCTCGCGCAAGCGCGACCGCGAGCCGGAGGCGGCCGACGCGATCCTCGGCGCCCTGTCCCTCGCCCCCCGCCCGGTCCGGCGGCTGGCCTCGCGCGCGCTGGCCAGCCCGTACGTCTCGAACCTGACGATCTCGAACATCCCCGGGCCGCGGATTCCCCTGTACCTGATGGGCTGCCCGGTCGAGCGCGCCTACCCGGTCGTCCCGCTGACCGACGGGCACGGGATCTCGATCGGGATGACCACGGTGGCCGACCGCGCCTGCTTCGGCGTCTACGCCCAGGCCGAGCTCGCCGCCGACGCCGACCGCTTGGCCCGGGGCATCGACGAGGCGATCGACGAGCTGCTCGCCCGCTGCGACGCGGGACCCGACCGCTCGGGGGCCGGCGCCGCGCCCCGGCCGGCGAGCCCGCGACCGCGCCGGCGCCGGCCCACCGCCGGCGCGGCGACCGGCGTCTGACCGGGACCGGCGGCTGACCGGGACCGGCGGCTGACCGGGACCGGCGGCTGACCGGGACCGGCGGCTGACCGGGACCGGCGGCTGACCGGGACCGGCGGCTGACCGGGACCGGCGTCTGACCGGGGAGGGTCAGCGGGTGACGACCTGCGAGCGGAACCCGTTGACCGCGCCGCCGGCGATCTTGATCACCGGCTCGTCGATCTCGAGCTCGCGCATGGTGATCGTCAGGTAGTCGGCGACCTTGTCGAAGGCGGCGTTGTCGATGGCCAGGCTCGCGTGGGCCTCGGTCAGCGGACGCTCGGTGTAGGCCTCGCCGCCGCCGAGCACCATGTTGAGGAACAGGCGCTGGTGCTGCTTGAGCTGGTTGCGGTCGATCCCGGCGAAGTACTTCTGGAGGTCCGCGTCGGCCCAGAGGTGCTCGTAGAAGCGGTCGACCAGGGTGGTGAGCGCCGAGGCGCCGCCGATCTGTTCGTAGAGGCTGGCTGCAGGGGCAATGGGCATCGACATCATCTCCGTGGTCCGGGGGTGCGTATCGGGGGCACGCTAGGCCGCGCCGGTTACGCCGCGGCTTCCGGCGGATGAACGCTCTATTACGCGGACCGGGCCCGCCAGCTGGCGGGCCCGGTCACGCGCGCGTGGGGAGGCCGGGTACGGGCCGCCGACCGGCGCGGCTCCGCCCGGAAGGCGTTCGTCAGGCGAACTGCCTGCTCTTCCTCGACTGCGAGGCGGAGAGGAGCGCGGCGGTGATCGCGGTGAGGCCGGTGATCAGGTGCAGCGGGTTGTCGGCGTCGCTCGCGGAGGTCAGGGCGATCACCGGGATGTGGGCGTAGATGAAGCCGGTGATCGTCGCCACGATGTAGATCGCGCCGATGCCGAGCAGTGAGCCCTCGACCATCCCGGAGGTGCCCTTGAACGCGGCCAGGAGCAGGACGATGCCCACGACGATGTGGAAGACGGAGTGGAACGGGTTGATCGTGAAGATGCCGTACAGCTTGGTTCCCTGGGAGTCGACGAACCCGCCGAATCCGTTGGTGTAGAGCAGGCCGACCAGGCCGCCCGACAGGTAGGCCACGCCGATCAGGATCGCTCCGAGCTGACCGATGGTCTTGTCCTTGGTGAAACTCGCCATTATCCGCTTCCTCCGTTGGTCTGGATTGGTTCGGCCGCCCACGCGAGCATCGCGCCGCCGGTTGGTGCACGTGCGCTCATGCCCGGGCCGCCTTGGTCGACGTCGCTCGGACGTGGTGCTGCTTGGGCCCCGCAGTGGGGGCGCCCAAGATCTCCGGCCGCTACGGGACGGGCGCGGTCGCCTCGTCCTCGGCGGTCACGCCGGCCGCCGGGCGACCGGCGCCCGGGGGGAACCGGCTCGCCGGCGGGGACTCCTCCGCGCCGGCCGCTGCGCGGCCCGGGGAGAACCGGCTCGCCGGCGGGGACTCCTCCGCGCCGGCCGCGGCACGGCCCGGGATGCGCCGCGCACCCGCCCGGGCCTCGTCGCGGGCGACCACCGCCGGGCGCCCGATCGATCCTTGCCGCGGCGACCGCGGCTGCCGCGGCTGACGCGGCGACCGCGGCGCACCGGCGCCGGCCTGCGGCCGGGCGAGCACGGTGCGGGTCGCTCGCGCCAGGTACCGGCGCAGGTGCCAGAGCAGAAGCCCGGTCCACCAGACGCTGGCGATCAAGTGCGCGTAGGCGGTGAACGAGGCCTCGCTCGGGAAGAACAGCAGGGCGACGCCCGAGGCGAGCAGGGGCACCCAGAGCGCCAGCAGGACCAGCGAGCCGCCCGATCGGAGGGCCCGCCGGCCGGTGAAGCTCGCGCGCAACCGGGCGAGCCCGACTTCGGCGAGCTTGTACCCGACCAGCAGGAGGGCCAGCAACGAGATCCCGACGTGGGTCCAGACGGCGGTCGCGCCGGCGTGGCCGCGTCCGAGGTTCAGGGCGTAGATCACCAAGCCGGTACCCAGGGCACCGAGCACCGGGCCGAGGGCGAGCAGACCGCGCATGGCCACCGTGCGGCCCACCGGCGCCGCCGGCAGGGCCACTGCGGCCGACGGGATCGCGGGCTCGGCCGTGGGCGCCCGGTCCTCGAGCGGGGGCAGCCGCCGCTGCTGGAGCCAGAAGCGCAGCATGATGCCCCAGATGACGACCACCGGGACCGCGTGCGGGATGTGCCCGATCAGGACGTTCACGAGCTAACTCCGCGAGGCGACGTACATGTCGCGCAGCGCGATCCCCATCAGGACCCCGCCGAGGAAGATCCCGCCGTGCTGGGTGAAGTGGGCGGTCGGGTTGGTGCCGGCGATCTTGTCGAAGATCGGGAGGATCAGCAGCATCTCGAGGACCAGGGCGACAGCCCCGAGCGTCAGCGCCTGGCGCGGCGAGAACAGCGGGGATGGCATCCTGACGGACACTAACGGACCGGACCGGCGGAGCGGTGGGGGCATGAATGCGGTTCCAAGTCGGGTGGATGGACCTTGTTTACGAAGCCACCGCCGATCTGGATCAAATCCCGCCGACGCGCCCCGAGGAACCGTCGAGCCCGCGGTCGCCGCCGGCGCCGGCACCCGGTCGAGGGGCGGGTCGCGGCGCCGGGGGGCGCGGCGCGGGACCGCGCCGGCGGGCTCCCGGTCCGAGCGGGCCGCGGCCCGCCGGCCGGACGCGGGAGTGGCCGGATCGCGAAAATCCCGGGAGGCGACGCTGGACACGCCGGGACCCGATGCACTATTCTCTCGCCCGCAGAGCGGAGGAGTCGAGTACTGGCCGTCCCGACGGTATGGTCGCGGGCGGTCACGGGAAACGGAGGGGAGCGACAGTGCCAACAGTGTTCGTAGCATCGGCGGCGCCGAGCCGGCGGAGCGTTGCGTGTTCACGCTGACGCCGCGGCGGTCGGCGCCCGCACACCAGGCCGGCGGTAGCCGGCGGAGCATCGCCGAGGGGAGCGCGACATGGCTGTGATTGCGACGTTCACCGACTGGTATATCGGTCTGTCGCTGGGTTTCCTCGCCGTGGCGATCGCCGCGACGATCGTGGCGGTGATCCTGGCCCTGGCCGGGGCGATCGCCAACCAGGCGCAAACGGCCGAGGGCGGCGTCGTGCTCATTCGCGATCAGACGACCACGTTGCCGGGGATCGCTCAGATCAACGATTCGGGCGTGAGGATCCTTCATGCCGCCCGGGCTTTGCGAAAGGTGGCGGTGGGCAAATGACGGACCTCATGGGAGCTGCTGCGCTCTTCCCGGCGCATCAGGACGGTCACTACTTCTGGTACATCGCGCTCGGCCTCGGGATGGTCGTCTGCCTCGTCGTGGCGGCGCTGATGGTGCTGCTGCTCAGCTACGTACGCGACATCGACAACAGCGTGGCCAACCTCCTCGACCTCGCGGGCCAGGTGGCGTCGCAGACGTCGTACATCCCGCAGCTCGCGGCGACGGCGCCGGTGCTCGAACTGATCGTGGAGGAAGCCCTGGTGCAGGACGCCTACATGAACGCCTTGACCGACGGATTCGGGGTGGCGGTATGAGCTTCACCCTGCTGGTCCTCACGAGCGTGCTCGAAGCCGCTCTGCTGGTGATCGTCCTGGCGGTGGCGCTGACGCGCATCCGCCAGCGTCTCGAGCGGATCTCCGAGGGTCTCGGGACGCTCGGGAACGCGCTGGCCGGCGTCGAGTCCGGCCACCTGCGTCCGCTCGGGCCCGCGGTCCGGGCCATCAACGCCCAATTCGAGATCATCCTGAGCGCTTTGCCGGGGATCGCAAGAAAGGCCGCGATCGTGGCCCAAAGGAGGGTTCGATGATCTTCTGGTGGATTGGCAACCTCGTCCTGCTGTTCGTCGTGGCGCCGGTCGTCGCGGTGCTGCTGAAGGGCATCCTGACCGCGGCGCGGAGCATCGTGCCCCGGATCCAGGCGATCGCGACGGTCGGCACCGCGATCAACAAGGATCTCGAGCCGGTGTATCTCCTGCTCACCACGCAGCGCCACGTGATCCAGACCGTCGAAGTCGTCGTGAACTACGGCGGCTCCCTCGACGTCATCCTCGACGACGCCTAAACAAGGGGAATCATGCAACCCGCTGCCGCAGTCACCATCCTTGCCGTCGTCGTCGTCGTCCTGCTGCTCGTCGTCTACCTGATCGCGATCATCGGACAGCTCCGTCAGATCCGGGATGACCTGGACATCGTCATCGTCTCGGTGCTCGAGATCGTCCGCCAGACCGGGCCGGTCAACGCCGTCGTCATCACGATCAACGGGCAGCTCGACGCCGGTGTCGACCTGCTCGAGGGCCTGCTCGTGAAGAAGGCCGGGATGCAGGACGCGCTCGGCCTCGTCGAGGGCCTCTACCCGGGCGCGGCCGCCGCCGGCTTCCGCCGGTTCGGCCGCAGCCGCAACCAGAAGGTCCCGCGTATCGCCGAGGTCTACACCAAGGGCACGCTCACGCTGGCCCGGCTCGGCCGCGAGGCGCCGATCGCCGCCGGCAATCCGGGCGGCCCGGCCCTCCGTGACGCGATCGGGGCCAGCTCGTCGGCCCGGACGCTCTACCCGGACCCGCGGCGCTCGAGCGGCTCGAGCCGGGAGAACCTCCCCCGCACCCCGACGGTCGGGGCGGCGTCGCCAAACCAGTACGAGCCGACCTCGACGCCGGGCGCACGGGAGCGCCGTCCGGCCCGCGAGGGCGCCTCGGGGCCCGGATACAACGTGCAGCCGCCGAAGGCCCGCAAGCCCGGGGCGGCCGCCGCCCCGGCCCGGGCGTCCGCCCCGGCCGAGCCCGCGGCGGACGCCCCCACTCAGGTCGAGGACATCAAGGCGCGCTTCACGGGCATCAGCAAGCGCCCCTGGGAGACCTAGAGGCAACTCGGCACCGCGACACCACCGTGCCGGCGCGCGCCAGCGCCGGCACGGGGCGGTCGTCGCGGGATCTCGGTCGCCGCGCGCGCGATCGGAGACGGCGCCGCTCCGCTCGAACGGAGCGTCGCCCGCGCCGCTCCGCGCCCCGGGCGAGCCCGGCCCGGGTCGGGGGTCAGCCCGGTCGGTCGGCGCCGCCGGCCGAGGCCGGCCGGCGATCCGAATCGTCGATCGAGACGATGCACGACGCCGAGCAGCCGAGCGGGAGCTGGAGCTGATTGGGGGCCCACCACCAGCTCTGGGGAGCCTCCGCCACCGCGCCGTCGGGGACGTCGAGCTCGAAGATGACGCAGGAGTCGGCACCGAGCGTCATCGCCCGCAGCCAGGCGTACTCGCGCGCGAGGTCGGGGTTGCCGGCCACGTAGGTGCCCGGGTGGAGCCCGTCGCGCTCGATGCCCTCGCGGCATTCGTCGGTTGTCCCGTGGTAGACGATCATCGGCGAGCCGGGCGGCGGTGGCGCTAGTGGACGCGTCCGCAAGTACTGCGCGTCTCAGCAGCGTCCGGACGCGCCTGGCGCCACCCGGCGCACGCACCCGTGCCACCAGCCCGCAGGCGTGCACCGTGCGGCGCCAGATCACGCCCGGCCGCCCGCCGATTCCACGCAGAGCTTGCGGACGCGTCCACTAGCCGCCGATCTGGGACATCGACCGGGCCGGCCGGCGGTAGCCCGGGTCGTTGACCCGGTGCTTGAGCTCCTTGCGCCAGATCGCGTCGCGGATGACCTGCTCGACCTCGGCGTCGGTCGCGCCCTCGCGCATCGGGGTGCGCAGGTCGGTCTCGTGCATCGAGAAGAGGCAGGTCCGGAGCTTGCCCTCGGAGGTGACGCGGATCCGGTTGCAGTCGCCGCAGAACGGATCGGAGACCGGGTTGATGAACCCGACCTTGCCGTGGCCGTCGGCGAAGCGGTACACCCGGGCGGTCGCGCTCGGCTCGCGCGGCTCGGCCTCGAGCGGGTAGACGGCGTGGATCGCGGCGCGGATCTCCTCGCCGGGGAGCACCTTGTCCGGATCCCAGGCGTGGTCGGCGTCGAGGGGCATGAACTCGATGAAGCGCACCTCGTAGGGGTGGGTCCGGGCGAAGCGCGCCAGCGGGAGCACCTCCTCCTCGGTGAAGCCCTTCAGGCCGACCGCGTTGATCTTGATCGGGTGGGCCTCCGGGTACCCGGCGAGGACCTCGAGTCCGCGCAGGACGCGGGGGAGGGCGTCACGCCGGGTCATCTCGAAGAAGCGGTCGCGCTGGAGCGAGTCGATCGAGACGTTGAAGCGGTTGATCCCGGCGGCGACCAGGGCGGCGGCGTCGCGCTCGAGCAGGAAGCCGTTGGTGGTCACGCTGAGATCCTCGACCCCGTCGATCGCCGCGAGCATGCCGGCCAGGCGGGGGAAGTCGCGCCGAACCAGCGGCTCGCCGCCGGTCAGCCGGACGTCGTGGACGCCCATCGCGGCGAGCAGCCCGACGAGCCGCTCGACCTCCTCGAAGCTCAGCACCTCGGCGTGCTCGAGCCAGGGGAGGCCCTCGGCGGGCATGCAGTACTGGCAGCGGAAGTTGCACCGGTCGGTGACCGATATGCGGACGTCGCCGATCCGGCGTCCGTGTCCGTCCATCAGGGGTTCAAGCTGGGTCATCTCGCCTCCAGGTGCCGGACCGTCCGCCGCTCTTCTCGAGCAACTCGACCCGTTCGAGCACGACTCCGCGCTCAAGGCCCTTGACCATGTCGTAGACGCACAACGCGCCGGCAGCGGCTCCGACCATAGCTTCCATCTCTACCCCGGTTCGCGCAAAAACATGCGCCGTGGTGGTGATCGTCACCGCTCCGGCCGGGGGATCGACCTCGATCTCGACGTCCAGCGAGTGGAGCGAGAGGGTGTGGGCGAGCGGGATCCACTCGTCGGTCCGCTTGGCCGCCTGGATGGCCGCGAGGCGGGCGGTGCAGATGACGTCGCCCTTCGGCGCGTCGCCGGCCGCCACGGCGGCGGCCGTCTCCGGCCGCATCCGGACCACGGCCCGGGCGACCGCGACGCGGTCGGTCTCGGCCTTGGCGCCGACGTCGACCATCTTCGCCCGGCCGCGCTCGTCGAGATGGGTCAGCCGCTGGTCCTCGATCGGGTTTAGCATTGGTACATGAATGTTACCGTTCGACTATTCGCCGTCCTGCGCGAGCGGGCCGGGGCCGGGACGCTCGAGCTCGCGCTCGCCGACGGCGCGACGGTCGACGACGCGATCGCCGAGCTCCGCCGCGGACCGCTGAGCGGCCTCCCCGAGGACGCCCCGTTCGTGGTCGCCGTCGGGCGGGAGTACGCCCCCCGCGAGCAGGAGCTCCGCCCCGGCGACGAGCTCGCCCTCGTGCCCCCGGTGAGCGGCGGGGCCCGGGACCCGGTGCGCCTGGCCGAGGTGACCGGCGAGCCGCTCGACGTCGAGGCGATCCGCCGCCTCGTCGCCGACCCGAGCACCGGGGCCACCGTCGTCTTCGTCGGCACGACGCGCGAGATCCCGAGCCTCGAGTACGAGGCCTACCCCGAGATGGCCGCCGAGCAGATCCGCCGGATCGCCGCCGCGGCCGCCGCCGAGCACGGGCTGGCCGCCGTGGCCGTCGCCCACCGGACCGGGACGGTCGCCCTCGGCGAGCCGAGCGTCGTCGTCGCCGTCTCGGCGCCCCATCGCTCGGAGGCGTTCACCGGGGCCCGGTCCGTGCTCGACGCCGTCAAGGGAAACGCCCCGATCTGGAAGCGCGAGCACCCGGAGGACGGACCCCCGGCCTGGGTTGCCGGTACGCTACCCCGTACGTAGGGTGGTGCTCCGGGGAGGGGCGCTCGAGCGGACCGTCGGTGGAGGTGCCCCTGCGCACGTCCAGGTCGCCTCGGGAAGCGGCTCCGGACGGGCTTTTTCGACCTCCTGATACCGGGTCGAGGAGCCACGCATGGGCCTCCCGGGGTCTTCTTGACTTGGCCGTTCGGTCCATGCGACTATGAAAATCAGGCTCTTTCGAGAAAAAGGAGTATCGCTTGCAGACCCCCGCCCCATTCGAGTACGAGCGCGCCACGACGGTCGACGGCGCGATCGCTGCGCTCGGGCGGCTCGGAGCTGACGCGCGGATCATCGCCGGCGGGCACAGCCTGCTGCCGATGATGAAGCTGCGCCTGGCCAACCCCGAGCACCTGATCGACATCAACGACCTCACCGAGCTCCAGTTCATCCGCAAGCAGGGGGATGAGATCTGCATCGGGGCGCTCACGCGCCACGTCGAGCTCCTCAAGTCCGACCTCCTGCGCGAGCACTTTCCGCTCTTCCACGACGCCGAGCTCGTGATCGCCGATCCGGTGGTCCGCAACCGCGGGACGATCGGCGGGTCGCTGTGCCAGGCCGATCCGGCCGAGGACCTCTCGGCGGTCTGCGCGGCGGTCAAGGCACGTGCGGTGATCCGAGGGGGGAGCGGCGAGCGGGTCGTCGACATGGAGGAGTTCCACGTCGGTCCGTACACGACCGCGGTCGGCGCGGACGAGATGCTCACGGAGATCCGGATCCCGGTGCGCCGGGGCGGCGGCAGCGCGCACGAGAAGGTCGAGCGCCGGGCCGGGGACTGGGCGATCGCCGCTTCGGCGGCGGCCGTGTGGATGGACGGCGGGACGATCCGCGACGCGGGCATCGGCCTCAGCGCCGTCGGCCCGAGCACGATCCACGCGACCCGCTCCGAGGAGCTCCTGCGCGGCAAGCAGCCGTCGGAGGATCTCTTCGCTCAGGCCGGGGCGATGGCCGCCGCGGACTGCTCGCCGAGCGCCGACGGCCGGGGCCCGGTCGACTACAAGCGCCACCTCGCTGGCGTGCTCACCAAACGAGCTCTGCGCCGCGCCGTGGCCCGGGCCCTCCACCAGGAGATCTGAGAATGCAAGTCACCCTGAACATCAACGGGACGCCGTACAGCGGCGACATCGAGCCGCGGCTCCTGTTGCTGCACTTCATCCGCGACGTGGCCGAGCTCCACGGGACGCACTGGGGCTGCGACACGTCGAACTGCGGCGCCTGCGTCATCCAGTACGACGGCATGCCGGTCAAGTCGTGCACGATCCTCGCGGCGATGTGCGAGGGCCACGAGATCCGCACGGTCGAGGGCCTCGAGGTCGACGGCGCGCTCGACCCGATCCAGGCCGGCTTCCACGAGTGCCACGCGCTCCACTGCGGGTTCTGCACCCCGGGGATGCTGATGACCACCCGGGCCCTGATCGACGAGAACCCTGATCCAACCGAGGCCGAGATCCGTATGGCTATCTCGGGGGCGATCTGCCGGTGTACCGGCTACAAGAACATAGTTGCAGCAGTTAGATGGGCGGCCGAGTACGAGGGCGCCCCGACCCAGGGGAGTTGAGCATGGCAACAGTTGAAAACCTTCCGAGCGCCAGCACCGAGCGGCCCATCGGGTACGGTCGGCTGAAGCGCAAGGAAGACGCGCGCTTCATCCGTGGGCAGGGCACCTATCTGGACGACATCCGGCTCCCGGGCATGGTCCATGGCGCCATCCTCCACAGCCCGTACGCCCACGCGAAGATCAAGTCGATCGACACGTCCAAGGCGCTGGCCCATCCCAAGGTCGCCGCGGTCATCACGGCCAAGGACCTCGAGACGCTCGGCCTCGCCTGGATGCCGACCATCTCCTACGACACGCAGGCCGTGCTCGCGGGCGACAAGGTCCGCTTCCAGCACCAGGAGGTCGCGTTCGTCATCGCCGTCGACGAGTACTCGGCGAAGGACGCCCTCCAGCTCATCGACGTCGACTACGAGCCCCTCCCGGTCGTGGTCAACGCCCGCAAGGCGCTCGACCCGGGTGCCCCGCTGATCCGGGACGACAAGGTTGGTCAGCGCGACAACCTGGCGAGCCCGAACTGGGAGGCCGGCGACAAGGCGGCGACCGATCGGGTCTTCGCCCAGGCGGACACCGTGGTCACGCGGGACATCATCTACCCGCGCTGCCACCCGGCGCCGCTCGAGACGTGCGGCATGATCGCCGACTTCAACCCGAACACCGGCCAGCTGAACATCTACAACGGCAACCAGGCGCCGCACGCCCACCGCACGGTCTACGCGCAGGTGGCGGGGCTGGCCGAGCACATGATTCGCATCATCTGCTCGGACATCGGCGGCGGCTTCGGCGGCAAGGTGCCGGTCTACCCGGGCTACGTCTGCGCGATCGCCGGTTCGATCGTGGCCGGCGTTCCGGTCAAGTGGCTCGAGGATCGGTCGGAGAACCTGATCTGCGACTCGTTCGCCCGCGACTACATCATGCACTCGCAGATGTGCTCGAAGGGCGGCAAGATCACCGGCCTGCGGGTCGACGTGATCGCCGACCACGGGGCGTTCGACTCGACGGCTCAGGCCACGAAGTTCCCGGCCGGGTTCTTCCACATCGTGTGCGGCTCGTACACGCTGGAGGCCTCGCACGTCAACGTGAAGGCGGTCTACACGAACAAGGCGGCCGGCGGGGTGGCCTACCGGTGCTCCTTCCGGATCACCGAGGCCGTCTACCTGGTCGAGCGGATGGTCGACGCGCTGGCCATCGAGATGGGTGTCGACCCGATCGAGCTGCGCATGCGGAGCTTCATCCGCCCGGAGCAGTTCCCCTACGAGACGACGACCGGCTGGACGTACGACTCCGGTGACTACGCCAAGACGATGGGCGTCGCCATGGAGCTCGCCGACTACGACGGTCTCCGCAAGGAGCAGGCCGAGAAGCGCGCCAAGGGCGAGCTGATGGGCATCGGCGCGACCTTCTTCACGGAGGGCGTCGGCGCCGGTCCGCGCAAGCACATGGACATCCTCGGGCTGGCCATGAACGACGGCGCCGACCTGCGGGTCCATCCGTCGGGCAAGGCCGTGGTCAGCCTGAGCGCCCAGACCCAGGGACAGGGCCACGAGACGACGTTCGCCCAGATCGTCGCCGAGGAGCTCGGGATCCCGCCGGAGGACATCGAGGTCCGCCACGGCGACACCGACAAGTCGCCGTACGGACTCGGCACCTACGGGAGCCGGTCGACCCCGGTCTCCGGGGCGGCGGTGGCCGTCGTGTCGCGCAAGGTGCGCGACAAGGCGCGGCTGATCGCGGCGACGATGCTCGAGACGAGGCCTGAGGACCTCGCCTGGGAGAAGGGCCGCTGGTACGTCAAGGGTGACCCGGAGAAGGGCGCGTTCATCGAGGACATCGCGTCGCGGGCCTACAGCGGCGCGCCGATGCCGGCTGGACTCGAGGGCGGCCTGGACGCGCAGGTCATCTACGACCCGCCGAACCTGACCTACCCGTGCGGGGCCTACATCTCGGTGGTCGACATCGACCCGGAGACGGCTCACGTCGTCGTCCGGCGGCTGATCGCGGTGGACGACTGCGGGGTGCGGATCAACCCGATGGTCGTCGACGGTCAGATCCACGGCGGCCTCGCCGAGGGCCTGGGCATCGCGCTGATGGAGCTCATCAGCTTCGATGACAACGGCAACTGCCTCAACGGGTCGTTCATGGACTACCTCATCCCGACGGCCCTCGAGTGCCCGGACTGGGAGCTCGGGGAGACGGTCACGCCCTGCCCGCACCATCCGATCGGGGCCAAGGGCGTCGGCGAGTCGCCGAACGTCGGCTCGGTGCCGTGCATCGCCAACGCCGTCATCGACGCGCTCCTCCCGCTCGGCGTCAAGCACATGGACATCCCATGCAACCCGGCCCGGGTCTGGGCCGCTATGCAGGGGCGTCCCGAGCCGCCGCAGTGATAACGGACGCGCTGGCGCGGCGAGCTGAGAAGCTCGCCGCGCAGGGCGCGCCGTTCGTGACGGCGACGGTCGTGCGGGCGCAGCGCCCGACGAGCGCGCTGGCCGGGAACGTCGCGCTCATCACCAGTGACGGATCGATCGAGGGCTTCGTCGGGGGCGTGTGCGCCGAGACGAGCGTCCGGCTCTACTCCCTCAAGGTGCTCGAGTCGGGCGAGCCCGTGCTCCTGAAGATCCTGCCCGACGCGGCCGGTCCCGACCACGACGCGGACGGACCCGGCGAGGAGGTGGCCAGCGACGAGGAGGGTTCGGTGACCGTGCAGAACCCATGCCTGTCCGGCGGGGCGATCGAGGTCTTCCTCGAGCCGGTGCTGCCCCTGCCGCGGGTCCACCTCGTCGGCTCGACGCCGATCGCGGGCGCGATCGCCCGCCTGGCGCCGGAGCTGGGCCTGAAGATCGTCAACGTCGAGCAGGGCGTGCTCGAGACCGCCGCCGGCGACCTCGGCGTGGTGGTCGCCGCCCACGGGCGCAACGAGCTCGAGACCCTGCGTCAGGGCCTCGAGGCCGGGCTGCCCTACGTCGGGCTGGTGGCCAGCCCCAAGCGGGCCGCCGGGCTGCTCGAGGAGCTCCGGGCCGACGGCGTCCCCGACGACCTGCTCGCCCGGATCGAGGCGCCGGCGGGAATCGAGATCGGGGCCGTGATGCCGGCGGAGATCGCCCTCTCGCTGCTCGCCCGGGTCGTCCAGGTGCGCCGCGCCGGGGCCTACGCCCCGGCACCGGCCGCGGCCGGTCCGCCGCCGACCACGGCGGTCGACCCGGTCTGCGGGATGACGGTCGTCGTCGACGCCGACACGCCGCGCACCGAGCACGACGGGGAGACCGTGTACTTCTGCCGGCCCGGGTGCCGGGAGACCTTCGAGGCCGAGCACGCCGCCGCCGCGGACGCCCCGACCCCGGACGCCCCGACCGTGGACGCCCCGACCCCGGACGCCCCGACCGGGGCGCCGCCGGCCGCCGGAGCGCCGGCCACGGCCGTCGACCCGATCTGCGGGATGACCGTCATCATCGACGCCGACACGCCCCGCACCGAGCACGACGGCGAGACCGTCTACTTTTGCTGCACGGGCTGCAAGGCCAAATTCGAGAAGGAGCACCTTCATGCCGCAGCCGCAACCTGATCGCTTCGTCACCGGGCTCGTGCTCGGGGCGGGGGGGTCGAGCCGTCTCGGTCGCCCGAAGCAGCTGCTCCCGTACGGCGAGGCGACCCTCCTCGACCACACGGTGGCGACGGCCCGGGCCTGCGACTTCGACCAGATCGTCGTCCCGATCGGCGGGGCGGCGGACGACGTGCGGACGACGGTCGACCTGAGCGGGGTCGAGGTCGTGGTCAACTACGCGTTCGGCAAGGGCTGCTCGTCGTCGATCGCCGCGGCGATCGGGGCGGTCGACCCGCGGTGCGAGATCCTCGTGCTGATGCTGGGCGACCAGCCGGGGGTCACCCCGGAGACGATCGCCGCCCTCCTCGCCGGCCGCGGCGACGCGCCGCTGGCCGTCTGCCGCTACGACGACGGTCGGGGACACCCGCTGGCCTTCGACCGGAGCACGTTCGCCGCGCTCACCGACCTCCACGGCGACAAGGGCGTCTGGCGGCTGCTCGACGAGCGGGCCGGCGAGGTCGCCGAGGTCCACATTCCCGGGCCGATCCCGCTGGACGTGGACACGCCCGAGGACTACGAGGCCGTCCTGGCGGCGGCCGGCTTCGCCGGGGTACGGGCGTGAGCCGCCTGAAGGTGACCGGGGAGGCGGCGGACGAGGTCCGCGAGCTCGTCCCCGACGTCGAGACCCTCGCCCGCCGGCTGGCCGACGTCGACTACCTGGTCGACGAGGCGCTGGCCACGTCGATCTTCTGCTGCCTGCGCCTGCCCCAGCCGCTCCTGCTCGAGGGCGAGGCGGGGGTCGGGAAGACCGAGGCGGCCAAGGCGCTGGCCAGCGTCCTCGACACGCCGCTGATCCGCCTCCAGTGCTACGAGGGGATCGACGCGGCCGAGGCCCTCTACGAGTGGAACTACCCGCGCCAGCTCTTGAGCATCCGGATCGCCGACTCGAGCGGGGAGAAGCTCGGCGAGGAGGAGCTGTTCGGTCCGGACTACCTGATCCGCCGCCCGCTCCTGCGCGCGCTCGAGCACCCGGGCCCGCGGCCGGCGGTGCTCCTGATCGACGAGATCGACCGGGCCGACGACGACTTCGAGGCGTTCCTGCTCGAGCTCCTGGCCGAGGCGACGGTGACCATCCCCGAGCTCGGGACGATCAAGGCGAGCCACCCGCCGGTCATCATCCTCACCTCCAACCGGACGCGCGACCTCCACGACGCGGTCAAGCGCCGGTGCCTCTACCAGTGGATCGACTATCCGAGCGCCGAGCGGGAGGTCGAGATCGTCCGCCGGCGGGTCAAGGACGCGTCGGCGACCCTGGCCGTCCAGGTGGCCGACGCGGTCTCGCGGATGCGCAAGAGCGACATCCAGAAGCCGCCCGGCGTCGCCGAGGCGATCGACTGGCTGGCGGCGCTCGACCTGCTCGGCGTCGAGACCCTCGACGAGGCGGCGATCGACCGGACGCTCGGGTCGGTGCTCAAGTACAGCGAGGACCAGGAGGTGATCCGCGCGGGCGGCCTCGAAGCGCTCGTGGGGGATCGGAGTGACTGAGAGCGGACCGACCGACGGCCAGGCGGTCGAGGAGCCGGTCGGCGCTGGGCACTTCGGCGTCGAGACGATCCACCTCGACCTCCCGGCGCTGGTCGGGGCCCTGAGCCAGCGCCTCCACGAGGCCGGCCTCCCGGTGACCCCGGAGCGGGCGGCCCACTTCGCCCAGGCCCTGGCCCTGACCAAGCCCGAGGGACGGCGGCGGCTGTACTGGACGGCGCGGGCGGTGTTCGTGACCGGCCAGATGCAGGTGGCCGTCTTCGACCGGGTGTGGTTCTCGATCTTCGGGGCCAAGGAGATGCCCAGCGACTTCGAGGCCGACGAGGTCGTGCCGATCGACAGCCCCAAGGACGAGCGGGAGAAGCCCGACCACAAGTCCAAGGACGTGGACAACCCCCGCGACCAGGATCCCCGGTCGATGGACGCGTCGGCGAGCCCGCCGGGCGAGGACGGGGACGACGATGACGACGACTCCGAGGAGGTCGAGATCCCGCTGGCCATGGCCAGCGAGGAGGAGCTCCTCGGCAAGAAGAGCTTCGACAGCCTCGCCCCGCACGAGCTGGCCCAGCTCTACCGGCTGATGACCCGCCTCGAGCTGGCGACGCCGCTGCGCCGGACGCGCCGGACGAAGAAGGGCCGCCACGGCGAGCACATGGACATGCGCCGGACGCTGCGGGCGAGCCTGCGGACCGGGGGGGACCCGATCAAGCTCAAGCGGCGCCACCGGCGGATCATCCGCCGGCGGATGGTCCTCCTGTGCGACATCTCCGGGTCGATGGAGCCTTACGCGCGCGCGTACCTCCAGTTCCTCACCGCCGCCGGGGCGAGCGGCCCGAACGCCGAGGCGTTCGTCTTCGCCACCCGCCTGACCCGGCTGACCCGGGCCCTGGCCGGGCGCAACCCGGAGCGGGCGATCCAGCGGGCGGCGGCCGCCGCGCCGGACTGGTCGAGCGGGACCCGGATCGGCGACGCGCTGAAGACGTTCAACGACCGCCACGGGCGCCGGGGGATGGCCCGGGGAGCGGTCGTGGTCATCCTCTCCGACGGCTGGGAGCGCGGCGACCCCGATCTCGTCAGCCGGGAGATGGAGCGCCTGGCCCGCCTGGCCTACCGGATCGTCTGGGTCAACCCGCGGGTCAGCGCGAGCGGCTTCTCGCCCCAGGCCGGCGGGATGGTCGCGGCCCTGCCGTTCTGCGACGCCCTGGTCAGCGGCCACAGCCTGGAGGCGCTCGGCGAGGTGGCCGACGCGATCCGGGCGCCGAAGCACACCGGCGACGGGGCCCCGGACTGGAAGCCGCCGGCGCCGGCGCCCAAGCGCGACGAGCCGGAGGAGGAGCCGTGGGGCAGCGCGATCCCGGTCCAGGGGAGCTCGGTGGCCATGCCGAGCGGGAACAAGCCCCGACGGGGCAGGACCGTGGCCGGGTGGAAGGACGAGCGTGAGAAGCCGAAATAGGGCGGGAGGCCGACATGGAAGTGCTTGAGACGTGCGCGCACCGGGGCTGCCGCTGCGATGCCCGGGACGACGGATTCTGCTCGGACCACTGCGCGGCCCACGCGGCGGAGCGGGCGTCGGCCGACGATCCGTGCGCGTGTGGACACGACGACTGCGCGAGCGGGCCGGCCGCCGAATGCGTCTGGGCTGGGTGACCGGTGACGGGCGGTAATCCACCGGCGCCCGGGCGACGTATTGCTACGTTAGGACTCTGGGCTCGAGCCGGCTGGAGAGCCGCGGCCGCAGGGCGAACGATGTGAAAAACGAGGAGCACTAGATGAGCGAGACCGAGGTCGAGATGTGCATCTATCCGGGCTGCGAACGCCCGGCGGTTCCGCCGCACGAGCTGGGCGGCCCGCCACCGCACTTCTGCGACCTAGAGGAGCACAACGCGGCGACCGCCCACTACGCGCGTCAGCAGGCCGGGGGCACCGAGGCACCGGGTGGCGAGGGCGATGAGACGTCGGAATAGAAGCGTATTTCGCGGGCGCGGGGGCAGCGGAGCTGTCATACTGCGCCCGCTGCCCGGCGGCCATTTCGTGGCCGCAAGTAGACCCTTTGGAGAAGGAGCGTGACTGTGCAGGTACCGGCACCAGACGGCAGGAGGGGATCTCGCATTGGCTAATGAGGCTTACCGAGCGGTCTTTCTGCGTATTCACCCGACCGGCAAGGGCGTTCTCAGCCTGACCACCACGGCGGACGGCAACGAGGCCAGCTACGCTCAGATCGTCTCCGAGGAGCTCGGCGTCCCGGCGCTCGACATCAAGGTCGTGCCGGCGGACACCGACCGCTTCGGCACCGGGCACGGCTTCAACGAGAGCCCGTCCGGGGGAACGGCCCAGGCGGTTCGGGCGGCGTGCGCCAAGATCCGCGAGAAGGGCCAGTTGATGGCCGGAATGGCGCTCGGCACCTCGCCGCAGAGCCTGCGGTGGGACAACGGCGCCTGGAGCAACGGCCGCGACGCCCGGCAGTCGAAGACGATCGAGGACGTGGCGCTGTACGCGCACGGCTCCGGCGCGCTGCCGCCCGGGGTCGAGGGCGGCCTCGACGCGCAGGCCGTCTACACCAACTAGCAGGTCTCTGACCGGACCTTCACCAGCGACTTGGTGGAGGTCCGGCCGGCAGGCCGGTCACCCGGAGCCGGTGCCGCAGAACCACCGGTGGCCCGAGTCGACCGAGACGATGCCCAGGTAGCGGCCGTCGTCGTCGACCACGGGGACGCGACGGGTGTCGGTGGTCAGGGCGAGATCGCGCGCGCTCGCGGCCGGGTCGTCGGCTCCGACGATCTTCCGGAGCGGTGCCGCCTCGAGGGCCGGTGCCTCGGGGTCGTCGGCGTCGCGCAGGTCGGCCGGGGTCACCGAGCCGAGGTAGCGGCCGTCGTCGTCGGCGATCACGGCGAGGCGCCGGCTGGTGCTCGCGGCGAAGTAGTCGCGGGCCTCGCCGAGGGTCGCGCGCGGTCCGAGGGCGCTGGTCTGCGCGTGCATGACGTCACGGGCGCTCAGGCCGTCGACGCGGTCGATCGTGATCTTCGCCATCGGGCCATGATCGCACCCGCGGCGGGCGGGCGGGCCGGCACCGGTCGGCGCCGTCGGCGGCGCTCTGGCAGACTTCGCCGCGCGCTGGGCGGCGCAGGCCTCCTCCCGAGCCTGTCATGGGTGGCGAGGTCACGGCCGACCCATGTCGCGACCACACCACCCAAGGAGAAACTGCCCATGACGGACTTCAGCCATAACTTCTCGGTGCCCAAGCCGATCGACCAGGTTTGGGCCACGATGACTCAGCTCGACCAGGTCCTGCCGATGGTCCCGGACGCCAGCGTGACCGAGGGGACCGGAGCGAAGGTCACCGCGCAGATCAAGATCCGCCTCGGCTCGATGACCATGCAGTACACCGGTCCGGCCGAGATCATCGAGAAGAACGACGCGGCCCATCACGCGGTCATGACCGCGGCCGCCCGGGAGAAGGGCGGACAGGGGAACGCCGACGCCCGGGTCGAGGTTCAGCTGACCTCCGCCGGCAGCGGCACGAACGGCACCCTCAAGTCGTCGATCAACGTCACCGGCAAGGCCGCTCAGATGGGCGAGGGCATGGTCGGTCCGGTGACCGACGCCCTGATCAAGGGCTTCGCGACCAACCTGGCGAAGATGTAGCAGCACCGGCGCTCGAGGACCTTCGGGCCTCGGCGGCGGCCGGGATCAGCGACGGCCGCCGCCGCGGATCCGGAGGCGCGCTAGTGGTTCGTCCGGTAAGTTCGGGTGCCATTCGGCGAGGTCCGGGGGCCGCGTGGCCAGGACGCAGAAGCGGCGGCATACTGGACGTATTCCGAGCTTCGAGGACGCCGCCACGCGGTCATCCGGGCCCGCCCAATGGTGCAGGAACTTGCTGGACGGACCACTAGGCGCGCTGGAGCGGCAGGTAGGCGACGTCGCTGCCGGCGGGAAGCTCGCCGGCGCCCATGGGGATCAGGGCGAGCGCGTCGGCCTGGGCGGTGACCGTGATCTGGTGGGACTGCTGTCCGGCGAGGGGGAAGAGCACGGGCGTCCGCTCGGGGACGGTGAGACGGACCCGGATGAGGTCGTCGCGCTCGGGGTTGCGCTCGACGGTCTCGCCGAGGCGCCCGGCGCTGAACGCCGGGCGGGCGCCGTGGGCGCCCTGGAGGGCGAGGAGGGCCGGGCGGACGAAGAGCTCGAAGCAGACGAGCGTCGAGACCGGGTTGCCCGGGAGCCCGAAGACGAGGGTGGCGTCGCGGACGCCGAAGGCGAGGGGCTTGCCCGGGCGCAGGGCGACCTTCCAGAACACCTCGCGGACGCCGAGGTCGCCGCCGACGCCGCGGACGAGGTCGTGGGCACCCATCGAGACGCCGCCCGAGCTGATCACCACGTCGTGCTCGAGCGCGGCGCGGAGGGCCGCGCGATGGGCGTCCTCCTCGTCGCCGACCGCCGGGATGCGCTCGACGTCGACCCCGGTGGCCCGGAGGGCGGCGCTCAGCATCGGTCCGTTGGCGTCGTAGATCTCCCCCGGCTCGAGCGGCTGGCCCGGCGGGCGGAGCTCGGTCCCGGTGGTGAGCACGGCGACCCGGGGGCGGCGATGGCAGGAGAGGGAGGAGCGGCCGGCGGCGGCCGCGGCGCCGATCTGCGCCGGTCCGAGCCGGGTGCCGGCCGCGAGGATGAGGGAGCCCCGCCGGACGTCGCTTCCGGGGGCCCGGACGAACTCGCCGGGCGGGATCGCCGTGGCCACCTCGACGAGCTCGCCGTCGCGGGCGACCTGCTCGACGGGCACGACGGCGTCGGCCGAGGCGGGGACGACGGCCCCGGTGGAGATGACGATCGCCTGGCCGGGTGCGAGCTCGCCGAGGAAGGGCGTCCCGGCGGCCGACTCGCCGACCACCGCGAGGCGGCCGGGCGTGTCGGCCGCCCGCACGGCGTAGCCGTCCATGGCCGAGCTCGCGAACGGGGGGAGGTCGATCGTCGCCTCGACGTCCTCGGCGACGAAGCGACCGTGGGCCTCGCCGAGGGGGACCGGCTCGGCCGGGAGTACCCGGATGTGCGCGGCGACGAGGGCCTGGGCCGCGTCGATCGAGAGCAGGCCGTCCGGACGGGGTCGCCCGGCGGCTTGCTCGTCGGTCGAGGTGGCGGTGGTGCCGCCGGGGTCCGGCATGCTCAGGCCCGGATCACTGGGTCGGGACGGTCGCGTCGACCACGACCTCGACCTCGTCGACCACCTTGAGGGCGCCGAAGAGCGCCGAGTAGGGCTTGATCTTGTGGTTGGTCTGGGTGACGGTGGCCGTTCCGGTGAGCTTGCCGTCGCCGGCCACGTTGATCGTGAACTCGACCGGGGCCGTGGTGCCGAGGAGCGTGAGGTCGCCGGTCACGCCGAGCTCGCTCCCGTCGTCGTTCGCCGTGACGCCGGTCGAGCGGAACTCGATCGACTTCTTCTTGAGGACGTCCTTGTCGATCGACTTCTTGATGTCGACCTTGTCGTCCTCGCCGAGGGCCTTCGCCCCGCCGCTGCCGTCGACGACGCTGAGCGAGCCGCCGTCGGCGTCGAGCTCGATGCTGGTCTGCGCGGGATCCTCGCCGACGACGAGGGTCGCCTCCCAGGAGGCGACCTCGATCACGAGGTTGTGTCCGGCCTTGGCGGCCGCGCCGGTCCGTCCGGTCTTGACCGTGAGCGACGCGTTGCTCGGTCCTAGCTTGTGGGTGCCTGGTTGGATTGACATGCCCGTAAGTTTATTCGCGCGGGCCGACGGAGGCCGGCCCGTCGGTCCCCCGCGTAGGGCCCGGCGGGCGCCGGGGCATGGAACGGGCCGATCCGGGGTAGGCCATGGCCAGCGGGCGGCGCGGCAGCCGTCGCCGCCGCCGTCGCCCGATCCCGACGAAAGGAGAGGCGACCTATGGAGTTCACCGACACTTTCACCGTCCCGAAACCGATCGACGAGGTCTGGGGCACGATCACCAGCCTCGACAAGGTGGTACCGCTGGTCCCCGACGCGTCCGTCGTCGACGGAGGCGGGAGCCGGGTGACCGCTCAGATCAAGCTCCGTCTCGGCTCGATGTCGATGGAGTACACCGGTCCGGCCGAGCTCGTGGAGAAGAACGACGGGGCCCACACGGCGGTGATGACCGCCCAGGCCAAGGAGAAGGGCGGCCAGGGGACCGCGGACGCTCGCGTCCAGGTCAGCCTCACGCCGGCCGGCGAGGGCACCGAGGGCCAGCTGAAGTCGACGGTCAACGTCAGCGGAAAGGCCGCGCAGATGGGCGAGGGGATGATCGGCCCGGTGACCCAGGAGCTGATCAAGGGCTTCGCCGCGAACCTCGCGAAGCTGTGATCTGACCGGCCGGCGCGCCCCGTATACGCTCGACGACGAGACTGACCATCGCCACTGGAGCAACCGGGCCCTGAGCCTGGAAGGAGCGGACGGATGAAGGACGTTATCGAGCAGGTCGACGCCTGGGTGGCGCGCGGCGACAAGGTCGCCGTGGCCACCATCGTCGGGATCAAGCGCTCAGCGCCGCGCCCCGCCGGATCGAAGATGGCGATCAACGATCGCGGCGAGGTCCACGGGGCCGTGTCCGGCGGATGTGTCGAGGGTGCCGTCGTCGAGGTGGCCGACGGCATCCTCACGGGCGGCGATCCGCCCCAGCTCCTGCACTACGGCATCGCCGACAACGAAGCATGGGACGTCGGCCTGCCGTGCGGCGGGGAGATCGACGTCTGGGTCGAGCGGTACGAGCCGTGAGCGCTCAGGGCTCGTTCGCGGCGATCGCCAAGGAGGACGGCCGCGCCGCGCTCGTCACGGCGGTCAGCGGCCCGCACCTCGGGGCGCACCTCCTGGTCCGAGCCGACGGCGGGCAGGAGGGGTCGCTCGGCGATCCGGCGCTCGACGCCGAGGCGGTCGGCCACGCGGAGGAGCTGATGTGGGCGGAGAAGTCCGAGCATCGCGGCGACCTCTTCATCGACGTCACCGCGCCGGACCCGCGCCTCCTGATCTTCGGCGCGGTCGAGTACGCCAACCACCTGTCGCACTTCGGTGTCCTCACCGGGTGGCGGCCCTACGTGATCGACCCGCGGGCGCAGTTCGCCACGCGCGAGCGCTTCCCGCACGCCGTCGAGGTCGTCGCCTCCTGGCCGCGGGCCGCGGTCGAGAAGCTCGGCGCGATCGACCAGGCGACCTACCTGGCGGTCCTGACCCACGACCCGAAGATCGACGACGAGGTGCTCGTGATGGCTCTCGACGCCGACCCCGCCTACATCGGGGCGATGGGCTCCAAGCGGGCCCAGGCCGAGCGGCGGGAGCGGCTGCTGGCCGCGGGCGTCGCCGAGGACCAGCTGTCGCGCATCAGCGCGCCGGTCGGCCTCGACCTCGGGGCGCTCAGCAACGAGGAGGTCGCGCTGTCGATCATCGCCGAGCTCGTCGCCGTCCGCTACGGGCGCGACGGCGGCCGGCTCTCCCAGCGGACCGGGGCCGGGCGCATCCACTAGCCGGTCGTTCGGTGCGGGCGCCGCCCGGACCGGCGCCCGCACCGGGGCCGGGCGCATTCGCTTTCGAGACGGCGAGCGTGGCCGGCGCCCCCGAGCACGCCGGGGCGGCGCCCGGCGACGACCGGCGCCCCGTCAACCCCGGTAAGGTGGACGCCCGAATCGCGGTATTGGGTCTTGCCAATTGACGTCGGCATTGCCCAATATGCTTGCATTCGTCCCGACCATCGGATAATCGTCCCCTAGTCGAAGTCGCGAACGAGGATCGAGGGGGCCAGCAATGGACCCTCGTGGTCGTCCCTGACCTCGGCTGTCCATTGCTTTGTTACTTACCCTGGGAGGGTGCTGTGCGCGGATTCAACCGGACGAGCACTGTCGTCCTTGTGGTCGTCGTGGCAATCCTCGTCACCGCCGTCGTGCTGCTCTCAAAGGTAGTGCGCGCCGCGCAGCGGATCGACGTAAAGGCCGCGACCATCGCGCAGACGGGAACTGGCATCAACGCCAACACGGACTCGATCGTGCAGCTGACGCGCACGAACCAGATCGCCCAATCGATTCTCAAGACGGCCACGCCGCTGGCCCCGGCCGTCAACCGAATCCTCGGGCTCGCCGGATCCATCGACGGTCTCGCCCACTCCATCAACGGAACGGCGACCGGCATCAACCAGGCGGCCATCACCGTCCAGAACAGCGCCACGACGATCAACGGCACTGCGACGACGATCAACGGCTCCGCCTCGAAGATCCTCAGTAGCGCCGGCAGCATCAACACCGCCGTCAACAGCATCATCGGCAGCGCGAACACGATCAGCGGCACCGCGACGGGCATCCTCGGCACCGCCCGGGGGATCGACGGGGTCGCGCGGAAGATCCTGACCGACGCGACCGCGATCAACGGCTCGCTGGGATCGACGGTCAACGTCGCGAACACGATTCAGACTGACTCGACCAACATCCTGGGCGACGCCAACCGGATCAGGACCAACGCCGCGTGCATCGACCAGAAGGTGCTGGGAGTAAACGGGAAGAACGGTGACTGCCACCAATGATCAGCCACCAGGACACCCAGGGGAACTGCAACAAGCGAGCGGGAGGCTAGATGACGGCGCAAGAAACCACGATCTCACGTTGGCTCTTCACGTGGATCACGATCCTCGGGCTGGTGGTCGTCGTAGTCATCGGCTTCCTGATCGGCATCGTGAACGCGCTCGAGTCGATCGACGGCAACCTCGGTGGGGCGACCAACGCGGTGACGTCGATTCACGGGAGCACGATCCCGCTGTCCGGCCACATTCAGGACATCAACGGCAACCTGACCAAGATCGACGCCGACCTCAAGCCGATTCCCGGCGTGGCGACCAGCATCATCGGGGGACTGAGCTCGATCAACGGCTCGCTCACCCAGGTCGACTCTTCGCTCAAGAGCACGCTCGGCTCGCTCGGGCCGACATCGGCGGCGCTGGTCGATACGTCCAACTCGCTGGTCGACACGTCGACCAAGCTGGTTGACGTCTCGAACTCGCTCGTCTCGACCGCCGGCACCGGCTCGGCCATCGCCAGCTCCCTGACCGGGACCTCGGGGAACCTGGTCACCGTCAACAGCACGCTCAAGACCATCCTCAGCGTCCTCACGCAGGTTCAGGGAACGCCGAACGGGACGAGCGCGATCAACCCGAAGGTCGTCACGATCAACGACGCGTTGACCAAGACCGAGGGCAACGCCAACCACATCAACATGGGCCTGACGTCGGCGAACCTCCACCTGAACAGCATCTGCCAGGCGCCGGTCCTCAACAACCCGCTCACCGGCATCGTCACCGGGGCGCTCGCGCTCACGGACGTCGCCGGGCCGTGCCCGGCCAACCCGAGCGCGGGCGGCTGAGGCGATGGCGCCATTCAACAAGACAAGCAGAGGGCTGCCCCAGGTGGTCCTGGCGATCCTGCTGGCCTGGGCGTTGACCGCCGTGCTGATTCTCACCGGCACGCTGATCAACGCCCGGGAGATCGACCGGCGCGTCGTCTACATCAACAGCGTCCTGGCCCCGATCAACAAGCACGTCGGGTACATCGCGCTGGCCGGTAAGACGAACGTGATCGCGAGCAAGATCCTGGCGGCGGTGCCGACGCTGGCGCCAGGGCTCTCGAAGGTCGACACCGACGTCAAGGACATCAACCGGACGGTGAAGACGATCCTCTCGACCGCCAAGCAGATCAACACCAAGGTGATCGGGATCGGGGGAACGGTGACGCCGATCCACTCGACGGTGCTGACGATCAACTCGACGGTGACGTCGATCCACAGCCTCGTCGTGGGGTCGATCACGCCCAAGCTGACCAAGACCGGCGCGGACGTGACCCACATCCACAGTGACGTGGTCTCGATCCTGAACACGGCGCGTGACATCCTCACGACGGCGCGGGACGGAATCGGGACGGCCGTGGTCTCGATCAACGGCAAGGCCGACTCGATCCTGGGTGCGGTCAACGGATCCGGGCAGCAGATCCTGCCCAACTTCATCGCCATCGACGGGCTGGTGGGCAAGGAGCCGACCGCCCCGCACACGATCAACGGCCACGCGAACTCGATCGACTGCGCGGCCATCTTCAACCTTGGGGGCCTCCTGCCCGGCAAGGATGTCGGTTGCGGGAAGGGGTAACACCCAGCAACAGTTCGGAAATAACGCTCAGCCGGCGGCGACTCGCGTTCTGCGCAGTCGCCGCCGTCGCTGCGCTCCTGATCGGTTTCCTGGCCGCCAAGGTGGCCAGCCCGGGCCGTTCCCACCCGGCGAGTCCCGCCGTCCCGGCGAGTCCGGCTCCGGCCGCGGCCAGCTCCACCCCGCCCGCCGCCAGCTCCACCCCGGCCGCCGCCAGCTCCACCCCGGCCGCCGGCACGCCGCCGCCGGCCGCCGCCCCGGCGACCTCGCCGGTGAGCCCGGCCCAGCCTCCGGCGGCCGCCTCGGCCGCCGCCGGCCAAGTACCGCCGACCTCGCTTCCGTCGGTCGCCTTCGCCGACCGGCGCACCGGCATCCGGCTCGCCTACCCGCGGACGTGGACGCGCCTGGCCTCGCGCGACCCGACGGTTCCCCTCCTGGTCAGCAGCCGCGACGGCGCCTCCCTCCAGGTCAGGGGCGTCCAGCTGCCCCAGCCGATCACCGGCCCCCGGCTCGCCGCCATCCGCGACGCCACCGGGCTGCTGATCAAGGCGCGCCCGCAGGTCAAGATCATCGCCGGCCCTCGCCTCCTGGCCGACAACGGCCTGCCGGGCTTCCTCTACATCTACACCTTCTACGACCCGATCAGCCGCCAGCGGGTCGGCCACTCGCAGATCTCGCTCTTCTCCGGCCGGCGCATGTACACGCTCGTCTTCCAGACCGCCCGCGAGTCCGGCCTGACCCGGTTCGCGATGCTGTTCGACAAGATCACCGCCAGCTTCCACGCCGGCTGACCGGCGCCGGCGCCGGCGCTAGGTTCCGGCCCCGGCCACCACCGGCGGGGCGAGCGGAGGGGCCGGCTCGAGCGCCCGGGCGGCGTCGCCCCGGCGGATGAAGGCGAGGAACGACTCGGCCGCCGAGCGGCGGGGGGCGTCGACCGCCGAGAGGGCGTACCAGTCGCGGGTCGGCGTCCCCCCGGCCACCCCGAGACGGGCGAGGCTCCCGTCGTCGAGCTCGCGCTCGACCGACAGCCGGGGCTGGAGCGCCACGCCGAGGCCCATCGCCACGCAGCGCTTGATCGCCCCGTTCGACCCGATGGTCAGCGTCTTCGGCCGGGTCAGCCCCCGGCTGGCGAAGAACTCGCTGGTCACCTCCCCGGTCCCCGACCCAGCCTCGCGGACGAGCCAGGTCGCGGCCTGGAGCTCCTCGACGATGACCGGACCCCGGCGGGCCCGGGGGTCGTCGGGGGCCGTGATCAGGACGAACTCGTTCTCGAGGAAGCGCAGCCCCCGCACGCGGGGGTCGAGCGGCCGGCCGCCGATCCCGACATCGGCCTGGTGGCGGTCGAGGGCGTGGATCAGGCTGGCCCGGTTGCCGACCTCGAGCGCCAGGTCGACCTCCGGGTGGCGCTGATGGAAGGCGTGCCACACCGGCGGGACGAGGAACTCCCCGGCCGTCGTGGTCGCCGCCAGGCGCAGGCGGCGGTGCGACGGGTCGGCCGCCTCCCGGACCGCCGCCGTCCCGTCCTCGAGCGTGGCGAGGATCCGCTCGGCGTGGGGGAGGAAGGCGGCTCCGGCCGGCGTCGGTCGCAGGCCCCGGCCGTCGCGCTCGACCAGCCGCTCGCCCATCTCCTTCGACAGGGCGGCCAGCGCGCCGGAGACCGACGACTGGGTGACGACGAGCTCCTGGCTCGCCCGGGTCACCGACCCCGTGCGCACGACGGTCACGAACGTGCGCAGGAGCGAGAGCGTTACCGCCACGGACGTCGGGGGCGGGGGGGACCCACGCCCTGAGCCTAGCACTCGACCAACTGCCCGCCGGTCAGAGACGACGCCCGCGCGCGCGGGCCCAGGCGAGGCGAATGACCAGCGTGATCACGTCGATCGACCCGGCCACGAGATGGCCGATCGGGCCGGTGACCAGCCAGGCGAGAGCCCGCTCGCCGGGACGCAGGCGCAGGGATCGCACCCGGTGAAGGTATCGTTGCGGTCTGCCCATGCCCGAGACCGCCGTCAAGACCAGCGTCACCGAGCTCCCCGAGTCGCGCGTCCGCGTCGAGGCGGAGGTCGTCGCCGCCGAGATCGAGCGCTCGCTCACCCGGGCGGCGCGGGCGATCGGCCGGGACATGAAGGTTCCGGGGTTCCGCCAGGGGAAGATCCCCGCGCCGGTGGTGATCCGCCGGGTCGGCCGGGAGACGCTGCTCGACGAGACGGTCAAGGAGCGGATCGCCTCCTGGTACACCACGGCGATCGGCGAGGCCGGGATCGCCCCGATCGGCGACCCGGACATCTCCCTCGGGGACCTCCCCGGCGCCGGCGAGTCGCTCCACTTCACGATCGAGATCGGCGTCCGCCCGAAGGCGAAGCTCGGCGACTGGCGCGGGCTCGAGGTCCCCCGGCGGGCGGCCGTGGTCGACGAGGACGAGCTCGCCGCCGAGCTCGAGCGGATGCGCGAGGGCAACGCCCGCCTGGAGAATCAGCCGGGCCGCCAGGCGCTGAGCGGTGACTTCGTGGTGATCGACTTCGAGGGCGTCATGGACGGCGAGGTCCTCGGCGGCGGGAGCGGGACCGCCCAGACCCTCGAGCTCGGTTCGGGCAAGATGATCGCCGGCTTCGAGGACGGCCTCATCGGGGCCGTGGCCGGCGAGGAGCGGACCCTCAACATCGCCTTCCCCGAGAACTACCACCGGGCCGAGCTGGCCGGCAAGCCGATCACCTTCCGGGTCGACGTCAAGGACGTCAAGGCCAAGGTCCTCCCCGACCTCGACGACGAGTTCGCCTCGGCGGCCGCCGGCTTCGAGACGCTCGAGGAGCTGAAGGACGAGCTCCGGGGCCAGCTGCTCGCGGCCGACGAGCGGCTCGCCGAGCGCGAGTACCGCGAGGCCGTCCTCGACGCCGCGGTCGAGCGAGCCGAGGTCGACGTGCCCGACGCCCTGATCGACGCCCGCGCCCGCGAGGCCTGGGAGCACGCCCTCCGCGCCCTGGCCGAGAAGGGGATCAGCAAGGAGAACTACCTCAAGCTCGACCAGCGCCCCGAGGAGGAGATCATCGCCGCCGGCCACGACGACGCCGCCCACGCCCTCCGGCGCGAGGCGGTCGTGATCGCGCTGATCGAGTCCGAGGGGATCGAGGCGACCGAGGACGAGCTCCTCGAGGCCCTCGCCGACCACGTCGAGCCCGACGTCTCGGGCAAGACGCCCGATACCCGCAAGCTCCTGGCCACCCTGCGCAAGAACGGGCGGATCGTCGAGCTGGCCGAGAACATCACGGCCCGCAAGGCGGTCGACGTCGTGGTCAGCCACGCCACCGCCGTTCCCGCCCCGCCGCCGGCCGCCCCGCCCGCGCCGGCCGCCGACTGAGGGGCCGGCCGCCTCCCCGGCCCCGCCGCGACGCCCCGGGGCGGCCCGACTCCCGGGGGCCTCCCCGGCCCCGCCGCGACGCCCCGCGGGTGGGCCCGACTCCCGGCCGCCTCCCCGGCCCCGCCGCGACGCCCCGGGGCGGCCCGACTCCCGGGCGCCTCCCGCCCCCGCCGCGACGCCCCGGGGCGGCCCGACTCCCGGGGGCCTCCCGGCCCCGCCGCGACGCCCCGCGGGTGGGCCCGACTCCCGGGCGCCTCCCGGGCTCGCCGCGACGCCCCGGGGGCTGCCCGACTCCCCGCCGCCTCCCGACCCCGCCGCGACGCCCCGCCGACCCGACACCGGTCCATACCCTCCCCCGACTCGAGCCGGGCCATCCGACGCCTGCCGACCGGGCGCCGGAGCCCGGGACCCGGGTTGGTAGACTCGGGGCGACGAGGCCGGTGCGGCGCCCCCCGCGGTACCCCGAGCGGGGCTCAGGCACTGCGCCGGGAGGAATCGAGCCGGGCAAGCGAAACAAAGCGAGGAACATGAGCCCACTGATTCCGATGGTGGTCGAACAGACTTCACGCGGCGAGCGTGCGTTCGACATCTACAGCCGATTGCTCAACGAGCGCATCGTCTTCCTGGGCACCCCGATCGACGACCAGATCGCCAACCTGATCGTCGCCCAGCTGCTCCATCTCGAGAGCGAGGATCCCGACAAGGACATCTCCCTCTACATCAACTCCCCGGGCGGGTCGGTCTACGCCGGCCTGGCGATCTACGACACGATGCAGTTCATCAAGCCCGACGTCTCGACGATCTGCGTCGGCATCGCCATGTCGATGGGCGCGCTCCTCCTCGCCGCCGGGGCCCCGGGCAAGCGCATGGCGCTCCCGAACGCCAAGATCCTGATCCACCAGGTCAGCTCGAGCTTCCAGGGCCAGGCGACCGACATCGAGATCCACGCCAAGGAGATCATCGACGTCCGCCGCCGGCTCGACGAGATCATCGCCCACCACACGGGCAAGCCGGTCGAAGAGGTCAAGAACGACACCGACCGCGACTACTTCATGAGCTCCGAGGAAGCCAAGGCCTACGGCCTCGTCGATCGGGTCATCTCGGAGCACTGAGTGGTCTGTCTCGCGATTAGCTTGGCCTCTGGCGGCGTCTGGACGCGCCCGGCGCCACCCGGCGTCCGCCCACGTGCCACCAGCACGCACGCGGACACCGTGCGGCGCCAGATCACGCCCAGCCACTCGCCAGCCACCCAAGCCAATTCCGAGACAGACCACTAGCTCCACCGAAGGGGACCAAGGATGGCGCGGCCAACGGACACCAACGAGCAGCTCCTCTGCAGCTTCTGCGGCAAGTCGCAGCGGCAGGTCAAGAAGCTGATCGCCGGTCCGGGCGTCTACATCTGCGACGAGTGCATCGACCTGTGCAACGAGATCATCGACGAGGAGCTGACCGCCCCGCCGAGCTTCGACATCGAGAACCTCCCGAAGCCCCGGGAGATCTACGACGTCCTCGACGAGTACGTGGTCGGCCAGGACAACGCCAAGCGGACGCTCTCGGTCGCCGTCTACAACCACTACAAGCGCGTCCAGATGATGGCCGTCGACGACGCCGAGATCGAGCTCCAGAAGTCGAACATCCTCCTGCTCGGGCCGACCGGGTGCGGCAAGACGCTGCTCGCCCAGACGCTCGCCCGGATCTTGAACGTCCCGTTCGCGATCGCCGACGCGACCGCCCTGACCGAGGCCGGGTACGTCGGCGAGGACGTCGAGAACATCCTCCTCAAGCTGATCCAGGCCGCCGACTACGACGTCAAGAAGGCGGAGACCGGGATCATCTACATCGACGAGGTCGACAAGATCGCCCGCAAGGCCGACAACCCGTCGATCACCCGCGACGTCTCCGGGGAGGGCGTCCAGCAGGCGCTGCTGAAGATCCTCGAGGGCACGTCGGCCTCCGTCCCGCCCCAGGGCGGGCGCAAGCACCCCCACCAGGAGTTCCTCTCGATCGACACGACCAACGTCCTGTTCATCTGCGGCGGGGCCTTCGCCAACCTCGACAAGGTGATCGAGCGGCGGATCGGCCACAACGGGATCGGCTTCGGCGCGGCGATGGAGACCGCCGCCCAGAAGGACACCGGCGAGGTCTTCGAGCGCTGCCTCCCCGAGGACCTGATCCAGTACGGGCTGATCCCCGAGTTCATCGGCCGCCTACCGGTGATGTCGGCCGTCCACCAGCTGACCCATCCGGACCTCGTGGCGATCCTGACCGAGCCGCGCAACGCTCTGGTCAAGCAGTTCCAGCGCTTCTTCTCCTTCGACGGGATCGAGCTCGTCTTCTCCGACGACGCCCTGCTGTCGATCGCCGACAAGGCGCTCGAGCGCGAGACCGGCGCCCGGGGCCTGCGCTCGATCATCGAGGAGGTCCTCCTCGACGTCCAGTTCGAGCTCCCGTCCCGGCGCGACGTCAAGAAGTGCGTCGTCACCAAGGAGACGATCGAGAAGGGGCTGACCCCGACCCTCGTCACCGAGGCCGCCCGCGAGGATCCGGCCCGCGAGCTCCGCGAGGAGGCCGGCTGATGGGCCGCTTCCGGGCCCTCCCGTGGATGCTGCTCTACGAGCTGGCCAACGTCGCCCACGCCCAGTGGCAGGACCTGCCGGCCGGCGACCGCGACAAGCTCACCCGACTGGCCGTCAAGTCGCGCGGACTCCCGGCCAACCTGACCGCCCGCGAGCGGGCCGAGGTCAAGCGGATCCTCGGCAAGATCGACGTCCAGCACGTCGTCCGCCAGGTCGTTCCCAAGGCCCTCATGGGCCGCGCCCGGCGCCGCTGACCCACCCGACCCGCCGGACGCTCGCCGGGCCGGCGACCGACTAGCCTTCGCGGGAGATGGCCCCCGAGCTCCCCACCCGCTTCGAGCCGGCCGACGCCGAGCCGCCGATCCTCCGCGCCTGGCTCGAATCCGGGCTCTTCCACCCCGAGCCGGGCGGCTCCCCCGCGGAGAACTACTCGATCGCCATCCCCCCGCCCAACGTGACCGGCGCCCTCCACATGGGCCACGCCCTCAACGGCACGATCCAGGACACCCTGATCCGCTACCACCGGATGCGCGGGGAGCGGACGAAGTGGATCTTCGGCACCGACCACGCCGGGATCGCCACCCAGACCCAGGTCGAGCGGCTGCTCGTCAGCGAGGGGACCTCGCGCGAGCGGATCGGGCGCGAGGAGTTCACCCGGCGGGTCTGGGACTGGCGGGCCCGGTACGGCGGAAGGATCGTCGAGCAGTACAAGCGCCTCGGCGCCTCCTGCGACTACGCGACCGAGCGCTTCACCTTCGACGACGAGTACGCCGCCGCGGTGACCCGGGTGTTCGTCGCCCTGTTCGACAAGGGCCTGATCTACCGCGACAACTACCTCGTCAACTGGGATCCCGGGAGCCGCTCGGCCATCTCCGACCTCGAGGTCCACGAGGTCGAGGTCACCGACACCCTCTACCGGATCGCCTACCCCCTGGCCGACGGCTCGGGCGAGGTGGTCGTGGCCACCGTCCGCCCGGAGACGATGCTCGCCGACACCGCCGTGGCCGTGCACCCGGCCGACCCCCGCTACCAGCACCTGATCGGCCGCGAGGCGATCCTCCCGCTCGTCGGCCGCCGGCTGCGGATCATCGCCGACGAGTACGTCAAGATGGATTTTGGGAGCGGTGCCCTCAAGATCACGCCCGGGCACGATCCCAACGACTTCGAGATCGGCCGCCGTCATCGGCTCGACCAGATCTCGGCGATCGGCGAGGACGGGCGGATGACCGCGGCCGCCGGCGAGCGCTTCGCCGGGCTGACCGTGGGGGAGGCCCAGGCCGCCGTGGTCGCCGCGCTCGAGGCGGACGGGGCGCTCCGGGGGCGCGAGCCCTACACCCACGAGGTGCCCTTCTCCCACCGCTCGGGCGAGCGGATCGAGCCGCTCGTCTCGCTCCAGTGGTTCATGCGCATGGACGAGCTCGCCGCCCCGGCGATCGCGGCCATCCGCTCCGGCCGGGTCCGCTTCCACCCCGAGACCCAGGGTCGCCGGACGCTCGAGTGGATGGAGAGCATCCGCCCCTGGTGCGTCTCCCGCCAGCTCTGGTGGGGGCACCGGCTCCCGGTCTACTACTGCGACGAGTGCGAGGAGACCTACGTCTCCGCCACCCCGCCGGAGCGCTGCGGGCTCTGCGACGGGCCGGTCCGCCAGGACGACGACGTCCTCGACACCTGGTTCTCCAGCGGGCTCTGGCCGTTCGTCACCCTCGGCTGGCCGGCCGAGACCCCCGAGCTCGCCGCCTTCTACCCGACCGACGTCCTCACCACCGCCCGGGACATCGTCTTCCTCTGGGTGGCCCGGATGATCATGATGGGCCTCGAGTTCACCGGCGAGGTCCCGTTCTCCGACGTCTACGTCCACTCGGTGATCCTCGCGCCCGACAAGCGGCGGATGTCCAAGTCGCTGGGCAACGGCGTCGACCCCTTGGAGGAGATCGACCGCCACGGGGCCGACGCCGTCCGCTTCGGACTCCTCGCCATGTCCTCGACCCAGGACGTCCCCTACAGCGCCGAGAAGATCGCCCAGGGCCAGGCGCTGGCCAACAAGCTGTTCAACGCCTCCCGCTTCGTCCTCCTCCGGGTCGCCCCCGACGCCCTCCCCGCCCCCACCACGGCGGCGATCGAGGATCGCTGGATCCTCTCCCGCCTCACCCGTATCGAGCTCGAACTCGTCCGGCGGATCGACGCCTACGACTTCTCCCACGCCGCCCACGCCCTCTACGACTTCGTCTACCGCGAGCTCTGCGACTGGTACCTCGAGCTGGTCAAGGGGCGCCTGACCGGGGACGGCGAGGATCGCTCGGCCGTCTCCCAGACCCTCCTGCACGTCCTCCGCGAGACCCTCGCCCTCGCCCACCCGCTGATCCCCTTCGTCACCGAGGAGGTCTGGTCGCACGTGCGCCGATCGGGCGAGGGCCTCCTCGCCGGGGCGCGCTTCCCCGCGGCCGACGAGTCGCTCCTCGACCCGGAGGCCGAGGCCGCCCTCGACCGGGCGATCGCCGCCACCCAGGCGGTGCGGGGCTGGCGCGACGAGGTCGGAATCAAGCCGAAGGCGATCGTCGCGGTCCGGGTGGCCGCCGACGGCTACGACGACGTCGCCCCGCTGGTCGCCCGGATGGCTCGCCTGCGCCTCGCGCCCGAGGCGACGGCGGACGCCCTGGCCGCCGTCCCCGTCCCCGGCGGGTCCTTCGAGGTCCTGGCCGGCGAGGGGGTCGACCTCACCGCCCACGACGGCCGCCAGGCCAAGCGCCGGGCCGAGCTCGAGGCCGAGATCGCCCGCGCGGCCGGCAAGCTCGCCAATCCGGGGTTCGTGGCCCAGGCCCCGCCCGCGGTCGTCCAGGCCCAGCGCGACCGGATCGCCGGCCTCGAGGCCGAGCTCACCGCCCTGTGACGGCTCCCCGCCCCCGCGCCGACCCCCGGTCGGGCTGGACGGCGGACGCGGCCGAGCGTTACCTGCTCGGCCTCGAGCTCTTCGGCATGCGCTTCGGGCTCTCCCGGATGCGCCGGCTGATGTCGGTGCTCGACGCCCCGAACGAGCGCTTCGCCTCGATCCACGTGGTCGGCTCGAACGGCAAGTCCTCGACCACCCGGATGATCGCCGCCCTGCTCGAGCGCCACGGCCAGGCGACCGGCGCCTACACCTCGCCCCACCTCGTCTCCTTCGCCGAGCGAATCCAGGTCGGCGGGCGCGACGCCACCCCCGAGCGCTTCGCCGCCGCCGTCGCCCGGGCGGCCCGGGGCGCCGCGCTCGTCGACCGCACGCTGGTCGACGACGGCGACCGGGTGACCCAGTTCGAGGCGCTGACCGCCGCCGCCTACTCCGAGCTCGCCGCCGCCGGCGTCGACGTCGCCGTCGTCGAGGCCGGTCTCGGCGGCCGCTACGACGCGACCAACGTGATCGAGTCGAAGGTCCAGGTCCTGACCAACGTCGGGCTCGAGCACACCCGCTGGCTCGGTCCGACGATCGCCGACATCGCCGCCGAGAAGCTCGACGTCGTCCGCCCGGGCGGGACCCTCGTCCTCGGCAGCGACCTCCACCCCGACGCCCTCGCCCTGGCCCGGCGCGTCGCCCGGGAGCGCGACGCCCGCATCCTCGTCGCCCCGCCCGACATCCCCGCCGGCCGGCTCCTGCGGGCGCGCGGCGCCTACCAGCGGCGCAACCTCGCGGTCGCCGCCACCGCCGCCGCCGCCTTCCTCGAGCACCCCCTCGAACCGGTCGCCGTCGGGGCCGTCGCGGCCGAGCTCGTCGTCCCCGGTCGCTTCGACGTCGTCGACCCCGGCGACCCGGTGACCGTCTTCGACGGAGCCCACAACCCGAGCGGCGCCCTCGCCCTCGCCGAGTCGCTCCCCGAGTTCCTCGCCGGGCGCCCCCTCTCGCTCGTCGTCTCGATTCTCGACGACAAGGACGCCGCCGCCATGCTCGCCGTCCTGCTGCCGCTCTGCGCGCGACTCGTCTGCACCGCCGCCTCGAGCCCCCGCGCCCTCCCGCCGGCCACCCTCGCCTCGCTCGCCGGCCAGCTCGGCGGCGGCCCGGTCGGCGAGGTCGAGCCCGATCCGCGGCGGGCGCTCGCCCGGGCGCGGGAGCAGACCGGGGGGGTCGTCCTGGCCACCGGCTCGCTCTACCTGATCGCCGACCTCCTGCGCCCGCCGGGCGCCCGGGCGGGCTCGATCCTGTGAACGAGGACGACCGCCCGTCGCTCGCCGCGATGATCGGCGGCGTCGCCCTCGGGGTGGCCCTGGTCATCCTCATCTTCTTCGGCATCGGCTACGCCTTCGGTCGGCTCTTCCTCTGAGGCCGTCCCGGGTGCTGGGACATCCGCCGGGCGCGGCGGAAGGTGTCGGCCCGGAGACGCCGAATCGTCTCTTGCAGGGCGGCCGCCGGGGCCGCCGGGGCCGTTAGACTTATCTTTATGCCGCCAATCGGCTACTTCGGGATCAACAACGACGGGATCAACCTGGTCATCAACCTGCTGATCCTCTTCGTCGTGGTGATCTGGTTCGCCCTCGTCTACTGGACGTTCTCGGACGCTCGCCGGCGGATCGGCGATCCGATGCTCGTGTACTGCGCGACCGCCGCCTCGCTCTTCCCCTTCGTCGGGACGGTGATCTACATGATCGTCCGCCCGCCCGAGTACCTCGACGACGTCCGCGAGCGCGAGCTCGAGATGGAGGCGTCCGAGGCCCGCCTGGCCGCCCTCCAGCTCCTCTGCGTCCACTGCGACCACCTGATCGAGCGGGACTACCTCGTCTGCCCGAACTGCCTCGGCCGGCTCAAGGATCCGTGCAAGAACTGCGGTAAGCCGCTCGACCGGAGCTGGACCCTCTGTCCGTTCTGCGAGAATCCGACGCGACCCGTCGACTACCCCCCGGCCGAGCCCCGGCGCGCCCGCCGCCGGCGGGCGACGCCCGAGGACGTGATCGCCGGCGAGGCGCCACCGACCGCCTACTAGCGCTCGGGCGCCGACCCACCAAACTCAAGGAGACACACCAACGATGGAGCGTACCCTCATTCTCGTCAAGCCCGATGCCTTCGCCCGCGGGCTGAGCGGCGAGATCATCGCCCGCTTCGAGCGCAAGGGGATGCGCCCGGTCGCCGTGAAGATCCTCACGGTCGACGAGGATCTCGCCGCGGCCCACTACGCCGAGCACGTCGGCAAGCCCTTCTTCCTCGGGCTGGTCGAGTTCATCACCTCCGGGCCGCTCCTCGCCCTCGTGCTCGAAAGCGAGACGGCCGTTGCCGCCGCCCGCCAGGTGATCGGGGCGACCGACCCGCTGGCCGCCGGGGCCGGGTCGATCCGCGGCGACTTCGGGCTCGTGACGTCCCGGAACCTGGTCCACGGATCCGACAGCCCGGAGTCCGCCGTCCGCGAGATCGCCCTGTTCTTCCCCGAGCTCGAGGCCGCCCCCCCGCGGCCGCCGATCCGGGCCGCCCAGCTCGTGTGACGCCGCCGCCGGCGGCCCGGCTCGTCCTGGCCTCGCGCTCGCCCCAGCGACGGGCGATCCTCGAGACGCTCGGCGTGCCGTTCGCCGTCCGGCCGGCCGACGTCGTCGAGCGGACGACCGGCGACCCGCGCGAGGTCGCGCTCGAGAACGCGCTCCGCAAGGCCCGGGCCGTCGCCGACGCCGTCGCCGGCGCCGCCGCCGGGTCGGCCGCTTTGCCCGTGCTCGGGGTCGACACCCTGGTCGCCCGCGACGGGACGATCTACGGCAAGCCGGCCGATGCCCGGGCGGCTCGGGCCACCCTGCGGGCGCTGAGCGGCGCCGGCCACCTCGTGGTCAGCGGCATCGCCCTGCTCGCCGCCGGGAGCGCCCCCCGCTGCGCGACCGCGGTCACCGCCGTCCGCTTCCGGGCGCTCGCCGAGGAGACGATCGACTGGTACGTGGCCTGCGGGGAGTGGCGGGAGCGGGCCGGTGGCTACGCGATCCAGAGCCGGGGGATGGCCCTCGTCGAGGCGATCGACGGCGACTACGCCAACGTCGTCGGGCTCCCGGTCGCCGCCCTCCTCGACCTCTGGCCCGGGCTCCTCCCCGGGGGCCCGTAGGGGCCCGAATTTGCAGCGATTTTTGCATCCGGGAGCCGCCTCTCACGGGCCGGATGCGGGCCGCCGTCCGCTACACTGCGGCTCAAGGCAGGGCTGACGTCCATCTCCCCGACGGAGCTTCTGAGAGCTCCGCAGCGGCGACCGCCGCAGCTACTCTCCTCACGCATCAGACGATGGGCTTGTTCACCTACCTAACGGGTTTCGGCGGCCGTGACATGGCCGTGGACCTCGGCACGGCCAACACCCTCGTCTACGTGCGGGGTCGCGGCATCGTGCTCTCCGAGCCGAGCGTGGTGGCGATCGACTCGCGCACCGGCGAGGTCCACGCCGTCGGCATCGAGGCCAAGCGGATGCTCGGCCGCACGCCCGGGACGATCTCGGCCATCCGCCCGCTCAAGGACGGAGTGATCGCCGACTTCGACGTGACCGAGGAGATGCTCCGCCACTTCATCCAGAAGGTCCACCAGAACCGCTGGGCCCACCCCCGGGTCGTCGTCTGCGTCCCGTCGGGGGTCACCGGGGTCGAGAAGCGCGCCGTCGAGGAGGCCTGCCTCTCGGCCGGCGCCCGGAGCGCCTACCTGATCGAGGAGCCGATGGCTGCGGCGATCGGCGCCGGGCTCCCGGTCGGCGAGCCGACCGGGTCGATGGTCGTCGACATCGGCGGGGGGACCTCCGAGGTCGCGGTGATCTCGCTCGGCGGGATCGTCGTCTCCCAGTCGATCCGGATCGGCGGGGACGAGCTCGACGAGGCGATCATCAACTACGCCAAGCGGGAGTACAAGCTCCTGATCGGCCAGCAGACGGCCGAGGAGCTCAAGCTGGAGATCGGCTCGGCCTACCCGATGGCCGAGGAGATGCAGGCCGAGATCCGCGGCCGCGACATGGTCTCCGGCCTGCCCAAGACCGTCGTCTTGACCAGCGAGGAGATCCGGGCCGCGCTCGAGGAGCCCCTGGCCCAGATCATCGACGCCGTCAAGCAGACCCTCGACCGCACGCCGCCGGAGCTCGCCTCGGACATCATGGACCGGGGGATCATGCTCGCCGGCGGCGGCGCCCTCCTCCAGGGCCTCGACGAGCGCCTGCGCGAGGAGACGCAGATGCCCGCCCACGTCGCCGAGTCGCCCCTCACCTGCGTGGCGGTCGGCTCCGGCCGGTCGCTCGAGGAGTTCGACGTGATCCACCGCACGAGCCGCAACTCGCGCAACCGCCGGGGGCGCCGATGATCGTCCATGGCCCCGGTGTCTCGCCGGTGGAGCCCTTTTTCCCGGCGTCGGTCGACGCCCGTCCCCGCCGAGCCCGGCCCGCCCGCGCCCCCTCCGGGGGTGCGCCGCAAGAGCGGCGACCGAGCGTAAGCTACCCCGCGACCCCCCTCTCTACGTGTACGACAAGACCGTTCGCAGGCGCCGCGCAGTCCTCGCCGTGCTCGTCGCCCTCTCCCTGATCCTGCTCACCGCCTACTTCGGCGAGCCGGCCGGGAGCGGGCTGCACGCGGTGCAGCGCGGCTTCCTGACGGTCGTTTCGCCGATCCAGGACGGGGCGAGCCGGGCGCTGAAGCCGGTGCGCGACCTGTTCGGGTGGGTCGGCGACACGCTCGGGGCCAAGGGCCAGCGGGACAAGCTGCGCAAGGAGCTCCAGGCCGTCCAGGCCCAGGAGACGCTCGACGCGGCCGCCGCCGCCCGGGGCCGCCAGCTCGAGCTCCTGGCCGGCCTCGACCAGCAGGCCAAGCTCGCCGCCTACCGGCCGGTGACCGGGCGGCTCATCTCCCGTTCCTCGACGCTCTGGTTCGCCCATGTCGGCGTCAACCGGGGGACGTCGTCCGGCGTCCACCTCGACGACCCGGTGGTCAGCCCGGACGGACTGATCGGCAAGGTCACGACGGTGACCTCGAACTCGGCGATCGTCACGCTGATCACCGACGGGACGAGCGGGGTCGCGGCCAAGGACGTCGGGTCGAGCGCCTCGGGGATGGTCGTCCCGGCGGTCGGCGACCCGAACGACCTGACGATGCAGTTCGTCCAGGCCGGCGACCAGGTCCACCCGGGCGACACGATCGCCACCTCCGGGACCGTCGACACCTCGAGCGGCCCGGCCAGCTCCCTGTTCCCGCCGAACATCCCGATCGGCCGGGTGACCCGGGTCGACACCGGCAGCCTCTTCCAGGGCGTCCACCTCGCCCCGATGGCCAACCTCCGCGACCTCGACGTCCTCCAGATCCTCACCCAGGTGAACGCGGCATGACCGAGCAGACGCAGCTCTGGCTGCGCCTCGCCGGGCTCGGGCTCGTGGCGGTGATCCTGCAGGTGGCCGCCGTCTCCCAGTTCACCGTGTTCGGCGTCAACGCCGACGTCACGCCACTGGTCGTGGCCAGCGTCGGGCTCCTCTGCGGGGCGGTCGCCGGCTCGATGCTCGGCTTCGGCATGGGGCTGTTCGTCGACCTCGCCCTCGTCCAGACGCTCGGCATCTCCGCCCTCATCTACACCCTGATCGGCTACGGCGCCGGCCGGCTGCGCGAGCTGCGCGCCCCCCAGGCGACGTTCACCCCGCTCGGCCTCGGCGCCGCGGCGACCGCCGCGGCGACGATCGGCTTCTCGGTGATCGAGTTCCTCCTCGGGGTCGACGCCCCGATCAGCTTCCTCCTCCTCCGCCAGACGCTGGCCACGATCGTGCTCAACACGCTGATCTCGCTGCCGGTCTACGCCGGGGTCCGGCGCTGGCTGCGCCCGGCCCTCCCCGACGACCCGCGCCGTCGCCGACGCCGGGCCTACACGACCGGCGGCCTCAGCCCGCTCTCGCGCGGATGATCGACCGCCCGATCGACCGCCAGGCGCCCCTCTCGCCCCAGCTCGCCCTCCGGGTCGCCGTGCTCGGCGGGATGGCGCTCGTCCTCTTCGGCATCGTCCTCTTCCGCCTCTGGTACCTCCAGGTCCTCTCCGGCGACCAGTACGTCCAGCTGGCCAACAACAACCGGGTCCGGGACATCGCGATCCAGGCTCCCCGCGGGGACATCGTCGACGCCCACGACCAGGTCATCGTCTCCAGCCGCCAGGCCACGGCCGTCCAGATCGACCGCGACCGGTTCCCCGCCTCCGGGCCGGCGCGCCGGCGCGAGCTGGCCAGCCTCGGCCGCCTGCTCGGCATCTCGCCGGCCCAGATCCGCCGGACCCTGGCCAGCAAGGTCAACGTCCCCTACGCCGACGTGACGATCAAGACCGACGCCGGCCAGCGGGCGCTCGTCATCCTCGACGAGCGCCAGCTCCAGTTCCCCGGCGTCGTCGTCGCCCCGGTCTACCTGCGCGGCTACCCGATGGGGAGCCTCGCCGCCCAGGTGCTCGGCTCGGTCGGGCAGATCACCTCGGGCCAGCTCGCCCTCCCCCGCTTCCGCGGCGTCCCGAAGACGTCGGTGATCGGGCAGAGCGGCGTCGAGTGGACCTACGACCAGTACCTCCGCGGCCGGGACGGGGCCAAGCGGGTCCAGGTCGACGCGGCCGGGCTCCCGGTCGGCACCGCGCTGGCCGAGACGCCGCCGATCCCCGGCCACGAGCTCAAGCTGACGCTCGACCTCGCCCTCCAGGCGGAGGGCCAGCGGGCGCTCCAGGAGGGGATCGGCCTCGCCCAGGCCAACGGCCACGCCGCCGACGCCGGGGCGTTCGTCGCCCTCGACCCGACCAACGGCGACGTCCTGGCCATGGGGTCGGCCCCGACCTACAACCCGACCGTCTTCACCCACCCGCTGACCTCCGCCCAGCTGGCCAAGCTCTTCCCGTCGACCGGCGACTCGGCGCTCCTCGACCGCGCGATCCAGGGCCTCTATCCGACCGGCTCGACGTTCAAGCCGATCACGGCGATGGCCGCCCTCCAGAACGGCCTGATCGGGGCGAACACGCCGTTCGTCGACAATGGCTGCATCAGCGTCGGACGCAACCACCAGCAGTTCTGCAACTCCGGCAAGACGGTCAACGGGACGCTCTCGGGCCTGGCCGACGCGATCCGGGTCTCCTCGGACGTCTACTTCTACACGCTCGGGGAGCAGGCCAACCCGCTCCCCGGGGAGGTCATCCAGACCTGGGCGCGCAAGCTCGGCCTCGGCGCCAAGACGGGGATCGACCTCCCGGGGGAGGCCGCCGGGCTGATCCCCGACTCGGCCTGGCGGACGGCGGCCAACGCCGCCGAGCTGGCCTGCCGCAAGAAGCACCACGTCGCCGGGTGCGCGATCTCCGGCGACCCGTACCACGTCTGGACGACGGGCGACAACATCAACTTCGCCGTCGGCCAGGGCGACCTCCAGGCGACGCCGCTCCAGATGGCGGTCGCCTACTCGGCGCTGTTCAACGGCGGGACGGTCGTCCGCCCCCATCTCGCCCTGGCCATCGACGACAACCAGGGGCGGCTGATCCAGCGCATCCAGCGCCCGGCCGTCCGCCACGTCAACTTCAACCCGGCCAACCAGCAGGTGATCGCCGACGGCCTCCACCAGGCGACGAGCGTGCCCGGGGGCACGAGCTACGACGTCTTCCACGACTTTCCGCGGCCGGTCTACGCCAAGACGGGCACCGCCCAGCACGGCGGGCAGGACGACCAATCCTGGTACGTGGCCTACGCGCCGGACGCCAAGCGGCCGATCGTGATCGCCATGACGATCGAGAAGGGCGGGTTCGGCGACGAGGCCGCCGCCCCGGCCGTGCGCCTGATGCTGTCAAAGTGGTTCGGGATCTCCCCGAAGCTGGTCGCCGGTCACTCGACCACCCGCTGATGAACACGACCCCCATCCAGGCAGGCGAAGTGCCCGGCATCGCCGACGCGCGCTCGCTGACCCTGCCCTTCGATCCCCTGCTGACGCTCGCCGCGCTCGGCCTCGCCCTGTGCTCGCTGGTCACCCTCAACGGGGCGACGCGGGGGCTGATCCGCGGCCAGCCGCTCTACTACACCGAGCGCCAGGGGATCTACTTCCTCCTCGGGCTCGGCCTGATGTTCGCCCTGGCCCGGCTCGACTACTCCCGCCTGCGCGAGCTCAAGCTGGGCATCTACGCCGCGCTCATCGGGATGATCGTCCTCGTCCTCGGCCTCGGCCACGTCGCCAAGGGGGCGACGCGGGCGATCCAGCTCCCGTTCTTCTCCTTCCAGGCGTCCGAGGTCGGCAAGGTGTTGCTGATCGTCTTCCTCGCCGCCGTCGTCGTCGATCGCTCGCGGCGCCTGTCCGAGCGGGACACGACCGCCCGGGTGATGCTGCTGGCGATCGCCCCGGCCATGCTCGTGATCATCCAGCCGGACCTCGGCTCGGGCATGGTCTACGTCGTGGTCGGCCTGGCCGTCCTCTTCGTCGCCGGGACGTCGTGGAAGCACTTCGCCGCCCTCTTCACCCTCGGGCTGGTCTCCTTGACCATCGTCCTCGCCGCCGCCCCGGCGGCCGGCGTCCACGTGCTCAACCCCTACCAGCTCGACCGCCTGACCTCCTTTCTCAACCCGACGAACAACCCGGCCAAGCAGGGCTACCAGCAGATCCAGTCGAAGATCGCGATCGGCGCCGGTCAGAAGACCGGCCGCGGTTCTCAGGCGACCCAGACCAAGCTGAACTTCCTGCCCGAGTACCAGACCGATTTCATCTTCGCCGTCGTCGGCGAGCGCTACGGCTTCGTCGGAGCCGCGCTCGTCCTTTCGCTGTACGCGCTGATGATCTGGCGCACGCTTCGCATCCTCACGCTCGCCAAGAACCTCTTCGGCGCGCTGATCGCCGGCGGCATCGTCGCCATGCTCATGTTCCAGGTGTTCGTCAACGTCGGCATGACGGTGGGCATCATGCCCATCACCGGCGTGACCCTGCCCCTGTTGAGCTACGGCGGCTCCTCGGTGCTCACCACATTCCTGGCGCTCGGCCTGCTCCAGTCGATCTACGTGCAGGCACGCACGTCGGCTGCGCTCAAGGGCCGTGTGCTGCGCTTCTAACCAGAAACGGACATGCAACGTGAAGAAACAAGTACTAGTGAGCGTCGACCGCGGTGAGACGCGGGTCGCTCTGCTGGAGGCCAAGGGCGCGCCGGCCGCCTCGCGGAAGGCCGGCGCCGCGCGCCGCCCGCGCGTCGACCCGGCGAAGGGCTACCGGGTGGCCGAGCTCTACCTCGAGCGCCGGGGGGCCCGGTCGATCGTCGGCAACATCTACAAGGGCGTCGTCGACAACGTGCTCGGCGGGCTCGAGGCGGCGTTCGTCGACATCGGCCTGGAGAAGAACGGCTTCCTCCACGTCGACGAGATCGTCCTCCCCGGCGTCGAGGCGCCCCGGCGGGGCCGGGGTGGCGGGCGCGAGGGCCAGAACATCGCCGACCTGCTCAAGCCGGGCCAGGAGGTGGTCGTCCAGGTCGTCAAGGACCCGCTGAAGACGAAGGGCGCCCGCCTGTCGATGGAGCTGACGATCGCCGGGCGCTACATGGTCTACGCGCCGACCGGCGAAGGCGTCGGCGTCTCCCGCCGGCTGGAGGACAAGGAGCGGGAGCGGCTGCGCAAGGAGACGACCAAGCTCGACCTCCACGGGGGCGGGGCGATCGTCCGCACCGCCGCCCACGGGGCGACCCGGGCCGACTTCGAGCGCGAGCTCCAGTACCTGTTCAAGCTCCACGAGGTGCTCGAGAAGCGGGTCGCCGACTCGTCGGCCCCGGCGCTCGTCTTCCAGGAGGCCGACCTCTCGGTCCGCGTGGTGCGCGACATCTTCTCGGCCCACTTCGAGCGGGCGGTCGTCGACGACGAGAAGCAGCACCACCGCCTCGTCTCCTTCTTCTCGCGCACCGCCCCCGAGCTCGTCGACCGCGTCGAGCTGTGGGACGGCGACCAGCCGCTGTTCGACGCCTACGGGGTCGACGACGTGCTCGACGGGGTGATGTCCCGGCGGGTCGACCTGCCGAGCGGCGGCTACCTGATGATCGACATGGCCGAGGCGCTGACCGTGATCGACGTCAACTCCGGGTCGTTCATCGGCCGGGGGAAGGGCGCCCGCCTCGAGGACACGATCACCAAGACGAACCTCGAGGCCGCCGAGGAGGTGGTCAACCAGCTGCGCCTGCGCGACATCGGCGGGATCATCGTGATCGACTTCATCGACATGTCGCGGGCTCGCAACCGGGACGCGGTGATGAAGACGCTGCGCGACGCGCTCGACCAGGACCGGACGAAGACGTTCACCGCGGAGATCTCCAAGCTCGGCCTGGTCGAGATGACGCGCCAGAACGTGACCGAGGGCGTCCGGGAGATCATGACCCGGCCGTGCCCGACCTGCGACGGCGAGGGGGTGATCCGCTCGGAGGAGACGATCGCGATCGAGTTCGAGCGCCGCCTGCGCGAGATCGCCGCGGCCAAGCCCGACGTCGAGGCGTTCCTCGTCCAGATGAACCCGCGGGTCACCGTCCAGTTCACCGGCCACGGCGCGCGCGTCCTGCGGGCGCTGGAGGCCGAGACGGGCAAGTACTTCCACTTCGAGGGGACCGAGGGGCTGGCCCTCAACCACCTGGCGGTGACCCTCGAGGGGTCGCGCGAGGAGGTCGAGGAGCGGGCCGTCCCCTTCCGCCCGGGCGAGGAGGTGCTGGTCGAGATCGTCGAGCCGCACATGTACAACGTCGACGACGCCGTGGCCAAGATCGACGGCTACATCATCTCGGTGACCGACGGCGGCGCCCACGTCGGGCAGAAGCTGATGGTCCGGATCGAGGAGGTCGGGCGGACGGCGGCCGTGGCCTCGCTGATCGACGCCCCGCCGCGCCCGGCCACCGAGGAGGCCGGCGAGGAGGGCGATGACGTACAATCCCGTCCTCGGCGCCGCGGCCGCAGAGGCGGACGGCGCCGTTCCGCTGCCACGGCGCCGACGGCGCCAGAAGAGGTTTAACCGCATGTACGCGATCGTCAAGACCGGAGGCAAGCAGTACCGCGTCGAGCAGGGGCAGACCCTCCTCGTCGAGCGGCTGCCCGACGCCGAGGGCGCGACCGTCGCCCTCGCCCCGCTCCTCTTCCGCTCCGACGAGACGGTCTTCGACGCCGCGTCGCTCGCCGACGTCAAGGTCGAGGCGAAGATCCTCTCGCACGAGCGGGGGGAGAAGCTGCGGGTGTTCAAGTTCAAGCCCAAGCGCGGCTACAAGCGCCGCAACGGCCACCGCCAGGAGCTGACCCGGATCGAGGTCACGGCGATCGGGATGGCCGGCTCCCGCCGGGCGACCAAGGCCAACCAGGAGGTCAGCGATGGCGCATAAGAAAGGCCTCGGCTCCAGTCGCAACGGCCGCGACTCGAACGCCCAGCGACTCGGCGTGAAGACGTTCGCCGGCCAGACGGTGACCGGCGGCGAGATCATCGTCCGCCAGCGGGGCAGCCGCTTCAAGGCCGGCGTCGGCGTCGGCATGGGCAAGGACGACACGCTCTACGCCCGCTCGCCGGGCATCGTCCAGTTCACCGTCGGCTGGCGGGGGCGCGTCGTCTCGGTCGAGCCGGCGCCCGAGACCGCGTCGTGAACCCGCGCCAGGGCGCTCGCGTCCTGGCCATCGGGCGAGTCGCGCTCGGGGCGGGGCTCCTGATCGCCCCGGGGGTCGTCGCCCGGGGCTGGCTCGGCGACCTGGCCGGGCGCCCGGCCGTCCATTCGGTCCTCCGGGGCTTCGGGGTCCGCGACATGGTCATCGGGATGATCGCCATGCACACGCTCGAGAACCCCCAGGTCGGACCGCGCTGGCAGCGGACCTGCGCCGCCTGCGACGCCGTCGACGCCCTGGCCGCCCTGGCCGCCGGCCGGGACCTGCCGCCCCGGGGCACGCTCGGCGTGGCGCTGCTCGGCGGCGGCGCGGCCGCCGCCGGCCTGTGGTTCGCCGACCAGCTCGCCTCCGCCCCGGCCTGACCGCCGGGGCCGCGCTTCCTGCCTGCTCCGAATGGGCCAGATGGCCGATGGCGCCGGGCCGGGCTCCGCGTAGGCTCGCCCGAGCCAAGCAAGCCATTCGAGGAGGTGCCGCGCCATGCCCGCCCGCCATCGTCTGCTCATCGGCCTCGGGATCGTGACCGTCGGCCTGGTCGGCGCCGAGCCCGGCGCGGGGGCCGGGCTCCCGGCGCGGGCCGGGGCCCGGGCGGCCGGCGGGGTCGCCTGCACGACCTACTTCGTCGCCTCGGTGCGGCGCGGACCGGACGCGGGCACCGACTACGCGGGCGTCCTGACCGCCCGGCTCGACGCCCGCGGTCGCTTTCGCGGCGGCTCGTTCGCCCCGCTCGAGGGCGGGAGGGTCGCCGTGGACGGGCGCACGCACGGACGGGGGATCAGGCTGGCCCTGCGGACGGGCCGGGGCGCGCTGGCGGGCACGGGCAGCGTCCGCGGGAGCCTCGCCCGGTGCGTCGGGACGATGCAGGGCCGGCTCCGGGGCCCCGGGCGCCTCGACCGCGGGTCGTGGCTGGCCACGACCGGCCAGACCCTCCAGCTCCCGGGTGGCGCGGTGCTCTTCACCTCGGCCGAGACCGGCAACCACCCCAACCCGCAGGTCGTCTACCGGGCCCCGGACCTGGGGGCGGCCACCGTGTACGCCGGGGCGCTCACCACGGCCGGCAACCTCGACGGCCCGCGTCTGGCCGCGCGGATGAACCGGCCGAGCGGGCTGGGCTACGACGCCGGACGATCGCTCGTGTACGTGGCCGACGTCAGCAACGCGAGCATCCGGCGCCTCGACCTCAACACCGGCCAGCTGACGACGACGCTCAGGTCGAGCGACGTCGTCGCCGCCGCGCACGCCGCCGGCTACCCGGGCGTGACCGGCTGGGAGCCGCAGGGCGTCGCGGTGGTCGCCGGCGGGAGCGGCGCCGTGCTGATCGCCGACGTGCGCAACTACGTCATCTGGAGGTACAACCCGGCGACCCTGGCCCTCAAGCTCTTCGCCGGGCTTCCGGGCGCGTCGGGCCGGGCGGACGGAGGCGACACCTCCGTGCGCTTCAGCGCACCCCAGCAGATCGTGGTGGGCGGCGACGGCTTGGTCGCCGTGGCCGAGCCGACCGCCCAGCGCGTCCGGCTGCGGGACCCGGGAAGCGGCACGTGGAGCACGATCGGGGTCTGCTGCTGAGCGCGGAGCGCCGGCCGCGGGCTCGCCGGCACCGGCGCGCCGGATAGGATCTTGGGCCATGGCCATCGCGTCGGTGATCGCCGCAATCTCGGCCGGCCTGGTGGTGGCGCTGGTCGTGGTCGTCCTCGTCGTGGCCTCCGGCGGCGGCTTGCTCGTCCGGCGCCGGCGGCGCCGTGGTGGCGTGATCGCCGCGCGCCGGCGCCGCTGATGCTCCTCACCACCGCGAGCGCGGTCCGCGGGCTGCCGGTGGTCACCGTCACCGGCGGGGAGGACGTGGCCGAGATCCGCGACATCGTCTACGACGCCGAGGCCGGGCGGATCGCGGGCTTCAGCCTGAACAAGCGCGGCCGGTTGTCCGGCCGCCGGCGCGAGGTCCTCCCGGCCGAGCTGGTGCACGCGATCGGACGCGACGCGGTCATGGTGGCCGACGAGGGCGCGCTCGTCGATCCGGGCGACGCGCCGGCGGAGGTCGGGGCGCCCGACCGGGACCGCAACGTGATCGGCAACGACGTCGTCACCGAGGGCGGGGTCAGCCTGGGGACGATCCGGGACGTCGTGCTCCTCGTCGGAGGAACCGGCGAGGTGGTCGGCTACCAGCTCGAGCGGCCGGCCGGCGGCGAGGGCTACGTTCCCCTGCCGGCCCAGCTCGCCGTCTCCGGCGCCGCCCTGGTCGTCCCGAACGCGACCGAGCAGTTCGTCCGCGACGACCTGGTCGGCCTGGGGGCCGCGGTCGACGAGTACCGCTCGAAGCTCGCCCTCCCATGAGCGAGCGCTTCGCCGCGGCGACCGGGAGGAAGGTGATCAGCCGGTCGAGCGCCGAGGAGCTCGGTCGGGTGACCCACGTCGTGGTCGACGCCGGCCGCCGCCGGGTGTCGAGCGTGATCGTCGGCAAGGGGCGCAAGGCCCGGATCGTCGACTGGGAGCGGCTCAGCGGCTTCGGCCCGGATGCGGTCGTCGTCGACGGGGAGGACGCCCTGCGCTCGCCGGCCGGCGACGTCGAGCGCGCCGCCGCCGGCGGGGACCTCGACCTGCTCGGCAAGCTCGCCCTCAGCGAGCGAGGGAACGCGGCCGGGAGGATCGACGACGTGATCTTCGATCCGGCGACCGGCGAGCTCGAGACCGTGGTCGTCGGGACGCAAGAGCGCCCAGCGGCCGAGCTCCTCGGGGCCGGCTCCTACGCCGTCGTCCTCGGGGCCGCGATCGAGGGGCCGCCGAGCGTGGCCGCGCCGCCGCCGGGCGAGGCGCCCCCGGGGGCCGGGGAGCCGCCGCCGGGCGAGGCGCCTCCGGGGGCCGGGGAGCCGCCGCCGGGCGACGGTCCCCCGGGGGGCGGGGGGCCACCGGCGGGCGAGGCGCCCCCGCGAGCCGATCAGCCCGACTGAGCCGTCGGACGGATGAGGATCTCGTTGACGTCGACGTGGGGCGGCTGGTCGAGGGCGAACGCGACGGCCCGGGCGACGTCGTCGGGCTCGAGCGCCGAGCTCGGGCGGTTGTCGAAGAACGGGGTGTCGACCATCCCCGGCTCGATCAGGGTGACCCGGATGCCGGTCCCGTCGACGTCCTGGCGGGCGGCCTCGCCCATCGCGGTAACCGCGAACTTCGTCGCCGAGTAGAGCGACCCGGAGAGGGCGCGCCGGCCGGCGACCGAGCTCGTCAGCAGGAGGTGGCCGCGCGAGGCGGTCAGCGCCGGGATGCTCGCGCGGATCGTGTAGGCGGCGCCGAGGACGTTGGTCAGGACCATCTCGCGCCAGTGCTCGGGGGTGTCCTCGAGGAAGCCGCGGGGGGCGCCGAACCCGGCGTTGGCGAAGACGGCGTCGAGGCGGCCGAACCGCTCGAGGGTCGCCGCGACCGTCGCCTCCTGGTCGGCCCAGTCGGTCACGTCGCAGCGGACGGCGAGGGCCCGATCGTCGCCGCCGATCTCCCCGGCCAGCGCCTCGAGCCGGTCGAGCGACCGAGCGGCCAGGGCGAGGCGCCAGCCGGCGGCGGCCAGGCGGCGGGCGGTGGCCGCGCCGATGCCCGAGGAGGCACCGGTGATCAGCATCACCTTGGGACGGGCGTCGTTCATGTTCGCCTTTCGGTGCGAGGATGGCCGTGATGCTCTACGACAAGGCTCGAATCTTCGCAGCGGCCGGCGCCGGCGGGAACGGCTCGCTGAGCTTCCGCCGCGAGGCCCACGTACCCCGGGGCGGTCCCGACGGGGGGGACGGGGGGCGTGGGGGGGACGTGGTCGTCGCCTGCGACCCGTCCCTGCGCGACCTCCAGTCCTTCCGCCGGCGCGCCCACTACCGGGCGCCGGCCGGGGGCAACGGCGGCGGGTCGCTGCGCCACGGCGCCGACGGCGAGGAGCTGCGGATCGGCGTGCCTCCCGGGACCCAGGTGACGACCGAGACCGGCGACCGGCACGACCTCGTCCGGCCGGGGCAGCGCGTGGTCATCGCCGCCGGCGGGTCGGGCGGGCGGGGGAACAAGCGCTACGCGACGCCGACCCGGCAGGCCCCGCGCTTCGCCGAGCGGGGCCTGCCCGGGGAGGAGGGGTGGCTCGAGCTGCGCCTGAAGCTGCTCGCCGACGTCGGGCTCGTCGGCCTGCCGAACGCCGGCAAGTCCTCGCTCCTGGCCCGGATGACCCGGGCGGCGCCGAAGATCGCCGCCTACCCCTTCACCACGCTCGAGCCGGTCCTCGGCACCCTCGACGGCGAGCGGCGCCAGCTGATCATCGCCGACATCCCCGGCCTGATCGAGGGGGCGAGCGAGGGCGCCGGCCTCGGACACGACTTCCTCGCCCACGTCGAGCGGACCCGCCTGCTCGTCCACGTGCTCGACCTGGCCCCGCTCGACGGCTCGGACCCGCGGGCCAACCTCGAGACGATCGAGCGCGAGCTCGAGCGTCACGACTCGAGGCTGGCCGGGTTGCCCCGGATCCTCGCCCTCTCGAAGGTCGACCTCGTCTCGCCCGGGCACGCCGAGCAGGAGGCCGCGGGCTGGCGGGACCGGCTCGGGCCCGAGGTGCCGGTGCTCCTCACCTCGAGCGTGACCCGGGCCGGGATCGAGGCCCTCGGCGCCGAGCTCCTGCGGCGGGTGCCGCTCGAGCAGGCCGACCCGCTCGAGCCGGAGCTGGCCGAGCACCTGACCTTCCGGCCGGCCGCCCGCCGCGGCTTCCACGTCGAGCGGACGGCCCCGGGATCGTTCCGGGTGATCGGCGAGGGCATCGACCGGCTGATCGCCCGCCACGACCTCGAGAACGACGAGGCGATGGTCCACGTCGAGTCGCGGCTGCGGCGGATCGGCGTGATCCGGGCCCTCGAGGAGCAAGGCTTCGCCGCCGGGGACGAGGTCGAGATCGCCGGCGTGGTCTTCGAGCTCGACCCCGAGTAGGCCGCGTATCCTCGTCGGGCGATGCGCCGGGTGGTGATCAAGCTGGGGACCGCGATCGTCGCCGACGACCGGGGCGAGCCGCGGCGCGACGTGCTCGAACGGGTGTGCCGGGCGGCGGCCGACCTGCGCGCCGGAGGGGACGAGGTCGTCCTGATCACGAGCGGGGCGATCGCCCGGGGGATGCGCGAGCTGGAGCTGGCGGCCCGGCCGAGCGCGATCGAGGCGCTCCAGGCGGCGAGCGCGGTCGGCCAGGGCAAGCTCTACCGCGTCTACGACGAGCTCCTCCTCGCTCGGGGCGTCGTCTCCGCCCAGGTGCTCCTGACCTTCTTCGACGTCAGCGCCCGCACCCACTACCTCAACGTCCGGCGGACGCTGCGCCAGCTCCTCGACTGGGGGGTGGTCCCGGTGGTCAACGAGAACGACACGACGGCGACCGACGAGATCTCCTTCGGCGACAACGACTTCCTGGCCGCCCAGGTCGCCGTCCTGATCGGGGCGGACGAGCTGATCCTCCTGACCGACACCGACGGTCTCCACACGGCGGACCCGCGCCGGGACCCGGACGCCCGGCTGGTGGCCATGGTGACCGACTTCGACGCGCTCCAGGAGCTCGACATCGGCCAGGGCACGTCGCGCCTCGGGTCGGGCGGGATGCGCTCGAAGGTGGTGGCGGCGGACATGGCGACGGCGGCCGGGATCGCCACCACGATCTGTAGCGGCCGCCGCCCGGGCGCGCTCGAGCGGGTGCTCGCCGGCGAGCCGGAGGGAACCCGGTTCCCGGCCCGGGAGATCCGCTACTCGAGCTTCAAGCTCTGGCTCAAGTACGCGAAGCCGAGCCGGGGCACGGTCGTGGTCGATCAGGGGGCGGCCTGGGCCCTGACCAACGGGGGCACGAGCTTGCTGCCGGTCGGGGTCGCGGCCGTGCGCGGGGAGTTCGGCGTCGGCGACGCGGTCGACGTGGCCGAGGGCGCGAGCGTGATCGGGAAGGGGATCTGCAACTACTCGGCGAGCGAGCTGCGTCGCGTGATGGGGATGAAGTCGACCGCGATCCACGCGGTCCTCCCGCGGGCCGCCGAGGAGGCGGTCCACCGCGACTACTTCGTCCTCGCCTGAGGCTCGCCGGCACCCGGCCGGGCAGGCCGGGCGATCCCGCGGTGGATCCGCGTCTCCACCAGGTGTACGTGCACTACCTGGTCCCCGATCCCATGCCGGGGCGGTCGGCGGGAGCTGAGCCATTAAGCTCCGAGGAGAGATGGCCAGCGCGACCGCGACCCAGACCGTGAGCGACCTCTGCCGGGACGCCCGGCGGGCGGCGCGCGTCCTGGCGAGCCTCGACACGGCGACCAAGAACGCCGCCCTCGAGGCGATCGCCGCGGCGCTGATCCGGCGCACCCCCGAGATCGTCGAGGCCAACGCCCAGGACGTCGAGGCCGGCGTGCAGGCCGGGCTGACCCCGGCGCTGATCGATCGCCTGACCCTCGATCCGGCGCGGATCGCCGGGATCGCCGCGGGCGTACGCCAGATCGCCGCCCTGCCCGACCCGGTCGGCGAGGTGCTCGAGGGCTTCCGCCGACCCAACGGCCTCGAGATCCGCCGGGTCCGGGTGCCGCTCGGCGTGATCGCCGTGGTCTACGAGGCGCGGCCCAACGTGACGATCGACTCGGCCGCGCTCTGCCTGAAATCGGGCAACGCCATCGTCCTGCGCGGCTCGAGCGCGGCCGCCCACTCGAACGCGATCCTCGCCGGCCTGGCCGCCGAGGCGGCCGCCTCGGCCGGCGTCCCCGGCGGGGGGATCAGCCTGGTCGCCGGCGGCGGGCGCGAGGAGCTCGCCGAGCTCGCCCAGCAGGACGGCCTCGTCGACCTGATCGTCCCCCGCGGGGGAGAGGGGCTGAAGGCGGCCCTGAAGGCGGTCGCCACCGTCCCGGTGATCTACGCCGCCTCGGGCAACTGCCACGTCTACGTCGACGCGTCGGCCGACGTCGAGGCGGCGACCGCGATCGCCGTCAACGCGAAGGTCCAGCGGCCCGGCGTCTGCAACGCGGCCGAGACCCTGCTCGTCCACGCCGACGTCGCCCCGGCCTTCCTCCCGGCGGCCCTCGCCGCGCTCGCCGGCGCCGGGGTGGAGCTCCGGGGCGACGAGCGCGCGCGGGCGCTCGCCGGGCCGGTCGCCGTCGGCGCGGCCGACGAGTCCGACTGGGCCACCGAGTACCTGGCGCTCGTCCTCGCCGTCCGGGTCGTCGACTCGGTCGAGGCGGCGATCGAGCACATCGCCGCCTACGGGAGCGGTCACTCCGAGGCGATCCTCACCCGGGACACGGCCGCGGCCCGGCGCTTCCAGCACGAGGTCGACGCGGCCTGCGTCTACGTCAACGCCTCGACCCGGTTCACCGACGGCGGCGAGTTCGGGATGGGCGCGGAGATCGGCAACTCGACGCAGAAGCTCCACGCCCGGGGACCGATCGGGATGCGCGAGCTGTGCACGTCCAAGTACCTGATCGAGGGCGACGGCCACGTCCGTCCCTGACCGGCGCCCGTCGGCGACGAGCCGCCCGAGTGGGTAGGGTCGGGATCCTCGGCGGCACCTTCAACCCGCCGCACATCGGACATCTCGAGTGTGCCCGGCGGGCACGGGAGCAGCTCGATCTCGACCGGGTCGAGCTCGTCGTGGCCGGGACGCCGCCGCACAAGGAGATCGCCGGCGACCCGGGCGTCGAGCATCGCCTGGCCATGTGCCGGCTGGCCGCGGCCGGCGCCGACTGGCTGTCGGTCTCCGAGCTCGAGGCCGAGCGACCGGGACCGTCGTACACGATCACTACCCTCAGGGAGATCAATGCGCGCGAACCCGGTGACGAGCTGACCCTGATCGTGGGCGGCGACATGGCCCTCACCCTCCCGGCGTGGGAGGAGCCCGAGGCGATCCTCGAGCTGGCCCGGGTGGCCGTCGCCGAACGCGCCGGCCTGCGCCGGGCGGCCGTGCTCGAGCAGCTGCGGCGGCTGCCCGGGGGCGCGGACGCCGTCTTCCTCGACATGCCGCACGTCGACGTCTCGTCCTCGCTGGTCCGCGACGAGGCGCGCGCCGGCCGACCGATCCACCATCTCGTACCCGACCAGGTTGCCGACTACATCGAGCAGCGGAGGCTCTACGCATGAACCCGGACCAGCTCGCCCAGACGATCGCGGCCTACGCCGACGACAAGAAGGCGATCGACATCGTCGCGCTCGACCTGCGCGGGGTGCTCGACTACACCGACTTCTTCGTCATCTGCTCGGGCAACACCGAACGGCAGGCGAAGGCGATCCACGACGGGATTCACCTGGGGATGAAGAACGACCACGGCCTGCTCCCGCGGCGGGTGGAGGGCCTCGGCGAGGCGAGCTGGGTGCTGATGGACTACCTCGACGTCGTCGTCCACGTGTTCACCCCCGCGGTGCGGGACTTCTACTGCCTGGAGCGCCTCTGGGGCGAGGTGCCGGCCGTCCGGGTCGGAGCCGCCGCCGCGAGCTGACCCCGCCGGAGCCCGGGCGCCGATCCTGCGGTAGGGCCGAATTTGTGACCATTTCGCGGTAAGGGCCGCGGCGGCAAGATCGGCCTTGACGGTTCGTCCCATCTGGACTAGGTTCTCGGCGATGCCGGGTCCATCGCTTCATCTCAAGTCACACCGCGCGCTCCGCGAGATCACACCGTCCGGGGCCGGTCGGCTCCGCCCGACCACCATGGATGGTGTGCCGCTCGAGCGGGCCGTGACATGCTGAGCGGGATCGCGCGGCTCGCGACCGCCCATCCCCGCCGGATGGCCCTGACCGCGCTCTTCGTGGTCATCGTCGCCGGGGTGCTCGGGGGGCCGGTGGCCGGGATGCTCAAGGCGCAGAACGCCTTCCGCGACCCGAACTCCCAGAGCGCCCGGGCCGAGGTCGCCGTCGAGAAGGCGACCGGCGCCGAGCCGAACCCCGGAGTCATCGCCATCGTCGCGGCGCCACCCGGGAGCCCGGCGGTCGCCTCGGCGGCCCAGGCCATCGGCGGAGTGCCCGGCGTCGTCTCGGTCAAGTCGCCGCACACCACGCGCGACGCCGGCCTCGTCTCCAGCGACGGACGGTCCTCGGTCGTGGCGGCGACCCTCCGCTCGGGCGGCGACCCCGACCCGATCGTGACGAACATCGAGGCGGCGCTCAAGGGCCGCCACGACGTGACGCTCGGGGGCGGCGACGTCGCCGGGTCACAGACCGGCAAGCAGGCGATCATGGACCTCGGCTTCGCAGAGGCCCTCGCCTTCCCACTGCTCGCCATCCTCGCCTTCTTCATCTTCCGCGGCATCGCCGCCCTCCTCCCGCTCGCCGTCGGCATGACGAGCATCCTCGGGACCTTCCTCGTCGTGCGGGGGGTGAACTCCGTGCTCTCGCTCTCCGTCTTCGCCCTCAACCTGATCATCGGCCTCGGCCTCGGCCTCGCCGTCGACTACAGCCTTTTCCTCGTCTGGCGCCTGCGTGAGCACCTCGCCCGGGGCGACACCGTGCCCGAGGCGCTCCGGGCGACGATGGTCACCACCGGCCGGACGATCCTCTTCAGCTCGCTGACCGTCGCCGCGGCGATGGCCTCGCTGACCGTCTTCCCCCAGCGCTTCCTCGTCTCGATGGGGATCGGCGGCGCCGTGGTCGCCCTCGTCGCGGCGGCCAGCGCCCTGCTCGTGCTCCCGCCCCTGTTCATCCTCCTCGGCCCACGCCTCGGGAAGGCCAAGCCGGTCGGCGAGAAGCAGGGCGGGTGGTACCGGCTCGCCCAGGGGGTGATGCGCCGTCCGGCGCTCGTCGCCATCGGCACCGCCGTGCTCCTCCTCGTCATCGCCTCGCCGGTCCCGAACGTCCACTGGAGCGGCATCGACGCGACCATCCTCCCGACCAGCCAGAGCGCCCGGGTCGTGTCCGACCGGCTGGCCAGCGAGTTCCCGGCCCACGGCGGCAGCGCGATCGTCGTCGTGGCCACGGCACCCGCGTCCGCCGGCCCCGAGCTCGCGAGCTACGCCGCCCGCCTGGCCACGATCCCCGGCGTCTCGCTGAACGGTGCGCCGAAGGTGATCGCGCCCGGCACCTGGCAGATCCGGCTCGCCAACGCCGGTGACGCGATCTCGGCCGCCGGCGAGCGGGGCGTGAACGCCGTCCGGGACACGCCGGCGCCGGTGCCCGTGCTCGTCGGGGGCGACGCCGCCGACTTCGCCGACCAGAAGACGGCGATCACCAACTCGCTCCCGACCGCCCTGACCATCCTCGTCGTCGTCACCCTCCTCGTGCTCTGGCTGATGACCGGCTCGGTGATCCTCCCCTTCAAGACGCTGCTGATGAACGCCCTGAGCGCGGCGGCGGCCACTGGCCTCCTGGTGTTCATCTTCCAGGACGGCCGGCTCACCGGGCCGCTGGCCTACAAGAGCCAGGGCGGGATCGAGGAGACCGACTTCCTGATCCTGGCCGCGCTCGCCTTCGCCCTGGCCACCGACTACGGCGTCTTCCTCCTCGCCCGGATCAAGGAGGCGCGCACGCAGACCCGCGACGAGCGCGAGGCGGTCGCCATCGGGCTTCAGCGCACCGGCCGCCTGGTCACCCAGGCCTCGCTCCTCCTGGCCGTGGCGATCGGCGCCTTCGCCACCTCGAAGGTGGTGTTCCTCAAGGAGGTCGGCATCGGCACCGCCGCCGCCGTCCTGATCGACGCGTTCATCGTCCGCGCGCTCCTCGTCCCGTCGCTCATGGCCCTGCTCGGGAAGTGGAACTGGTGGTCGCCGGGTCCGCTCCGGCGCCTGCACGAGAAGATCGGCATCTCCGAAGCCTGACCGGCCCCGTCGGACCGGGTGTAGCGAGGAATGGAGCCAGAGGGGCTCGAACCCTCGACCTCCGCCATGCCATGGCGGCGCTCTCCCAGCTGAGCTATGGCCCCGCGCGCGCCCATCTTACCCCGAACGGCCCCCGCTCATCGGCGATCCCGCGCCGCGGCCGCCGCCTCGCCGTAGCGGGCGAGCGCCTCCCGCCGGGCCCGCGCGTGGTCGACGATCGGCGGCGGGTAGTCGCGCCCGATGACGCACCCGCACTCGAAGGCGAGCGAATCGGGCATCCGCCAGGGCTCGGCCAGGTAGGCGTCGGGAACGCTCCGGAGCTCGGGCACCCAGCGGCGGACGTACCCGCCTTCGGGGTCGAAGCGCTCCTGCTGGCGGGTCGGGCTGAGCAGGCGGCGGTGGACCGGCTGGGGATCGCTGCCGACCGAGGCGATCCACTGCCAGTTGCCGTTGTTGGACGCCGGGTCGCCGTCGAGCAGCAGGCGCATGAACCACGCCTCGCCCGCCCGCCAGTCGATCCCCAGGTGCTTGGTCAGGAACGACCCGACCACCAGCCGCGCCCGGTTGTGCATCCAGCCACAGGCCAGGAGCTGGCGCATGCCGGCGTCGACGAGGGGATACCCGGTCGCGCCCCGCTGCCAGCGCGCGAGATCCTCCGGCGCGTCCCGCCAGGGCAGGTCCCGGTAGCGCTCCTGGACCTCGAGCCGGGCGTTCTGGGGGAAGTGGAGGAGTTGGTGGAGGTAGAAGTCCCGCCAGGCGAGCTGGCGGCGAAACGCCTGGGCCGCCTCGCCCGGCCCGAGCTCCGCCTCGAGCGCCCGCGGCGACACGGCCCCGAAGCGCAGGTAGGGCGACAGGCGCGAGGTCCCCTCGGCGGCCAGGTCGTCGTGGCCGCCCGCCGCGTAGCGCCCGAGCCCCCCGGCGACGAAGGCCGACCACCGCGTCGCGCCGGCCCGCTCGCCGCCGACCATCGGCCGCCCCACCGCCTGCTCGAGGCCGAGCTCCCGAAGCGAAGGCAGCCGGCCGGCCGCCACGCCGTCGACCGGGCGGATCCGCTCGGGCGCGGGGAGCGTCGCGCGGCGGGGCTGCTCGAGCCAGGCCCGGTGAAACGGCGAGAACATCCGGTAGGGGGTGCCCGCGCCCGTGCGCAACGGGCCGAGGTCGTCGACCGCGCACAGGCCCGGGTGGCCGACCACCCTCACGCCCGCTGCCCGGCAGGCCGCCCCGACGACCCGACCCCGCTCCCGAGCAAACGGGGTGGCATCCCGGGTGAAGTGGATCTCCGACGACCCGGTCGCACGCGCCAGCTCGACGAGCTCGCGCTCGGGCCGGCCCCGGCGGACGACGAGCCCGGCGCCCCGCGCGCGCAGCGACTCGTCGAGGTCGGCCAGGCACTCGAGCAGGAACTGGGTCCGCGGACCGGACGACCGCAGGCGGTCGTCGAAGCAGAACGTCGGGACGATCGCGTCGCCGCCGGCCAGCGCCGCCGAGAGCGCCGGATGGTCACGAAGTCGCAGGTCGCGCCGGAACCAGACGATGCGGGGCGCCATGGCCCGAACGATACCCCGGGGCCACTGGGTGGCCGGGTAGGGTCGACCGTCGGCCACGGCGTCCCGCGTGGGTCCCCCATGCGCCCGGACGAGGCTCGTGCCGTCCGTGCAACGCGCGATGCTCGCCTTCGGGGGCGAATGCCTGAGCGACTCGGTCGCACTCGCATTCAAGCAATCATCGGGGCAGTACGCCGCCGCTCGGGAGGCGGTGAGCCTGCTGTCCTGAACCGGAGCCCTGAAGGCCGGGATGAGCGGACGTATAGGTCGCCACCTTGGCCCGCGCTCGCCGCGCGTTCTGAGGCTGGGGCGATCGAAGTAGCCTCAGTCGACGCCCGATGTCTCACGGCAGCGACCCTTCCTTCGCCCAGTCGGTCGGCGACCTCGGTCCTCGCTAACCTCAGGCCGGATGGCCGAGATCCGCTACGACCCCCAGGAGATCGAGCCCCGCTGGCAGGCGGTGTGGGCGGCCGAGCGCACCTGGGAGGTGGCCAACCCGCAGCCCGACGGCCCGGTCGACCCGGACCCGGCCTCCTACGTGCTCGTCATGCTCCCCTACCCGAGCGGCGAGCCCCACATCGGCCATCTGAAGGTCTACTCGGTCGGCGACGCGATCGCCCACTTCCACCGGCGCACCGGCCGGCGGGTGATGCAGCCGATGGGCTACGACGCCTTCGGGCTCCCCGCCGAGAACCACGCGATCAAGACCGGCCGCCCGCCCCGCGAGTCGACCAACGCCGCGATCGCCGAGTTCCGCCGCCAGTTCCGCCGCTGGGGGGTCTCGATCGACTGGACGCGCGAGTTCGCCACCTGCGACCCCGAGTACTACCGCTGGACCCAGTGGATCTTCCTCGAGCTCTTCAAGCACGGCCTCGCCTACCGCAAGGAGGCCGCGGTCAACTGGGACCCGGTCGAGGAGACCGTGCTGGCCAACGAGCAGGTCGTCGACGGACGCGGCGAGCGCTCGGGCGCCCGCGTCGAGCTCCGCCAGCTCACCCAGTGGTTCTTCGCCATCACCCGGTACGCCGACCGCCTCCTCGCCGACCTCGACACGATCGCCTGGCCCGAGCACGTCAAGACCATGCAGCGCAACTGGATCGGCCGCTCCGAGGGAGCCGAGGTCGTCTTCCGCTGCGCCTCGCTCGGCGTCGACTACCCCGTCTTCACCACCCGGCCCGACACCCTGTTCGGGGCGACCTTCTTCGTCCTGGCCCCCGAACACCCCGACGTCCTGCGCCTGGCCCAGGGGACCGGGCAGGAGGAGGCGGCGCGCGAGTACGTCAACCGCGCGCTGGCCGCCGACACCCAGGAGCGCGGCGACGTCTTGAAGGAGAAGACCGGCGTCGCCCTCGGGCGGACGGTCACCAACCCGGTCAACGGCGAGGAGCTCCCGATGTACGTCGCCGACTACGTCCTGATGGAGTACGGGACCGGGGCGATCATGGCCGTCCCCGCCCACGACGAGCGCGACCACGCCTACGCCCTAGCCTACGGCCTGCCGATCCGGCGCGTCGTCGAGGGTGGGGAGGAGCTCCCCTACGCCGGCGACGGCCCGCTCACCAACTGCGGGCCCGAGTTCGACGGCTTGCCCAACCGCGAGGCCCTGCCCCGGATCGTCGCCTGGCTCGAGCGCCAGGGCAAAGGGCGCGCGTCGGTCAACTACCGCCTGCGCGACTGGCTGATCTCCCGCCAGCGCTACTGGGGCGCGCCGATCCCGATCATCCACTGCCCGTCGTGCGGCCCCGTCCCCGTGCCCGAGGCCGACCTCCCCGTGGTCCTCCCCGAGGTCGAGGACTACCAGCCCAAGGGGCGCTCGCCCCTGGCCGCGGCCGAGGACTGGGTCCACGTCGCCTGCCCGTCGTGCGGCGGCCCGGCCGAGCGCGAGACCGACACGATGGACACCTTCGTCGACTCGTCCTGGTACTTCCTGCGCTACTGCGACGCCGCCAACCACGAGGCCGCCTGGGATCCCCGGGCCGTCGAGCACTGGATGCCGGTCGACCAGTACATCGGCGGGGTCGAGCACGCCATCCTCCACCTCCTCTACGCCCGCTTCTTCACCAAGGCCCTCGCCGATCTCGGCCACCTCCCGCCGGCTTTGCAGGAGCCGTTCGCCAACCTGTTCACCCAGGGGATGATCCTCCGGGACGGCGAGAAGATGTCCAAGAGCCGGGGCAACGTCGTCTCGCCGACGACCATCGTCGAGCGCTTCGGCGCCGACACCGCCCGCTGCTACATCCTCTTCATCGGCCCGCCCGACCAGGACGCCGACTGGTCGGACACCGGCGCCGAGGGCGTCCACCGCTTTCTCGGCCGGCTCTGGCGGATGGCCGCCGAATTGGCCGCCGAGACCGTCGACGAGCCGCCGCCGGCGGACCCGGACGGCGCCGACCTCGAGCTCCTGCGCAAGGCCCACTGGGCGATCGCCAAGGTCACCCACGACCTCGACGGCCGCTTCGCGTTCAACACGGCGATCGCCGCCGTGATGGAGCTCCTGAACGACGCCTCCCGCCTGCGCGAGGCCGCCGGCGTCGGGGCCCGCCGCTTCGCCGTGGCGACCGCCGCCTCGCTCATCTTCCCCTTCGCCCCCCACGTCGCCGCCGATGCCTACCACCTCCTGCGCGGCCGCCGCGTCTGGGAGGAGCCGTGGCCGGTGGCCGACCGGCGCCGGCTCGAGCGCGACACCTTCGAGCTGGTCTGCCAGGTCAACGGCAAGCTCCGCGACCGGGTCGAGGCCCCGAGCGGCGCCGACCGCGACGAGCTCGAGGCACTCTGCCGGGCGGCGCCGAACGTCCGGGCCCACATCATCGACGGGCAGGCGATCGTCAAGGCGGTCGTCGTCCCCGGCAAGCTCGTCAACCTCGTCGTCCGGTAGGGGGCCGGGATTGGCGCCGGCCTTCAAGCCCGCCTACCTGATCCACGGGACCGACCACGCCCGGGTCGGCGAGCGCCGGGCCCGCCTGCGGGCGATCGCCGAGGCCGAGTCGGGGGCCGGGGGGGTCGAGCTGATCGAGGGGGACGCGGCCACCCCCGAGACGGTGGCCGCCGCCCTCTGCGCGATGACCTTCGCCGTCGGGCGCCGGTTCGTGATCGTCGACGGCGTCGAGCGCTGGCGCGACGCCGACGTCGCCGCCCACCTGGCCGGGGTGATGGCCTCGATGTCACCCGATACGACCGTCGCCTTCTTCGCCCGCGAGGAGGGCCGGGTCAAGGCCCCGGCCCGGCTCCACGCCGCGGTCAGCGGCGCCGGCGGCGACATCTCCGAGCAGGCGACGGTCAAGCCCTGGGACCTCCCGAAGTGGGTCCAGGCGCAGGCGCGCGCGCTCGGGCTCGAGCTCGACCCCGCCGCCGCCCGCGCCCTCGTCGCCCAGGTCGGCGAGCGCCAGCAGCGCCTGGCCCGCGAGCTCGAGAAGCTCGCCCTCTGCCTCGGCGGCGGACGGCTCGACTCGGCCGCCGTGGCCGAGCTCGCCACCGGGGGGGCCGAGCGCAAGCTCTGGGGCCTGGCTGACGCCCTCGTCGCCGGCGACGGTCCGGCGGCCGCCCGCCTCTACCTGCGCCTGCGCGGCCAGGGCGAGCGCCTCGAGGGCATGTCGTTCTGGATGACCAAGCGCATCCGCGAGGCGGTCGGCGTCGCCGCCGGCCTCGAGGCCGGCCAGTCGCCGGCCGAGATCAAGCGCGGCCTGAGAATGCCGCCGAAGGCGGCCGACCGGCTGATCGCCGACGTCCGGCGGACCGACGCCGCCGCCCTGCGCCGGGCGCTCGTCGGGCTGGCCGACCTCGAGCTCGCCTCCCGCGGCGCCTCGGAGCTCGCCGCCGACACCCTCGCCCTGCGCACGATCGAGGCGATCGCCGCCATCCCCGCCGCCTGACCGGGCCCCGGCCGGTGCGCGGACGAGGGCGGCGGTGGCGATTGAGCACCGGGGCGGGCGGGTAACCGAGCCGGCCTTGAGGTTCTTCGGTCTGATCGCGGTCGCCGCGCTGCTCGTCCTCGCCGGACTCGGCGCCCTCGCCGGGGGAGGCGCGTTCTCCATCGCCGGGGCCGTCCTCCTCGTGCTGCTGCTCGGGGTGGCCGTCTACGACCTCCTCCAGCCCCGCCACTCGATCCTGCGCAACTACCCGCTCGCCGGGCACCTGCGGTTCCTGCTCGAGGCGGTGCGTCCGGAGATCCAGCAGTACTTCATCGAGCGCAACTACGACGGGCGCCCCTACGATCGCGACACCCGGACCGTCATCTACGAGCGGGCCAAGGGGATCCACGGGGAGCAGGCGTTCGGGACCGAGCGCGACGTCGCCGACCCGGGCTACGAGTGGCTGCTCCACAGCAACGCCGCCCTCGACCCACCCGAGGATCCGCCCCGCGTGCGGGTCGGCGGGCCCCACTGCACCCAGCCCTACGACATGGCCCTGCTCAACGTCTCGGCGATGAGCTTCGGCGCCCTCTCGGCCAATGCCATCCGCGCCCTCAACGGCGGCGCCCGGCTCGGCGGCTTCGCCCACGACACCGGCGAGGGCGGCCTGACCGACTACCACCTCGAGCAGGGCGGCGACCTGATCTGGGAGATCGGGAGCGGCTACTTCGGCGCCCGGACCAAGGAGGGCCGCTTCGACCCCGATCTGTTCGGTGAGAAGGCGGCCCACGAGCAGGTCAAGTGCGTCTCCCTGAAGCTCTCCCAGGGGGCCAAGCCCGGAATCGGCGGGGTCCTCCCGGCGGCCAAGGTCACGGCGGAGATCGCCGCCGCCCGGGGCGTCCCCCGGGGGAGAAGTGCGTCTCGCCCCCTCATCACACGGCCTTCGCGACCCCGCGCGAGCTCGTCCGCTTCATCGCCGCCATGCGCGAGCTCGCCGGTGGCAAGCCGACCGGCTTCAAGCTCTGCATCGGCGCCCGCCACGAGTTCCTCGCCGTCTGCAAGGCGATGATCGCCGAGGGCACGACCCCCGACTTCATCGTCGTCGACGGGTCCGAGGGGGGGACCGGGGCCGCGCCCCAGGAGTACGAGGACCACGTCGGGACGCCGCTGACCGAGGGGCTCATGTTCGTCCACAACGCCCTCGTCGGGACCGGCCTGCGGGGGCGCATCCGGATCGGGGCGAGCGGCAAGGTGGCCACCGGGTCGGACATCGTCAAGCGGCTCGCCCAGGGCGCCGACTACACGAACGCCGCCCGAGCCATGATGATGGCCGCCGGCTGCATCCAGGCCCAGCGCTGCCACACCAACACCTGCCCGGTCGGGGTCACCACCCAGGACAAGCGCCGGGCCCGGGCCCTCGACGTGCCCGACAAGACCCAGCGCGTCCACCGCTTCCAGGAGGCGACGGTCAAGCAGGCCCAGCAGATCATCGGCTCGATGGGGCTGAACGGCCCCTCGGAAATCGAGCCGTGGATGCTGATCCGCCGGGTCGACGAGGCCCGGACGAGCTCCTACGCCGATCTTTTCGAGTGGCTGAAGCCCGGCGAGCTCCTCGCCTCGGAGCCGGAGCGGTGGGCGGCCGAGTGGCGGCGGGCGGATCCGGATACCTTCAAGGCCCGCACCATCCGATGAGGAGGTCGCCGCCGTCGTGACCGTCGCCGAGCTGATCGTCAAGGGCCTCGCCGACCTCGGGGTGCGGAGCGTCTGGGGCGTGGTCGGCGACGCCCTCAACCCGGTGACCGACGCGATCCGCCGCGAGGAGCGGCTCGAATGGATCGGCGTCCGCCACGAGGAGGCCGGGGCCTTCGCCGCCGGCGCCCAGGCCCACCTCGGGGACACGATCGGCGTGTGCATGGGGACGGTCGGCCCCGGGTCGATCCATCTCCTCAACGGCCTCTACGACGCCAAGAAGTCGCGCGTCCCCGTGCTCGCCCTGTGCGGCCAGGTGCCGCTGGCCGAGATCGGCAGCGACTTCTTCCAGGAGGTCGACAACGATCAGCTCTTCGCCGACGTCGCCGCCTTCTCGCGCACCGTGATGAGCCCCCAGCAGATGCCGCTGCTCTTCGAGCAGGCGGTCCAGACGGCGCTCCACCGGCGCACGGTGGCCGTGCTCACCCTCCCGGGCGACGTCGCCGCCATGGAGCTGCCGCGCGGGACGGCCGAGCCCGGGTTCACCCGGGCCGACCCGCCGCTCCAACCCGATCCCGACGGTCTCGGGCGGGCCGCGGCGCGGATCGACGCCGCCGCCTCGGTGGCCATCCTCGCCGGGCTCGGCGCCCGCCACGCCCGCGAGGAGCTCCTGGCGCTGGCGGAGCGCCTCTCGGCGCCGACGGTGCTCACGCTCAAGGCGAAGGACGGGCTCGAGCGCGAGAACCCCTACGAGCTCGGCCAGACCGGGATGATCGGCAACCCGGCCGCCCGCCGGGCGCTCGAGGCGGCCGAGCTCCTGCTCATGGTCGGAACCGACTTCCCCTACGTCGACTGGTACCCGGAGGGCAAGGCCGTCGTCCAGATCGACATGCGCGGCGAGCACATCGGCCGGCGCACGAAGGTCGAGGTCGGCGTCGTCGGCGACTCGAAGCTCGCCCTCGCCGGCCTGCTCGAGCGGGTCGCGGCCAAGCCCGACCGGACGCTCCTCGACGAGCACCGGGCCGAGTACGCCGGCTGGCGGGAGCGTCAACTGCGGTTGGCCGACCCCCGCCACGCCGAGAACCTCACCGGCCGGGCCCGAGCGGTCCTCGACAACCCGGAGAACCTGATCCGCCCGGAGGCGCTCGCCGCCGCCGTCGACGCCGGCGCCGCCGACGACGCGATCTTCACCAGCGACACCGGGATGTCGACGGTCTGGCTCTCCCGCTTCGTGACCATGCGGGGCACCCGCCGGCTGATCGGCTCCTACAACCTCGGCTCGATGGCCAACGCCATGCCCCAGGCCCTCGGCGCCCAAGCGCTCGACCGGACCCGGCAGGTGATCGCCTTCTGCGGCGACGGCGGGCTGACCATGCTCCTCGGCGACCTCCTCACCGCGGTGGCCTACGACCTCCCGGTCAAGCTCGTCGTGTTCGACAACGGCCGCCTCGGCATGGTCAAGCTCGAGCAGGAGCAGGGCGGCCTCCCCGAGTTCGGGACCAAGCTCCAAAACCCCGACCTCGCGGCGGTCGCCACGGCGATGGGCCTGACCGGCCTGCGGGTCACCGACCCGCGGGACGTCCACGCCGCCGTGCGGGAGGCGCTCGTCACCCCGGGGCCCGTGCTCCTCGACGTCCTGACCAACCCCGAGGAGGTGGCCCTGCCCCCCAAGATCACCCCCGGCGACGCCTGGGGCTTCGCCGTGGCCAAGCTCAAGGAGGCGGTCACGAGCCGCGAGGACTAGCCCGGGCGGCGGATCAGCCGCGGCTGGCGACGCGCGCGGCGCGGGACTTCTTGCGGGCGCCGGTGTTCCGGTGGAGGGCGCCCGCCTTGACCGCCTTGTCGATCTTCGACACCAGCGTCCGGTGCTCGGCCGCGGCCCGCTCGGCCTCCCCGGCGGCGACGGCCGCCTCGAGGCGACGGAAGTACGTCCTGATCGCCGACGTGTACCGGCGATTCTCGAGCCGCTCGCGCTCGGAGCGGAGGATGCGCTTCTTCTGGGACGGGATGTTGGCCATGATGGAATCGCCGCCGCCGTGGGGCCGCAGCGCCGCGTACTATAGCGCCGGTGGCCCGCGCCGTTCATCCGCCCGCTCGCGGGCCGGCCACCGCGCGCCCCCCGGGCGGGTGAAGAGCGCTGATGCCCGCCGACGATTCGAGCGACGCCCGGGACGAGCGCCGGCGCCTGCGGGCCGAGCAGCGGGCGCTGCGCGAGGGCGGGCCCCCGGCCGCCGCCGGGGCCGAAGACCGGCCCGGCCCCGCGCCCGCCGGGCCCGTCGCCGACCCGGAACCGCTCCCCGGCCGACCCAGCACGGCCGGCGGCGGCGCCCGTGTGGTCGGGCCCGTCCGGCGCCGAGTCGCGCGCAACACGGCGATCTTCTCCTTCGCGACCGGGCTCTCCCGGATCGCCGGGCTCGTCCGGGAGATCGTCGCCTCGAGCTACTTCGGGGCGACCGGCCCGTTCTCGGCCTTCACGATCGCCTTCCAGGTCCCCAACCTCGTCCGGTCGCTGTTCGCCGACGCCGCCCTCTCGGCCGCCTTCGTTCCCGTGTTCACCGAGCTCCTCGAGCAGAAGCGCCGCCAGGAGGCGTTCCGCCTCGCCTCGACCCTCCTGTTCGTCATCCTCATCGTCCTCGGGGCGATCACCGCCTTCTTCGTCCTCGCCGCCGGCCTGGTCATGCCCCTGTTCACCGGCCACGCGTTCGACCATCAGCTGACCGGCCTGACCGTCGGGCTCTCGAAGGTCCTCTTCCCGATCGTCGTCCTCCTCGGGGTCAACGGGCTGGTCGTCGGGATCCTCCAGACCTACGACCACTTCTCGATCCCGGCGATCGCCCCGCTCGTCTGGAACGTCGTCATCGTCGTCGTCCTGATCGGCCTCCGCGGCCACTTCCACGGACCGGACCAGCTCTACGCCTACGCGATCGGGGTCCTCGCCGGGACGGTCGTCCAGCTCGGGATGGCCGTCTACGCCCTGCGATTGATCGACTTCCGCTTCGAGTTCGCCTTCGACTGGCGCGACGAGCGGGTCGTCCGCGTGCTCAAGCTCATGGTCCCGGTCTGCCTCGGTCTCGGGATCATCAACTTCGACCTGCTGATCAACTCCTCGCTCGGGACGCTCGTCTCCAAGGAGGCGCCCCGGTCGATCGACGCCGCCTTCCGGATCTACATGCTCCCCCAGGGGATGTTCAGCGTCGCCGTGGCCACCGTCATCTTCCCCGCGCTGAGCGCCCTCGCCGCCCGCCGCGACCTCGACGGGCTCCGGGCGACGATGAGCACCGGCCTGCGCCAGATCAACCTCCTCCTCGTCCCGGCCGCCGCCTTCATCCTGGTCCTGAGCACGCCGATCGTCCGGCTCGTCTTCCAGCACGGGTCGTTTCACGCGGACGACACCCACCGGGTCTCGACCGCGCTCTTCTGGTTCGCCTTCAGCCTGCCCTTCTCCGGTCTGAACCTGCTGCTCACCCGGACGTTCTTCTCGCTCCAGAAGACGTGGGTGCCGACCAAGCTCGCCGCGGTCAACATGGCCGCCGACGTGGTCGTCTCGCTCGCCCTGTACAAGCCGCTCGGGATCGCCGGGCTCGTCATCGGCACCGCCGTCGCCTCGGCGGTGATGACCGCCCTCCAGGCCGTGTACCTCCGGCGGGAGCTCGCCGGCCGCCTCGAGGGGCATCAGACGATCATGATCACCGCCCGGATCGCCGCCGCCTCGGTCGTGATGGCCGCCGGGGCCTACGTCATCTACTCGGCGCTCGACTTCCTCCTCGGCCGCTCGGTCGCGGCCCAGGTCATCACGGTCGGCGGGGCGGCGGCCGGCGGGCTCTGGCTCTACGTCCGGGCCGTCCTGCGCATGCGCGTGCCCGAGGCCCGGCAGGTCCAGCGGCTGGTCGCCGGCCGGGTCGGGCGTGGCTGAGGCTCACCGGAGGGTGTGCGACTCCCCGGGGTCGAGGATCGCCACCTCGGCGTAGCCGGCGTTCTGGACGTCGGTCTTGAACGCCTGCACGTCGGTCTCGATCGGCGGGAAGGTGTCGTAGTGGCAGGGGATGACCAGGTCGGGGGCGACGAGCTCGACCGCGACCACGGCGTCGAAGCGGTCCATCGTGTAGTGACCGCCGATCGGGACGATGGCCAGGTCGATCCGCCGGCCGGGGCGCCCGACGAGCCGCAGGTCGGAGAAGAGGGCGGTGTCGCCCAGGTGGTAGATCAGGCGGTCGCCGAACTCGATCAGCAGGCCGGCCGGCGCGTGGACGGTGCCCTTCGGGGTGACGCCGAAGTGCCAGGCCGGCACCAGCTTGACCGAGCCCCAGTCGAAGGCGACCGTCCCCCCGGTGAGCGGGTCGGCGACGTTCTCGATGCCGTCGCCCGAGATCTCGTCGGCCAGCTCCTTGGTCGCGACCACCCTGGCCCCGGTCCGGCGGGCGATGTCGACCGTGTCGCCGAGGTGGTCGAAGTGCCCGTGGGTGAGGAGGATCGCGTCCGGCTCGAGCTCCTCCGGCCCGCACGCCGCCTTCGGGTTCTCGGTCAGGTAGGGATCGATCAGCAGGGTCACGCCGTCGCTCTTGCACTCGAAGCAGGCGTGCCCCAGAAAGCGGATGTCCACGGCCATCAGTCGTTCTCCTCGGTTCGTCGTCGGTGGAAAGGCCCTCGCGCCGTCCCCGGTAGCCACGCTACCGCGCTCCGTCGACCCCGAGCGCGGCGGCGTGTGGCTCGAGCGCGGCGATGACGCGGGCGACGTGCTCGTCGAAGTCGAGGCCGAGCTCCTCGGCCCCCCGGCGGACGTCGTCGCGGTCGACCGCGGCGGCGAACGACGGCTGCTTGAGCTTCTTGCGCACCGACTTCGGCTCGAGGCCGTGGATCCCGGTCGGCCGGACGACGGCGCACGCGACGAGGAAGCCGCAGAGCTCGTCGACCGCGACCAGGGTCCGCTCGATCGGCGCCTCCGGCTCGACCCCGAGCGACTCGGCGTGGGCGGCGATCGCCCGGACCATCGCGGCCGGGGCCCCCCGCCGCTCGAGCTCGGCCATGATCATCCGGGGATGGCCGGTCGCCAGGTCGGGGAAGCGCTCGTAGTCGGCGTCGTGGAGGAGGCCGGTCACTCCCCAGAGCTCCTCGTCGGCGCCCGCCCGGGCGGCGTAGGCCCGCATCGCCGCCTCGACGGCCAGGCAGTGGCGGCGCAGCGACTCCGACTCGACCCAGTCGGTCAGGAGCGTCCACGCCTCCTCGCGGCTGATCGCCATCACGTCCGGGCGGCTGCGCTTCCGGCGCCGGCGAGGAGGCGGCGGGAACGGGTTGGATCGCCGGTGAGCGCCACGTCATCCGGGCGGGCGAGCGACGCGATCGCGGCCACGCGCCCAGGGTAGCACCGGCGGCACGGCCGGCCGCCGGGTATCAGCGGCCGCTCCGGCGCCTCTCACCTGATGTCCCGGCGACGTCGCCCCGGCGTCCCGCCCGTCAAGCCAAGGAGTCGCCATGTCGACCGAGGAGACCGATGCGCCCACCACGCCGGCGGGCGCGCCCACCCTGATCTCGGCCCCGCGCGTCCACCTGCCCCGACCGTCGTCGCGGCGGCGCTCGCCGGGCGCTCCGGCGAAGAGCGCCCGGCTGAAACGGCGACTCGCCGCTGCCCGCTCCCGCGAGGATCGGATCGACGCGCTCCTCGCGAGCCGGCCCCGCTCGGCCTGGCGCACGCTGGCCCTCAACCAGGCCCGGCTGCTCTACGACGATCTCCTGGCGGCCGGCGCCGGCGTGACCGACGCTCCCCTCCTGGTCGAGATCGACCTCGCCGAGAAGAACATCGAGCGGGGGGCCGCCGCCGCGAACTCGGCGGGTCAGCCGGCCCGGAACTGGCTGACCGGAGCGGACGACGACACGGCCTGGGCGGCGCTCCACGCCGCCGAGGAGCGCCTCATCCTGATCGAGCCGGCGCCGGCCGTCCGTCGCCGCCTCGGGGCGATCAACACCTCGCTGCGCAACAACCTGAAGCCCGACGATCCCCGGCTCAAGCAGTACTGCGATCGGCTGGACGCCCTCCAGGACGCCTCCGAGGACGAGCTCGACCAGGCGGCTCGCCAGGAGATCCGCGGCTACCTGCACGACTCCTACGCCGCGTTCCAGGCCGCCCACGACAACGTCCGGGCCACCCGCAACACGCTCATGCAGATCAGCCTCGGCACGTTGGCCCTGATCGGCGTGATCTGCCTCGTGCACGCCCTGACCCCGTCGTTCATCGACCTCGGGGGCCCGGCCGGCGCCGCCACCGAGCCGTGGTCGGTGGTGCTGCTCGGCGCCATGGGCGGGGTGATCGGCGCCCTGGCCACCGTCTGGCGACTCGGCGGCTCGACCCCGGACGCCCGGCTGCCCAACGCCCAGGCCTTCGTCCGGATCCCCATGGGGGGCGCGATCGCGCTGACCGGCGTGATGCTCGTCCAGAGCGGCTTCATCAGCCCCCTGAAGAGCCAGACGCCGCTCGCGCTCCTCGCCTTCGCCATCCTCGCCGGCTACACCCCCGACCTCCTGCTCCGCTACCTCGACGGCAGCCTGAAGCCGGTGCTCAGGCAGGCTCGGGGCAAGGACAACCCGGCGCGGCCGGCGCTGTCGGAGCCGTCGTAGCCCCGGGCGCCGAGCCGCACGCGCTCGGCGCCCGGGCGCCTGCCTAGTGGACGCATCCACTAGTGGGCGTTCGCGACCAGCTCGTGCTCGCGCTGGAGCCGCTCGAGGCAGCGCCCGCGCGTCGGGCCGATCGAGCCGATCGGCATCTCCAGGGCACTCGAGATCTCCCGGTAGCTCGGCGCCGGGTCGGCCACCAGCATCCGCAGGAGCGCCTGGTCGCGGGAGTCGAGGCGTCCGAACGCGCGCCACAGGATCGCGTCGCGCTCGGTCCGTACCAGCTCCGCCCACGGCTCCGGGTTCTCGGCGACCACCTCGGGGAGGTCATCCCCGGCCGGGACCTGGCGTCCGCTGCTCCGCAGGAGACGCAGGCATTCGCGCTTGGCCGTCGTCGCCAGCCAGGCACCGACCCGCGCCGGGTCGTTCAGGTCGCCCACGTGCTCCACGAGTCGCAGCCAGGTGCTCTGGAAGACGTCCGCCGCGTCGGCGGCGCCGAGCCGGTGGCCGCGGGCGATCGCCCACACCAGGCCGGAGTACTGGTCGATGAGGACGTTCCACGCCTCCTGGTCGCCCGCCCCGGCCAGCCGGACGAGCCGGGTGACGTCAAACGGTCGTTGATGGGCGCCGCCATCGGCGGCGGCGCGGTGCGGGGTCTTTGTGGTGGTCATGTCGCACTCCTGGACGGGTGGTGTGCCTGAGTCAGGTGCACTGTCCGAAGTCGACCTTGGCGTTCCCCTGCGAAAACCTTGCGGGGCGCTTGCGAACCCCGTCGCGAGTCGCGCCGGATGACCGCAGTGGCGTGCTTTACATCGGGGTGGGAGGATCGTCCGATGCGCGCGTGTTGCGGGTACACGAACGGTGACCACGGGTCGCGAGGGTGTCAACTTCGCACCTCGGCCTCGGCCTCGGTCGGTGCCGAGGCGCCGCAGAACCACCACCCCCCGGCCGGTGAGTCGGATCAGCCCGGATGAGCCGGTCGTGATGGAGGGCGCCCGCCCCGACCCACCGGCGGCGCGCGGCCCGACCGTCATCGAGCTGTGCGGCTCGATGCGCGTCGAGCTGGCCGGTCGGCAGGTCGCGTCGTCGCTCCCGGGACGCCAGGGGCGGATGGTGTTCGCATACCTCGTCGTGAACCGTCGCCGCCCGGTCGGCCGCGGCGAGCTGCTCGAAGTGCTGTGGCCGGGCGCGGCCCCCGGGGCGCCGGATGCCGGCCTCAACACGGTGCTGGCCCGCGTCCGGCGGGCCGTCGGCCCCGGGGTGATCGACGGCCGCGGGGAGCTGCGGTTGCGTCTCCCGCCGGACGCCGAGATCGACATCGAGCGCGCCCGGGCGCAGTCCGAGGTGGCCGAGCGCCGGCTGGCCGGCGGCGACCTCGAGACCGCGGCCGCCGCCGCGCACGCGGCGCTCGAGATCGTCGAGCGCCCCCTGCTCCCGGGCATCGAGGGCTCCTGGGTGGAAACGTGCCGGTCGGAGCTCGCCGGCCTGGAGCCCGGGTTGCTCGAGGTGCTCGCCCGGGCCGCGCTCGCCGTCGGCGACCGCGAGCACCTCGCCACGGCCGAGCGGGTGGCCAGCCGGCTCGCCGAGCGCCACCCGTTTCGCGAGTCGGGCTACGTCCTGCTCATGGAGATCCACGCCCGGCGCGGGAACGCCGCCGAGGCCACCCTGACCTACGATCGCCTGCGCTGCCGGTTGCGCGACGAGCTCGGCACCGTCCCGTCCCCGAGCGTCTCCGCCCTCCACGACCAGCTCCTCCGGACCGGACGCGGGCCGCCGGGGGGACCGTACGAGCCGCCGCCGGCCGGCTCGCCGGGCCGGGGCGGCGCCGGGGCGAGCGTCCCCCTCCCGGTGATCGGGGGCGTCGTCGCCGGGACGCGGTTCGTCGGCCGCGAGGCTCACCTCGAGCGCCTGCGCCAGCCGTGGTTGGAGGCCGACGCCGGCGAGCGCCGCTTCTCGTTGCTGGTCGGCGAGCCCGGCGTCGGCAAGACGCGGCTCGCCGCCCAGTTCGCCGCGGAGGTTCACCGAGCCGGGGCGACCGTCCTCTACGGTCGCTGCGACGAGGAGCCGCTGCTCGCCTACCAGCCCCTCGTCCAGGCCCTCCGCCACTACCTCCAGTTCGGCGACTGGCAAGCCGACCCGGCCTGCGGCCCGGACCTCGGGCAGCTGGCGCGGCTCCTGCCCGAAACCCGGCCGGAGTCCGTCGCCGGCGGGGAGTCGTTCGCCCCGGACCCGGAGAGCGAGCGGTTCCTCCTCTTCGAGGCGGTGACCCGGCTCGTCGGCCGGGCGAGCCGGGTCCGGCCGCTGCTGCTCATCCTCGACGACCTCCACTGGGCCGACAAGCCGACGCTCCTCCTCCTGCGGCACATGATGCGGCTCACCGACCCGGCGCGCCTGATGGTCCTCGGCGTGTTCCGCGACGTCGACGTCGACGCCGGGCATCCGCTGGTCGAGCTCGTCGCCGACCTCCGCTGGGAGCGGCGCGTCGAGCGCCACGCCCTCGAAGGGCTCGACGAGCAGGAGACCGACGCCCTCGTCGCCGCGCGCCTCGATGCCCAGGCCAGCCCCGGGTTCGTCCGCGGCCTGCGCACCCAGACCGAAGGCAACCCGTTCTTCATCGAGGAGGCCCTCCGCTCCCTCCTGGAAGCCCGGGCCGTCGAGTCGGGCGAGGCGGCCTCCGAGCAGGCGCTGACCTCGATCGGGGTGCCCGACAGCGTGGCCGACGTCATCCTCCGTCGCCTCGGACGGGTGTCGAGCCCGACCCGCGAGGTGCTCTCGGCGGCGGCCGTGATCGGCCGGGAGATCGACATCAAGATCGCCGCCGCGTTGCTCGACCTCCCCGCCGAGCGGATCCTCGAGGCGATGGAGGAGGCGATGACGGCCGGCCTGGTCGGGGAGGTCGCCGGCCTGGTCGACCGCTTCATGTTCTCCCACGCGCTCGTCCGCAACGCGATCTACGGCCGTTTGTCGCGGAGCCGCCGGGTCCGGTTGCACCTGCGGGTCGGCGAGGCGCTCGAGCAGGCGGCCGCCCGGGGCGGCGGCGCCGGTCCCGGCGAGCTCGCCCACCACTTCTTCCTGGCCCGTGAGCTCGGCGGCGCCGCCCGGGCGGTGGGCTACGCCGTCCAGGCCGGCGACGAGGCCGCTCGCTCGCTCGCCTACGAGGAGGCGGCCGCTCACTACCGTCGCGCCCTCGAGGCGTTCGCCCTCGACACCGCGGGCGACGAGGCGGCTCGCTGCGACATCCTCCTCGCGCTCGGGCGCGTCCAGTGGCAGGCGGGGGACGCCGCGGCCCGCGAGACGTACTTCGAGGCGGCCGACAGCGCCGGCCGGCGCGGAGCCGCCCGGCAGCTGGCCTACGCCGCGCTCGGCCTGGGCGAGCGCTACTGGGAGGCCGGGGGGGTCGACCGGCGCCATCACGAGCTGCTGGCCCGAGCCCTCGACGTGCTGAGCGCCGAGGACAGCACGCCCCGCGTCCGCGTGATGGCGCGGATGGCCGAGAACCTGCACTTCACCGCTCCCGCCGAGGGGGCCGCGCTCAGCCTCGAGGCGCTGGCCATGGCCCGCCGTATCGGCGGCGTCAACACGCTGATCACGGCGCTCATGGGACGCCACGTCGCCCTCCTCCACATCGAGCACCTCGACGAGCGCCTGCGCCTGATCGACGAGATCCTGGCGCTCGCCGAGGGACGGCCCGCGCTGGTCGCCGAGGCCCATCACTGGCGGCTGTTCGACCTCTGCGAGCTCGGCGACCTCACCGAGGCGCACCGCGACCACGCCGCGCTCGCCGCCCTGGCCCGCGAGCTCCGCCAGCCGCTGCTGGAGCACCTGGCGCTCGGCTGGCAGGGAACCTTCGCCCACCTCGCCGGCGACGTCGAGGAGGCCGAGCGGCTCGCCGGCCGGTCGTCCGACGTGGCCGGTCGAGCGCAGGTCACCCACCCGCGGAACCCGCTGGCTTCGATGCTCTTCACCCTCCGGCGCCACCAGGGCCGGCTCGGCGAGCTCCTTCCGGCGATCCGGGCGCTCGCCGCCGGTGGGTCGGCCTCGCTCGCCTGGAGCGCGGCGCTCGTCGTCGCGGAGGTCGAGACCGGGGCCGTCGAGCGGGGGGAGGCGCGCTACGAGCGGCTCGCCGGAGGCGACTTCGCCGCGATCCCCCGGGATTGGTACTGGTCGGGGACGACGGCCCTGCTCGCCGAGATGTGCGTCGCCGTGGGGGACATCGACCGGGCGCCGGTCCTCTACGCGCTGCTCGAGCCGTTCGCCGACCGGTTCGTGCAGATCATCTTCACGACGTGCTGGGGATCGGTGGCGCGCTATCTCGGACTGCTCGCCGGCGCCATGGACCGCTTCGACCTCGCCGAGCGGCACTTCGAGGCGGCGCTCGCCGGCAACGCCCGCATGGGCGCCGTGCTGATGACCGCCGAGACGCAGTGCGCGTACGGGGCGATGCTGCTGCGCCGCGACCGCCCCGGCGACCGGGAGCGGGCGGCGGGACTCGGAGCCCTCGCCGAGCGGATCGCCGCCCCGCGCGGGCTCGACGGGCTGTGCTCGCGCGCCCGGGGGCTCGTGGCCGGACGCCGGGGGTCGCCGCTCTGAGTCCGTGTATCACCGCCCCGGTCGGCGCCTCTATGCCACAGACGTCCCGACCGCGTCGAATCACGAACCGGAGAGACCGATGACCGAGCCGCATCCCACGGAAGCATTCCCCGGCCAGCAGAGGCTGCGGATCCTGAGTGCCTGGTTCCAGCCGTGGGCCCTTTCCCATTTCGGTCTCGGCTGGCGCGGGGTCCAGGCCATCAAGCCGGCGGAGCACTTCGTCAACTGGGGGCTCATCACCCTCGTCGTCAACAAGGCGCCCCCGCGGCCATATCAGCTGAGCACGATGTCCGACTACACCTCGTGGGACTCCCTCACCGATCAGAGCTACAGCGGGCGCCAGCTTGCGCCGGCCGCGCGGCGAGCGGAGCCGTCGGTCAAGGAGGCCGCCGACCTGTTCCTGCGAGGCGGCAAGATGGTCGAGTGCCCGAAATCGACAGTGCTGTTCGCCTACGTCGCGCAATGGTTCACCGACGGCTTCCTGCGCAGCCAGCCCGCCCGCCCGCCCCAGCAGTACCGTGACATCACTCGCCAGGACTCGAGCAACCAGGTCGACCTCAGTCAGTTGTACGGGCGGTCTCCGGCGGTGACGGCCGCCCTGCGCGCGATGGAAGGGGGACGGCTGAAGTCGCACCCGATTGGCGGCGAGGAGTTTCCGCCCAGGCTCTGCGACCGGCGTGGAGACGTGCTCCGGGAGTTCGAGCCGCTGCCGCCGGTGATCGGCTTCAAGTCCCTCCCGCTCGATCAGAAGGTCGGCCTCTTCGCGATGGGGAGCGACGTCGCCAACACGCAGATCGGCTACGCGATGCTCAACGTGCTCTTCCTGCGCGAGCACAACCAGATCGCCGGGGCGCTCCACGACGAGAATCCCCGCTGGGACGACGAGCGGTTGTTCTGCACCGCGCGCAACGTCCTCACGGTGGTGCTGATCAAGCTCGTGATCGAGGAGTACATAAACCACATCGCTCCCTACCGGTTCAAGCTCAGGTTCCGGCCCGGGAGCTTCGAACGGGCCCGGTGGTTCCGGCCGAACTGGACGGCCGTCGAGTTCAACCTCCTCTACCGGTGGCACAGCCTCCTCCCGTCGACCCTGGACGTCCCGGGCGATCACCATCTGCCGCTTGCGGACACCCTGTATCGGAATGACCTTCTGACGCGGCACGGCCTCGGTCGCGCCTTCGAGACGGCCTCGAAGCAGCGAGCCGGGCGGATCGGCCTCCGGAACACCGACGCGTGGTTCCACGCCCGGACGACCTTGCCGAGCATCGTGCAGTCCCGGCGGGTCAACCTCGCCTCCTACAACGACTACCGGTGGTTGGTCAAGCTCCCGCGGAAGGCCAATTTCGATCAGGTCTCCTCGGACCCGGAGATCCGCAGCGGGCTGGAGGACGCGTACGGGAGCGTGGAGAAACTCGAGTTCTTCGTCGGGATGTTCGCCGAGGACCTCCTCCCCGACGCGGTCGTGCCCGAGCTGATGGGAATCCTCGTCGGGCTCCATGCCTTCTCGCAGCTGATGACCAATCCGCTGCTCGCCCGGGAGGTCTACAACGAGACCACCTTCTCGGCCGCCGGAATGAACATGATCGACACGACCAAGAGCCTCGCCCAGGTCGTGAACCGCAATCCGGCGGGGTCGCCCGACCACTACGTCAGCCTCACCCGCGAGGGCTGGCAACCGGGTTCGAAGTCATGAGTGCCGGCGCGCTCGCCCAGCGCTCGGCGTGGACCCGCCGGCTGTTCGGGCGCACGGCGGGGCGCCCGCCGGAGGAGCCGCTGGCCACGGATCCTCGGGCTGAGGAGGTCCGGGTCGCGCTGGCCCTCAACGGCGGGGTCAGCCTGGCGGTGTGGATGGGCGGGTGCGGGGTCGAGCTCGACTGCGCCCGGCGGGCCCATCTCGGGACCGAGGCCGTCGCCGACGGGGTGCCCGAGCGGGCGGTCTACGCGGCCCTGTGCCGGGCCTTCGGGCGGCTGTTCGTGGTCGACGTGATGAGCGGGGCGAGCGCCGGCGGCATCAACGGAGCCCTGCTCGGCGCGGCGATCGCGAAGGGACGCCGCCTGCACCCGGACTTCATCCGCGAGAAATGGCTCAACCTGGGCGACTTCGACCGGCTCATGCAGTCGGGGTCGAACCCGAGCCCGCAGTCGCTCCTCCAGGGAAAGCTCTTCACCGCGGACCTCCGCCAGGCCTTCGACGAGTTGGTCGGCCCGACGCCCGATCCGCGGACGACCCCGCCGCCGGGCCAGCGGCCGGCGCCGCTCGACGTCGACCTCGACATCACCACGACCGACCTGACCGGGACGCCGGTCAGGTTTCGCGACCACTGGCATCAGGACCTGGAGGCCCGCGAGTACCGGGCGATGTTCCGCTTCCGCAAGGCCGAGCACTTCGAGCCGGAGCGCCTGGCCGCCTCGGCGCGCGCCTCGGCATCGTTCCCCCTGGCCTTCGAGCCCTTCCAGGTGACCGGGGCTCCGGCCAGGCTCGCGAGCTTCGACCGGCCCCGCTGGGTCCTCGACGGCGGGTTGCTCGACAACGCCCCGATCGCGGCCGCGCTCGAGCTGATCCCGACCCGGGCGGCCGATCGGCAGGTCCGGCGATTCGTCTGCTACCTGAACGCCGACCCGGTGATCCCCGCCGATCCACTCCCGGGTGAGCCGACGGTCGCCACCATTGCCGGCCACCTCGTCAACCTTCCGCGCGAGGCGCCGTTCGTGGACCAGCTCCACGCGATCGAGCTCGCCACCCGCCGGGGCCTGCTCCAGGACGCCGCCCCGGCGATAGCGCTCCTGGATCTCGAGCTGAAGACGCTCGAGGCGACCGCGACGGTCCTGCTCCCGGCCTACCAACGCAGCCGGCTGCTCCTCTCGCTCGAGGAGATCCTCGGGCAGCCCGCCAAGGCCCGGGCCACCTTCGACGCGTGGGGCGACCGGCTGCCCCCGTGGATCCCGGCGACCCTGGCGGCGCGCGGAGTGGATGAGCGCTGGCAGTGGGGCCTGCGTCCGGCCCAGCGGGCCCTCTACCTGCTCCTCGACGCCATCCGGCGCGCGGCGCGGGACGCCGAGATCGACGCGCGCCTGGACCTGTTCGCGGCGCGGGCCCAGGTCGACGAGCAGCTGCTCGTGCTGGAGGGGCAGCGCGGGGCGTTGCTGTGGAAGCGCGAACCGAGCCAGGATGCGATGAGCGCGGCGATCAACTCCTGGGCGACGATCGACCCGATGCCCGCGATCGAGGCGGCGGTCGCCGCGGTCGTGGCCGTCGCGGACCGGCTGGGCGACGACGCCGAGGCCCTGTTCGGGCCCGACGTGGAGACCCCCGTCCCCTGGTTCCTGCGGCGGGCGCTGGCCGTCGAGGTGGTGCGGCGGGCGCTCTCCGCCGGGGAGGACATCGAAAGCGCCCAAGAGCTCCGCTTCGCCGCGCTGACCCCCAACGCGCCGGGCTTGCTCTTCACCGCCGCGCCGTGGAGCCAGAAGGGCTGGTCCACGCCGACCGACAAGGTGCTCGGAATCCAACTCGGCCACTTCGCCGGGTTCTATCGACGCTCCTGGCGAGCCAACGACTTCATGTGGGGGCGCCTCGACGCCGCGGCCCGGATCGTCGACATGCTGGTCTCGCCCCGTCGCGCGCAGCAGCTGCGCAAAGACGCCGGGGACCCGCCAGAGGCAGCCGGCCCGGATGGCCGGCGACCCCTCGCCGGGGGCCGGCCCTGGGAGCTCCTGGCCGACGCCCTGCTCCCCGACGACGCCACCGCGGCCCAGCACAAGCTCGTGGACGAGGCGCTCGCCGGAGCGCCGGGCGACTACCCGCGAGAGAGCCTGGCCGCCGCCCTGGAGCACGACCTCACGCGCACCGAGCACCCCGGCCGCCTGACCCGGATCCTCTGCACCCGGGCCGTCCAGCTCGAGATCCTCGCCCACGAGCTGCTCTATCTGGAGCGAGAGTCGAAGGGCGATGTCGCCCTCGGAGCCGGGACTCCCGCGCTCGATCTCGGCGCCGACCTCGACGCCGCGCTCGAGTCGCTCCGAGCCGAGCCGTCGCTGGCCAAGCGCCTGCTCGCCGACGACGAGGTGGTCAGCCGGCTCGCGGTGCGGACCGGCGCCCGCGCCAGCCTGGCCGCCCTGGCGGTCCTGCGCTCGACCCCGCTGCCGGTGGCCCGCTTGCTGAGTCCGGTGCGGGCCTTCCTGCTGAGCGCCGTCGGGTCGGTCGCCCGGTGGTGGGGCTACCGGGCCGCGGTGCTCCTCGGGTTCTGGTCGGCCGCCCTGTTCCTCGGCGCCCGCGTCGTGCAGACGCAGACCAGCGCCATGGCGCTGCCGCTCGACGGGCGCTGGCTGGCCTCGGTCCTCGTCGCGGCGATCGCGCTCCTCGTGGTGGCCGGCGTCGTCCTCGTGCCCGGCTTGCGCGCCGCTCGGGCGAGCGCCGCGCCGCGGCGGCTGGCGGAAGGCGTCCTCGCCGTCCTCCTCCTGCTCACCGGCGCCGGCGCGATCCTGATCGGCCTGCTCGCCGGGCTCAGCCTGACGCAGGCGATCGCCGCGCCGGGGGCCAAGGCCCCGCCCGCCTGGGTTCTCGGCCTCGTCCTGGCTCCGTTCGCCGGCATTCCGCTGGCCGCCGTCCCGGCGGTCGCCCGCGGGTCGTACGAGAGCGTGATGAGCAAGGCCTGGGCCGGCAAGGCGGCGCTCCTCGCCACGGCGATCGCGGCGGTGCCGCTGGCCGTCGCCTCGGTGGGCCCGCTCGGGGACGCGATCGGCCAGGAGCGGTGGCGGAGCATCGTGGCGCTGCTCGCGCTGGCCGGGGCCCCGCTGATCGCCTTCGTGCACCTGTTCGCCTGGCGCCGCTGAGGCCCGGGGCCGGCCCGGCCGTCCTCGGCGGCGGCCGCCGCCCGTCGTTCGGCGAGGAGCCCGTCGACCAGCGAGCCGGATCCGCCGCGCCCGGCGAGGAGGCCTCGACCGCCCCCGGCGACCCTCAAGGTCCTCGCCGAATCCGCCGATGCGAACGGGATGCGCATTCTGCCCTCCCGCACGAGGTTCGCGGCGCCCACCCGGATCGGGGTGCTGCTCGGGGCGCTCGTCGGGCTCGGGGTGGGGGCGCCGGCGGCGCTCGCCGGGCCGGCGGCCGGGACGGTGACCGTCGTCGGGGAGACGGGCAGCTACGTGACCGGCGGCCACGCCTACCGGTTCGACTCCGACACCGGGTCGATCTCGCTGAACGCCGGCTATCCCAACGGGCCGAGCGTCGCGGTCGTCACGGTCAGCGGCAACGGATCGAACTTCACCTTGAGCTTCGCCGCGCCGGCCGGGCAGACCCTCCAGCCCGGCGAGTACGCGAGCGCGACGCGCTACCCGTTCGAGACGGCCGGTCAGGCCGGGATCGACGTCTCGGGCAACGGCGGCGGCTGCAACCAGGAGTACGGGCGGTTCACCGTCCGTGACGTCCACCTCGACGCGACGGGCGCCGTCGACCGGCTCTGGCTGTTCTACGAGGCGCATTGCGAGAGCCAGGGCGGGCCGGCCGTGTTCGGCGAGGTCCGGGTCAACGAGCCGCCCGCCGGAGCCAGCCCGTACGCCGAGCCGGCGGGCGTGGTCTGGCCCGGCATCGACCTCGGGCGCCCGGCGCGGGTCGTCCCGATCCGGATCTTCGCCGGCCCGACCGACCGGAAGATCGCCGCGGTGGCGCTCGCCGGCCCGGGGGCGGCGGACTACTCGATCCGCCTCGACCAGTGCACCGGCGAGGCGGTGGCCGCGACGACCGGGTGCGACGTGTTCGCCCGGTACACCCCGACCAGCCCGGGGACGAGCGCGAGCGCGTACCTGGCCGTGACGATGGCGGACTCGAGCGAGGTCGACGTCCCGCTCGCCGGCTTCGCCTACGGCGGCACGACGCGGATGGACCTCCAGAGCGATCCGGGCGACTGGATCGGCGGTGGGGTCCCGAGCTCCTACGACGAGACGAGCGCGAACATCCTCGCCTACGGGACGCGCGAGTCGGTGAGCTTCTCGGTCAGCGGCTACGACGGCACTTACATGACGGCCAACTTCATACCCGGCAAGAACGACATCCTCGTCCCCGGCTCCACCTACACCCAGGCGTCGCGGGCCCCGTTCAGCAACGGCGGGACCGGGCTCGAGGTCTACGGGAACGGACGCGGATGCAACGAGCTGTCCGGCCAGTTCACGGTGACCGACGTCAACTTCGACCCGGCCGGCAACCTGCTCGACGCCGGCGTCACCTTCGTCCAGCACTGCGAGCACGGGGTGCCGGCCCTGCGGGGGAGCTTCCAGTGGCGGGCGCGGACGCCGGCGGCGATCGCCGCGTGGAACCTCTCGCCGCCGGCGCTGTCGGGCATCGCCGCCGTCGAGGCCACCCTCCAGGCGAACCCCGGGACGTGGTCGGTGGCCGCCGACGCTCCGCTGACCTACGGCTACCAGTGGCTCTCGTGCGACGCGGCCGGCGCCGGCTGCGCCCCGATCGCCGGGGCGACGGCCAGCGCGTACACGCCGGTCGCCGAGGACGTCGGACACGCCCTGCGGGTGGCGCTCACCGCGACCAACGCCGGCGGACCCTCGGAGCCGGCCACGTCGGCGGCGACCGCGCCGGTCCTCCCGGCGGCGAGCGTCCCCGGAACCCCACCACCCGCGGCGAACCCCCCTCGAGCGTCGGCCCCGGCTCCGGTTGCCCCGACGCCGTCCGCAACGCCGACCTCGGCACCCGACCCGGGGTCCCGTGCCGGGCTCTCGACCAGCCGGGCGGGCGCGACGCCGCCCGCCGCGGCGACCGGAGCGCCCCTGACCCAGACGATCGCCGTCGCCGGGCACCAGTCGGCCCGGTCGGTGGCCGCCTCGGGCCTGGCCGTCACGGTCAGCTGTAGCCAGGCGTGCACGGCGTCGATCACCGTGCGCGGGGCCGCCGGGGCCCGGACCGACGCCGCCACGGCGCGGGTCAGCCTCCGCGCCGGCGTCCGGAGGACCTTGCGCCTGCGCGTGCACGGTACGGCGACCAAGCGCCTGACCCTGACGAGCAGCGCCCAGCAGACCGCTCCGCCCCACGGCGTCGCCGTTCCGCTGACCCGGCATCTGTCACTCTCCTAGTCCCCCCGGCCGGCCCGCCCGGCCCGCCAGTCGGCCGTGTCTCGCCCCGTGGCCGGGGTGGGGCGCGGAGCGCCCCCTACCCTGTATGTCCCGGCCCCTGGCTCGCCCGAGCGCCGGGCGCGGCGACCAGACGTCCACCTGGCCGCCCCTCAACCACCGCTCCAAAAAATGGCCGACCAAGCACACATCCGCAACTTCAGCATCATCGCCCACATCGACCACGGGAAGTCGACGCTGGCCGACCGGATCCTCGAGCTGACCGAGACGGTCTCGCCGCGGGCGATGCGGGCCCAGGTGCTCGACTCGATGGACCTCGAGCGGGAGCGGGGGATCACCATCAAGGCCCAGGCCGTCCGGGTCAAGTACGCCGCCCGCAACGGCGAGGAGTACCAGCTCCAGCTGATCGACACGCCCGGCCACGTCGACTTCACCTACGAGGTCTCCCGATCGCTGGCCGCGTGCGAGGGGGCCGTGCTCGTGGTCGACGCGTCGCAGGGGGTCGAGGCCCAGACCCTGGCCAACACCTACATGGCGGTCGAGGCCGGGCTCGAGCTGATCCCCTGCCTGAACAAGATCGACCTGCCCGGGGCCGAGCCGGAGCGGGTGGCCGAGGAGATCGTCGACCTGCTGGGCGACCCGGCCGAGGAGATCCTGCGCATCTCGGGCAAGACCGGGTCCGGGGTGGAGGACATCCTCGAGCGGATCGTCGAGCGGGTGCCGCCGCCCGCGGGCGACCCGGAAGCGCCGGCCCGGGCGCTGATCTTCGACAGCGAGTTCGACCAGTACCGGGGGGTGATCGCCTACGTCCGGGTGGTCGACGGCGTCTTCCGCAAGGGGGCGGCGATCCGGGCGATGGCCGCCGGGACGCAGGCCGAGATCGACGACATCGGCTTCTTCAGCCCGCAGATGGTCTCGGTCGACACGCTCTCGGCCGGGGAGGTCGGCTACGTGATCACCGGGATCAAGGACGTCACCCAGCTGCGGGTCGGCGACACCCTGACCACGCGCGCCGACCCGGCGACCGAGGCGCTGCCCGGCTACCGGGAGGTCAAGCCGATGGTCTTCTGCGGGTTGTTCCCGATCGACTCGGAGCGCTTCCCCGAGCTCCGGGACGCCCTGGAGAAGCTGACCCTCAACGACGCGGCCCTCTACTGGGAGCCCGAGACCTCGGACGCCCTCGGCTTCGGTTTCCGGGCCGGCTTCCTCGGCCTGCTTCACATGGACATCGTCCGCGAGCGGTTGGAGCGGGAGTACGACCTCGAGCTCCTGGCCACGATGCCGTCGGTCGGCTTCGAGGTGACCCTGACCAACGGGGAGGAGCTCGAGGTCCACAACCCGTCGGACATGCCCGACCCGATGCGGATCGAGGAGATCCGGGAGCCGATGATCCGGGCGACGATCATCACCCCGAAGGAGTACATCGGCGTGGTCATGGAGCTGTGCATCGAGCGGCGGGGGACCCACGAGGCGATGCACTTCCTCTCGCCCGAGCGGGTCCAGCTGACCTACGAGCTCCCGCTCGCCGAGATCGTGATCGACTTCTTCGACCAGCTCAAGTCCCGAACCCGGGGCTACGCGTCGCTCGACTACGAGCTGACGGGGATGAAGCCGGCGAACCTGGTCAAGCTCGACGTGCTGCTCGCCGGCGACCAGGTCGACGCCCTGTCGATGATCACCCACAAGGACAAGGCCTACGACCTCGGGCGGATGCTGACCGAGCGTCTGCGCAAGAAGATCCCCCGCCAGCAGTACGACGTCCCGATCCAGGCGGCGATCGGGGCTCACGTGATCGCCCGGGAGACGGTCAAGGCCTACCGCAAGGACGTCATCGCCAAGTGCTACGGCGGCGACATCAGCCGCAAGCGGAAGCTGCTCGAGAAGCAGAAGGAGGGCAAGAAGCGGATGAAGCAGATCGGCCGGGTCGAGGTGCCCCAGGAGGCGTTCCTCGCGGTGCTCGAGCTCGGTAAGTAAGTGCGCGTCCTCTTCGTCTGCCTAGGCAACATCTGCCGGTCGCCGTCGGCCGAGGCGGTCATGGGCAAGCTGGTCGAGGAGGCGGGCCTGGCCGGGGAGATCGCGGTCGACAGCGCCGGGATCGGCCCCTGGCACGTCGGGCGCCCACCCGACCGGCGGGCGGCGGCCGCGGCGGCGGCGCGGGGCTACACGCTGGCCGGGAAGGGCCGCCAGGTCCGCCCGCGCGACTTCGAGGACTTCGACCTGATCGTGGCCATGGACCGCTACAACCGGTCCGAGCTCCTCGGGATGGCCCCGGGGGAGGCGGGCCGGGCCAAGGTCCGCCTCCTGCGGGAGTTCGACCCGGCGAGCGCGGCGGCGGTCGACCTCGACGTGCCCGACCCGTACGCGGGTGGGGCGCGGGGCTTCTCCGAGTCGTTCGACCTGATCGAGGCGGCCTGCCGCGGCCTCCTCGACGCGCTGCGTGCCCCTGCCGCCTGAGGCGCTCGCCCGGGGCGAGGCGGCGTCGGTCCGGCGGGTGGCGGGCGGCGACATCAACGAGGCCTGGCAGGTGGTTTGGGCCGACGGGCGGCGGTCGTTCGTCAAGACCCGGGCCGGCGCCGGGGCCGGCGAGTACGCGGCCGAGGCGGCCGGACTGCGCTGGCTGGGGGACGCCGGGGGGCTGCGGGTTCCGGACGTGCTCGCGGTCGGTGAGGATTTCCTGGAGCTGGCTTGGGTGGACGCCGGGCGCCTGGACCGAGCCGGGGCGGCCGAGCTCGGCCGGGGGCTGGCGGCGGTGCACGCGGCCGGGGCCGACCGGTTCGGCGGGTCCGGGGACCTGCGGATCGGACGGCTCGTCGTCCCCAACGACCCGCTCCCGACCTGGCCGGAGTTCTACGCCGAGCGGCGCCTGGCGCCGCTGATCGGCGCGGCCGGCCTCTCGGCGGGGGGGAGGCGGGCGGTGGAGCGGGTGTGCGAGAGGATCGGCGAACTGGCCGGGCCGGCCGAGCCGCCGGCCCGGGTGCACGGCGACCTCTGGGGCGGGAACGTCCTCGCCGGGCGCGACGGCCGGCCCTGGCTGATCGACCCGGTGGCCCACGGCGGGCACCGGGAGGTCGACCTGGCGATGCTCGCCCTGTTCGGCGGGGCGCCGGCCGGGACGCTCGACGCCTACGCCGAGGCGGCGCCCCTGGCCGGCGGGTGGGAGGACCGGGTCGGCCTGTGGCAGCTCTTCCCGCTGCTCGTCCACGCGGTCCTCTTCGGGGGGTCCTACGCCGGGTCGGTCGAGCGGGTGGCCGCCGGCTACGTCGGGTAGGGGCGGCGCCTAGGTGTCCCCAGCCGGCCCGGCTACGACGATCTCGAGCGCCGCCCGGGCGCTGCCTGAGGCGCCGGCCGGGCTGAGGAGGACGACCAGGAGGAGCGAGGCGAGCCGCATCGTCTATCGAACGAGAGGACGGGACACGGAGTTGCTCATCTGGCGCTCAAGTGTGAGCCGGTCGAGGGTAAGATCGAGTCGCCGCCGGCTTCCCAGTGGACACGCCGTCCCGCTGGTCTGTCTCGGTCGGAGGAGGCGGTGGGCCGGCGCGGCGGTCGTCGCGCCGGCGGTCAGCGGCATGCGAGCGATGGAGGAACTCCGGGATGGGGCGGTGGCGTGTTTCGGCGGTCGGTCTGCTGGTCGGCGGCCTCTTCGCCCTCGTCCCGGCGGCGGCGAGCGCCGCGCGCTACCACGTGTACTCGTGCCACCGGCCGAACGGCCTCGTCGCCCCGATCGACGGGTGGGCCGGGACGGCGAGCGACCCGTCGGCCGAGGTCCTCGACGAGTGCGGGACGACGGCCGACGGCCTGGTCGCGGCCCTCGACGGGTCGTCCCCCCACCCGACGAACACGAGCCACGCGGTCTGGGGGTTCGCCACGGCGCCGAACCTCGCCCTGGTCGGGGCGGCGCTCTACCGCCACGAGGCGGTCCCGGGCGGGGTCGGGCCGAACGCCACCTACGCGACGGTGCTGGCGACGGTCGACCTCACGGGTGGGTCGGCCGCGCCGATCGACGGGTGCGCGGCGAACCTCGGGTGCACCGGCCTGGGGAACCTCGCCACCGGCTTCGACCCGGGCAACCGGGTGACCGCCGGGCCGGCCGGCCCGGGCCCGTCGCTGCTCCTGATGGAGGCGTTCTGCATCGGGGCGGACGGACAGGAGTGCCCGCCGTCGCCGGGCTACGCGGCCGAGGCCGACCTCTACGCCGCCGACCTGACGCTCGAGGACGACGTCGCCCCGGCGGCGTCGGACGTCGGCGGCCCGCTGGTCGGCGGGGGGACGCTGACCGGGACGGCCGACCTCCGATTCGCGGCGACCGACGACGGGAGCGGCGTCTACTCGGCCGTGCTCAACGTGGACGGGAAGCCGGCGATCAGCCGGGTGGTCGACGACAACGGCGGCCAGTGCCAGTCGCTCGGGCTGACCAGCGACGGGACGCGGGACTTCGGCTACCAGCGGCCATGCCTGTCGGCGACCCATGCCGACCTCGCGCTCGACACGAGCGCGCTGGCCGACGGCAGCCACCCGGTCAGCGCGTGGGTCGACGACGCGGCCGGGAACGCGAGCCCGGTGTGGAGCGGGACGATCGTGACCCGGAACGCCCCGCAGGGCGGGGTGCCGCGGGTGACCGGGGTCATGGCCCACGGCCAGCGGCTGGTGGCCGACCCGGGCACGTGGAATCCGGTCGCCCGGGGCTACGACTACCAGTGGTTGCGCTGCGACCCGAGCCCGTCGAGCTGCCAGGCGATCCCCGGGGCGAACGGCGACGTCTACGTTCCGGTGGCCGCCGACGACTACCGGATGCTCGCGGTCGACGTGACCGCCTACGACCCGGCCGGGTCGACGCCGGTCCGGTCGGCCCTGGCCGGGCCGGTGGCCGACCAGAACGGCAACGTGGCGGCCGGCGGGTCGGTCACCGCCCAGAGCGGGGGGCTGACCGGGGCCGGGAAGGGGACCCCGGCCGGGGGCGGCGCCGGGCACGCGGCGAACGGGAGCGGCGGGGGGTGCGCGGGGCCCCGCCTCACGGCCGGGTTCGGTTCGAGCGCGGTCGCCCACGTCCGCCTCGGCGCCGGGGCGACCCTCCGGGGGGCGCTGGCCTGCGGCGGCCACCCGGTGGCCGGGGCGGCCATCGACGCGTCGGTCGCCCGGCGGGGCGAGCCCGGGCCGCCGACCACCGTGGTCCTGCGCAGCGGGGCGGACGGGAGCTTCGCGATGGACCTGCCCCCGGGGCCGTCGCGAGAGCTGACGTTGACCTACCGGGCGACGACTGACGCGAGCGCCCCGGCGGCGAGCGCGGTGGCCGCGGTCGAGGTGACCCCGGCGATCGGGCTGTCGATCCGGCCGGTCCGGGTTCGGAACGGGCAGACGATCACCTTCACCGGAGCCGTGTTCGGCGGCTACGTCCCGAAGTCGGGGCTGCCGCTCGAGATCCAGTACCGGGACGGGCGCCGGTGGCGGACGTTCGACAAGACCCGGGCCCGGGCCCGGGACGGGCGGTACGCCTACCACTACACGTTCCGGCGCACGACGATCCCGATCGTCTACACCTTCCGGGTGGCCATCCCGGCCGGGGGCGTCGCCGGGTACCCGTACGCGTCGACGACGAGCCGCGCGGGCTCGGTCAGGGTCGACCCGTAGCCGGCCGGCGGGCCGCCGCCGTCCTCGCCGCCGCGCTCGGCCTGGCCGTCGGCGCCGGCGCCGCCGGCGGATGCGGGGGCGCGGCCGGGGGGCACGACGGCGCGGCCGGGGGGCGGGACGGCGCGGCCGCGAGCCAGGCCGCCGCAGCCGCGAGGCACGACGGGGCGACCGCGAGCCAGGCCGGCGCGGCCGGGGGGCACGACCGGGCGGCCGGGGGCCGGGACCCGAGCTACGTCCCGCTGACCGTCGGGCCGGGCCCGGGCTACCGGCCGCCGGCCCCGGCCGTCCCGCCGGCCACCGGGCTCGCCTGCCACCGGACGGTCGGGCCCCGGCGGGGCGTCCACGTCGAGCTCTTCGCCCACCGCCACGTGGTCGCCGTAGCGGCCGGGATCGGGGTCGCCGGCGCCCGGGTCGACGGGGCGCGGATCGGCGGGGGCCGGTGCTTCTACCCGGTGATCACCCGCGACCCGACCGGGGTGGTCGAGGTCGCCGCCGGGGGCCGGCGGCCGCGCCTGGCCGACCTCTTCGCCGTCTGGGGCCAGCCGCTCTCGGCGACCCGCCTCGCCGGCTTCGGGGGCGGCGCCGTCCGCGCCTACGTCGACGGCCGGGCGGTCGCCGGGGACCCATCGGCGATCGTCCTGGCGCCCCACCGGGAGATCGTCCTCGAGATCGCCGGCTCGGTCCCGCCGCATGCCGCCTACCGCTTCCCCCCGGGACTGTAGGCGGGGCCGCGGGCGCCGGTCCTCGGTAGGCTGGCCGGGTCTATGAGGCCGATCCGACCGACCCGCCTCGCGGCCGCGCTGGCGGCGCTGGCCCTCGTGCTCGCCCCGTCCGTCGCCCGGGCCGACGGCGATCCGGCGAGCGACTACCTGCTCATCCAGGACACCTTCTTGCCGTTCCAGTTCAAGGTCTCGCCGAACGTCGCCGCCGCCCTCCAGACGACGGTCGCCCGGGCCAAGGCGGCCGGCTACCCGCTGAAGGTGGCGATCATCTCGGCGCCGACCGACCTCGGGGCGGTGCCCGACCTGTTCGGCCAGCCTCAGCGGTACGCCGACTTCCTCGACCGGGAGATCTCCTTCAACAAGCAGGCGCTCCTGCTCGTGGTCATGCCCCAGGGCTTCGGCGTGAGCGGGACCGGCCCGGCGAGCGTCCTCGCCGGGCGGACGATCCCGGCCGGGACCGGCTCCGATCGGCTCGCCCGGGCCGCGATCCCGGCGGTCGGGGCGCTGGCCGCCCACGCCGGACATCCGATCAGCCTGCCGGCGATCGGCGCGGCGGCCGGGTCGAGCGGGGGCACCTCGGCGCTCCTGACCTTCGGTGCCCCCCTCGCGCTGGTCCTCCTCGTCGCCGGGGGCGCCGCCCTGTTCAAGAGCCGGGGCGGCCCGGCCGAGCCGCTCTTCGAGGACGAGGACGAGGACGAGGACGACGACGACGATCTGGATGAAGCGGACGAGGTGAAGGACGGCGCGGAGTCGGGTGCGGCGGGCGTCGGCTTGGAGGCGGTCCCAGCGGACCCGCCGGCCAGCGCGGGTGCGGCTCCGGTCGGGCCGGTACCGGAAGCGGGCCTCGGGCCCGGGGAGGAGACCGGCGCTGGTTCGGATGCGGCCCGCGGGCAACGGCACGGGGCCGGCACAGACTCGAACGCGGTCGCCACACATCCCAATGCGGCCGCAGGGGAGCCGGACGCGGCCCCGGCGGGTCCGGGCGAGGCCGAACCGGACCCGGACGGGGCGCGCGCCGACCCCGACGCCGACCCCGACGCCGATCCGCCCAAGGCCGCCGTCCGCCCGGTCGGTCCCCCGGGGACCGGCGGGTGAGCGGCCGCACGGCCGCCGCGAGCCTGGTCGCGCTCGCCGGGCTCGCGCTCGCCGGGCTCGCGCTCGCCGGCTGCGGCTCGTCGCCCGGCCCGCCGGCGGCGGCCACCGGCCGCCAGCCGCCCCCCGCGAGCGCCGGGCCGACGGTCGCCGCCGGACCCCGGTCGGTCGAGCGGCTCGTCCTGCCCGCCAGCGCCCCAGCCCGGAGCGTCCGCGTCCCGATCCTCACCTATCACCGGGTCCACAAGTTCCTCACCGAGTACACCAAGTCGATCCCCGACGAGACGGTCGAGCCCGACGTCTTCGCCGCCGAGATGACCGCCCTCGCCCGGGGCGGCTACCACACGATCAGCCAGACCCAGCTCTTCCACGCCCTCTTCGACGGGGCCCGCCTCCCGTCGAAGCCGGTGATGATCACCGTCGACGACGGCTACGTCGACGACGTCCAGCAGATCCTCCCGGTGCTCCGCCGCCTCCATCTGGTGGCCACCTTCTACATCATCACCGGGCGCTACCACGAGCCGGGGTTCGTCAACGAGACCCAGGTCCGCCGGCTCGACGCCGCCGGGATGGACGTCGGGGCCCACACCCGGACCCACGTCCCCCTGAACGCGATCCCGGCCGCCCAGATGCGGGCCGAGGTCGACGGGTCCCGCCGCGACCTCCAGCGCATCCTCGGGCACTTCGTGTACTTCTTCGCCTACCCCTACGGCGCCTTCGACCCGGCCGTGGTCGCCGAGGTCCGCCGGGCCGGGTTCGTCCTCGCCGTGACCACCAACGGCGGGACGACCGAGTCCTCGCTCGCCCCCCTCACCCTCCCCCGCATCCATGTCGGCCGCTCCCAGACGCCGGCCGGCGTGCTCGCCTGCGTGCGGGTCGGCGGCTGCGGCGGCGGCGGGACATGACCGCTCGCTTCGGACGGGCCGCCGTGGCCGTCGTCGCCGGCCTCCTCGGCTGCGGGCCGTCGTCCGTAGCCCGGGCCCGTGTCCACTAAGTGCGAGCCACCGTGTCCGACCTCACACCCGCGGCTCCGCTTGGCCGGGGCACGGTCGTCGGCAACCGCAGAAGAGCCCCGTCCCCTTCTCGGCCACCGTCAGCGGGAGCACCATCGTCGGCAGCAGCGAGGCCATCGGCATCACCGAGCACAGCACGCGACTCACGTCATCTCGTTGTCCTTCACCCCCTGCCCAGGTAGCCGGGACACCCGCGGCGAGGTAGGCGGCGCCGCCAGCGGCGCCGCCTCAGAGCGTCGGCAGCCGCAGCCGGGCCACGGTTCCCCCGCCCGCCGCGGCCTCGATCGCCACCTGCCCCCGGTGGAGGTCGACCACCTGGCGGACGATGGCCAGGCCGAGCCCGCTCCCGGGTAGCGCCCGGGCGCTCGCGCCCCGGTAGAAGCGGTCGAACACGTGGGGGAGGTCGCCGGCCTCGATGCCCGGGCCGTGGTCGCGGACGGTCAGCTCCCCACCGGCCAGGCGGACCTCGATCGGCCGCTCGGTCCCGGCGAACTTCACGGCGTTGTCGAGCACGTTGTTGACCGCCCGGTCCAGCCGGGCCGGCACCCCGCTGACCACCGTCTCCTCGAGCTCGACGTCGAAGCGGGCGTCCGGGGCGTGGCGGATCGCCCGGGTCACCGCCTCGGAGACCAGCATGTCCAGGCGGATCTCCTCCGGCGCCTGCTGGCGCTCGTCGTCCCGGGCGAGCTCGATCAGGTCGCCGACCAGGGCGCTCAGCTCCTCGAGCTGCTCGACCACGTCGGCCACGAGCTTGGTCCGCTCGGCCTCGGGCAGCGCGTCCGCCTGCTGGAGGATCTCGATGTTCGTGCGCAGGCTGGTCACCGGCGTGCGGAGCTCGTGCGACGCGTCGGCCACGAGCTGGCGCTGCGCCCGAGCCGACTCGTCGAGCTTGCGCATCGTCCCGTCGAGCGCGTCGAGCATCCCGTTGAACGACGTCGCCAGCCGGCCGAGCTCGTCCCGCCCGGCGTCCTCGATCCGCTGCCCGAGGTCCTGCGTGGCGGCGACGTGCTCGGCCGCGTTGGTCAGCCGCCGCACCGGCGCCACCGCCGCCCCGGCGACGAACCGACCGAGCACCGCCGCCAGGGCGATGCCCCCGGCGGTCAGGAGGATCAGCACCAGACGCACCTTCCCGAGCACCGAGTCGACCTCCCCGAGCGGGCGGGCGATCTCCACGGCCAGGCCCGGGGCGAAGCCGACGGTCAGGATGCGGATGTGCTGGCCACCGACCCGGGCGTCGGTCAGGACCGAGCCCCGACCCGTCCGGGCGAGCGCCCGCGTCGCCGCGGTCACCGGCAGGGCGACCTGGCTCGCCGGGAGCTTGGCCGCCGACCCCCGCCCGTTGACCACCTGGGCGAAGCCGACGCCCTCGCCCGGCCGGACCGAGATCCCGAAGTGCAGGGCCGGGACCCCGGCGGCCGCCGGGCTCGGCGCCCCGGGGCCGCCGACCAGGAGGCCGCCGGCTCGGTGCTGGTCGAAGATCAGCCCGACCTCGCCGCCCGGGCCCCGGAGCCCGGCGACGGCCGTCCCGGTCGTCGCCCCCGGCAGGGTGGCCAGGACCCGCTGGACGTAGCCCTGGGCCCGGCTGCGCAGGGAGCTGTCGATCTCCCCCCGCAGCTGGTCGCGGACCAGCACGTAGGTCAGGAGCGAGGCGATCGCCACCGCGACGGCGACGGCCGTCGCCGCCGCGAGGGTGATCCGCCGCCGGAAGCTCACGGCGACCGCAGGATGTAGCCGACCCCGCGGACCGTGTGCAGGAGGCGCGGAGCTCCGCCCTCCTCGGTCTTTCGCCGCAGGTAGCCGATGTAGACGCCCAGGGTGTTCGAGGCCGCGCCGAAGTCGTAGCCCCACACGTGCTCGAAGATCGTCGACCGGGTCAACACCTGGCGCGGATGGCGGAGGAACACCTCGAGCAGGGAGAACTCGGTCCGGGTCAGCTCGATCCGCGCCTCCCCGCGCCGGGCCTCGTGGGCCAGCAGGTCGAGCGACAGGTCCTCGAAGCTGAGCACGCTGCCCGGCTCGCCGTCGTCGCGGCGGCGCAGGAGCGCCCGGACCCGGGCCATCAGCTCGCGGAGGGCGAACGGCTTGACCAGGTAGTCGTCGGCCCCGGCGTCGAGGCCGGCCACCCGATCGTCGATCCCGTCCCGCGCGGTCAGCATCAGCACCGGCGTCCGGTCCCCGGCCGCCCGCAGCCGCCGGCAGACCTCGATCCCCGAGATCCTGGGCATCGAGACGTCGAGCACGACGACGTCGAACCGCTCGACCGCCAGCCGGTCGAGGGCGGCGCCGCCGTCCGGGGCGAGGGCCACGCCGTAGCGCTCGAGCGCGAGCGCCCGCGACAGCGCCTGCCTCACCGCTGGCTCGTCGTCGACGACGAGTATCTGGGACCGCTCCGCCATTGCCCGGATGATCGCCTCCAGGCTGTCAGGCCCGACTAAGAGCCGGGTAAGAACTCGCCCCCGGGCGGCCGGCCGTGGAGGTAGGCGAGCACGCAGGCGACGCCGAAGCTGGCGATGACCAGGAGCACCGGGCCCGAGTCGTTGGTCAGCGAGCCGAGCACCCCGGCCGCGAAGCCGCCGACCACGAAGGCCCGCCAGGCCGGCGCCCCGGCGACCGGGGCGAGAACCCGGCCCGGCCGGCGCAGGACATAGGCCGCCGCCGCCAGGCACACGGCCGTGTCGATCGGCATCACCCCCCGGCGCAGCTGCCGGAACGCGTCCTCGAGCTTGCGGCCGATCGTTCCGGCCACGTCGCCGAGCGACCCGGCGTTCAGCACCGTCCCCGTGAAGTGGCCGCCCGCCCGGGTGACCAGGTCGAGACCGGCGAGGGCGACCAGCCCGACGAGCGGCACCGCGCAGGCCAGGATCGCCGTCCGTCGGGTCACCCGGCCGCGCAGGGCCAGGGCCCCGGCGGTCGTCCCCCCGCCGATCGTGAACACCGCGCCGACGTCCGCCCCGAGGCGGCCCCAGGCGATGAGGGCGGTGAAGGCGAGGCCGGCCGCCGCGAAGGCCCGGACCTCCCGCGCCCCGGGCCGGCGCCGGGTCAGGGCGGCGGCGAGCCCGGCGAAGAGGACGATCGGAAGGGCGGCCTCGAGCTCGTTGCCGACCCCGTAGAAGCGCGAACCGGCGATCGGGTTCGGTCCGAGGATCGACGCCCCGATCAGCGGCGAGCCGAGTCCCAGGTCGGCGACGTAGGCGACCACCATGACCGCCGCCGGCGCCAGGGGGGCCCGCGGCCAGGGGATCGCCCGGTCGCAGGCGGCGGCGAGGACGAGGGCGCCCCCGACGACCACGCCGAGCTCGACCGGCCGCGTCGGAGCGAGCCCCCCGGCCAGGAGGGCGGTCGACGGCGTCCAGAGCGCCGCCAGCCCGCCGACCCGCAGCATCGCCCGCACCCCGCGCCCCCGGCGCGCCGCGCCGCCGAGCACGAGCAGGCCGAGCCAGGCGAGGAGGAAGGCGTCGATCGCCGGCCAGCGCCGTCCGGCGATCACCCCGAGGCGCGCCCGCAGCCGGGCGAGGGTGGCCGCGTCGCGCCGCCCGGAGCGGGTGATCGGCTGCCCGCGCACCGCCGCCGGCACGGTCGCCCCGACGAAGCGCAGCACGGTCGGCGCCACGTCGAGCCCGGTGACCAGGCCCGGCCGGCGCGTCGTCCGCGTGGCCAGGGTGCCTCCGGCTCCGGGCAGGCCGCTCGCGCCGATGCCCAGGAGCTCGGCTTGGGGACCGGCGCCCGGCGGGCTCGGCGGGGGCCGCTCGAGGACGAGCACGAGCACGCCCGGCGGACGCCGGCCGAGGATCTCGTCGAGGCGGCGGAGATCCGGGACGGCGGCGACGACCAGGGCGTGGCGCGCGAGCAGGGCGACCGTCCGGGCGGCCAGGGTCCCGGCCGGGCCGAGGGAGATCGCCGCGACCCGTCCGCCCCGATCCGCCGCGACGACCGCCTCCGGGCCCGGCCGGGGCCCGTCCCCTGCGTAGGCGGCGCCCCCCGGGACGGACGCGGCGAGGAGGCCCGGCTCGATCCGCGCGCTCGCTCCGGCCGCCCGGGCCGCGATCGCCGCCCAGCCGGCGACCCGGCCGCCGGCGCCGACCCGGATCGGCCCGAGGCGCTCGGGCCGGTAGGACGGGCGCGTGACCCACGCCCCCTGCGTCAGGTCGAGGAGCGCCTGGCGATCGTCGTAGCCGCCCTCGCTCGGGTCGATCAGGCCGAGCGCCTCGATCCGCCGATCGCCGCCCAGGACGGCGACCCCGGAGCCCGGGGCGGCGCTGGGCAGGAAGGCGACCACCACGGCTCGACCGGGGGCGCCGGCCGCGCTCGCCGGCCCGAGCGCGAGACCGGCGAGCGCGAGCGCGAGCCCTGCCCCGGGTCGACGCATCCGCCGCGGGCGCTCAGCCGCGCCGGCGCGGATGGCGGGCGGCGGTCGCCGCCGCCGCCGTCGCCGCCGCCTGGAGACGGTCGGCGAGGGCCCGGATCCGCGCGTCGACCGGGTCCTTCGTCCCGGGCTCCACCCCGATGAAGCGGGGCAGGGGGAGATTCCGGGGACCGGCCTCCGGGCGGTTCAGCGGGAGGAGCGCCGCGGCCGCAGCCCGGGCCAGCCGCGGGTCGGCGGCGTAGACGTCGATCGCCAGGCGACCGGTGTAGAGCTCGATCGACGAGCCGCCGGCGAAGACCTCGGCCGGCACCCCACGGATCACCTTCTCCCGCCGCACCCCGAGCCCCTCGTTGGTGTGCGGGTGATAGAGGACGGTGGCGATCTCGAGGGGTAGCTTGCAGCCGCTGGTCGAGAGGAGCGACGACGGCTTCGCGCAGGTCCCGTAGTAGACGCGCATCCCGACCGTGGCGTCGTAGTCGGCCGGGGAGTCGGCGGCCGTCAGGCGGATGCCCTGGAAGTCGGGGCCGGCCCAGTAGGTGGTGAAGAAGGGGAACTCCCGGGCGAGCTCTAGCTCGGCCGGGGCGATCGGCGGCGGGGCGTGGGTCGTGCACCCGGCGAGCAGCCCGAGCGCGACGACCAGGGCGCAGGCGCGGGCCAGACGCCGGGCGGTTGCTCTGCTCATCCGGGGAAGTATTCCGTCCCCCGGTCGGGGTGGCCCCCGCCGGCGCCCACTTGCGAGAATGCGTGCACGTGACTCCGGCCGCCGACCCACTCGACCGCGGCGTGAGCGCGACCGGAGGCGAGAGCCCCGAGGCCCGCCGCCGGCGCTACCTGCGCCGGCGGGTCACCGCGGCCGCCGCCGCCCTCCTGGTCGTCGTCTGGATCGCCAGCCTCGTCTCCTCCGGCGGGTCGGGTGGGCGGCCGCCGCCGGTGCGCCCGGTGGTGACCGGGGCCGAGGCCCAGTCGGCCGCGGCGGCGCGGCGGACCGCGGCGGTGGTCGCCGAGCAGCAGCGGGAGGACCGGGCGATCCAGAGCGCGCTCGGCTACACCGCCTTCGTCACCGCCGGGAGCGCCGGCAAGCGCGAGATGGCCCTGACCTTCGACGACGGCCCGGGGCCGTTCACCCCCGAGGTGCTCCGGGTCCTGCGGCGGATGCACGTCCCGGCGACCTTCTTCCTCGTCGGGCGGTCGATCAAGGACTTCGGCGCCTACATCCCGGCCGAGCTGGACGACGGCCTGGCGATCGGCAACCACACCCAGGACCACAGCCCGATGGCCGCCCTCTCGCGGGCCGACCAGGTCGCCCAGCTGCTCGACCAGGCCCGGGACGTCGCTGCCTACGGCGTGCCCTTCCCCCACCTCTTCCGGCCCCCGTACGGCTCGTTCAACACGACGACGCTCGAGATCACCAAGAAGCTGAAGATGCTGACCATCCTCTGGACGATCGACACCGCCGACTTCCGCCAGCCCGGGACCGACGTGATCGTCAAGTCGGTGATCTCCGGGGCGAAGCCCGGGGCCATCGTCCTCATGCACGACGCCGGCGGCCCCCGGGCCCAGACCGTCGCCGCCCTGCCCCGCATCGTCACCGGCCTGCGCCGCCGGGGCTACGCCCTGGTCACCGTGCCCCGCCTCCTGGCCGACGACCCGCCGCTCCAGTCCCAGGAGGCCCCGCCGCCCGGCCTCTCCGGGGGCTAGCGGACGCTTCCGCAAGTTCTGCGCGCCTCAGCAGCGTCCGGACGCGCCTGACGCCACCCGCCGCATGCACCCGTGCCACCAGCACCCACGCGTGCACCGTGCGGCGCCAGATCACGCCCGGCCGCACGCCGGTTCCACGTAGAACTTCCGGACGCGCCCACTAGCGAGCCCGGGTGAGCGCGCCCTTGGCCCCGCCGGCCCGCCGGCGTGAGCGAGCCGATCGCCCGATCGCCCCGCCGAGGCCGCCGAGGCACAGGAGCGAGAGCCAGACGGCGGCGCCGCCCCCGCTCGGCGGGCTGCCACCGGCCGGTCCGGACACCAGCGTCGGCTCGACGGTCCCTCGGTAGAGCGGCGTCTGGGCGAAGAGCGCCGCCGCGACCCGGAACGCCGGCTTCTCCGCCCCGGAGTAGGTGATCAGGCCCTTGTGGTGGATCGAGGTGTGGGTGATCCCCGGCCGGGGCGGGCCCCCGTTCCAGTCCGGCTTGACCGCGAACTCGCGCAGCGTCCAGTAGATCGCCCCGTTCAAGAACGGGAGCGTGGCCGCCGCTGCCAGGGTCTGCTCCAGATAATCGGTCTGAAAGGCGAAGGTCTGCTTCTCCGCGGCCGGCCCGGCGAACGTCGCCTCCGCCCCGAACTCGCTCATGACCAGCGCCTGACCGGGGTAGCGCGCGTGGGTCAGGCGCAGGAACGGCAGGAGCCCGGCGAGGTCGGCGGTCGAGTGCCCGGCCTTGCCCGTGTACCAGCCGTAGTAGTTGCTGATCCCCAGCAGGTCGAACTGCTTGTAGGTCTGCTGGGTCGGGAAGTTCGGATAGGAGAGCACGTCGATGGCCACCGGCATCCCCGGGTCGAGCCGGCGGACGGTGGTCGCCGCCGCGTCGATGTAGGCCTTGGTGCCGGGGGTCGTGTCCGGCGTCGGCGTCAGCTCGTTGGCGATCGACTGGGTGAGGATGCTCGCGTGGCTGCGGGTGGCCAGGATCGACCCGCGCAGCGTGTTCAGGGCGAATTCGCGCTCGGCCGGGGTGTGGAGCAGGTCGTCGCGGTGGTAGATCGGCGCCTGCGTCCAGACGAGGATCCCCGCCCGGTCGAGCCGATCGAGGAGCCCCTGGCCGAGCGGGTACTGGGACCGGGTGACGTTGGCGTGGAGCGCCTTCAGCTCGTCGACCACCCGCTGCTGGTCGGCCGCCGTCAGGGCCGGCCCGCGCCCGGGGGCGTCCTCCTCGATCGACGCCCCGCGGAGCTCGATCTGGCGCCCGTTGAGGTAGAGCAGCCCGCCGCGGTTCTCGGCCTTGCGCATCCCGACCGCCATGCGGTCGGTCTGGTCGAGGATGCCGCCGCCCCGCGTCTCCACCGTCGCCTGATACAGGCTCGGCCGGTCCGGCGACCAGGTCGCGAGCGGCTCGGCGAGGGGGACCGAGAAGCGCACGTCGGCCCGGGCGCCCGGGCGCATCGTCCCCGGCGCGAGCGTCGCCGTCTGAGCGACCCCCGGCGTCCCGGGGGGCGGCGTCAGGGCGAGCTCGAGCGTCGGCGTGAGCGTCTCGGCGCTCCGGTTGGCCACGGTCGCGTCGACCACCAGGTTGCCGGTGCACACGCCGGGCGACGCGCACGTCAGGTCGGGCATCAACCCGAGGTTCGAGACGGTGACCGGGCCGAGCGGGACGAGGGAGACCGGCCGGACGAGGCCGCCCCAGTTCCACCAACCCTCGCGCGGCTCGACGCCCTTGCGGTTGTCCACCCGCACCACGAGGCTGTTCGTCGCCCCGGCCGCCAGCGACCCGAGGTCGAGCTGGAAGGGCGTGTACGGATCGTCGTGGCCGCCGATGTAGTGGCCGTTCAGCCAGACCCGCGTGATCCGGCGCGACTGCTCGAAGCGGACGGCCCAGCCGAACCCGCCGGGCGCGGCCGGCGTCCGGAAGCGGAGCCGGTACCAGGCGATCGTGCCCGGGAAGAGCGACGGCAGCGGGCGGGGGTCGAACACGTGGGGGACGGTGACCGCGCTCCAGCCCCGGCCGGCCTGCCCCTGCGGCCAGCGCGCGGCCAGCCCGGTGTTGCCCGGGTCGCGGAGGAACTGCCAGCCGCGGGCCAGGGGGATCGCCGCGGGCGGGCTCGCGGCCGAGGCCGAGGCCGAGGCCGCGGACGCCGGCACGGCGAGCGCGGTCACGAGCGCGACGAGGAGTCCGATCTGCTGGGGGCGGCGGATCATCCGGCTAATGATCGCGGATTGATCGGCGGCTCGGCCGCGTACAGTCTCCCGCGATGCCCGTGATCGTATCCTCGATCGGCGACACGGTGCGCGCCTTCGACCAGGCGGCCGAGCAGTTCTTCGACAACCTGACCCAGCTGCGCTTCGGCTCGCTCGCCGTCGCCCTCCTCTGCTTCGGCCTCTACCAGCTCGTCCGCTCGCGCGCGACCTACACCGCGCTGCGGGCCGCGTTCCCCGACGAGCGCTTCCCCTGGCGCAAGGTCTGGGGCGCCTACGTCGCCGCCTACGGCCTCAACGGCGTCGTCCCGGCCGGCGGGGGGAGCGTCGTCCAGCTCGTGCTCACCCGCAACGCGATCCGCGGCTCGACCTTCTCGGCCGTGGCCAGCGCCCTCTGCGTCCCCGTCCTCTTCGACGGGGTGGTCTGCACCCTGATCATGGTCTACGCCTTCACCCAGGGCGTCTTCCCCGATCCCCACGACTTCGGCGCCCTCTCGTCGTTCGACATCGCCTTCTTCGCACGCCATCCCCAGTTCACGCTCTTCCTCGTCACGGGCCTCGCCGTCGCCGGCCTCGTCGTCTTCGCCGTGCTCTCGCGCCGGATCGCCGCCTTCTGGAGCGACCTGCGCCAGGGCTGGGCGATCCTCGGCGACCGGCGCCGCTACCTGCGGGGAGTGTGCCTGCCCCAGGCCGGTGGCTGGATCCTTCGCGGCGCCGCCTACTACTACCTGCTCGACGCCTTCCGGCTCGGGGCCACGGTGAGCGCGGCGATCCTCGTCCTCGCCGTCCAGGTGATCGCCGCCGTCGTGCCGTTCACCCCCGGCGGCGCCGGGGTGCAGCAGGCCCTCCTCGTGGTGATCTTCTCCTCGACCGCCCCGACCGACTCGGTCGCCGTGTTCTCGGTCGGCCAGCAGATCGCCCTGCTCGCCTTCACCCTCGCCCAGGGATTCGCCGCGATCTTCTTCGTGTTCAAGTACCGGAGCTTCCGGGCGGTATTGCGCGACAGCCGCGCCGCCCAGGCCGGCTGACCCGGTTCCGGGAGGGAAGGGGCCGCGGCGCCTGGACGAATGTTGCTTCCGCCCGGGCGATCCCCTACTGTATCTGCGGCAAGCACGGGTGAATCGGGAGGAAATAACCATGGATAGGTTTGGGATGCGTACGCGTCGAGGGTCCAAGTTGGTGGCGACGCTCGCGCTGGTCGTGGGAGTCGGGGCATCGCTCGCGCCGGCGAGCGCGAGTGCGGCCGACGACACCAAGTTCAACTGTGATGCGCTCGCCCTTCGCGCGCAGCTGCTCACGCTCACGCCGATCGTCCTCGGCACGGCCAACGCCGGGGCGGCCGACTGCAACACGGTCGACGGCACCGTCCTCACGATTCCGGCCAGCCTCGGCCTGCCGCTGAACGGCGGGGTCCTCGTCGCCAAGACCGGGGTCAACCCGGTCGGGCCGGCCGCGAGCTCGGTCGGCGCCGTCACCGGCCTCGGGGTCGGGCTCGGCGGCAGCATCCTCGGGCAGATCACCGGCCCGATCAGCCAGGCGCTGACCGGGAGCTCGCAGCCGATCCAGCTGAGCGACTCGCTGGTGAACTCGCTGCTCGCCACCCTCGGCATCGGGCCGGGCACGACGACGATCAAGCAGGGCGACCTGGCCGGCGGGCTCCAGCAGATCCTCAACAGCGTGCTCAGCCAGGTGCTGAACGGGAGCATCGCGGGGATCGGCGTCGCCGGCGCCTCGGCGAGCACCACGTGCGTCAACGGGTCCCCGGTGCTCAAGGGGGTCTCGCAGATCACCGGCCTCACGGTGCTCGGCCAGAACCTGCCGCTCGACGCCGTGGTCAACCAGGTGCTCAACCTGCTGAACACCTCGCAGCTCCAGAACCTCGACCTCACGGCGACGCTTCACCAGCTGGTGGCCAACCTGGAGCAGTCGCTCGGGATCACGGCGCTCGCCCAGTCCAACCCCGGTCTGGTCAACACGGTCAACCAGCTCACCGACGAGCTCTTCAACCTGGCCGGCTCGCTCGTCCAGCCGGTGCTCACCGGCCTGCTCCAGGCCGCGCAGCCGCTGATCAACTCGATCATCCGGATCACCGTCGAGCCGAACACCCAGGTCGTGGCCAACGGTCAGCTGACCCAGACCGCGCTCCACCTCAACATCACGCTGCTCAGCCAGCCCCTCCTCGACCTCGTGGTCGGGCGGGCTCGGGTGAGCAACAACAGCATCAACTGCGTCCCGGCCTCGGCGCTCAACCTGTGCACGACGCGCAAGCTGACGCTGCTCGACGTCTTCCAGCAGGGCAACCACACGCTCATCGCCGGCGCCGCCGCCGACAAGAAGTTCGTCGGGCAGACGATCCCGATCTACTTCGACCCGACCGGAAACGGCGGGTCGGTGGTCGCCCACGCCAAGGTCGGCTCCAACGGGCTGTTCCAGACGACGGCGCCGCTGCCGCCGATCGGGATCCGCTTCACCAACGCGGCCCGCTACTACGCGCGGTCGCTCGGGGAGACGTCGCTGCGGCTGAAGTTCTTCCGGCGCATGCACGTCACCAGCCTGACGAGCAGCGGCGGGAAGGTGCAGATCAGCGGGTCGCTCGCCCCGCCGTTGACCAACCCGGCGTCGAAGATCGTCATCCAGCGGCGGATCTCGTGCACCCGGACCGTTGACGTCATGACGATCTCCGGATCCAAGTCCGGTCGCTTCTCGGCCGTCCTGGCCGCCCCGCCGTCCGGGCAGGTCGGGGTCTACCGGGCGACGTCGTTCGTCCGCCAGAACCCGCGGAGCAACAAGCCGTTCGCGACGTTCACCCTGCCTCGCTACGTCGACATTCAATAGAGGCCTCCGCCGGGCCCCGGCGCGCACCCGCGCCGGAGCCCGGCTCGCCGGCCGCCGGCGGCGGACGGGCTCCCCGGCTGGGGCGACCGCTCGCACCCGCCGCCGGCGCCGCCGCCGCGTGGGGGAGTGAGGGCCGGGAGCGCCCGCTCGAGGTGGCCCGGGCGCTCGCCCGGCGCATCGACGTCCAGGCCTCGGTCCTCGCCGGGGCCGCCGCGCTCGTCTGGCTGCTCCTGGCGCCGCGGACCCCCGACCTCGCCGCCCAGTCCTACCGCGTCGGGCTCTTCCAGCGGGAGGGCTTCGCGATCTGGGACAACGGCTGGTACGCCGGGCATCACATCCCGGCCTACAGCCTGCTCTTCCCGGCCCTCGCCGCCCAGCTCGGGATGCGCGTCGTCGCCGCCCTCGGGGCCGTCCTCGCCGCCTTCTGCTTCGCCCGCCTGGCCGCCCGCCACTTCGGCCCGGCCGCCCGGGTCGGGATCCTCTGGTTCGCGCTGGCTACGGTGACCGACCTGGCCATCGGCCGCCTGACCTACGCCCTGGGGACGGCCCTCGGCCTGGCCGCCCTCTACGCCGCCCAGCGCCGCTGGCGACTCCTGGCCGCTCTGCTCGCCGCGCTCACCGCCGCGGCGACCCCGCTCGCCGGGCTCTTCCTCGGCATGGCCGCCGCCGCGCTCTTCCTGGCCGGCCGCCGGCGCGACGGGCTGATCCTCGGGGCCCCGGCGATCCTCGTCGCCGTCCTCATGGCGGTCCTCTTCCCCGAGGGCGGCCGCCAGCCCTTCGGCGGGCAGGCCCTGCTCGTGTCGGTCGTCCTGACCGTCGCCTTCCTCTCCCTCGCCCCCGACCGGATCCTCCGCGTCGGCGCCGGCCTCTACCTCGCCGGCACCGTGGCCGCCTTCGTCCTCGTCACCCCGATCGGCGGCAACACGACCCGCCTCGGCGCCGTCCTCGCCGGGCCGCTCCTTCTCTGCGCCCGCGCCCGGCTGCGCCCGGCGAGCCGGTGGCCGGGGGGGCTCGCCACCCCGGCCGTCGCGCTCGCCGCTACCGGGCTCCTCGCCTGGCAGTGGTACGCCCCGGTGCGGGAGATCGCCCACAGCGTCGACGACCCCCTCTCCCGGGCGGCGACCTACACCGGGCTGTTCGCCTTCCTCACCGCCCACCACGCCGCCGCCGGGCGCCTCGAGGTCCCGTTCACCCGCTCCCACTGGGAGGCGGCCTTCGTCCCCGGCCGCTTCCCGCTGGCCCGGGGCTGGGAGAAGCAGCTCGACGCCGGCTACAACCAGCTGTTCTTCCACGCCCGCCTGCGCCCGGCCGCCTACCGCGCCTGGCTAGACACGCTCGGCGTCCGCTACGTCGCCGTGGCCCGGGCGCCGGTCGATCCGTCGAGCCGGGCCGAGGTCCGCCTCGTCCTCGGCGGCGTGAGCTACCTCGAGCCGGTCTGGCGCGACCCCCACTGGCGGGTCTTCGCCGTCGTCGACCCCCAGCCCCTGGCCAGCCCCCCGGCCCGGCTGACCGCGCTCGGGTCGCAGTCGTTCAGCCTGCGCTTCACCCGGCCGGGGACGACCGTGGCGCGGGTGCGCTTCACCCCCTACTGGCGGGCCAGCTCCGGCTGCGTGGCGCGGGCGCCGGGCGGGTTCACCGCGGTCAGCGCCGCCCGGGCCGCCGTCGTCCACGTGGCGATCGCCTTCTCCCTCGGGCGCAGCCTCGCTCCGGGCCGCCGCTGCGCCCCGCCCGCCGAGTCTCAGGCGAGTTTGTCGGCCGACCCGAGCGGGTAGTTCCCGGCCCCGCGACGCGATCGGTCGTCGCCCCGCCCGTCTCCGACCGAGGAGCGATCGATGCCCCACCCACCCGAGGCCCGTCGGGCATGAACGCCGCTGTCGCCCAGCTCCTCCCCGCCGCCCCCGTGGAGGCCGAGCCGGCGCTCCCCGACCCGCTCGGGCCCCTGACCGGCGGGCTCTTCGCCGTCCTGCGGCGCGAGCCCGGACGCGGCGGGGACGGCCTGGCCACCATGGCCGCCGCCTGCGATCGGCCGGGGGTGCTCGGCGACGACGACTTCCAGCTCGCTCTCTACGTCCTCTACGAGCTCCACTACCGGGGCTTCGCCGGGGTCGCCGAGGACTGGGAGTGGAGCCCGCCGCTGCTCGCCTTCCGCCAGGTCCTCGAGTCCGCCTTCGAGGCCGCGCTCCGCGCCGCGGTCCCCCGGCCGGCCGCGGTCGCCCCCGAGGAGCTCGACCTCGCCCTCCGGCGGATCCTCGCCGCCGACGACGACCCGTCGCTCTCCCGCTACCTCGAGACCCGGGCCACCTTCGAGGAGTTCCTCGAGTTCGTGATCCACCGCTCGGCCTATCAGCTCAAGGAGGCCGACCCCCACTCCTGGGCCATCCCCCGGCTCTGGGGCGGCCCGAAGGCGGCGCTCATCCGGATCCAGGCGGACGAGTACGGCGAGGGCGTGGCCGACCGCGTCCACGCCGAGCTGTTCCGCCGCACGATGGTCGCCCTCGGCCTCGACGGGCGCTACGGCGCCTACCTCGCCCGCCTTCCGGCGGTCACCCTGGCGGCGGTCAACCTGATGTCCCTGTTCGGCCTGCACCGGCGCTGGCGCGGGGCGGTCATCGGCCACCTGGCCGCCTTCGAGATGAGCTCGTCGCTGCCCAACCGCCGCTACAGCCACGCACTCGACCGCCTCGGCTGCCCGGCGGCCCGCCCGTTCTACGACGAGCACGTGGTCGCCGACGCCGTCCACGAGAACCTCGCCGCCGTCGACCTCGCCGGCGGGCTCGCCCGTCAGGAGCCCCGCCTGAGCGCCGACATCCTCTTCGGCGCGGCCGCGCTCGTCGAGCTCGACCGGCGGGCCTCGCGCCACCTGCTCGGCGCCTGGGCTCGCGGCGGGTCCTCGCTGCGCGCCCGACCGGCCGGCTGACCCGCCCTCAGGCCCCCTCGGCGGCGCTGGTCGCGCGGAAGCCGATCGTCTTGTGGGTCCCGTCGCAGAACGGGCGCAGCTCGGAGCGCCCGCACCGGCAGAGGGCGATCGTCCGGCGGTCGACCTCGATCGGGTTGCCGTCCTGGTCGCGGATCTCGAAGGAGCCGGTCACCAGGTAGGGCCCGTCGCGGTAGGGGGTGATCGTCGTTCTCGGCGGGGCGGCCACGCTCGCCTCCTACCCGCGGCGGCGCGCCCGGCAAACCGGCGGGCCGCTCACCGGCGCAGGGCCCGGACCAGGCCGGTGACCGCCCGGGCGCCGGCCCCGAGCCCGAGCAGGCGGCGGAGCCAGTTGGCCCCGTCGACGACCTCCTGGGCCGACCAGTAGACCATGGCGAGGCGGGAGACGATCGCCGCCCCCCGCCGCGTCCGGCCGCCGCTCGACTGGGCGAGCGCCCCGGCGAGGATCGCGAGCAGGAGCGAGCGGTTGGGGAACTGGACGATCGGGAAGCGCCGCGGCACGCGAGAGGTCTATCAGACGCCGGTCAGCGCCGCGGGTGGCGATGGCCGGTGGGGATCAGGCCGAACAGGCCGGTCTGGCCGGAGAGGAAGATCCGCGTCCCGTCGGTGACCACCGGGTCGAACGAGCCGCTCGGACGGGTGTAGACGACGTGCCCGTCGCCCAGGGCGAGGGCGATCGTCCGGTGGGTGCCGAGCACGGCGAAGTAGACCACCGGCCCGAGGATGGTCGGCGACCCGGAGATCCGCCCGCCGGCGTCGTAGCGCCAGCGGACGGCGCCCGAGTAGGCGTTGAGCGCGTAGAACGTCCCGTCGTAGGAGCCGACGTAGACGGTCGGACCGAGGCCGGGGACGGTCGTCACCGCCGGGGAGGAGTACACGTAGGACCCGGTCTGGCGGGCCCAGGCCAGCGAGCCGTGGGCCGCGTCGTAGGCGTAGACCCGCCCGTCGGTGCTCCCGAGGAAGATCCGGCCGAAGACGGCCGCCGGAGTCGAGTAGAAGGTGCTCCCGCCGAGCAGGCCGCCGCCCCCCTCGATCCACACCCGCCGGCCGTCGGACTGGCGGATGGCCTGGACGTGGCCGGCGTAGTCGCCGAAGTAGAGGCGGCCGTCGGAGAGGGTCGGGCTCGCCTTGACGGCGCCCTGGGCGTGATAGGTCCAGACGACCGCCCCGCTGTGGGCGCTCAGCGCGTAGACGGTCCCGTTCTCCGAGCCGAAGTACAGCTTGCCCCGGTCCAGGAGCGGCGAGGACTCGCTGCGGCTCGGGAGATCGCGGACCCAGCGGATCGTCCCGTCGGTCTGGCGCAGAGCGGCGATCCGGCCCCGGGCGCCCTGACCGTGCTCGAGCAGGGTCACGTAGACGCTGTTGCCCGACGCGGCCGGGGAGGAGGCGGCCAGGGTTCCCATCCGCCGTGACCAGAGCGCCCGGCCGGTCGCCGTGTCGACCGCGTGGACGACCCCGTCGTCGCTCAGCTGGTAGAGGGCGTGGTGGTCGATGACCGGCGGGAACTCGAGCAGCGAGCTCCCGAAGGAGGTCCACAGCTTCCGGAACGGCGGGTGCAGCTTCGCCGGGACGGGCGCCACCCGGGCGTGGTTCTTGCTGTACCCGTAGAGCGGCCAGGCGGCGGCCTCGGCCACCGGCGGGACCGCCGCCGCCGGCCCCTGGGCGACGAACGGGACCCGGGGGTGGAAGACGCTGCCCGGGTGGCGGGCGTGGATCACGTAGAGCGCGGCCGGCACGCCGACGACGACCAGCGCGATCGCGACGGCGAGGAGGCGGCGGAGCGTCGGGCGGCGCTTTCGGTTCGATCGGGTCACGGGGAAGGTCGACCCCGCCCGCGGGACCGGTGGCGGGCGTGGCACGGAGGCGGCGGGGCCGGCGGCGTCTGCCCGAGGCGGGCGCCGCGCGGCCTCGACTCTATGCGGCGCCGGCCGGCGGCGTCGCAGTCGGCGCGCCCCGGCGGGCAGGCCGCGCGCCCGGCCTGTCAGCCTGGATGCGCTCCGCGCGTAGGTACCGGCAGGTGCCAATGTCGAGGAGCGACCGCTGGGCCGCTCCGGGAAAAAGGAAGATGCGAATGCGAAAGCTGGCAGCAATCTTGGTCCTCGGGGCAGCCCTCGTCCCGCTCCTCGGGGGCGGGGCGGTCTCCGGCGCGGCGACGCCCTGCCCGACCCAACCCACCTACCTCCCCAACCAGGCGGCGACCACCGCAGCCGCCGCGGCGAACGCCGCGGGCACCGGGCTCAGCCACATCGCCGCCGACGGGACGGTCAGCCTCTCGTTCACCTCCGCCGTGTGCGGCGGCTTCCGGATCGTCCTCCGGGCCAAGGAGATCCGCGCCGGCAACCTCGGCTTCCCCAAGCACGACGGGTACACCACGCTGGCCAACATCCTCACCCGGATCCCGGCTGGCCCGACGACGGTCACCTTCATGCTCACCCAGCGGGGCCTCGACCTCCTCAACTACGCCCGGTCGATCGGTCAGTCGCTGACCGTGTTCGTGATCACCCACGTCCGGCCGACCGGCACCTCGGTCTCGAGCGAGTCGATTCAGATCATCACCATCACCTGAGCGGCGGGCGGGACCCGGCCGTGGGCGCCCACGGCCGGGTCCCCCGAGCGCTCAGGCGCCGACGCTCCACAGGAGGCTGGTGATCGCCCCGACGCGCCCGCGCAGGGTCGCCGGGCCGCGCAGGCGCAGGCTGGCCTGGAAGACCCGCCCCGGGGGTCCGGGGAGCCGGCGGATGGTCCTCCACGCGCCCCCGGGGCCCCGGATCTCGATCGCCACCGGGCCGGCCCCGGGCGCGGCCCCCCACACCCGGATGCCCGCGCGCGTCGTCCGGTGGACGACGAAGGGGAAGCGGAAGGCGGCGGCCGCCGGCTTGGGCGTCCCGTCGCGGAGGAAGACCCCCGACTGGTAGGTGCTCGCGTAGTCGGGGATCGGCGCCTCGTCGCGGATGTTCAGCCAGACCACCGTGTCCACCCCCTCTCGCCAGAGGATCTCGAACGCCTGCTCGAGCCAGCGCGCCTGGGTCGCCGCCGGGACCCCCTGGGGATCGGGCGGGTCGCTGTCCCAGGAGAACTCGGTGACCCACACCCGCTTGGGGCCCCGGGGGAGGGCGCGGCCGGTGCGCACGGCGACCGCCAGGGGCCGGGTCAGCTTGGCGAGGTCGGGAACCGAGACGTCGTCGCGGCCGAGGGCCGGGTCCGCCGGTCCGGCCACGGCGTACGGGTGGTGGGCGAGGACGTCGAAGTGGGCCGGGTCCGGACAGGCCGCCGGGCGGAGGGTCGCGCTCAGGCAGAGGAGCTGGCGGACGAAGACCGCCGGGAAGAGGCGCTGGCCGCCGGGGTCCGGGTCGCCGTAGGGAGCGGTCCCCGCCTCGACGACGACGGCGCCCGGGTCGACCCCCTTGACCGCGGCGTAGAAGGCGTTGAGCAGCGCCCGGTAGATCGTCGGGCTCGACGGTTGGAGGCGGCCGCCGCGGGCGTCCCACTGGGGGGCCAGGTAGAGGGCGAGGTTCGGCTCGTTCCAGCACTGCCAGTCGCGCACCCGGGGGAGGGCGGCCCCGGGCCGGAGCGGATCGGGGAAGGCGCCCGAGTACCGGGTCGCCGCGGCGCGCGCGAAGGCGGCGAGCTGCCCCGGGTCGGGTCGCCAGGCCCCGGCCGCGGCGCCCCCCGGCCGGCCGGGTCCCTCGGCCCAGGTCGGGGCCCGCAAGACGGTCAGCAGAGGCTCGAGGCCGCGGGCGGCGGCGTCGCGGACGGCGGCGTCGATCGCCGACCAGTCGTAGCCGGCCGCCGCCGGGTCGCCCGGGGCGAACCCGGCCGGCCGCCGGCCCGGGGCGATCCTCGACCAGTCGACCCCGATCCGCACGACCGACGCCGCCTCGCCGGCCGCCCGGTCGAGCCACACCGACCGGACGGCCGGGTCGGGGGAGGCGAACTCGCCGGCCATGAACCCGGTCCGCAGGCGCGGGGCCGCGCCCGCTGGCCCGACCGCGGTCCGCAGGTCCGGGGCCGCGACCGCCGGGGCGACCGGCAGGCCGGCGAGGACGCCGACGAGGGTCAGGCCGCCGAGCCGCCGGTACCGCCGCCGGCCGGCGATCACGTGGCCGGCGGAGGCGGGGGCGGGGCCGCGCCGCGCCGGCGGACGAGGACGACGGCCACCGCGGCGAGGAGGGCCGCCCCGAGGACGGCCGGGAGGACCGGCGAGATGCCCGCCCCGCCGTCGACGGCGGCGCTCGGCCGGGGGAGCGGGCCGATCGTCGCCCCGGCCGGTCGCGGCCCGGCGGGCACGCGCAGGGCGGGGGAGGGGGCGCGGGCGGCCGGGCGCCGAGCCGGGGCCGCCGCCGCCGGCGGGCCGGCCACCGGGGCCGGCGCCCCGGCGGCGGCGAGCGCGGCCGCGGCCCGCCCGTCGGGTCCGCCGGCGGCCAGGGCGGCCCGGGTCCGCGGGCTGAGCGCCGCGACGCGCCCGCCGCCGGTCGCGGGCGGCTGGCTCCCCCCGGCCGCGGGGACCGACTCGAGGTACTGGGTGACCGCCGAGTTGCCCGGCGGGGCGACCGAGGCCGCCCGGGCCGGGGCGCCGCCGGCCAGGACGAGGGCGGCGGCGGCCAGCGTGCTCGTGAGCCGCGAGGCGGGCATCTCCTCACTGGTACGCACGACCGGCGGACGCCCTGACAACCCGGGCGTCAGGCTGACCGGCGCCCCGCCGTACTAGGAAGCGGATGCCCGCGACGATCAGAGCCCGACCGGCGCCGGCGGCGCTCGCCCTGGCCGGCCCGCGGGCGCCGGCGGCCGCGGCGTTCGGGCTCGCCCTCCTGCTCCCGACCTACCTGGCGCTGGCCGGCGGCGGCTACGACGACGTCCTCCGCGACGAGGTGGGCATCGCCATCTGGTGGATCCTCCTGCTCGGGGCGCTCGTCGGGGCGCTCCCCCTCGCCCGCTGGGACCGCCGGACCTGGCTCGCCGGGGCCGCCCTGGTCGCGTTCGCGCTCTGGACCGGCCTGGCGAGCACCTGGTCGCAGAGCAGCGAGCGGAGCGTCAACGAGCTCGCCCGCCTGGCCATGTACGCCGGCGTCCTCGCCCTCGCCCTGGCCACGATCGCCCGCGCCGGCCGCCGCCCGGCCCTCTGCGGCCTGGCCGCGGGGATCGGGCTCGTCGGCGTCCTCGCCCTCCTCTCGCGCCTGCACCCGGCCTGGTTCCCGGCCAACGTCACCGCCGACTTCCTCCCCGGCGCGCGCAGCCGCCTGGCCTACCCGCTCAACTACTGGAACGGGTTGGCCGCCCTCCTCGCCCTGGGCGTCCCGGTGACCCTCTGGGTGGCCGACGCGGCCCACCGGATCGCCTGGCGCGCGCTCGCCGCCGCGAGCCTCCCGGCCACCGTCGGGGCGCTCTTCCTGACCGGGTCGCGCGGCGGGGCGCTCGCCCTAGCCGCCGGGGTCGTCGTCTACCTGGCCCTGGCCCCCGAGCGGCTGGCCAAGCTCGCCACCCTGGTCAACGTCGGCGCCGGCGCGGCCGTGGTCGTGGCCAACATCGCCCACCGGCCGGAGCTCGACGCGAACCTGGGGACCGCCCTCGCCCACCGGGAGGGCGGCCAGCTGATCGCCATCGTCCTCCTCGCCGCCGCCGGGGTCGGGCTCGCCCAGGCGGGGATCGCCCTGGCCGAGCGCCACGCCGCTCCGCCGGCCTGGCTGCGTCCCACCCGGCGGCGCGCGCTCCAGATCCTCACCATCGGGGTCCTCGCCGGCGCCGCGATCTTCGTGGCCGCCCACGGCCCGCGGGCGCTCGACCGCCAGTGGCAGGCGTTCAAGAACCCGCAGCTCGGGCTCCAGGTGGCCAACCAGGACAGCTTCCAACGGTTCGGGGCGACGAGCGGGAACGGGCGCTACCAGTACTGGCAGTCGGCGCTCGACGCCGCGGCCGGCCATCCGTGGGGCGGGACCGGCCCGGGGACGTTCGAGTTCTGGTGGGCGGCCCACGGGAGCTACTACAGCGTCGTGCGCAACGCCCACTCGCTCTTCTTCGAGACGCTCGCCGAGACCGGCTTCGTCGGGCTGGGGCTCCTGCTCCTGGCGCTCGGCCTCCTGTTCGGGCGTGGGCTCGTCCGGGCGGTGGGGGCCGATCCGGAGCGGCGCCTGGTCCTCGCGGCGGTGGTCGGCGGGGGCGCCGCCTTCCTCGTCTCGGCCGGGGTGGACTGGGTCTGGCAGCTGCCCGCCGTGGTCGCCGCCTTCCTCGTCCTCGCCGCCATCGCCGCCGGGCCGGCCGGGGCGCCCGGGCGGGTCCCCGAGGCGGTGGCGCCGCGGGGGCAGCGGCGCCTCCTCGCCGGGGTCGCGGTCGTGGCCCTGGCGGCGATCGCCGTCCCGCTGGCGGCGACCAGCGACCTGCGGGCCAGCCAGGCGCAGGCGGCGAGCGGGCGCCTGGGGGCGGCGCTCGACCGGGCGGCCGCCGCCCACGCGGTCGAGCCCTACGCCGCCGGCCCGCAGCTCCAGCGGGCGCTCGTGCTCGAGCTCGAGCGCCGGTTCCCCGCCGCCGCGGCCGCCGCGGCCGCCGCCACCCGGGCCGCGCCGACGGACTGGCGGACCTGGCTCGTGCGCTCGCGGATCGAGGCCGAGGGCGGGGCGCCCGGGGCGGCGCTCGCCGCCTACCGCCGGGCCCGGGCCCTCAACCCCCGCTCGCCGGTGTTCGCCCGATGAGCCGCTTCGATCCGGACGAGCTCGGGGCCGGGCTCGACGCCGAGGAGCGGGCCGTCCTCGCCGAGACGGCCGCGCTCCTGGCCGCCGCCCGCCCGCGCCCGGCCCCCGGGTTCCGGGGCGCCCTGCGCCGCCAGACGCTCGCCGCGGCCGCCGGACGGCTCGGGCCCCGCCCCTCGCACCTGCGCCGCCGGGTCCTCGCCCTCCTCCTCGCGGGGGCCGTGCTCGTGCTCGCCGCCGCCGGCGGCGGGCTCGCCGGCCACGGCCCGCTCGCCCGACCGGCCACGGTCGCCGGGCGCTAGTGGTCCGTCTCGCGCTTCCCCTGGCCAGCCACCCAAGCCGATCCCGAGACGGGCACTAGCTCGTGGCCCGAAAGATGCGATCGCCGCCCGCGCCGTCCTCCTCGACGTCGTAGGCCGCCAGCAGGGCGAAGAACTCGGCGGCGGTGAAGCTCACGTCCATCCAGCTGTGGAGCTCGCCGACGAGCCGGCGCACCCGCTCCGGCGTTGGCGGGCACGCCCGGAGCACGTCGTACTCGGCGCCCTCGATGTCGAGCTTGAGGAGGTCGACCGGGCCTGGGCCGGCCAGCTCGAGCGCGCTGTCGAGGGTGAGCGCCGGGACCTCGACGCGCGCGGCCCGGTCGGGGGGAGCGCGCAGCGAGGACCGCCACGGGGCCGCCGCCTCGAAGAACGCGGTCGGGCCGTCGGCCGTGCCGAGGGCGATGTTGTGGACCTCCACGTTCGGGAGGCCTCCGACGTTGTGCCGCAGGCGGGCGAACGTGGTCGGCGACGCCTCGAACCCGACCACCCGGCAGGCGGGGTAGCGGCTCGCGAACCAGGCCACCGACGCGCCGATGTGGCTCCCGCCGTCCACGATCAGCGCCGGGTCGTCGAGCTCGGGCCGGGCGTACTGGCCGCCGTAGAGGACCTCGCGGATCACCGCGAGGTCGGTGGCGTGTCCGACCGCGAGCTCCCACGCCCGGCCGTCGGCGAGCCGGACGGGCACCGACAGGGGCCGCCGGGGCGGCCGGGGCCGCCGGGGCCGGCCGCCCGGGCGCCGGGACAGCCTCACGGCGACCGCGATCCAGCGCGCCCGCTGTCGCGGGGTGAGGCCCGGGACGCGCCGGGCGATGCCGACCGCGTTCCGGAGCTCGGTCAGGGGCACCGCGCTCAGCGTCCGTCCGGCGGGGCGCGGAAGGCGTCGATCATCCGCCCGGCCACCCGATCCCAGGTGCTCGTCCGAGCCCGGGCGAGGCCGGCGGCCCGGTGCCCGTCGGCCACGCTCGGTGCGGACATCCGGCGCATGGCGGCGACCAGCGCGGCGACGCTCTCCGGGGCGATCGTCTCGCCCGCCGCGCCGACGTTCTCCGCCGTTCCCCCGGTGTCGGTGGCGAGCACCGGCGTCCCGGCGCTCGCCGCCTCCAGGCAGGAGATCGGGGCGGCGTCGAACCGCGAGGGCAGGACGAACAGGGTGGCGGCCTCGAAGAGCCCGGCCAGCCGCGCGTCGTCGCGCACCACTCCGTGCCCGGTGACCCCCGCGAGCCCGATGCGCGGGTGGGTGCCGACCAGGTCGAGGGTGGCGCCCGGGATCGCGGCCCGGCGGAACGCCGCCAGGAGCAGGTCGCCGCCCTTGCGGTGCCAGTCGGTCCCCACCCAGAGGAAGCGGGGCCGGGACCAGTCCTTGGGCACCGGCCGGCAGACGATGTTCGGGGCGAACCCGGCGACGACGACCTTCGCGCGCGGCGCTCCGTAGTCGGTCCGGATCGACCCCGCCGCCCACTCGGTCGCCGCGAAGCAGCGGGTGGCGGCGCCGTAGAGGGCGGCCTGGCGCCGGCGCCACCGGCCCTCGGCCCGGGAGGCGGGGAACCGGCCCTGGGCCACCGTCATGTCCTCGAAGGTCGCGTCGAGCGCCGGCGTCCGGAACGTGCTCCCGAAGGCGACCACCCGGCTGATCGCCCATCCGGCGTCGAGCCGCCCCAGGCGCGCGGTGCGCAGGGCGACCAGGGGCGGCGCGTCCGCGCCCTTCACCGAGAGCCGGGGGACCCGGCGCGCGAGGCCGGTCGCGGTCGTCTCGAGCGGGGCCGGGAGGTCGCAGGAGACCCGCACGACCTCCTCGCCGCGGGCGCGCAGCGCCCGGGCGATGCTCTCCGGGACGCCCGACCACGCCCAGCGGTCATCGGCGGCGCCGATGCTCACGAGCACCCACCGGGTCGTCACGGGGCGTGCCCGTCGAGCTGTATGCGGAGCTTGCGCAGCGAGCGCGAGAGGATCTGCTGGACGTTGGCCAGGCTCAGGTCGAGGAGCCGGGCGATCTCCGGACCGGCGAGGTCGCCGCCGAAGCGCAGGGCGATGACCACGCGCTCGCGCTCGCCGAGGGTGGCCAGCGCCGCGCCGAGGCGCGGGTCGAGCCCGGCGGCCGCCTCCGGGCCGGGGGTGCTCGGGAGGAGGCCGTCGTCTGACCCGTCGCCGGCGATCGGCACGGTCGGCCCGGGTGGCCGGCGCCGGTGGTGGTCGATCAGGAGGTTCTGGGCGATGGCCAGGAGCCAGGTGGCGACCGAGCCCTTGGCCGGGTCGTAGCGCCCCCAGGCGCGGACCGCCCGCTCGAAGGTCAGCTGGGTGAGATCCTCGACGTCGGCCCGCCGCTCGAGCCGGTAGGCGAAGAAGCCGAACACCCGCCACACGTTTTCGTCGTAGATGTCGGCGAGATCGATATCGGTTGGCAGGGCCTGGTCCCCCTGGGAGCGGCGCGCGCGCCCGGCGCCCCCGGCCACTGTACAAACGTGGGGAGCGGGCATATCGTGAACGGATGGTCTCCGGCCGCCGGCGGCCGGACACGGACGAAGGAGACGACGGTGCTCGAGCTCGAGGACGGATCGACCGCGCCCGGGCTGCGGGTCGGCCTGGTCGGCCTGGGCTACTGGGGACCGAACCTCCTCCGCGTCCTCGCCGACCTCCCCGACGTCGAGGTGGCCTGGATCTGCGAGCTCGACGAGGCGCGCCTGGGTCGCTACGCCCGGCGCTACCCGGCGAGCCGCCCGACCCCCGACTTCGAGCTCCTCCTGGCCGATCCCTCGCTCGACGCGATCCTCATCTCCACCCCGGTGTTCACCCACTCCGACCTCGCCGCCCGGAGCCTGGCCGCCGGGAAGCACACGTTCGTCGAGAAGCCGCTCGCCGCCTCGGTGGGCGAGGCCGACCGCCTGCTCGAGCTGGCCGCCGAGCGCGACCTGACCCTGACGTGCGGGCACACGTTCCTCTTCAGCCCACCCGTCCGGCTGATCGGCGGGATGCTCGACCGGGGCGAGCTCGGCGACCTGTACTTCATCTCCTCGAGCCGGGTCAACCTCGGCCTCCACCAGCGCGACACGAGCGTGATCTGGGACCTCGCCCCCCACGACTTCTCGATCCTCCACGCCTGGCTCGGCGCGATGCCCGCGACGATCCGGGCCCTCGGGCGGGACTCGATCGTCAAGGGGATCGCCGACGTCGCCTTCATCACGATGTCCTACGAGACCGGGCTGATCGTCAACGTCGAGCTCAGCTGGCTGGCGCCGAGCAAGCTCCGGCGGACCGTGCTCGTCGGCAGCGAGAAGATGGTCGTCTACGAGGACGGCGCCCCCGAGGCGGTCCGGGTCTTCGACCACGGCGTCGTCTACCAGGACCCCGAGACCTTCGGCGAGTACCAGCTCTCCTACCGCACCGGCGACATCACCTCGCCGAAGCTCGAGACGACCGAGCCCCTGGCCGCCCAGGTCGCCGACTTCGTCGCCGCGGCCCGGGCCGGCGGCCGCCGCCCCGAGCAGGGGCGGCTCGCCCGTGACGTCGTCCAGATGCTCGAGGCCGCCGACGCCTCGCTGCGCCGCGGCGGGGCGGAGGTGGCGGTGGCGGTGGCCGGGTGCCGGCGGGTCCGGTCGGGGACATGAACGCGGCCGACGCCGCCGCGCCCGAGGCCGTCGGCCGGTCGCCCGCCGAGCGGCTGGTGGCGCGCCGCTACGCCCGGCGCGACTTCTACCTCCGCCGGCTGCTCGCGCTCAGCGACCTCGCCGGCGTCTCGGCCGGCCTGGTCGCCATGCTCGCCCTCTCCCGCGACGGGCCCGGCCTCGGGCGCGCCGGCTGGGCCCTGCTGAGCGCCCCGGGGTGGCTCCTCGCGTTCAAGCTCTACGGCCTCTACGACCGCGACATCAAGCGGATCAGCCACACCACGGTCGACGACGTCCCGCACCTCTTCCACGCCGTCCTCGCCGGCTCGCTGCTCGAGTGGATCTACTTCCAGGCGGTCGGCGCCGGCCGGCTCAGCCTCGGGGAGGTCCTGCTGTTCGCCGGGCTCGCCGGGGTCGCCGTCGTCGCCGGCCGGGTGTCGGTCCGAGCCCTGATCAGGCGGGTGGTCAGCCCCGAGCGGGTGCTGGTGATCGGCAGCGGGGCGGGGATGCTCGCCCTCGTCGGCAAGATGCGCGCGACCCCGCGCCACCGGCTCGAGCCGATCGGGATCATGGCCACGCCGGCCGCGGCCGACCACTTCCGGCTGCCTCTGGTCGGCGCCCTCGGCGTCGACTCGCTCGAGGACGTCGTCCTCGCCCACCGGGTCGGCCGGGTCGTCGTCTCGGACGCCGAGCTCTCCGAGCCGGAGCTCCTGACCGTCCTGCGGGAGTGCCGGGCCGCCTCGGTCAAGGTCAGCATGCTCCCGGCGATCTCGAGCGCGATCGGGCCGAGCGTCGAGGTCGACGACGTCGGCGGGATCACCGTCCTCGGGATCAACCCGCCGGTGCTCTCGCGGACCTCGGCGCTGCTCAAGCGCGGCGTCGACGTGGTCGGCGCCGCCCTCCTCCTCGTCCTGTGCGCGCCGCTCCTCCTCGGCCTGGCCCTGGCGGTCCGGGTGACCTCGCCCGGGCCGGCCCTGTTCCGCCAGCGCCGGATCGGCAAGACCGGCCGGGAGTTCACCCTGGTCAAGCTCCGGACGATGGTCGCCGACGCCGAGGTCAGACGGGGCGCGCTGCTGGCCGAGTCGCGCGATCCGGCCTGGCTCGACCTCGAGGCCGACCCCCGGGTCACCCGGCTCGGGCGGTGGCTGCGCCTCTGGAGTCTCGACGAGCTCCCCCAGCTGTGGAACGTGCTGCGCGGGGAGATGAGCCTGGTCGGCCCGCGCCCGCTCAGCCTCGACGACGACTCGAAGGTCGACGGCTGGGGGCGGGGGCGGCTCGACCTGACCCCCGGGATGACCGGCCTCTGGCAGGTGCTGGGCCGGACCAGCCTCCCGTTCGAGGAGATGGTCCGGCTCGACTACCTCTACGTGACCAACTGGAGCCTGTGGGGCGACGTCCGCCTGATGCTGCGCACGGTGCCGGCGATGCTCCGGCGCGGCGACGCGAACTGATCCGTGAAGGTCATGTACGTGGTCGGGGCCCGACCGAACTTCGTCAAGGTGGCCCCGGTCGTCGCCGAGGTGCGGCGGCGGATGCCCGGGGTCGAGGACGTGCTGGTCCACACCGGCCAGCACTACGACGAGCTGATGTCGGGCGTCTTCCTCGACGAGCTCGGCGTCGGGCCGCCCGACCACATGCTCGGCGTCGGCTCCGGCTCGCACGCCCTCCAGACGGCCCGGGTGATGGCCCGGGTCGAGCCGGTGCTCGAGCGCGAGCGGCCCGACCTGGTCATCGTCCCCGGCGACGTCAACTCGACGCTGGCGGTGACCCTGGTCGCGGTCAAGCTCGGGATCCGCCTCGCCCACCTCGAGGCCGGCCTGCGGAGCTTCGATCGGACGATGCCCGAGGAGGTCAACCGGATCGTCGCCGACGAGTTCGCCGACCTCCTCTTCGTCCACTCGGGCGACGCGGTCGAGAACCTGGCCGCCGAGGGGATCGACTCGGCCCGGATCCACTTCGTCGGCAACACGATGATCGACAGCCTCGTCGCCGTGGAGGCGCGGTTCCGGGCCGCCGGCTGCGCGGAGCGGCTCGGCCTGGCCCCCGGCGGCTACCTCCTGGTCACCCTCCACCGGCCGGCCCTGGTCGACGACCCCCGCCTCCTCGGGGCGGTGATGGACGCCCTCGGCGAGCTCGCACGCGAGCTGCCCGTGGTCTTCCCCGTCCACCCGCGCACCCGGGCGCGGCTCGGGGCCGGCGGCGGGCGGCCGGGGGTCCGGTTGAGCGAGCCGCTCGGCTATCTCGACTTCCTCTCGCTCGAGGCCGACGCCGCCGCCGTGCTGACCGACTCGGGCGGGGTCCAGGAGGAGACGACCTTCCTCGGGGTGCCCTGCTTCACGCTCCGGGCCAACACCGAGCGCCCGGTGACCATCCGCTCGGGCACCAACACCCTGCTCGGGCTCGATCCCGGGCGGATCGCCGAGATCCTCCCGGCTCTCGCCCGCGGGCGCGGCCGGGCGGCGCCGGCCCCGCCGCCCGGCTGGGACGGGCGGGCGGCGGGGCGGATCGCCGACGTGCTCGAGCGGGGCCGGGCCGGCGGGTGCCCTTAGCTCTACGCTTGGGTCGGTGTCCGCCCAACCCCGGGAGCGACCGGCCGGCTTCTCGCCGGCCGCCTTCGAGACGTTCCGCTTCGTCGGGCGGGAGATCTCCGACCGCGGCCGGGTGCGCCTTCGGTATGCGCTCGACGAGGCGGTGACCTTCGTCGAGGAGTTCGACCTCCCGGGCCGGGTCGGCCCGGCGGACCGGGAGCGGATCGACGGGCTGCTGTCGCTGCTGCACTGGGTCGCCGGGGTCAGCTACTTCAAGACGGCGGCCCCCGGGCGCGTGGCCTGCGAGACGGGCGCCCCGCCGCCGGCTGCGGGGGCCCTGCTCGAGGCGCTCTACTCGGAGGGGCTCGGCGAGTTCGCCTACGTCAACCGGCTGCCCGGGCTGCCCCGCCCGCGCTTTCCCGCCGGCGCCGGGCCGCCGGTGGCTGGGGCGGGCGGGGCGCGGGCTCCGGAGCGGGTGCTCGTCCCGCTCGGCGGCGGCAAGGACTCGGTCGTCGCGCTCGAGATCGTGCGCCGCTCGGGCTGCTCGGTCGGGCTGTTCTCGGTCGGCGACGCCGCGCCGATCGCCCGCACGGCGGCGGCGGCCGGGCTCCCGCGCCTGGTGGCCCGGCGCCGGCTCGACCCCGGCCTCGGCGAGCTCAACCGGACGGGCGCGCTGAACGGGCACGTCCCGGTCACGGCGATCGTCGCCTGCGTGGCGGTCCTGACCGCCGCGTTGCACGGCTACGACGCGGTCGCCCTGGCCAACGAGCGCTCGGCCTCGCAGGGCAACCTCGCCTGGGACGGGGTCGAGGTCAACCACCAGTGGAGCAAGGGCTTCGCCGCCGAGCGGCTGATGCGGGCAGCGGTGGCCGAGGCCGGAGCCGGGGCCGGGGCCGGGGTCGACCTCTTCTCGGTCCTGCGCCCGGCGTCCGAGCTGGCCATCGCCCGGGCGTTCGCCCGGTTGCCCGCCTACCACGGGGCGTTCACCAGCTGCAACGCGATCTTCCGCCTCGACCCCGACCTGCGGTCGGCCTCCTGGTGCGGCGACTGCCCGAAGTGCCGGTTCGTCTACCTGGTGCTCGCGCCGTTCAGCGACCCGGCCTCGCTGTGCCGGGTGTTCGGCCGCGACCTCCTGGCCGACGAGAGCCAGTGGGCCGGGTTCGCGCTCCTCACCGCCACCGGGGGGAGCAAGCCGTTCGAGTGCGTCGGCGAGGAGGAGGAGAGCCTGGCGGCGATCCGGCTGGTCGCGGCCGACGATCGCTGGCGCGAGGCGCCGGTCGTCCGCCGCCTGGTCGCCGAGGTCCTGCCCCGCTTCCCGCCGTCCGCCGGGTCGCCGGCGGCGGCCCTGGCCCTGAGCGACGACCACGCGGTCCCCGCCGCCCTCCTCCCGGCCGTCCGTGCGCTTCTCGGAGCTTGACGGGGCGACGGTCGGCGTCTGGGGCGCCGGCCGGGAGATCCGCTCCTTCGCCGCCCAGCTCGCCCGGCGCCTCCCGGCCGCGCGGATCGCCGTCGTCGCCTCCGACCAGCCGCTCGCCGCCGGGGTGCTCGGCGAGGCCCGCCCGGTGACCGGGGCGGAGATCGTCGGCGCGCTCGCCGGGTGCGACGTCGTCGTCCGCTCGCCCGGCGTCTCGCTCTACCGGCCCGAGCTCCGCGAGCTCGGGCGCCGGGGGGTCACGGTGACCACGGCGACCGCGCTCTGGCTGGCCGAGGTCGGCGGGGCGGACGTGATCGGGGTGACCGGGACGAAGGGGAAGAGCACGACGGCGGCGCTCATCCACCATCTCGCGGGGGCGGCCGGGCGGGCCGTCGCGCTGGCCGGCAACATCGGCGTCCCGGCCGTCGACCTGCTCGACCGGCCGGCCGGAGTGCTCGCGGTAGTCGAGCTCTCGAGCTACCAGATCGCCGACCTGACCGTCGGACCCGAGGTCGCGGTGGTGACGAACCTCTACCGCGAGCACCTCGACTGGCACGGGTCGGAGGCGGCCTACCGGGCCGACAAGCTCCGCCTCCTCGGGCTCCCGGGCGTCCGGGCGAGCGTGCTGAACGCCCGCGACCCCGCCCTGTGCGGGGTGGCCGGGGCGGCCCCGAGCCCCGTCCTCTACGGGACGGCGTCGGGTTGGGACGTCACGGCGGACGGGGTCGCGTTCCGGGGCGCCACGGTGGTCTCGCGGGAGGACCTGCCGCTGCCGGGCGAGCACAACGCGCTCAACCTCTGCGCCGCGCTCGGGGCGCTCGGCGCGGCCGGGGTGGCGCTGCCCGAGCTGGCCGGTGCGCTCCCGAGCTTCGTCGGGCTGCCCCACCGGCTCGAGCTGGTCCTCTCCGACGGCGACGGCGTGCGCTGGGTCGACGACAGCATCTCGACCACGCCCGAGTCGACGCTGGCCGCGCTTTCGAGCTTCGCCGGTCGGGAGGTCGTGCTCCTGGCCGGGGGGACGGACCGGGGCCAGGACTACGGGGGTCTCGGCCGGGCGCTGGCGGCCCGGGACGCGGCGGTGGTCGGCCTCCCGGTCACCGGGGCGCGGCTGATCGACGCGGCCCGGCGGGCCGGCCTGGGGGCGGGTCGGGCGGTCGGGGCGCCGGACATGGAGGCGGCGGTCGCCCTGGCCCGGGGGCTCGCGCGGCGGCCCGGCGGCGTCGTCCTGCTGTCCCCGGCGGCCCCGAGCTTCCACGCCTACCGCGACTTCGAGGAGCGGGGCGATCACTTCCGCGCGCTGGCCGGGGGCGGCTAGTGGACGCGTCCACTGCTAGCCGAGGAAGCGCCGGGCCCAGAGCTCGAGCGAGATCAGGCAGAAGAGCTGACGGGTGTGGTCGGCGGTCCCCCGGCGGTGGTTCTCGACGAGACGCTCGACGTAGCCGAGGTCGAAGTGGTCGCGCCCGATCCTCGGCGCGTCGAGGAGGATCCGCCGGACCTCGGGATCGTCGCGCAGCCAGCGTCCGGCCGGGGTGGCGAACCCGCGCTCGCGCCGGTGGATGACGCTCGCCGGGAGGACGCCGCGCATCGCCCGCTTGAGGACGGCCTTGCGCTGCCCGAAGCGGAGCTTGTGGGCCGTGGGGAGCGACTCGACGTACTCGACGAGCTCGCGATCGAGGAAGGGGACGCGCGTCTCGACCGATTCCGCCATCGACATCTTGTCGGCGACGAGGAGGAGGTCGTCGGGGAGCCAGAGGCGGGTGTCGACGTGGAGCATCTGGCCGAGCGGGTCGCGGTCGGACACGCGGAGGCGGTGGCGCTCGACGCAGTCGGACGGCTTCTCGGCGAGCCCGTCGCGGAGCTCGGGGCGGTAGAGGCGGTCCTTCTGCGCGTCGGTGAACACGGCGTAGATCGACATGAAGCGGCTCAGCTCGTCGGGCTCGCCCGCCGCCCGCAGGCCGCGTTCGAGCCGGGGCGAGGCCGTCCGCTCGGCCAGCCCGGTGAGGGGCCCACCGAGGTGGAGCGCGCGCACCGCGCCGGCCGCGCGGGCGGCGAGCCGTTCGCCGACGTGGCGCCAGTAGCCGGCCAGCAGCTCGTCGGCGCCCTGGCCGCTCAGGAGCACGGGCACGGTGGGGGCGGCGAGGCGGGAGACGGCGCGAAAGCCGATCGCCGAGGAGGTGGCGACCGGCTCCTCGAGCATCTGGACGACGCCGTCGAGCTCGCGGGCGAACTCGCCGGCCGGGAGGATGAGATCCGCGTGGTCGGTCCCGAACCGGGCGGCGGTGGCCCGGGCGAGCCGGGTCTCGTCGGCGTCGCCGCCGCCCTCGAAGCCGACGGTGAACGTCTTCACCTGGGTCGAGGCCCGGGCCATCATCGCGACGACCGCGGCCGAGTCGATCCCGCCGCTGAGCATCGCTCCGATCGGGCGGTCGCTCATCATCTGGCGGCGGACGGCGACCTCGATCCGCTCGCGGAGCCCGTCGGCCGCGGCGTCGAAGTCGACCTCCCGCCGGGGGGCGTCTGCCGTGTCCCAGTAGCGCCGGCGGGTGACCCGGCCGTCTGCGGCGACGAGGACGGTCGCCGGCTCGAGCTTCTCGACGCCGGCCAGGAGCGTCCGGGGGGCCGGGGTGAAGCGGAAGGTCAGGTGCTGGTCGAGGGCGGTGAGGTCGAGGCGGCGGGGGACGCGGGGATCGCAGAGGAGCGCCTTGAGCTCGGAGGCGAAGCGCAGTCCGCCGCCGGGGGCCCGGTGGAGGTAGAGCGGCTTGACCCCGAGCCGGTCGCGGGCGAGGACGAGCCGCCGGGCGGCCGCGTCCCAGAGGCCGATCGCGAAGATGCCGTCGAGGCGCTCGACGAAGCGGTCGCCGAGCTCCTCGTAGAGGTGGGCGATGACCTCGCCGTCGGTGCGCGAGGCGAGCGTGTGCCCGCGGGCGGCCAGCCCGCCGCGGAGCTCGTCGTGGTTGTAGATCTCGCCGTTGAACACGACCCGGATCCGCCCGTCCTCGCTGGCCAGCGGCTGCTCGCCGCCGGCCACGTCGACGATGGCCAGGCGCCGCGTCCCGAGGCCGACGTCGCGGTCGACCCACGTGCCGCTGCCGTCGGGGCCGCGGTGGACCATGGCGGCGACGACGGCGCGCAGGACCGCCGGGTCGACCGCCACCCCGGGGGTCAGCAGTCCGGCGATCCCGCACATCCGGGGCGCTCAGCCGGCGCGCCCGGACGCGTCGAGCGTCGCGGCGACGAGGGCCTCGACGATCGCCCGGCCGCGGGCCCGCAGCTCGGAGAGGGAGACCGGGGGGTGGGGGCGGGGGCCGGCCCGGGCGAGCTCCTCGGGGTGGCGGAGGCGGTGGAGGAGGCCGGCGGCGACGAGCGAGTCGTCGACCGCGCACGGCCGTCCGGCGAACGCCGTGTAGGTCGGGATGCCGAGCAGCGCGGCCTCCCGGGTCATCGTCCCGCCGCCGCCGAGGACGAGGTCGGCGGCGTACATCAGCGACCGGGCGTCCTGGGCCGGGCCGGGGAGGACGAGGTTGGGCAGGCCGAGCCGGGCGAGCTCGGCTCGCTGGGCGGGGTGGCGGGCGAGGGCGACGCAGCAGACCGACTCCTGCCGGGCGAGCACGCGGAGGGCGGCGACGTAGAGGGGGTTGGCGAAGCGGTGGTAGGAGGCGCCGTCGGGCGGCGGGCGGGTGACCACGAGCGTGGTGGCGGCGTCCGGGTCGACGCCGGCCCGGGGGAGGGCGCCGGCGTCGAAGGTGAAGTCACCGAGGTAGATCTCCTCCTTGAGGCCGGGGAAGGCGGTCGTCTTCCCCGGCGAGGCGCCGTAGCGGCGGACGCGGGCGGGGCTGAGCGTCGCCGGGAGGAGGACGCGGTCGGCCAGCCGGAAGGCGAGGTGGTTGGCCGGCTGATGCTCGTAGTCCATCGCCGTCACCGTGGGGATCCCGAGGAGGCGGGCGGCGCAGATCTGGGCGTAGGAGTTGTGGGAGACGGCGACGTCCGGGCGCTCGCGGGCCGCCCACCGGCGCAGCGCGGCGACGCGCCCGGCGAGCGCCGCCGCCTTGGCCGCGGGGCCCGGCGGGCTCGGGCCGCCGAGGACGGCGACCTCGGGCCAGCGGTCGCGGGCGAGCTCGGCCGTCTGGGCGTGGTCGCGCGCGGTCAGGGCGACCTGGTGGCCGAGGGCCTCGAGGCGGCGGATCACCGGGGCGAAGAGGAGCGGGTGCGGGGAGTTGTGCAGGTCGATCCAGACCTTCATGGCATCGTGCCCCGTATTCACCGAAATGGCACTCTATTGACGGCGCTCCCGGCCCGTTTGGGATGAGGGTCCTCTTCGTCACCAACATGTGGCCCGACGCCGAGCGGCCGTGGTACGGGGCCTACGTCGAGCGCCAGGCCGAGTCGCTGGGCGATCTTGGGCTCGAGGTGGACGTGATCGCCATCCGGGGATACGCCGGCCGGGCCGCCTACCTGGCGCGGGCGCTCGACGTGCTCCGGGTCCGGCCCGGGCGCTACCGGATCGTCCACGGCCACTACGGCCATGCCGGGGTGGTCGCGCGGCTCCAGGTCGGGGCGCCGCTCGTCGTCACCTACTGCGGCGACGACCTCCTGGGGACGGCGGACTTCGACGGGACGCTGACGCGGCGGAGCGCGGTCGAGGCCGCCGTGTTCCGCCAGCTGGCCCGGGTGTGCGCCCGGACGATCACCCAGTCCGAGCAGATGGCCGGGCGGCTGCCGGCGGCGTGCCGGGAGCGCAACGCGGTCATCCCCAACGGCGTCGACCTCGACCGCTTCGGGCCGGTCGACCGGGCGGAGGCCCGCCGGACGCTCGGGTGGGCGCCGTCGGAGGCGGTCGTCCTCTTCGTGGGGGATCCGCGGCTGGCGGTGAAGAACTTCGCGCTGGCTCGGGAGACGGTCGCCCGGGCGGCTGCGGGGGGGGCGCCGGTCCGCCTCCAGGTGGTGAGCGGGCGCCGACCGGACGAGGTCCCGCTGCTCATGGGCGCCGCCGACGCGCTCCTGCTCACCTCCCGGTCGGAGGGGTCGCCGAACGTGGTGAAGGAGGCGATGGCCAGCGAGCTCCCGGTGGTCGCCACCCCGGTCGGGGACGTCCGCGAGCGGCTGGAGGGGGTGCCCGGGTGCCACGTCCGGCCGCCGGAGCCGGGACCCCTGGCCGAGGCCCTGGTGCGGGCGCTGGGCCACGGGCGCACGCCGGCGGCGCGGCGGGCGGTGGCGCCGCTCGCGGTCCGGGCGGTGGCCCGGCGGATCCTCGCCGTCTACGAGGACGCGCTCGCCGGCTAGGGCTGGGCGGCGGTGGAGGTACCCTCGGCGGGCGCGGGGCCCGGGGCGCCGGGCGCGGGGCTGGGGCGCTCAGGCGGGCGGACGCTTCGCGATGGCGTTCGCGGCCGCGGGGTGGGTGTCCTCGCCGGTGTAGTAGGACCCGTAGCCGCCGTAGTAGCGGTCGCCGCGTCGCTGCTTGACCCGGTTGGCGATCACCCCGAGGAGGGGGGCGTCGAGCCGGGTGAGCTGGTGGCGGAACTTGGCCGCCCCGTCGCGGGTGCTCGTGCCGATGCTCGAGACGATCACCACGCCGCCGACGCGGCTCATCAGGGGGATCGCGTCGGCGATCAGTCCGGCCGGGGGGGTGTCGAGGATCACGAGGTCGTAGATGGCGGCCAGGCGGTCGAGGAGGTCGCCCATCTTCTCGCTCTCGAGGAGCTCGGCCGGATTCGGCGGGTTGATGCCGGCGACGATCACGTCGAGGGTCTTCTCGGCCCGGCCGGAGTCGCCGGGGGCGAGGCTCACCCGCTGGACGACCTCGGGGAGGCTGACCCCGTGGGTGAGTATCTCGGCGAGTCCGGGCGCGCCGGCGAGGTCGAGGTTGGCGGCGAGCCGGGGCCGGCGGAGATCGGCCTCGATCAGGAGGACGCGCGTCGACCCGCTGCTCGCCGCGGCGGCGGCCAGGTTCTGGGCCACGGTGGTCTTGCCCTCGGCGGGGCCGACCGAGGTGACCATCAGCGACCGGATCTCCCGATCGATGTTGAAGTAGCGCAGGCGGGCCCGGAGCATGCTGAACGCCTCGGTGACCGCGAACCCGTGGATGCCGCCGGCCGGGTCGGAGCTGAGGGCCTGGCTCTCGGGGACGTCGCAGAGGACGGGGAGGCCGTAGAGGTCCTCGAGCTCGCCGACGTCCTTGATCCGCCGGTCGAGGCGTTCGAGGAGGAGGGCGGCGGCGATCCCGAGCAGGAGCCCGAGGACGAGGCCGAGGCCGACGTTGCGCTTGGTCCGGGGGGACGAGGGCGTGGCCGGCGTCTGGGCGGGCTGGACGAGCTCGGCGTTGCCGGTCTGGAGGGAGGCGAGGATGCCGAGCTCCTCGGCCCGGTTCTGGAGCGAGGCGACGTTGGCGCCGGTGCGCTGGCCCTGCCGGGCGAGCTGGGTGAGCTGGGTCTGGACGAGCTGCTGGGCGCCGGCGATCTTGGCGCGGTCGGCGTCGCGCCGGAAGGCGATGAACTCCTGGGCGTAGGTGTTCGCGAGCTTCGCCGCGAGGGCCGGATCGTGGTCGGCGGCGGTGACCGCGACGATGTCCGATTGCCCCTCGGGGCTGACCGAGACCTCGCCGGCGACGCCGGCGGGGGTCTGGCCGCCGCCGAGGGCGGTGGCCGTCCGCTGGGCGACCGCCTCGAGCCCGAGGAGGTTGACGTTGGTGGCGGCCTCGCGGGTCGGATCGGTGGAGGGGGGCAGCGAGGTCGAGCCGAAGAGCTTCTGGTCGAGCTGGGCGTCGCGGAAGAGGAGGCCGGCGCTGGCCGAGTAGGTCTTCGCCTGGGCGAGCGAGAGCCCGAGGGCGGTGAGGCCGGCGAGCAGGGTGCACAGGCCGATCAGGGCGCCGCGGTTGCGGAGCACCCGAAACACGTGGTCGAGCTCGTAGCGTCGCGGCGTCGCTGACGGGCTGCCATCTCGCTCGCGCATGTCCATGGTCACTCCGGGTCGGTGCGAGGCAGCCCCGCATGACGTAGCCGCGTCGGACGCCAGCGGAGTCTACCGCCGGCGGGGGTCGCGGCCGGTATCCTCTGCCCGCCGAGTGGGGCGTTGCCGGGAAGCCCTCGAGGCCGAGGACAGGATGCTGTGACGCGACGCGCGACCGACCGGGCGGCTCCGGGGACGATCTGGAGCGCCCTCCGCCGACCGGGATGGGCTCCGGGCTCCCGGCCGGGGCTCGGCTCGGCCGGGCTGGCCGCGTCGGGGACGGCGCCGGCGGCGACCGTCCTCGCCCTGGCGGTGGTGACCGGCGGACTGGTCGTCCGCTTCCCGGCGGCGGCGCCGGTGCCGCTCGTCCTCGTCGGCGCGGCCGCGGCGGCGGCGGCCCGGCCGGCGGCGCGGGCCGACGTCGTGCGGGGGGCCGCCGCGGCCGTCCTCCTGCTCGCCGTGCTCAACGGGATCCCGGGGGTCGACCTGTCGGGCCAGCCGGTGCGGGGGGGCATCCGCTTCCAGGACTACGCGGTGGGCCTGCTCGTGATCCTGCTCGTGGTCTGGCGCGGGCAGGACGGAGCGGGGCCGCGGGGGTCGCCGACCCGTCAATGGCTGACGGCGTGGTGCGTGGTGTTCGGCGGGTGGTGGACGGTGACCCTGGTGCGGACGGCGGCGGGGAGCGGCGTGCCGGTGCGCCTGGGCGGGCAGTACGGGCGTGACTTCCTCTACTTCGCGCTGCTCGTCCCGCTGTTGCTGAGGATCAGGCTGAGCGGAGCGAGCGTGAGGGCCTTCGCCGGGGTCATGGTCGCGGCCGTCTGGGTGTTCGCCGCGGCGGAGATCGTCAGCGCGCTCCAGATCGCCGACCTGTCCGGGATCACGCATTCGAGCATGACCGCGCCGACCGGCGGGGTCCTCCGCGTCTACGCGACGATGAACGACCTCGTCACGGTCGGGTTGGCGGTCGGGTTGGGAGTGCTGCTGGTGGCGCCCGAGCCGGAGGTCTGCCGGCGGGCGGCTCCGGTGTTCTCGGTCTGCCTGGTCGCGTTCGTCCTCCAGCTGACCCGGGCGAGCTACGTGGGGGTGTTCGTGAGCGGGGGGATCGTGATCGGCTGGTGGATGATCAACGCGTCGGGCGGGTGGCGGGAGCGCGTGCGTCGGCGGGCGCTGGCGGCGACGGTCGGCGGGGCGATCGTCCTCGGCGCGGGTCTGCTCGTCGTCCCGGGGACGGCGGACAACCCGGCGGTCGGGGCGGTGGCCGGGCGGGTGACGAGCGGGATCGCCGAGGTCAACAGCTCGACCGGGACGGTGGGCTACCGGCGGGGCGTCTACCGGACGATGATCGAGCTCCTCGGCGGGGAGTGGCCGGTCGGCCTCGGCTTCCTCCACCCGTCGGCGCGGTACTTCGCCGACTTGCCGTCGGGGTCGATCCGGAACACGGACACCGGGGTGCTCAACATCCTGATGACGATGGGGGCGATCGGGGTGGCCGTCTTCCTGGCGGGACCGGTGCTCCTGCTGGCCCGGCTGTTCGCCGCGGCCGGGGACCTCCGCCGGGGGGCGACGCCGGCGGCGGCGGTCGTGTTCGGGGCGACGTTGTGGCTGCTGGCCGCGGTGCTCACGTCGGTGACCCTGGTCACGCTGTTCTCGGTGAGCGGTCTCGTCCTGACGGCGTTCGTGGTCCGGGCGGCGGTGGCGGCGGCCGAGGGCGAGCTGGCGTGACCGGGTTGTCGGTGGCGATCGTGACCTTCAACTCGGCGGGAGTGATCGGGAGCTGCCTGGCGGCGGTGGGACGATGCCTGCCGCGGGCGGAGGTCATCGTCGTCGACAACGGGTCGACCGACGCGAGCGTCGCGGTCGCCCGGCGGGCGGCGCCGGGGAGGGTGCGCGTGGTCGCGTGCGCGGAGAACGCCGGCTTCGGCCGGGCGTGCAACCGGGCGGCGGAGCTGGCCGGGGAGGCGCACGTGCTGTTCCTCAACCCGGATGTAAGGCTCGTCGGGGTCGACGAACGGATGCTGGCCGAGGCGTTGAGCGCGGAGAGGTTCGGAATCCGGGTGGCGTCCATGGTCGAGGACCCGGGGGCCGGGAGGGCGCCGGTGCCGCTGCTGTGGCGGGAGCGGTCGTGGGTCGGCGACGCCGTCCACCATGCGGTCGGGCCGCTCCGCCCGCGCGAGGTGCGGTCGGCGAGACGGGCGCCGCCGGAGGAGGGTTCCCTGGTCTGGGGGTCGGCGGCGGCGATGATCGTGCGGAAGGAGGAGTTCCTGGGGGTGGGGAGCTTCGACCGGCGGTTCTTCCTCTACTACGAGGACCGGGAGCTGTCGGGGCGCTACCGGGACGCGGGCCTGCCGATCGGCGTGCTCCCGGGGTTCGTGGGCGTCCACGCCGGCGGGGGCTCGAGCGGGGCCTCGGGCCGGCGGACGACGCCGAAGGCGTGGGAGTACGTCGCCTGGCTCGAGTACGTGGCCATTCGCGAGGGCAGGGGCCGGGCCCGGCTGGCGTCGAGTCTCACTTGGGGTCCGCGGGCGGCCTGCCGGAGCGGCATGGGGTGGCTGGCTGCCCGAGGGGTCGGGGGTCGGCGGGTGGCTAGGAAGGCGGACGAGTTGGCGGGGGTGGCCGGGCGGGTCGAGACGCTGGCGCGGGGGGACGGGTGGCCGGAAGGGGGGGCGGCGTTCTGCCCGAGGGGGCGGGAGCTCGTCCGGCGGGCGTCGCGGTGAGCCGGGTCACGAGGCGTTCTCCGGGTCGGCGCCCAGACCCGAGGGCCGGTCCGAGGCCGGGTGGTGGTCGGTGGTCGGTGGTCGGCGGGGAGGGGAATGGCCGGGGTCGGGTCCGACCCGGGGGGCGGTTGAGGAGGCGGCCGGGTGATCACGGGGCGTCCGGCGGGGGGTCGGCGCCGGGACTGTCGGCGGGCACCGGGAGCAGGCGTGCGCCGGACCGGGGGCCGGACGGACCGGTCGGCCGGTATCCTCCGGCTGGGCTTTGCGGGCGAAGTGTTGTGGTTGCACAGAAGCCTTCCAAGCTTCTAGGGCGGGTTCGATTCCCGTCGCCCGCTTTGTTTGGCCACGGGGAGTGGCGCAGTCTGGTAGCGCACCCGGCTGGGGGCCGGGCGGTCGCAGGTTCAAATCCTGTCTCCCCGACCATTTCCCCAAAGCTCGAACCATCGACCGGAAAAAGCAGGTCAGAGGTTCGGGAATTGGACAGAACGGCGCCCTTCGGGGCGCCGTTCGAGGTTCCGGGGCGGGATACTGCGGTGCTGGTGCGATGCACGCCCGCAGCGCGGAGCCCCAGGTCTCGGCTGCCTGCTCGCACGATGTCGAGGAAGGGCCGCGCCATCGCCGCGGAGGCCACCTCCTCCACATCGATCTCGATCCGGTCGAAGATGGCCTGGTTCATGAGCCGACGATCAGCGTCCTCGCACCTGAGGTACGAGGCCTGAGCGTCGTCCATCAGGGCGAGGGCGGCACCGAGGCCGCCCGCGGCCCGGTCGCTCTCGACCGAAAGCCGCTCGATCGTGGTCGTGGCCGCCACGCGCTCCCGACGAATCCGCGTCTGTTCATCGGAGAACAGCTCCGCGCTGATCTCGTCGCCGTAGTGCGCATCGAGCAGCTTGCGTTCCTGCTTCTTGAGCCGCAGCAGATCGTCGGTCGCCCGTTGCACTTCGACTGAGCTGCGGCCGGCGATCTGGTCCAGTCGCCGTCCCAGATCCTGTTCGGCCCGGGTTCGTTCGGTCGCGGTCAGCGTGATCTGCTTGTAGTAGCGCTCGACCGCGTCCTCGACCGCTTCGGTGCGGTGGTACGGCTGTGGGCAGGACTTGGCTTGGCGGCCGGCGCAGACGAAGTACTCGTATAGCCCGCCATTGCCGCGGTGCCGGGAGTAGATCAAGCGGCCACCGCAGCCAGCGCAGTAGAGCGAGCCACTGAGGTAGTGGAAGTGGCGCCAGCTGGTGGCCCCGCGGATCCGCTGCGAGTCAAGCACCAACTGCACTTGCTGGAAAGTCGCTTCGTCGACCAAGGCTTCATGGCGGCCGGGGTAGACCTGTCCGCGGTAGCGGACGATGCCGAGGTAGTACTCGTGGCGCAGGATCTCCTGTAGCCGAGTGACGCCGACCACCTGGGACGGTGCTCGTCGTGAGGCTCGGGTGCGGAAGCCGCGCTCCTCGAGGATGGCGGCGAGGTCAGACAAGGCGTAGTTGCCGGTGGCGTAGAGCGTGAAGGCGCTGCGGATGTGCGGCGCTCGCTCTGGGTCGAGCACCACGGTGCGGATCTCTCGCAACACGTCTCCGGGTTCGCCGGGCTGGCCGTCGTCGGTCACCCAGTCGCGGCGGTTGAGGTAACCGAGCGGTGCCTTGTACGGTGTGCCCCCACGCTTTGCCTTCTCGGTCGTGCCCTTCATGACCTCGTTGGCGAGGTTGTGCGAGTAGAACTCGGCGATCGAGCTCATGATGCCGTGCAGCAGCAGTCCGCTGGGCGTCTCGTCGATGTTCTCCGAGACGGACACCAGCTGCGCGCCCGAGGCCCTGATCTGCGCCACGATGGTGACGTCGTCGGCTCGGTTGCGGGCCAGTCGATCGAGCTTGTGGACGATCACGTAGTCGACGCCGCCGCGCTTGAGGCGTTCCAGCAGTTGGCTGAGCGCCGATCGACGCGCCGTGTGCTTGCCGGATTCACCGCGCTCGACGAACTCGCCGGCGACCTCGGCATCGAGGCTGGCCGCTTTGCGCTCGCAGGCTTCACGTTGGGCCGGCAGCGAGAACCCGTCCCGGTCGTAGTCACCGCCCAGCTGTGACGCTGACGAGACCCGCAAGTAGATCAGCGCCTGCTTGGACGCCGTCGTAACCTGCACCGGAGGCTCCTGTGATAGGCGCGTGTCGGCCGCGTCGTGCGAACTGGCGCCGCTGTCGTCCTTGTCGTTACTCATGAGGTCATTCCTCCTTTCATGTGGATTGACGTAACAACTGACCACCACACGAGTGTGTGTGGTCTATCCAGCATCGCTCTGGTGCGCGGAGCAGTCAAGCCCTCAGCAACCGCGACGGAGTCAGTCACCCCGATCATTGGGGTGCCGCGGTTGATCATGCGGGAGCCGGTTCGGCCGATCGCCAGACGCGCTCGAGGCGGACTGCCAGGCGACGGAGTTCGTCGCCGTTCAGGTCCGGTCGGTCGCCGCGCCGGGCGGTCATGATCAGACCGGTATCGCGCAAGCGGATCGTCATGGCGCTCAGCGACACCCCGTAGCGCTTGGCCAGAATGGCGGGGTCTTGGATCCGGTTGCCCCAGTCACGTTTGAGCAAGACGCGCGGCATCAGGGCGCAGGCGGCGAAGTGGTTGCAGACGCGCTCGGCCCTCGGGTCGCTCCGGGTGCTCGCGACGAACGGGTCGTCGAGGAGGTGCTTCAGCTCGTGGAGGGCTGAGAACTTCTTGCGGGTGGCGACATCGGCGGCGTTGAGCGCGATCACCCAGCCGCGGGTGGTCGGGAGCAGCAGGCCGGGCGTGGGCAGGAGGGGTTCGTGGGCAACACGGACGAACGGCAGGGCGCCGACGAGGCTGGCGGGCAGGGACGGTGCGTGCTGGAAGCCGAGTTCGCGCCGGAGGACGCCGGCCTGGCGTTCGGCTATTTGCAAAGCCTCATCAACGCTGAGCGGCGTGGCCCGTCGCGGCATCAGCGCGCGCAGCGTCACGAGCAAGCCGCAGGCCGGACCGCCGTTGCTTGGGGCAGAGGGCGTGGTGACCGGTGGGTTCACGACTGTGTCTCCTCGCCCGGCCCCTTGGCACCGTACTTGCGGCGAATGCGCGCCACGACGAGTTCGAGTTCGTCGAGGGCCTCGGGACCGAGCTTCTCCTTGCTACGGAAGTAGACCGGGTACCTGGTAGTGAATCGGCGAGATGGTCGCTGCTGATCCGGTCGATGTAGGCGGCGTCGATGTCGAGTGCGTCGGCTAGCTTCGCCAAGCGGTCCGGTGCCGGCGTGGTGTAGTGCCCCTTCTCGAAGTGGTAGAGCCAGCTGTCGGGTATGCCGGTCATCGCTTCCAACTGCACCAGCGTGAGCGCGCGCTGGTCGCGTTTCTCTCGGACAAAAGCTCCGAGTTCGCGGGCTTGTGGGTCAGTCATGATGGAACCTCCTTTCTTGGTGGTTTATGGATGTTGCGTTCTACTATGCGCCTGCACGTTTCGTTTGTAAATAGAAATAGTGTTGTGAAATTCTGTCCTGATATGGTAATGCTGAGCTGGCGAGTCAATCCAGTCAGGCACGGTCTGCTCGGGGGCGCGCGTGGTGTTGGGGCACTCGGGGGAGCACCGCTCAAACCCCGAGTGCCTGCTGCCATCCGTCTGGGAGTGGGTCTACTTCGCCACCTCCGCTGTCTTGCCGGCATCGCCGGCTTCCTCTGCGTCGTCCGGCTCCGTGAGGGGCTCCGGCGTGCCACCGAGCGCCGTGATTTTGGCGTTGATCGCCTCGATCCGACTGCGCGCGGTCGCTTGGCTGTGGGCGTATTCGGCCTGGGCCTCCTCGGCCCGCTCTTGAGCCAGCGTGACCTCGCTACGGATGTCGTGGACGGCGCTTTGAAGCGCCGCGATGGCGGCACCGATCGCGTCCTCGGTCGTCGTCTCGCGCTTGCGCGGGCGCCGGGCTGGCGTTCGCGTGTTTCCCGAGGGCGGCGCGGGGCCGTCCTTCAGGCTCCGCTTGTGGCTGTAGTAGCTGCCGCGGGCGGAATCGAACTTCAATCCCTGCTCCTCGGCAACCTGGCGAAAGGCGTCGCTCTGCGCGACGCCGCTGTCGACGAGGCGCTCAACCGCCTCGTACACCTCCTGCGCCCGTGTGGACACGAAGGTACCTCCTTTGGTTTGGATGACCGTGGCGGGCGACGCGACCGCCGCTCCCGGGGGAGCGGGGTCCTGTCGCCCGTGCGGGCCGTCCAGCGCGAGCGCCAGTCGATGCCGCTCATGACGTCGACCCCCCTGGATCCGTCGCCAGCTCGTTCGACGGCGCCGCGCTCCAGTGGTCGAGGCGAGCGCGCGCGATGTTGACGTAGTCCAGTTCCTTCGATCCCGACGAACCGGCGTCCCTCGAGCAGGCTGCCGATGCCGAGCGAGCCGGAGCCGGCGAACGGGTCGAGCACGACTGAGCCCGGCGGCGCCAGCAGACGCACCAGCCAGCGGCAGAGCGAGATCGGCTTCACGGTCGGATGGTGGTTGGCCCGTGGTCGCGCGTGGCCGCCGGACGAGAAGATCTCGCTGACGGCGGTGGGTAGCTCCTCCAAACCGGACTCCCGCTCCACGCGGCTGGCTTTGGCGGCATAAAACAGGCGGGACAGGCGAGGTGCCCCAGCTCGCCGTGCGGCAGCGTCGGCGTGGCGGTCGATCAGGGGAACGACGCAGCCCGCCTTGCAGCCGCGGTCCGGGTGGCAGCCGGGCTCGTGCGAAGCGCGAGGTTGGCCGGCCAAAAGCCGACATCGTGGCCGGGCGATCTGTCACCGGCTGGCCGGGGTGCGGCCGCTCGCTCAATGTCCATCGCGCCGGGGCCATGTCGTTCGAGGTTGCCGGTGGTCGTCAGCCCCGGTTCGAGCGGCGCTCGGGCCAGCACGATCGGCTCGTAGGACGGCTTGAGCGTGGTGCCGAGCCCGAATTCGAGGCGCCGGCTCTTCGGGGTGCCCGAGCCGAGAGCCACAACAACTGATCGCGAATCTCGAGCCCAGCGTCCTCGATGCGGGCGACCAGCCGGTGGACCGTCGGGGAACTTAAGGCCGCCAGGTAGCCGCCCGGGCGCAGGAGGCGCCGCGCCTCCCTGGCCCAGGCCGTGGTGAAGGCTTGGAAGCCCTCGGGTTCGGCGAGGTAGCGTCCGTCCCACGCGTGACCGGCGATGCCGATGCCGTACGGGGGATCGCTCAGCGCCAGATCGACGCCGTGGTCGGGGAGCAGCGGCAGCAGGGCCAGGCTGTCGCCGTGAAGCAGTGCCCAGCGCGTCCGATCGCCGTAGAGCGCGGGTCGTGGACTGCGGGCCGGCGCGGTCACGACAGACTCCCGGAGAGGATCGCCACGGCGTCCTCGAGGGCTGCGATGACCACCGTCGGCCCGGCGGTACCAGAAGCAAACAGGAGTGGCGGCGGAGTTGTGCTTGGCGTCGCTGTGGCGGCGATCCAGACGACCCGCGGGAAGACCCGGCCTGCTGCTGCTCGTGGCCACCGCGCCAACAGGCCTGATATGCCTCGGCTTTGCGCTGCAGGGCGCCGAGCCTTCGGTGCCGCGGTCAGCTCGACGAACGCCAGGTGCTCCCAGTCGCCGACGCCGAGCCGGAGGAAAGGATCCGGCGTCTGGTGGCCGAGTCCGCCGAACCGGCATAAACCGGCGCCAGCAGGCCGGCTCAGCCTGGTACTCGAGTAGTTCGAGCTGCCCGGCCCGATCGCGTTCGCGGACCGCGACGTACAGCCGCTGAGGCCCAGCGTGTGGCCTGGTGCGCCGCTCCCGCGACGTACCGGCTCCGGCGGCCGGCAACCCCTCGCCGCTGACCAGGCGGTAGACGACGACCTTCGCTGGTGGCGCGCCAGACGTGCCGGCGCTGCCGCCGCGAACCCCGCCGACCGGCCGCGGCAGGGATTCGATCGGGCCAGGTCGCACAGGCGTTGCAGCTGCTGCGGCAGGCCGGGCACCTGATGCCGCGCTGGGACTGCTCGCGACGAACAACCGGCCCAGCTGGCCGCCCGTGTCCAGCCGCAGCCGCCCGAACTTCAAGCATGGCCTGGTCTCGGTCGCCGATCGTGTCAGCCAGCTGGTGCAGCCGGGCCGCCTCGGTGAGACCACTCATGACGGGACTCGGTTCAGCGAGTGGCCCAGCGGCGCCGGCCTGGGGAATGGTGGACGAGGCGGACCAAGGGGAAGGTCTGTCACGTCACGGCTTGGGCCAGCAGCGGCGCGTCCGGGCCATCTCGCCGACGGCAGTTGAGGCGAGCGGAACAGCGACCGGACAACCGGGGTGTCCTCCATATCGGTGAAGCCAGGTCATGACGTGCGACTCCGGACACCCGGCCACCACCGGACGGACGACGGTGGCGGGTGCGGATTCGTGCGCCGGCCTTCGCCGGCGGGATGAGCGCCGCGTCGCACCCTGGCTGGGGCTGGAGCCCCAGCGCCCGGCCGCGTAGGCCCGCAGCTCGGCCGCGTCGGCGCTCGGCTCCCTTGGTGGGGCGTGGTGCCGGTCATGACCGAAGAGACTTGGCCCGGCCCCAACGCCAGACGCAGCGCGACGTGGAAGCGGTCGAGGTGCTGCCGCTGCTGGCGGTGATGCCGGCCAGTTCGCCGGCGACGACCTTGGCCTCGGCTCGGCTCAAGCGGAAGGCGGCAATGGTGCCGGCGTTGGCGAGCAGGCTGCTGCGCAGCGGTGGGGCGAGGCGAGCAGGGCCTGTGGCGCCAGCAGTATGCCGACGCCCAAGCCCCGTGCGCGCTCGAGTAGGTCGCCGAGCGGCAGGCCGAGTCCGTCCAGCCACGACACCTCATCGACGTAGGCCATGAACGGCGGGCGATCCGTGGTGGGGAGGGCTGCCCGAGCTTCGACAGCCTGAAAGAACTGCCACAGCACGACGCTCGGCCAGCAGCCGCGCCGCGGGAGTGCCGAGCAGCCCCGGCGGCAGACCGTACGAGCACGATCCGGCCGCGCGCCAGCACCTCGCCGAAGTGAAGCCGCGGATGGCGCTGCCCGAGGACGACGCGCAGTCGCGCTCGACCGACCAGCTCCTCGAACTTGGTCATGGGCGCGGCCAGCTGCGTCACCTGATCGGCCGGGCTCAGCGCCTCGAAGCGCTGCCAGGCCGCTCGTAAGAGCGGATCGGCGCCGCGGAGGGCCTGCGCCCGGAACGCTCGGCTCGGCGAACAGGCGCGGCAGTTCGAGCAGCGTCGGATCGGGCAGCCGGCCCAGCGTGACCAGGCCGAGGCGAAAATACTGCCGGCTGCGCACACCCCACTCGTCGGCGAACAGCTCGGCGAGGGTGCCAATCAGGGCGTCAGCGGTCAGCTCGACGTCACCGGCCGGCGCGAACAGTCGCAAGCCGGGCTGCGGGCTCGGCCGAGGCCGGGTCGAGCAGGATGACGTCGTCGCGGCGCTGGTCGGGGATGCGAGCGAGAAGGTCGCTCACCAGATCGCCCTGGCGTCGACGACGAGGGCGCCGCGGCCGGCCGCGAGGTCTTGCTCGACGAGACTTTGGATCAGCGTCGACTTGCCGCTGCCGGTGCCGCCGAGGACGAGCGCGTGCTGCAAGCCCGCCGACGATCGGCTGGGCCAGTGGTCGGCGCTGATCGGTCGCGATCGGAGTAGGCGAAGACGCGACCGGTGCGCGGCACGCTACGGCGGGGCGACAAGCGCGGGGCCAAGTCGAGCCGGAGCCCGTCGATCTGCGGTCCGTTGATCGGCCAGGCTAGGAGTCCGGCCAGCTCGGCTGGCGACAACGCAACTCCGGCGCCACGACGCGAGGCCACGAGAGCGCGACGAAGGCGGTTCCGGCTGAGCCATCGCACCCGAAGCCGGCCCACCGCGCCCTGGCGGCCACGCAACACCGCCAGCACACGCCCCACCAGCTCGCGACCGCGCGCGTCAGTCTCGGCCGTGACGCCGACCGTGATGCGCGTTGTCAGGAGGCGGCCGCCGTACTTCTGCTCCAGGCCGCGGCGCTCGGCGGACGACAGCCGACTCCGGCCGCCACCGAGCCACGCCAGCGAGTCGGCGGTCTGCGCGGTCTGGCGGGATGACGGCTCGCGGGGCAGCCGACGACTCCCGGCCGGTGTCAGCGCAAGCCGGAGGAGCAGACGCTCGTCGCGCGTCAGTGGCTCGCCCAAGACGCCGAGTAGCAGCCCGGCCGTCTGATCAGGAGCGGCGCTGTCGAGCAGGACGTGGCCCAGACGGCCCCACGAAGCGCCCCCGGGCTCCGAGGGACGACTGAGGCCCGGCGGGGTCTTCATCGGTGACGAGTTGAACGTCGGACGCCGCCCCACGAAGCAGGCCGCGCAGTGTCCGAAGCCCACTCGGCGTACCGTGCGCGTAGTGCCGGATGCCGTCCCGATCGGCGACAACGTCGAGGACGAGCTGGTGCGTGCAGACAGGCCGGCCAGGCCGGTCAACACCGCCACGACGCCGTCTGCCGTCAGGCCGCGGGCAAAGCGGAGCTCGACCGTCTCGCTCGGCGCGCTCGGCCGGCGCTGCCAGCGCAGCAACCCGAGGAGGGCCACTGCGCCAAGTCCCAGCCCGTCAAGCGCAACCAGTGTCTCGGCTTGAGTCACGAGCGGCTCTCCGGGCGCTGTCGCCAGCCGCCGTGCCTTCCTCGGGGATGTCGTTGTCGCTGGGATTGGTCCGGTCCTCAACCAGCCGCATGGCCAGCAGCCAGTAAGCGAGGGCCAGCTTGTCGGGGTCAACCTGATCCAGGCGCTTGGCTCGCACCCGAATGTGATTACCCTCGAGTGGTTTGCGCGGCCCACGTGCCTGGCGGGCGGCTCGGTCCCGCTTGCGGTCCCCGCTGGGGGGTGTTGTGGTACTGCTTGGTCATCCGATTCTCCTCTCTGCGCACATTCGGCGCGGTTGCTGGTATGTGCCACCAACTATGGATGGGTCTATTTCGTTTGTAAATAGAAATAGCGACGTGAAATGAACCACGACACAAACCGACCAAAGGCCACCAACCGCGTTCACCAGCGCGTGTACCACCACACCAGCCGCGCGATGATGAAAAGGGTCACAATCAGGGACCAGCCACACGACGTATTGGGCCAGCGCGGCGATGATGCCGAGCGCCACGATGACGACCGCCATGTAGCCGATCGCCCAGGCGTACAGCTTGTAGAGCCAGTCAAGGTTCATGGCCGTCTCCGTTCGACTCGGATCGCGCGGGGCTATGGCCGGCGGCGCGGCGAGTCATCCTGGAAGCTGCTCGTGACCCGTGGGCGGTGCCCGGCTGGCCGGCGGCCTGAACGACGCTGGTCATGCGGGCGAGAGCCTCGCTATGAACGTCGTCGGCCTGCCGGTAGGCCAGATATGAGGCCAGCGCCTCGTGGACGTTCACCCGAGCAACGAGTGGGCCGATGAGGCGGATGGCGGCGGCGACGCCGACGAGCAGGCCGACGACGAAGACGAACGCCAGCAGCAGCTCCAGGCGGTGCGGGGTGAGCTGGAGATGAAGATGCAGCGGATGGACGTTCATCGTCGGTCTCCTACCGCGAGGCGTCGAGGACGACGTTGACCAGGCCGATCGTCGAGGCGTTGGCGATCTGCTGCAGCGCCTGGGTGGCGCTGGGCGCCACCATCGCCAGCAGCTCCGCCTCCGACCAGATCGAGGCCGAGCTTTGGAGCGCGGCTCGGGCGGCGGTCTCGATCAGGCGGGCGCGGGCGTGCACGACCTCCTGGGCGACGATCGATTGTTGATCGAGCCGGTTCAGGGCACGCTCGGTCTGCCGGGCGACCCGCAGCGACGTGCTCGGGCCGTAGCCGCCGGTCGAAGCGAGCGCCCGGCCGCTGAGCCGGACGGGAAGACTGCTGCCGGGTGGCATCGGTGGGTCTCCTGGGATCGCTGGAGAAGGAACGACAGCCAGTCGAGTCGGTCGCGGTGCGTCTCGTGATCCACGGTCCCACGGCCCGCTGGGGAGTTGTGGGGGCTGGCGTGGGGGAGAATCGGGCCATGCTTATCCGCGCGCGGGCGGACATGACCGAGCCGGCCCGCACCGAGCCGGCTTCCGCCGTACCGCCGAGCCCGGAGGCGCTGGCCGCCGACCTGGCCGCCATGCTGCGGACGGGCGTGACGGTCGAGCGCTGCCGGTCGGCGGCGGCCTTGCTCGCCCTTGAGTTGGTGAAGGCCAAGGCGGCCAGACCGCCGTGGACGACCTCGCGGTCAGCGCCGCCAACCTGATCCGTGAGGCCTGCGCCGCGGTCGACGGCGACAGCGGCGCGACGGCGCTGCTGCTTGGCCTCGCGCCGGGCTCCCGCGGTCGGCTGCTGAAGGATCGCCGCAAGGACGCCGCGGAAGCGCTCAGCTACTCGGTGGAGCACCTGCGCAAGGACCGGGAGCCACTGCTGCTGGAGGCCGTGGCGGACGAGCTGTACGCCATGGACTCGGCCTACCGGCTACGGCATCGTCACCGCACCGAGGCCGAGCGCGAGCCCCAAGCGTCCCGCCTCGGCATCGACTGGCTGGCCCAGCATCGCAGCTACCGGCGGATCTGGTCGCCGATCGTCGCCATGCGCAACGATCTGCTCGTGCTGGTCAACTACCTCCACGACGTCCGCGCCAAGGGCCAGGTACCGAAGCCGCCGAGTCAGATCGAGGCCGGCAGCGACGAGCAGCCGGTCGACTTCGATACCTGGGCTGACCTGTCAGACCGCTGCGCCAACCTCAGCTGGCGGCTGGCGCAGTACAGCCGGGAGGTCGAGGCCTTCATCGAGCGCGAGGGCGGACTGTGGCTGTTGGCCGACGCCGACAGCGAGATCCAGGCGGCCGACGCGATCTATCGGCTCGACTACTACCTCCCGTTCGGCGAGGCCGATATCTCCTGGGCGCGCACGCTGCTGGCGGAGACACCGCACCAGGAGCTCGACGCCTACATCGACCGACTGATCGCTGCCGGTGAGCGGTGGGCCGAGTTCAAGGCCGGCTGGTTCGAGTGGGCGGGCGAGTTCTTGGAGCGCGACCTTCGTGGCGCCGTGGCGCCGATGCCGCATTGGCCGCGCCGGAGGGCGCGACGGGCCGCCCGGTCGTTTGCAAGCGTTGCGCCGGCGGAGCCGCAGACCGACTGCGGGCGTTGGCTGGCCGCGGGCGAGGAGTTCATCGCGCTGATTGATGCCGATTGGTATCGGGTGGCGGATTGGTACAGGAACAGGCCATCGTGAGGGATCGAATCGTCGGTCTCGCCTAGCCCTCTCACCCCATGCCGCAAAACAGCGCTCACTCGCCGACCGTGGATGAATGAACGGTGCGAGGGATCACCCAGTCGAGGCGACAACAGCATCGCCTCATGACGTGCCGGTGCACCACTACACGATCGAGGCCGCCACGCTACCCTGAAGCGTCAACGTGGCGCCCCTTGCTTACAGAGCCCTCTTGGCACTGCTTCCTGTAGTCGCGGGGATCGGGACGTGGGCAGCCTGCGGGACCAAGCTAGCCAGGAACTCCGACGTCCTCAAGAGCGTCACGCAGTTCTCCACTTTGCTCACAACTATCCTCGTCGGAGTCATCGGGCTACTTCTTTCGAACGCGCTCGCCGATGGCACTCCGGCAGGTCGGGCGCAGAGACTAGGTTGCGCGTGCCTCGCCCTCTTGGCTGTCAGCCTGACGTCCGTAGTGGTTTCGATTCTGTCGTTGGAGTACGCGGCCCTAGGTCCCGTAGCACTCGGCCTCGCTGCTTCGTTGGCCGTCGGTACCTACGTGACTGTTCTCGGTATCTTTGCGCAGCTGCGCAGGTAATCCCCGCCGAGGTCAGCCAATGTACATTGAACTCACGTACGCAGTTGAGCTCGCGCACGACTACGCACCCGCGCAGTTCCGAGACGACGTTGCAGCCGGGTTTACCCAGATGTCCGGCCCTCCCAACGCGGGTCAAGTGCAATCGGCCGAGTCCATTTCATACGCGCGTGTACCTGGGAAGACCTCGCTCTATCAGTTGTTCGTACGACTTGACGGCGACGCAATTGGCGCCTCTCTCGGCGGGCTCGGACGTGTCTGGTCTCTCCTATTCGGGAATCCGTTTCGTCACTCGGGCATAACCGCGGTTTGCCTAACAAGAATCCAGCCATCGTCTGGTCTAGCCGCCCAACTCGGAGGGCCGTCGGTCGGCCGCGACGGCATCACGGACAGCGCAGCCCGCGATGCCGGTCCCCTGCTGGCCGTTCCCTTGCCTCTCGCTCTGGAATTGCCTGACGCTAGCGAGCTGGTGCGGGATCTAGTTAAAGCCGGAGTGAACATAGTGTGCGATTCACCCCTCCACAGCTCGGACGTGTCTGGTCTCCGGCAGAGGATTGACCGCTATGCAGCGGTCGCAGAGTCGCTCGATCAGCCCTTTCTCTACTTCGCAAACGGTACGCTAAGATTGGACGTGCTCCTGCCGTGCATTGAGTATCTCGAAGAGTATGAGCATCCGCGCCTTACGGTAGGGTTACGATTATGTCCACTCTCAGTTGGATTGAACGTCGTGTCGTACTGCGCCGCGCGCGCTATTCCGGTATACGGCTTTAACATGGTCGACATAGGCCAGGGCCCGCGCGGTTGGAGCGTCGGCGCGCTGACCACGGCCTTCCGCCTCGCAGGCTGCGACCTAATCACAATGGGTCTACTTGCACCGGACGTGATGGAGGCGCCTGACACAATCGACATGGTCGACGCCGCGACGGCTTCTGAACCGGAGATCGCGCCGGCGTTACCCGTTTTTACGGGAGGAATAACTCCGCGAGTTGCCCACGCCGTCATCAGGCGGTACGGGAACGATGTCGGGCTCCACACGAAAAGGCCGATTCTTCGCGGTGGATTTGGATACAGAGCCCTAAGTCAGAATGTCGGGGCAATTCGCGAGGCCGCAACCCTCGGGCCTGTTGAGACCGCAACCGATGTAATGCGGGCGGAGGCGCGGAACTCACGGAAGTGGCGAGCTTACGAGGAGCGGTACCCGGATTGAGATCGGATCCGACCTAAGCTGACCGGACGCAGCACACAGTGGACAATGCAGACAGCTCCGCTCACCAGCCAGCTACGTCCGCGACTGCGCGCTCGGCGGCGTGAGTACCAGCTCCATTGATGGTATACTAGCCGTGAACTGAAGGAGAAAGGCGACACATGCGCATTACGTTCCTGGGAACGGGCTCGGCTCTGACAACTAGTCGGCGTACTAATACGAGTCTTCTTCTGCAGACCTCCGATGCTCGCAGCCTGCTAATCGATTGCAGCGGAACGCCCTCGCTCGCCATTAGTCGTGCTAACGCAGGCGCGCTAGCGACTGTGCGAGCGGTTGTGCTGAGCCACGCCCACGTAGATCACGTTTACGGACTACCTTCCTTAGTGCACAACATATGGCTCCAATCTTTACCCGCTGGCGGAGCCAGTCTGGAGTTGCTGGGCCCGGCCGAAGCTCTAAAGACCGCGCTCGCCCTAGTGGACGCTTTCGGACTACGCAGCAAACCGAACGCCGTCGACATCGAGTCGATAGAGATTCCGCCCGAGGGAGCTGATTTGCCCGTCGACGTCGTCGGCATTCGCATGGAGGCGTTTCCCGTGGAGCATGTGGGTATGTCAGCCTTTGGCTTTGTGTTGCTGCCCACCCCGGTTGATCGACTTGTCTTTAGCGCCGACTCCGAAGTCTGCGCTAATATTGAGTCGCGGATTGCCCCGGGAACCGTGCTTGTGCACGATTGCGGCTCAGGCACCGTGCCAAAGCGCGGACACGCTGCGGCGTCAGAAGTTGCGCGCCTTGTAGCTAGAACTAAGCCGAAGAGCGTGCTGCTGACCCATATTTCTGACTTGCCCGAGTCCGAGGAGCGTGAGATCTGTCGTATCGTGGCGGGTGATACAGGGGTACCGGTCGGAATCCCAAGCGACGGTGACGCTATTGCTATCGGTTAGAGACCGGGGGCCGAGTACCGGATGTGACAAATCTGTCGACAGGAGGATGTACGCGATGGCCTCTGAGGGCCCGTTCCAGAGCGAAAGGATCGAGAGGGCGCTACACGCGTTGGCGGACCAGCTGCAAGGCGAGGATGACGCACTAGCGGTAGTCGTGCGAGGCTCGTATGTGACTCGACTCATGACCCCGACATCTGACGTAGACTGCTACGTTATCACGCGCTCCCGTGGTCCCGAATCGCACCACTTTGAGCGGGATGGGATCGATTTTCACGTCCGCTGGTTTCCCGAACAATACTTGCGATACGAGCTGGGGGAATTTAACCTACGCTACATTGGTTTCTTTCGGGACAGCCGATCCGTGTCGGATCCTTCGGGCGTGTATTCCGGCCTAGTCGGCGAGTCCGCAAACATTGACCAGCGCGAGTTGGCCGAGTGGTGGATGAGAGAGGTAAGGCATCAGTTATCAGACGCACAGGGTCAGCTCGCTCTCGGGCATAGTGAGACGGCCAAGTACCTTACGCGGTTCGCGGGCCATATGTTGGCGCAGACCTGTCTGCTTCTGACCGCGCGGGCGACCTATAAACACAAGGATGTGGTGTCGTTGCTCGTTGAGGCTGAGGAGCTGGCTGGCCTGCGCCAAGGCTGTTTGCGACTAATGGATTTGCTTCCGGTCGACATGGCCAATGTCGATGAGAGTGTTGCGCTCTTGGGCGATCTGTGCGAGCAAGCGGATTGTTTCGTGGCCGCCGGGGGGCGGTCAGCATGACCTGGTCTGGCGATCGCTAGCACGTAGGGTCGGCGCCAAGGTGATGTCTGCGGGCAGTGGGCGGCGCGCGCCTGACTTGGATGCCGGTCAGTTTGAGCAGTAGTGTGCTGCTCGGCCGCTACAGTAGCTGGCGCGAGCTGACATGTCTGCGGGCGGCCGACTTCGGTTCGCGCGGGGGTGCAGGCTTCAGCGATGTCGCGAGCGCTGTGGCAAAAGCATTAACGATCCCCGGGTTCCTTACAGAAGCTGAATGTGCGTTCCTATGTGCGGCCGCTCTACACGCCCCTCAGAGGGGTAGGATCGTCGAGGTCGGTGCATGGCAAGGAAGATCCACGTTAATCTTGGCAACGGTGGCCGACGCCTTGGGAAGTGCGCTGATTTCGATTGACAATTTCTCGCGGCCGCCCGGTGTAAAGTATGAAGCAAGCTCCCCGTCAATTCTGCTAGCGAACCTGGCTCGCTGTGGAATTGCGTTTGGCGGCCTGCGGGCCGGTGATAGCCGGGCGTCTGCGAGCGCCGTATCAGGGCCAGTCCGCATGCTCTTCATTGACGGCGACCATCGGGAGGAGGCGATTCGACTCGACCTCGCTGCCTGGAGCGACAAGCTTGCTCCGCGCGCCATCGTGTTGTTTCACGACTACGGGCACCCGCGGTGGCCCGATGTGGCGACGGTCGTGGATGAGTGGGCGTGGCAGCATCGGGACAACGTTGCTGCGATTGGGAGGGTCGATGACCTCGTTGGATTTCGGTGGAGACTGAAGTCCGGGTGACGAAGCGAGCGCCCTCTCGATCAGACCCCGGAGATGCTGCGAAGCAACGCGGTAAACGCTCGGACGTCTCGGGCCGGGTCGCGTGTTTGCGGGAAGGGCACTGCTGGATGCCTCCGCATCGAGGCAGCAGCGATGTCGACCGTTCGGGTACTCAGTGGCTCCGGGGCCAGTCCCAAGATCGCGCTCATGGCAGCGACCGTCCCTCGGCGCGCGACCTCAGCGCCTAGCCAAGCGGGTACGTCATGGGGCTTCAGCGGCGGTAGGATTACGAAGGTAATTGGCGGTTGTGCTCGGACGAGGGGCTGCTCGCGGGGCGGATCCAGATGGAGTTTGTGTCGTCCCCGTGAGTCCGAGTCAGATGACGGCGATGGGAGGTCGTGAATCCCGATGAGATCCTGAACAGCTTGAAGCGCAGGAAGGGTGAGACGACACTCCCAGTCACCGGTAAGGAAGAACCGGATTGGCATGAAGAACCGGTCGACGAGAAGGAAGTCTTCGCCGAGCACCGTCCAACCGGAGCCAGCCGCAGCGAGGGCTAACGTAGACTTCCCGGAGTCGGAGGGTCCGATCAGGATGACGGTCTCGTGGCGTCGCCGACACGCAGCACCATGGATGATGGCAAGGTCGCAAGCGTCAACGCAGCACAAGGCGACTACGAGGCGAAATAGCTTTGTGAGCCAGGCTTGGCGGCTGGCGATCACCGTAACGCGAGCAGGAAGGTTGACCACCTGCAGGCTAGTCGTAACCATCGCTGCTTCCGTGGGATCGTCGCCGTTCACCCACGATGCCCACTGGCCGCCGTTCTGCAGTGAGATAGGAGGAGCGGGACGCCGGATAATCCATTTGCCGTCAATATCGGCAATGTGATTGTGAGGTGTGGCGGGAAGCGCGTCAGGCGACACCAGCTTGAGAGCGAGGTCGAGACGCTGACGGACGGGCATCACGGGTAAGTCTCGAAAGTCAGTCCATGACGAGTCCACGATGTCAGGATCCGCGCTTGCTTCAGCAGGTGTATAGGTCCAGTGGATAGCTGCGTCGCCGGAGCGTACTTGACCCTTGAGGCTCTTAAGCAGGGACACGCCCGGCCTCGGCGAGTGGTCGATCTGGGGAGTCCGTGGCGGATAGGTGGTCGGCCGGCGTGATCATGCGGTGCGACGATAACTGGTCGGAGGGTGGCGCGTCGCCTCCAGCGCGCTGAGTAGGTCAGCGGGAAGGGCCAATTCGTCAATCCGGGGGCCGTGGACTCACTCAGGGCGGCCGATGGTCCTCGGCGCGAGGCAACGCGCGTGGATGGCCTGACCGATCAGACGCGCGGGGGCCGGCCGCGGCCGCCCTGGCCCACCGGCGACGGTTGGTCGATCTGCGCCAGGCCGGCGAGTTGTCGGTCCCGGGACGCCCGTCGGCGTGAGCTGCTCCGCCACCGGCCGGACTCTCTCATCGGGCGCGGTTCATGCTGCCCCGAGCAGTCGTGCTCGCGGCGCGGGTCGTCAGTACGGTCACCCGATGGCCGAGCCATGGCTGCGGCGATAGCCGGCTCTTCGCTGCTGGCTTGCCTCGCCGGCTCGCGGACGAGATCTGGGTTGATCCGGCTCTCTGCGAGCCCCGTCGGGCGGGGGAGCCGGCTTCCGACCCTGCGCTCCGAACAACTAGCACGGCGAGTCGTCGGCGACGCGAATCGCCCAACGGGCCGGACGCCCGCCCGCTGCGCCCGAATCATGCGGCGCTGCAATCACAGTGGATCCTCCATCCGCACGACGAGGTATTGTACTGGAGTCGGCAACGCGAGCTACCCTTGATCTGTGACCATCCTCGTCCCTCTGTCTGATGAACATCAGTCCCGCGAAACGTCGCGTTGGGCTTATGACTCATGGATTGGCACACGGCAGGTCGCTTCGCTTGGTACCAACAATGGAGCTTCCCCTCTCGCGTTTCAGCGCTGGCATCACTTCAAGGAGGCTTTCCCCCCGGAGCTTGTTCGTCTTGCGGTTGATGAGCACGGGACGCCCGTGCGTAGGTGCCTTGACCCCTTTGGGGGATCTGGCACCAGCGCGCTAACGGCGCAGTTTCTCGGTGTTGCGTCTACAACAATTGAGGTCAATCCCTTCCTCGTCGACTTGATTCGCGCCAAGCTGGCGCGGTACGACGCCGACGACTTAGCACGCACGTTTGTCATGCTCTGTCGCGGCGTCAAGCGTCAACCAGCGGGTGACAGCGAAGTCTTCGCTCGGCTCCCCGCGAGTTTTGTCGAACCGGGTGCGAATGACCAGTGGATCTTTGGCACGCCCGTTGCAGACCGGTTGGCCCGATACGCCGCCGAAATCGGGAGGATCACGAACGAGGATCACCGACGTCTGTTTCGTGTGCTGCTCGGCGGATTGTTGATCGAGGTAAGCAACGTGGTGGTCAACGGGAAGGGTCGTCGGTACCGTCGTGGTTGGCGCCAACGCCGGATCGATCCCGAAGACGTCACTGCCATCTTTACGGATCGAGTTAGATCGGCGATCTCTGACGTCCACCGCTTCGCCGATCGATCGCGTCCGGCTGCGCGGGTGATTCTGGGCGATTCGCGCGCGTGCATGCCACAGGAGCGCTTCGACGTCGCGGTGTTCTCGCCACCATATCCCAATTCTTTCGACTACACCGACGTGTACAACGTTGAGCTGTGGGTGCTGGGCTACCTCGGCTCCACAGCGGACAACCATCGTCTGCGACAGTCGACGTTCACGTCGCATGTGCAACTTCATCGCGACTATGGGCCGGCGCCCGACGGATCACCACTCTTGGCTGCGTCGCTCGCAGACTTGGCGGAGGTTCGTGAGCGTCTGTGGAGCCGATGGATCCCGTCCATGATCGGCGGCTACTTTCACGACCTGTCGAGGGTGCTCAGCCAAATTAAGGGGCGGCTCAACGATGGCGGTAGGTGCTGGGTGGTTGTCGGAGATAGCCGCTATGGAGGAGTGTTCGTGCCCACCGGCAGAATCCTGGCCGAGCTTGCCGTGGCGGCAGGCTGGACGGTGGACGCCGCCAAGCCCTTCCGGTCCATGCGCAGTTCTGCGCAGCACGGAGGAAGGTCGGAGCTCGCAGAAACGCTGTTGGTCATGAGCCACGCTGGCTAGGGCCGTTTCGGTTGCTGCACCGAGCGTGGCGACGAGTGGGCATGCGCGGCTCGCCGCGTCGCGGCCTGGAATACTCGGTACGCCTTCGCGCTTGAAAAGAGGTGCCACACGCGAAGCGTGACGTTCGCGTTGGTGGCGGCCTGCAAGACGTGTGCGAAGCACCGTTCACCGGTGACCGCTGAGCGCATATCGAAGCAGCACAACGCCGACGCGCGCGAGCCGCGTTCCAATCGGTACTCCTCGGCTTGGTCGACGCCCTCGGATATCCACGTCTTGATACTTGCGTTGGAGATTGCGGCGCCCCCGCTGCCAAACGATCGCAGAACTTTGAGCTCCAAGATGGCGTGGCGAACCACTACGCTCCGATCGGTATCAGAGGGTTCCTCGACTTCGAGATCTAGCCGGCCACTGACCTGGGATTGTTCGCCACGTACGATACAACTCGGAAAGGCGGCGGCCAAGCCTGTTCGAAGATATAGCTGGACGGTGTCCTCTGCATCCTCGGCTGCCCAAAACTTGCTGGCGCTCCTCCATAGCTTCCCGGCCTTGGATTGTGCTCCGGGCGTTATGAGCTGCGTGCGGTAGACACGGTCCACAACCGCGAGCACGTCGTCCATCTGTATGACCGTCCCGCCCAGCCGTAGGTGGTGGAAGTCGTCCGGGGCGTCCAAGCCGTTCGGATAGAACCGCCCCTCCGGGGAAGCGGTGCGCGGTTCGAAGATGATCGTTGGGCTGGTCCCGACGCACATACGCGACGCAGATGCAAAGACCTCGTCGTCCTCCCAGTTGGGGATCGCAAGCCCATGGCCCAGGTTTACCGCGGGTCCGACGAACCAGATATGACTGTCTACGGGTGTTAGCCCATTACTCAGCATTGGAACGCGCCTCAGTGACGCATCTGGCAATGAAGTCGGCGGTCCGGCCGTGAGGATGAACACAGCCGGCGCGGCCGCGCCGCCAGGAGCCTTGTCGGACAGACGCCGCCGGATAAGTTTCACCACGCCGCCGAGGAACCGAACGTGATCGGGAAGTCCGGCGTCCGATCCGGCGCCGTAATTCGCGATCAGGGTTCGGCGCAGCTCCTCGTCATCGAAGCCCGGTAGATCCGGCGCGCCGGGTTCAGGCGGCACTACTCAGCCTGCTGTAGAGCTCGCGTACGTAGAGATGCACCATCTCGGCCGACGTGAGCGTCGTCTGCGGCGCGGAAAGATGACCAAAGCGCAGAGCCACTTGCGCCGATAGATTGGCTTCGGCCAGCGTTCCGCCCAGGTCTAGGAGCCCGCCAAAGTCCACGACGACATCGCCGTACGCCGCGTCGGTCGAGCTAGCCCTCGAAATCCCGTCGAGCCCGAGTCCAGCGACGGCGGTGACGACCTCGTCGACAAAGGCGAGTTGCGCCGCTTGTTCGTCGAAGGACGCAGCCGCACGCAGGATGGGATCGGCGTAGGGCGGGTTCAGCGAGTACCGGGCATCGAGGCGCCATGAGGTGCCTTCGTCGGGGACGTGCCGGACACGGTCCGCGAGGAGAACGCCACGAGCGACGAGCAGATCCATATCGTGTTGCAGCGCTGGGGACATGGGACCTTCACGCCGCTTAAGGAGTTGCGCGTCGAAGATCTCGAGGCCCCAGACGGGGGCGAGTGCATCCGCAAAATAGGCGATGGTATGAAGCTGTCCTGCAGGCACGGGCGCAATCCCTGCCTGATGGGCGGCGGCTACGATAGACACGACACGAATCTGCCTTCGGGTTCGCGCGATCCAGCCATCTGACGTGGCGTGGATCACTGGCCTCTTGCGCGTTTGAAGAGTGAGGTGCGCACCGCGTCGTACTCCTTAAACATTTGAGTCGTGGCGGCGGTCGGAGCGGCGAGCTTCAACAAGTCGACTACCCGTCGATCCCGAGACGAACGGATCTGCGCATTCCGCATCATCTCCGGAATGAGGTCGCCCTCAATTAGGTTTGAGGTCACCAGCAGCCTGTTTTCGGTCGACGGGTCGGCAAACGCATTGAGGACGTCCGCCGCACGTGTGACGAACACTGCGTCGAGCGACGACTCGGGAGCGTCAATGACCAAGGATCCGTAGCCGCCAGAGCCGGCGACGGCCATGAGCGTCATCCGAAACGCGAGGTCGATGAATTCACGCTGGCTTTCCGAGACCTGGTCTGGCCCGTGGCGCCGTACGGGAGATGGAAAGTCCGCGCCGCCCATCTCAAGCTCGAACGCCGGGAAGGTGATTTGTTGCCCGGTCTCGCCGAGGCGCGCCTTGTGTGTCGCCCACAGCAGGGAGCACTTCTCGAGGAGAAATCCGCCGGCGAAGGTGGCGAAGGTGTCCTGTACAGCAACCCTCTGACGAGCGATTGTCCGGTTCACCCCGACGATGAACTTAGCGAAGTCGGCGCGAAGGCGAACGAGGTCGGCCTTCTGTACTTCGACTCGCCCCCGGAGCGTGACTAGGTCGGTCCGCTGCTTGATTAGATCCGCGTCGGCGGGCGGAAGACGCTTTACGAGGGAGTCGATGGTTGCGTCACGCCTGGCGATCTTCGCGTTGAGCTCTTGGACGCGGGAAACGAGGGCATCAAACTCGCCGTCGAGCCGCATCTGCTGAGCCGCGGCTGTGGCGAGCACCTTCGTCGTCGTTTGAAGCGTGGCGGATGCCTTCGCGAGTGACCGGGGTGAGAGCCGCTTTACAGCTATGTTCGTGTCGAGCTTCGAGCCGCAGACCACGCAGTCACGTGCGGCGAGGCGACGCCGGAGTTCGTCCGCGGTCTGTGGCGACCGATGTCCACACGCGAGGCAGTCGTTGTTGGCAAAGAGCTTCGCGAACAGATACTTCGCGGTATCGTCATCAGACGGGAAGGTGTCATCAATCGCGCGGAGCTGCAGACGCTCCAAATTCCGATAGGCGTGTTCGTGGTCGAGCTCTGCCCGTAGATTCGCTAGGCGGAAGTCTTGCCGTTGGGAATCGAGAGCAGCGATCTGCTCGTTCAAGTGATCGAGGCGCGGCTGATCGATGGTTTGGAGGTGCCTGTAGGATCGCGAGTTCGCTGCGGATCTCGCTGCTCGTACCGACGGATCGTTCCGTCGCCTTGAATGCGACCTCTTCCTTCGACAGGGCGTTCTGAAGATTTCTCATGCGGCTATCGCGTTCGAGGATCTCCCTCTCCAGCGCGCTCCACTTGCTCCCTGTGGTCGGCGGTAGGAAGAGTAACCGGAGGATCTGGCGTTGAGCGGTCGTGTCCCACACGAGGGCGCGCCTGTCCTCAAAGTAGAAGGTTAGGTGGCGCAGGATGAGGATCCAGTCGCCGAAGGTGGACAGTCCAGAAGCCTTGAGCACAGCGTCCTGGAACCCCTGCTCTGACGACGCAATGTCTTCGTCATTCACCATGCATGATTGGATAGCGAGATTCCGTAGCGAGCGGGTGACTTCGATCTCGGTGTCGCCGAGTGCCAGCCGCAACGTGGCGCTGGCGCCCTCGGCGTCGTCGGTGACACGCGCCGCAAAAAGGCGCTTGTTGGTGGAGCTGAGCTCTGTAGCGTCGACGCTGCGATTGCCGAGTTCGGAGCCTCGGGCCAGGCCAGGGATGTCGAAGGTGCCGGCGCACATTCGAAAGAGCATCGTCACGAGCGTGGTCTTGCCAAGCCCATTGGCACCGATCACCAGGGTCAGGCCCGGCCGCAACTCGACGCGAAGTCCGTCGCCGGGCTTGCGCCCGGGATACATGCCGTATCCCCGAACGTCGAGGAACTGGAGGATCGGGAAGCAGATCATGAACGGTTCGTAGGCGCCCGGCGTGACGCCGGCCGCCGACGCGCAGACTATCTCAGTGGATCGCTGAGCGCGGCTGCGGCGAAGGCGTGGTCGTAGAGGTCCCGCCGTTCTGAGCCGTGACGGCTGGGTCCCGCCACGCACCTCGTGGCTCTCACGGCCGCACAGCCCTACCGTCGCGGGTCGGATCATCCCGCGAACCCCTACACCAGCGACGCGAGAAATGCTGGATCCGGTCTCACGATCCCGGGGTGACGAGGCGGAAGCCCAACGTCGGCCGTCCACTCCCAAAAGCCGCCACGGAACCAATAGGGAATCGTGTCCGGAGGTTCCAGGAGATCATCCCAGCGCTCGCGGTACGCGGCCAGGTCCCGCTGTCGCAGGTTACGCATGGAGTTTGCCTGGTGCGGACGGCCGCTCCGACTCTCACCGCGGATCCAGGTCTGGTATCCGCACCAAGCAAAGGCCGCAATGACGTTTCGGGGAATCACGAAGAACTCCGGGCGCACGTCAGCCGTCGGCAGGCTGACGAACACAAACCACTCCCGTGCGTCTTTGGGACTCACAACTTCGCCCTTCAGGCCAACCTGGAAATCCCCGCCACCGTTCGCCGCCTTTGACTGGACGCTAATCGTGACGCCGCTCTCGTGCTGGGCAAGGATGTCGTTTCGCGGCGCGTTACCGAGCAGGATGCTGGCGTCCCACCCGCGTTGCGAGAGTTGGGCGGCGACATAGAACTCGCCAGCTGCGCCCGTCCGAGAAGTAGGGATCGCCACGGTCGCTTTCTAGTCTACGTGGGGTTGACCGCGCTGCCCGCGCCGCTCCGAGCGAACAGCCGGTTGATGTCGTGCGCCGTCGCCTTCAGCGTGCCCAACACTTGGCCAGGCACCATGACTGACTGCTCTTCCGGGTGCGAGGCGGCGTTGCGCAGTCGCCGGATCGCGGTCCACCGCTCGCGGTCGTCGTGTGGAATCACGCCGCGCTTTGTGAGCCAGTCCACGGTCTCCAGGAACGATGGCCGAGAGCGCGGACCACCAAGCGCCTCGTAGCAGGCGGTCGCCGCGGCCTCGACGACGCGGTAGAGCTGCTCCTCGCCGAGATGGAAGAGCGGGTAGAAGAACCAGCCATACAGCAGTACGCCACGCGCTACGGCGAAGAGCTCGCGCACGGACTCCGGTACGTGCGGCTTGAGTTCAACCGCGAGAAACGCGCGCGCCCAGTCCTGGCCGTCCATGGGCCGCGGACCAATCAGGGGACTGAGCTGCCCGAACTGAGCACTGGTCGGATCGGGCAGAGTCCAGTTGCCGAGGCTGAGCTGCTTGCCAGTCATGCGGATAGTTTGCCAGGGTACTGTCGCCGCGTCGGGCTGCCCGGCCGGCAGCCAGCCGGGTGTCAGCGCGTTCCCGGACCTTTCCGCTCATCCCGAGCGATGGGAGACCCCAAAGTGAGGCGCTAGGGGCATCGCGTTTGGACCTTCGCCCAAGCGTCATGTGTTGCTGCCGCACTTGACATAATGGGGGAGTCGTAGCAGACTGAATACATGGCAACTGTGACACACTATCCCGATTACACAATGGCCGACTTGCTCGTCGCCGCTACCGGCGTTGCCCGGCTCGCCTCGCGTCTTCGGGACCAGGTCGTGGCGCGAAGCATTGAGCTTCCTCCAGAACTTGCGGACTGCCTGGTGACGCTCGCGACCGACGCGGCTCATCTGCGCGACGTGGTGCACGATGCCGGGCTTGATCCGAGCGACAGCACTGCGAGCCCGCGGCTCACGAGGTGACGGAAGACGGCGTCGAACGCGCTCTGTCGGGCTTGGCGGGGATCAAGGCGTATCCAGAGACGCCGGTCTGCCAAAGCTCGGTCGGCGTAACCTTGAGGCGTCGCCGGAGCTCATTCTTGATCGTCGACTTGGAGATCTTCGTATCGAGGTCTTCGACGACGGCGGCGTAGATCGCGACCGGCTGCATTGGCCCATCGGCGGCTGCCAAGACTCGGCGAATCGCTGGCCAGACCCAACCCTGTCGCGGCGGAAGCTCCCGAGCCGTCGGCTCGGGCGCCTCCAGGCTCCGACTCTCGGCGAGTCGACGCCCCAGCCGCGCCCAGCCAGCCTGCTTCCTCGGTTCTGAAAGTGCGCCGATCAGGTCGATCGAAGGAAAAGACCTGCACAGCGCCAGTTTCCGGTTGTGCATCGCGTCTAGAGATAGCGCGGCTTTGGGGAACAATTGGGGAACAATTTCTTCGCGAACTTGCAGTTCGAGTCGAGTCCGAGTCGTCGCGGAGCCCTGGCATGGACTCCGGATCTCCGTGAGCAGCCGATATCTGGCGGGAGCGGTCCGACTTCGCCGCAGGGGCCGACGCCGTCCGCACGCCGATGATGCGCTTTTTGGGCGTCCCCCCCGCATGTCCCGGTGGCCGTGGCGAGCGCCCGCTGCCGCGGCCGTCTACGCCGCGGCTCCCGTTGTCAACGCTAGGACCAAGCGCCCGCGCCGCGGCTACGCCGCTCCTCCTTGCGTAGATCAGAGCGGGCGTCCGCACGCCGGAGGACAGCACACCTGCGTCTCGTCCGTTGGGGGTGTGTCGTCCGAGCCCGCGCGAGCTTCTGCTTCTCATGGGAGCAGGCGGGGTCGCCGGCAGTTCACGCTACGGACCGGCCGCTCCCGTCCCGCACCCGCAAGGAGCGCTTGACGCTGGGCTTCGACCCCGGGCGTTTCCCCTCGACCCGGCCAGCCTGCTACCGGGCCTCCTGGCAGCTACCCGGACCGGGCCTTCCCCGGCCGGAGCCTGTCAAGCTCGGTGAGACAGATTGGGCACGAATTTAGTGAGTTGGTTCCTCGGTCTTGGGCTTGTTGATCCAGGCGCCCGTGGGCAGGGCCGGCGGCCACGGTGGGCGCCGGATGAAGCGGTCTGGGTTGGCGGTGTAGGCGGCGTCGAGGACGACTTGGCGGGCGGCGTGGGTTTGCTCGGCGAGGCCGTGGTGGACGGTGGCGGGGGTCATCAGGCCGATCCCGGAGTGGCGATGGACTTCGTTGTACCAGGGAAAAAACTGGCGGCAGAACGCGCGGGCGTGGAGAATCGAGTCGAACCGGGCGGGGAACCCGGGCCGATACTTCAGCGTCTTGAACTGCGCCTCCGAGTATGGGTTGTCGGTCGAGGTGTAGGGCCGGCTGTGCGTCTTCGTCACGCCCAAGTCCGCGAGCAAGAAGGCGACGGGCTTGGAGCGCATCGCGCTGCCGCGGTCGGCGTGGATCGTCAGCTGGTGGCGCGGGATCTGCTGCTTGGCGAGCGTCTCGGCGATCAGGCGCTCGGCGAGCGGCGCGGTCTCTTGGTGCTGGACGGTCCAGCCAACGACGTAGCGGCTGTAGATGTCGAGGATCACGAACAGGTAGAAGTACGTCCACGTCGCCGGCCCCAGCAGTTTCGTGATGTCCCACGACCACACCTCGTTCGGCCCGCTCGCGAGCAGCTCCGGTGCCGCGTAGGGCGGGTGGGTCAGCTGGTCGCGGCGTTCCCTGACCCCGCCGCCGGCGGCCAGCAGCCGGTACATCGTGCGCTCCGACGCGAGGTAGGTCCCCTCGTCGAGGAGCGCGGCGTACACGTGTGCCGGGGAGCAGTCCACGAACCGCTTGCCGTGCAGCTGCTCGAGCACCGCCGCGCGCTCGGCCTGCGAGAGCGTCCTGGCCGGCGCCGGCCTGGGCCGCGACGGCCCGACCGGCGCCAGTGAGCGCCACCGGTACAGCGACGCGCGACTCGCGCCCAGCACGCGGCACGCCGGCGCGGTCCCGACCAACGGCGCGATCTCGCTGACGGCATGCTCGATCATCGCCCGGGCCTCGGCGCGTCGGTCTCGGTCGCGCTCTTGGGGGCCAGCAGATCCTCCAAGAGCGCTGAGACGTTTCCCTGCACCTCGATCACCCGGCGCGCCGTCTCCAGATCCGTCTCGGCGCGCTCCAGCCGCCGCCGCAACCCCGCGAGCTCAACCTGATCCGGGCTCGGTCCCCGCGGCCCGCGCTTACGCGGCTCGAGACCCTTCAGCGCCCCCGAATCGCGCTGCCTGCGCCACGCCGTCAAGTGCGACGTGTACAGGCCCTCCCGGCGCAGCATCTCCCCGATCTCCCCAGGACGCGTCGCCGCGTCGGCCTCCCGCAGCATTCGCAACTTGTACTCCCCGGAGAACCGCCGCCGCGTCGGCCGCTCGGCGAGCTCCGGGTCAGGCCGGCGGCCCGGCACGACCGGCGCGACGGGATCTCCGCTCCGCTCGCCTACGGCTCCCTCCACGAAGCCCCCGTCGCCAGGTGCCTCCACTATCCGCTCGGGCTCCAACATCGCTACAGCTCCGTTCTCGCCCTCAAGGCTCAGTAATCCAACAGAAGAACCTGTCTCACCTCACCTTGACAGAGAGGGGGCAGGCGACTGCGAGCACCACCTCCAAACTCTGGGCACACGGATCGCACGCTTAGCGTAGTCTCCGCCGGCATTGGTCCCGTGTGCGTCGCTGTGCGTGGTTGCGCGCCTATCGGGCCGGCAGGCTGGCCCAGCCGGGCGTTTGCCGGGCACTGAGAAACAGCGACGCGCCAGTGAGAACCGCCTGGGGTTCGACTTGGCCGCGCTTTCCGGCGACCCAGCCGCCGAACTGGACGACTGGTGCGGCAAGGGCGAGCGGGGCAAGCGGAGGCGCTGTGGCAAGCAAGGCGGCAAACCCGGCACCGGCCCCGATCACCGTCGTGGCCCACTCGATCTTCGTCCACCGGCGCCTGCGGGAACTACGCTCGATAACAGCGCGCTCTCGCTCGATGAGCTCCTCGAGCTCGTCGAGGACCATCTTCATCGAGTCCGCGTCGAGAACGGCGCGTCCAAGTCGTGACGCGCCCACGCGGTCGCGTACCCCATTGGTGATAGGCCGCCCTCTCGTACTTCAGCTCTGCTGCGAGATCTATCGCCTCGCGAAGGGTCTCGAACTCATCCTCTCCTTCGCTTGTCGGGAGGAGCAGCGGGCGGGCGAGCATGACGAGTGCGTCTGCCGCCTCGAGCCCCGCGGGGTCATCGGCTGGCTGCAGGTCTGCGCGGCAAGCGCGGGCGCTGGGATACGCGGCGATTGCCTCGACGATCCCGGGGACCTTCTCGTCCTGCGCCACGATCATCCGCGTGGCGTTCCAAACGCTTTCGGTGTGGATCATGTCCGCCACCTCAGGCTTGGAGCGGGCCGCGTGCCACCGGCCTTGATCCCACGGTGCTGGCACTACGAGCTTGGCTCCGTTGTACCCAGGCGAGGACTGAGTGCCCAGGATGGCGAGCAATTGCTCCTGCCGGTCCGGTTTCCAGCTCTCGGTCGGATCATTGGGATTGGGGGCAAACCATCGCGCCCGCTCCGCCTCCGAGGACGGCACCGGAACGACTAGTCGGTCGAACAGCAGCACCTCACGTAGGAACGCGCCGGGTTGCAGGTGGTCGTTGACAGCGAATGTCCCCCAGACCTGCATCGCCGCGCGAGCCTACACGAAGTCGGTGAGCAGAAGTTCCGCGATTCGCGCCGATCAAGAGTGCCGATCGCACATGCGGGCGTGTGCTCTCAAGACGCCCTCGCCCGCCCCGGATGAGGACGAAGCACCGGCGGGGGTGTGCACCGCGCTCCTCCTCGGCCATCTCGAAGCGGGCGCCAGAGCCGATCGGGCCGAGACGATCGAGGCTCGTCCGTTGGGAGCGTCTGCCGCGCCCCGACGCAGACGCCTGTTATCACGCGGATGCGACAACAGTGTGCGCCGGTGTCGGCCGTCCGAGCGCGTGATCAGGCCGTCGGCGCCACAGCGCGGACGACCACGCATGGTTTGCGCAGGTCGTCGAGCGGGAGATCGCACCCCGCCCAGACCGCGGCGGCTGTCAGCAGCGAGAATGGCCGCTGCGTGGCGGCAGCATCGCTGTCGCCAGGCGTTGGCAAGCTGATCGCGCAATGCCGGCACGCCGTTGCGGCGTCCGCCTCGTGCGTCTCGGCCTTCGCGGGACCGGCTGGACGGACGCCTCGCAGAGCAGCAGCCGGGCTGACCTGCGCGAGACGCTTCCCAAGAGGTGGATCTCAAGGTCGAGGAGGTGCCGGCGGTTGTGCGTCGAGGATCACGGCACCTGGGCAATTGTGCGTGGCGAGGACCGACGCCGACCTGGCTTGACCAGGATGAGCAAGCCAGCATTCACACGGCCATTGCCTTGCCGAGCGGGTTCGGGTTCTTCCGGACTGGTACGGACCTGGTACTTCGAAACCGAGGGCGACCGGCTCGCCGTTACGCAAGCATCTTCGACGAGATCGCCGAGCGCCTCGATGCTCTCGGCGTCGTCGGCATGTATTCGCTCGCCGCGGGAATCCAGCGTGCCCAAGCGGAAGCTGCCAGCATGCAATCGAGCAATGTCGACGGAGAACACTTTGTCGCTCCATCGACCAGGGCATGAGGGGCGACGTAGGTGACTTCGATCAGCGGTATCAACTACCTCGGGACCAGCCGGATTGCAGAAGAAGACCCAGCGCCGCATGATCGGGACAGTGCGGAGAGCAGGCGGCGTCTGGTGTTCAGAAGGCGTCGAGGTAGAAATCGTCGAGCGGGTTAGCGTGCGAGTACGAGCGATCGACGACGCCACCGCCTGCCGCGCCCGGTTCCATGATCAGCGATGCGCTGCGTCGGACCAATGTCCTCGGGACGGCGTCGCTGCTGTACCTGTCGTACAGGCGGTGATCATCTCCCCGGCGACGCAGAACGTGTCGATTTCTGTAACAGGCCGATGCAGTGGGTGAGCTTGCTGACAGCGCCCGTCCGTGATGCACTCCAGGCAGACGATGCGATTCTTCGACCGCATTCGCGCCAAGAGCGCTCCGATCTCGGCGACCGCGGTCAGAGCGTCCAACGCGCCCACACCTACGACGCGCCGGCGGTCTTCCGGACCGCACCTCCGTGTGGCTCCACGGCCGATCGAGCCGACGGTCCTCCACGGGCACGCAACGCTTGAGGTCGTGGGTGAGTCCCACTACCAGGACCACCTTTGGCGGCTTGCGGGCGGCGTTCGAGCTGAGCGATCCGATGCGGCATACAGGCTGTGCTTGCGCCTGAGCCCGAGAATCCGTACGACTCCAACGCGGTCTGTGTCTGGATCGAAGACGGAGTCGTCGGTTACCTGTCGCGCGAGGACGCGGTCGTCTACAGAGCCGGCCTAATGGCGTTGATGACGAAGTACGGGAGCGCTATCGCCCTCGGAGGCCACATCCTCGGCGGCGGCCGCCGCTCGGACGGGATTGGCATGCTCGGGGTCTTCCTAGATCACGATCCCGCCGACTTCGGACTCCTCACGCGCGATATTGCACACATTGGCGAGTTACGGACCGGCCTCTCGCAGGCCGTCGCGACCGATCTCGCGGACGACACTTATGACCTGTCTTGGTACGACAAGCTGTCGGGAGGCGGTCACGCGATATCGTCACGCTCCGACAGCTCCTTGTGGCGGAGCGCGAACCGATCGACCGGCACTTCATGCTAAGTGAACTGGGCAAGTGCCTCTACGCGAGCCGAGAAGCATTCGCGTCGGCGCTCGCGGAGTTTGACGACGTGTGTGAGCAGCACCACTCGGAAATGCACACGATCCGGGACGCGCTCTACGCGAAGTTCGACTGCATCCCAGTCATCGACATGTATCGCCAAGCCTCAATCCGCTGTCAGAAGGCGCACGACTGGCACCGGACTCGGACCTGGGCTGAACGGGGCCTCGTTGTTTACGGCTCGGCCGCCGCTCGCCCCGAAGCCGTCGCCGACCTCCAGAAGCGTCTGGCATGCGGAAGCAAAGATCTTTGACACGACGACACCGGGCGACCAATCCCCACCGCGTCCAGCGTCAACTTCGCCCCCAGTCGGTGAGATCGAAAGTCTCACCTGCGTGAATTGCGGGCACGCATTCGAGCGCTCACGGGTCCGGGGGCGAAAGCCCCAGCACTGCCCCGCATGCCGGGACCGCTCCGACTCAGCCCGCAAGGCGAGGTGAGCTGCGCAGGCCGAGATGCGGTTGCGCCGGATGGCGGCAAATCGTGTTGCAAAGGAGGACCTCTGCGACGCTGGTGGGCGCAGACCCGCTCGGGACGACCTGTCGTCGCCGGGCTCCTACTCGGCCAGCTCGCAGCGGGTGCACCTGGGCGACCGGCCAAGACGAGCGAAGATTCGCGCGATCCAGGGGCGTCAGCGAGTACAACGGAACGCCCACCCGGAGCCTGAGCTCGGCACACGTTCCCATCGCGCAGACCCGCGGTAGAGTCGTCCGTGTGCCCGAGCTGCGCGGCGCCGCGGGTCGTGGTCATCGCCGGCTATGGCGTTGCCGACTACGTCACCGATGCGTTAGAGCTCGCCGATCAGGCCGACGTGGAGCGCGAGAGGCTCCCGTTCCCAACGACACGTCAGCGGGCTGTTGACCGGGTCCCTACCGCCAAGGTCTACGTCGACGAGCTGGCCGCGCTCGTCGGCTGGTGGCAAAGGCGACGCATCCTGACCGGCTGACCTAGAGCCGACGGCTCCTTTCCGGCAGGAAGCGACAGCTACGAGTTCGACCGCGACGAGTTTCGGAACGGACGAAACCCGATCGCGAGGCTCGCCGGCGGTCCTCCTGCCGCAATCGACCGCCGGAGCGAGCGCGGCTGGCCGGAAGCGCGGCAGCTCTGCCAGCCCAACGCGGGTGTCGGCAGGTATCATCGCTCTGGCTGGATCGCGCCGGCCCGTCGCGCGCGAGTGGCAGATCTGCCAAGTTCCACCTCGACCGTCGCTGCCGCCCCTCTGCGTAAGCTAGCGCGGTGACTGAAGTCTTTTCTGCAGAGTTGCGCGAGTTGGCGGCCCGCCTGACGGAGGCGGCTCAGAGGGGTAGCGAGCCGGCGATCACCGAGCGGCTCACGACGGTCGAGGACGCCGCGCGCCAGATCGCCCGCGCTTGGTCCGGCTCCAATATGGGCTACCAGAGCCGCGTCTACTACGCGGACTTCCAGCCTCCACCGCCTGGTGCCCACTTCGATTCCGAATGGGGCTTCCTCGGACAGTTCCAAGGCACGACGGGAGATTGGCGCGAGTACGATTTCGATGAGGTCGTGGCTCTGGTTTACCAGAGCGCCCACATCGATTCGCTTGACGAGCAAGCGAAGGCCGCGTCGGAGACCCACCAGCGCTGGACGGAGGTCCGCCCTGAAGTCGTCTCGGTATTGAGCGCCTACCTCGGTCAGCATCAAGACGCGTTGATCGATCAGCTCCGGACGGAAGCAACGGAAGTCGGCGACATCACCGAGGCCGCTGCGGCTCGGGCTCTCGCCACACCCACGCGCAACGCCATGATGGTCCGGGACACGACCGCCTTCAGCCAAGGTTTCATGACCGCGCCGCACCAGTCGGTGCAGGCCCGGGTCGTGGCAATCCGCTCAGCGTTCTCGGCGTGCTCGACGCTGGCGCGGGTCGCCGAGCGCGCTGCCTCACACATGGCGCGGCTCGAGGCATCACAGCGCTCGCGGGGTCAAGGCGGAAAGCCCGCAGGCGCCAACGTTTTCATTGGCCACGGTCGCTCGCTGCTCTGGCGCGAGCTCAAGGACTTCGTCCACGACCGGCTCGATCTCCCGTGGGACGAGTTCAACCGCGTCCCAGTCGCCGGCGTCACGAACATCGCCCGCCTCTCTGAGATGCTTGACAACGCGGGCATCGCATTCGTCGTCGCGACAGGTGAGGATGAGACCCTCGACGGGCGCGAGGTCGCCCGCCAAAACGTTGTCCACGAAGCCGGGCTATTTCAAGGCCGCCTCGGGTTTACCCGAGCGATCGTCCTGCTTGAAGCAGGCTGTGACGAGTTCTCGAACATCCACGGGCTTGGGCAGATCCGCTTCCCGAAAGGCAACATTGCCGCCTGCTTCGAGGAAGTCCGCCGTGTCCTCGAGCGCGAGCACTTCGCACAGCCGTAAGTCGCGCGAGCGTGTTGGCGGACGCTCCAGCTGAGCGGTCGGGGCGCTGTCGCCAGGGGTCCGTTCCGGGCACCTTCGACGACCGCCATCGCGTCGGGCGCCTGCTCTCCTGCGAAGGCAGGCGGCCCAGAACGAACGAGCAGCGTCCTGCTTGGGACGAGGACCAAGCGCCGGCGCTGCGGCGTACCCAGCTCCTGCTTGCCCCGATCGGAGCGGGCGTCCGGGCGCCGCCGAGCGGCGGACCTGCGTCCGTCGATCCCAGGTCTGTGCTCGCCGCCTGCTGCGACGCCTCCTCTCACGCCGAGCGCAGCAGCCTCGACAAAGGCACGCGCGCGGGCTCGCCGTCCGACAGAACCCACGGCTGCTTCTGCAGTCTTGACTCGCGTCGGCCGCCCGACGGGAAGCGCTTCTCGCATCGGTGTAGACGACGCGGCGATGCCGCCGCAGGCCTTCTGCCACGCCGTCGGCGACGGTGCTCGCCGACCGCCACACTGTTGGCGTGGCGAGTATGACGGTCAGTTTCCACCCCGGTCGCTGCGATCAGCCGCCGGGAAGCGATCTTCTGATCGACCTGATCGCGCATTTCAACTCGATCTACCCGGGGCGCGCTGCGCGACCGGGGTCGGTGACGACTCCCGGGGAGTTGGCCGCGCCGCACGGCGCGTTCCTTCTGGGCTACGAGAACGGGCGGGCGATCGCGTGTGGCGGCCTGCGACGCCTCGAGCAGCGAGCGTGCGAGATCAAGCGCATGTACGTAGTCCCCGACGCTCGCAGCCGCGGCGTTGGGCGCGCCCTACTGGAGGCGCTCGAGGCCGCCGCCGGCCACGCCGGCTACGAGCGAGTGCGCCTCGACGCCGGACCCCGTCAGCACCACAGCCGCGCGCTCTTCGCATCCGCAGGCTACATCCAGATCCCCGCCTACAACACCAACCACATCGCCCGCTACTGGGGTGAGAAGACGCTCGCCCCCCAACTCCCGCCGAACAGCGACCGCGCTCCTGCTTCTCGCGGCGGCCAGAGCAACAGCGCCAGTTGAGGGACCTGACCGCCGCAAGCAGGCGCGAACCGGTCGAGCGCGCGGTGTTCTGTTCCTCGTCCAGGGCCGGGGTCTCGCCGCCGGCGGTCACGCGCCTGCCTTTCGCGCAAAAGCAGCCGCCCGTGACGTCGGGATCCGGGCTCGGCGCAGCGTCGCTCGCAACAGGGAGGAATGGCCGCCGTCGTTTGCGGGCACGCCACGCAGCGCTGACGGCGGTCGCAACCGATGGCGGGAACTGCTGCCGGCAGCGAGGGAGTCACGGGCCGCGCAACCCGGTGAGCGACTCTGGGCCGTAGCGGGCCGGCCACGAGCTATTGCGCCGCCCGTCGACGCTCTGTAAAGGCGGTCGAGCGGACACTTGCGCCGGTTGAAAAGTAGGAAACAACGAGCTGTCGGTAGGGGTGCTGGCTTGGAAGGAACGACAGTAGTCGCGGCGGGGGAGACAGTAGGGCGAGGCAGCGGAGGCGATGGTCGTTTAAAGTCAGCCGGCCTACCCGGGGGGAATCGACGAGAGCGGCCTCGCCGTCGGAGTGGTCGAGCGCGAGTAGTTGATCGAAGAAGCCGGAGAGCTCGAAGGTGTAGAGGATGAGTTGGTGGGGTCAACCGAGATAGGCTGGGCGCGCGGGGCGGGCGTCGAGATTTTTGCCTCTGAGTCGGTAGCTGTCGCATTTAAAGGAGAGGATCTCGGAGTGGTGGATGAGCCGGTCGATCATCGCGGTGGAGGCAATGTCGTCGCCGAAGATCTCGCCCCACGCGCTGAACGGCTTGTTGCTGGTGACGATCATCGACGCGCGTTCGTAGCGGTTGGAGACCAGCGAGAACATCAGGTTCGCGGCTTCGGGATCGAACGGGATATAGCCGATTTCGTCAACGATCAGCAAGGGCGCGAACGAGAGGCGTTTCAGCTCGGCTTTCGAGCTGGCCTTGGCGTTTCGCGTCGCCGAGCCGGGCGACCCACTGCGTCGCGGTCGCGAACAGCACGCGCTGCCCGGCCAGGCACGCGCGGATCCCCAAGGCGGTGGCGATGTGGGTCTTGCCTGTTGGGCGGGCCGAGCAGGATCACGTTCTCGCGGGCGTGCAGGAAGTCGAGCTGCCCGAGTGCTCGATCACCGTCTTCTTCACGCTGCGCTGGAAGGCAAAGTCGAACTCCTCGAGCGTCTTGCGGGCGGGGAACCGCGCGTCCTTGATCCGGCCCTCCCCGCCGTGGCTCTCGCGCGCGGTCACCTCGGTGCCGAGCACGCCTCCGCGAACCGCTCATAGCTCAGTCCTCCTCGCGGGCGCGGTCGGCCAGTACCGGGTGCGCGCGGGCGGCGGCGGGGGCTTTGAGCGCGCGGAACAGGTGCGCAGCTCCGCGGCGGGCCCACTCATCGCTGCCACCAGCCGGCGTGCTCGGTGACTTGCTCGGCGTGCTCGGCGCACTCCAGCAGCTGGAACGCCAGATCGCGCGCAGCGTCGGGCCGCAGATCGCAATGGACGTCCTGATCAGCGGCGCCCTGGCCCGTGAGCGCGTCGACGGCGCTGGGCCCGTCGAACAGGCGCACGCGGACGAGCAGCATCGCGCGGCCGTAGAGCACGCCCTCGCGGGCCGGACCGGCGCAGGCGTCGATCTCTGACCGGTGCGAGGCCATCACGACGCTCCGATCAGAGCGTCGTAGCGAGCGAGCGGCCGGATCTCGACCTCGATCTCGTCCCGCCGATGGCGCTTGGTGCGCTGACGCTCGAGCTCGGTCTGATGCGCCGGGTCAGTGATCGTGAGTCCGCCGGCGAACACGCGACGATGCCTGGCGGCGAGCTCGCCGGTGTCCAGCACGACCGCGGTCACCTCGGTCTGCGAGACGCGCAACTCGACCCGCCGGCCCCGAACCTGGGGTCGATCGAGTAGTCGTTGCGATCAACGCGCACCAACGGCTGCGCCGCCACCCGCACCACCCGCCGACGATCTGTGTCCGGCATCCGCGCCGGGAGCGGGCGCATCCTGCCCTGCTCCTCCACCAGCCGCTGCGCCGGGACCGCCCGAACAGTCCGGTGCACCCGACCGTTCACCTTCTCCGTCCACGCATCGAGGCGGTCCTAGAAATCGAGGTGGTTCGCGAACACCCGACCCGGCTCGAAGTTCGAGCGCATGAACCGATGCGAGCGCTCAAGCGCACCCTTCGCCTGCGGATCGCGGGCTTCGAGGATCACCCAGCCAACCTCGAGCTGACCGCAGAACGCGGCAAACGCGCTCGTCGGCCGGCCACCAGCAGCGATCGCCGACTCGCGATCCCACACCAGCTTCTCCGGCAACGCGCCAAGCCGCTGAGGTTCCGCCCGAGACCCCAGAGGATGTCCGGCGCCTCCTTGCTGAAGATCAGCGTGCCCGCGATCGCGCGCGACCAGCACACCTCGCACGTCACCACCCACCCGCGGCGCCGCTGCCCGTGCCCGACCGGAACCTGCTCCCTCGGTTCCCAAAGATCGCACTGCGCCAGCTCGCCCGGCCGGAGATCGTCCGCTGGAACGTCCGGGCGACCACGAACCTGGGCCGAACCTCCCGACATAGTCGTCGAAGATCGACTTCCCGCCCTCATAGCCGATCTCGCTGGCCATCTCCCGCAACCGCTGCGACTCGATCCGCGGATCAGCCTGCAAGCTGCTCGCAGATCCAGTCCTTGAACGATCAAGCTTCGACCCCGCCGGCGCCCGCTCGAACTTCGGCGGCTCGCTCGCCGCCAACAACCGCGCGACCGTGTCCCGGTGCAACCCCGTCCGCCGACTGATCTCCCGACCCGACAACCCCTCAACCCGATGCATCCGCCGCACCTCAGCCCACTGCTCCACGTCGACCACCCGCTCCCTCCTCGCCCGACCTCAACGATCGAGCGAGGGTCGAAGGCCGGCCGGACGCGACCGGCCCAGCGCCGGGTGGCCTAGTTTTGGCTGCGCAGGTGACCGTTTCAGCGGCGCAAGCCGCTCGCCCCGTGGACAGTGGGCTGACACGCGATCTACATCTAGCTGCCGGCACGATCGCGCCAGGCCGTGCTTCGTATCTTCCGCGCATATTCAGCTGGAGCGCATTACGGAGGCTGCGACCGCACTGTCTGATGCGCATTGGAAGCGCGTTGGTTCTGGTGAGGAGCGGCCTCGATGGATGAGCGGGTGGTGCTCAGACTGAGCGACGAGGTCGGGGCTCTCAGCAGAGCGGGCCGCCATGCGGAGGCTGTCGCTGCGGCCGACGGGTTGCTCGGGAGGCTCGCGGCCGATCCGCAACCGGACCGCTTGACCATCGCCGCGCGCGTGCTTTCCTTGAAGGCTTCTTCGCTCCTGGCCCTCGGAGAGGTGGAGGGTGCGATCTCGGTCTACAGTTCCTTGGTCGCGCAGCACGGTAGCGCCGGTGATCCCGAAGTGGAGGCGATCCTGGCACACGCGCTGCAAGTACAGGCCAATGCGCTCATTCGGCTCGATCGGCGTGAGCAGGCGATCGAGATTCGCAACGAGCTGATCACGCGATTTGAGGACGCGACCGAACCCGGCCTGCGTCGGCCGTCGCGGGGGGCCCTGTTTTGCAATGTGCCGTTGCTGCGGGTGCTGAAGCGACCGCGAAACGCGATCACGGTGATCGATCAGGTGCTCCTGCGGTTTGCGAGAGCGCGTCGCCCGACAGCTCGGCGTCGTCCTCGAAAGTCAGGCCGTCGCCCGAAGCAATACGAGTTGGATGACCCACGCGCCAAGCAGCCACAGCACTGCGGCGGCCGTCCAGATCGCCGGCAGGCGAACCCGGAACCTGCCGCGAAGGCTGCGCGCCGCCAAAGCCAGGAGTGCGACGGGGATCAACACGACGATCCCGTGGAGCAACGGAGTTCCGGCGCCCCCGCCGCACACGAGGTCGTAGGCGCCGCCGCGTGCGTTGTCACCGCGAAACGCGCACGTCACGTTGATTGCAAATGCGTAGGCCACGGCCGCCACGACGAAGATCAAACCGGCAAAGAGGCTGGCCACGCCGCCGCTCCGTACCTATCGTCGCCGGAGACCGGCCGGTCTCACCCTGATCAAGGTCGATCGTGCCTCGCCGCCGCTGGAGCGACCGACGATGACGACGGCGGGCGCGCGTAGACGACCCGCGCGCAGACGCACCACATAGTGGCGCGAAGCGTGGCGAGCAACGATGGCCACCGGTATCAGCCGGCGGCCCCGTGCCGCGTCGATAGTGAACGTGCCGTCGGCGGGCTGCGCGCGTACCCGCCATGACACGGCCACGGTCCCGCCGGCGCGGGTGGCACTCACCGCCAGCGGTCGTGGCGGGACAGTCGTGCGCACCGGCGCGACGGTCGCCACTGCCGCTCCGTCGGCCGCTACGAGCGACCACGGACCGCTGTCGCCGGCCACCACCCGCAAGGGTTGGCCAGGGGTCACGGCAACCGCGGAAAACGTCGCGATCGCCGTCGTGCCGTCGGGGTACGTCTTGGCTACATAAACGTCCGGTCGGGTCGCGCGATCGGCCGTGACCGTCGCTTGGCCGAGCTGCTCGAAGCTCGAGAAGGTGGTGAAGTCCGGGACCGACGGCATCGCCGCGGGAGCCCGCGAGTCGACGATCCGGATGCGCTCGGGCCCAAGGTTCGTCAGGCCGCTGGCGTAGAACCGGGTGAGAACGCCCTGGTCGCAGACGACGAGCCTGATGGCCACATCCGCGGGCGGTCGCTCATAGGTCGAGCACAGGCGCAGATCGGACGGTCCCCCGCCGACCGCCGGCGCCGTCGCCGTCGACCCTCGGCCGACCGCTGCCGTGCTCGTCGCCTGTGCGGCACCGCAGACGGACCGCTTCTCCGCGTCGTATCCGCCTTGTCTCAGGGGCATGAACGGAGCGGCGCCGACGCCGTAGTCGGATCCCGCTCGCCCTTGCCAGCAGGCGAATCGGCCGGCCTGGTTCCGGGCGGCGAGGTTGACGACGCGCGCCGACCTGCCGACCCCTTGCTGCGTGGTTTCGCACGTCGTATCGTGGATCGCCGGCCTGATCGAGAAGCTGCCGCACCGGGGATAGTTTGCGTGATCGCCGTGGGCGGCCCAGACAAGCGGGTGATAGCCATGGAGAGCGATGTGGTCGGCGCTGCCCGGCTGAGCATGGTAGGGGAGGGCTTGGCCGCCGCTGTGCTGCGACAGAAACACCATGTATGGCACTCGTCCAGAGTCGAAGGTGATGTCGACGTGCTCCCAGTCACCTTCGTGAAGATCGCTGGCTGCCGCCGGCAAGCCGGCAGCGTCAAAGTAGTTGTATGTGTACCAGTACCAGTATTGCCGCACAAAGCCTCCCCCGGGGAAGTCGGTACGAAACACGTATACGGTCGGATTCTTCTGCGGGTTTCGCCCGGTCGCGCTCCGAATCGTCCGAAACTCCAGCGCCTGCTGAGCTGCGCGGTCTGTCACCGGCTCCGGGAAGTCCAGAATCTGGCCCGCGCCGTTGGCAGCGGTGAGCGGTGGCCGCGCGCGGCCCCGGCACCCGTGGTTCTTGGGGCCGATGCACGTGTAGATATCCCGCCGACTTCTTTGCAGCTCGTCTGAGAACAAGTTGCCGTTGTAGTTGGACGTGCCAACGAAGTCATATACCCAGTGGAAGCTCACCGGGAAGAACCCATCGTTGGCGTCGACGTGAAGGATCGGCTCAACCTGGATCGCTGTCGGCGCCACGAAGCCGGTGCACGTCGCCGGGGGCGGCACGCCGGGCGTTGCCTTCGGGTCCGGCCCGGTCGAGGCCGAGCCGGGGCAGGGGGATGCGACGACGGGGGGCCTGGCGCACAGCGTGGTGAAGGTCTGATCCTGGCCGAAGCTCGTTCCGGCGCTACTCTCGGCGACGATGCGGTAGTGGTAGGGAGCGCAAGTCGCCAACCCCGCCACGGCTGCGGACACGGCCTGAGCGGCCGTGCTCGCGGGAAGTGGCAGATCGGCGGTCACCTGGCCGTAGCCGCTGCTCGGGCCGTACTCGAAGTGGCGCCCGGCGGCCGTGCCGTTCGGGTTGACCGTCCCGGTCAACGTTGCCGCGTCGGCGCCGACACCGGCCGCTGGCGTGGTCACCACGGTCGGAGGCCGGAACGCACTGACGGGCTCGAAGCGATGCCCGAAAGGGCAGCGGCCGTCGCTCGCGGTGACCTTGAGAACCCGGTCGGTTTGCGTCGCGTACAAGCAGCCGTCAGGGCCGACGGTGGCGAAATCGCCACGCGACCCGCCCGTGACGATCTCGCTCTGGGTGACCGGGCTCTGGGTGAGATCGATCAGCGTGATCTTGCCGTCGTTACGGTTCACCGCGAGAAAGGGCGGCTTGGTGTGATCTACGGGGTTCGCGCCGACCGCCACGCCGTCCGCGGATGGGACGACCGCTACCGCCGCCGTCGCTCCGGGGAGTGCAGCGTCAGTGCCGGCGACCCTCACCACGCTCGGCCCGCTCGGCCCGACGAAGTCGACCACGTACATTGTCCCGTCGGGCCCGATCGTGAGGCCGTCGGGATCGTGCATCGGCGCGTACACAGACATGACCGGTGACGTCGATGCCGGATTGGCGATCCGCACCAACGGCGAGCCGGCGTAGGTGAGGAACAAGTCACCCGAAAGAGGGTCGACCGCAAGCGCGCGGACTTCGGGAACGCCGTTGACGACGGTGCGCACGATCGCGCCGGTACTCGGGTCGATCTCGACCACGTCTCCGCTGCTCCGAGCCACGTAGAGGCGCCCGTCCTTCCCGAACGCGGAGCCCGTCAAGCTCCCGGCAATGGGGCTCGCGTTCACACGATGGCTAGCATCGGCGATGCCACCACCAACACCGAATCGGTAGACGAACCCGTCCTCGGCGTCGCCGGCCAGCAACGACCCGCCCGCGTCCAGCGTCACCCCGATCGGGCCCACCCCGGACGCTGGGGCGCCCGAAAACGCGAACCCGGTCGCAAAATCCTGCACGCCCCATCCTATGGCGGGCGCAGCGCCCCAGGACGTTTCCGGACCGAAGGCCAGCAAGGCCGCCGCGCAGCCAACGAGCCCAAGGCATCGGCGGTAGCGGCGACCCACAGCTTGCCGAACGATCTTGGATGGCGAAGTGTCGACGCGCTGAGTGTGCCACACACCGGGGCGCATAGTCAGTGCGGCGCTACGGCCGGCAGGCGGTCAGCCCGGCCTGCCCGAGCACGGCCTCGGCCCGAGCGATCGTGTGCACGCGGAAGCTGAGGGGATCGCGCTCGATCGCCGTGAGCGCCGTGTCGACGTCGCCGTAGGCCCGCTCCCACGCCCGCCGCTCGCCGGGCGGAAAGTCGATCAGGCGCAGCTTGACGACCTCCTGGCGCACCTCGGCGACATAGGCGTCGACGTACCCGGCGACCAGCGCCGGGCGCGACCGGTCGGCCCGGCGGGGGGCGGCGAGGTCGGCGAGCCGGCCGGTCGTGTTCGCGCAGACGGCGTTCGCCCGCCGCAGGAACTCCGACCGTGGGCCGACCGCCGGGCTGCAGCCGAAGAGGCCGACGACCGCGGCGACGGCGACCGGGCCGAGGCGGGCGATCACGTGCCGCCTCCGCCGCACCCGCCGACCCGGACGCAGGCGATCACGCCGGCCGGGGTCTGCGTGCGGCCGACGTGGATCCGCGGGAGCGTCAGCGGGGCGGCCGAGGACTCGGTCGTCCCGCCCATCGTCGTCACCCCCAGCACGAAGCCAACCTTGCGGACCTCCGCCACCACCGCCGGGTCGAACACGCCGAACGGGTAGGCGAAGAAGTAGGCCCAGTGCTCGGGTCCGTGTCACCAGGGGCAAAGTAGCCTAGCCGCCTCTACGCGTCGTCCTGCGGGGCCGACTGGCGCCGCCCGCAGGCGCCCATGCGACGCGCGAACTCGCCGACCGCGACAGGCTCGCGGGGTCTGGCGCTGCGGTCCGATGGCGCAGTCGCGACCCGGCGCCGTGACTCCCGGCCCCGGACGTCGAGCAGAGAGCCCGGATTTCGCGCAGAGCGCCGCCTGCACCTAGGACACAGCAAGCGCACCACGGTGGCCGGCGGCCGGTAGTCCTTGCGACCTAATGGTCTTTGGGAGGAGGCGAAGCAGCTGCCGTGCGCGGCCCGTGGGGGGAGCGCGCCGGTCTTCAGTGATGACGGTAAAGTCGTCCCAACGATGGTCTGGGTGGCCGCAACTGGACGCTTGGAGAGAATGAGCGCCTTGGCCCTCTTGACAGGGCTGACGGTGGTGATCGCCAGCGGGTGCGGCGCAACGAAGATGGCCGCGTCCACCGGCGGCCATGGGGCGAGCAGCACGCGTTCAGGCGGCGCGATTGCCGCCCGCGCTGCCGGGATCGACCCTGTGCTCGTCAACAGCTTTGCCATCCTGAGACGGCCGGTGCGGCCGGAAGACACGCTTCCACCCACGTTTCTCATCTCCAGCGCACGCCGATTGCCGCACCCTGGACTGTCCACGACCCGACGACGTGGGATCGGCCGGCTGCCGGCGCTCGCGCGCGCCGCCGCGATACCCGGAACGAAGCTCGAGGAGTGGCTTGAGCCGGGACGTCACGGCTACTGCGTATGGACTGCTGAACGGACGACCTCAGGCACCTTCGTCACCGGGGGCTTCGGGTCTGTCTGCGGGACCACGGCCACGATCACAACCAGGTTGTCGGCAAGCGTCGGAGGAGGCGCATCGCTCGCAGCGGGTCCGACGATCGCACCCGGCGCTCGCGGAGGCCCCACTCTCGTAAACGGGATCGTCCCCGATCGCGTGAGTTCGATCGTGCTCGTCGCGCGCAATGGGCTGACAATCCCGCTAAAGACTGCCGAGGGGTTCTTCGCCACGCGGTTCTCTCAGGGCGACCGACTCTACGCAGTGATCGCAGGACGGCGCTATCCAATCAGCGCCCCGTAGGAACCAGCCGGCCACGGTGTAGCCGTTTCTAGCGGACCCCGCCACTCACCGTCGCATCCGCGTCACCGCGCGCGGCCGCGGCGCGGCTGCCTGTCGCGCAGAGCAGCAACGCAACCGTCGCGGCGCCGCTAACGCGGCCGGCCCCCGCCGTCCACCCTGCGCGTCCATCCGGTACGGTTGGGGTCTTCCGCCGCCATCTTCAACGGACCGACGACGAAAGTGACGCGCGATTGAGCATCACGGACGACCAGTTGGAGGCGGTCCTCAGAGATAAGCGCGCGCCATACGGCCTAACGATCGGGATGGACAAGGCAAGACCGATACTGGTCAGCGAACTCGTCCGACTGGCCAAGCTTCACGTCGGGGAACACCCCCACCTCGAGCAACGGCTCGATGAGTACGTCACGAGCATCGGCGGGTACAGGCACGACTCCATCAGCCTCGATAATCTGGCAGCGCGTTTCGTGCGCCGACTCCGCGGCCGCACGAATCCAAAGGCTCCGGAAAGCTACGCAATCCCGTGGGCGTTCTTCGTGCCAGAGGACGCTTGAGGTGCAGCCTGATCCGACGGCACGCGGCGGATTCGTTCTCCTCGACCGGGCGGCTCCTACTCGCGCGAAGCGGTCGCGCGACGACCACCGCGCTGACGATTTTCCGTCGCCCAAGCGCTCGCCGACGGCATCGCGGTCCCGAAGACGGAAGGGATCGCGAGCCGCCGTGCGCAGCCGGCCGACTTCGGCACGATGCGGCAGCGGCTCGCCGCGTGCCCCAGCGCTGCCGAGTACTTGCTGGCCGCCCGCCGAGTCAGCTAACCACGGCCGGGCGCGCCTGGCTGGATCTGGGTGGCCACGCCCGCCGCCAACGACCGGCGGGCGACTGACGCGACGACGCGCCTCAGGAGTACTTCGCCCAGTCGTCGGAGCAGGTGACCTGGGCGATGAACAGCGATTCCGTACTCACGAGGACGTTGCCCTGACTCTCCATGACGCACTGCATCGAATGCGCACCGCGCCCGTACGATTCGAAGTTGCTGCTGCCGTAGGTCTCGTTGCACGAGCCGGCCAGCGGCGCCGACACGCCGCTGCCGAAGATCGGCTTCGAGCCGGTAACGGCCTTGCAGCCGTGGAACAGGACGTCGCCCGGGAACTCCAGGTACGCCAGCGCGAACGGACCCGTGTTGGCCACGAAGCTGCCGGACACGGTTTGCCCGTCGTCACAAGACGTCACGGGACAGTTGTCGACCCACGAGCAGCTGATCACTCTCGAGATGAAGAAGCCGGTGGTCGTCGCCGTGCATCCGTGCTGCTGGGCCGCTGCGGCGGTACCCGGCATGGCGCTCCCCAACACGCCGGCCACGATTCCCGCACATAGCCAGATCCGCCACCTGATCGACATATGACCCATTTGATCCTTCCGGTTACGACCCATGACTGCTACCTCCTTGAGGTTTGGCTGAGGTAGGCGAGGAACCTATGCACGGCCCGCAACCGCATCGCAACCCGAGCGCTACCCGCCCGAGGAAGGGCGACGAGCGGCGCGTCGCTACGCCTAGGTCCGACGAGCGCTCCGCCAGGGATCCGAGCGCCATCGCCATCCCGGCAGGGCGCTTCCTATCGCGTGGAAGGAAGCGTCTCAACCGGTGCCCGAGGAGACGACTGCTGCGGACGACGACCGAGTCCGTCGTGCCTGCCTCGGCGGACGCCTGCATCGCCGAGAGCGAGCAGGAGGGCGCCGATGCCGCCCGCGCCGACCCGGTCATCGTCCCTTGGGCGAGCGGGCGAGGTCTAGAGAAGGCCACCCGAATCCACGCGCCTGCGGGAGTTGAACCGGCTGGCGCGTGCGAAACCTCCCGCGCCGTCGCGGGAGCGGCGTGAGATCGGACCACCGTCGGCTCCCGGGGCGCGACCTGGCGAAGCTCACGTCACGAGAGTTCGAAACGAGCGCTGCGCCTAACATCAGGTGGACGCCCCGTCGCCCTACTCGGCCTCCGACTGCGTGAGCACGACCGGATGCGGCTCGGGCAGCCCGAGGCGGTGCCAAACGAACGGATCGATATGGGATGCGGCCGCCTCGACAGCGCCTCGTTCATCAGTCGGTCGATCCACAGGTGGTGTGGCGAATCACGCGGCGTCCCCCGTTGAAACCCGACGAGGAACTCGTCCCAACCGGCGGCACGAGACGCGTGGACGCTACTCAACAACCCGTGGCTGTCGACACACACCGTGGATCCTGCAATCCCGATATTCACGGCACGTTCCGGCTGGAGAGCTCCGTGTCCGTGGCCCAATGCCGTGGGGACCAGTTGCCCGCGCCTGCTCTCAAGGATACGACCTGGATCAGAGGACATCCGGCGCAGGGAGCTGCGAGCCCGTCCGGCGTGGCTGTCTCGGCCCGGACCGCCCGCTCCTCTCTCAGACGCCGCCAGTGCTCCCGCCTCGCCGCCGCCCCCACCGCCTGGGCGACCTTTCCCGCTGCCGCCCGAGCTGCAGAACGAAGCCAGCCCAATCCCCGCGATCTTCGCGATTCAGGCGACGCGCCGCCGCCTCGAAATCGACGATCTCCGCCTCGCTGAAGCTCGAGCCCTCCGAACCTCGAAACTGCGAGTCATCGGACATGAGCGCGATCCCCCGCCGGTACTGCTCACTTCCCCAGAACTGCATCCCGACTGAGTCGCGGAAGGTTCGCGTCACCGCGAGACCGCAATCGCTCGCCAGCCGGCGAAGCGATCTCTCCGTGTGAATGAGAAGATGGCGGGGACAGTCCAGGCTCACCCAATCGGCCTGATAGGTCTCCCAGGCGTCGCTGTCAGCCAACGGCGTGCGAACAAGGAGCGCCCCGCCCGGGGCCAACCGATCACGTACGGCCGCCAGCATCGTCCGCTGGTCCTCCACATGCTCGAGCACATGGTTCATCGTGATGAGCTGGAAGCGACGCGCCACTTGGTCGATCTCCCCTCGTCGCACCCACGCCCCCGGCGCCACCTCGCGATCCGCGTTGATGTACCGATCGATGCCGGTCAAGTCTCGGAAGCCCTCGCCGTACAGCTCGACGAGGAAGGTGCCAGACCCGGCGCCCACATCGAGAACGCTGGTACCTGGTCGCACGCCCAAGCCGGCAAACCATGCGGCATGCCGGCGCACGAGACCTCTGTTCGCCGCCCGCTCGGCGAGCGCGACGGGAAGCCGCAGGGCGGCCCAGGTTCGCAGGGACTTGATCGCCCGAACTCGGCCGCCTACCGGCACCGCTTCCGGTTCGAACGAGTAGTAGCCGGGGGGATACGCGGCCGCCCCATCGGGATGCGGCGGAAGTAACGCCAAACACCCGCACGCACCGCATTGCGCGTACCGTCCGGGAACCCGAGTCCCAAACATCATCTCACGTGCCGCGAACACCTGATTGCCGTTCCGGTTACCACATAGGACGCACGGCACCCCCGCCAAAGCGTCCTTCCTCGGGTCTGACCCTGCCGACTCACCCACGCCGTCGCCGCCCGAGTAGCGGTCGCCCGGGGCGGATGACTCGCTCCAGATAAGCTCGGTCGACCTTTGCCGACCCTTGTATCCCTCGCCGCCGCGACAGCACGCTCTTGAGCGAAGCGGCCACGCTGGCCAATGCGCGGACGTAGACCCAGATGTGGCCTTCGCGCGCGTGGGCTCTTGCCATGAGACCGAACTGCCAGGTAATGCCAGGGGCATGCCCGAGGAGCGCCCACGCCGGAAAGTTCTTGAGAATCATCACCGCGGTGTTTCTGACGCACAGGTAATCGAAGCGCTCTCCGAGTTTGGCTCCAGTGGCACCTCCCAGATGAAACGACACGGCCTCGGGCACATACACGCACTCGTAGCCGCGCAGTTGGGCTCGAAAGGCCCAGTCAACGTCTTCTACGTAGGCGAAGAAGTCCTCGTCGAAGAGCCCAACGGCCTCAAACGCCGTGCGGCGGTACAGTCCGGCGCCCGCACACGCCCCGAAGATCTTTGCGGGACGATCGTGCCCCGCCCCGTCGAGCGTGCCTCGACCAGCCGGCCCGGCAACCCCAGCCCAGTCGCAGTACAGGCCGACATTGTCGATCCGGTCCCGGTCACGCGCACTGAGCATCCGGCCAGTTGCCGATCCGGCCGTCGAACTCTCCGTGAGGGCCTTGACCATGTCGCTGAGCCAATGCGGGGTGAGCTCCACGTCGTTGTTGACGAGCGCGATGAACTCCGCCGAGCCAGATCGGATCCCGCAGTTGACCGCTGCGGCGAAGCCCGTGTTCGTCGCCAGGCAGATGATCTCAACCCGCGGCCACTGGTCGCGCAGCATCGCCACCGTATCGTCGGTTGATCCGTTGTCGACGACGGTCACCTCCCAGCGAGGGTAAGCCTGGCCGTGAAGCGAAGTGAGCGCAAGATGCAGGAGCCGGGCGGCGTCCCACGTCGGAATCACGACGTGCACGGACGGAACATGGTCTTCCTGGCCGGCTCTGGAGGCGCCATCGGTCAAGGAGGCGCTCCCCGAAGCAGCCGATAGTCCGACGGGCGCACGGCTCGAGTCACTACCGCCGCGACGACGAATACGACGATGCCCCACACCAGGCGCGGGATGACCGGCCAGCCCGAGAAGGCAAGATCGAGAGCCAGCATCATCAGCCCCGCCGAGGTGACACCGGCGGCAACTCTGCCCCAGAGGAGCCTGGGCGTCCCGACGGCGATGCGAAGGCGGGTGATCATAAAGGCGAGCACGACCGCCTCGGCGACGATGGTGGCGATCGCCGCACCCTGCGGTCCGAGCCAGGGGATCAGCAACAGGTTGAGCGTGAGGTTGACGAAGGCCCCCAACCCGACACCGTAGGCAAACGCTCGCTCGTGACCGGTGGCGAGAAGTACCTGGCCGATGTTGGCGTCCACCGCGGCGAACGCAACGGCGATCATGAGGAGCTCGAAGTACGAGCCGGCAGGTCCGTACCCGGCGCCAAACAGGAGGGTGACGAGCGGTTCTCCGAGTACGAAGCTGCCGGCGCACAGGGGAGCCACGAGAACGAGGGTGAAGGTGGTGAAGAGACCGATTTGGCGCGTCAGGGCTGCCGGCTCCTGCGTGGCCGCATGCGGATAGAACACGGTGATCCACAAGGAGGCGTACCCGAGGAGGACGAGGGGCAACTTGTAGGCGACGAGATACTGCCCGACCGCGGCCGAGGTGGTCAGATAGCCCAGGAGGACAAAATCGGCGCTGTAGTACAGCTGGATCATCACGAACGAAACGGCAAACGGCGCACTGCGCCGGACCACGGCCAGGGAGCTGCGTGGAGCCCACCGGATGGCCGGCCAGCCGACCCGACGCACGACGACCACCCACGTGGCGACCAGGGCGGCGCACAGGCCAAGCGCGTTGAACCACGCGTATCGATAGGCGCCCTCGAGGCCGTCCGAAGTCCAAAGGAACGCCGCGACCCCGAACACGACCTGGCCGAGCAGATTCAGGGCGGCCATCGTCTTGAACGCCTGGAGCCCTTGCAACACCCAGGTCAGGGTGAGCGCGCTCACCGTCACCGTGACCGCGACGATGCGGAGCATGGTCGCGGCGGCCATCGTCGGCGCGACGCGCGGAGCGAGCACGTACGCCGCGGAGCAGACGCAGGCGGCGTAACCGGCGAGGAGCGGAAGCACGTCCGCCGTCACGCCTCCAGCCCGAGCCGGGTTCTGAGCTATGTCCCGCGTACCGAGCATCGCCAGGCCGTACAACGGGAAGAGGAACAGGGCGAGGAGGTTCGTGGCGAAGCCATACGCCCCGAGGTTCGCGGGACCGACCCGCCTCGCCACCACCGCGAGGACAACGAAGCCGATGACCTGGCCGGCCAGCGAACTTGACGCCAACTGGACAAAGGCAACGCTCAGACGGCGCATGGTCAGGCGGCCAGACGGATGCCCGACGCGACTCGACGGCGCGCACAGCCCGCTCCGGCCGGTCTTCCCCCCGGCATCAGTGCCGTTTCGTGGACCCGCGAGGCCCGAATCGGAGACCATGTCCGCGAAGAGGGCAGTCGAGGCTCGGCCGTGCCAGCGCCCGTCGCGACATCGGCGCCAGCCCCGGCGCGTTCGGCGTCGGGGCATAGCCTGGCCGGACGAGGCGCGCGGCGAGTAGTCAACGTCGATTCACGGTTCGGCAGAGCGGGGGTTCACGGTTCAGCGCTCGCCTCCGCGACGAGGTCGGAATTCTGGGCTCCGTCGCCAAGCGCACGTCGACAGTCGGATCAGATTACCGTGAGGGCCCGCCGCTCACCCGGTCGGCGCCCTCACGGGGCTCGAAGCGCGGGTCGCACGCCCGCTGCTCCCGGGAGTCCGGCCAGGGAGGTTTGCGCCACGGCTCGCACCGCTCGCCCGCGGTACCTTCCAGGCGTGCCACGCGCAAGAGACTGGATGCTCTCTCTGGAGGGGCGGAGCCTCAAGACGTTCACCGGTCGCGAGAATCGAGTGCTCCGCGTGGACGCCGACAGCGTCGTCGTATGGACAACCAAGTCGCCCGGTGGTCAACCCGTCCCGCTCGCCTGGGTGCAGGAGGCTCTGGACCGGATCGAGCGATATGGCGAGATCGAGATCTCGGTCGCCTCGGTCGGTCACCGGAGCGAGTTCATCGGGGCCGCCCTGCTGGAGCTACCCGGTGCCCAGCCCGTCGAAGGCTCCTCGCCGCCCCGGATCCGTCTGGACCGCTGAGCCGTCCCGCTCCGGGCGATGGCCACGCCGACTCGCCGCAGGACGGAGGGGAGCGCCGGGCTCCGGTGTCGCCACGGCTACGGCCACCGGTTGCATCGGACGGTCGGCAGTGAGACAATCGCCACCGAAGCGACCTTGATGGGCCACGGAACCGGCCGGTCATCGCGAGAGGGGCGAAGGGGTTGTCGGCGGCATCGCTCATAAGGCTAAGCCTGCGTGTCGTGATCGCATCGGTGATCGCGCTCGCGCTCCTGTTAGCGGCGCCGTCCGCCTCGGGCACGCATGGCCCCAACGTCTTCAGTGGCCAGTGGACCACCACCCTCTACGACGGCTCGGCCGGGTCGGTGACCTTCAAGGTCGTGAGCGACGCTGACGGCGCCCCGGCGCTCGAGGCCCTCGGCGGTCACGCCTGCGGCGCACCGACCACCTACTACCGCGGCGACTACAGCGACCAGGCCAACCCGCACGGCGTGATCTACGGCTGCATCGCCACCGCCGGGCATATGACCGGCCGCTTCAAGAGCGACACCGCCGGGACCGACGCCGGCGACCTCGACATCACCTTCGCGGCCCCGGACAGCTTCTCCGGCCACTTCACCTACCAGGGCGCCGACTACGCCTACTCCGGAAAGTTCGCCGCCCACACGGTCGACGACGGCTGCTGCCCCTCGTCCGGCGGCGGCACGACCGGCGGTGGTACCACTGGCGGTGGGGGCACGACCGGGGGCGGGGGCACGACCGGGGGCGGGGGCACGACCGGTGGTGGCGGAACCACGGGCGGTGGCGGGACGACCGGCGGCTCAGGCTGTGGCGCGACCGCCGCCGCCCACGTCGCGGCGCTCACGAACACGGCTCCCTGCCCCCCGAAGCCGCCGGTGAGCCAGGCGGAGAAGGACGCGGCGAGCGAGAAGCAGAACGGGAACCTCGTCTTGATGGTCGTCTTCTGCCTCTTCGCCGATCCGGACGAGACGTCGGACATATGTTCCTTCGTCATAGACATGGCCTCGTTCGTCGGGCAGATTCAGAAGGACCCGCCGAGCCGCGCGTTCGCTCACGTCCACATCGCGGCGGTCCGGCCGATCAGCCCGGCGGTGAGGCTGTTCTGTCCGCGTGGGTGCCCCGGGGCCGTCGGTCCGATCAACGCGTTCGACCAGGCGCTGGCCCGCGCCGAGGCTGCCCTGGCCGGACTGGCCACCGCCGCCAACCGCTACTCCGGCGCCAAACTCGCCGGCTCCGCCTCCGGGATGCTGCTCCAGGCCGGGGTGGGCCAGGCGTATGCCGGCGTCGTGGCCGACGCGCTCGCCGGGCTGACCGCCCGCGCGACGGTGCTCATCAACGCGTTGAGCCGCGTCGGCGCGACGACGGCGCTCACGTCGATTCAGGTCAGCCAGACCCTGACCCTCCTCCAAGGGGGCCTCCCGGGCCCCTACGCCAAGCGCCTCCCGGCCGGTGGCGACTCCGCCACCGCCCTCGCGCAGAGGGTGACCACCGCGGTCGGTCCGTCGCCGGGTCCGGTCCCATTCGGTCAGGCGCTCCAGCTGAGCCCGCCACCGGCCGCCTTCCGCGCCGCGAGTCGCACGATCACCGTGGCCGAGCTCGGTGCCCTCGTCGACCAGCTCGGAAGCCAGCGCTCGATCACCCGCGGCGCCCGCACGCTCCTCCACAACGACCTCAACGCGATCACCCGGGCCGGCAACCGGGCCGCCCACATCCGGGCGTTGGCCAAGCTCCGTCGCGACATCAACCGGATGGCCCGGACCGTCCGCGCCGCCACCGAGACGCTGCTCCAGCACGCCGCCGCCGGGCTCAGCTGACCCGGCCGGGCCGAGGCGCAAGCCCGCGTCGGGTGGTCGTCTCAAGGTCGGCGGCGCGGGTGTCGATTCAGCTTCGACGACGGTGGAGGCCGAGACCCTGAGCCGGACCGGTGGCGCCCGGGCTCTGCGGACGCTGTGCCTCGCGCGAAATCCGGCCGTGGTGATCGAGACGAGCGAGGAGCGGCGCGTCGACGACCTGGCCGACGCCGTGGCCGGCAACCTCGGGCTCGACGTGTTCGAGTGGACGGTGACCCATCGTCTCGCCCGGCGCCCGGCACGAGCCCGTCACCGCCGCCGGCGTCCGCCCCGGACCACGACCGAACCGACCCCGGCGGCGATCACGGCGGCGCCGACCAGGATGGCCACGCCGACGGCGTCCGACCCGCGGGCGAGCGCGCGAATCCCGAGCACCGCCGCGGCGACGATCACGAGGGCGACGAGCCCGATGAACCTCAACACCAGGAAGCCGCGAAACGCTTCTCGGATCCCGTCCGGCCCGCCGGCCCGGGTCCCGGCGTTGTCGTCCTCGTCCACGATCGTCATTCTCGCTCGTCGGCCACCCCGGCATTGTGCGACCCTCGGCCCGTGCCGGAAGCCGACTCGGAGCAGCTCGTTGGGGAGGCGCGGCCCGCGAGCCGACGGCCCGAACCCGCCCAGCGCCTGAAGGTCGCGTTCCTCGTCTGGGACGGGCTGATCGGCGGCGCCGAGACCTTCACCGCCGCGCTCGCCGCCGAGCTCAGATCTCGGGGGATCGAGGCCACCATCGTCTTCGTCGGCCACGCCGACCAGCTCGAAGGCCAGCTGCGACGTGACGGCACACCCTTCCGAAGCCTGGGCCTCAGACCCGGCTCGCGCGTGCTCACCCATCCTCGCCGGCTCGCGGCCGCCGTCGCCGAGACGGGCGCCACCGCGGTGATCCTCGACTCCGTCGGCTATCTCGGCGCCGCGCTCCGGCTCGCCGGCTACCGCGGGCACATCGTCGGCGTCGAGCACGGCGTCCTCATCTCGGCCAACCAGCGGACCCTCCGCCGGCGGGCGGCCCGCCTCCCCGGCCGGATCGTCGGGCTCCCCGCCTACGACGCCGAGGTCGCCGTCTCGGCGTACATGGAGCGGCTCGTCCGCGATCGGCCCCACCGTCGCCCTCTCGTCCGCCTGCCCCACGGAATCCGCCTCCCCGCCGGCACCGATCCGCCCCGCCGCCACTCCGGCCCGCTCCGCCTCGGCTTCGTCGGGCGCCTCGTCTCCGGGAAGGGGGTCGACGTCCTCCTCCGCGCCCTCGCCCTCGTCCGTGAACGTTCGCCCGAACCGGCTCCGGTTCTCGCCATCGCCGGCGACGGTCCGGGCCGCCCGTCACTCGAGTGCCTGGCCCGGCGCCTCGGGCTCGGCGACGATCACGTCGCCTTCCTCGGCTGGACCGCCGACATCGCCCGCTTCTGGGCGACCCGGGACCTGGCGATCGCCTCCAACGACCATTTCGTCGAGTCCTTCTGCCTCTCGGTCGCCGAGGCGTCGGCCGCCGCCCGCCCGGCCATCGTCTCCGACCTGGGCGCCCTCCCCGAGCTCGTCGCCCACGAGGAGACCGGGCTGATCGTCCGCCCCGGTGACATCGACGGGCTCGCTCGCGCGATCGAGCGCTACCGCACGGCGCCCGACCAGTTGACCGCCCACGGCGCCGCGGCCCGGCGGTTCGCCGAGGAGAACCTCGGCATTCAGCGCTGCGCCGACCGGTACCTGGGCCTCATCGCCTCGCTCCCCGCCCGCCCGACGCTCCCGGCCCGCCCGGCCCGCCCGGGCCGCCCGGCCTGACCTACCGTCGCCCTTCGCCGTCCGCCGGCGGGACGCGCGGCGGCCGGCGCCCGCCGGTCCCCCCTCGGGAGGCGCGCGCGATCTCACGCAGGCGCCGCTCCTCAGCCCGGCGGGCGGCCTCCGGGTCGTCCGCGTACGGCTCGTTGGCGGTCCCGTAACCCGGCGCGGCGGGCGGCGCCTCGACCGGCGGCCCGACCTCGGCGGGGCGGCGGCTCGCCAGGTCGCGCGCCCGCACGGCCGGCGGCGTCTCGGCCAGGTCGGCCTCGACCTGGTCGCGAATCGCCTCACCCTCGGCCATCAGCCTCCGCTCCTCCCGCCGGCTGCGGACGTCGTCCACCTCTCGCCCGGCCCCCGGGCGCCGGCCGGCCCGAGCCGCCAGCCCGCCGAGGCGACCGCGCTCCCGCATCCGCGGCTGGAGGAACAAGACGGCGGCGGCGATGATCGCGACCACCAGGATGACGACGATGACGGTACCCACGGAAATCCTCTCTTTGGCCTGCGGACCAGGTTCACCCGTCCGGACGTCAGGCAAACGTACCGAGAACTCGGGGGAGCCGTCCGCCCGGCTCGTCTGTGTCACCCGTTCCGTCCGGCCGGCCGGCTAAAGTCATTACTCACATGACTGATCACGAAGCTGATCGCGTCGACCGGGACGATGCCCGGTACTCGACCTTGATCCGAGGATTCAACCTCCGCTGGGTCGGGTCGCCCGACTACATCCAGGTGTGTCGCGACCCCGGGCAGGTCCGCGCCGCCGTGCAGCGGGCGCTCGACGACGGTCGGCGGATCACCGTGCGGGGGGGCGGCCACTGCTACGAGGACTTCGTCTCGGCCAACGACGGGGGCGTGATCATCGACCTCGCGCCGATGTCCGGCGTCTACTGGGACCAGGCGGCCCGCGCCTACTGCGTGGAGGGCGGCGCGACCCTCTGGAACGTCTACACCCTCCTCTTCAAGCGCTATGGCGTCACCCTCCCCGCCGGCTCCTGCTACTCGGTCGGCGCCGGCGGGCACATCACCGGCGGCGGGTACGGCCTCCTCTCCCGCCTCCACGGGCTGACCGTCGACGTGCTCGACGCCGTCGAGGTCGTCCACGTCGACGCGAGCGGCCGGGCCGAGCTGATCACGGTCAGCCGCGACAGCCCCGACGCCGACGAGCGCCTGCTCCTGTGGGCCCACCTCGGAGGGGGCGGGGGGAACTTCGGCATCGTCACCAAGTTCTGGTTCCGCGACCCGCCCGCCGCGCCCTCGGAGGCGCACGTCCTCTCGCTGACCTGGGACTGGAGCGATCTCGACGAGGCGGCCTTCGCCGGGCTCGTGCGCACCTACGGCGAGTTCCTCGCCGCCCACAGCGACGTCGGCAGCCGCTACTCCGGCCTGTTCGCCCTCCTCCACCTCACCCAGCAGGCCAAGGGACAGATCGGGCTGACCGCCCAGTACGTCGGGCGCGAGCCGGCCCTGCTCGACGAGTTCGCCGGCGAGATGCGAAATCCGATGCCCCGGCCGGTGCCCGCCCGCGCGCCGCTCGGCTACCACGGCGCGCCCCGGGCGGCGCCCCACCCGCCGGGCCTGCCCTGGCTCTACGCGACGCAGACCCTCGACGGCAGCGGCCCCAACCAGCGCGGGAAGTACAAGTCGGCCTACATGAAGAAGCCCTTCCCCGACGCGCAGATCGAGGCCATCTGGGCGGCGCTGCGGCCCAGTGCCAACCCCAACTCCCAGGCTCTGCTCCAAGTCGACTCCTACGGCTGCCAGGTCAACGCCGTCCCATCGGCGGACACGCCGGTCCCGCAGCGCTCGTCGATCATGAAGCTCCAGTACCAGACCTACTGGACCAGCCCGGGCGACGACGCCGCGAACCTCGACTGGATCCGCGGCTTCTACGCGGCGATGTACGGGCGGGCCGGGCCCGTGCCCGACGGCACGATGGACGGCTGCTACGTCAACTACCCCGACGTCGACCTCCCCGACTGGCAGCACCTCTACTACCAGGACGCCTATCCCGAGCTCCAGCGGGCCAAGGCGCGCTGGGATCCGGGCGACGTCTTCAACCACCGGCAGTCGATCGAGCTCCCGCCCGCCTGACGCGGCGCCGCCGCACCGGAGGCCCGGCCACTAGGCTGTGGGCCCGCCCGCCCCCCGGGCGTCCTCGGACATGAACGTCGTCATTTCGCACAGCGCCGCGGTTCTCGCCGCGGCGCACCCGATCAGCTGGTTCCAGGCCGTCGTCCTCGGGCTCCTCCAGGGGGTCACCGAGCTCTTCCCGGTCTCGAGCCTCGGCCACACCGTCCTCTTCCCGACCCTGTTCGGCTGGAACTCGCTCGTCAAGTTCCAGTCCCGGCCCGAGTCGCCCTGGCTCGCCTTCGTCGTGATGCTCCACGTCGGCAGCGCCGTCGGCCTCCTGATCTACTTCTGGCGCGAGTGGATCGAGATCATCGGGGCCTTCTTCCGGTCGCTCGCCAACCGGCGGATCGAGACGCCGACCGAGCGGCTCGCCTGGCTGATCATCGCCTCGAGCATCCCCACCGGAATCCTCGGCCTCGCCCTCGAGCATCCGATCCGGGTCGCCCTGGCCAAGCCGGTCAGCGCGGCCGTCTTCCTGATGGTCAACGGCGCCATCCTGATCTCCGCCGAGCGCCTTCGCCGCCGGGTGGACCTCCGCGCCACCGCTCTGCGCGAAGGCACCGAGACCGGCGAGTTCCGCCGCCTCGACACCCTCGAGTACCGCGAGGCCGGGCTCCTCGGGCTCGCCCAATCCGCCGGGCTCGTCCCCGGCATCAGCCGCGACGGCATGGTCATGAGCGCCGGGCTCCTCCGCGGTCTCGACAACGCCGACGCCGCCCGCTACTCCTTCCTCCTCGCCACCCCGATCATCCTCGCCGCCGGCCTGTTCAAGCTCCCCGACCTGACCGGGCCGCTCGGCAACGGCGTCCGCGGCCCGGCCGCCGCCGCCGCCGTCGTCGCCGCCGTCGCCTGCATCGTCTCCGTCCACTACCTCCTCCGCTACTTCAAGACCCGCAACCTCATCCCCTTCGGGATCTACTGCCTCCTCTTCGGCGCCGGGATGGTCGTCTACACCTCGGTCAGCTGACCTCGAGGAGCTCCTTGAGCCGCCGCAGGTCCGCCCGGTTGGCCCGGCCCATCGCCCGTGCCATCATCGGCGCGCTCACCCGGGCGAACCCGCTCGGCTCGCCGCGATTGCGCAGCGTCATCCGCGTCGATCCGCCCGCCGCGTCCTCGAACGTGTACGCCGTCTCCATCGGGAACGGGCCCTCCGCCGTGCTCATGACGAACCGCTCGCCCGCCACGAGCTCCCGGACCTCGTAGGTGTAGGCCAGGCGGCGGCCGAGGAACCGGGCCACGAAGGCGATCCGGCTCCCGACCTCGACCGGCCGGGGCGAGCGCCACTCGACGGCCTCGATGTTCCGGTACCACGCCGTCGCCGTGTCCGGATCGCACGCGTAGGCCGCGACCTCCTCCCGCGGTCGCCCGATCTCGATCTCGCTGACCACGTCGACCATCACCCGCTCACCCGCTCACCCGCTCCCGCGCCGCCGGACACCGCCCCGACCGACCACCGGCTACCCGACGACGATCGTCTCGTAGACATCGACCGTACCGCCGCCCCCCAGCACCGGGCAGCCCTTGGCCAGGCCGGTCGCCGCCTCCAGGCTCTCGGCCTTGACGATCGAATAACCGCCGAGCCCCGACCCCGCCCCCTCGGTCACCGTCCCGCCGGCGCTGACCGAGGCCGACGCCGCGAACGGGTTGCCGGCGTCGACGAGCGCCTCCCCGACCGAGCCGAACCACGCCCCCCACGCCGCCATCACCTCGTTGCGCTCCTCCTCGGTCTCGGCCATCGTCCCGCCCCGGTAGGCCAGCACGTAGTTGCCCATCCCCGTCGCCTCCTCTGTCGTGATCGTCTCAGCTCCGCCGAACACCCGGCGGGACAGGTTCTCGAACGCCCCCGCCCACCCGAACCGGTGGCGGGCCACCGACTCCGCGGACGCCAGCTCGGTGTGCTCGAGGACGACCACCGTCCCGTCGCCCTCCGCCCGAAATTCGACGGTCACCAGGCTCGTGTGCCCCGGGTGCAGGCCGTCCTCGCCCTCCCAGCACCACGTGTAGACGAGCCGGTCCGGCCGGCTCACCTCCTGGAACCGTCCCCCGACGACGTGCACCTGACCGGTCTCCGAGTCGGTCATCCGCAGCACGTAGCGGCCGCCGACCCGGAGGTCGACCTCGCACCCCGGCGAGGTCCAGGCCGGCATCGCCGCCCACCACCGGGTCAGCACGACCGGGTTCGTCCACGCGTCGAAGACCTCGACCGGCGGCGCCGCGAACGCCCGCTCCATCCGGAGCCCGGCCACCTCGCTCGGCGCAGGCGCAGTCACGCCTCCCGCCCGCGCTGCTCGGCCAGGTACTCGTCCACCACCGCGAACTTCCGCTCCCACAGCGCCCGCTGGTCGTCCATCCAGTCCCGCCCCGCGGCCAGCGCCCCCGCGCTCAGGCGCAGCCGATGCGTCCGGCCGTCGATCACCCGCACGATCGCCCCCGCCTCCTCGAGGACGCGCAGGTGGCGGCTGATCGCCGGCTTCGACACCGAGAAGTCGCTCGTCGCCTCACCCACCGTCATCTCCCGCACCGCCAGCCGCTCGATGATTCCCCGCCGGATCGGATGGGCGCACGCCGCGAACACCCGGTCGAGGGCCAACTGGTTAGCCATGAGGTTAACTATATCGCGCCGCCGCGGCCGCCTCTCCGGCCCCGCCGCCGGCCGTCTCGCCCGGCCAGCAGTCGCCGACGTCCTCGGGCACCCCGACGATCTGCCCGCCCCCGCACCCCTCGGCCGCCACCCGCCGCCGCGGGTCGACGATCCCGGCCAGCCCGAGCAGTCCGCCCAGCCCCACGAGGGCCGCGGCGATCCCCATCCCCGTGTGGAACGCCCTGACCGACGCCCGCTCGACCGCTGCGGCGACCACCCCCGCCTCCGGCCCGGCCAGACCCGCCGTCCGCGCCCGGGCCAGCGTCTCGTGGCGGGCCGCCGCCACCGCCGCCCGTCCGGCCCCCGACAGCGTCCGCCCGGCCAGCGCCCGGTCGATCGTCGCGGTGAACGTCCCCGCCACGATCGCCCCCGTCGCCGCGATCGCCATCAAGCCGGCGACCCGGGCGACCGCGTTGTTGACCCCCGAGGCGATCCCCGCGTTCGACTCGTCCGCGTCGGCCAGGACCGTCGCCGTCAGCGGCGCCACGGTCATGGCCAGGCCGATCGAGAAGACGACCAGGCCGGGGAGGAGGTCGACGACGTAGTCGACCCGGGCCGGCATCCGGGCCAGGTAGGCCAGTCCCGCCGCCGCGACCAGCGGACCCCCGCCCATGAACCGCCGCGGCCCGTAGCGGTCGGCCAGGGCCCCGAACCGCTTCGAGCTGACGAACATCACCACCGTCGAGGGCAGGGTCGCCAGCCCGGCCTCGAGCGCCTGGTAGCCGGCGACCTGCTGGAGGTAGAGCACGAGCAGGAAGAAGGTGATCGACAGGCCCCCGTACATCGACAGGGTCTCCAGGTTCCCGACCGCGAAGTTACGCCGGCCGAACAGCCCGAGCGGGAGCATCGGATCCCGGGTGCGCGCCTCCCGGACCAGGAACAGCCCGAGGAAGGCCACCCCGCCCGCCAGGCCGCCGGCCACCTCCGGCGAGGACCACCCGACCGCCGGCTGGCGGATCAGCGCGAACACCGGCCCGGCCAGGCCGACCGCGCACAGCCCCGCCCCCGCCCAGTCGACCGCCCGCCGCGCCCCGCCCGGCGCCCGCGCCGGGACCGCCCGCCGGACGAGCACGAGCGTGACGATGACGAAGGGGATGTTGATGGCGAAGATCCACCGCCACGACGCCGCGTCGATCAGCGCTCCGCCCACGAACGGCCCGACCACCGCCGCGATGCCCGACCACGCCGTCCACGACCCGATCGCCGCGCCCCGCTCGGCCGGCGGGAACGCCGCCACGATCACCGCGAGCGCGCTCGGGGCCAGCAGCGCCCCGAACACGCCCTGGAGCGCCCGCGCCCCCACCAGGAAGCCGATCGACGGGGCCAGCGCGCACAGCACGGACGCCGCCCCGAAGCCGGCGACCCCGAGCTCGAAGACCCGCCGCTCCCCGAACACGTCGCCCAGCGACCCGCCGACCAGGATCAGCGACCCCAGCGTCAGCAGGTAGCCGTTCGAGACCCACTGCTGCCCGGCCAGGCCCCCGCCCAGCGAGCGCTCGATTGCCGGCAGCGCCACGTTGACCACCGTCGCGTCCAGCCCGGCCACGAACGATCCCATGATCGCCGCCACCAGCGCGACGCGCTTGGCGTCCACCCGCTACTCGCGCTCGTAGAGGCCGAGCCCCGGCCACGGGGTCCCGTCCGACCCGCCGCCGGACTCGGCCCCCGCCGCGCCGGCGCCCGCGATCGCGCCGCCGCCCCCTTCTCCGCCCCCGCCTCCGAGCACGTCGCGCCAGAGGCCGGCCGGCACCCCGGACAGCGCCTGCGACGCCGGCGCCTCCACCCCCGGGCGCACCGCGACGACCACCAGCACGTCCTCCCCTCGCAGGAAGGCGCACACGTCCGGGCCCGCCTCGACCGGCGTGTACGCCCCGGCGAACGCCTCCGGCCGGCGCCGGCGCAGGTCGAGGGCGCGGACGATCAGCCCGAGCTTGCGCGTCGGTGCCGCCGGCGGCGCCCCGGCCGCGAGCGCGTCGAGCAGCTCCCGGCGCCGCTCCCAGTCGACCGCCCGCCGGTTGTCCGGGTCGACCAGCGAGAGCGCCCAGAGCTCGTCGCCCTGGTAGATGTCCGGGATCCCCGGGCTCGTCAGCTTGAGCAGGAGCTGGCCGAGCGCGGCGCGCTCACCCTCCCTCCGGACCCGCTCCAGAAAATCCTCGAAGTCCCGGACGAACGGCTCGTGGGCGACCACCCGGGTGGCGAAGTCCTTGACCCCCGCCTCCCAGTCCGCGTCCGGCGAGACCCAGTTCGTGTTGCGCTTCGCCTCGCGCAGCGCCTTCTCCAGGTACCCGGACAGGCGCTCGATCGAGATCGGCCAGACCCCGACCAGCGTCTGGTAGAGGAGGTACTCCTCGGTCGCGTCCGGCGCCCGACCCGCCCGGAGCCCGGCGTTCAGCTCGCGCCAGGCGAGCACCCGCTCCCGCCACGCCCCGGCCATCCCGGCCAGCGCCCCGATCCGGGCCCGGGCGTCGCCCGAGCGCTTGGTGTCGTGGGTCTGGGTGACCAGGAGACCCTCCGGGAAGCGCCGCCCCCGCTCGGCGTTGCGGGCGTGGAAGCCGGCCACCGACAGGCCGAAGCGGTCCGGGTCGCCGCCGACCTCGTTGAGGGCGAGCAGTCGCAGGTAGCGGTAGAAGGCCGTGTCCTCGACGCCCTTGGCCGTGATCGCCGGCGTCGTCTGCTGGAAGCGGGTGACGAACTCCTCGGGGATCCCCTCCGTCCGCTCGAGCAGCATCGCCGCGGCCAGCCCCGGGTCCATCCCCGACCGGGCGACGGCGTCGCGGTCGGCCTCGTCCACCCGCCCGCTCCACGGCTCGACGTAGGTCCGGTAGACCGGAAGCCCGGCCGCCCCCTCGGCCAGCACCGGCGCCGCGAAGGGCCCGAGGCGCTCCAGCCGGGCGAGCTCCCGCGCGAAGGTCCCGGTGGCCTGCTCGAGCTGAGCCTCCCGGGCGATCTCGGCGAACGGCCGCTCCTCGCCGGTGAACTCCCCGAGGAGCGCCCCGAGCGGCTCCCGCCCGGCCGGGTCGACGAAGAGCGCGCACACGTCGCCCAGGAACTCGTAGCCGACGGTCCCGGTCACCGGCCAGTCCCGGAGCTCCTCGTCGGGGTCGAGGATCTTCTCCACCCACACCCGGTCGACCCCCTCGGCCCGCAGCCGCGCCAGGTAGCCGGCCGGGTCGGCCAGGCCGTCGGGGTGGTCGACCCGGAGGCCGTCGACCAGGCCGTCGCGCACCAGCTCGATCGCCCGCCGGTGGGTCGTCTCGAAGACCTCCGGATCCTCCTGGCGGAGCGCCGCCAGGTCGTCGATGTCGAAGAAGCGGCGGTAGCCGTCGCCCGCCGGGTCGAGGTCGAAGAACCGGGCTCGGAGCTCCGGGTCGGCCCACCAGCGGTTCTCCTCCCCGACCCCCATGTGGTTGGGGACGATGTCGAGCACGATGCCCAGGCCCGCCCCGGCCAGGGCGGCGAACGCCTCCTCGCCGCCCAGCTCGAGGCTCAGCCGGGTCGGGTCGACGACGTCGTAGCCGTGGGTCGAACCCCGCCGCGCCTGGAAGCACGGCGACAGGTACAGGTGGCTGATGCCCAGGCGCTGGAAGTAGGGGACGAGCTCCCGGGCCTTGGCGAAGTCGAGGCCCGGACCGAGCTGGAGGCGGTAGGTGCAGCGCAGCTCGCTCACCCGCGCCGGCTCCCGCTCATCCGCCCGACAGCGGCCCGCGCCGCAGGACGAGCACCGACCGGGCCGCGATCTCGACCGTCTCCCGGGCCGCGTGGCGCCGGGCTCCGGCCTCGAGCTCCGGCTCGGCCGTCGAGACCTCGAACTCCCAGCTCGACCCGAACGAGGCGGCCGGCACGGTGAACGCCACATCCTCGTGGTGGGCGTTGAACATGAGCAGGAACGAGTCGTCGACCACCGTCTCGCCCCGCACCGTCGCCTCGTGGAGCTCCTCGCCGTTGAGGAACACGCCGACCACGTGCCCGTCGCCGCGCTTCCAGTCGCGCTGGGTCATCTTCCGCCCGTCGGGCCGGAACCACCACGCGTCGGGCAGGCCCGGGCCGTCGGTCGCGCCCTTGAGGAAGCGGACCCGCCGGAACACCGGGTGGCGGCGGCGCAGCGCGATCAGCCGGCGGGTGAACGCGTAGAGGTCGGTCTGCCAGGGCTCGTGCTTCCAGCCGAGCCAGGAGAGCCCGTTGTCCTGGCACCAGGTGTTGTTGTTGCCCTCCTGGGTGCGCCCGAACTCGTCCCCGCCGAGCATCATCGGCACGCCCTGGGAGAGGAAGAGGGTGACCAGGAAGTTCCGCTCCTGGCGTTGGCGGAGGGCGATGATGGCCGGATCGTCGGTCGGTCCCTCGACCCCGCAGTTCCACGACCGGTTGTCGTCGGTCCCGTCGCGGTTGCCCTCCTGGTTGGCCTCGTTGTGCTTGTCGTTGTAGGAGACGAGGTCGCGCAGGGTGAAACCGTCGTGGGCGGTGACGAAGTTGATCGACGCGAACGGATCCCGACCGTCCCACTGGTAGAGGTCGCTCGACCCGGTGAAGCGCTTGGCGAACTCCCCGACCCCGGCCTGGCCCCGCCAGAAGTCGCGGATCACGTCGCGGTACATCCCGTTCCACTCCGACCAGAGCACCGGGAAGTTGCCGACCTGGTAGCCGCCCGGCCCGACGTCCCACGGCTCGGCGATCAGCTTGACCTGGGAGAGGACCGGATCCTGGTGGATGACGTCGAAGAAGGCGCTGAGGCGGTCGACGTCGTAGAACTCGCGGGCCAGGGCGCTGGCCAGGTCGAAGCGAAAGCCGTCGACGTGGCAGTCGATCACGAAGTAGCGCAGCGAGTCCATGATCAGGCGCAGGACGCTCGGGTGCATCGGGTTGAGGCTGTTGCCCGTGCCGGTGAAGTCCATGTAGTGGCGGGCGTCCTCGGGCATCAGCCGGTAGTAGGCCGGGTTGTCGACGCCCTTGAAGGAGAGCAGCGGCCCGAGGTGGTTGCCCTCGGCCGTGTGGTTGTAGACGACGTCCATGATCACCTCGATCCCGGCGTGGTGGAGCGCCTTGACCATCCCCTTGAACTCCCGCACCTGGGCCCCGCCCGTCCCCGAGGCCGAGTAGAGCGCGTGGGGGGCGAGAAAGCCGATCGAGCTGTAGCCCCAGTAGTTGGTCAGGCCCCGCTCGGAGAGGAAGCTCTCGTCGATGATCGCGTGGACCGGGAGCAGCTCGACCGCCGTCACCCCGAGATCCTTCATGTAGGCGATCGCCTCGTCGCTGGCCAGGCCGGCGTAGGTCCCGCGCAGGTCCTCGCGCACCGCCTGGTTGCACTTGGTGAAGCCCTTGACGTGGGTCTCGTAGATGATCGTCTCGTTCCACGGCCGCCGCGGCGGCCGGTCGCTCTCCCAGTCGAACCCCGGGTCGACGACCACGCAGCGGGGCATCGCCGGCGAGGAGTCCTCGTCGTCGAGCTCGAGATCGGCGTCGGGGTTCTCCGGGTCGGGGACGTAGGGGAGGGTGTTGGCCTCCTCCCAGCGCACCGGCCCGTCGATCGCCTTGGCGTACGGGTCGAGCAGGAGCTTGTGCGGGTTGAAGCGCAGGCCGTCGGCCGGGGCGTAGGGGCCGTGGACCCGGTAGCCGTAGCGCTGGCCCGGGCCGACGTCGGGCAGGTAGGCGTGCCAGTTGTGCGCCGTCCGGTAGGGCAGCTCGATCCGCTGCTCGGGGCCGTCGCCGTCGAACAGGCAGAGCTCGACCTTCTCGGCGTGCTCGGAGAAGATCGAGAAGTTCGTCCCATGGCCGTCCCAGGTCGCCCCCAGGGGGAACGGGTCGCCGAGCCAGATCTCGGTCATCGCAGGAGCGCCCCGGCGAGCGGCTCGAGCCGGACGCCCCCGTCGGCCAGGGTGGTTGTCGTGTCGTGCGTGGTCAAGACGATCTCAGTCCGGTCGGTCGGCACCGTCTGGGTGGCGGGCGCGAAGTTGCAGACCAGCTGACCCCCGTCGCGCTCGAGGCGCAGCCAGCGTGCATCCTCGTCGAACTCGATCGCTCGTGCCTCGCCGGAGACCGACCGCCGCAGGCGCAGCAGGCGGGCGTAGAGGTCGGCCACCCGGTCGTCGACCCGGCGGGTCAGCTTCGACGCCTCGAAGGTGTCGACCGACTGGGGGTCGGGCACCTCCTCGCCGAAGGCGGCGAACGAGGCGAACTCCCGCCGGCGGCCCTCGCGGGTGGCCGTGGCGATGGACTCGTCGATGTGGTCGCAGAAGAACTGGAACGGCGCGACCTCGCCGTACTCCTCGCCCATGAAGAGCATCGGCGTGAACGGGGAGAGGAGGGTGCAGAAGGCGGCGAGCAAGCGGGCCTCCGGCGGGAGCCGGTCGCCGAAGGCGCGGTTGCCGACCTGGTCGTGGTTCTGGTCGAAGACGACGAACTGGTCCGGCGGGCGGTCGCCTGCCGGGGCGCCGAAGACCCGGCGGCGGAACTCCGAGTACTGGCCGTCGTGGACGAACGGCCGCCCGAACGCCTTGGCCAGGTCGGCGACCCGTCCGAAGTCCGCGTAGTAGCCGTCGCGCTCGCCGGTCAGGAGCACCCGCAGGGCGTGGTGGAAGTCGTCGGCCCACTGGGCGTCGCACGCCCACCCGCCGGCGTCCGGCGGGCGGATCACCTTCGGGTCGTTGAGCCCCGACTCGGCGATCACCAGCGCCCGCGGGTTGACCGCGTGGACCCGCTCGACCACCTCCGCCACGATGTGGTGGGGGCCGGTGTCGTAGATGGCGTGGATCGCGTCGAGGCGCAGGCCGTCGAGGTGGAAGTCCCGGATCCAGCCGGCCGCGCTCTGGAGGACCCACTCGCGGACCGGGTCGCTGCCGGCGTCGTCGTAGTTCATCGCCTTGCCCCAGAACGTCCCGTACCGATCGGTGAAGTACGGGCCGAAGGCCTCGAAGGCGCGCGCGCCCGACGCGCCGAGGTGGTTGTAGACGACGTCGAGGACCACGGCGATCCCCGCCCGGTGGGCCGCGTCGACCAGGCGCTGGAGGCCGGCCGGGCCGCCGTAGGCCCGGTGGGCGGCCGAGAGGTAGACGCCGTCATAGCCCCACCCGCGCATCCCGGGGAAGTCGGCCACCGGCATCAGCTCGATCGCTCCGACCCCGAGCGCGGCCAGCCGCTCGAGCTCGGGGATCATCGCGTCGAAGGTCCCCTCCGGCGTGAACGTCCCGACGTGGAGCTCGTAGAGCACGAGCGACCCGTCGAGCCGCGGCGTCTCGAAGCCGGCGTCGGTCCAGGCGAAGGCGCTCGGGTCGAACACCCGCGACGGGCCGCGCAGGCCGCCCGCCTGCTCGCGGGTCGCCGGGTCGGGGTAGCGCCGGCGCCGTCCGCCGCCGCGCGGGTCGAGCACGAGCCAGTAGTCGGCCCCCGGCCCGATCGGGGCGCGCCCGGCGTGGACGGCGAGCCCCTCGTCGGCGAGGGGCCACTCCCGCCGCCCCGATCGGACGGCGACCGCCGCGGCGTGGGGCGCCCAGACCCGGAACTCGGTCTCCCCGTCGCCCACCGGGACCGCCCCGAGCGGCGCCCGCCAGGGGAGCGGCGCCGCGTGGTGGTCGGTCATCGGCGCGCCGGGCGCGCGCCGGGCCGCCGCCTCGGGCTCACGGGCCGGCCGCCTCGGCCGGGGTCAGCCAGATCACGCCGAGCGGGGGGAGGGTGAGCTCCGCCGACCACGGCTGGTCGTGCCAGGGCACCGGCTCGGCCGCCCGCCCGCCGAGGTTGCCGACGTCGCTGCCGCCGTAATGGCGCGAGTCGCTGTTCAGGCGCTCGACCCATACCCCGGGGCGGGGCAGCCCGACCCGGTAGCCGGCGCGGACGACCGGGGAGAGGTTGCACACGCAGACGAGGACGTCGTCCGGACCGGCGCCCTCCCGGGCGAAGGCGATCACGTTGTGGTCGGCGTCGTTGACCTCGAGCCAGCGGAACGCCTCGCCGTCGGCGTCGCGGGTCCAGAGCGCCGGGATGTCCCGGTAGGCGCGGTTGAGGTCGCCGACCAGGGTCTGGAGGCCGGCGTGGTCCTCCTGCTCGAGCAGGTGCCAGTCGAGCGAGCGCTCGTGGCTCCACTCCCGCTCCTGGCCGAACTCCTGGCCCATGAACAGGAGCTTCTTGCCCGGGTGGGCCCACATGTAGGCGAAGAGGGCGCGCAGGTTGGCGAACCGCTGCCAGCGGTCGCCCGGCATCTTCGCAAGCAGGGAGCCCTTGCCGTGGACGACCTCGTCGTGGCTCAGCGGGAGGATGAAGTTCTCGCTGAACGCGTACATGAGGCTGAAGGTCAGCTGATGGTGGTGGTAGCGGCGGTTGATCGGGTCCTCGGCGAAGTAGGCGAGGGTGTCGTGCATCCAGCCCATGTTCCACTTGAAGCCGAAGCCGAGACCGCCGAGGTACGTCGGCCGGGAGACGCCCGGCCAGGCGGTCGACTCCTCGGCCGCGGAGATGATCCCCGGGGCCTGGGCGTAGAGCGCCTCGTTGACCTCCTTGAGGAAGGCCACCGCCTCGAGGTCCTCGCGTCCCCCGTAGCGGTTCGGGAGCCACTCGCCGGCCTTGCGCGAGTAGTCGCGGTAGAGCATCGACGCGACGGCGTCCATCCGGATCCCGTCGACGTGATACTCCCGGACCCAGAAGAGGGCGTTGGCGACGAGGAAGTTGCGGACCTCGTTGCGGCCGTAGTTGAAGACGAGCGTCCCCCAGTCGGGGTGGGCGCCCAGGCGGGGGTCCTCGTGCTCGTAGAGGGCCGTCCCGTCGAACCGGGCAAGCGCCCAGTCGTCGCGCGGGAAGTGGGCCGGGACCCAGTCGAGGATCACGCCGATCCCGGCCTGGTGGAGGCGGTCGACGAAGGCGCGGAAGTCGTCGGGCGAGCCGAAGGTCGGCGTCGGGGCGTAGTAGGAGGTCACCTGGTAGCCCCACGACCCGGTGAACGGGTGGGCCATGACCGGCATCAGCTCGACGTGGGTGAAGCCGAGCTCGTGGACGTAGGCGGCGAGCTCGTCGGCCAGCTCCCGGTAGTCGAGCGCCCGCTCCGGCGCGTGGGGGTCGCGGCGCCAGCTCCCGAGGTGGACCTCGTAGATCGACATCGGGGCGACCAGGGGCTCGCGCCGGGCGCGGGCCTCCAGCCAGTCCTCGTCGCGCCAGCGGTGGCGGGCGCGGGCGACGACCGACGAGGTCCCCGGGGGGACCTCGGCCGCGAAGGCCAGGGGATCGGCCTTCAGCCGCAGCTCGCCGGCGGCCGTGTGGATCTCGTACTTGTAGCCGGCGCCCTCGCCGACGTCGGGGACGAAGAGCTCCCAGATACCGGTCGAGCCCATCGAGCGCATCGGGTGCAGGCGCCCGTCCCAGGAGTTGAAGTCCCCGATCACGCTGACCGACCGGGCGGCCGGGGCCCAGACGGCGAAGGCGGTGCCGGCGACCCGGTCGACCTCGCCCGGGTGGGCGCCGAGGCGCTGATAGAGCTCGCGGTGGCGGCCCTCGCCGACCAGGTGGAGGTCGAGCTCGCCGAGGGTCGGCGGGTAGGCGTAGGGATCGCGCAGGCGGAAGGAGTTCCCGTCCGGGTAGTGGACCTCGAGCTCGTAGCGGACGGGCAGCGACGCCCCGGCCAGGACCCCCTCGAAGACGCCGGCCGGATCGATCCGCTCGAGGGCGACCGGGTCGCCGCCCCGGTCGGCCACCACGACGCCGATCGCGTCCGCGCCCGGGCGCCAGGCGCGGATGCTCACCCCGCCGGGCACCGGGTGGGCGCCGAGGATGTGGTGGGGGTCGGCGTGGTGGCCGTGGACGAGCTGGTCGAGCTCGTCCCGGTGGCCCCGCTCGGCGGCGACCACCTCTGCCGCTCTCGCCGCCTCGGCGGCCCGCGCGGCGGCCGTCGCCTCGGCCGCGGCCGTCGCCTCCGCGGCAGCGGTCGCCGCGGCCGCCGCGGTCGCCGCCGCCGCGGCCGTCGCCTCCGCCGCCGCCGCCGCGGCCGTCGCCTCCGCCGCGGCCGCCCCGGCCGTCGCCTCGGCCGCCGCCGCCTCCGCGGCGCTCGCAGCGTCGGCGGCCGCAGACGAGCGCTTGCCCTCGCCCCCCTTGCCCTTGGCGCCGCGCCCCTTGCTCATGCGAGGGGCTCGTCGAGCAGGCGGGCGATCGCCGTGACCGGGACCACGAGCCAGTCGGGTCGGTTGTTGAGCTCGTAGCGCAGCTCGTAGAGGAGCTTCTCGAGCTCGAAGATCGCCAGGAGCTTCTCGATCCCCTGGCGCCCGGCGGGGAGGAGGTTCTGGTCGACCTCGGCCAGGTAGCCGCGCAGGAAGCACTCACGGGCCCGGGCCTCCCAGTCGGGCGACGCCGCCGGGAGGTCGAACAGGAGCTCGCCGGCCAGCGCGGCGTTCGAGATCGAGCGGAGCATCCCGGCGACGTCGCGCAGGGGCGAGTGCTTGCGCCGGCGCTCGCGCAGCGGCCGGCCCGGCTCGCCCTCGAAGTCGAGGACGACCCAGCCGTCGGCGCCGAGGACGGTCTGCCCGAGGTGGTAGTCGCCGTGGCCGCGGATCAGCCGGCCGCCGATCCCGATGTGGGAGAGCATCTGCAACCGGTCGCGCAGATCGGGGCCCCGCCCGGCGATCGGCTCGAGCGCGGGATGGTCGGGGAGCTCGAGGAAGACCCGCTCGATCTGCTCGTCGATCGTCGCGCTGAGCAGGGAGACGTTCTCGTCGGAGGGCTCCTCGGGTGCGAAGTCGGGGTCCTCGGGGTCGGAGGCCAGGGCGGCGTGCATCCGCCCGGTCACCGCGCCGAGCTCCTCCAACCGGGCGAAGAAGTCGGTCTCGTCCTCGACCAGCGCGTCGAGGGCCAGGCGCCATCCGTCGACCGCCCCGGGCACGAACTCCTGCATGACCCCGAGCGTGGCGTCCATGAGCTCGCCGCTGTACTGGAACCAGCCCTCGAGGCGGGCGATGTGCTCGAAGTCGTGGCCGGCGAGGAAGCGGAGCATCTCGAGCTCGGGGTTGATCCCGGGCTCGACCTTCCGGAAGACCTTGAGGACGAGGCGGTCGTCGAAGACGATCGACGTGTTCGACTGCTCGACCCCCATCTGGCGCGACGGCGTGCCCGGGCCGACCGGCTCGCCGCCCTCCCACCAGAACTCGACGCTCGACTCGCCGTCCTCGACCCGGGCCGAGGTGCCGAGCAGCAACGCGAGCAGGCCGGTCTGCTCGACGTCGACCAGCGCGTCGTAGGCGGTGTAGTCGCCGGCCCGGCAGACGACGCCGGCGTCCCACTGCTCGGCCTCGGGCCGGACGCCGATCGGCACGTGGTAGAGCTCGTGGGTGCCGGCCCCGAAGCGAGCCTCGACGATGGTCAGGGCGAGGGCCGGCGGCTCCCGGCGCAACACGACGACGTCGAGCACGTTGAACTGGGCGACGTCCCGGGACTTCGACCCGAACCACCGCTGGGCGCTGATCCACTCGGTGAGGACCTCCTCGGAGACGGCCAGGCGGGAGCCGAGGTCACGCGTCGCCATCGTCGTCTCCTTCGACCAGGAGGAACCAGAAGAAGCCCCGGGGGGCGAGGGTCAGCAGGTAGGGGAGCCCGCCGATGCGGGGGAACCGGGTCCGGCCGAACATCTCCTCGGGGTAGCGCCCCTCGTAGGCGGAGAGGTCGAGTTCGACGGCCTGGGCCGAGCGGGCGAGGTTGTGGACGCAGAGGACGACGTCGTTCTCGTAGGTCCGGACGTGGGCGAAGATCCGCGGGTTCGAGGTGGGGAGCGCCTCGTAGGAGCCGAGGCCGAAGACCGGGTGGTCCTTGCGCAGGCCGATGAAGCGCCGCAGCCAGCGCAGGAGGGACGACGGGGTGCGGAGCTGGGCCTCGATGTTGACCGCCTGGTACCCGTAGACCGGGTCCATCAGCGGGGGCGCATAGAGCTGGGCGAAGTCGGCCCGGGAGAAGCCGCCGTTGCGGTCGCCGGTCCACTGCATCGGCGTGCGGACGCCGTCGCGGTCGCCGAGGTAGACGTTGTCGCCCATGGCGATCTCGTCGCCGTAGTAGATGACCGGGCTCCCCGGCAGGGAGAAGAGGACCGCCGTCATCAGCTCGATCTCGTCGCGGCCGTTGTCGAGCAGGGGGGCGAGCCGTCGCCGGATCCCGAGGTTGAGCTTCATCCGCGGGTCCTTGGCGTACTCGGCGTACATGTAGTCGCGCTCCTCGTCGGTCACCATCTCGAGCGTCAGCTCGTCGTGGTTGCGCAGGAAGAGCCCCCACTGGCAGTTCTCGGGGATCGCCGGCGTGTTGGCCAGGGTCTCGAGGATCGGCGCCGCCGTCTCGCGCCGCAGGGCCATGAACATCCGCGGCATGACCGGGAAGTGGAAGGCCATGTGGCACTCGTCGCCGTCGCCGAAGTACTCGACGACGTCGGCCGGCCACTGGTTGGCCTCGGCGAGGAGCACCCGGTCGGGGTACTCGGCGTCGACGGTGGCGCGGACCTTGCGCAGGAACTCGTGGGTCTCGGGGAGGTTCTCGCAGTTGGTCCCCTCGCGCTCGAACAGGTAGGGGACGGCGTCGAGGCGGAAGCCGTCCAACCCGAGGTCGAGCCAGAAGCGCAGGACGTCGAGCATCGCCTCCTGGACCTCGGGGTTGTCGTAGTTGAGGTCGGGTTGGTGGGAGAAGAAGCGGTGCCAGAAGTAGGCGCCGGCGCGCTCGTCCCAGGTCCAGTTGGAGGTCTCGGTGTCGACGAAGATGATCCGGACGTCGCGGTAGCGGTCGGCCGTGTCCGACCAGACGTACCAGTCGCGCTTGGGCGACTCGGGGTCCGAGCGGGACTCCTGGAACCAGGGGTGCTCACTCGAGGTGTGGTTCATCACGAGGTCGGCGATCACCCGGATGCCGCGGGCGTGGGCGGCGTCGATGAACGCCTTGACGTCCTCGAGGGTGCCGTAGTCCTGGTGGATCGCCTTGTAGTCGGAGATGTCGTAGCCGCCGTCGCGCAGGGGCGACTGGTACATGGGCAGGAGCCAGACGCAGTCGATGCCGAGCCACTCGAGATAGTCGAGCTTCTCGGTCAGCCCGCGGAAGTCGCCGGACCCGTCGGCGTTGCCGTCGTAGAAGCCGCGGACGTGGATCTCGTAGAAGATCGCCGTCTTGAACCAGTGCGGGTTCGACTCGAACCACTGGGACGTGGCCCCGGGCTTGGCGACGTTCATGGCCATCAGGGTTGCACGACCTCGAGGATGTGGGTCACCCGGTGGTTGGGGTCGAGGCGGACGTAGTTGCGCCCGAGCCGCCAGTCGAAGGACTCGCGGCTGAGCAGGTCGACGACGGTGAACGCCGGCGGGAGGCCGGACTCGACCGGGACGATCGTGACGCCCTCCTGGGCGCTCCGCGGGTCGAGGGTCACCACGATGATCAGCGTCTCGGCGGGCGTCTCCTTGAGGTAGGCGAGGAGCTGGTCGTTCTCGGTGGCCAGGAAGGTGATGTTCTCGAGCCGCCGGAGGGCCTCGTGGTCGCGGCGCAGGCCGTTGAGCATCGTGATGAACGGGAGCAGCGGGCCGTCGAGCCGCCGCTGCTTGGTCTCGTACTTCTCCGAGTTCAGGTACTCCTCGGAGCCGGCGTGGCGGGGGGTGGCCTCGAAGTGCTCGAACCCCGAGTAGATGCCGTAGGTCGGGGAGAGGGTGGCGGCCAGGGTGAGGCGGATGGCGAAGGCGGCGGTCCCCCCGGTCTGGAGGTACTCGTGGAGGATGTCGGGGGTGTTGACGAAGAAGTTGGGCCGGAAGTACTGGTGCATCGGCGAGTGGGCGAGCTCGTCGACGTACTCGATCAGCTCGGCGCGGGTGTTCTTCCAGGTGAAGTAGGTGTAGGACTGGGTGAAGCCGATCTTGGCCAGCTCGCGCATCATCGGCGGCCGGGTGAACGCCTCGGCCAGAAAGATGACGTCCGGCTCCTGGTCGCGGACCTCGTCGATCAGCCACTCCCAGAAGGCCACCGGCTTGGTGTGGGGGTTGTCGACCCGGAAGATCCGCACGCCGTGGGCGACCCAGAAGAGGACGACGTCCCGCAGGGCGTGCCAGAGGCCGCGCCAGTCCTGGCAGCCGAAGTCGACGTTGTAGATGTCCTGGTACTTCTTGGGCGGGTTCTCGGCGTACTTGAGCGTCCCGTCCGGGCGGCGGTAGAACCACTCGGGGTGCTCGGTCAGCCAGGGGTGGTCGGCCGAGCATTGGATGGCGAAGTCGAGGGCGATCTCGAGGCCGTGCTCGACGGCGGCGGCGACCAGCCGATCGAAGTCGTCGATCGTGCCGAGCTCGGGATGGACGGCGGTGTGGCCGCCCGCGGCCGAGCCGATCGCCCACGGGCTCCCCGGGTCACCCGGGGCGGCGCTCAGGGCGTCGTTGCGCCCCTTGCGGTTGGTCTCGCCGATCGGGTGGATCGGGGGCAGGTAGAGGACGTCGAAGCCGAGCGAGGCGAACTGGGGGAGGAGGTCGAGCACCCCGTCGAACCCGCCCCACGAGCGGGGGAAGAGCTCGTACCAGGAACCGAAGCGGGCCCGCGGGCGATCGACCTCGACCTCGAGCACGCGATCGAGCTCGGTTCCCCCGGTCTTTTCTGGGAGCAGTTCGCAGAGGGCGGCGAGCTCCGGCGCGAGCGCGGCGCGGGCCCGGGACTCGGCCGGCGCGCTCTGGTCCTCGAGCGCCCGGGCGGCCCGCTCGATCGGCTCGGCCCGGGTGCGGTCGGCCCGGCCGAGGATCGCCCGGAGGATGACCGCGCCCTCGGCGAGCTCGGGCTCGAGCTCGGTCTGCCCGGCGGTGAGCTTGCGCTCGAGCTCGCCCCGCCAGGTCGCGAACGTGTCGGTGTAGGCCTCGATCCGCCAGCGCCAGCGGCCCTGGGCGTCGAGCGGGAAGGCGGCCCGCCAGTGGTCGGGGTCGTCGCGGGGCGCGGGCCGCTCCATCGGCACCTCGGTCCAGGCGGGGTCGCCGGGGCCGCGGTAGCGGGCGACCGCGCCGAGGACGTCGTGGCCGTCGCGGAAGATGGTGGCCGAGACCTCGAGCAGGTCGCCGACGCAGCGCTTGGCCCGGAAGCGGCCGCAGTCGACGTCGGGGGCGACGTCTTCGATGCGGATTCTCGACGGAGGAGTCGTGGGGAGGGCGGGCATGGCAGGCTTGTCCTTCCGCACTTCGAGAATTTCCAATCGACTGCCTGTGAACATCGTGAGATCCAGTGGGGTTCAGCTCCACGCGACGTCGCTCCCGGCCGGGCGCCTGGGGGCCGAGGCCTACCGCTTCGTCGACTGGCTGGCCGCGGCCGGTCAATCCTGGTGGCAGATGCTGCCGCTCGGCCCACCGGACCGGTACAAATCACCTTACAAGGCCCGGTCGGCCTTCGCCTGTTGGGCCGGGCTCCTCGCCGACCCCGAGGCGCCGGTCTCGGTCGGGGAGGAGGACGACTTCCGCGAGCGCCAGTCCTACTGGGCGGGCGACTGGGAGCGGCTGGGCGGGGGCCGGCCAGCGCTCCGCGACCAGGTTCGCTTCGAGCGGGAGTGGCGCCGCCTGCGCGGCTACGCGGCCGACCAGGGGGTGCGGATGATCGGGGACCTCCCGATCTACGTCGCCCCGGGGAGCGTCGACCACCTCAGCCACCCCGAGATGTTCCAGTCCGGGGCGGTGGCCGGGGCTCCGCCCGACGACTTCGCCCCCCTCGGGCAGCACTGGGGCAACCCGCTCTACGACTGGCCGGCGCTCCAGCGGACCGGCTACCGCTGGTGGATCGAGCGGCTGCGGCGGAGCTTCGAGCTCTTCGACGTCGTCCGGGTCGACCACTTCCGCGGCTTCGTCGCCTACTGGTCGATCCCGGCCGGCGCCCCCGACGCCCGGGCCGGCCACTGGCGCCGGGGACCGCTGGGAGCGCCGTTCGCGGCGGCCGAGCGCGAGCTCGGGCCGCTGGCGGTGATCGCCGAGGACCTGGGGGTGATCACGCCGGCCGTCCACCGCCTGCGCGACGCGCTCGGCTACCCGGGGATGGTCATCCTCCAGTTCGACTTCGGCCGGGGCGGCGGCCAGCCGCACCGGCGCGAGAGCGTGACCTACACGAGCACCCACGACCAGGACACCGTCCTCGGGTGGTGGCGGGGGCTCGACGCGCCGACCCGGGCGGAGGTGCGGGCGCGGCTGGCCGACCACGGGATCGCCGAGGAGGCCGCGGCCGAGTGGAGCCTGATCGGGCTCGCCTTCGCGGCGCCGTCGGACATCGCCATGGTCCAGATCCAGGACGTCCTCGGCCTGGGCAGCGAGGCGCGGATGAACGTCCCCGGGCGCCCGTCCGGGAACTGGCGCTGGCGGGTCGACGAGGCGATGCTGACCCCGGAGCTGGCCCGCCGGCTGCGGGCGGCGAGCGACCGGGCGGGCCGGCTCCCGTGAGGCGCGGCCTCGTCGCCGTGGGCGACAGCATCACCAACGGCGCCGGGCAGGCGATGCTCGGGGTCCGCTGCCTGTCGTGGGCCCAGTGGCTGGCGGCGGCGCTCGAGCTGCCCTACACCGGCCTGGCCCGCGACGGGGCGGTGGCGGCGAGCGCCCTGGCCGAGCAGGTCCCGCGCCTGCGCGGCCCCTACGACGTGGCCTGCGTCTACCTGGGGGTCAACGACGTCCGGGTCCCGAGCTTCGCGGCCGACGCGTTCGCCGCGGCGCTCGGCGGGGTGCTCGACGCCGTCGCCGCGGCGGCCGAGCGCCTGCTGGTGGCCACGATCCCGCTCGACCTGGGCCGGCCGCCGGCGCCGCCGGCCCGGATCGCCTCGGCCAACCGGGTGATCGTGGCGCACGCGGAGCGCCGGGGGGCCACGCTCCTCGACCTCGAGGATCTCGCCGGCTGGAAGCTCGTGCTCCCGGATACCGTCCACCTGACCGCCCTCGGCCAGCTCGAGGTCGCCGAGCGGGCGGCGCGGACGCTCGCCGCCCCGAGCCCGGCCGGGCTGGCCGAGGTCGGGCGGGGACTGCGCCCGACGGCCCGCTACGCGCTCACCGGCCACGCGGCCGCGGTGACCCGCGACCGCGTCCGCCGGGTGCGCGAGAGCCTCCCGCGATGGGCGCCCTGAGCCGGCTGCGGGGCATGGTCGCGGCCCGGTCGCTGCGCGGGCGGGTGCTCGTCGCCCGGGGCGCCCGGCTCGGCCGTGGGGTGCGGATCGCCGTCGCCCCGGGCGGGGAGCTCCGCGTCGGGCGCGGATGCCGGATCGGGCGGCGGGCGCGCCTGGAGGCCGGGGCCGCCCGGATCGAGCTGGGCGCCGGGTGCCGCCTCGGCGAGCGGGCGCGCCTGGAGGCGCGGAGCGGCGCGATCGAGCTGGGGGAGGGGACCACGCTCGGCGCCGGGTGCGCCCTGATCGCCCACGCGGGGATCGCCGTCGGCGCGGGGAGCCGCCTCGGCGACGGGGTCACGGTGATCGACTTCGAGCCGGTGTACGGGGACAGCGACCGGCCGATCCGCGCGCAGGGCGTCCGGGGGGCGGCGGTGCGCCTCGGCGACCGGGTGGCGGTCGGCCCGCGGGCGGCGATCGGCTCGGGGACGAGCCTGGCCGACGGAGCCGTGGTCGCCGCCGGGACGATCGTCGGCGGGCCGGCGGCCCGGGTGACCCGGCGCGAGGCGGGCGGACGATGAGCCGACCGGGCGATCCGAGCGCCCCGAGCTCCTATCTGACCCTGGCCCGGCGGACGCCGGTCGTCTCCTCCGACGGCGTCACCGTCGGGCGGGTCCGGCGCGTCCTGGCGGCCCGGGCGCAGGACGTCTTCCACGGCGTGCTCGTGGACACGCCGGCCGGCGACCGGGTGGTGGTGGCCGACGAGATCGCCACCCTCCGCGCCGGGGCGGTCGTGCTCCGCCTCGACGCCGCCGCCTGCCGCGAGCTCCCGCCCCGGTCGGCCGACCCGGTCGCCCGGCCGGACACGATGCTCCAGGCGCTCGACGACGTCGCCGCCGGCGTCTGGCGGCGCCTCTCGGGGCGACGCTGAGCCGGGGGCGCCGGCGCTATCCTCGGTCGACCGTGACCGCGAAACGCAGCTGGCTGCCGGTCGCCGCGACGGTCACGGTCCTCGCGCTCCTCGGCGGCGCCCGGGCCCCGGCCGCGGCCCCGGCGCCGGCCCCGGCGCCGGCCGCTCCCCCGGCCGCCGGCGCGCCCGCGGGCCCGGCCGGGCCCGCGCCCGCCAAGGTCGGCCCCCGGGTGACGGTCGCCGTCTACGGCGACTCGATCGTCGAGGGCTACACGATCCCCGGCTTCCTCGACCACGGGCTCGTACCCGCGCTGGGCACCGCGCTGGCCGGGGCCGGCCGGTTCGAGCTGGGGGCGACCGGGCTGATCCCGGCGACCCCGTTCCGGATGCGGTTCAACCGCTACGCCGTGTTCGGCGGGAGCCGCCCGAGCCCCGACGGCTGGGTCCTGGCCGGGTACGCCTCGCACGGGCTCGACGGCCCGAGCGGCTACAGCGCGCTCGCCACCTCGCCCGAGGCGACGGTCACCGCCCCGATCGACGCGCCGACCGTCGCCGTCCTGTTCACCAAGTTCGCCGGATCGGGACTGTTCACCGTCACCGCCGGGGCGGCGACCTGGACGATCGACGCCCGGTCGACCGGCCCGCCGGCGCCGACCGAGCAGTGGCTGACCGTCCCGGCCGGCGCCCGGACGATCACCGTCCGCGGTCCGGCGAGCGGGACGCTCATCTTCACCGGCCTCCTCGCTCGCCGGCCGGTGGCCCCCGGGCGCATCCAGGTCGAGATGGAGAACCTCGGTCACATGGGTCACTCGCTGACCGACGACTCCGAGCCCCGCATCGGCCAGGCGCTCGCCGACCAGCGCTTCGACGTCTCGATCTTCCTCGCCGAGTACATCTACCAGTACTCGGCCCAGTACGGCTCGAACGGGAGCGGCGCCCGGGCGGCGGCCGCCTACGTCCGGGCGCTCGAGGCCTACGTCCGCCGGGTCCGGGCCTACGGCGGCCTGTGCCTGATCGCCGACAGCTCGCCGGTGCCGATCTCCGCCGGCGTGCTCGCCCGCTTCGCGGCGATCAACCGCCGGGAGGCCAGCCGCCTCGGCTGCGCCCACACCGACGCCCTCCGCCGCCTGTGGAACCCGGCCACCGCCGTCCACGCCGGCCTGACCCTGATCGACGGGTCCCATCCGACCCGGGCCGGTTACCAGCGGATGGCCGACGCCCTCGTCCCGCCGGTGCTGGCCCTCGTCCGGGCCCGGGTGCGGAGCCGGGGTTGACGCCGGCTCGCCCGACCGTGGTCGTCGTGCGGGGGAGCGGCGACGTCGGCTCCGCCGTGGCCCACCTCCTCCACCGGTCCGGGTTCGGGGTGGCGATCCACGATGTCGACCGGCCGGCGGCTCCCCGGCGGGGCATGGCCTTCACCGACGCCGTGTTCGACGGGGCGTGCGAGCTCGCCGGCGTCCGGGCCCGCCGGATCGACGACCCGGGCGCCGTCGCCGCCGCCCTCGGCGCCGGCCGGGAGGTGGCGGTCACGACCGCCGACCTCGACGCCGACCTCGCCGGCGGCCTCGACGCCGCCCTCGGCGCCGGCCGGGAGGTGGCGGTCACGACCGCCGACCTCGACGCCCTGCTCGCGGCCGTCCGGCCCGAGGTCCTCGTCGACGCCCGCATGCGCAAGCGGGCCCGCCCCGAGGCCCAGCGCCACCTCGCCCCGCTGACCATCGGCCTCGGGCCGAACTTCGTCGCCGGCGAGACGACCGACCTGGCGATCGAGACGATCTGGGGCGACGATCTCGGGGCGGTGGTCAGAGCCGGGGCCACCCGCCGGCTGGCCGGCGAGCCGCGGAGCTTCGACGGCCACGCCCGCGACCGCTTCGTCTACGCCCCGGCGGCCGGGTGCTTGCGCACCGAGGCGGCGATCGGCCGGCTCGTGCGGGCCGGCGACCCGGTCGCCGCGATCGGGGAGCTCGAGCTCCGGGCCCCGCTCGACGGGATCCTCCGCGGGCTGACCCACGACGGCGTCGAGGTCGAGGCCGGGGCGAAAGTCGTCGAGGTCGACCCGCGCGGCGAGGCGAGCGCGGTGTTCGGGATCGGCGAGCGCCCGCGGCGCATCGCCCTCGGCGTGCTCGCCGCGATCAGGAGCCGCGGGTCACGTGGAGAACCGCCTTCGTCGGGCGGATGACCACGGTCATCCCGCCGTCGGGCGCCTCCCGGACCGCGGCCGACCCGTCGACGATCAGGGCGTGGTCGCCGGGCACGGCCGCCGGCGCCGGCCAGAGCAGGGTGACCGACCCGTTGCCCCGGACGTTGGCCGCCGTGCGCCGGCCGAGCCCGGCGACCAGCGCGTCGCCCTCCCAGGCGACCGCCACCGACGTCGCCCGGGGCGTCTGGTCGGCGGCTACCGTCACGAGGTAGGGGCCAAGGCCGAACCGGCGGACCTGCTCCGGAAGATCGTCGAGAGCCACCGGGACGGACACGCCCCCATCGTACGGGCTCTCACGGCGTCGTCGTCGCCCGGAAGGGCCGGTCGCCGCGGCGGTAGCCGAGGAGCAGCCAGCCGTAGATCGTCGCCGCGGCGTTCATCGCCCGCGCGTAGCCGAAGACCACCTCGCCGTTGCGGGCGCCCCGGGCGTCATAGGACGGGAGGGTGAGGCGGGCCACGGCGCAGAGCGCGACCCGGTCGCCCTGGGCGATCACCGCCTCGACGATCCCACCCCCGGCGAGGAGGGTCCCCGACGCCCGCCGCGGGAGGTTCCACAGGAGGTAGCCGTAGTCGGCCCGCGGGCGGAAGCGCCGCCCCGGATCGCCGTAGTTCGACCACCGGGCCCCGGCGCCGATCACCCCGGTCCGGCGGAGGGTCCCCCGGATCTCGGCCGGCGTCTTGTAGTACATCTGGCCGAGGTCGGAACCGGCCCGCGCCGGGGCGGCCCGGACGGCGCGCCGGCAGGCCGGCGCCGGCGCCCCGTCGCCCCCGCGGTCCGACGGCGGGAGCACCCGGACCGGCCCGGCCAGGTCGCGGGCCAGGAGGTGGACGGTCGGCTGGCGCACCCGGCACGGCTCCTGGCAGCCCCCGCGCCGGACGTAGGCCGGCTGCCCGTCGACGGTCAGCGCGGCCAGGGTGAGGATCCGCAGCTCGCCGGCCCGGCAGCGCGGGCGGGTCCCCGGCTCGTGGCCGGTGGCCACGGTGAACGGGAGGCGGGCGCCGTCGAAGGCGTAGGCGGCGATCCCGGCCGGCCGGGTCGGGCGCACGCACGCGTCGATGGCCGACGTCGGCAGGGGGTCGTCGTAGCTCGGGGCCGGCGGCGGCGCCTCCGCCGTGCGTCCCGGCGTTAGCGCGGCCCCGGCGGCGAGGAGGGCCGCCGCGAGGAGGAGTCCTAGACGAGCCGGGCGCCCCACCGGGTGGTCACGGTCTCCCCGGGCTCGAGCCGGATCAGGTGCTCGCCGGTCTGGAAGGCGTTCGGCGGGCAGGTCATCGGCTCGGTGCCCAGGCCCAGGCGGCGGCGGGCCGGCTTGAGGGTGTCGCCGGTGTAGATCTCGAAGATCGGGTAGCGCTCGTCGATCCAGAGCTCGGCCCGCCGGCCGTCCGGAGCGGTGAGGCCGGTCACCGCCCGACCGTCCGCCCCCCGCTCGAGGTCGGTGAACGGGTGGTCGATGCGCAGGTCGCCGATCCGGCGGGGCGAGCGGAAGTCGTACGCCGTCCCGGCGACCGGCTCGCGCCCGGTGGGCAGCTGGCGCTCCGGGTCGGTGGTGATCCGGGTGGCGGCGGGGAGCTCGAGCAGGCAGTCGTCGATCGGCCCGGACCCGGGGGACAGGTAGGGGTGGTGGCCCGAGCCGAACGGGCAGGCCCGGTCGCCGACGTTGGTCGCCGTCGTGGCCACCTCGAGGCCGCCGGGGCCGAGCTCGTAGGCCAGGCTCAGCTCGACGGCGAACGGATAGCCCGCGAGGGGATGGAGGACGGCGCCCACCACCACCCGGTGGGGCTCGCGCTCGAGCGCCCGCCACGCCCGCCAGCGCATGAAGCCGTGGATCGCGTTGCCCTTGGCCGGCTCGGTCAGGGCCACCTGGTGGTCGACCCCGTCGAAGCGGTAGCGGCCGCCGGCCAGCCGGTTCGGCCAGGGGATCAGCGGGGCGCCGTGGCCACCGTCGCACATCGCCCCGACCGGGTAGGGGTCGATCACCGGCCGCCCGCCCACCTCGTACTCGCGCAGACCGCCGCCGACCTCGACGATCGTCGCCCGCTGATCGCCGTCGGAGATCTCGAACTGCTCGCCGGAAGGAGGCAGGGCCATCAGCTGCGGGGATCCTCGCAGATCGGACCGGACCCGCCGGGGAGCGGTTTAGACCGCGGCCGACCCGGCTATCCCGGGCCCATGATCGACCGGGCCAACTCGCTCGCCCACGACGCCGTCGCCGCCCTCGAGCAGGCCGGCGTCCTCGACCTGGTCGGCGACCCGCTGAGCGCCGCCGTGCGCCGGGCGCTCCCGGCGGGCGCGGCGAAGGACGCCCTGAGCGGGACCTGGCTCGGGCATCCGCTCCATCCGCTGCTCACCGACGTGACGCTCGGGGCGTGGGTCGGCGCCGTCGTCCTCGACGTGGCCGGCGGGCGGGGGAGCCGGCGGGCGGCCGAGCGCCTGATCGCGGCCGGCATCCTCGCCGCGATCCCGACCGCGGCCACCGGGAGCGCCGACTGGGGCGACACCCAGCAGAAGGAGCGGCGGGTCGGCCTCGTCCACGCCGCCTCGAACTCCGTCGCCCTCGGCCTGTTCGCCGCCTCCTGGCGCGCGCGGCGGCGCGGGCGCCACCTGGCCGGGGTGGCGCTGTCCGGCGCCGGGGCCGGGGCCCTGGCCGCCGGCGGCTACCTCGGCGCCCATCTCACCTACGCCCTCGGGCTCGGGGTCGACCGCACCGCTTTCGAGGCGCGGCCGGACGACTGGGTCGACGCCGCCGCCGACGATGCCGTCGCCGAGGGGCGGCTCACCCATGCCGTCGCCGGCTGCGTGGCCATCGTCCTCACCCGCCACCACGGCGAGGTCGTCGCCCTGTCGGATCGCTGCACCCACCGCGGGGCGCCCCTCCACGAGGGCGAGGTCTGCGACGGGGCGATCGTCTGCCCGTGGCACCAGAGCGTCTTCCGGCTCCCCGACGGCGGGGTCGCCCAGGGGCCGGCCACGACGCCGGCGCCCCGCTGGGAGGTCCGCGTCCGCGCCGGCCGGATCGAGGTCCGGGCGGCCGGCTGAACCCTCAGGCGGCCGAGGCGCCCCCGTTGCGGGCGGCGAGCGTGCGCAGGGGCGGGCGCTCGTCGACGGCCAGCCGCCGCGGCGCGAGGTGGGCGCCCCGCGGCTGGAGGAGCGTCCCCGGGGCGAGCGTGTCGACCGCCGCGGCACCGTGGATCCGCCGCTCGGCGGCGACGAGGACCTCGTAGGCCATGGCGCCGAGCTCGGCCAGCGGCTGGTGGCGGTTCTCGCGCGTCCCGAGCTGGGCCTGGGCGAGGCCGTCCCGGCCGACCGCCCGGTAGGCGTCGATCAGCACGGCGATCTCGACCCCGTAGCCGACCGGGAAGGGGAGCGCCTCGAGCAGGTCGCGGCGGGCGGCGACCTCGCCGGCCAGGGGCTGGGCGAACCCGGCCAGGTCGGGGAGGTGGAGGTTGATCAGCGGGCGGGCGAGGAGCTCGGTCACGCGGCCGCCCTCGTCCGGAGCGCTCGCGCTCCCCGCCCGGCGGAACGGCCGGCGGAAGGCGCCCTTGACGAGGTGGACGGCCGGGTCGCGCAGGAGCGGCACGACCAGGTCGAGGAGGAAGCGGGCGGTGAAGTTGGCCGTGTCGGTGTCGAGGAAGACGACGATCTCGCCGGTCGTCGCGCTCAGGCCGCGCCAGAGGGCGTCGCCCTTGCCGAGGGCCGGGCCGAACTCGGGCAGGAGCGTCGACTCCTGGGCGACGGCGACGCCCCGCTCGCGGGCGGCCTCGACCGTCCCGTCGCGCGAGGCGGCGTCGACCACGAGCAGCTCGTCGACCACCCCGGCCGCCCGGACCGGCTCGAGGGCGTCGAGCACGGCCCCGAGCGACCCGGCGACCTCGCGGGTGGGGAGGACGAGGCTGATCGTCTGGTGCTTGACCGCCAGTACGTCGGCGACGGTCGCCCGGGCGTCGAAGCTCCGGTGGGCGAGCCACTCGTCGAGGGCGAGGTCGTGGGCGAGGCCGCGGGAGGCCCGGCCCCGGAGGCGACCCGACGTGGCGACGCGGACGTCGAGACGGCGCTCGATCCGGACGCCGTGGCGCGCGAGCGACCGCTCGAGCGCCTCGTCCTCGAGCGCCGCGATCGGGTCGAGCCCGCCGATCTCGGCGTAGGTCGCGGCGGCGAGCGACATCGAGGCGCCGCTGAACTGGCCGTGCTCGATCGCGTCGGCCGGGTCGCCGGCCCGCAGGCGGGCGGCCCGGCCGGCCGTCCGCGCCCGGCGGCGGTCGAGCGTGCCCGGGTGGAGGGCGGCGGCGTCGGCCGGGAAGATCTCGATCCGCCCGCCGATCGCCCGGGCGCCGCCGGCCACGGCCTCGACCTGGATGCGCAGCCAGTCGGGCGCGACCGTCGAGTCGGCGTCGGTCGAGGCGATCACCCCAGCGGTCCGCCCGAGGCCGAGGAGCCGGGCGCAGGCCAGGTCCATCCCCTGCTTGCGGGCCGCCCCGACGCCCCGCCCGGGCCCGTCGCAGAGGTGCAGGCGCAGGCGCGGCAGCTCGGCGGCGGCCCCCCGGGCGAGCTCCGGGGTGGCGTCGGAGCACCCGTCGAGGACGAGGATCACCTCGTAGGCGGACGGCTCGAGCCCGGTCTGGCCGGCGAGGGCCCGCAGGCAGGCGCCGATCAGCTCGGCCTCGTCGCGGGCCGGGACGACGACGCAGGCCCGGAGGTCCGGGGTCGGCGGGCGGAGCGTGGTCACGGCGCCGCCGGCCGGTCGTAGCGGTCGATCAGGTACTTGGGGGCCGGCTCGGAGAACGCGTGGACGAGGCGGAGCTCGGCGGCCATGATCGCGTGGACCTCGTCTCCGCGGAGGGGATAGGTGCGGGTCGGCGGGCGCCAGTGGACGGCGAGGAGGCTCCCGCCGGGGGCGAGCGCCGCCTCGATCGACCCGAGCGCCGCCCGGAGCAGGGCGGCCGGCCAGTAGTAGAGGATCTCGGCGCAGACGATCAGGTCGAACGGGCCGGCCGGGAGCTCCTCCGGGAGGACCCGCCGCTCGACGCGGACCTGGGGGAACCCGGGGGCCAGGCGCTCACCGGCTCGCCGGACGGCGGTGGCCGAGGCGTCGACGGCCAGGAGGGCGTCGCAGCGAGCGGCCAGGAGCTCGGTGAAGACCCCGATCGAGCAGCCGGCCTCGAGCGCGCGGGCGAAGCGCCGGTCCGGGGGGCCGAGGGCGGCGAGGGTGCGGGCGTACTTGTCGCGCTCGTAGGCGCTCGACGCGAAGCTCCACGGGTCGGCCTCGCGCTGGTAGAGGTCCTCGAACCAGGCCGGCTCGATCCGCTCGGCGGTCATCGCCCGGCCGCCTCGAGGACGCGGCGCCCGCGGCGGGCGAGGAGCGGGTCGAGCCGGTGCTGGAGGAGGAGGAGCTCGAGATCCCGGCGGGCCCGGTCGAGGGGCGCGCCCGTCGCGAAGGGCCGCGACCCGCAGGCGCGGGCCGCCTCGTCGAGGATGGTCGCCGCCGCCCGGGCCACCGCTTCGCGGAGGTCGATCGAGAGCCCGGCCGGGACGGCCGTGTCGAGGGCGGCGGCGTGGCCGAGCCAGAGGTCGATCGTCCCCCGGGCGGCGAGCATGCGACCGGCGGCCAGCCCCTCGAGGTCGCCCGGGTCGGGCCGGGCGGCCAGGGCGGCGAGGGCGCCGGCGAGGGCGGTGTCGGCCATCCCGGCCCAGGTCGCGGCCGTGCGGATCGCGTCGCGGGAGAACCACGGCTCGCGGGCGAGCTCACCGGGGGCGCCGAGCCCGGCGATCACCCGGGCGCCGGTGAAGACGACCCGGTGGCTCTCGGAAGCCCGCATCCCGCCCCCGCGAAACCAGCCGCGGTCGACCGCCACCCCGGCGGTGAGGTCGACGTAGGCGAGCCAGCGGGGGCCGGGGCCGCCGTCGGGGGGCCGGACGACGACCGCGGCCCGCTCGACGCCGCCGGCGCCCGAGCAGAAGACCTTCACCCCCGAGACCCGCCGGGCGCCCGGCGCACCGGTCAGGAAGGCCGGATCGCCCTCGCCGCCGACCGGATCCGCCCCCCACAGGCCGAGCCGGAGCTCGCCGGCGGCGATCGCTTCGAGGTCGCCGGCGACCTCGGGGTCCTCCGGCGGCCCGAGCAACCGGAGGCGTTCGGCCGCGTTCAGGTGCCCGTCGAGGATGCGCCCGACCGACCCGTCGGCGGCCGCCACCGCCCGGACGAGGGCGAGCTCCTCGGGGTAGGGCCGGTCGGCGGCGAGGGCGCCGGCCCCGGCCAGGGCGCGGAAGGCGGACTCGGGGAAGGCGGGGGCGGCGTCGAGCCGCGCGGCGTCGGCGGCGATCCCGGCCAGGGCGCCGGCGAGCCCGGCCGTGTCGAGGGGCGGCCCCCTCACCGGGAGCCCCGGCCGGCCAGGGCGGCGAGCGAACCGGCCTCGAGGCCGCGCCGGCGGATCGCCGCGGCGAGCGGCCCGATCAGGCGGGCGGTCTCGCGGCTGTCGTCCCGGCGGGCGCCCGGCCCGATCCCGTCGTGCATCAGGACCACCGCCCCGGGGACGAGGTCGCCTTCGATCGCCCGGAGCATCGCCGGGGCCGGGTCCCCGCGCCAGTCGTGGGTGTCGGCGCTCCAGCCGGTCAGGGACAGGCGGTGGGCGCGGGCCAGCGCCGCCGTCCAGTCGGCGCGGGCGCCCCAGGGAACCCGCCAGCGGGCGGGGCGGACGCCGAGACTCGCGAGCGTCGCGAGGGCGTCGGCCGTGTCGCGCTCGATGATCGCCCGCGGCGTCTGCGGGTGGCGGAGGTGGCGGGCGCAATGGAGGCCGACCTCGTGGCCGCCGTCGAGGATCGCGGCGATCACCCGCCGATGGGCGGCCGCCCGCCGGGTCATGACGAAGAAGGTGGCCTGGACGCGGGCGGCGGCCAAAGCCTGGAGGATCCGCGGCGTCCAGACCGGGTCGGGGCCGTCGTCGAAGGTCAGGCCGACCAGCCGTCCGCCGCCACGCGGGCGGACGGCCGTCTCCGATGCCGTAGTCATCACCGGTACTCCCTCCTGGAGCGACCCCGCGCCGGTGCGGGAGGGGTCTGGGTCGACGGTCCGAGCCTGCGGATCCTAGATGGCCGCTACGGCGATCCGGCAAACCCGTCGCCGAGCCGGAGATCGGCGATGCCGAGCCGGTGGCAGCGCTCGGTCCACGCGACCGGGGAGACCTCGCGCCGGGCGATCGCGGCGAGCTCCTCGCCGGGGGGCTCGGCGTCCCGACCGCGGGCCCGGGGGGCGGTGAGCGCGACCGGTCGGGCGAGCCGCCGGACGGTTCGATCGAGCGGGCCCGGACGCGCCGGGCGACCGGCGCCCGCACCTGGGTGCCCGGGGGCGTCTCGCCTCACTCTCGAACCCATCGGCTCCGGCGGTCGGACCCTTTGAGAACCGAGCCCTTGTTGCGTGGACAACTATTTGCTATTCTGTTCCGTGCGGCGGGTGCCAGAACCCGCCCGGGCCACTCGAAGCGCTCCTCTCCGATGCCCCGTCTCGTACCGCTGGCGGATGCGAGCCGAGGGGAGGACGGCCTGGTGAGCGGGCTCGATACGACGCGTGAAAGGGAACGCATGGATAGGACGACAACTTCGGGCGCGGGCCGCCGGCGCGGCGAGCACAGCGCCCAGACCAAGCAGCCGCGACGCCGGACGGCGGCGACCGACAGCGCCCGGGCCCAGCGGCGGGCCCAGACCGAGGCGACGACCGACTCGCTCCAGATCTTCCTCAACCAGGCGTCCCGCTACCCGCTGCTCACCGCGCCGGAGGAGGTCGAGCTGGCGAAGGCGATCGAGCGGGGCGACATGGCGGCCAAGGACCGGATGATCAACTCGAACCTGCGCCTCGTCGTGTCGCAGGCCCGTCGCTACCAGGGGCTCGGCCTGTCGATGGGCGACCTCGTCCAGGAGGGCACCTTCGGCCTGATCCGGGCGGCGGAGAAGTTCGACTGGCGCAAGGGCTTCAAGTTCTCGACCTACGCGACCCTGTGGATCCGCCAGAGCATCCAGCGCGGGCTGGCCAACACGTCGCGGCCGATCCGGCTGCCCGTCCACATCGAGCAGCGCGAGCGCAAGCTGGCGCGGGTCGAGCGGGAGCTGGCGGCGAAGATGGCGACCGACCCGACCGACGAGCAGGTCGCGGCGGCGGCGGAGATGACGGTCGCCGACGTGCTCAGCCTCCGGGCGGCGCGGCGGACGGTGACGAGCCTGGACGTGCCGCTGAGCGACGAGAGCGAGAGCAGCGTCGGCGACCTGATCGCCAGCGATCGGCCGGACCCGAGCGACGAGGTCCAGACGACCGAGATGGAGCGCACGGTGGCCGACGCCCTGCGGGCGCTGTCCGACGCCGAGCGCAACGTGGTCGAGCTCCGCTTCGGCCTCCGCGACGGCCGCCAGCGGACGATCGAGGCGACGAGCCGCGAGCTCGGCGTGACCCGCGAGCGGGCCCGCCAGCTCGAGGAGACGGCGATGGCGAGCCTGGGCAGCCAGCCGACGCTCGCCGCCCTGCGCGAAGCCGCCTGAGCGCCGCCCGGCCCCGGGGCGCTCAGAAGGCGGGCAGCTCCTGGCGCAGCGAGAGGACCGGGGCGAACAGGTCGCCGCGCTCGGCCACCCGGTCGAGGACCTGCCCGGCGTCGAAGACGAGCTCGCCGGGCCGTCCGCTCGCGCGCGTGCTCCGGACCTCGTCCCAGTCGACGGGGGTCGAGACCCCGGGCCGCTCCCGGGCCCGGAGCGAGTAGGCGGCGACCGTCGTGGCCGGCTGGTCGTTTGGGCTCCAGTCGACGAACACCCGGCCGGTCCGGAGCGCCGGGCCGGCCCGGGCGACGACGAGCTCCGGCTCGTCGCGGGCGAGGAGCTCGGCGACCATCCGGGCGAACGCCCTCGTCTGGGCGAACGTCGGGTCGCCGGCGCCGACGGGCAGGTAGACCTGGAGGCCCTTCGAGCCCGACGTCTTGACGCAGCTCCGCAGCCCGAGATGGGTGAACATGCCCTCGAGGCGCAGGGCGACCTCGCAGCACTCGACCACGGTGGCCGGAGCCCCGGGGTCGAGGTCGAACACGACGGCGGTCGGGCGGCCGGGGGCCTCGGCCAGGGCGAGCGGGACGTGGAGCTCGAGGGCGCCGAGGTGCCGCCGGACGGTCAGCGCCCGCCCGCGGAGGTGCCCGAGGAGGACGGGGGCGATGGCCCGGTAGTAGTCGACGACCTCGCCGGCGGTCGTCCCGTCGAGGACCTCGTCGAGGAGCCCGAGCTCGGGGCCGGTACGGGCCGTCGGGTTCGGGTCGGTCCGGGGGGCGGGGAGGGCTTCCTCGGGAGCGGCTCCGTCCTCGCCGGCGTCGCCGACTTCGATCCACGCGTCCGTGCGTCGGCCGGGCTCGTAGGCGGAGTCGAGCCGCTTGGCCACGACGCCGCCGAGGCCGTGGGCGGCGCTGGCGGCGAGCACGGCCGCCCCCCGGCCGACCACGTGGTCGGGGGTCCGCCAGCGGTCCCCGGCGAGGGCGAGCGCGGCGAGGCGCTCGCGCCGGTCGGCGTACGGGAGGTCGAGGAGGGAGTGGCCGTCGAGCCAGAGGAGGTCGAAGATCACGTAGGTCACCGGCAGGTCGGCGGCCAGCCGGCGGAGCTCGGCCGGCGAGGCGGCCTCGGCCCGGCGGGCCAGCGCGTCGCGGCTGGGCCGGCCGCCGGCGTCGAAGGCGACGATCACGCCGTCGAGGATCGCGCTGTGGGAGCTGAGCGCCCGGTTCAGCCGGCCGAGCTCCGGGTAGCGGCCGGTCAGGTCGCGGAGGTCGCGGGCCTCGAGGCGCAGGACCCCGGGCTCCGAATGGGCGACCGCCCGCTGGCCGGCCCAGCGGAACTCGTGCCCCCAGCGCACGTCGTCGGCCGGGAGCGGGCCGGGTCGGGCGAGCATCGGCGGGAGGTGGTCGGGCATCGGCTCGCGGTCGGCGTCGGCCGGGGGATCCATCCGGTGGACCATCCAGTCCTTCGGCGTCTCGTCCTGGCCGATCGCGAACAGGGCGTAGCGGGCGTCGACCCGCTCGCCGTGGAGGGCGACCTCGACCTTGCGGGGAGCCCACTTGAGCGTCTCGTAGGTGCCCCGGTCCCAGATCTTCATCGACCCGGCCCCGTACTCGCCCTGGGGGATCTCGCCGTGGAAGTCGATGTACTCGAGTGGGTGGTCCTCGGTCCGGGCGGCGAAGTGGTTGCGCCCGGGCGACTCGGGCAGGCCCTTGGGGACGGCCCAGGAGACGAGGACGCCGTCGCGCTCGAGCCGGAGGTCCCAGTGGAGCCGGCGGGCGTGGTGCTCCTGGATGACGAAGCGCGACCCGCCGGGGGCCGGCGCGCGGCCGGCCGGCTCGCCGGTGACGTCGAAGTCGCGCTTGGCCCGGTAGGGGGTCAGGCGGTCGGCCGGATCGCCACCCGTGCTGGGAGCCGCCATCGACCGCTGACCCGACCGCGGGGGGCTCAGTGCTTGGTCGGGCCGGTGAGGATGATCAGGGCGATGATCGCCGCGCCGGCGATGAGGCCGAAGCCGAGTCCCCGGATCGGCCAGGGCGCCCGGAGGATGACCCCGAGGCCGGCGACCAGGGCGATCCCGAGGATGACGTAGAAGAACGTGCTGGCGCCCGAGATCGAGGCGACGACGATGCTGCTGCTCACGGCTGCTCCCTCCTCGGACTGGAACGGGCCCAGGGGATGGGCCCTGGGTCGGCGGATCCTCTCACGAATCCCCGGACGCGTGGCTCAGCGGCTCCGGCCCCGGGCACGAGTCGTCCACGAGTCGTCCCGGGCGGCCGGGACGCCCGTCCGGGACTCGCGGGGAGGCGGGGCGGGCTAGGCGACCGCGCCGACCTGGGTCGCTCCGGCGGAGACGGTGACGTTCCGCAGCAGCGGCTTCGACGTGTCACAGCCGCCGCTCGCCAGCGGGCGGTAGATGGTGGTGCTGGTCTGCGTGTAGGAGCCGGAGCCGACGAACTCGAGCCCCGGCCGGCTGTTCGGGAGGAAGAAGAAGACGAACGTCCCCGTCTGGGTGAGCCGCTCGACGCAGCCGGCGTCGAGGCCGCCGACCGTGCTCGTCGGAATCTCGAAGAGGTTGCCCGGGCCGCTCGGGAAGCTCAGGGAGTACGACGTCGGGCCGCTGGCGGTGGCCGTGCCCGCGTCGTTGACCGCGAGGCCGCGCGCCGTCGCCCGGGAGAGCTGGTCGGTGATCCGGATCTGGAACTGCTGGAGCACGGAGTCCTGGGCCGCCGCCCCGGCCGCTCCGATCGATGCCGCAAGGAGGACGCTCGCGGCGAGCGCCGCGACCAAGGCGATCCGTTTCATCTGTGTCTCAGCTCCGAGGTCGTTCGTGTGGTGCGCGTCGGCCGGCTGGCCCCGTACCAACTGTCCAACACACTCTAATCACCTCGGCGGACGGAACGTGCTCCGTGTGTGCGTCACCGGGTCGCGCCGAGCTCGCGCCCGGCCTCGCCCGGAGCCCGGGCGTCCACGGCGACGGCGACGGCGCGCCGCCCGCGCGACCAGGAGACGGCGGCGGCGAGGAGGCAGGCGACGACGGCGAAGGCGAACGCCTGGTGGAGCCCGGTCCGGAACGGACCCGAGATCAGCTGGGGGAAGAACGTGCGACCGGTGAGGGCCGCGTGGTTGGCCGCGCTCAGGTGGCCGAGCGCCGCCGGGCCGATCAGGTGCTCGACCGGGTTGTATCCGAGGAAGGCGGCGAACAGGATCGACACCGGCGGGAGGTGCCCGGCGGCCACGGCGGCCGACGGGGCGACGCCGTGGGCGGCGAGCCCGGCCGCCATCGTCCGCGGCAGGTCGGCGGCCAGGCCGGCGACCATCAGGGTGAAGAAGATCCCGACCGACAGGACCTGCGCCGAGTTCTGGAACGTCTGGTTCATGCCCGCGCCCGCCCCCCGGTCCTCGGGGGGCAGGCTGTTCATGACCCCGGCCCGGTTGGGCGCGGCGAACGTGCCCATGCCGAGGCCGTTGAGGAGCAGGATCAGCGCGAACAGGAGGTAGGGGAAGTCGATCGGCAGGAGCTCGAGGAGGGCGAAGCTCGCGGCCGAGGCGATCATCCCGCCGGTGGCGAACGGCCGCGCCCCGTAGCGGTCGGACAGGTAGCCGGACACCGGCCCGGCGAGCAGGAAGCCGAGCGTGAGGGGGAGCATGCAGATGCCGGCCCAGAGCGGCGTCCGGTCGAAGCTGTAGCCGTGGCGGGGCAGCCAGATCCCCTGGAGCCAGATGATGAGCATGAACATCAGGCCGCCGCGAGCCACGGCGGCGAAGAAGCTCGAGAACGCCCCGCAGGTGAAGGCCCGGATGCGGAAGAGCGGGAGGCGGAACATCGGGTCGGCGACGCGGGTCTCGACGATCCCGAAGGCGATCAACAGGGCCAGGCCGATCGTCGCCTCGACGATCACCACCGGGCTCGTCCAGCCCATCGTGTGACTCCCGTACGGGCGGATCGCCGAGGTGATGGCGACCATGACCAGGATCAGCCCGACCCCGAAGGTCAGGTTCCCCAGCCAGTCGACCGGCGCCGGCCGACGGACGCCGCGCTCCTCGAGCTTGAGGTACGCCCACACGCTCCCGAACGCGCCCAGGGGAACGGAGATGAGGAACACCAGCCGCCAGTCGATCGGAGCGAGCAGCCCCCCGAGCACGAGCCCGACGAACATGCCGCTGACGCCGACGATGTTGTTGATCCCGAGGGCGAGCCCGCGCTGGTCGGGCGGGAACGCGTCGGTCAGGATCGCCGCCGAGTTGGCCAGGAGGAACGCGGCGCCGAGGCCCTGGACCACGCGGAAGACGATCAGGTAGGTCGCCCCGGCCCGGCCGGTCAGCCAGTCGACGGTCAACACCAGCGAGGCGAGCGTGTAGATGACGAAGCCGAGGTTGTACATCCGCACGCGCCCGTAGATGTCGCCGAGGCGGCCGAGGCTGACCACGAGCACGCTGGTGACGACGAGGAAGCCGAGGATCATCCACAGCAGGTAGAAGCTGTTCCCCGGCTGGAGCGGGTCGAGATGGATGCCGCGGAAGATGTCGGGCATCGCGATCAGGGTGATCGACGCGTCGAGGGTGGCCAGGAGCACGGCGAGCGTCGTGTTCGACAGGGCGATCCACTTGTAGTGGTCGTCGCCGGCCGCGCCCGGCCTCGCTCCCGGCTCCACCGCTCCCCGCGTTCCCGATTTGGACAGCAAGACTTAACAGGTTAGCTGTATGATTCCCGCCGTGCCCACGCCGTCCGAGGTGTCGGAGGCCGCCGCCGAGCTCCGCACGGTGATCGGCCAGCTGATCCGCCGGCTCCGCGCCGAGTACCGCTTCTCCCTCTCCCAGGCGGCCGTGCTCGGGCGGCTCGACCGCGACGGGCCGGGGACGACGAGCCGGCTCGCCGCCGCCGAGCGGGTCACCCCCCAGTCGATGGCGCGGACCGTCGTCGAGCTCGAGGCGGCCGGGCTGGTCGCGCGCCGGCCCGACCCCGGCGACCGGCGCCAGCGGCTGGTCGACCTGACCGGCCCCGGGCGGGCGGCGCTCGCCGAGGAGCGCGCCCGCCGGGAGGGCTGGCTGGCCGCGGCGATGACCAGCGGCCTCACCCCGCCCGAGCAGGACCTTCTGCTCGAGGCGGTCGGCCTGCTCCGGCGGCTGGCCCAGATGAACGACCCCCGCGACCGCGAAGGAGCCGCCCATGCCTGAGACCGGCACCGCCCTGCTCGTGATGGACGTCCAGCGGGCGATCGTCGACCGGGTGGGTGGCGCGCCCGACCTCCTCGACCGGGTGGCCGCCGCGGCCGCCGCGGCCCGGGCGGCGGCCGTCCGGGTGATCTACGTCCAGATCGGCTTCCGGCCCGGCCATCCCGAGGTCAGCCCGCGCAACATGCGCTTCGCCGCCCTCACGGCGTCCGGGGCCTTCGTCGCCGGCGACCCGGCCAGCGCGATCCACCCGGCGGTCGAGCCCGGCCCGGACGACCTCGTGGTCACCAAGCGCCGGGTCAGCGCCTTCGCCGGGAGCGACCTCGAGGTCGTCCTGCGGGCCGGGCGGATCGACCATCTCGTGCTCGCCGGGATCGCCACCAGCGGCGTCGTCCTCTCGACGCTGCGCGCCGCCTCCGACCTCGACTTCCGGCTCACCGTGCTCGCCGACGGCTGCGCCGACGGCGACCCGGAGGTCCACCGGGTGCTGCTCGAGAAGGTGTTCCCCCGCCAGGCGGAGGTCGTCGGCGTCGACGAGTGGGTGGGGCGCCTCGGTCAGTGATGGAAGCGCGCCGCGTGGGTCGTGCCCGGGTGCGCGCCGCCGCCGAGCCCGGCGACCGCCTCGCGCAGGTGGGCGACCAGCCGGCCGGCCAGGTCCCGGCCGAAGCCGTTGCGCACGACGATTCGCAGGACCGAGAGGTGCTCGAGATCGGGCGGGAAGCGGTAGGCGGGGACCTGCCAGCCGTGGACGCGGAGGTGGGCGGAGACGTCGTAGACCGTGAAGTCGAGGCCGGGTCGCAGGGTGAACGCGAGCACCGGGAGGCCGGTCGCGTCGGAGACGAGCTCGAACTCGTCGATCTCGGCGATCTCGGCGGCCAGCCAGCGGGCGTTCTCGCGGCAGGCCGCGATCACCGCCGTGTACCCGTCGCGGCCGAGATGGATGAAGTTGAAGTACTGGGCGATGACCTCCGACCCGGGCCGGGAGAAGTTGAGGGTGAACGTCGGCATCTGGCCGCCGAGGTAGTCGACCTGGAAGACGAGCTCGTCCGGCACGTGGGCCTGGTCGCGCCAGACGAGCCAGCCGACGCCCGGATAGACGAGCCCGTACTTGTGGCCGGACCCGTTGATCGAGACGACCCGCGGAACCCGGAAATCCCAGCGGAGCTCGGGGTCGACGAACGGGGCGACGAACCCGCCGGAGGCGGCGTCGACGTGGATCGGGATGTCGAGTCCCCGGTCCTCCTGCAGCCGATCGAGGGCGGCGGCGATCTCGGCGACCGGCTCGTAGACGCCGTCGAAGGTCGAGCCGAGGATCGCCACCACGCCGATCGTGTTCTCGTCGCACAGGGGCGCCGCCGTCTCCGCGGTCAGGTGGGTCCGCCCGGGGGCGAGCTTCGCCTTGCGCGGCTCGACGTCCCAGTAGCGGCAGAACTTCTCCCAGCAGACCTGGACGTTCTCGCCCATGACCAAGTTCGGCTTCGCCCCGTCCGCCGGCCCTCGCCCGCGCCAGGCGAACTTGAGGGCCAGCCCCGCGAGCATGCACGCCTCGCTCGAGCCGAGCGTCGAGCAGCCGATCGCCGCGGACTCGTCCGGAGCGTGCCAGAGGTCGGCCACCATGTTCACGCAGCGCGCCTCGATCTCGGCGCTGACCGGATACTCGTCCTTGTCGATCAGGTTCTTGTCGGCCGTCTCGGCCATCAGCCGTCCGGCTTCGGGCTCCATCCATGTGGTGACGAACGTCGCCAGGTTGAGGCGGGCGTTGCCGTCGAGCATCAGCTCGTCGGTGATCACCTGGTAGGCGCTGCTCGCCGGCATCGGCGCCTCGGGCAGGTGGTAGCGCGGTGGCTCGACGAGGGCACGGTCGAGCAGGCTCTGGGGTCGCATGCTGATCCGGTCGGCCGACCGCTGGGGGGAGACCTGGCGATGGAGCGTCATCTCGTCCTTTCGGTGGGGAGCTGCCCGGGCGCGCGGCGGCGGGCGGGCGCGAGACGCCGGGGCCGCCCGCTCAGCGTACGCCTCGCCGGCCGGGCCGCCGGCCGCCGGTCGCTCGGCGGCCCGGCTTTCGGCGAGGAGTAACGTGGGTGACCGAGTCGCTTCGCTCGCCCGGGTCTCGTTCCCTCTTCCTCGCGCGCGACACCCCACCTATGAGGGTTGGGAGGTCTTTGGCATGGAGTCACAGGGCACGAGTCTGCCGCCGGCGGCGACGACCGGCTGGGAGGCGCGACTGGCGGCCCTCGAGGCCCGGATCGATCACCTCGAGGCGGCCCACGAAGGACTCCAGGACGCCGTCTACCGCCAGGCGGTCCTCGAGGACGAGAAGATCGGCGAGCTCCGCCGGCGGACCGACCCGGAGCAGATGGTCCGCGACCTGCGGGACGCCCGTGCCCGCGGGCTGTAGGGCGGCGCTCGGCCCGGCGATCAGGTCCTGGAGCTGGTCACCTCGGGCGAGGACTCCCGCTCGTGGCGGGCCGGTGCGAGCTGGCCGAGCCCCCACACCTGGCGGAGCGGGCCGCCGCAGAACTCGCATGGGCGCTCGTCGCCGTCCGGGCCGCGGGCCTGGCGCTCGCACGATGAGCACTGGTACAGCTGATCGTCCGGTGTCATTTTTGACCTCCTCGGTCCTCAGTCCCCGCGGGCACGGGCGTCCCGGGGGCTTGAAGCGCTCTGGATGGAAGCGAGTCCGCTGGCCCCGGCATCGGGTCGGACTCGCCGAGGCGGAGGCCAATCGTCAGAACGTCTGGACGACGGCAGATCAAGCGGTCAGCTCCCGTCCCGTCAGACAGTACTCCCCCGTCCCGGCCGGCCCGGGCCGGGATCGCCGCGGCGGACGGCGGCGGTCATGACGGCGGCCGGGCGGCGCCGGGTTCCGCCGGGGCTCGCCGAAGGCCACGAGCGCGCGGTCGTGCGCCTGCGCCGGGAGGTCGCCGGCCTGCGGGTCGAGGTGGCGCGCCTGAGCCGGGAGAAGCAGATCCTCCTCGACGCGGCGGCCGCCCGCATCGGGGGCGGGGCGGGCGCCGGTCCGGCAGTGTCCGATCCGACCGGGGCGGACGCCGAGGCCGACGAGCGGACCGCGACCCGCGACGATGCCGCGGCCGACCGGGATCGCGCCGCCACGGACCGCGATCGGACGGCCTCCGACCGGGATCAGTCTCAGGCGGCGGCCGACCAGCGGACGACGAGTCGGGACCATGCCGCGGCCGACCGGGACCGCGCGGCCTCCGACCGTGATCGCTCGGAGTCGCGGGCCGAGCGGACGCCGGTCCGCGCACCGGCGATCTTCGCCCGCCAGCGGGCCGAGGCCGAGGTCGAGGAGCGGACGTCGATCCGCGACCAGGCGGCCGCCGACCGCGACCAGACCGCCGCGGACCGCGACCAGTCTCGGGCGGAGGCCGACCAGCGCACCTCCGACCGGGATCGAGCCGGGGCGGATCGCGAGCGGGCGGCGGCCGACCGCGAGGAGGCGGCGGCCGACCGGGCGGCGGCCACGCGCGACCGCCGGGCGGCGCGGGCCGAGCTCCGCCACGCCCAGCTCGATCACCTGACCGGCGCCTTCGGGCGCGAGCTCGGCCTGGTCATGCTCGAGCAGGAGATCGACCGGGCGCGGCGCGGGACCGGTCGGCTGGTGCTCGCCTACGTGGACGTCGACGGCCTCAAGCAGGTCAACGACCGGCGGGGCCACGCGGCGGGCGACGCGCTGCTGCGCGCCGTCGTCGGGGCGATCCAGCCGCGGCTGCGCTCCTACGACGCGATCGTCCGGGTCGGGGGCGACGAGTTCGTCTGCGCCCTCGGCGAGAGCGTGCCCGCCGAGGCCGCCCGGCGCTTCGCGGAGATGAGCGCCGCGCTCGGGGCCACCCGGCCGGACGCGTCGATCAGCGTCGGCTTCGCCGCGTTGCGGCCCGGCGACACGCTGGCGACGCTGACGCGGCGCGGCGACGCGGCGCTCTACGCGGCGAAGCGCGCGCGCCACGCCCGCGTCGCCTGAGGGTCAGCCGCCGTCGAGGAGCCTCGCCAGCTCCCCGGCGGTGGTGACCGGGGCCCGGCAGGCGAAGCGCTCGCAGACGTAGGCGGCCGCCCGGCCGTCGACCGGGCCGCGGTCGGCGAGCAGGGGGACGATCGACCCGTCGGTCGCCCGGCGCGACCCGGCGAGGACGACGTGCGGGCGCAGCGCCCGGCGGACGACCCGCTCAAGCGGGCGGAGATCCTCCCCGACGAGGGCGACCTCGCGGACCGGGCCGGCGTGGAAGTCGAGCGCCTGGAGCAGGTGGCCGAACGCCTGGGGGTGGCGCTCGGCCAGCGGGTGGACGAGCTGGAGCGCCCCGACGGCGGCCGCCTCGTAGGCGCTCTCGCCGGTCAGGGCGGCGAGGCGCAGGAGCCCGAAGGCGGCGCTCGAGGAACCGGACGGGATCGGCGCGTCGTCGATGTCCTTGCGCCGGGCGACGAGCTGCTCGTGGTCGGAGGCGGTCGCGAAGAACCCGCCCCGGTCGGGGTCGGCGAAGCGCTCGAGGATGACGTCGGCCAGACGGCGGGCCTCGGCGAAGTAGCGCTCGTCGAAGGTGGCCTCGTAGAGGGTGAGGAGGGCCTCGAGCAGGAACGCGTGGTCCTCGAGGTAGGCGCCGAGCTTGGCCTCCCCGTGGTTGAACGTGCGCAGGAGCCGCCCGCCGGCGTCGCGGAGCTCGCGCAGGACGAAGTCGGCCCCGTCGACGGCGGCCGCGACGTAGTCGGGCTCCTCGAGCACGGCGCCGGCCTCGGCGAGGGTCGAGATCAGCAGGGCGTTCCACGCGGTCAGCCGCTTGTCGTCGAGGCCCGGTCGGACGCGGCCGGCCCGGGCGGCGAGCAGGAGCCCGCGGATCTCGGCGCGCGCGGCCGGCTCGGGTCCGCGGGCCTCGAGCACGTTGGCCCCGTCGAAGTTCCCGGCCTCGGTCGCCCCGAAGTAGTCGATCGCCGGGCCGGCGAGGTCGGGGCCGAGGACGTCCCGGAGCTCCGCGACCGTCCACACGTAGAAGCGCCCCTCGACCCCGTCGGAGTCGGCGTCGAGGGCGGCGTAGAACCCGCCGTCGGGGGCCCGGAGCTCGCGCAGGCAGAAGTCGAGCGTCTCGCGGGCCGTCCGGAGGAGGAGCTCGTCGCCGGAGCACAGCCAGCCGTGGAGGTAGGCGCGGGCGAGGAGGGCGTTGTCGTAGAGCATCTTCTCGAAGTGGGGGACCGTCCAGGTCGCGTCGACCGCGTAGCGGGAGAAGCCGCCGCCGACCTGGTCGTGGATCCCGCCGGCGGCCATCGCCCGGAGCGTGGCCAGCGACATCTCCGTCTCGCCGCGGCCCAGGAGGAACTCGATCGCGCTCGTCGGCGGGAACTTCGGGGCGCCGCCGAAGCCGGCGTGGCGCTCGTCGTACCCGCGACGCAGGCCGGCGACCGCGCGGTCGAGGGCGGCCGGGTCGATCGGGTCGGGCGCGGGGTCGAGCGCGGCGGCGCCGACCAGCCGCCCGGCCAGGCGGGTGGCGCTCTCGCCGACCTCGGTCCGGCGCTCGCGCCAGGCGGCGGCGATCGCCGCGAGCACCTGCGGCCAGCTGGGCATCCCGTGGCGGGGGGCCGGGGGGAAGTAGGTCCCGGCCCAGAACGGCTCCTGGGCCGGGGTGAGGAAGACGTTCAGCGGCCATCCGCCCTGACCGGTCAGGGTCTGGACGGCCTCCATGTAGATCGCGTCGAGGTCGGGGCGCTCCTCGCGGTCGACCTTGACGCAGACGAAGTGGGCGTTCATCACCGCGGCGACCGCGGGGTCCTCGAAGGACTCGTGCTCCATCACGTGGCACCAGTGGCAGGCCGAGTAGCCGATCGAGACGAGCAGCGGCCGGTCGAGGGTCCGGGCCCGCTCGAGCGCCGTCTCCCCCCAGGGGAGCCAGTCGACCGGGTTGTCCTGGTGCTGGCGGAGGTAGGGCGAGGTCTCCCGGGCGAGGGCGTTGGCCATCAGAGGCCGGCCGGGCGAGGGCGGCGGCGGTCCATGCCAGCGACGTTAGCGCAAGGTCGCTAGCCTCCTCGGGCGCATGACCGAGTTCATCCAGGCCCCCGGCGCCCCGGCGGCGATCGGCCCGTACAGCCACGGGGTCGTGGCCGGCGGCCTGCTCTACTGCTCGGGTCAGACGCCGCTCGACCCGGCGACCGGGGAGCTCGTCGGCACCACGCCGGGCGTCCAGGCCCGCCGCTGCCTGGAGAACCTGGCCGCCGTGTGCGCCGCCGCCGGGACGACGCTGGCCAGCGCCGTGCGGATGACGATCTACCTGACCGACCTGGCCGGGTTCGCCGAGGTCAACGAGGTCTACGCCGAGTTCGTCGGGGACCCGCCGCCGGCCCGGGTGACGATCGGCGTGGCTGGGCTCCCCAAGGGCGCCCAGGTCGAGATCGACGCGGTCGTCAGCCTCGACGGCTGAGCGCGACGCACGCCGCGCGCACGTTCAGGAATAGTAGACACCCGGCGACTGCAACCAAGTACCCATGCCGAGAAAGGTCAGGATTCCGAGCCCGGCCAGCCGGTGCCCGTGCCTGACGAATCGGGTCGACGTGAGACACCACTTACGCTCCGCAGGAAGAAACGTGATGGAACCGCACTTGTCCTTCTCCGCGTTCACACCGTCGACCCGCGAAGCAGTGCTACCGGAGAACGCGTACGACCGGCACTCGCAGGTGGTGTCGATCCTCGCCGCCAGCAGTCCCTGGAAGTAGGTTCCCCCGCTCGTGCGGTACACCACGAGGCAGGCCTTGTAGTCCACTGTTCCGAGGTCGGTGTATTGCTGGCTCTCGTCGGCGCAACGAAAGCGACCGGTCTCTCGACCGGCCGGCTGCCAGGTGGCGGCCTGGGCGGATGCGCTCACGACGAGTAAGCACACGGCCAGGGGCAGCATCACCCGCCGCTTCAGCCGACCTCTGGCTCTGGTGCCCGGTGATCGCTGCATGACGTTCGCCACCTGCCAACCTCCCCGTGAGACTGCCGGAGAGGTTGATGATAGATGTGTTACGAGTCGAGAAATGAGCACCCCGCCTAGGGCTGGCCGGAGGGGAGGCCGTGCCGGCGGAGGTGGTCGGTCGCCTGGACCATGTGGACCTGGTGGTCGGTGAGCGGGCGGGTGGCGGCGCCGACGGTGGGCGGCGACTTGACCGCGAAGGCGGCCATCGCGGCGCGGTGGGCGGCGAGCGCCTCGCCGAGGGCCTCGCGGTCGGGCGCCGGCCGGGGCCGGGGCTCGGTGAGGAGCTCGCCGAGGCCGGTGGCCGTGTCGACGCGGCGACCGAGGTAGTGCGGGTGACCGCGCTCGAGCCAGTGACCGAGGGCCTTGAGCCCGTGCCGGTGCTCGAGCTCGGTCGAGCAGAAGCGCTGCATGATCGTCTTGATGATCGACGTGTGGTCGAACAGGGTGTGCGAGACGAGACCCCGGGGGATCCAGGGCGAGGCGATCAGCGCCGGGACCCGGACTCCGTACTGGCCGAACCGCTCGGGGTCGTCGTCGGGGGCCTCAGGCGGGTTCACGTGGTCGTGGAAGCCGCCGTGCTCGTCGTAGAGGACGACGAGGAGGGTCCGGTCCCACTTGGGCCCGGTGGCCAGGGCGTTGTAGACGCGGAAGACGAGCTCCTGGCCCTCGAACACGTCTGACGGGGGGTGGTCGTCGTTGGAGGGCGACCCGACGAGGTCTGAGTCGTAGAAGCTCGGGTCGATCCAGGAGACGGCCGGGAGGTTGCCGGTGACCGCGTCCTCGAGGAAGCTCGAGCTGCCCGCGTCGATCACGACCTCCTCCTCGAGCATCGGGTCCCAGCGGAGCTTCACCCGGTCGACGAAGGCGAAGTGGTCGTGGTGGCCGACGAGGTACTCGCCGTCGACGCAGCGCAGCGTCGCCGGGGCGTAGGAGTACCAGCGCCAGGGGACCCCGGCGGCGTCGAGGTGGCGGACGAACGACGGCTTGTCGTAGATCGGCGGCCCGGGCTTGTCGTCGCGGCTCCCGTCGGCCTGGCCGGTCAACGCGTAGAGGCGGTTGGGCCAGGTGGCGCCGGGCACGGAGCTGTGCCAGCGGTCGCAGACCGCGAACTCCGCGGCGAGGTGGTCGTAGGTCGGGAGGTCGACGGCGTCGTAGTAGCCCATGATCGGGGCCGGGTCGGCGGCGACCACCCCGCGCTTGGCGAGCGTCTCGGCGTAGGAGGCGACGAATCCGTCCATCCGTCCGCCGTGGAGCTGCTTGGCCGCGGCCTCGCCCGAGTGGTCGGGATCGAGCACCTTGGCGGCGAGCTCGCCCCGGGGGAGGTGGAAGGCCGGGTAGGTGCGGCCGGCGTGCTCGTTGGCCATGCCCTCGGCGAGGCCGTCGACGTCGGTCCGCCCGCCGGTGAGCGACAGGTAGCCGAGCATGTGATCGAAGGAGCGGTTCTCGAGCATGAGCACGACGATGTGATCGATCTTGCTGAGATTCTGGGCTTGGTCGTCGGCCATCTGCGCGGCACGCTACCGGAGCGCGGCCCGGCGGATCTTGCCGCTGGCCGTGGTCGGGAGCGCGGCCGCGAAATCGACGATCCGGGGGTACTTGTAGGGGGCCGTGCGGCGCTTGACGTGATTTTGGAGCTCGCTCGCCAGCGCGGCCGTGGGGTCGAAGCCCGGACGGAGAACGACGACGGCCCGCACGACGGATCCGCGCTCCGCGTCGGGGGCGGCGACGACCGCCGCCTCGGCGACGGCCGGGTGGGAGACGAGGGCGGACTCGACCTCGAACGGGCCGATCCGGTAGCCGGCCGAGATGATCAGGTCGTCGGCGCGGCCCTCGAAGTGGAGGTAGCCGTCGCCATCCTGGGTGACGCGGTCGCCGGTGCGCCAGGTCCCGACCGGCGGCCGGGCGCCGAGATAGCGCAGGAAGAAGGTCGGCACGGTGGACGGGTCGACGACGAGCTCGCCGTCCTCGACCCAGAGCCGTACGCCCGGCAGGGCGAGCCCCATCGACCCGGACCGCGCGGGCACGCCGATCGGCATCGCCGTCAGCTGGCCGGTCTCCGTCTGGCCGTAGCCGTCGCGGATCTCGAGCCCGGTCGCCTCGTGCCAGGCGCGCAGCACCTCGGGGTTGAGCGCCTCGCCGGCGGCGACCATGGCGCGGAGCGCCGGCAGCCGGGTCAACGCGGCCCGCTTGGCGATCAGCCGGTACTCGGTCGGGGCCATGCAGAGGACGTCGACCTGCTCGCGCGCGAGCAGGTCGAGGCGCTCGCCCGGATCGAAGCGCGCGTCATGCAGGAGCGCGGCGGCGCCCGACAGCCACGGGGCGATGAACACGTTGCGCGCCGACTTCGACCAGCCGCTGCCCGCTGTGCACCAGACGAGCTCGCCGGGGCGGGCGCCGAGCCAATGCGCGGCCTGGAGCCGCTGGCCGAGCAGGTAGCGCTGGGCGTGGAGCACCGCGCGCGGCTCGCTGGTCGTCCCGCTCGTGAAGACGCAGAGGCACGGGTCCTCCGGCGCGAGCTCGACCGCCGGGGCTGGGGGACCGGCGAGGAGCGCTGGGTCGTCGCACCACAGCAGCGGGCAGTCCGGGTCGGCGGCGCGCAGCTCGGCGGCGTTGCGCTCGTCGGCGACGATCGCCGCCGGGCGTGCCGTCGCCAGGCGGTGGCGCAGGTCGCCGGCGCGCAGCTGCTCGCTGCACGGGAGGGCGACGGCGCCGAGGCGAAAGCAGGCGAGCATCGTGAGGACCCACTGCGGCCGATTGCCGATCACGCTCAGCACCGTGTCGCCCCGACGGATGCCCTGTCCGGCCAGCGCGCCGGCGAGCCGTGCCGAGGCGTCGGCCACCTCGCCGAAGCTCCACTCCCGCCGCCCGCCGTCGCGGGCCAGCTCGACCAGGGCCAGCCCGGCCGGGTCGGCGGCGTCCAGCACGTCGCGCGCGAAGTTCACGCGGGTATCCTCCCCTTCCTTGCCGCCGTAGACCCTGGAGCGAGTCCGATGGCCGTTGCCGCCAACCTGAACGAGAAGACCGACGAGCAGAAGGCGATCACCGAGATGGTGCGCCAGTTCGCCGACGAGCAGATCCTGCCGCAGGCCGAGCACTTCGACCACGCGGACGAGTTCCCGACCGACATCGTCGAGCAGATGAAGGAGCTCGGGCTGTTCGGGGTGACGATCCCCGAGGAGTACGGGGGGATGGGGCTCGACCTGACCACCTACGCGATGATCGTCGAGGAGCTCTCGCGGGGCTGGATCTCGATCTCCGGGGTGGTCAACACCCACTTCATCGGGTCGTACCTGCTGATGAAGTTCGGAACCGAGGAGCAGCGCGAGAAGTTCCTGCCGCGCATGGCGACCGGCGAGATCCGGGCGGCCTTCTCGATGTCGGAGCCCGAGATGGGCTCGGACGTCCAGGCGTTGAAGACCCACGCGAAGAAGGTCGACGACGAGACCTACGAGATCAACGGGACGAAGATGTGGGTCACCAACGGCCTGATGTCGGGTGTCGTCTTCGTGCTCGTCAAGACCGACCCGGACGCCGAGCCGCGGCACCGGTCGTTCACCTGCTTCATCGCCGAGAAGGCTCCGGGGGTGTCGGAGAACACGGGCGAGCACGCCGGCCTGAACGTGCCGCCGAAGATCAAGAAGCTCGGCTACAAGGGCGTCGAGTCGACCGAGCTGGTGTTCGACGGCTACCGCTGCCCGGCGGCGAACATCCTCGGCGGCGAGGAGGCCGGGCGCGGGCGCGGCTTCTCTCAGTTCATGGACGCGCTCGAGGTCGGCCGGGTCAACGTGGCCGCCCGGGGCGTCGGCATCGCCCAGCGGGCGCTCGAGCTGGCCCTGCGCTACTCGCAGGAGCGGCGGGCGTTCGGCAAGCCGATCTGCCAGCACCAGGCGATCCAGTTCAAGCTCGCCGACATGGCCACCCAGGTCGAGGCGGCGCGCCTCCTGACCATGCGGGCGGCCCGGCTCAAGGACGCGGGCGTCCGCTCGGACCTCGAGGCCGGGATGGCCAAGCTCTTCGCGTCGGAGGCCGGCCGGTTCTGCGTGGAGGAGTCGTTTCGGATCCACGGGGGCTACGGGTACTCGAAGGAGTACGAGATCGAGCGCCTCTACCGGGACGCCCCGCTGCTCCTGATCGGCGAGGGGACCTCCGAGATCCAGCGGATGGTCATCGGCCGCAAGCTGCTCGAGCGCCACAAGATCTGAGGCCGAATAGACTGACCTCGGTGAGCTCAGCCACCGACACGAAGAACCAGATCGAGGGGACGATCACCCGCTTCATCGCCGAGGTCCCGGCACTGGCGCCGCTGAAGCTGATCGTCGGACTCGACCTCCGCGGCCGGGGCGACACCCAGCAGTACCGGATCGAGCTGCCGGGGCCGAAGATCAGCAAGGGAGACGCGGTCGACGCGAAGGTGCGGGTCGAGATGGCGCGGGCCTTCTTCAACGAGATGTCCAAGGACGCGAAGGTGGCCGACTGGCGGGAGGCCTTCCACTACGGGCAGGCCAAGGCGACCGGCGTCCCCCAGATCCTCAAGCTGATCGCCCACGTGGTCGAGAAGCAGGAGGAGCGCACGCGCCTGCGCCGGGCCAAGCCCCACGCCGCGCCCTGAGTTCCCAGGGAGCGCCGGCGCAGCCCTACCAGCGGTCGTTGAGGTCGAGGACCGGCGTCGGCGCCTCGATCGTCCGGGCCTCGCCGGTGGCCAGAGGCGTCCGCCGGTCGGGCGCCCCGGGATCCTTCTCGGGGCGCCCCGCCCGTCTCCAAGGGCGTGCCGGGCGACGAGGCGCCGCATCCGTCCTCGGGTGGTCAGCCGCGCTGGGTCAGGACACGTTCAGCGCGGTGTCGTCGATGACGAACGACGTCTGCAGCGTGTAGTCCTCGGTGCCGGTGAACTTCAACGTCACCTTCTGCCCGACGTAGGCGGCGAGGCTGGCGGGTGGCGGTAGCCGGCTGCCGCGTCGTCGTTGCTGAACGACCGCGGCGCGGGCCGGCGCCGGAGCTCGAGAGCACCTGCACCTTGAGCGTGTCGTACGCCGTGGTCCTGGTCGTCTCTGCCGTGTCGATGTGGAGCCAGTAGCTGAACGTCGCGCTGCTGCACGCGGCCGGGATCGTCACCGTCTGTCCGAGCGTGTCGGTGTGGGTGCTGCCATAGCCGTCGAGCCACGCCAGCCAGCTACCTGCGTGAGGGTCGCCTGGGCCTCGGTCTGCATCCGCTCCATCGCCAGCTCCCGCGCCGCGAGGTAGAGAGCCGGGTGTAGTCGAGTAGCTCGATGTGCGCGCCCGCCTGCCCGACCGTCAGGAAATGGGCGCCGGAGGCCCCGGTGGCGGGCGACGTACGGTAGACGCAGCTGCCGATCGTCGTCGGCGTGCCGGAGATGACACCGCTCGAGCTGTTGATCGACAGCCCAGCGGGGAGACCGGTCGCCGAGTACGTCAGCGTCTGGCCCGAGCCCGAGTCGCTGGCCTGGATCTGGAGGCTGACCGCCGCCCCGACGGTGCTCGACTGGTTGCCGGGACTCGTGACCGTCACCGTGTTGCCGCCCGTGTTGCCGCCAACGATCGCGTGGGACGTCTCGCACCCGCCCGTGCCGCCGCTGAAGTCGTTGGCCCAGGTCGACTGCGCGGCGTATGAACCGGTCGTCAGCGAGATGTCCTGCGAGGCGCCCTGGCCGGAGGAGATCCACGCGCACTTGTCACCGTTCTCGTTGCCCGAGCTGTCGGACCAGCCGCCGGGCGGGAACTGGTCGGAGACCGCTCGGCGTACTCGCGGCCGCCGACGATGGTCACGCCGTCGCGGTCCCGGCCGAGCCGGCGTTGACGAAGTTCTGGCCACACCCGGAGCCGGCGTCCGGGATGTACGGCAGGTTCATGAACGCGAGGGGCCCGTATGGCGAGCTGGCCGCCCCGCCCGAGAGCGTCGCGTCGGCGCTGTAGTCGTGCCAGGCGCAGAATCCCGCCGGTCTGGTAGTTGTCGGGGTTGGTCCCGGTCGGCGAGACGATCACGTACTGCGCGCTGCGATTGGCGGCTGAGGTGGTGTTGCCGAAGTGTCCGGCAGCGGCGACCGCCTCGACGCCGATCTGGTGGCCGGTGGCCGTGGCCGGCGCCGCCGCGGACGTGTCCTCCCACACCCCGGCCAGCGCGCCGCCGGTCGGGTAGCCGACGTGCGCTGCGAGCCCGCGGGGCATGTCTGCGACCCGGTCGCGACGCCCTCGCAGTACTGCGTCATCACGCCCGACCACTGCTCGCTGCCCGTGCCGAGGCCCTTGAAGAATCCCTGCAGGACGGGCGCGATCGCCTGCGGGTCGCTGGCGAAGGTCGCGTAGCCCTGGCCGTTGGTCGACTGGGTGCCCCACTGTGAGCCCCAGAAGACGAGATAAACCCTTGGGGCCCCGGTGGTGACGCCGACTCCTGACACGCCGCCGCCGAACGTGAGGTTGTTCGCTGAGGTGGCGGCGACGTTGGGGCCGAGGCCGTGCGTGCCAGGCTGCATCGGCACGACGCAATGCCGGTATGGGTGGCCGTTCGTGAGCGCCGAGGTCGTGTCTTGCCCCGCGATCGGCGGGGCTGCGGACGCGGCCAGGCAGACGCCGGCGGTGGCCGACGCGACCCGGGTCGCACGGCGGAGCATCCGGGCGCGCCTCCTCAGGTCAAGAGATCCTCCAATGAATATTGACGTGACTGTGATCGTCGAGCGGATCCGACATTCCGTGCGACCGCCTACGAGACGTTCAGCGCCGTGTCGTCGATCGCGAACGAGGTCTGCTGGGTGTAGTCCTCGGTACCGGTGAACTTCAGCGTGACTGTTTGCCCGAGGTACGCGCTCGCGTCGAAGCTGTGCTGCTGGTAGCCCGTCGCGTGGTCGAGGTTCGAGTACGTGTGCAGTGTGGTCAGGACGGTGCCCGAGCTGTTCACCAGCTGGACGGTCAGCGTGTCGTACGCCGTCGTTGTCGTCGTCTCCGCCGTGTCGACGTGGAGCCAGAACGACAGGCTCGCCGTCTTGCAGCCTGACGGGATCGACACGGACTGAGAGAGCATGTCGGTGTGCGTGGTCCCGTAGCCGTCCAGCCATGCGCCGACGCGCCGGTCGTGGGGCGGTTCGGGGCCGCTGTTGTTGATCACGCCGCTCGACGAGCTCCTGGGCGACGCGAGCCGGTCACGAAGCCGGGGTTGACCATCAGCTGCGCCGCCGTGCACCCGCCCGCGGCCGGGTTGATCGTCCACGTCAAGGTCGCCGATCCGGAGGTCCCGGTTCCGTCCGTGGCCGTGACGGTCGCGGTCGAGCTGCCGGCGGTCGTCGGCGTGCCGGAGATCAAGCCGGTCGAGCTATTGATGCTCAGCCCGGCCGGGAGTCCGGTCGCGCTGTAGGTGAGCGTCTGCCCGGTGGCCGAGTCGCTCGCCGTGACCTGGAGGCTCGCGCTCGTCCCGACGGAGCCCGTCTGGCTACCGGGGTTGGTCACCGTCACCGTGTTGCCGCCGTTGGAGCCTGAGGCGACGTTCAGCGCGAAGTCGTCCAACACGAACGAGGTCTGGAGGGTCGAGTTCTCGGTGCCCGTCAGCTTGAGCGTGATCGCCTGACCGGCGTAGGCCGAGACGTTGAACGTCTTCTGCGCGTAGACGCCGGCGGCATTGAGGTTGCTGTAGGTGGCGAGCGTCGTCAGCACTGCCCCCGACGAGTTCAGCAGCTGCGCGGTCAACGTGTCGTGCGCGGTGGTTCCGGTCTCGGCCGTGTCGATGCGCATCCAGAAGTTGAGCGTGTCGTTGGTGCATCCGGGTGGGATCGTGACCGGCTGCGACAGCGTGTCGGTGTGGGCGGTCCCGTAGCCGTCCATCCAGGCGTCCCAGCTGCCGGAGTGCGCGGGCTCGGTGGTCTTGTTGGCGACGACGCCCGTGGTGGCGGTCCACGGCGAGGCCGTCCCGGTCTCGAATCCGGGGTTGCCGAGCAGCTGCGTCGCAGTGGAGCTGCTCGCCGTCGGGGTGGCGCTCGCCTCGCCCGACTGCGCGCCCTCGCCGATCGCGTTGACCGCGCTGAGCTTGTAGAAGTAGGCCTGGCCGGCGGTGAGGCCGGTGTCGGTGCACGTCAGCACCGCGCCCAGGCCGCTACAGCCACCGCCCGTCAGCGGCGACTCGGAGCCGCTCGTGGTGCCGCGGTAGACCTTGTAGGAGGTGATGTTGACGCCGCCGTTGCTCGCCGGGGCCGTCCAGTTGAGCGTGACCTGGCCGGTACCCGGGGTCGCGGTCAGGGCGGTCGGCGCGCCTGGCACGGTTCCGGCGATCGGCGATGCGGTGATCGTGACCGTCGAAGTGGCGGTGTGCGACGCGCTGTCGGTCACCGTCAGCGTCGCGTTGTAGGTCCCGGCGCTGCTGTAGGTGTAGCTTGGGTTCTGCGAGGTGCTCGGACCGGAGCCGTCGCCGAAGTTCCAGCCGTAGGTGTAGGGCGGCGTCCCGCCGGTGCCCGTTCCGGTGAACGCGACCTGGAGCGGGACCTGACCGGAGGTCGGCGTCGCCGCCGCGGTCGCCGCCAGCGGGTTGCCGACGGCGTTTACCGTGAGCGTCACGGCCGACGCAGCCGTGTGCGCGGGCGACGCGCCGTCGGTCACGGTGAGGGTCGCGGTGTACCTCCCGGCGGCGCTGTAGCTGTGGCTCGGGTTCTGGGTCGCGCTCGTCGCCGACCCGTCGCCGAAGTTCCACGTGTAGGAGTACGGCGCCGTACCACCGGTGGCCGAGCCGGTGAACGACACGCCGAGGGGGGCGTTGCCCGTCGTCGGCGTGCCCGACGCCGTCGCCGACAGGGGGGTGGCGCCCTGGACCCAGAAGTCCTCGAGCGGGTCAGCGAGCGCCGACTGGTCGGCGGTCGTCATCGGGAAGGTCGACAGACCGAGGTTGTCGTTGGGGTCGATGATCCCCGCGTGAACGTTCTGCATGACGCGCTCCATCGCGGCCAGCGCGTTGCTCGTCGTGTACGCCACGTGGCTGATGTAGTTCGCCTTTACGTAGGTCGGCGACCCAATCACGACCAGAGGTACGCGATAGGTGTTGCTGACGTGGTCCGGGCCGTTGTTGCCGTTCTGGGTGTCGTCCTCGGTCACGATGATCAACGTGTTGTTCTTGTACGTCGAGTTGCTCATCAGCGAGGTGACGATCGAGTTCGTAGCCGAGTCGTTCTTCGGGATGTCCTGGAAGGAGCCGGGGTGGTCGTTGAACAGCTCGACGTACGAGTACGCCGGCAGGCCGTTCGTGGACACGAAGCTCGTGAAGCCGTTGGCGATCGTCTGGTCGTCGTCGTTTTGGGCGCCACATGTGTAGTTCTTGTAGGTCAGCTCCTCGGGGATGCTCGTCCCCGGGCGGTTGACCGGTAGGACCTCGGGCTTCCCCGTCCCGGGGTTGCGCCAGTACCCGCTGCCCGAGTTGAGCATCCAGTAGAAGTCGCCGTTCAGCACGGTGGTGAACGGGCTGCTTCCGGTCGCCGGGGCGGTCCCGGCGGTGCCGCTGCACACGCTGGTACCCTCCCCGGGGGAGGCGACCGAGGTCCCCCCGAGGAAGCGATCGAACACCGTCCCACCGGCGCTCGGATAGGACTGCTGCTGCGAGCTGGAGGCCGACTGGGCGGAGAACAGCCACCAGTGGTTCGGTCCGCTCGGCGGCTGCGTACCGGTGCTGTAGGTGTCGCTCAGGGCGTAGGTCTTGGCGAGCGTGTGGAGGTTGGCCACCGAGCTGATGTGGTTGGTGCTCTGGACCTGGCCGTTGCACGTCTGGCCGGAGCCGGCGACGGTGGTCTGACAGTCGCCGAGGTAGTCGTCGAACGTGTGGTTCTCCCGGAAGATGACGACGAAGTGGGTGAAGGGCGGGAAGTACGGCGCGAGCGGGTTGATCGCGGCCGCGGCTCGCGCGATCGGTCGCCAGACCGTGGCCTTGCGCCACGAGCAGGAGTGCCGGGTCACGCACACGCGGGTCAGCCCGGTCGTGTGCCGGTTGCCGGTGATGTCATAGCTCCTCGGCTGCTTGAAGCGCTTGAACTCGACGCCCACCTTCGCGAACTTGGCGCCCTTGCAGTTGTAGTCGTCGGGCTTGTAGGTCTGATGACGCTGGCCCTCGGGGAGGTTGGCGGAAATGCCCGCGTCAGCCGGATCGAAGTTCTTGAGGGTGCACGAACCGACCCCGGACACTCGGTTGGCTGCGGCATCGCCGGCGGCGAGCCAGGCGAGGCCGGCCCAGGAGAGAAACAGAGCGACGCAGACAGTGAACCTTCCCAGTGGCCGGATCGTCGACACCGATGTCTCCCCCTCCCGAGGTGAGCTATCTTGTGCAGGCGCGCCATGTGCGCCGCGATGGCGGGCAACGTATTGAATCGCTCCGGCGATCCTGTGACGTTTCCGTGACCGGATGGGGGAGGGACCGTGCCGCGTGCCCGCCGGTGAGGAGCGCCGTCCCATCCACCGAACCAAGGAGAGGAAGATGCGTACCAGCGGCCGCTCGGCCGTCGTCCTGGCGTCGCTCTCGCTGGTCGTCTTCGGCGCTGGCTGCGCCAGCCAGAAGCAGAGCTCGGCTTCCCCGACGGATACATCCTCGCCGGGCACCGGTCCGAGCTACCACGCGGGCGAGCCGTGCCTCGGGCGTAGCCAGGCGCTCTACGCCGCAGAGGGCCTGACCTGCGTCACCGGCCGCCTGGAGCGCCCCTCGGCCACGCGCTACGGCGCGGGCCAGTCGTGCTCGGGGCGCACGGAGTCGCTCTACGCGGCGTCGGGTCTGGTGTGCGTCCAGGGGCGCCTAAAGGCGAAGTGAAAGCGCTGATTGGACCGGCCGCCAGCTCCCGCATCGGGATCGGCCGCTGCGGATCGAGCACGTTGAGGGCGAACATCTGCGGCGGGGTCAGGCCGAGCTCGGCGGCCACGCCGACCATCCGCGGGCGCAGCTCCCAGAGGAGGCGACTCATCAGCCCCCATGCTTCGACGGCAGCGGGCGAAGGCGGCGGCACGTCCGTATCCATTGAGGCTAACTATAGTCGACCACCGCGACACTTGACAACCTCAAGAGATTCCGTAACCTGCACGCCATGGACACCGAGCGGGGCATCGAGGTCGAAGGTCTGGTCCGGGAGTTCAAGGGCGGCATCCGCGCCGTCGACGGGATCGACCTCCGGGTCGAGCCCGGCCAGATCTACGGCTTCCTCGGACCGAACGGGGCCGGCAAGTCGACCACGGTCAAGGTTCTCACCACGCTCCTGCCGCCGACCGCCGGCCGGGCCAGCGTGGCCGGGTACGACGTCGCCACCCAGGGGCGCCAGGTCCGGGAGTCGATCGGCGTCGCCCTCCAGGAGGTCGCCCTCGACCCGTTCCTCACCGGGCGCGAGCACGTCCGCCTCCAGGCCGGTCTCCAGGGGATCCCGCGGGCCGAGCGGATCACGCGGGGCGACGAGCTGCTCGAGCGGGTCGGGCTGACCGACGCCGCCGACCGCAAGTCGTCCGGCTACTCCGGCGGGATGAAGCGCCGGCTCGACCTCGCCCTCGCCCTCCTCCACCGGCCGCGGATCCTCTTCCTCGACGAGCCGACCACCGGGCTCGACGTCCAGTCGCGCACCGCCCTCTGGGAGGAGGTCGCCCGCCTGGCCCGGGAGGAGGGGACGACGGTGTTCCTGACCACCCAGTACCTCGAGGAGGCCGACGTCCTCGCCGGACGGGTCGGGATCATCGACCGGGGGGTGATCGTCGCCGAGGGGACGCCCGAGGCGCTGAAGGCCGAGATCGCCCGGCCGACGATCGAGCTCGTCCCGACCGACACCGGTCGGTGCGCCGACGCCCGAACCGCCCTCGGTCCGTTCGGCGAGCCGGTGGCGGCCAAGCGGGCCGGCTCGATCGCCGTGCGCCTGCGCGACGGGGTCGAGCAGCTCGCCGGCGTCGTCCGCGCCCTCGACGCCGCCGGGATCGCCGTCGCCCACCTCGCCCTCCACGAGCCGAGCCTCGACGACGTCTTCCTGGCCAAGACCGGCCGCAGCCTCGAGGGTTCGGCCGGGGGCGGGGCCGAGCCGGCGATCGCCGTCGAGTCGGCGGCGGCGGCCGCGTGAGGCGAGGACTGCTCCAAAGCAGCCCGACGCTGACCCAGGTCGGCCTGCTCGCCCGCCGATCGATCATCCGCACCTCGCGCCAGCCCGCCCAGGTCGTCTTCCCGCTCGTCTTCCCGCTGATCCTCCTCGGGGTCAACGCCTCCGGGCTCTCGGCGGCGACCAAGCTCCCCGGCTTCCCGGCCGCCAGCTACCTCGACTTCGCCCTGGCCGTCCCCTTCATGCAGGGGGCGCTGTTCGCCTCGCTGAACGGCGGTCAGGATCTCGCCCGCGACATCCAGGGCGGCTTCCTCGACCGCCTGGCCATGACCCCGATGTCGGGGACGGCGCTCCTGGCCGGCCAGCTGGGCGGGGCGCTCTTCATGGGCGCGGTCAGCGCCGTCCTCTACCTCCTGGTCGGCCTGGCCTTCGGCGTCGGCATCGCCGCCGGGGTCGGCGGGGCGCTCGTCCTCCTCGTCCTGGCCATCACGATCTCCTTCGCCTTCGCCTGCTTCGGGACGTTCGTCGCCCTGCGCGCCGGGTCCGGCGAGGCCGTCCAGGGGTTCTTCCCCCTGTTCTTCGTCCTCCTCTTCCTGAGCTCGGCCTTCTTCCCCCGGAACCTGATCGCCCAGGACTGGTTTCGGACGATCGCCACCTACAACCCGGTCTCCTACATGGTCGAGGGCATCCGGTCGCTGGTCATCAAGGGCTGGGACGGTCAGGCGCTGGGGATGGCGTTCGGGATCGCCCTCGCCGCGATCGCGATCGCCCTGTTCCTGGCCAGCCGGGCCCTCCGGACCCGGCTTACCCGGACATGAGCTCGCTGCGGCGGACGCTCTCGGTCGCCCTCGCCGTCGCCTGGCGGGGGCTCCACAACGCGTTCACCAACCCGGCCCTCCTGATCCCGAGCGTCCTCTTCCCGCTCTTCTTCTTCACCGCCTTCGCCGGCGGCCTGTCCGGGATCAGCCGCGCGCCCCACTTCGACTTCCCGGCCGGCTACACGTCGTTCCAGTTCGTCTTCATCTGCTTCCAGGCCAGCGCGTTCGGCGGGGTGTTCACCGGCTTCGCGATCGCCGCCGACTTCGAGTTCGGCTTCGCCCGGCGCCTGCTCCTGGCCGCGCCCAACCGCGGGGGGATCGTGATCGGCTACGCCCTGACCGCGATGACCCGGGCCGCCTTCGTCCTGGCGATCGTCTTCTGCGCCGGCCTCCTCACCGGGATGCGGATCGACGGCTCGGTCGGCAACCTCCTCGTCCTGTTCCTCCTGGCCATGGGCACGAGCGCCGTCTCCACCCTCTGGGCGGCCGGGATCGCCATGCGCCTGCGCACGCTCCAGGCCGGGCCCCTGATCCAGATGCCGATCTTCATCCTCCTGTTCCTCGCCCCGGTCTACGTCCCGCTCGCCCTGGTCACCGGCTGGGTCCACACCGTGGCCACCTACAACCCGGTGACCGCCCTGCTCGAGGCCGGCCGCGGCCTGATCTCCGGCGCGCCGACCAAGACGGCGATCGCCGCCGGCTGCCTGGCCGGCCTGTTCGCCCTCGTCGTCCTCTGGGCCCGGGGCGGACTGCGCTCGGCCGAGCGGGCCGGGTAGCGGCCGGGTCGGACTCGGCCCGGCTCCGGCGGCGCCGCTCAAGGTGTGGCCGCCGGCGGCCGATAGCTCCGTGCGGGCCCGCGCGGGAACGCCGTCGCGGCCATCACGAGAGCCGGGCCGAGGAAGGTCCGGGAGGAGGCGCACCATGTCCGGCCGAGGCGACCTCTATCCGGAACCCGCCTGAGGTGGTCGCCGCCGGGCCGCGCGGACGCTCGAGGCGGGCCCTGCGAGCCGCGGCCGGCGCGGCCGGCCGCGCCGCCCGCGGCGGGCTGGCCCTCGGAGTCGCCGGCCTCCTGATCGTCGGCCTCCTGGTCAGCTTCGGCACGTCCCTGTACAGCTCGCACGCCGAGGCCCGGGAGGCGATCCAGAGCCGCTTCGTCGAGCGGGCGCGGCTGAGCGCCGCCCTCACCGAGTCGCTCTTCGCCAGCTCGGCTGCCGCGGCCCAGGCGACCGACGCCAAGCTGTTCGGCGCCGAGCACGTCGACCCGGCGGTGCTTGGCGCCCAGGCGGCGGCCGGCCGGCTGCCCGACCTGGTCCTGCTCGGTCCCGACGGCCGGATCCTCGCCCGGTCGCCGGGGACGCCGGCGGCCATCGCCCGCCTGATCGCCGGTGGACCCGCCTTCGTCCGGACCGCGCTCGCCGGGCGGACCTACGCCCTCTCGAACGTCCTCAGGCTCCCGGGGATCGAGGAGACGATCCAGTTCGCCCTCCCCTTCGCCACGCCCGCCGGCCGGCGGGTGCTGGTCAGCGGCTTCCCCCCGCGCCTGCTCTACGGGCTGATCGGCGGCTACCTGGCCGAGATCCCGAACGCCGACCGGGGGCGCGCCTACGTGCTCGACGGCCTCGGCTCGGTCGTCGGCGCCCCCGGCCGGTCGGCGGCGCCCGGCGAGCCGGTCGCCGAGCCCGGCCTGGTCGCGGCCCTCAACCACGGCGGCGCCGGCGACTTCGCCGGGGGGCGGTACTTCGCGGCCAGCCCGGTGAAGAACTCTCCCTGGCGCGTGGTGCTGACCGCGCCGAGCCCGGCCCTCTTCGCCTCGGTCAACGGCGCCAACAAGTGGGTGCCCTGGATCCTCTTCGCCGGGTTCGGCCTGGCCGCGACCGGGGCGCTCCTCCTCCTCGGCCGACTCGTGCGCGGGGCGGCGCGACTGCGCGACAGCCAGGAGCGCTACGCCCTGGCCGTCGGGGGCGCCAACGACGGCATCTGGGATCGGGACTTCGCCGCCGACCGGGTCTACTTCTCGCCGCGCTGGAAGGCGATGCTCGGGCACGCCGAGGACGAGATCCCCGACCTCCCGGAGGAATGGCTGGCGCGGATTCATCCCGACGACCTGGCCACCCACCGAGCGGCGCTCGACGCCCACGTCCGGGGGGAGACCGAGCACTTCGAGAGCGAGCACCGGATGCGCCATCGGGACGGCACCTACCGCTGGTTCCTCACCCGGGGGGTGGCGATCCGCGACCGGACCGGCCGCCCGACCCGGATGGCCGGCTCGATGTCGGACATCACCGCCCGCAAGGCGGCCGAGGAGGTCCTGCGCCAGAGCGCGCTCCACGACGCCCTGACCGGCCTCCCGAACCGGACGCTCTTCCTCGATCGGCTCACCCTGTCCCTGGCGCGGAGCCGGCGGGAGCCCGAGCATCGCTGCGCGGTCCTGTTCCTCGACCTCGACCGGTTCAAGCGGATCAACGACGGCTTCAGCCACGCCGTCGGCGACGAGCTGCTGGTCGCCCTCGGTCGGCGCCTGACCGGCATCCTCCGACCGGCCGACACGGTCGCCCGCGGCGGCCCCGACGGCCTGGTCGCCCGCCTCGGGGGAGACGAGTTCACCATCCTGCTCGAGGATCTCGACTCGCCCGAGCGGGCACGCGACGTCGCCGGCCGGATCCAGCGCGCCCTGGAGGAGCCCTTCCGGATCCGTGACCGCGAGCTGGTGGTCAGCGCCAGCGTGGGCATCTCGATCAGCAAGCCGGGGGCCAGTGCGCTCGAGATGATGCGCAACGCCGACATCGCGATGTACGACGCCAAGCGGCAGGGCACGGCCCGGTGGTCGGTGTTCACCGACGCGATGCACAACCGCGTGCTCGGCCAGGTCGAGCTCGAGACCGAGCTGCGCCGGGTGATCGAGGAGGGGCGCCTCCGCGTCTTCTACCAGCCGGTGGTCGATCTCGCCACCGGCTCCCTGATCGGCTTCGAGGCGCTGGCCCGCTGGCCGGAGGCCGACGTCCCGGTCTCACCGGATCGGTTCATCGCGATCGCCGAGGACACCGGGCTGATCGCCGACCTCGGTCGGTTCGTCCTCGGCGAGGCGTGCGAGCTCCTCGACGACTGGCGCCGGCGGGGCATCGTCGAACCCGACGTGACCATGAGCGTCAACGTCTCCGGGCGTCAGCTCGGCGATCCCGGCCGGGTCGTGGGCGACGTCCGGGCCGCCCTCGAGCGGAGCGGCCTGCCGCCGGCCTGCCTGCGCCTGGAGATCACCGAGGGCACGGTGATCAGCCGCCCGGAGCGCGTCCGGAGCGCGCTCACCGAGCTCGCTCAGCTCGGCGTCCGGGCGGAGATCGACGACTTCGGGACCGGCTACGCCTCGCTGACCTTCCTCCAGTCCTTTCCCGGGGACACGCTCAAGATCGATCGGTCGTTCATCGGCACGATGCACGAGAACGCCGGGCACGAGGCGATCGTCCGGGCGATCGTCGCCCTGGCCCACAACCTCGACATGCACGTCGTCGCGGAGGGCATCGAGGATCCGGCCCAGCACGCCCTGCTGCGCTCGATCGGCTGCGGCTACGGCCAGGGCCACCTGTTCGCCCGGGCGACCGAGGCCGCTGAGCTCGAGGCGATGATCGGGGCCTTCGGCCCGGCGCGGGCGGCGACGCTCCGGCCGTAGTCGAGGCTCAGCGGGTCGGCGGCGCCGCCATCAGCTCGACCCGGTGGCCGCCGGGGGCGCGCGTGAAGGCCCGGGGAACGCCCCAGTGCTCGGTGCGCGGCTCGACCTCGTAGCCGCCGGCACGCAGGCGCCCGAGCGTGGCCTGGTAGTCGGCGACCACGACCGCGACGTGGCCTTCGCGCTGGACGGTCGGCGCGTCGGTCCAGAGCAGGTGGATCTGGGTGCCTTCGCGCTCGAGCCAGGCGGCGCGGTCGGCGAGGGTGGCGGGCGGATCGACGAGCACGAACCCGAGCTCCTGCCAGAAGGCGGCGGCGACGAGCGCGTCGGTCCGGCGGGTCTCGAGGGCGACGTGCTGGATCATGGCCGCGACGCTACCAAGCCGCCCCGATGGCGGGCGCGCCGGAGCTTGCCCTACGCCCCGGGGACGGCTACCCTCGACGGATGACCAAGGCCGAGGCCGACCATCAGTGCGCCGAGCGCAACCGCGAGTCGGCCGGCCAGCCGGGGGTGCGCTGGCTGGCCCGCGAGGTGAGCCCGGGCGACTGGAACGTCGTGCGTCTGACCGTCCCCGGACTCAAGGCGACCGGGCCGCTGAAGACCTCGACCGAGGCCCGGCCCCGGCCGGAGGTGCCACTCGACCCCCTGCCGGTGCACAACCCCTTCTGGGCCAACACCTGAGCCTCAGCGCAGGACGGCCGCGGCCGGGTCGGCCTCGTAGAGCTTGACCACCCGGACGCCGCCGGCCGCGCCGGCCTGCTCGGCCGCGTTGAGGCAGAGCCGGCACAACACGCACTCGTCGAGGTTCTCGTCCCTGATCCGGACCCGGCCGTCGTCGGCGACGGCGAAGATGTCGACCGGGCAGACCTCGGCCAGCTGGGCGGCGAGGGCCGGGTCGCCGGCCACGGCGTCGTCGACCGTGACGTCGATGAAGAGCCCGCTCACGTCGTCGACACCCGGCGCGCCTCGATCTTCGCCCGGATCAGGTCGGGGATCTGCGAGATCTCCTCGGCCACCTCGATCCCGGCCTCGGCGAGGCGGGCGATCTTCTCGGTCGCCGTGTCCTCCTTGCCCTCGACGATCGTCCCGGCGTGGCCGAAGCTCATCCCGGGCATCTCGTCCATGAAGCGCCCGGCCATGAAGGCGACGACCGGGAGGCGCGAGTCGTGCTCCACGACCCAGCGGGCGAGCTCGGCCTCCATCCGCCCGCCGGGCTCGGTGTAGACGACGATCCCCTGGGTCTGCTCGTCGGCCTCGAACAGGGGCATCAGCTCGGCGTAGGTCTGACCGATGATCGCGTCGCCGCCGATCGACACGGCGGTCGACTGGCCGAGGCCGGCGGCGGTCAACGTGGACGACATCTCGGTCGTCATCCCGCCCGAGCGGGAGATCACCCCGATCGGACCGGGGGAGTAGGCCTGGGCGGCGTTCTTGGCCGGCCCGCCGATCCCGCCCATCTTGACCACGTCGGGGACGATGATCCCGAGGCAGTTGGGCCCGATGATCCGGGCCCCGCGCATCCCGGCGAGCTCGACCATCGCGGCGACGTCGGCCCGGGGGATCCGCTCGGTGACGATCACGATCAGCTTGATCTGATGCTCGATCGCCTCGAACACGGCGTCGCGGGTGAAGGCGGGGGGGACGGTGACCACCGACCCGTCGATCGGCCCGCCGTGGTGGTCGACGGCCTGGGCGACGGTGTCGAACACCGGGATGCCGTGGACGTCGCGGCCGAGCCGGCCGGGGGTCACCCCGCCGACGATCCTGGCGCCGGCGCCGTAGTCGAGGCACTCCCGCGTCAGGTTGACCGCCTCGCGGCCGGTGATCCCCTGGACGATGAAGGTGGTGCCGGCGTCGACCAGGATGCTCATGCGCTCGCCCCGTCGCCGATCTTCTCGACCGCCCGGCGGGCGGCCTCGTGCATCGAGACCGACCGGTCGGCGTACTCGATCCCGTACTTCTCGAGGATCTTGAAGCCCTCGTCCTCCCAGGCGCCGGGGATGCGGAAGATGGCGATCTTCTCGGCCGGGTCGTAGCCGAGCTCGATGCACGCCTTGATCACCCCGCGGGCGACGATGTCGACCCGGGTGTTGGAGACGATCGACATCATCACGGCGATCCGCTCGACCCCGGGCTTCGACAGGACGAGCTTGGCCAGGCCGCAGGCCTTGGCCACCGACGGGTTGCCGCCGATCTCGCAGTAGTTGGCCGGCCGGCCGCCGTGGGCGCGGACGGCGTCGAACAGGGTCAGCGACCCGCCGCCGGCGCCGATCACCAGCCCGAGGTTGCCGTCGAACTCGGTCACGTTGCCGGCCACCCCCCGGTGGTCCTGGGCGTCGACCGCCTCGCCGGCGAGCTCGAACGGCGTCGGCTCACGCGCCTGGCGGGTCTCCTCGGCGCCGACGCCGAGCTCGGCGAGGAGTGCGTGCTGGCGGGGGCGGGCCTCGTTCTCCATGTCCATGTGGGCGTCGAGGGCGACGAACGTCCCGTCCTCGAGCTCGCCGATCGGGTTGATCTCGGCGAGCGTCATGTCGTACTCGACGAACAGCCGGGCCAGCCGGGCGAGGATCGGCGTCAGCCGGTTCAGGCGCCGGCCGGTGACCCCGACCGAGGCGATCACCTGCTTGGCCTGCCAGTCGGAGAGCGGCAGGAGGTTCGAGAAGTGCCCGCGCCCGACGTGGTCGGGATGCTCGGCGGCGACCTCCTCGATGTCGATGCCGCCCATGTCGCTGAACAGCATCACCGGCTGCTTGCGCACGCCGTCCCAGACGACGCCGGCGTAGTACTCCTGCGCGACGTCGGCCCGCGGGTCGACGAGCACCCCGCGGGGCAGGTGACCGCCGATCTCGAGGGCGAGCACGTCGCGGGCGTGGGCGGCGGCCTCGGCCGGGGTGTCGGCGAACTGGATCCCCCCGGCCTTCATCCGTCCGCCGGTGAGGACCTGCGACTTGATCACGGTCGGGCCGTCGATCCTCCGAGCGATCTCCGCGGCGTCCTCCGGAGTGGTCGCGAAGCCGAACTTCGTCACCGGAATCCCGGCGCGCTTGACGATCTCGCGCGCCTCGTACTCGAAGAACCTCATCTCGCCGACACTATATGGACACGCAGTTCAGAGCCGGTCTTTGCGGAGCGGCCCCGCCCTCAGCCGGCGTACCGCTCGGCGAGGTCTGGATCCTTCTCGGCCAGCATGTCGGCCAGGGTGACCATGACCTTGCACTGCTTCCAGGTCGCGTCGTCCTGCATCTTTCCGTCGATCATGTGGACGCCCCGCCCGTCGGGGATCGCCTCGAGCACCCTGCGGGCGAAGCGGACCTCGTCGGGGTCGGGGCTGAACACCCGCTTGGCGATGTCGATCTGGACCGGATGGAGCGACCAGGCGCCGACGCAGCCCATCAGGTAGGCCGCGCGGAACTGGGTCTCGCAGCCGAGCACGTCGCGGATGTCGCCGAACGGGCCGTAGAAGGGGAGGGCGCCGACGGCGGTGCAGGCGTCGACCATCCGTCCGATCGAGTAGTGCCAGAGATCCTGTTGGGCGCTCGCCCGGGGGGCGTCGGGGTGCTCCGGGTCGGGGTCGGCGATCGTGCGGTAGCCGGGGTGGCCGCCGCCGACCCGGGTCGTCTTCATCCGCCGGGAGGCGGCGAGGTCGGCCGGGCCGAGGCTCATCCCCTGCATCCGCGGGCTGGCGGCGGCGATCTCCTCGAGGTTGGCCACGCCGAGCGCCGTCTCGAGGATCGCGTGGATGAGGATCGGCCGCGCGAGGCCGGCCCGGGCCTCGAGCTGGGCCAGGAGGCGGTCGACGTAGTGGATGTCCCAGGGTCCTTCGACCTTCGGGACCATGACCACCTCGAGCCGGTCGCCGATCTCGGCGACGAGCGTGGTGATGTCGTCGAGCGCCCACGGCGACTCGAGCGAGTTGACCCGCGTCCAGAGGGCGGTGGCGCCGTGGCCGAGGTCGTGCTCGCGGGCGAGGCGCACGAGGCCGGCGCGGGCGGCCTCCTTGCGCTCGACGGCGACGCCGTCCTCGAGGTTGCCGAGGACGATGTCGCTGCGGCCGGCGATGTCGGGCAGCTTGGCCGCCATCTTCTCGTTGCTCGGGTCGAAGAAGTGGATCATCCGCGACGGCTTGATCGGGATCTCGCGGACCGGCTCGGGCGCGCCGAGGGCCAGGGGGGCGAGGAAGGCGCGGGGGTTGCGCAAGGCGGTTCTCCAATCGGCGCGGGCGGGCGGGCGGTCGGGGTGAACCGTAGCGAGTCGCCTGACGTGCGCCGAGCCCGGCTTGGCGGGCGGCTGAGGTTGTGGTAAGACCCGGGCATGCGCCATCTGCGCCGGCCGGCGTCGATCGCCTCGGCGGCGGCCCTCGCCCTCGTGCTCGGGGCCGTACCCGGCGCCGCGGCGCCGGCGGCGACCCGGACGTCGACCGTCGCGCTGACCGCGCCGGCCCAGTTCAACCTGACGCTCGCCGCCGTCGGCTTCCAGGCCGGCACCGGTCGACCGCGGCGCCTGCGCGTGCGCCAGGCGCCGGGCCTCTACTTCGTCGCCGGGGCGCTCGTCCGCCGGCCGGTCGCCGGCGGGCCACGGGCCCTCGTGCTCGCGGTCAACCGCCGCCCGCGGGGCTCCCTCGCCCCGGATCGCCGGAGCATCGGGCTCGGCGTCACGGCCGCCCGCCCGCTCGGGGCGGCCGTCCTGCGCCAGGCCGCCAACCCGCTCCCCCGCCCGGTCGGCGCCGGCAGCGCTCCGCCGGCCGTCTGCGGGCCGGCCGGGTCGCGCCGGGCGCTCGCCGCGGGCGACCTGCGGGCGCTCCTCCGTGCCGGCCCCGCGCTGCCCGGCTTCGGCGCCGCCGACGCCGTCGCCCAGGCCTTCGACCTGGTCTGCGGGCTGCCGTCCGACCCGGCGTTCGCCCGCGCGGTGAGCGGCTGCGGGACGAGCCTGGTCGCCGGCTGCTGCCCGCCGAACGCCCTCTGCGCCGTCCCGGTGACGCCGGCGCCGACGCCCGCGCCGGCGCCGACGCCCGCGCCGCCGCCGCCGCCGGTCTGCCCGCCCTGCCCGCGGCCGCGGCCGCCGTGCGGTCCGCTCCTCGCCTGTCCGCTCGGCACCGCGCGGGCGCTCGCGGCCGTCGCCTGCCCGCTGGGGCCGGCGCTCCCCTGCTAGGGACGCTGCGGACTTCTACGGAGGTGCTCTGCGGGTCCCCCCCGATTGCCGGGCGGGTGAGCGGCGAGCTACGGTGACCGCGGGGAGCCAGGGCGCCGGTAAGCGAACGGGGGCGACATGGAAGCGGGCGAAGCGGCGGGCGGCGGACGGGGCGTGACCGGACGGCTGGCCGTCTTCTACGCGGTGCTCGCCCTGGTCACCGCCGCGGTGACCGTCTACGTCATCGACCGCGGCACCGGGGAGAAGGCCCAGCCGTCGATCGCCGGCGGCTACGACGTCAACGGCCCGAACCCGTGCCTCGGAAAGACGCCGGTCGCGCCGGCCGGGGCGCCGCTCCCGGCGACCGCCCCGGCCCAGCCGGTGGCCTCGGGCCCGCAGTTCGACCTCCAGCAGTCCGGCCAGTTCGTCAACCTGAGCAACCTCCAGAAGACGCTCGGCGGCAAGCTGCGCCTCCATCCCCAGACGCTGCCCGGCGGCGGCCACCGGCTGACCGGGACCGTGGGGTGCGTGAACGGCCGCCGCCTCGCGCTCGACGGCGTCGCCGTGCCCGGCCTCAAGGGGACGATCTCCGGCCGCCTGGGCGGCGGCGCGCTCAGCGCCAGCCTCAAGCGCGACGCGCCCGATCCGGGGACGCCGCTCCCGCGGATACCGAGCGCGCTGGCCGGGACCTACAAGCTCTCGCCGCGCTCGACCTGCTTCGGCGGGAGCTTCGACCTGGCCGGGGGCGGCCAGCGCTATCGCCTGAGCGCCAAGGGGCAGCGCCTGGGGACGGTGGCCTACGCCAAGGCGACCGGCGCCGTCGGCGGCGACGTGACCTGCGCGCGGGGGGGCCACGCGCGGCTGCGGGCGGCAGCCGTCGACCTCAACCTCAACAACGTGACGATCATCCCGCTCGACGCGGCCACGCCGGTCGCGGCCGTCGTCGCGCCCGGGGCCAAGCCGCTCCTCACCACGCCCTCGGGCCTCTCGCCGGCGGGGGAGAAGTTCACCGCCGTCAAGCAGCGGAGCGAGTTCAGCAAGCTGGTCGCGGCCTTCTTCCTCGCGGTGATGATCGTCATCGTCGCCGCCCGCCTGTTCGGCGTCCTGGCCGTCAAGGTCGGCCAGCCGCGGGTCATGGGCGAGGTCATCGCCGGGATCTGCCTCGGCCCGTCGCTGCTCGGCGCGATCTCGCCGACCCTCCAGAGCAACCTCTTCCCGAGCGACATCCTCCCCGCCTTCGGGGTGGTGGCCAACCTCGGCCTGATCTTCTACATGTTCCTGATCGGGCTCGAGCTCGACCGCTCGCAGCTCAAGGGCCGGGTCGTCCAGGCGGCGGCGATCTCGAACGCGAGCATCGCCCTGCCGATGATGCTGGGCATCGCCGCGGCGCTGCCCCTCTACACGCTGGTCGGCCCGAACAAGAAGTTCGTCGCCTTCGCCCTGTTCATGGGCGTCGCCATGTCGATCACCGCCTTCCCGGTCCTCGCCCGGATCCTCGCCGAGCGGCGGATGCTCCGGCGTCCGGTGGGCGCCCTGGCCCTCGGGTGCGCGGCGATCGACGACGTCACCGCCTGGTTCCTCATCGCCCTGGCCACCACCGTCGCCGTCGCCGGCTCCTTCGGGGCGGTGGCCAAGACGATCGGCGAGGCGATCGCCTTCGTCCTGGTCATGGCGTTCGCCGTCCGGCCGATCCTCGCCCGCCTGTCGAGCGCCTTCGACGAGGTCGGGCGGATCCCCGGCGGCTGGATCATGGCGATCTTCGCCGGCGTGCTCCTCTCGGCCTACGTGACCGAGGAGATCAACATCGCCGTCATCTTCGGCGGCTTCGTCATGGGCATGGTCATGCCCCGCAACGCTCGTCTGACCGAGGAGGTGACCCGGCGAGTCGAGGACTTCGTCGTCATCCTGCTGCTCCCGATGTTCTTCGTCTACACCGGGCTGAAGACGAACGTCGGCCTCCTGAACCGTCCGATCCTCTGGCTGATCACCGGGGGCCTGATCGCGGCGGCCATCGTCGGCAAGCTGGCCGGCGCGGCCATCGCCGCCCGCGTCAGCGGGTTCGACTGGCGGGCGTCGGCGGTCATCGGGACGCTGATGAACACGCGGGGGCTGACCGAGCTGATCGTCCTCAACCTGGCCCTCGAGCGGGGGGCGATCTCGAACGCCCTGTTCGCCGCGCTCGTCCTCATGGCCCTGGTCACCACGCTGATGGCCGGCCCGCTGCTGCGGCTGCTCGACCGGGAGAACACCTTCGGCCTGAAGATCGAGGACGAGTTCGCCGCCGCCCGGGCCCGGCTGACCGCCGAGTTCCCCGGGCTCGTCGTGCCCGAGCACTCGATCCTCGTCGCCCCGCAGACCGACGCCGCCCTGCCGCAGCTGCTCGCCCTGGCCGAGCCGCTCGCCCGGTCGCAGCCCCCGCGCGAGCTGATCCTCGTCCGCCTCGTCGCCCCGCCCCGGGGGGCCGGCGTCCGCGGTGGGCTCCAGACGGAGAACGCCGCGCTCGCCCGGGCGACGGCGGCGGTCAACGCGGAGCGCCGGCGGCTGATCGAGGAGGGGATCGCCGCCCGCGCCGTCGTCCTGCGCTCGAGCAGCCCGGGTCAGGATCTCGGCCACATCGTCGGACAGGAGCCGATCGACCTGGTCCTGGTCGAGGGTCGCCGGCCGCTGCTCGGCGACGGGGTGCCCCTCGGCGAGGTCACCGACCTCCTGCGCAGCGCGCCGTGCGACGTGTCGGTCCTCGTGGCCCGCGAGGACCAGCCGATCGCCCTCGGCCCGCACGCCCCGATCCTCGTCCCCTTCGGGGGCGCCGAGCACGACTGGTCGGCGCTCGAGCTCGGCTCCTGGCTGGCGGCCCAGACCGGGGCCCCGCTGCGGCTCCTGGGCGCGGCCGGCCGGACCGACGAGGGCCCGGCGGTCACGCGGATGCTCGCCGACGCCGGCCTGCTCGCCCAGCAGTTCGCCGGGGTGGCGACCGAGCCGCTGCTCGTCGAGGGTGGGCGCGACGGGATCCTCGCCGCCGCCCGGGGCGCCGGCCTGCTCGTGGTCGGGCTCTCGGACCGCTGGCGCAAGGAGGGGCTCGGACCGACGCGGGCGGAGATCGCCAAGGCCGCCCCGGCGCCCGTCCTCTTCGTCCGCCGGGGCACCCGGCCGGGCGCCCTGGCCCCCCGGGGGGAGGTCACGCGGTTCGGCTGGTCGCTGGCCGGCGGCGGCCAGGCGGCGGCGTTCCTGGCCGGCGCCGATCGCGGGGCCGACGACTGACCGCCCGGTGACCGCGAACGGGCCGCCCGGCGGGAGCGGGCGGCCCTGGCGCGGGGCCCGCTCGCCCGCCAGACGTCAATCCCGGGTTACGCTAGGCTGTTGGGTGCCGGGAGCGAAAGCGAATCGCCGTCCGGTGCCAGGCAGGGCTCGGATCGGAGCGGGTGGCCGGGTGGCCGCGCAACGCGGACCCCGGGGCACACGCGTAGACACCAGGCGCGCCTTCGGAGCGGGAACCGCTCAGCGGGCTGAACCCGGCTCCCGCGGTGAACCGGACAAAGGAGCGCCAGCATGCGGATGGGCGAGATCGGTCGGGGACCGGCCGCCGAGGATGGCTCCCTCGACGCGGCCCGGGCGGCGCCGCTCGCCGAGCCTCTCCCCGTGAGCACCGTGGGCGTTCGGGAGCTCGCCCGGAACGTCAGCAGCGTCCTCGCCGAGGTCACCGGGAGCGGCCAGCCGACCGTCGTGACCAAGCACGGGGCTCCGGTCGCCGTGATCGTGCCGATCCCGCCCGGCGAGTCCGTCGACGGCGGCCTGACCCGGGCGATCGCGTGCCTCGAGCGCATCGCCCACGACGATCTCGGGCCCGGAGCCCCATCCTTCGCCGACCAGCTCGCCCGGCTCGCCGAGGCGCTCAAGGCGGCGGAGCCGCGCCTGCGCCGGGTCTCCTAGTGGACGCGTCCGCTAGCCCCACAGCTCGTCGATCGGTACGTACGGGCCGCCGTAGCCGGCGGCGCGCAGGACGGGCATGAACGCCTTGACGATGGCGGGCTGGCGGTAGACCGGATCGACGGGGGCGCCGATCACGGCGACGTCCTCCCCGTGGACGAGCTTCAGGTCGGCGTTCGAGAACGGCTGCCCGGCGAGGGTCATGCAGCAGACGAGGTCCGGGGCCAGGGCCACCGGATGGGTCGAGCCCTCGGGCCAGGCGAGCATGTTCTCGTTCTGGTTGACGATCCGCATCCTCGCCCCGTCGTTCGTCTCCACGGTCAGCACGCCGACGTCGAACCCGCCGGCCGTCTGCTCGGTCGAGGAGACGATGTGCCCGCGGGCGAGGACCCGGCCCCCGAGGAGCTGGGTGACCGCGGCGACCGGGTCGTCGCCCGCCGCGCACGCCGCCCGGAGCGCCGCCCCGAGCGCGCGCGCCCGCGTCGTCGTCCCCGCCATCGCCGCCCGGGCCACCGTGGCCGCGTCCATCGCCCAGAGCGCCGCGCCGGCATCCTCGCTGAACGCCCCGCTCGAGATGATCTGGCGCATCGTCCGGTCGGTGCCCGCCGGGTCGTGGCCGTCGAAGTAGACGCGCTGCGCCGAGTTGGCGAGCACGACGGTCCCGACCGGCGCGCCGGCCGCCGCGAAGGTCGACTGCTCGAGCTCGGGGACGGCGCGCGGCGACCCGGCCGCGTCGAGGACCCGGACGCCGCGGGCGGCCGCGACGGTCATCGGCACGATCGAGTTGGTCGCGCCGAGCTCCGGCGGGAGGACATACGAGAACGGGGTGTCCTGGAGGGCGCTGAGTGCGTCGAACGCCCGGCTGGCCACGAAGTACGGGAATCCACTCGCCGCCGCCTCGGGCGACCCGACGCCGGCCGAGACGCACGCCGTCGACCCGGCGGCCATGCTCGCCGGATGGGCGAGGACGACCGGCTGCCCGGACGCGACGATCTCCTCGACCAGCGTCATCCCGAGGCTCCACGGACCGCCGCCCCCCGCCCCGTACAGGCACGCGCCGTTGACGATGTCCTCCAGGTCCACCTCCGAGAGCGTTCGCTCGGGCGGGGTCGGGTCGGTCATGCGCTCAGGTCTCCTCTCGCGGACTCGGTCTGGCGCGCCAGCGCCGCGCGCAGGCGCTCGAGCGTGGGGACGAACGCTAGCTCCCGGCGATCGTGCGCGTCGGCCAGGGCCGCCTCGACCGCCTCCAGCCCCGCCCGGGACCGCCCGGCGGACAGGTGGGCGTCGGCCACCAGGGCCCCGATCAAGGTGCCGGCCAGCTTCATCCCCCCGGCGCGCATCCGCGCCGCCGTGGTGGTGACCAGATCGAGGCCGGCGTCGACGTCGCCGAGCCGCGCCTGTGCCCACCCGACGATCAGCGAGCCGATCGCCACGTAGACCGGGAAGCCCTCCTCCCGGGCGAGCGCGACGAGCTCCTCCCCGGCGGCCAGGGCGAGCTCCGGGCGTCCGGCGAGGCAATGGAGGAAGCCGAGGACCTGGAGCACCACCGCGACGCTGAACCGGTGCCCGACCGCGCGAGCCGCCACGAGGCCCCGCTCGGCCAGGGCGAGCGCCCCGGCGGCGTCCCCGCCCAGCGCCCGCGACAGGGCCGCCGGGAACAGGGCGGTGAAGCGGGGGTCCTGGGCGAAGGCGCTGACGTGGTCGGTGTGGCCGTCGTCGCTCAGGTGGCCGGCGAGCGCGGCGAGATGCCGCTCGGCGGCGGCGAGATCGCCGACCCAGAAGCGGGCGTTGCCCACCATCAGGTGCGCCTGCCCGAGGAGGTCCTCGTCGCCGATCGCCTCGGCGACCGGCAGCGACCGCTCGGCCATGGCGAGCGAGGTCGCATGGTCGCCGGCGAAGAGGTAGAACGTCCGCAGGCCGAACAGGGCCCGGAAGCCCTCGCGGGTGGCCCCGGCCTCTCCGCTCAGCGCGGCGGCTCGGTCGTAGGCCGCCTTGGCCTCGGGCGCCGCCTGGCCGTGGGTGACGATCCGCGCGGCGCCGAGCGCGAGCCACAGGCCGAGCTCCTGGCGGACGCGCTCGGGTCCGTCGGCCACGCCCGCGACGAGCGCGAGTCCCGCCTGGGCATACTCGCCGGCCTCCCGGTAGGCGCCGAGGCCGAGCGCGTGGTCGGCCGCCTCGCGCTCGCAGGCCAGCGCCCGGGCCGCGGCCCCGGCCTCCGCGTGGTGGCGGGCCAGCCGATGCAGATGCGGGCCGAGCTGGTCGGCGTGGAGCTCCTCGATCGCCTGGGCCGCCGCGGCGTGCAGGGCCCGCCGGGTGGCGACGAGCAGGGTCCCGTAGGCGGCGTCGCGGACGAGCGAGTGCGAGAACTCGAGCGCGATCCCGTCGTCGGTCAGGACGCCCGGGACGCCGGTCGCCGCCACCGCCGCCGCGAGCCCCGGCCGGGCGCCGTCGAGCTCCAGCACCCGATCGAGCTCGCGCAGGTCGGCGCGTCCGCCGAGCACGGCCGCCGACTTCACCACCCGGCGCACGTCGGCCGGCAGGCCGTCGAGGCGGGCGACGACGACCTCGCCCACGGTCGGCGGCAGCGCCGCGTCGGCGGCCACCGCGACGAGCCCCTCCGGCGACGGGTCCAGGAGGCCGCGCTCGCGCAGGTAGAGAACCGTCTGCTCGGCGAAGAACGGGTTGCCCCCGCTGCGGGCGCCGAGCCAGGCGACCGTCCCGGGCGCGAGCGGCTCGCCCACCAGCGCGGCGGCGAGCCCCCCGAGGTCCGTCTCGCCGAGCGGACCGAGGGTGAGCGCGAGCGTCGGCGTCGCCGAGCCGAGGACGCCGCCGTCGATTGGGCGCGAGGTCGCCACCAGGGCGAACGAGGGCGGGTCGGCGAGCGCCCGGAGGAGCTCGGGCAGGAACGCGAGCGTCTCGAGGTCCGCCCAGTGCACGTCGTCGAGCTGGAGGACGAGGCCGGGGTCGCCCAGGGCGCCGAGCAGCGCGACGAGCGCCTCGAGCGTGCCCCGGAGCCGCGCCGCCGGATCGGCTCGCTCCCAGGCCGAGCCCGGCCACTGGAGGTCGACGAGGGCGCCGAGGAAGGTCCGGTGCTCGTCGGAGACGAGGTCGGCCACCGCGGCCTCGAAGCGCGCCAGGTTGGTCGCCCGGTCCGCGCGCGGCGACTGCTCGAGCAGGGCGGCGGCGAGCCGGCGCAGCGGCTGGAGCGCCCCGCGCCAGACGGGGTCGGCCGCCGTGGTCAGCCAGCGCCCGCGACCCGAGGCCGCGAAGCGGCGCCGCGCCTCGGCCACCACGGTGCTCTTGCCGATCCCCGCCTCCCCGGCGACCACCGCCGAGCCGGGCGACGCGCCCTGACCGAAGGCGGCGAGGAAGCCGGCGAGCGCGGCGAGCTCGACCTCGCGGCCGACGAACCCGCGCCCGGCGGCGGCCGGCGCCGCCCCCTCGACCACCGCGTGGACGGCGACCGGCCGGGCGATGCCCTTCAATCGGTGGGTGCCCGCCGCGCGCAGCGCGTAGCGGCCGCGGACCCGGTCGGCGAGCGCCGGGGAGATGAGCAGGTCGCCCGGGCCGCCGGCACCCATCAGCCGCGCGGCGAGGACGACCTGGGAGCCGTAGACCGCGTACTCCTCCCGGACCGCCGCGCCCACGAAGCCGGCGAAGGCGATGCCCTGGGCCGCGCCGGCGCGGATCTCGGGGTGGCGCCGCCGCAGGTCGAGCGCCAGCCCGACCGCCCGGTCGGCGTCGCCCTCGTAGCCGACCGGGGCGCCCCAGACGAGCATCAGCACGCAGCCCTTGTCGCCCACCTCGACCGGGAGCAGGCGCCCGCCGTAGCGCTCCTGGAGGGAGAACACGTCGTCGACCACGGCGCCCAGGTGGGCGGCCGGAACGCCGACGAAGAGGGCCACGATCGGACGGAACTCCCCGGGGCCCGTCCACTCGAGCACGTCGCGGGGGAGGAAGCCCGCGGCCAGCGGATGGGGCTCGGGCGGGACGAGGAGGGGCGCCGGGGCCGGCGCCGGGCCCCGCGCGGCCGACGGGTGGACGACGAGCTCGCCGGGCTTCGCCCCGAGCTCGGCCTCGACGGCGCGAGCCGGGGCCGTGCCCCGGAAGAGGAAGCTCTGCCGGCGCCCGTCGGGGGCGCGGAGGATCTCCCATTCGGCCTCCCCGGCGCCGACGCCGACCTTGGCCGCGATCGAGAACGTCCCGTAGGGCGTCGCCCGGTGGCCGATCGCCCGGACGGCCGCGGCGATCGCCTCGGCGGCCGCGAGCGCGCCGGCGCCGGTCGCGTCGCCCGGGAAGAGGGCCATCGCCGCGTCGCCGGCGAAGGTGGCCACGAACCCGCCCCGGCCGTGGACCGCCTCGACGATCGGCACGCACGCCGCCTGCACGATGTCGGCCAGCACCTCGGCGCCGTGGGCGCCGTGGCGGGCGAGGGCGTCGGTCATCGGGGTGAAGCCCACGAGGTCGACGTACACCGCCGCCGCCTCGACGGCCCCGCGGTACTCGCCCTCGGCCATGCGCTCGAGCAGGAACCGGGGCACGAGCTCGCGCGCCGGGCTCATCCCGGGTGGAACGGCACCTCGAGCTCGCCCCGCGCGTACCCGCAAAGCGAGTCGACGTCGTAGCCCCCGAGCCAGAAGCCGACCCGCCAGAGCTGCGACGTGCCCACCACGCCCCCGAGCCCGCCGGCGGCGTCCTCGACCCGGGGCTCGCCGTTGAGCGGGAACTCGTAGCTCGCGCGCATGCCCATGAACTGCGTCGCCGCCAGGTGAGCGCCCTCGAGCACGGCGTCGTTGCGGATGGCGGTGATGCGCTTGGCCAGCGCGGTCCGGGTCGTCGGGTCGGTCGTCCGCTCCAGCTGCGCCTCGAGGTCACGCCGCCGCCGGGCCCGGACGCCGTCGTAGTCCATCGCCCCGGTCGCCTCGGCCACCGTGGCCGACTGGACCTCGATCCGGTTCACCCGCGGCCTGACGACCGCCGCCTCGAGGAACACGTCGTCGTAGGTGGCGTGGGGCCGGGTGACGTCCCAGAGGGCGGCGCGGCGGAGGACGATCCCCGACCCCTCGACCGACAGCTCGAACGGATCGACGATCACCACGAACGGCTCGGTTACGTAGATCAGGTTGCGCTGCCTGAACTCCGGCCCGCCGAGGAGGTCGACGGCGGCCCCGACGAGCGCGTGCCCGGGCACCGCCTCGCCCGCGATCCGGACCTCGCGCACGCTCACGCCGATGTCGTGCTCGTGGGGATAGCGCGGGGCGACCGGGTGCTGGAAGCGGACCACCCGGTCGAACGGCGGCTCGCCGGCGACCGTGAACGTCGGCCCGCTGACCCCGCGCGGGTCATCGGTCGGATCCGGGTCGGTGGCGAAGCGGCACTGCCACCAGCCCTCGAAGACGAGCGTCATCATGGCTGGGCCGCGATTCCCATCCCGGCGGCGAAGCGCCGGGCCGTGAGGTCGAGCGACCCGGCGATGTAGGCCATCCGCGGTGGCGCCCCCGCCATCCCGGCCACCTGGGCGGCCCGGTCGGCGACCTCGCGCAGCTCCTCCTCGAGCACCGTCCACGCCGCCGCCCGGTGGGGGAGGAAGGCGATCGGACCGCCGGCGTCGAAGGACGGGCCGGCCCGCGTGCCGTCGTCCGGCGCGTGCGCCGGCATCGCGGTCAGCACCTCGGCGAGCGGGCGGATGGCCATCGTCATGAGCGGGAAGAAGGCGACCGAGCGGAGCACGGCGAGGTCGTCCTCGGTCTCGTCGGTGTGGGCGAACAGGCGGGTGAGCGCCATCAGCATCACGCGGTAGGCGTCGTCGAAGAGGCCCATGACCGCCCGGGCGAGCGGCTCGGTGACGACCGTCCCGGGGGCCCGGCCGATCGGCTGGTCGAGGACCGGGGTCGAGACGACGGGACGCGCGGCCTCGAACGGAGGGTCGGCGGCCTCGACGGCCTCGAGGACGCCCAGGAAGCGGTGGTAGTGGTCGACCTCCCGAATCTCCGGCGCGCCCTCCCCGTCCTCGATCACGCGCTCGATCGCCGCGAGCGCGCTCGCCAGGTCGAAGATCTCGAGCATGAAGATGTCGTAGCCCCCGCCCATCGCCCCGAGGCGGGCGAAGTCGGTACCGAGCGACTGCCCGCCGACCTGCGCGCACGCCGGCCCGACGAAGAGCTCGGCCGGCTGGGCGTCGAGCTCGACGAGCAGCGTCCGGATCTGGTCGTAGAGCTCGTCGACGGTGGCGAAGTCCTCCGACGGGTGCGCGGCGGGCGGCGGGGTGGCGCAGAACGCGTCCGCCGGCTCGATGTCGCGGGGGCGCTCGAAGCAGACGAACTTCTGGAGGGTGGCCACCGAGAACCGCTCGAGGGCCATCCGGTGGCCGTAGAGGAGGGTCGGGTAGGGGAAGGGCGGGTGGTCGAACTCCGGAGCGCCGCCGAGCGCGGTCAGGAGGTTGAGCACGATGCCCAGGTGCGCCATCTCCTCGCGGGCCACCGAGAGGATCATGCGCTCCCAGTCGACGATGCTGTTGAGCTGGTCGTCGGTCACCCCCTCGGATGTGTCGTGCTTGAGCGAGAAGGCGGCGAACAGGTACTGGCAGCAGAGCGAGTGCTCGAGCTCGGCGGCGACGGTGAGCAGCCGAATCAGCTCCGTTCGACTCGACCTCGCCATGGCCCGCAAGTTACACCCCGGCGGTCGGCGCGCGGGGTGTGACGACACCGGACGCCGAGCGGGTGGCCGGGAGCACGGCGGTCACCGCCGTCCGCCGGCCGGGCTCCGACTGGATCGACAGGCGCCCGCCGGCCAGCATCGCCCGCTCGCGCATGCCGGTCAGGCCGAAGCCGCCGCCGGCGCGGGCCGGGTCGAAGCCGCAGCCGTCGTCCTCGACGCAGATCTCGATCTCGTCGGACCCGCCGCTGACCCGGACCGCCACGTGGGTCGCCCCGGCGTGCTTGGTCGCGTTGGTCAGCGCCTCCTGGACCACCCGGTAGATCGTGCTCTCGGTGTCCCGGGGAAGGCGCTCGCCCGGGGCCAGGGCGATCTCCGCCGAGACGGTGAAGCCGCCGGCCGCCGCCTGGCGCTCGGCCAGGGTCTCGAGCGCCGGACGCAGCCCGAGGTCGTCGAGGGCGGCCGGGCGCAGCTCGGCGATCAGGTCGCGCAGCCGCCGCAGCTCGGCGCCGAGGTGGTCGTCCGCGCTCGCCGCCGCCCGGCGCAGGGCGCCGGTGTCGTCCTGGTCGATGGCCGAGGAGAGGACCATGCGGACCCCGCTCAGGCCCTGGAGGGTCTCGTCGTGGAGCTCGCGCGCCCAGCGTCCACGGGCCTCCTCGGCCGCCTCGATCGACAGGCGCAGCCGGTCGGCGGCGACCGTCCGCGCCGTGGCCACCGCCGTGGCCGCGCTGGCCGCCACCGACTGGAGGAGCTGCTCGTCCTCGGCGTCGAACGGGCGTCCGTCGGCGCGGTCGATCCCGGCGAGCACGCCGAGCGTCTCGCCGCGGAAGCTCAGCGGCACGAGGATCGCCGCCCGGGCGCCGGGGCTCAGACGCTCGAGTTCTCCCGCCTGGTCGGCGGCGGTGACCGACCGGGCCCGTCCGCTGTCGAACACCTGGCCGACCAGCGAGTCGCCCCGGGGCAGGCGCGCCGGCGTCCGGCCGGCGAGGGCGCTCCCCGCCACGACCGCGAGCCCGCCGGCGTCGGGCACGCAGACGAGGAGCTCCCGCGCGCCGACGATCTCCCGGCCCTGCTCGAGGATGAGGAGGAGCACCCGCTCGAGGTCGGTCTCGCCCCCGAGGGTCCGGGCGATCCGGGCGAACGCCTCGAGGCGGCCGTTGCTCTGGGCGAGGTCCTCGTTCGAGCGCTCGAGCTCGTCGGCGTACCCGGTCAGCTGGCGCTGGGCGCGGCGGCGAGCGGCCAGGTCCTGGCGCATCCGCTGGGCGCTGTGGCCGACCAGGCCGCCGATCAGGAGGAACACCGCCGCGCGCGAGACGTAGCCGAGCGCCCCGACGTGCACGGCGGCGACGGCGCCCCAGACGACGACGAGCGCGAAGGCGAAGGCCGCCGCGGCGAGACCGGCCCGGAGGCCGAACTCGATCGCCACCAGGGCGATCGGGACGGTGTAGAAGTTGGCGATCAGGGCGCTCGGGTCGTTGACCGCCAGGCGGGCGGCGAAGGCGAGCCCGAAGAGGACGGCCGCGGCGGCGAGGATCGCCGGTCGCCGGGCGCGGGCCGGCGCCGCCTGCGCGGCCTCGAGATCCTTGAGCACCCGCCGCTCGACCGCCAGGGCCGCGAGTTGCCGGGCGCGGGCGCTCACGGGTGGATGACCCCGCGGCTCAGCGCGTAGCGGACGAGCTCGGGTCGCCCGGTCACGGCCAGCTTGCGCTGGAGGTTCGCCCGATGGGTCTCCACCGTCCGCACGCTGAGGAAGAGGAGCCGGGCGATCTCCGAGTTCGTGTGCCCGAGCGCGATCAGGCGCAGGACCTCGGTCTCCCGCGCGGTCAGCGGCGCCGGCCCCCGGCCGGAGAGCGCGCCGACGCCGACCGCGGGGTCGAGGTAGGTCCCGCCCCGGGCCACCGTCCGGATCGCCCGGGCGAGCTCGGCCCGCGAGGTCTCCTTGAGCACGTAGCCGCTCGCCCCGCCGGCGAGCGCCTGGCGGGCGAAGGCCGGATCGTCCTGCATGGTGAGGATCACCACCGCCGTCCGCGGGGACGCTTCCCGCAGGCGCCCGAGCCAGCCGAGGCTCAGCTCGCGCCCCATGTGCAGGTCGAGCAGGAGGATGTCGGCCGCCAGCTCGCCGAGGAGGCGCTCGGTCTCCTCGAGGTCGCCGGCCTCGCCGACCACGGCCAGGTCGGGCTCGGTCTCGAGCAGGAGCCGCAGCCCCTGGCGCACGACCGCGTGGTCGTCGGCGATCACGACGCTGAACGGCGCGCGTGCCTTCACGTTCCCAAGATAGTCGCTGCCGATATGCTCTGCCCGGCCTGCACGCCCGACCCCGTCGGCCCCGCCGAGCCTCCGCGCCCGGTGCCCACCGGTCGACCGCAGCGCTCGATTGACGTCTTCGGCCCGCCGACCGCGAGCCCACGAGGAGGAGGAACCATGAGCGAAGTCGAGACCGGCCAAGCGGCCCGCGAGGCGAGCGGGGCCCATCCCTACGGGCGCTACCTCGAGGAGTTCGAGGTCGGCGCCGTCTACAAGCACTGGCCGGCCAAGACGGTCACCGAGTCGGATGACCACCTCTTCTGCCTGATCACCATGAACCACCATCCGCTCCATCTCAACGACGTCTACGCCGCCGCCTCCCAGCAGCGACGGAACGTCGTCGTCGGTCCGCTCGTCTACTCGCTCGCCCTCGGCATGTCCGTCTCCGACGTGAGCGGGAAGGCGATCGCCAACCTGGCCACCGACGAGCTCCGCCACCCGGCGCCGGTCTTCCACGGCGACACGCTGTTCTGCGAATCCGAGGTGCTCGAGAAGCGCGAGTCGAAGACGAAGCCCGACCGGGGGACCGTCCGCGTCCACACGCGCGTGCTCAACCAGGACGGCGTCCTGGTGGCCGAGTTCAAGCGCCTCGTGCTCGTCCCCCGCCGCACCCCCGGCACCGCGCCCCAAGCCGCGTAGAGTAAGTCCCGGCCCGCAACTGATCGAGGAGTTATCGCCGCCGTGATCGAGACGACCGCACCGACCAAGCACGAGCGCCTGCTCGCTTGGGTTGCCGAAATCGCCGAGTTGACCCAGCCCGCCCAGATCCACTGGTGCGATGGCTCGGACGCCGAGTACGAGAGCCTCTGCCAGACGCTGCTCGACTCCGGGACGTTCGAGCGGCTCAACGACGAAAGGCGCCCGAACTCGTTCCTCGCCCTCTCCGACCCGGCCGACGTCGCCCGGGTCGAGGACCGCACCTTCATCTGCTCGGCCGAGGAGCGGGAGGCCGGCCCGACGAACAACTGGCGCGCGGCCGAGGAGATGCGCGGCGTCCTGGACGGCCTCTTCACCGGCTGCATGGCGGGTCGCACGATGTACGTCGTGCCCTTCTCCATGGGTCCGGTCGGCTCGCCGATCGCCCACGTCGGCGTCGAGCTGACCGACTCGCCCTACGTCGTGGCCAGCATGCGCGTGATGACGCGGATGGGCCAGCCGGCCCTCGACGTGCTCGGCGACGACGGAGAGTTCGTCCCCTGCGTCCACTCGGTCGGGATGCCCCTGGGCGACGGCGTCGAGGACGTCGCCTGGCCGTGCAACGCCGACAACAAGTACATCGTCCACTTCCCCGAGACCCGGGAGATCTGGTCCTTCGGGTCGGGCTACGGGGGGAACGCCCTGCTCGGGAAGAAGTGCTTCGCCCTGCGGATCGCCTCGGTCATGGCCCGGGACGAGGGCTGGCTGGCCGAGCACATGCTGATCCTCAAGCTCACCTCCCCGGAGGGGGGGGTCAAGTACATCGCGGCCGCGTTCCCGTCGGCCTGCGGGAAGACCAACCTCGCGATGCTGATCCCGACGGTCGACGGCTGGACCGTCGAGACGATCGGCGACGACATCGCCTGGATGAAGTTCGGCGAGGACGGCCGCCTCTACGCGATCAACCCCGAGGCCGGGTTCTTCGGCGTGGCCCCGGGCACGAGCGACCACACCAACTACAACGCGATGCGCACGATCGCCGAGAACACGGTGTTCACCAACTGCGCCAAGACCGACGACGGCGACGTCTGGTGGGAGGGGATGACCGACGCGAAGCCCGACCACCTGATCGACTGGCACGGCCAGGACTGGACGCCCGAGTCGACGACGACCGCCGCCCACCCGAACGCCCGCTTCGCCACCCCCGCCGCCCAGGACCCGGCGATCGCCCCGGAGTGGGAGGACCCGGCCGGGGTGCCGATCGACGCGATGCTCTTCGGCGGCCGGCGGGCCGGGGTGGTGCCGCTGGTCACCGAGTCCTTCGACTGGGAGCACGGCGTCTTCCTCGGGTCGACGATGTCCTCGGAGATGACCGCGGCGGCGGCCGGGACGGTCGGCAAGCTCCGCTTCGACCCGTTCGCCATGCTCCCGTTCTGCGGCTACAACATGGCCGACTACATGGCCCACTGGCTCAAGGTCGGCGGGCAGGCGGATCCGGAGAAGCTGCCGAAGATCTACTACGTCAACTGGTTCCGCAAGGCGGCCGACGGCCACTTCCTCTGGCCGGGGTTCGGGGAGAACAGCCGCGTCCTGGCCTGGATCTTCCGCCGCCTCGAGGGCGAGGCCGAGGCGCTCGACACGGCGATCGGGCGGCTCCCGGCCGACGGGTCCCTCGACACCTCGGGGCTCGACATCCCGGCCGAGGACCTGGCCGAGCTGCTGCGGGTCGACGAGGAGGCGTGGCGGGCCCAGCTCCCGCAGTTCCAGGAGCACTACGCCAGGTTCGAGCGGCTCCCGGACGAGCTGGCCAAGCAGCTCGAGGCCCTGGAGGCGCGGCTGGCGCAGTGACCGCGGCCGCGGCCGTCCGGGGCGGGGGTGCGCTCCGGCGGTCGGGCCGCGGCTAGCGGCGGCCGCCGCCGCCGAAGAGCTGGAGCATGAACAGGAAGACGTTGAACACGTCGAGGAAGATCGACGCCGCGATCAGGACCGAGTCGTCCATCGACGAGCGCCGCAGCCGGTTGAAGTCGAAGATCGTGAACGCTCCGAACACGCCGAGCCCGAGCAGCGAGTAGATGACGTTGCCGCCCGGGATCGAGACGAACAGCGTGATCAGGCCGAACCCGATCAGGGCGAGCAGCGCCCAGAACAGGGTCCGCGCCCAGCTGCTCAGGTCGCGCCGCGTCGCGTAGCCGTAGGCGCCGAGACCGGCGACGAAGACCGCCGTGCTCCCGGCCGCCTGGTAGAGCGCGGTCGGCTCGGCCTGGGCGTAGGCGTTCAGGAGCGGGCCGGCGGTGAAGCCGAGCAGCGTGCCGAGGCCGAACAGGAGCCCGACCGCCAGCTGATGCGAGCCGCGGCGCACGGCGAAGTTCAGCCCGAAGATGCAGGCGAAGGCTCCGATCAAGCAGACGAGGCCGGTGCCCGACGGCGCGTTGCGGCCGAGGTAGGCGCCGAGCGCCGTGAAGCCCACCGTGACCGCGACCAGGCCCATGACCTGGCCGAAGACGGCGCGGCTCGCGGCCAGGCTCTGGCGGGCGGCGGGGGGAGCGTACCCTCGATATGTGGACATGCCAGTTGTTCTCCAACCTAGGGGGACGGACGGCGGACCGCGTCCGAATCGATTCCTATTCTGCGCCGGGTCGATAAAGCCTGCGTCAACCCCGGCCGACGACGTTCACCTAAGCGGGGACCCCACCGGTTTCTTTAGGCCGCGTCCTCCTGCGTGTCCGGGTGCAGGCCGCCGTTGGCCGGCGAGTAGACGGTCTCACCGCCGGCATCCCAGCGGATCCGGTAGCGCGGGTTCGGGTCGCCCCGGAGGACCTCGGCGACGACCCCGCCCCGGCGCGGGCGCATCGCGCCGAGCTGGGAGCGCTTGCGGCGGCCGCTGATCTCGGCGAGCACCCGGTCTCCAACCTTGAAAGCCAATCTGATTCCTCCAAAACTCGTGGTGAGCACCCGATCATAGATCTCGACCTCCCGGAAGCTGGCCGCCGGTGCCGGGCACCGCTCCAAACCTCCGTCGGTGCCCTCGCCCCCGCCGCTTCAGTGCGGGTCGGCGCCCGGCGTCGCCGCCGGCGGCCGCGACTCCTCGGCCAGGGACGTGATGGCCAGCGCTCCCCGCGCCGCCTCCTCGAGCACCTCGGTCGCCTCGTCGAGCGACCGGGCGTAGAGCTCGACGAGCAGGTGGACGACGATCCGGCTGTCGTCCTCGTGCTTGTGGAAGCGGACGTGGGTGAAGAACTCGCGCACCCCGTAGTCGCCGAAGGCCGCGTAGGAGAGGGCGTCGCCCGCCTCCGGGCCCGAGCAGCTCTCGACCTCGTCGGCGTCGACGGTGACCGTGCACGACGCGACCCACGGCGTCCCGGCCACCATCCGCTCCCACCGGTCCTCGATCGGCTCCACCCGCCCGTCGTGGAAGCCGAGGTGGGGCTGGTCGTGCATGCAGTCGAGGCACTGGACCACCGCCTCCTGGAGCTCGTCCACCACCTCCGCCCGCTCGCCGGTGTCCGGGTCGATCTTGTGGATCCCCTCGTAGTGGACCTGGACCTCGAGGTCCTGGGACCAGCAGCGGTAGCAACGCAGCCAGCTGCGGGGATCGGCCTGCATTCAGATCAGTTTACGACTCCCGGTTGACGGCGGAACTCAACCGAAGGTGAACGAGAAGCCGCGCGTCCCCGGCGAGAAGCGCAGGGTCAGCCGGTGGCGTCCGTTGGCGGCCAGCGCGGCCAGGGTGTACAGGCGCTGGCCGGTCACCGCCACCGCCCCGGCGCGGACGTCGGGCCCCGCCGGCGCCGGGCGTCCGTCCAGGTCCACCTCGACCCGCCCCGTCCGCCCGCCGGCCGGCGGGCTGAGGACGAGGTAGACGTCCTTCGCCTGGACCTCCGCGTCGATCCGCGCCCCCGGGCCGGCGACCGCCTGCTCGGCGCCGATCGTCCACCGCCCGCCGAAGCTGAAGGCGTTGAGGGGGAGGGGGCCCGACCGGACCGGGTAGGCGTGGGTCCCGGGCGTGGGCGCCGCCGGCCGCCACCCCTGCGCCCGGGCGGCCCCGAGGTAGGTCTCGGGCGTGGCCTCCCGCGACGGGACGACCGCCCCGACCGGGTGGGCGTAGCCGCTCGTCCGGTCGCCGGCCTCGGCCAGGAGGGCCCGGATGTCGGCCTCGGTCTGCGCGTAGTCGCCCTCCCCGAAGTGGGCGCTCCGGACCTGGCCGGTCGCGTCGATCAGGAACTCCGCCGGCCAGTACTGGTTGCCCCAAATGTTCCACGTCGACATGTTGTTGTCCTGGGCCACCGGGTAGCCGATCCCGAGCGACTTGATCGCCGACGCCACGTTCCCGGCGTCGTGCTCGAAGGAGAACTCCGGCGTATGGACCCCGACGATGGTCAGCCCGGCCGACCGGTACCTGGCGTCCCACGCCTCGAGGTAGGGGAGGGTGCGCAGGCAGTTGATGCACGTGTAGGTCCAGAAGTCGACGAGCACGACCCGGCCCCGGAGCCCGGCCAGCGAGAGGGGCTGCCCGCCCGGGGTGTTGAACCACCGCTCGGTCCCCGTGAAGTCCGGGGCCGGCCCGAGCGACGGGAGCCGCGCGGCGGTCGGGCTGGCCACCGCGGCGAACCGGGACGGCGCGCGGAGGGCGTCGAGCCGCTTGGCCACGGCTCGGCTCTGCTCGAGCCCGGCGGTCAGGTTGACGCTCGGGATGTCCCGGGCGATCAGCTGGTCGAGCTTGACGTCGAGCTGGGCGGCGATGACCAGCGCGGTGAGGATCATCACGACGCCGAGCGCCCGCTGGAGGCGCCCGCCCCGCCCGGCGGCCCGGAGCCGGTCGACCACCCGCCTCCCGCCGAGGGCCAGGCCGAGGAGGACGGCCGCCGAGCCGAGGGCGTAGGCCACGGCGACGGCCACCGTTCGCCCCGACGCGGCGCTGGTCACGATCACCGCGGTCAGGATCGGCCCGGCGCACGGCGTGTAGACGAACCCGAGCGCCCCGCCCACCAGGAGGCCCGAGGCGAAGCCGTCCCCCCGGGTCCGCGGCCCCAGGCGCGAGAGCCCGGCCAGCGGCCGCTCGAGCCGGGCCCCGACCGCCGGGACGGCCACGGCGAGGCCGAAGGCGAGCAGCACGACGATCGCCACGTCGCGCAGCGGGTCCGAGCCGAGGCCGACCCCGCCGGCCACCTTGGCCAGCCCGACGATGGTCACCGTGAAGGTGACGGTCAGCCCGAGGACGATGCCCAGCGGCCGCCGCCGCCCGCCCGAGCCGCTCGCCGAGAGAAGGGCCGGGAGCACCGGGAGCACGCACGGGCTGAGCGCCGTGCCGGCGCCGGCCAGCACGGCGAAGAGGACGAGGACGACCATCGCCGGACATCATCCGGCACGGCGCGCCCCACCACGCCGGTGGCCGGCCGTATCGTTCGCCCGATGCCTCCGGATCAGGCTCCGGCCGCCATCCGCGTCCGCCGGCTCGCCCTCACCCCGGTCAAGGGCCTGCGCCTCCTGGCCGTCGACGAGCTCCTCCTCGGACTCGACGGCGCCCCCGGCAACCGCAGCTTCTACCTGGTCGACGGATCCGGTCGGATGGTCAACGGCAAGCAGCTCGGCGTGCTCAGCGGCGTCGTCGGCGACTACGACGCCCCGGCCGGCACGCTCCGCCTCACCTTCCCCGGCGCGGGGGCTCCCGTGGCCGGCCCGGTCGCGCTCGGGCCGCTGATCGACACCCGCTTCTACTCCCGGCCCGCCCAGGCCCGCCTGGTCCTCGGGCCCTGGGCCGAGGCGCTCTCCGCCCTGGCCGGTCAACCGCTGCGCCTGGTCGCGCCCCTGCCGGGCGGGCGGATCGGCGTCGACCGCGGCCGGGCCGGGGCGGTGACCATGATCGCGAGCGCCTCGCTCGGGCGCTTCGCCGAGGTCGCCGGCGTCGGCGAGGTCGACGCCCGCCGCTTCCGCATGCTGATCGAGCTGGACGGCCCGCCCGCCCACGCCGAGGACGCCTGGATCGGCCGCCGGATGCGGGTCGGCCGCGCCCTCGTCCGCGTCCGCGGCCACGTCGGGCGCTGCCTGGTCACCACCCGCGATCCCGACACCGGGCGCATCGACCTCCCGGTCCTCGATCTGCTGCGCTCCTATCGCTCCGGGCTCCCCACCACCGAGCCGCTCGCCTTCGGCGTCTACGGCGAGGTGCTCGAACCCGGGCGGGTCGCCCGCGGCGACCCGGTCACGCTCGCCTGAGATCCCAGTACCCTGCTCGGCGTGCGGAAGCGGAGGTTCCTCGGGGTCGTCGGGCTCGCCGCGGTCGTCATCGTCGCCGTCCTCCTCCTCCGTGGGGGTGGCGGGGCCGGCGGCGACGAGCAGGCGGTCCGGGCCACGCTGGCCGGCTACGCCCAGGCGAGCGCCCAGAAGGACTACGCGACGATCTGCAAGCGCTACCTCGGGCCCCGGCCGCTCGACCGGCTCCGCTCGATCCAGCTCCGCTGCAAGGCGGCCCTCGCCCGCGCCCTCGGTCCGGTCGAGGCCCCGACGCTGACCGTGAAGAGCGTCAAGGTGAACGGCGCCACCGCGCTCGCCGAAGTCCACAGCGCCGCCGCCAACCAGCAGCCCCTCGACGGGACGATCGAGCTCGTGAAGGTCGCCGGCGGTTGGCGCATCCAGTCGCTGTTCACGCCGACGCCCGCGGCCGCCGCCGCCGCCGCCCCCGGCGCCGGCGGCGGCGGCGGCGCCGCGAAGGCGCCCGCGCCCTGACCGCCGGGCGCGTCGCGGTGGCCTTCGCGCCGGGCCGCGTCAACCTGATCGGCGAGCACACCGATTACAACGGCGGGCTCGCCCTCCCGTTCGCGGTCGCCCGCGGCGTCACGGTCACCGCCACCCGGCTCACCCGGGGCGCCGAGGTCGAGGCGTTCGCCCACGACCTCGGCGAGGTCGACCGCTTCCCGCTCGCCGAGCCCGGGCCGGCCGGCGGCTGGCGCGCCTACGTCCGCGGCGTGGTGGCCGAGCTCGCAGCCGCCGGCCACCGGCTCCCGGCCGCCCGGCTGGAGATCACCGGGACGATCCCCTCCGGGTCGGGTCTGTCGTCCTCGGCCGCGCTCGAGGTCGCCCTCGGCCTCGCGCTCCTCGGGCTCGCCCCGGGCGCGGGCGACCCCGACCGCCTGGCCCTGGCCCGGCTCTGCGCCCGGGTGGAGCGCCGGTGGGCCGGGGTCGAGAGCGGCCTGCTCGACCCGCTGGCCTCGCTCTTCGGCGCGGCCGGCATGGCCCTGCGGATCGACTTCCACACGCTCGACCGGCGCCCGGTCCCGCTCGACCTGGGCGACTGGGAGCTGGTGACCGTCGACTCCGGCGAGACCCACTCCCTGGCCGCCTCCGGCTACAACGAGCGCCGCGGCGAGTGCGACCGAGCCCGGGACCAGCTCGGCCTCGAGAGCCTCCGTTCGGCCACGCTGGCCCAGCTCGCCGGCCTCGGCTCGCCCCTCGACCTCCGGGTCCGTCACGTGATCGAGGAGAACCTCCGGGTCGAGGAGATGGTCGGGGCGCTCGGGCGGGGCGACCGCGCCGCCGCCGGGCGCCTCCTCGACGCCTCGCACGCCAGCCTGCGCGACCTCTACGCGGCGAGCACGCCGCGCGTCGAGGAGACGGTCGCCGCGCTCAAGGCCGCCGGCGCCGCCGGGGCCCGGATGGTCGGCGGCGGGTTCGGCGGACACGTGCTCGCGCTCTTCCCGCCCGGTCGCCGGCCGCCGTCGGCGGCCCAGGTCGTCGTGGCCTCGGCCGGCGCCCGGCTCCTGACCGGCGGTCGCTGACCCTCAGGTCGCCGGGGCCCGGCGGATGCGCCCCGAGCCCTCGCCCCGCGTCTCGGGCGGCTCCGGTCGGACCGGGCGCAGGAGGCCCCAGGCGATCATGAAGATCCCGACGGCGATCATCGCGCCCCCGGTCCAGAGGTCGACGTTGATCCCTGCGGCCTTGGTCCTGACCGTGTGGTCGCCGGTCAGGCCGGTGACGAGGAGGATCACCCCGTAGAGGCAGAACAGGCCGCCGATGATCCGGCGGATGTCGAAGCGGTTCGCCGCCCGGGCCGCCGCCTCCTCGTCGAGGTCGGACGCCCCGGTCGGCTGGGCGACCACCCGCGCCCGGAACGGCTCGCCGTGGGGATAGTCGGGCTCGGGCATCTCAGGCTCCTAGTGGTTCGTCCGGTGAGTTCGTTTGCCATTCGGCGAGGTCCGGGGGCCGCGTGGCCAGGACGCAGAAGCGGCGGCACACTGGACGTATTCCGAGCTTCGAGGACGCCGCCACGCGGTCATCCGGGCCCGCCCAATGGTGCAGGAACTTGCTGGACGGACCACTAGATGAAGAGGATGTTGAGGACGATGACGGCGGTGATCGCTCCGGCCCCGAGGAGCCAGGGCGACCGGTACCAGGTCGCGTCGCCGGCGACGAAGTCGTCGTCGGCGCGCTCGCGCCGCTGGAGCCCCCACACCAGCCCACGGAGGTCCTCGTCGGGCTTCGGGCGGGTGACCAGGGAGACGGCGACGGTGACCACCGCGTCGGCCACGAAGGCGACGATCGCCCCGCCGAAGTTCGCGCTCTGGGCCGAGCCGAAGGTGAGGTCGTGCATCGAGTAGAGCTCGTGGGTGACGAAGGCGCCGAGCGTCCCGGCGACCAGCCCGGCCAGCCCGGCCCGGGGGGTCGAGCGGCGCCAGAACATGCCGATGATGAACGTGGCGAAGAGGGGGGCGTTGAAGTACGAGAAGAGCAGCTGGATGTAGTTCATGATGTTCGAGTAGCCCTTGGCGATGAACGCCGTCCCGATCGCCACCACGAGGCCGCCGAAGGTGGCCAGGCGCCCGACGCGGAGGTAGTAGGCCGCGTCGCGGTCCCGGCGGACGTAGGACTGCCAGATGTCGTAGGTGAACACCGTGTTGAACGCCGTCACGTTGGCCGCCACCCCGGCCATGAACGCCGCGAGCAGGCCGGTCACCGCGAGGCCGAGCATCCCCTCCGGGAAGTACTTGCCGATCAGCAGGGGGACCGCGTTGTTGTAGGCCAGGTTGGCGTCCGTCCCACCCAGTCCCTTGATGCTGACCAGGGCGACCAGGCCCGGGATGATGGTCAGCGCCGGAAGGAAGATCTTCGGGTAGGCGCCGATCAGGGGCGTCCGCCGGGCGGCCGACATGTTCTTCGCCGACAGGGCGCGCTGGACCTCGGCGAAGTTGGTCGTCCAGTAGCCGAAGGACAGGACGAAGCCCAGCCCCATGACGATCCCGATCCAGTTCGCCCCGATCGAGTTGTGCGACCCGAAGCCGAGGCCCTGCCAGGCGTGGAGGCCGGCGTCCTTGAGCGGCGACTCCCGGACCTTCTGCTGCAGGCCGTGCCAGCCGCCGACGCTGTGCAGGCCGACCACGGTCAGGGGGATCAGGCTGGCCATGATGATGAAGAACTGGAGGACCTCGTTGTAGATCGCCGAGGTCAGGCCGCCCAGGGTGATGTAGACGAGGACCACGGCCGCCGCGGCGACGATCGCCACGTCGATCGACCAGCCGAGCATCAGGTGGACGACGAGGGCGAGGGCGAACAGGTTCACCCCGGCGATGAGGACCGTCCCTACGGCGAACGTCGCCGCGTTGAAGAAGTGGGTCGACTCGTTGAAGCGCAGGCGGAGGTACTCGGGGACGCTGCGGACCTTGGCCCCGTAGTAGAAGGGCATCATCACCAGGCCGAGGAAGACCATCGCCGGGACGGCCCCGATCCAGTAGAAGTGGACGGTCGGGATGCCGTACTGGGCGCCGTTGGCCGCCTGGCCGAGGATCTCCAGGGCCCCGAGGTTGGCCGCGATGAAGGCCAGGCCGGTGATCCAGGCCGGGAGCGACCGGCCCGAGAGGAAGAAGTCGATGTCGGTCTTGATCGACAGCCGGGCGACCAGGCCGATTCCGAGCACGACGCAGAAGTAGATCGCCAGGATCGTGTAGTCGAGCGTGCTCGCGTTCAGGCGCAGCAACCCCAGCCCCCTGTCCCATGTGCCGGCTCCGCGCGTCTTCTACCCGTTCTGCCGCGTCTCACACCAGGTCGGCGGACGCCGGGAGCCGTGCTATCGTGAACTTGACGTTCACGTAAGCTCCGACGGAGGATCAGGATGGCGGGCGACCACACGACCAGCGAAGCGATCGCGAGTCCGGCGCGCAGGCGCCCGGGCGTGGCCGCCGACCACCGCCACTACCGCTGGTGGGCCCTCTCCTGCACGAGCCTCGGCATGCTCCTGGCGGCGACCAACTCGGGCACCCTGATCATCGCCCTGCCCGACCTCGAGCGCAGCCTCCACGCCAGCCTGCTCGCCCTCGTCTGGGTGATCCTCGCCTACATGATCGCCTCGACCGTCCTCGTCCTCAGCGCCGGCCGCCTCTCCGACCTCTTCGGGCGCAAGAAGGCCTACGTCGCCGGATTCCTCCTCTTCGCGCTCGGGTCGCTCGGCGCCGGCTTCGCGGCCGACGTGACCCAGCTCATCCTCTGGCGGATCCTCCAGGGCATCGGCGGGGCCTTCCTCTTCGCCAACGCCGCCGCCCTGGTGACCGACGCCTTCCCCCGCGAGCAGCTCGGCCTGGCCATGGGGGCGAACACGATGATCGCCGCGGTCGGGCTCGTCCTCGGGCCGGTGCTCGGCGGCGCGCTCGTCGCGATCTCCTGGCACTGGGTCTTCTGGTTCAACGTGCCCCTCGCCCTCCTCGGCGCCGCCTGGGGGTCGCTCGTGCTCCGCGAGCTCGCCAAGCCGGATGCGGTGCGCGGCTACGACCTCGCCGGCACGGCGACCTTCCTGGTCGGCCTCACCGGCCTCGTGCTCGGCGTCTCCCGGGGCGGTCTGAACGGCTGGTCTGACCCGATCGTGATCGGCGGGCTCGCCGCCGCGGTCGTCCTCCTCCCCCTGTGGATGGTCATCGAAACCCGGGTCCGGGCCCCGATGCTCGACCTGTCGATCTTCCGCAGCCGCCTGTTCGCCGCGGCCGCGGCCGCCTCGTTCATCAACGGGCTCGCCCGCTTCGCCCTGATGTTCCTGTTCGTCTTCTACTTCCAGGGGGCCCAGGGGGACGATCCGATCACCGCTGGGATCAAGCTCATCCCCCTCGCCCTCGGCATGCTCATCGCCTCCCCGCTGGCCGGCATCTACGCCGACCGCCGCGGCTCGCGTGGCCTGGCCGCCCTCGGCATGATCGTGGTCGGGGCCGGGCTCGCCCTGATGACCACGCTCGAGGTGCACACCCCGTACTGGCAGAGCACGCTCTGGCTGGCCCTGGTCGGCGTCGGCTCGGGCATGTTCAACAGCCCGAACACGGCCGCGATGATGGGGACCGTCCCGGCCAAGCGGCGCGGCATCGCCGCCGGGGCGCGGATGCTCCTCCAGAACACGGGCGCCGTCCTCTCGATCGCCTTCGTCCTGGCCATCGTCACCTCGGCCGTGCCCAAGCCGACGCTCTTCGCGATCTTCTCCGGCCTGACCAAGGGCCTCTCCGACCAGAAGCTCGCGCCGTTCATCCAGAACATGCACCTCGCCCTCTGGGTGCTCGCGGCCACCTCGGCCGTCGGCGCCGGCGTCTGCATGATGCGCCCGCGGCACGTCGCCGACCCGGCGCCGACCGTCCACGCCGAGCCGGCGCTCAGCCGATGACCGCCGGGGCGACCCGCGGCCTGCGCATCGGGGACCTCGCCCGGCTGGCCGGGACGACGCCCCGGACGATCCGCTACTACGAGGAGATCGGGCTCCTCCCGGACGGCGACGCCCGTCTGGCCGGGGCCCACCGGCTCTACGGCGAGGCCGACGTCGAGCGCCTGCGCGAGGTGATGCGGCTCAAGGCCCTCCTCGGCGTCTCGCTCGACGAGCTCAAGGAGCTGATCGCCGCCGAGGACGCCCGCGCCGCCCTGCGCACCGAGCTCCAGCGCGACGACGTCGGTCCGGCTCGCCGCCGCGAGCTCCTCGTCGAGGCGCTCGGACACCTGGAGCGCCAGCTCGAGCTCGTCCATCGCCGCCAGGGCGAGCTCGCCCGGCTCGAGGCCGACCTGGCCGACCGCCGCGGCCGCGTGCTCGCGCGGATGGCCGACCTCGGCGACCTTCCCGTCCCGGCTGCGCTCGCGTAGGATCCCCGCCATCGGGATGGGCGACATCGGCAAGCCGTTGCGTGAGACCGAGCGGCCGGCGCCGGTGCCCCTACCTGCGCCGACTCCGTCGCCGTCGCCGGCGCCGGCGCCGGCCCGCCCGGCGGTGGCGCCCGAGCGCGACCCCGACCGCCCGGTGCGTGCCCGGGCGTGACGCCCGAGCCGGTCGCCCAGCCGATCGTCGGCTTCCGCCGCTGGGGCGCCCGGCGGGGAGGTCTCTACTCGGGCATCTTCGTCGCCGGGCGGTTCGTCCCCAACCCGGCGCTGGCCATGATCGCCCCCCGGGCGATGCCGTCGCCCTGGCCCCACGGCCACGATCGCCACGCGAAGTGCTTCGCCCTCGGCGGCCACGAGGCTCCGCACGGGAGCTGCGGCTGCGGCTACTCCGCCTACTACGCCCTCCCCGCGGAGCCCGACCTCCCGGCGGCCGAGGCGGTCTGGGGGGCGGTCGTCGCCTGGGGGAGGGTGGTCGAATGCGAGCTCGGGTTCCGGGCCCAGTACGCCCGCCCGATCGCCCTGCTCGACCGGGCGAGCCGCCTCGATCGCGGGGAGGGCGGACGCCGTCGCGAGCGCGCCGCCGAGGAATACGGGATTCCCCTCCTCGGGCGCGACGAGCTCGTCGCCTACGCCGCCTGGCACGGCGAGCTCGCCGGCTGACCCGGGCGGGCGCCGGCTCGCACGCCCGTGCCAACCTCTATATTGGCCGCTGCGGCCGGACGACCACGGGACGATCGGAGCGATCTTCATGCGCACACACGGACTGACTCGGCACCTTCGGCACCTTCGGCCCCCGGCGCTCGGCGGCCTCGTGCTCGCGGCGCTCGTCCTCCTGCTCACCGCCGCCTCCGCCCGGGCCGACCTCGTGACCCCGAAGCTCGCCACCGCCGCCTCCGCGCCGGTCCAGGTCGGCGGGGCGCTCACCGACACGGCGATCCTCGCCGGGGCGTCGCCGGCCAAGCCGGGCGGCACGATCACCTTCTCCCTCTACGACGTGACCGACCCGAAGTGCGCGGGCACCCCGGTGTTCACCCAGACCGTCCCGGTGAACATCCCCACCGTCTCGGCCCCGTTCACGGCGGTCAAGGCGGGCACCTACAGCTGGATCGCCAGCTACAGCGGCGACGCGGCCAACGCCATGGTCAGCGGCAAGTGCGCCGATCCGGGTGAGACGGTCGCGGTGAGCGCGGCGAAGCCGACCATCACCACCACCGCCTCGCCCTCGGTCGCCCTCGGCGGCGCCGTCAACGACACGGCGGTGATCTCGGGCGGCTACAAGGCGAACGGCACGGTCACCTTCAAGCTCTACGGCCCCAACGACGCGGCGTGCGCCGGGCCGCCCGTCTTCACCTCGTTCGTCGGCGTGGCCTCGCCGACCGTCTCGGGCGCCTACGCCCCGACCGCGCCCGGGACCTACCGCTTCGTGGCCACCTACAGCGGCGACGCGGCCAACGCGCCGGCGAGCAACGGCTGCGCCGATCCGTCCGAGGCGGTCGTCGTCGCCGCGGCCGGCCAGAAGCCGGGGACCGCCCCGCCGCCGCCCCCGGCGGCGTGCGACGCGGCCGGCATGGCCCGCGACCTCGTCAACTCGCTGGTCGCCGTCCTCACCGGGGCGCCCGGCGGAGCGTTCAAGGCGGCGTGCAGCGCGGGCGTCCGCATCGTCCTGCGGGCCAAGGAGATCCGTCCCGGGAACCCGGGCTTCCCCCGTCGCGACGGCTTCACGACGATGGGCAACACCCTGACCCATACGACCAGCACCGGGCAGGTCGCGTTCTCCTTCAGCCCCCAGGGGACCGCCCTGCGCAACTACGCCCATACCAGCGGGGCGAGCCTGACCGTCTTCGCCATCGTCCACGTCCGGCCCGACAAGGCCGTCCAGTCGAGTGAGTCCGTGGCGATCTTCGAGCTCCGGTAGGGCCTTCGGCGACGGGTAGGGCCTTCGGCTACGCCCCGGCCTCGGCTCCGGCTCCGGCTCCGGCTCCGGCCGGGGTCGCCTCGGCCTCGGCAGCCCGAGCGGCGGCTTGGGCGGCGGCGTCGGCCCGGGTGGCGCGCACGAGCAGCCAGGTGATCCACAGGCCGAGGGCGAAGAGCGGCAGGCCGGTCGCCGTGCGCGCGACACCGAGGGCGACCACCGCCCCGGCCAGGTAGAGGGGGAGCTCGACCACGAGCCGCAGGAGGAAGAGCCCGGCCCAGAGATAGCTCGCCCGGTTGTAGGTCTGCAGGCGCCGGCGGTCGCTCCGCCAGGTGTCGCCGGTCCGGTCGAGCTGGCCGATGATGACGCCGACGAGCGGCCGCCGGACGGCGATCGAGATCAGGAAGGCCGCCGCGTAGGCGGCGTTGAGGAGGAGCCCGGGGAGGAAGAAGTTCTGCGCCCGGCCGCTGTGCACGGCGACGAAGCCGGCGAAGGCGACCCCGACGAGGCCCGACACGGCGTGCCGGGGGGTCTGGCGGCGCACGAGCCGGCCGATCGCCAGGGCGACCGCCAGGCCGACGGCGACGGCGGCGGCGGTCCGCGTCGAGGACCCCGAGACGGCGTAGGCGACCACGAACGCCACGGCCGGGAGCGAGGTCTCGAGCATGCCGAGCGGCCCGCCGATGGCGTCGGCGAGGTCGAAGATCGCGACGGCCTCGCTGCCCTTGGGCGGATCGTCCACTCCTCGATGATGACGCACTCGCCGATCCGGCCTCCGCCCGGTGGTACCCTGAAAGTAGTTGCCCACACAACGGCTGCCGGTCGAACGTAGGCCCCGGGCCGCGAAAGGAGCCCCGTGCACGTCGAGATCTGGTCGGACATCGCCTGCCCCTGGTGCTACGTCGGCAAGCGCCGGTTCGAGGCCGCCCTCGCCGGCTTCGAGCACCGCGACGAGGTCCGCGTGACCTGGCGGAGCTTCGAGCTCGACCCGACGGCTCCGGCCGAGCGCGCCGAGGACGGCGCCACCCACCTGGCCGCCAAGTACGGGATGCCCCGCGCCGAGGCCGTCGAGATGCAGGCGCGGATGACCGCGGTGGCCGCCGGGGAGGGCCTCGACTTCCGCTTCGACCGCGCCCGGGCCGGGAACACGTTCGACGCCCACCGCTACCTCCATCTGGCCGCCGTCCACGGCCTCCAGGACGCCCTCAAGGAGCGGATCATGCGCGCCTACCTGACCGAGGGGGAGCTGATCAGCGACGCCGCCGTGCTCGTGCGGCTCGCCGTCGAGGTCGGCCTGCCGGTCGACGAGGTCCGCGCCCTGGCCGCCGGCGACCGCTTCGCCGCCGAGGTCCGCGGCGACGAGCGGACGGCGCGCGGGCTCGGGATCGACGCCGTGCCCTTCTTCGTCTTCGACCGGGCGTTCGGCGCCTCGGGCGCCCAGTCGCCGGAGGTGCTCGGCGAGCTCCTCCAGCGCGCCTGGGAGGCCCGGCCGACCGGCGTGCCCGTGGCCGCCACCGGCGAGACCTGCGGCGTCGACGGCTGTTGAGGTAGCGGCTACTCGCCGCCGAGCCCGGCCCGCGCCGCGAGCGCCGCGACGAGCGCCGGGACGTCGCCGCCGTCCGGCTGGCCGCCGAGCCAGTCCTCGGCCGCCCGCCGGCCGCCCAACCGGCGGAGTCCCCGGTCGCCGAACTCGCCGACGAAGTCGCCGAGCGCGCCGGCCCGGCGGGCGCGGGCGCGCCGGGCGGGGACGTCGATCCGGCGCCGGTGGTCGTCGAGGGCGTCGGCCAGGGCGTCGATGCCGACCGCCGGGGCGAGCGCGGCGACGGCCAGGACCGGGGTGGCCGAGCCGCCGAGAGCGGCGCGGGCGTCGCGGAGCGTCGCCTCGGCCGGCCGGCCCATGTCGGCCTTGGTCACCACGACGACGTCGGGGATCTCCATGATCCCGGACTTCAGGAACTGGATCGTGTCGCCCGACCCGGGCTGGAGGACGACGACCACCGTGTCGGCGAGGTCGGCGATCTCGGTCTCCGACTGACCGACCCCGACCGTCTCGACGACGACGACGTCGAACGCGCTGGCCAGCGCCTGGGCGGCAGTCCGGGTGGCCGGGGCGAGGCCGCCGAGCCGGGGGCCGGTCGCCGTCGAGCGGACGAACACGCCGCGGTCGGCCGGGTCGAAGGCGATCCGCACCCGGTCGCCGAGGAGCGCCCCGCCCGAGCGCCGGGACGACGGGTCGACGGCGAGCACGGCGACCGTCCGCCCCCGCCGCCGCCACTCGGCGACCAGGGCGGAGAGGAGCGTCGACTTGCCGACCCCCGGCGGGCCGGTCATCCCGATGACGTGGCCGGGCGCCTCGCCGCCGAGAGCGGCCGGGGACAGGGCCCCGAGCAGGGCGGCCGCCTCCACCCGGTCGGCCGCCGCCGTGCTCTCGACCAGGTTGAGGGTGGCCGGCGCCGCCTCGAGATCCCCCCGGCGCAGACGGGCGCCGAGCTCGGCGCCGATCACGCCGGGGCGGCGGCCTGGTCGTGGCGGGCGGCGACGAGGCCGACGATGTCGCCGATGATCGTCGCGAAGCGGAAGTCCTTCGGCGTGTAGACGGCGGCCACCCCGGCCCGGCGGAGCGGCTCGACGTCGGCCTCGGGGATGATCCCCCCGACGACCACCGGGACGTCGACGCCCCGCTCGGCCAGGGCGGCGATGACCTCGGGGATCAGCTCGCGATGCGACCCGGAGAGGATCGACAGCCCGACGACGTGGACGCCCTCCTGGAGGGCCGAGTTGGCGATCTGCCCGGAGGTCAGCCGGATGCCCTCGTAGACGACCTCCATCCCGGCGTCGCGGGCGTAGACCGCGATCTGCTCGGCCCCGTTCGAGTGGCCGTCGAGGCCCGGCTTGCCGACCAGCAGCTTGATCCGCCGGCCGAGCCGGGCCGAGACCTCCTCGACCCGGGCCCGGACCGCCTCGAGCTCCGCGGTCGGCAGGGCCGCCCCGGCTCCGGCCTGGCCGACCCCGGTCGGGGCGCGGTAGTCGCCGAAGGAGTCGCGCAGGGCCTGCGCCCACTCCCCGGTGGTGGCCCCGGCCCGGGCGGCCTCGATCGAGGCGACCATGATGTTCTGATCCCCGGCCGCGGCCCGACCCAGCGCTTCCAGCGCGGCCCCCACGGCCACCGGATCGCGCTCCGAACGCCACAGATCGAGCGCGGCGACCTGCTCTGCCTCGAGACCCGGTGCCACCACCAGGATCCCGCCCTCGGCGTCGGCGGTCAGCGGTGACGGCTCGGTCTCGGTGAAGCGGTTGACGCCGACCACGGTCTGCTCGCCGGCCTCGATCCGGCGGATCCGCTCGCGGTGGGAGTCGACCAGCGCCGCCTTCATGTAGGGGACGGCGGCCACCGCCCCGCCGTGCTCGGCGACCACGGCCATCTCGGCCCGCGCCCCGTCGAGGAGCTCCCCGACCAGGCCCTCCATGACCACCGACCCGGTGAAGATGTCCGGGTACTCGAGCAGGTCCGTCTCGTAGGCGAGGATCTGCTGGATGCGCAGCGACCACTGCTGGTCCCAGGGCCGGGGGAGGCCGAGCGCCTCGTTCCAGGCCGGGAGCTGGATCGCCCGGGCCCGGGCGTCGCGGCCGAGGGTCACGGCGAGCGCCTCGAGCACGATCCGCTGGACGTTGTTCTCCGGCTGGGGCTCGGTCAGCCCGAGCGAGTTGACCTGGACCCCGTAGCGGAAGCGCAGCAGGCGCGGGTCCTCGACGCCGTAGCGTTCGCGGCCGATCTCCTCCCAGAGGATCGCCATCGCCCGGAGCTTGGCGTGCTCCTCGACGAAGCGGACCCCGGCGTTGACGAAGAAGGAGATCCGCCCGAAGACGGCCGCCATTCGTGCCGGGTCGCCGCCGAGGCGCCGGCGCACGCCGTCGAGCACGGCGATCGCGTTGCTCATCGCGTAGGCGATCTCCTGGACCGGCGTGGCCCCGGCCTCCTGAAGGTGGTAGGAGCAGATGTTGATCGGGTTCCAGGCGGGGACGTGCTCGACCGCGTAGGCGATCGTGTCGGCGATCAGGCGCATCGACGGCTCGGGCGGGAACGCGTAGGTGCCCCGGGCGAGGAACTCCTTGATGATGTCGTTCTGGGTCGTCCCCGACAGCCGGGCCGGGTCGACGCCCTGCTCCTCGGCGGTGACGATGTAGAGGGCGAGCAGCCAGGCGGCGGTCGCGTTGATCGTCATCGACGTGTTCATCTCGCCGAGCGGGATCCCGTCGAGCAGCCGGGCCATGTCCCCCCGGTGGGAGATCGAGACCCCGACCTTCCCGACCTCGCCCCGGGCGAGCTCGTGGTCGCAGTCGTAGCCGGTCTGGGTCGGGAGGTCGAAGGCGATCGACAGGCCGGTCTGGCCCTTGGCCAGGTTCTTCAGGTAGAGGGCGTTCGACGCGGCGGCGGTCGAGTGGCCCGAGTAGGTGCGGATCAGCCACGGCCGGTCCGGCTTCGCGAGCCGATGGGCGTCGCCGCTCATGGGCGCGATTCTAGTCGCGGTACAGCCGCTCGGCGTAGCGCGGACCGTAGTGCTCCTCGAGCAGCGCCTCGAGACTCGCCTCCGGCTGCCCGAGCGCCCGCGCGATCCGCGCTCGCGACGGCACCGCCCCCGGCGCCCAACTCGCGGGGTCCCAGAGCGACGGGCGCAGGAAGGCCGACCACGCGCTGGAGCGGGCGTCCGACGAGCTCACGCAGGTGGTCGGCGTCGGCGACGACCGACCAGGTCTCGTTCGGGGGGCGCACCGCCTAACCGCCTCTCTGGCCTCGGGGGCCGGCCGGCCCCGCCGGTGAACGATACGGTTACCAGCGGCCCGATGACCACGCGCGGCGATCATAATCCCCGGCCGATCGACGTCCACCACCTCGGGCGCGACCGGGTGATCTGCGCCTGGCTGGTCGACGGGGTCGTCGTCGACCCCGGGCCGACCTCCGCCCTCGACGGCCTGCTGGCCGGGCTCGACGGCGTCCGCCCCCGGGCACTCGCCCTCACCCACATCCACCTCGACCACGCCGGGGCGGCCGGGGCGCTGGTCAGGCGCTGGCCCGACCTCGAGGTCTGGGTCCACGAGCGCGGGGCCCGGCACCTCGCCGACCCGACCCGGCTCCTGGCCAGCGCCCGCCGCCTCTACGGCGAGGACATGGATCGCCTCTGGGGCGAGGTGGCGGCGGTCCCCGAGGAGAACCTCCGGGTGCTCGCCGGCGGGGAGACGCTCGGCCCCTTCGCGGTCGCCTACACCCCCGGCCACGCCTCCCACCACGTCTCCTACTTCCACGAGCCGAGCGGCCGGGCCTTCGTCGGGGACACGGCCGGCGTGCGGATCCCCCCGGCCACGCTCACCCTCCCGCCGACGCCCCCGCCCGACGTCGATCTCGAGGCCTGGCGGGCCTCGCTCGAGGCGATCGAGGCGTGGCGGCCCCGGACCCTCGGCCTGACCCATTTCGCCTCGGTCGAGGACCCGAACGCCCAGCTCGAGACGATGCGCGAGCAGCTCGCCCGCTTCGGCGAGCTCGGCCGCACGCTCTCCGAGGCGGCGTTCTGCGACCTCCTGGTCGGCGAGGTCGACGCGGCCGCCGACGCCGGCACCGCGGCGAGCTACCGGCAGGCCCTACCGCCCGATCAGAGCTGGGCCGGCCTGCGGCGCTACTGGTCCAGGCGCGAGCTAAGCTCCGGGGACGGATGAGCCAGACGATCGAGCTTCCCCGCGTCGGCGGCCCCGGAACGGGCACCGGCGGTGCGTGGAAGGTGATCGTCCGCAACGACAACCACAACACCTTCGACCACGTCGCGGCCACCCTCGCCCGGGTCGTCCCCGGGGTGAGCCTCGACCGGGGCTACGCCCTGGCCGAGCGCATCCACACCACCGGCCTGGCGATCGTCTGGACCGGCGAGCAGGAGACGGCCGAGCTCTACTGGGAGCAGCTGCGCGACGCCGGGCTGACCATGGCCCCGCTCGAGCGTTAGCCAAGCCAGTCCACTAGGCGCTCTCCCCCTCGGCGAGCGCCGGCGAGCTCGACGGCGCCGCGCCGGCCCCGAAGTTGGGGCCGAAGCCGCGAGTGACCACGTCCTGCCAGGCGTAGACGACGGGGACCTGGAACCAGCCGGAGCAGTTGATCCGGAACTCGATCAGCTCCGGGCCCTCCCAGTAGCGCTCCCAGTCGAGCTTGGTCTCGAACTCGAGCACCTGGAGGAACTTGTAGCGGTCGTCGCGGGCCCGGTAGACGACGTAGGAGCGGGCGTTGTAGCGGACCGAGAGGGCCGAGACCCGCTCGAGCGCGTCGCCCAGGTCGTCGGACCGGAAGCCGGTCGCATACCAGGGGATGTGGACGACGCCGGCGGCGGCCATCAGACGCCGACCTCGGCCCGGATCGCCCCGGGTCCGTCGGCGGTTCGGCCCTGCCCCTCGGCGGTGGCCCCGACGAGGATGGCGATCTTGCCCAAGTGCTTGTTCTCCTTCATGAGCTGGTGGGCCTCGGCGACGCCGTCGAAGCCGAACGTCCGCCAGAGGACGGGGCGGATCTGGCCCTGCTCGATCAGCTGGTTGGCCTTCATGCACTCGTAGGCGTTGGCGAAGTGGGAGCCGATGATCTGCTTCTGGCGCATCCAGAGGTAGCGGACGTCGAAGTCGAGGTCGAAGCCGGTCGTCCCGGCGCAGATGACCACCTTGCCGAACGGGCGGACGACGTAGACGGACGTCGGGAAGGTCGCCTTGCCGACGTGCTCGAAGACGATGTCCGGCGGCTCGCCGAGGATCTCCTTGACCGCCTTGGCGAAGCGGCGGGTCTCGGCGAAGCGGGCCTTCTCGGCCGCCGCGTCCTCGCCGCCCCGGCGCATCATCCCGTCGAACGAGCCCCGGTTGATGTAGCCGGTGGCGCCGAGCTCCATCACCAGGCGCCCCTTCTCCTCGGAGGAGACGACGCCGACGCACCGGGCGCCGGCGGCGGCGCAGAGCTGGACCGCGAACACGCCGAGCCCGCCGGCCGCGCCCCAGATCAGGACGCGGTGGCCGGCCTGCAACGCACACTGGTCGATCAGCATCCGGTAGGCGGTGAAGTAGACGAGGCCGTAGGAGGCCGCCTCCTCCCAGGTCAGGGCGGGCGGCTTGGCCAGGAGCTGCTGGGCCTGGACCTTGGTGAACTCGGCGAACGAGCCCCAGGTCGTCTCGTAGCCCCAGATCTTCTGCGACGGGGCGGCCATCGGGTCGAGCCCGTGGACCTCGACGTCCTCGTAGGAGGCCTGGTTGCAGTGGATCACGACCTCGTCGCCGGGCGCCCACCGCGTGACCCCCACACCGACCTTCCAGACCACTCCCGAGGCGTCCGACCCGCCGATGTGGTGGCCGAACTCGGGGTGGTCGCCGTAGCCGAACACCGAGACCGGCTTGCCGAGCGCCGCCCAGACGTTGTTGTAGTTCACCCCGGCGGCCATGACCCGGACGATCACCTCGAAGGCGCCCGGCTCGGGCACCTCGATCCGCTCGATCTGGAAGGCGTCGCGGGGCTCGCCCTCGCGGTCCTGGCGGATCACCCAGGCGGCCATCGTCGCCGGCAGGGTGCCCGGTTCGACGTCGAGGGCGGATGAGGCGGCCACAGCCGGGAGATCGTATACGCCAAGGGAGCCGCTCGAGTCCTGTCTCGGTGGGGTCGACGCAAAGCTCCCGCCGTCAGCGCCCGCACGTCCGGCGCCGGCGGTCCCGCGGCCCGGAGCGCGTCAGGGTAGGAGGAGCTGGTTCTGTGCGCCGGTCCGCTCGGCGCCGACGGCCAGCCTGGCCGCCTTGACGGCGGCGTTCTTGACGCTCACCGTGTAGCGGCCGGCCCCGAGCCGGGCCTTCAGCTGGGCGGTCTCCTTCGGGTTGATCGGCGCCGTCTGCTGCTGGAAGGCGGCGCTCCCGGCCGATTGGAGGACGAGCTGCTGGGAGCTCGGGGTCAGGTTGGTCACGATCAGCTGGACGAGCCCGGCGCCGAAGTGGTCGGGGGAGAGGTTGACCCCGGTCGGGGTGATCGCCGCGGCGACGACGATCGGCGCCGCCGGGCGGGGGTGGTCGGCGAACTTCGCCTCCGCCCCGCACCCGGCGAGGCCGGCGGCGAGGCCGAGTGGGAGGAGGGCGCGGCTAGGTCGGGCCATCGCCGGGCGGGCGAGCGATCGGGGGGGTGAACGGGAGCTCGGTCACCGTCGCGGTCGCCGCGCCGTCCTCGCCGACCTCGAGGACGGCGCCGGGGGCGGCCGCCCGGCGGACGAGGGCGAGGGCGATCGGCCCGTGGACGGGGGAGACGGCGACGCTGCCAAGGACGCCGACCTCCGCCCCGCCGAGGCGCAGGGGGGCTCCGGGGGCGGCCTCGGTCGAGAGCCGCAGGCCGCGGAGGTGGCGGTTCGGCTTGCCCTTCCAGTAGAGCCGGGCGACCGTCTCCTGGCCGACGTAGCAGCCCTTGGTGTAGCTGACGGCGCGCTCGTTGATCGCCGCCTCCTGGGGCATCGTCGTCTCGTCCATGTCGACCCCGAAGCGGGGCCGGCCGCGCTCGACCCGCAGGCATTCGGCCGTCGCCTCGTCGACCGGGACGGCTCCGGCGCCTTCGAGGGCGGCGCGCAGCTCGGCGAGGTCCTCGGCCGGGCAGATCAGGTCGAGGCCGAGGTCGGTGCGCACGACCAGCACCTCGGTCCCGGCGAGGGTGGCCGCCGTGTTGGCGTGCTCCTCGGGCCCGGGCGGGCTGGGCACGAGCGCGTCGGCGCCGGGGCCGATCAGGGAGAGGAGGCCCCGCTGGAGGGTCTGCTTGTGGAGCTCGGCCCGGTAGCCGATGCGGAACTGGCGCAGGGCGTCGAACAGCGCCTGGAGGCCGGGGCGCTCGGTGTCGAGCCAGACGCCGTCGGCGGTGCGCAGGACGCGGACGTCGGCCAGCATCCGGCCCTTGTGGGTGAGGAGGGTGGCGTAGCAGCCGGTGCCCAGCTCGAGGCTCTTGACGTCGTTGGAGAGGAGCGAGTCGAGGAAGGCGGCGGCGTCGTCGCCGGTCACGGCGAGCTTGCCCCGCTCGGAGCGGTCGAACAGGCCGACCGCCTCGACGACCGCGCGGTGCTGACCGGCGTCGGGGCGCTGGACGGAAGCGGTTGTCGTCATGCGTGCGAGCATAGACCTGCTGTCACGCGCCGGCGGGTAGGATCGCCCGGTATGGCGCTCGCCGACACCTTCGACCAGATCCTCGCGTCGCTGCCGGACGACTGGACCGATCTCGAGTTCGATCTGCGGATCGCCGACGAGACGCGCTACGTCGAGGCGGCCGTCTACATGGTGACCTGCAACGCCCAGCCGTACTCCCGCCACGACTGGCACTGGCGGGTCCTCGTGGCCCACCGGTTCGGCCACGCGGCGGCGGCCCCGACCGTCCACGGGACGCTCGTCCTCCTCGACGCGGCCGGCATCGACGGCGAGATCGCCGTCCGCGAGGTCCGCGAGGGCCGCGTCCCGGTCGCCGACATGTGGGGCCGGCCGTACTCGGTGCGCGAGGAGTTCCTCCGCCTCTTCGCCCAGTAGGCGCGACGCCTCGCTCGCGGCTGAGAACCGGTACGGTGGCCGCTGTCCACGAAACCGGGTGGTCGTGCTGGGGCCGCAGATTCCGACAGAGATCCAGGTGACCCTCAACGAGGCGCTCGAGCGCTGGCGGCGGGCGCTCGGGGCCGACCGGTCGGAGGCGCCGGACGGCTTCCTCGGCGAGTTGCGCGAGGCGGTGCGGATGGCCAGCGAGGCGACCGACCGGGCGGAGCTGCGCTCGGCCTGCCTGGATCTCGCCGAGCGGGCGATCTCGGCGACGGCGCTCGCCGTGGCGATCGCCAAGCCGATCCCCACGCCGGCCGGCGGACCCCACCCGGCGGGCGAGGAGATCGCCGCCGCCGCCCGCCGCTGGTCGGTCTCGCCGCCGGACTCGTGGTTCGGCGCGGCCCGGGCCGCGCTGGAGGAGCTTTCGGACCCGGACGCCGAGCCGGCCGCCATGCAGGCGACCTTCTGCGATCTCGCCGGCCTCGGGGTCGCCTGGGCGGCCTCGATCTCGGGCCCCCGGTAGCGCGTCGGGTGCCCGGGGCCGGCGCGACGCCGCTCGAGCTCGAGACGCCCCAGGGGCCGGCGCGCGCCCACCTGCACCCGGTCGCCGGCGCCCGGGCGGCGCTCCTCCTCGGTCACGGGGCGGGCGGGTCGATCACCGCCCGCGACCTGGTCGCCGCCGCCGGGGTCGCCCGGGGCGCCGGCTTCGCGGTGGCCCTGATCGAGCAGCCCTACCGGGTCGCCGGGAGGCGCTCCTCACCGCCCGCCCGCCACCTCGACGCCGCCTGGGTCGCCGTGGTCGAACAGCTCCGCTCCGGCCCGCTCGCCGGCCTCGGCCTCGTCGCCGGCGGCCGCTCGGCCGGGGCGCGGGTGGCCTGCCGGACGGCCGCCGCGACCGGCGCGCTCGCCGTCCTCTGCCTCGCCTTCCCGCTCCAGCCGCCGGCGCGCCGGGGCGGCGCCGATCCGCCGAGCCGGCAGGCCGAGCTCGACGGCGTGCTCGTCCCGACGCTCGTCGTCCAGGGGGCGAGCGACCGCTTCGGCGTGCCCGCCCCCGGCCCGGCCCGCCGGGTGGTCGTCGTGCCGGGCGACCACCGCCTGACCGGCGACCTCGCGGCCGTCGGCGCGGCGGTCGGCGCCTGGCTCGGCGAGGTCATTCCGGCGTAGCGGGCCGGCCGGGGACGGTCGGCCGGGGCCGCCGGCGCCCGGCTGGGCGAGGTTGTGGGTCGGCCGCGGCGCTCGACCGGGGCCGCCGGCGCGTCTAGCCCTTGCGTCCGAGCACGCGCTTCACGAGGCGCCCGCCTCCGGTCGCGGCGCCGACCGCCTTCTCCATCGCCTTGAACGCCACCCCCGACGGGGTGACCGGGGTCTTGTAGTGGCTCGGGTCGGTGACCGCCTGGTGGGGCGGTGTCTCGGTCCACTGGAGGAGCTGCTCCGGACGCCCGCGGGCCTTCCGCTCCTCTTCGCTCAGTCCGGAGACGTTCTCCGCGCTGCCGGCGAGCTCGGCCAGGACGCCGGACGGGCGGCCGGTCGGCTTGATCTTCATCCCGGTCGCCCCGGGCTTCTTCCAGAAGAGCTCCTCGTCCTTGTGGGAATTGGTGACTGGCATCTCACTTCCTCTCTGGTCAGGGTCGTCGCGTCGGGTGACCAGGCGATCGCCCGAGGCCGCGAAGCGGAGGGCGCCGCTGGTCAAGGAGCCGTTGCTCGTGGCCGCCCGCGCTCCAGGACAGAGGCGGGGGCCGGCGCGTAGCCCCGGCCGGGCCGCCCTGCGGCAGAGTCTCGTCCGGGTAGGCCTCGAATGCGGGCACGGTTCTCCTCAGCTCGATGCTACTCCTCCCGGACGCCGGACTCGGGTGGATGGGCCGCGACCCCCTTCCGAGACCAGGTCGGGCGCTCGCCGCCGCGGCCGGCGACCGGTCAGCGCGCGGCGGAGAACATGGTGGCGATGTCGGGGGCCCGCCGGACGATCTGGAAGCGCGCCTCCCAGCCGGCCCAGGCGGCCAGGCGAGCGCGGTCGAACGCGCCGAACGGCTGACCCGGGCCGGCGGTGAACGCCCCCCGCAGGGCGGCCAGCTCGGCCAGGAGCAGGGAGCGGTCGAGCCCGGGCACCCGGGCGAGCTCGTCGGCCGCGCTCTGGGCCGGGGTCGCGATGGTCACCGCGTAGCCGCGGTCGAGGGCCGACACCGTCGCGCGGACGAGCTTCGGGTCGCTCCGGAGCTTGGCGGCGGTCACGCACACGACGAGCTCGGGGTAGGGCGGCGCCCCGTAGTCGTCGACCCGAAACTCCCTGATGGCCGGGCGGCGGCGGCGGAGGGCCACGCCCTCGACGTCCCAGAAGGCGGTGGCCGCGGCGACGTGGCCGCCGAGCAGGGCCGGGACGGCGTTGAAGCCGATCGTGATCTCGCGCACCCGCCGGGGATCGCCACCGGCTCCGGCGACCACCGAGCGGAGGACCGCGTCGTCGCTCGGCAGGCCGGTGACCCCGGCCTGGCGACCGGCCAGGTCGCGGGGGGTGCGGACGTCGGGCTGGGCGAGGACCGCGGCCAGGGGCCGCTGGACGAGCGGGAGGACCCCGACGACGTCCCGGCCGGCGGCCCGGGCGATCGCCAGGTCGTGGATGTCGAGCACGGCGAAGTCGGCCCGACCGCTCAGGAGGAGCTTGACCGAGTCGGTCGACGACGACGGCTGCTGGACGTCGAGGCGAACCCCGGCCGCCCGGTCGTAGCCGCGGGCCAGCGCCGAGTAGATGCCGGCGTGGACGGCGTTCGGCGTGAAGTCGAGCACCAGGGTCGCGGCGGGGAGGCGGCCGCCGGAGCCGCCGCACCCGGCCAGCGCGAGCGCCGCGATCGCCATGCCGCAGGCGCTGAGCGGGCGGAGCATCGGCCGGACTATAGGTGGCCCCGGCGTAGACTCAACACCAGATGGGCCGCCGCGTCACCTTCTCGCGCAACCTGACTCTGTCGCTGTCGCGGACCTGCCGCTGCTACTGCAAGTACTGCTCGTTCGCGACGCGCCAGGCGCACCTCCACACGCCCGGGGAGGTCGAGGCGATCCTCGACGGGGCCGTCCGCCGTAACGTCAAGGAGCTGCTCGTCCTGACCGGCGAGCGCCCCGAGGTCAACCCCGAGGTGGCCCGCCGGCTCCACGCCTACGGGCACGCCGACTTCACCGGCTACGTCGTCTGGACGTGCGAGCGGGCGCTCGAGCGCGGCCTGCTCCCGCACACCAACCTCGGCGTGCTCGACGCCGGCGACCTCGCCCGCCTGCGCGAGGTGACCGCCTCCCAGGGCCTGATGCTCGAGTCGATCAACCCCGATCTCGCCGCCCACGCCGGCTCGCCGACCAAGCACCCGACCGTCCGGCTGGCCACCCTCGAGGCGGCCGGCGTCCTGCGCATCCCGTTCACCACCGGCATCCTCGTGGGGATCGGCGAGACCGCGGAGGACCGCCTGGCCTCGCTCGAGGCGATCGCCGCCGTCCACGCCCGCCACGGCCACGTCCAGGAGGTGATCCTCCAGAACTTCGTCCCCCACCAGCGCTACTACGGCCGGGAGCCGGCCGAGATCGCCGGCGCCGCGGCCGCCGACTACTGGCGGACGGGGATCGCCCAGGGCCCGCGGCACGACCTTCCGGCCTGGGCCTGCCCGGTCTCGATCGACGACCTGGCGGCGCTGATCGGCGAGTGCCGCCGCCTGATGCCCGATGTCGGGATCCAGGTCCCGCCCAACCTCTCCGACTGGTGGCCGGCGCTCGTCGCCGCCGGGGCCACCGACCTCGGCGGCCTCTCGGCCAACGGCGACCACATCTCGCCCGAGCACCCGTTTCCGTCGCCCCACCAGGTGCGCAAGCGCCTCGCCGCCGACGGCTTCGCCCTGACCGAGCGCCTCTGCGTCTACCCGCGCTACATCGACCCCGACTGGGTCGACCAGACCGTGCTCGACGTGATCCGCCAGCGCTACTGGTCGTTCATCCCCCGCCGCGGGGCCGCCCGGCGCTCGGAGCGCCCGATCCGCCGCGACCTGGTCGCCGGGGCGGTCGTCCGGGGTCGCGCCGGCCAGCCGCTCTCGCCGGAGGAGCTGACCGCGATGTTCGCCGAGACGCGGCCCGAGGCGATCGAGGACATGCGCCAGGCGGCCGACGACCTGCGGTCGGAGCTCGCGGGGGAGACGGTGACCTTCGTGGTCAACCGCAACATCAACGTCTCCAACGTCTGCGTCGTCGGCTGCTCCTTCTGCGGCTTCGGGCAGGGCCGCCGCTCGCCCGACGCCTACGAGCACGACCGCGACGAGATGGTCCGGCGCGTCCGCGAGGCGGTCGCCTACGGAGCCACGGAGGTCTGCATGCAGTCGGGCATCCATCCCGACTGGGGCCTCGCCGACTACGAGGGGTGGCTGCGCCTGATCAAGGCGACCGCCCCGGCGCTCCACGTCCACGCCTACTCGCCGATGGAGGTCGCCCACATGGCCGACGTCTCCGGTCTCGACCCGCGGGCCGTCCTGCGCCGGCTGCGCGCCGCCGGCCTCGACTCGACGCCCGGGACGGCGGCCGAGGTCCTCGACGACGGCGTGCGTGAGCGGATCTCCCCGAACAAGCTCCCGGTCGCCCGCTGGGTCGAGGTGATCGAGGCCGCCCACGCCGAGGGCATCCCGTCGACGGTGACGGTGATGTTCGGCCACATCGAGGAGCCGTGGGAGCTGGCCGAGCACATGCGCGTGGTGCGCGAGCTCCAGGAGCGGACCGGCGGCTTCACCGAGTTCGTGCCGCTCTCGTTCATCCCCTTCCAGACCATGCTCGGCCGGACCCACGGGATCGAGGAGATCTCGGCCGAGGAGAGCCTCAAGCACACGGCCGTGTTCCGCCTCGCCCTCGGCCGGACGATCCGCAACCTCCAGGCCTCGTGGGTCAAGCTCGGCCTCGACGTGGCGACCGAGTCGCTGCGCTGGGGGGTCAACGACCTCGGCGGCACCTTGATGGAGGAGTCGATCTCCCGCATGGCCGGCTCCCAACACGGTGTCCGCCTCGACCCGCCCGAGCTGATCGCCGCCGCCCATCGGGCCGGGCGTCCGGCGGCCGAGCGGAGCACCCTCTACGAGATTCGCCGGCGCTACGAGGTCCCGGTGGCCGGGGCCGCCGGGTAGGCCCGGACCTCGGCGCGGCTCCGGGCCCGGGACCGCCCGCCGTAGGCGAACGTCCACAGCATCAGCAGCCCGACCACGACCAGGGGCACGGTCGCCGAGAGCCCGACCACGGTCGACGCGGGGAGCGTGTAGGCGAGCACGACGCGGATCGCCGCCTCGACGAGCAGGGCGACGCCCCACACGGCGGTCATGATCCGATTCGACACGCGAAAGGTCGCGGATCGGTCCCAGTAGCTCGCCCAGGCCGCGTGCCCGGCCGGCGAGCCGTCGGTGGCGAACTTGCGGCCGAAGTAGAACATCAGCGGCCGCCGCCCGAGCAGCGACCCGAGCATGGCCAGGCCGAACGCCCCGGTGACGAGGGACTCCTTGACGAGGGCGAACCGCGAGCTGCCGGAGAGGAGGGACAGGCCGACCCCGGCGGCGATGGCGGCCAGGACGGCGAGCCCGAGGCCGTCGAGCCGGCGCCGGCGCGCGAAGTTGACGGCGATGAAGGCGGCGGGGAACACCGCGCCGGCCGCGAGCGCGTCGACCGTGCTCGCCCCCCGGTCGCGGAGCACGACGTAGGCGAGGTAGGGCAGGGCCGCCTGCCCGACCGCCTCCGGCCACCACGCTCGCCGTTCACGCGTCCTCATGTGTGCGCAATATGCTACGACCGTGAGCGCCGCCCTCGCCGGCGCCCTGCGCGCGTTCGGCCCGGCGGTGAGCGCCCACGTCGACGACCTGCGCCGCCGGGCCCGGACGCCGCCTGTGTGACCGATCTCACACAGCGCGCCGCCTCTCGACCCTAGTGTCGGCCTCCCCGTGAGACCGTCCAGGCCAGCCGCCGCGGCGCCCCGGCGCCTAGCCCTCCCACTGGCGGCCGCCTGGCTCGCCGTCCTCGTCACCGCCTCCGGGGCGCAGGCCGCCCCGGGCGACCAGGCGGTCGCCTACCAGGTGAGCCCGGCGCACGACGGCAACGCGACCAACGCCGGCCTCGCCGCTCCGCTGACCGGCCAGTGGTCGGTCACCCTCCCGGCCGCGGCGTCCTACCCCCTGATCGTCAACGGCATGGTCTTCGTGACCGCGGCCAACCAGACGCTCTACGCGCTCAGCCAGGCCACCGGGGCCACCCTCTGGTCGCACGCACTCGGGGGCAACCTCGCCTGGTCGGGGGTGGCCTACGACCGGGGGCAGCTCTTCGCCGTCAACAGCAGCGGCCTGGTCACCGTGTTCGACCCCGCCACCGGAACGACTAACTGGAGCAGGCAGCTCGGTGGCCAGAGCCTCTTCGACTCGGCCCCGACCGCCGCAAACGGCATCGTCTACGTCAGCCACGACACGCTCGACGCCCTGCGCGAGCGTGACGGGCACCTCCTGTGGTCGCAGCCGGTGAACGGCGGCGACACGAGCTCGCCGGCCGTCGACGCCCAGGCCGTCTACGTCACCTACGCCTGCCAGCAGGACTTCGCCTTCGGGCTGCGCACCGGCGCCCTGCTCTGGCATCCGCCGAGCAACTGCTCGGGGGGCGGGGGCCACACGCCGGTGGTCGGCGCCGGCACCGTGTTCGCCCGCGACGCCGTGGTCGGCAACCGCCTGCTCGCGACGGCGACTGGAGCCACGCTCGGCTCCTTCAACGCCGGTCCGGTGCCGGCGGTGGCTGGGACCGTCGCCTACACGCTCGGCGGATCGACACTCAGCGCGGTGACCGCCGCCGGCCTGGGCACCAACGCCTGGCAGTTCACCGGCGACGGCGGCCTCGACTCGGCACCGCTCGTCGCCGGGGGCCTCGTGTTCGTCGGCTCCTCCACCGGCGAGCTCTATGCGCTCGACACGGGCACCGGCGCGACGACCTGGTCGACGAACGTCGGAAGCCCGATCCCCGCCCCCGACGAGACCGTCGGCGCCGGGCCGCTGACCGGCTTCGGAGCCGCCAACGGCAGCCTCGTGATCGCCGCCGGGAGCCGGGTCAGCGCCTACCGGACCGCCGGGGCCATCACCCAGGCGCCGGTCGACCAGTCGGCGCCGACGCTCGACGGCGAGGCCCGGGAGACCGAGCTCCTCGCTGCCGACGTCGGCGTCTGGTCGGGGGCGCCGACCGGCTACGCCTACCAGTGGCAGCGCTGCGACGCCGGCGGCGCCGGCTGCGCCGACCTGGGCGGCGCGACCGGGCCCGACTTCAAGCCGGGGGCGGGCGACGTCGGCGCGACCTTGCGCGTGCGGGTCGTGGCCAGCAACGCCAGCGGCGCCTCGGCGCCGGTCACCTCGGCCGCGACGCCGGTCATCGCCCCGGCCGCCCCGGTCAACCAAGCGCCGCCGACGATCTCCGGGCTCGCCCAGGAGGCGCGGACGCTGAGCGCCGAACCGGGGACCTGGAGCGGCAGCCCGACCGGCTATCGCTACCAGTGGCGACGCTGCGGCATCGTTCCCCCGTGCGTCGACATCGCCGGCGCCACCGACCCCGACTACACGGTGGTGATCGCCGACACCAACTCCCAGCTCCAGGTGCGCGTGGTCGCCCAGAACCCCGGCGGCGACTCGGACCCGATCGACACGGCGCTCACCGCCCAGGTGTCCCGGGCGCCGACCCTAAACCAGTCGCCGCCGACGATCTCGGGCACCGCGCAGGAGGGCCAGACCCTCTTCGCCGCGACGGGCACGTGGACCAACTTCCCGACCGGCTACCGCTACCAGTGGTTCACCTGCGACGCCGCCGGCACCGACTGCCCGGACATCGCCGGGGCCACGCAGCCGAGCTACGTTCCCCGGGCGGCCGACGTCGGCCTCGACATCGGCGTCGAGGTGATCGCCAGCACGCAGTCGGGCGACGGGCCGCCGGCCGACGCGGACCTCGTCGGCCCGGTGCTCGGGCCGTCGCCGAGCAACCTGACGGCGCCCACGCTCAGCGGGAGCGCTCAGGCCGGCCAGACGCTGACCGCCGGTGCCGGCACCTGGAGCGGCAGCCCAACCGCCTTCGCCTACGCCTGGGTGAGCTGCGACAACGCGCTCGACTCGTGCACGGCGATCCCCGGGGCCACGACCAGCGCCTACCGCATCGGGCCCGGCGACCTCGGGCGGCGCCTCGTCGTCGGTGTCGTGGCCACCAACGCCAACGGCGACTCCGACGCGGTGCCCTCGGCCCCGACCGACCCGGTCGTGGCCGCCCCGCCCGGGCTGCCCGCCAACCAGGTGGCTCCGAGCATCGCCGGAGGCGCCCGGATCGGCCAGACCCTGACCGCGACGCCCGGCGCGTGGACGAACGCCCCGACCGGCTACGCCTTCGCCTGGCTGCACTGCCCGGCCGCCACGATCGGGTGCGTCGCCATCGCCGGCGCGACCAGCGCAACCTACCCAGTGACGGGCGCCGATGTCGGCCGCCGGCTCGTCGTCGATGTCGTGGCCGTCAACGCGGGCGGGCGATCCCCGCCCGCCGCCTCGCCGCCGACCGCGGTCGTCCCGGCGGCGGCCAACGACGCCTTCACGATCACGGCCGCGCGCGTGCGCGCCGACGGCGGCCTGGCCCTCACCGAGCGGGCCCAGGATCCGGGGCGCTACACGGCCGTCGCGACGACGGCCGCCGCCTCGCTGGCCAGCGCGACCGCCGTCTACGGGGTGGGCGCCACGACGGCGACCAAGCCGGGCGCCGTCGTCCTCACGATCAAGCCGAACGCCCGCGGCCGGCGGGCCCTCCGCCGCCACCGCAAGCTCGTGGTGCGCGTCAGGGTGACGTTCCAGTCGGCGCTCGGCGGCGTCCCGACGAGGCAGGCGCGGTCGTTCACCATCGGCCCCCGCCACCCGTAGGGCTCAGAAGTCGAAGCCCCCGCCGAAGTCGTCCCCGCCGCCGCCGCCGAAGTCGTCTCCGCCGCCCCAGCCACCGCCGTCGTCGTCCCCGAAGATCCCGTCGAGGAGGCCGCCGCCGGCCAGGCCGATCGCCCCCCCGAGGAGCGACCCCATGAGCAGGCCCTGGAACATCCCGCCGCCGCCGAACCCGCCGTAGTAGCCGCCCGCCCACGGGGCGTAGTGCGCCGGGGCGTTCCAGTAGTCGGTCGGCCGACCGTTGACCATGACCTGGCGGCCGTGGGGGCTGAAGCCGTCGCGCACGCGCACCGCGTCGGCCCGGCAGGCCGGCACCGGCCGCGGCGCCCCGCCGTCGGGGGCCCAGTCGACCTCCTCGGCCGACGGGCCGTGGCGGGGGTCGAAGAAGCAGGGCGGCCGCCGCTCGGGCGGCTGGCGCCCCTCGAGGTGGGCCTTGGCCGCGAGCATCGCGTACCGTCCCTCCTCGAGCGTCTCGCTGACCGGGGCCAGGTCCTCCGGCCGGCGGGCGGCGTTGAACACCTTGTTCGCCCGGTCGTAGGCCTCGAGCGCCTGGTTGTAGCGCTCGAGCGCGTCGGGCGAGACGCCCTTCAGCTGGACATCGACGTCGAGCGACCGGATGTCCTCGCCGAGCGCGACCAGGTCGTCCCGCGCCTGGGCGCTGACCTCTTCGAACTCGCGCTCACGCCGTGACTTGTGTCCGAGGAAGCCCATGGCGGAAACCATAGCCGGCCGAAACCGTTGCATGTGCAACCGGTTGCTACCATTCCGTCCGGCATGAGCACGCCGTCCACCCAGCAGGGCCCGGGCCCCGCCGAGCGGGGAGGCGACGGTCGCTTCCACCGCCAGGCCAGCCGGTTCCGCGACTGGGTCACCGCCGACGGCAGCTCCGGCTTCCCGGCCGCGGCGGGCCGCTACCACCTCTACGTCTCGCTCGCCTGCCCGTGGGCGCACCGGACGGTGATCCTCCGCCGCCTCAAGGGCCTCGAGCCGGCGATCGGCATGTCGATCGTCGACCCGATCCGCGACGACCGGGGCTGGGCCTTCCGAGACGTCCCGGGCGCGACCGGCGACCCGCTCCACGGCTGGTCCTTCCTCTCCGAGGCCTACGCGGCGAGCGACCCGTCGTTCGCCGGCCGGGTCTCCGTCCCCGTCCTCTGGGACCGGGAGACCGGCCGGATCGTCAACAACGAGTCGGCCGACATCATCGTCATGCTCAACTCCGCCTTCGACGACCTGGCCGAGCACCCGGAGCGTGACTACTACCCGCGGGCCCGTCGCGAGGAGATCGACGCGCTCCAGGAAATGATCTATCGGACGGTCAACAACGGTGTCTACCAGGCCGGGTTCGCCCAGACCCAGGAGGCCTACGAGGAGGCGGTCGGGCCGCTGTTCGAGACCCTCGACCTGCTCGACGACCGGCTCGCCGGCCGGCGGTTCCTGTTCGGCGCCGCGCAGTCGCTCGCCGACTGGCGCCTCTTTCCGACCCTCCTGCGCTTCGACCCGGTCTACGTCGGCCACTTCAAGTGCAACCTCCGGCGGATCGTCGACTACCCCAACCTCGGGCCCTACCTCCGCGACCTCTACCAGACGCCGGGGGTGGCTGAGACGGTCGACCTCGACCACATCAAGCGCCACTACTACGTCACCCATCGCACCATCAACCCGACCGGGATCGTCCCCGCCGGCCCGGTCATCGACCTCGCGGCGCCGCACGGGCGCGAGGGCCTCGGGGGCTGAGCCCGCCGGGCGCGGGGCTAGACTGGGGTTTCCCGACAATCGGCCCGACGCCACGGAAGGCCCGCATGTCCGTCAGTTTCTCGTTAGCCCTACCCCGTGACCCAGTGGCCAGCTCGCTCGCCCGCCGCGCGGTCACCGAGCGCCTCGCCGACGTCGTCCCCCCGGACACCGTGGCCGACGTCACGCTCGCGGTGAGCGAGCTCGTCGCCAACGCCGTCCTCCACGGGACCGGCGAGATCGAGCTCCGGGTCGAGGCCGACGCGTCGGGCGTCAAGGGCGAGGTGATCGACGAGGGCGGTGGCTTCGAGCGGCGGCTCCGCGACGACGGCGTCGCGGACGTCGGCGGGCGGGGGCTCTACATCGTCGGCCAGCTGGCCGAGAGCTGGGGCGTCCACGAGGGCACGACCCATGTCTGGTTCCAGATCCCGGCCGGCGGCGCCCCTCGCCTGGTCGAGGACCCCGACCTCGGCCATCCGGGCGACGAGACGCTGCCCGAGGTCTAGCGGAAGAGGTCCTCGGCCAGCGGGCGGACCAGCGCCGCCGCGCCCGGGCCCGTCGGCCGTGGTGACATGGCTCTCGAGGCCGTCCACGACCACCACCGGCTCGCCCGAGTCCTTGGTCCGGGCCAGATCGGCGGCGCCGGCGACCTGGTCGGCCAGGGCGATCCAGGTGGCGGCGAGCCTGCGCCCGCGCGCGTCGGCGCGACCGCGCCAGTCGAGGAGGGGGTGCAGGCCGGCGCACCCGATCGCCACGTCGCACTGGCCGTGGCGCCAGGCGCGCCCGAAGCTGTCGGTGACGAGGACGGCCGGGGCCGCGCCCGACAGCTCGCGCAGGCGGGCGCGCAGGGCGCGGGCCGAGGCGTCGGGATCGACGGGGTGGAGGACGAGCGTCTCGGCGGCGGGGGCGTTCGACGCGTCGACCCCGGCGTTCGCGCAGACGAACCCGCGGCGCGTGCGGCAGATCAGGACGGCGGGCGCCGCCCGGAGGACCTCGGTCGACTCGTCGAGGATGACCTGGACGTGGCGGGCGTCTTGGCCGGTCACGCCGGCCAGCTCGACCGCCCGAGCGGTGGGGCGGACGGCCGCCAGGGCGCGCACCCTGCCCTCCGCCTTGGAGATCGCCTTGTGGGCGACGACGACGATCTCCCCGCCGGTCGGGGCCGGCCCGGCCGCCAGGATCAGGGCGGCGAGGTCGTCCCCGGGCTGGATCTCCTCCGGGAGGCCGGCCACGGCGCTCGCCCGGACCATCGGGGGCGGGTCCTCAGCGGGGCCAGGTGGCGAGCACGGCCCGGGTCCGCTCGGCCTGGCCGCCGCGGATCTCGAGCGCCTCGCGGAGGGCGTCGAGGTCGCGGGGCGTGTCGACGTCGAGCAGGAGCGACGGGAGCTGGGCGACCCGGCAGACCGCCCCGGCGGCGGCCGCCCGCTCGCGGTGGCGCCGGCAGCTCCCCGGGCCGAAGGTCGGGGCCAGGGCGTTCGGCGGGGTGAGGAGGAGTCCGTTGGTCCCGATCCCGTGGCGGTCGGGGACGATCACCACGCTCTTGACGGTTCGCGTGTCGCCGAGCAGCCCGTCGAGCTCGGTCGGGTCGAGGGCCGGGCAGTCGCCGGGGACGAGCAGGGCCCGGTCGAAGCCGTCGGCCACGGCCCGGTTGAGCCCGACCGTGGCCGCGGCGCTCTGGCCCGACTCGTGGGGGTCGGGAATCGCCTCGGCCCCGAGCTGGCGGGTCAGCTCGGCCACCCGCTCCTCGTTGGTCACGACCAGCGTGGTCTCGATCGTCGCGCAGGCCGCCAGGGCGGCGAGCACGTCGGCGACCATCGCCTCGGCCAGGTCGCCGCGGAACTCGGCGCTCAGCTCCGCGCTCAGCCGCTGCTTGGCCAGCTGGAAGCGCTTCACCGGGAGGATGGCCAGGGTCCGCACCGCGGGTGAACGCTACTCGGCGAGGCCGGCGACGAACGACAAGGCCTCCTCGGCCAGGCGCCGCCGGGCCGCCGGGCCGTCCATCCGGGTGTCGGTCTCGAGCGTCGGGATGCCGTCGACCCGCTCGTCGGCGACCAGGCCGTCGATCAGGCCGGCGAAGCAGGTGACGATCCCGGCGGCGCGGGATGGGAGGCCGGCCCAGGCGAGGAAGGCCGCGGTCGGCCCCTTGAGCACCCGGCCGTCGACGATCGGGCTGACGGCGACGCACGGGGCCGCCGCCGTCCGGAGCGCCTCGCGCATCCCCGGCACGGCGAGGATCGGGCCGATCGAGATGATCGGGTTCGACGGCCCGACGAGGATCGCCTCGGCCCGGGCGATCGCCGCCGCCGTGTCCGGGGCGAGCGCCGCTCGGTCGGCCCCGACGAAGCGGACGTCGACGATCGGGGCCTCCCCCCGCTCGCGGATGAGGAACTCCTGGAGGCCGATCCACCGCTCGCCGGTGGCGATCTCCGTGCGGACCTGCTCCTCGCACATGGCCAGCACCCGGGCTTCGACCCCGAGCGAACGGGTGAGCCGGACGAGCGCCTCCGTCGGCGTCGCCCCGCCGGCGAGGAGCCGGCGGCGCTCCTCGCAGACGGCGAGGTCCTGGTCGCCCAGGTTGAACCAGACGTCCTCCCCGGCGGCCCGCCGGGCGTCCATCGCGGCGAAGGTGTCGCCGGCGATGCCCCAGCCCCGGTCGTCGATGCGGTCGGCCAGCCAGTAGGTGATCAGGTCGGGGTCGGGCGAGACGTGGGCCCCGTGGATCTCGATGTCGTCGCCGGTGTTGGCGATCACCGTCAGGTCGGCCCCGACCGCGGCGTAGAGGCCCCGGGCGAGCTTCGCCCCGCCGGTGCCCCCCGAGAGGAGGACGACCCTCACGTGGGCGGCAGGCCGGTGATGCGGATCCCCGCCCGGGTCCTGTGCCGGGCGTTGAGCGAGATCATCAGGGCGGTCAGCGACTCGGCGATCCGGGCCATCTCGAGGCGGCCGGCGTCGACGCAGCGCAGGCCCTCGATCCGGTCGATGAGCGCGGCCACCGTCCGCTTGTCGTCGCGATCGTCCCCGCACAGGAGGACGTCCTCGTCGAGGGCGTGGTCGAGGTCGCCGAGCGAGGCGGCGCTCACCGTGTGGAGGCCGGAGACCACGCCCACCCCGTCGGGCACCATCTCCCGGGCCTGCTGGGCGGCCGAGCCCTGCCAGACCCCGAGCATCCGCGTGGCCCGCCCGCTGACGGCGGCGGCGAGCGGGACCGTCGTGTCGAGGAGGAGCTGGCCGGGCCGGAACACGCCCTTCAGGTTGGTCAGGGTCTCCGACTGGTTGCGGAAGGGGACGCAGAGGATGACCAGCTCGTGGGCGGCGGCCGCCGTGGCGTTGTCCTCCCCACTGAAGCTCGCTCGCGGGACCGCCTCGCCCGCCCGGGCGGCGGCCTCCCGCGCCCGGTCGGGGTCGCGCGAGCCGATCGTGACGGCGACTCCGGCGACGCCGAGGCGCACGGCGAGTCCGAAGCCGAGGGCGCCGGATCCGCCGATGATGCTGACCGCCGCGGGCACCGCGGCGGAGTATATGGTCAGTCTGTGAGTGCGTCCGAGCCTTCCGACCCCGCTCCGGAGGAGCTGGCCGCCGACCAGGAGCGACGCGAGCGCGCCGAGCGCGAGCGGGCCGCCGAGGCGGTCTCCGAGCGCGAGACCCGCGCCCACGAGCGCCGGGCCGAGCAGGCCGGATACCTGCGGGAGAAGCTCGAGGAGCAAGCCGAGTCGGACCGGTGAGCCGGCTCCCGAAGGCGGTGCGGATCCGCGAGGTCGGGCCCCGGGACGGCTTCCAGAACGAGCCGCGGACGATCCCGACGGCGGCGAAGGTCGCGCTGATCGACGGGCTGTGCCGGACCGGGCTGCCCCGGCTCGAGGTGACGAGCTTCGTCCGGCCGGAGGTGATCCCCCAGCTCGCCGACGCCGAGGACGTCCTCGACGCGATCGAGCGGCCGGGCGGCGTCGCCCTGAGCGTGCTCGTCCCCAACCGGCGGGGCCTCGAACGGGCGCTCGGCCGGCGCGGGCGCTTCGACGAGGTCGGCGTCTTCCTGTCGGCGAGCGAGACCCACAACCGGCGCAACCTCAACCGCTCGGTCGCCGAGTCGCTGGCCGAGGCCGCGGCGGTGGTGGGGCGGGCTGCCTTGGCCGGCCTCCGGGGCGAGGCGATCATCTCCGTGGCCTTCGGCTGCCCCTACGAGGGGCGGGTCGACCCGGACCGGGTCTTCGCCCTCGGGCGGGCGCTCCGGGAGGCCGGGGCAGCCGAGCTGAGCTTCGCCGACACGACCGGGATGGCCAACCCCCGCCAGGTCGGCGACTTCTTCCTGGCCGCCCGGGCGGCCCTCGACCCGGAGGTCGAGCTGACCGCCCACTTCCACAACACCCGGGGGGCCGGCCTGGCCAACGTCCTCGCCGCCCTCCAGGCCGGGGTCTCGTCGTTCGAGGCGAGCGTCGGCGAGCTCGGCGGCTGCCCGGTCCCGCCGGGGTCGACCGGGAACATCGCGACCGAGGACCTCGTCTCGATGCTCGAGGAGATGGGGATCGCCACCGGCGTCGACCTCCCGTCGTTGCTCGCCTGCGCCGCGCGGGCCGAGGCGGCCCTCGGTCGCCGGCTCGGTAGCCACACGCTCCGGGCCGGCCCGGTGAATTGGGGCTAAAGGTCCCGGGCCGGCCGTCCGATACATGCCATGCACTCCCTCCCTCCCCCTTAGCGGGCCGGCTCCCAGAGCCGGCCCGCGATGGTTAAGCGGCGGGGCGGGGCGGGAAGGGGCGTTCGGCGGCGCTACATTGGGCGGATGAGCGACAGCTCGCAGCTGCGGGCCTCCGACGCGGACCGCGAGCGGGTGGCCGGCGAGCTCCGGGGCCACTTCGCCGCCGGACGGATCACCGAGGACGAACTCGGGGCGCGCCTCGACGCCGTCTACGCCTCACGGACGGTCGGCGACCTCGCGGCGGTCGGCGTCGACCTGCCGGGGCTCGGGACGGTCGCGGTCGCCGACCCGCGGCGGGAGCTCGTCCGCCGGCGCCTCTACCAGGACGCCGGAACGGCGGCGATGGCCAGCGTCGCCTGCGTGGTGATCTGGCTCGTCGCCGGCGCCCACGGCCAGTTCTGGCCGATCTGGGTCATCCTCGTCGCGTTCCTGCGGATCGCCCGCGACGCCTGGCGGCTGCTCGGACCGGACCCCGAGCTCGAGCTCGCGCCCCGCGGCCGCCGCGCCGACCGCCGCCGGCACCGCCGCATCGAGCGTTAGGGGTGGGCGAGGCTCTGCGGGCCGCGCTCGAGCGCGCCCGAGGCGGCGGCCCGGCCCGCCACCACGAGAAGGCATCCGCCCAGGGCAAGCTCCCGGTCCGGGAGCGGATCGCCCGGCTCGTCGACCCCGACTCGTTCGTCGAGGACGGGCTCCTGGCCAACTGGGAGGAGGACGGGCTCGGGGCCGACGGGGTGGTCACCGGGCTGGCCGCGGTCGGCGGCCGGCCGGTCGCCGTGATGGCCAACGACCCGACGGTCAAGGCCGGGTCGTGGGGACGCAAGACGGTCGAGAAGATCATCCGCATCCAGGAGCGGGCGCTCGGCGCCCGGGTCCCGATCGTCTACCTGGTCGACTCGGCCGGGGCCCGGATCACCGACCAGGTGGAGATGTTCCCCGGCCGGCGCGGGGCCGGGCGGATCTTCCACCTCCAGGTGAAGCTGTCGGGCCTGGTGCCGCAGGTGTGCGTGCTGTTCGGCCCGAGCGCCGCCGGCGGGGCCTACATCCCAGCGTTCTGCGACCTCGTGGTCATGCACGAGGCCAACGCGTCGATGTACCTGGGCTCGCCGCGGATGGCGGAGATGGTGATCGGGGAGCGGGTGACGCTCGAGGAGATGGGGGGCGCCCGGATGCACACGGGCGTCTCCGGCTGCGGTCACCTCCTGGCCGGATCGGACGCCGAGGGGGTCGAGCTGGCGCGCCGCTACCTGTCGTTCTTTCCGAGCCACTGGGGCGAGGGCGCCCCGGCGGCGGCGCCGGTCGGGCCGGCGCGGGCGCCGGAGGAGCTGGCCGGGTTGATCCCGGCCGACGAGAACCGGCCGTTCGACATGCAGGACTTGATCGACGGGGTGGTCGACGCGGGGTCGTTCTTCGAGATCCACACCCGCTGGGCCCGGGAGATCGTCGTCGGGTACGCGCGCCTCGACGGCCGGGCGCTCGGGGTGGTGGCGAGCCAGCCGGCCCACCGGGGGGGCGTCCTCTTCACCGACTCGGCCGACAAGGCGGCGCGGTTCGTCTGGACGTGCAACGCCTTCAACCTGCCGCTGCTCTTCCTCGCCGACGTGCCGGGCTTCATGATCGGGACGCGGGTCGAGCGGGAGGGCATCATCCGCCACGGGGCGAAGCTGATCAGCGCGGTCAGCGAGGCGACCGTGCCGAAGATCTCGGTGATCGTTCGCAAGGCCTACGGGGCCGGGCTCTACGCGATGGCCGGACCGGCGTTCGACCCGGACTGCTGCCTGGCCCTCCCGGGCGCTCAGGTCGCGGTGATGGGGCCGGCGGCGGCGGTCAACGCCGTGTACTTCCACGAGCTGGCGGCGATCGAGGACGGGGAGGAGCGGGCCAGGCGGACGGCGGAGCTCCGGGCCGAGTACGCGGCCGGGATCGACATCCTCCACCTGGCGAGCGAGCTCGTCGTCGACGCGGTGATCGCCCCGGACCGGCTGCGCGAGGAGCTCGTCCGCCGCTTCGCGGCCGCCGCGGGGAAGTCCCGCGACCGGCCGGCGAAGCGCAACCCGGTCACCCCGGTCTGAGTCGCCTTTGCTACGGCTCGAACGGGGGGTAGGTCTCGGTGATCAAGAGCATGAGCGCGTGGACGCGAGTCGTGTAGGCGAGGCAGAAGAGGAGCACGTTCTGGAGGCCGGCGGGCTGGCGCCCGAGGATCACGATCGCGAACCAGCTGACGATCGCGACCAGCTCCATGACGATGGTCAGGACGTAGGCGATGACGTAGGCCGGGATCACGTAGATCACCCGGAGGAGGACCTTGAGGCGGCTGTAGTGGGGGAGGGGTGGGTCGATCAGCAGGCGCGCCGGGTAGGCCGGGTCGGGCGCGAGGCCGAACGGCGGATAGGGATCGACGGCGAGGTAGAAGTAGGCGCTGAAGCGGGCGCCGAAGCGCAGGACGCCGGCCACGAACTCGTACATGCCGACCGGCCAGCGGGCCGTGAAGAGGAGGACGAACCAGGCGACGAAGACGACGAGCACGACGCCGATCCCGTAGAAGAGGCCGACGAAGGCCAGGGGAATCGCGAGGAGGAGGCGGAAGAACGTGGTCAGGCGGCTGCGCCGCTCGACGTAGTCGATCTCGAATGTGACCGGATAGGACATGCGACTGGACCCCTTTGGTTGTTCGTGTGCTCCCCTGCCCACCTCGGATGGTACGGGTCGGGTCGGCGTCCGTGGGTCGGGAGTTGCGTCCCGTCCCCGGCGGTCCGTAGGGTCGCCGGCCGATGCTCCACGAGGCCAAGAACGCCGACTTCGTCGCCACCCGGAGGAGGCTCCGGCGGCGCTACCGCTTCGTCGCCGGCCCGATCGCCTGCGAGCGGTCCCTCAGCCGGCGGGCGCACGCCGAGCAGGCTTTGGTCCAGGTCGAGCGACCGGTCGCCGTGGCCGAGATCCGGGACGGCCGCCGGCGCTACTGGTGGTTCCGCGGTCGCTTCTGGTGGGAGGACGCCGGCCTGGCGGGAGAGGACGTGATGGCGCTCGTACTCGAGCGCGAGCGCCGCCTCGAACGGCGCCTCGAGCGGGCGCGGGCGCTGATGGCCGGGGAGCTCGACCGCGCCCGTCAGGGCATACCGCTGGAGGTGAAGCGGGTGGTCTGGGAGCGGTGCGGCGGGCGCTGCGCCGAGTGCGGGGCAGACCGCCTGCTCGAGTTCGACCACGTCATCCCGCTGGCCATGGGCGGGTCGGATGGGGAGCGCAACCTCCAGCTCCTGTGCGCCGAGTGCAACCGCGGAAAGGGAGCGTCGCTCTGACCGGGCGGGGTACGGTCGACTAGATTGCCGGCGGTGGACGACCCCGAGCGCCGGCCGGACCCGGCAGAGCTTCTCGCTCGGCCGGACCCGGCAGAGCTCCTCGCGCTGGCCCGGGAGGCGGCCGAGCGGGCGGGGGCGCTCCTGCGGGAGCGCTTCGAGGCCGGGCCGGAGGCGCGGGTTCGGACCAAGACGACGAGCACCGACCTGGTCAGCGAGGCCGACTTCGCCGCCCAGCGGGCGATCCGGGCACTGCTCGACGAGCGCCGGCCGGGCGACGGCTTCCTCGGCGAGGAGGGGGGCGACGCCGCCGGGTCGAGCGGCCTGCGCTGGATCGTCGATCCCCTCGACGGGACGGTCAACTTCCTCTTCGGCATCCCCCAGTGGTGCGTGAGCGTGGCCGTGCGCGACGCGGCCGGAACGGTCGCCGGCGTCGTCCACGACCCGCTCCGGGCCGAGACGTTCGCCGGGGCCCGGGGTCAGGGGGCGACGCTCAACGGGGTCGGCCTGAGCGCCCGGACCGGGACCGACCTCGCGACGGCGATGGTGGCCACCGGCTTCGCCTACGACGCCCGGGTGCGGGTCGAGCAGGGCCGGGTGGTGGCCGGCCTGATCGGCGAGGTCCGGGACATCCGCCGGTGCGGGGCCGCGGCGCTCGACCTGGCCTGGACGGCGGCCGGCCGGTACGACGCCTACTACGAGCGGGGAATGAACCCGTGGGACGTGGCCGCGGGCGAGCTCCTCTGCCGGTGTGCCGGGCTCGAGCTGCGTGAGCTCCCGGCCCATGGCGTGCTCCCGGTCGGGGTGCTCGCGGCGCCGGTCGGATTGGCCGACGCGCTCTACGCGCTGGTCGCCTGACCCCTCAGTGCGGCGGGTGGGATTCGAACCCACACGCCCTTGCGGGCAATGCGTTTTGAGCGCACCGAGTCTGCCGTTCCTCCACCGCCGCCCGGGGGGCCGTCACTATACGACCCCGGCCCGCCCCGCCGGGTAGGCCGCCTGCTCGACCTCGACGTGCCAATCCTGGGCGAAGCCCCGGGCGGCGAAGAGGATCAGGAGCGCCTGGACGGGGACGAGGAGGGCGGTGAGCAGGCCGAGGAGGCTGTTCGGGAGCCCGGGATCGGCGAACCCGGTGCTGTCGCGGGCAAACCAGGCCGGGGCGGCGACGGCGGCGATGATGGCGAGGACGATGGCCAGGGTGGCGGCGACCGGGAGGACGCCGCGCTTCCACCGGGCGGCGAAGTAGGCGAGGACGAGGTAGACCGCCGGGTAGGCGAGGAGGGCGACCTTCTGGCCGGCCAGGGCGCTCCACCCGCCGGCGGCGACCACCACCGTCAGGGCAGCGCTGATCACGAGCAGGAGGACCACCGCCGCCCGGGTCGCCTGGGCGGCCGGCTTCTCGCGGTTGGGATGGAGCAGGATGACCTCGGGCGCCGCCACCTCGGGTCAACATACAATCGTCTGCGGCGAGCCAGCGCAAGCCATCCGCGGGCGTGGTGGAATTGGTAGACACGCCGGCCTTAGGAGCCGGTGGGCTGACGCCCTTGGGGGTTCGAGTCCCTTCGCCCGCATATCGCACTGTCGGCATTCGCAGCGATAACGCCACGATGAGCGACCGGGTCCCGCGTAGCCGAGCACTCCCCCGGCGATCGCGCCGACATCGAATCGGGTCCGTCGAGGCGGCCGAACCGCGCCGCCGTCGCCGGCCTCGCCCCCGAACACCGGCGCGGCTCGGCCTTCCTCTGTTGCGGCCTGGATGGTGATCGCGCTCGCCGCTCCCCCAAGCGCCGCCGAGGGCCGACTTGCCGCGCGCCCCGCTGGTGCCCGCCACGGCTCCTCCCAGGTAGCGCGCCGCCGGCTCGGGTTTTGCGCTGTACGGGCGCGGGGTAGATGTGTCTCGCGTTCGCGCTCGCGCTCTCGGTAGGGGCGCGCGGGTGCTGGAAGAGAACTGGAACGGCGCGAGTTACGGCTGAGTCTCACGCCGGGCCAAATGTCCGTAGCGGCCCAAAGAAGCGAGAAACGATGTCCTACATGAACTGTCCGCGATGCGGTCTTAGCATCCGCATACGCGCAACCGTCCTGTCGCCGGATTGCTGCCCGCGGTGCGTCGTCCGCGCCGGTGCGGTGATCCCCATGGTCTGTTTCGACGATCGACCGGCGGCACCCGCGATCGCCGAGGCCAACTCCCTGACAGCCGGTCGCATTGTGGAGCCCGTCACCCCGGCGACTACCGCCGAGTCCTGGCCCGAGCGCAACTCGCAACGCATGGCACGTCCCGCCGCCCCGTCGCCGGTGCCTGAATCCAAGCGCGAGGCGGTCCAGCTGGACGGATCACGGTCATCGCCCCCCCTTGGCCGCGTCACGGCCAGCGGCCCGCTGAGCCCGACCGCAGAGGAGCTCAGCCTCGCGGAAGGTCCGACGCCCACGCCGCTCGACCACCACTTCATCAACGAATGGAGCTGACGCGCGGTCTCATCCATCTTTTGATCGGCGAGCACCTTCACGGCGAAGGACCGTTCGTTTCGCCTCGACGAGGCCAAGCTCTACACCCGGGCCAGCGCCCCGCCCCGCCTCCATGTCTCCGCGTTCGGGGCGCAGGCCGCCCAGATCGCCGGACGCCACGTGGACGGACTCTGGACCCTCGGCGATCCGCAGCAGGCGCCCGAGGTGATCGCGGCCTACCGTGCTTCGTGCGAGGAGCACGGTAGGCACGTCGCCGAGATCATCCTCCAGACCGGCATCGCGTGGGCAAAGACAGATGAGGCGGCCGTCGCGGGCGCCCGTCGCTGGAAGCCGACGCAGCTGCCGAGCGTCTACCGGGACGACATCCGCGATCCGCTGGAGATGCAGCGGCTCGCGGCCGCCGAGCTGACCGACGCGGAGTTCGCCCATGAGGGTTTCGTCGTCAGCGCAGACGTCGAGCACCATCTCGCCCGGCTGCGCGGCCTGTGCAGCCTTGAGCCTTCGGTCATCTGCACCCGGGTAAATCGGCGACGCCGACCCGCTGGGGACCATCCGCACCTACGGCCAGCAGGTGCTCCCGGCACTCCGCGAGCCCGCCGCGCAGACGCTGTGACGGCGGACGCTCGGCCCTGATCTGTCGGACGCTCGGCCCTGAATCTGCGGGGGAGATCCCCCGAGGGCAGCCGCACACCAGGTACGAGCACGACGCCGCGCCGGGCGGCGTCATTTGGCGCGGGTGTGATCGAGCCCGCGGCGGACCTCCGCCGCCAGTGCGTAGGGATCACCTGTCTTGAGCTGATGAGAGAAGAAGAGCTGCGGCTGCTCCGCGGACTCCTGGTTGTAGAGGCAGCCGATGTCCCACCCCTGGCGGCGCATCTCGCGCATGACCGGAGTGATCTCGGCCGCGGTCATCGAGAAGTCCGGCGCGACTGCCGCCCGGCTGCCGTCAGTGGCGAGCGGCAAAAACTCGACGGTCGTGGAGATGTTCGCTTCGGCCGAAGCTTCGACCTCGCCGATGACGATCTTGTCCGCCCGACCGACGGACACGGTGACCACGCCGTCGCCGCCGATCTGAGCGTCGCCCCGGAGGATCCGGGCGAGTCGCCCTGAGTCCAAGGGGGTCGTCGGGTTGCCGGGCGGCTGCTGCGGCAATGGCGTCGCTGTGACCGCGAGGACGTTGCGAACCGCCCGTGCCAGCCCAACCGGGCTTCCAACACCGCGCAGATGGATGAACCAGACCTCCGGCGTGATGTCGTAGAAGTGCTGGTGGAAGGCTTGGAAGACCAGACGATTTCCCAAGATCGCGTCGATCACGCCGTTGATCTCCTGTGGCAGGAGGGCGAGGTCGCCGTTGAAGAAGGCCCGGCCGCCCTGGAGCGGCTGGAAGGTCAAATCGCCGTGAAGCTCGAACGACGGAGTGAAGACCACGCCCTGGGGCCCCGTCACCGTGCCGAGGTCACGGCGCTCGATGGCGATGTCGAGGACACCCTGGTTGACGGTGCCATGGGCACCGAGCGCTGCCTCGATCTGGGCGACGGGCAGTCGCCCGCGCTGCCGGTACTGCGGTCGCGCCAGGGCGGCCGTGGCCAGCGGGGAGGCCGCCGTCGCGGCCGAGGCCGTCAGCCCGCCGGCCATGGTGAGCAGCCGTCGCCGGGTGACCGACTGCGTGCTGGGAACAGGGAAAGTCATCTTCGGGAAAGTCCTCCTCGGCATGAGAGTTGGGGGCAGGCCGACGCGATGGGACGGACGCCGACGCGGCCCGACCCACCTCGCACTGAGGCGGGCCGGGCGGCGGTCATCCGGTGAGGCCGGCGCGGCTCGCTAGGCGCGGTCCGGGTCAGCGACGCCCGCGCCGGAGCCGGTGTGGGCACCGGGTGCATCCTGGTGGCCGGTCGGCCGCGTGTCGCCGAACTGGCTGCCCTGCTCGTGGCCACCCTCGTGGTAGGAGCCCGGGTCGCCAGTCCCCTGGTCGCCGGTGATCCCGCGCGACCCCTCCTTCGCCTCGTCCTCACGCCCGTCGCCGTACGCATGCAGCGGCGTCCCGGACGCGCCCTCCGCCTTCTGGTTGCCTTCCTGATCGGGCATGAGTCCTACCTCTCGGTCTAGCCATAGTAGGCTGGTTAGTGCCTACCAGCTGAGCTGTTACCAGTGCAGCGGCGTCGGCGCCTTACCGGGGCTCGGGGTCGTCGTCCATCGGAGCGTGGCCTCCGGTCGCGTCGCGCGCCTGGCCACTGCTCTCGTCGTCGCTCGGACTGCCCGGGTTATGCCCCTGCGTGACGTCGCTGCCGATACCGGTCCCGCTATCGTCCGGATCCGCCGGGCTCGTCTGCCGCTCGGGCGTGTCATCGATGGTCATGCGTGTCTCCTTTTCGGTCGGTTCATCGAGACCTCAGATACCCGTCGTTGGCGCCGACAAACCGGAGGGGACACCAGCCGGTCCGCTTTGACGGGCGGGCGTCGGGCGGGGCCAGCGGCCACGATCTACCAATCCGGCTTCGGGGGGAGCGGGAGCGTGACGCGGCTGGATCGCCGATGGTCGCGTGCCGGACGATCGTGCTCCGCTGACCGGCACGGGAGACGATGTCCGAGACCGACGATCGACTCACGCCAGCCTTAGCCCGCGACGGTTTCCAGGGCATGGGCCCGCATCGTGGCCGACGAGTCCACCGCGCGCGACCCGACGAGGGCTCGGGCATGGGTCAGCCACGACCTGATCCTCGTTCTGCTCAAGGACACGGTGATCAAGTTCGCTCGGCGTCGCTCCGCCTCCAACGGCGAATACGGTCGAGACCCTTCGCCCGCATCAGGGTCGATCGACCGATCGGCCTGCCTGCCCGAGCATGCGCGCCGGGGTCGCAACCGGTCGCATCGGCGACCGCAGATTGTGGACCCACGGTCCTAGCGGCGGGGCCGGGCAAGCTGGGAAAATGCCGCGCGTGGGCATTCATCGGGGTCGGGCGCCTGGAGGGCCGGTGGTGGCCGCGGTGGCCGCGCCGTTCGGCCGGGACATCGAGGCGTGCGTCCAGAGCGTCGAGCGAACGTTGGGCTGGGCTCGTGCCCGCGGGGCGACCCTGATCGTCTTCCCGGAGACGACGCTCGGCGGCTACATCTACGAGAGCCGGCCCGGCGAGCCGCCTCCGGCGGATGTCGTGCCGCCCGCGTTGCCCGGCCACGCCGAGGTCTTCGCCCGCCTGGCCCGAGCCGCGGGTCCGGCGGTGATGTGCATCGGCTACACCGAAGCCGCGCCCGGAGGACCGTTCTCGAGTGCCGTCTGCTTGAGCGGAGACGGAATCCTCGGCCATCATCGCAAGGTTCACCTCCCCTCGGGCGAGCGCGGCGTGTTCCGGCCGGGCGAGGCCTTCGCCGCCTTCGAGACCCCGGTCGGTCGTCTCGGCATGCTCCTCTGCTACGACAAGCTCTTCCCCGAGGCCGCCCGGGCCCTGGCGCTCGGTGGCGCTGAGATCGTGGCCTCCCTCGCCGCTTGGCCCGTGTGCCGCGAGCGGCCGGCTCGGTGGGTGCGCCACGACCGGCAGGTCCACCACTTCAACCTCCTGGATCGGGCGCGCGCCGTCGAGAACCAGGTGGTCTGGGTCTCGGCCAACCACTGCGGGCGGTTCGGTCGCCTGCGCTTCCCCGGCCAAGCGAAGGTCGTCGACCCCGACGGCCGCGTCCTGGCCAGCACCGGAGCTCGGCCCGGGGTCGCCCTGGCCCGCATCGATGCCCGCGCCGCCGTCCGCGCCGCGCGCGACGAGCGGTCGCACCTCGGCGATCGCCGTCCCGCCGCGTACGCGGCGCGGCTCGCCGCCTGACCGGCGACCGGTCGGCCGCCGGCTGGGCACTGCGTCTCGGGCGGCTGGGCCCTGCGTCTCGGGAGCGGCCGCTCAGGCCTCGCCGTCGCGAGCCCAGGCGAGGGGCACATCGCGGCGCTTCTCGGCGACGACCGCGAAGTACTCCAGGGGCTCGCCCGCCACCGAGACGCGGTGCGTGTAGCGCTCCCGGGCGCGCTCTTCGAGCACGCCCTCCCGGAACATCCGCCCGAGCAAGCCGCCGAAGCCGGACGAATCCTCCGGGTCGAAGAAGCGGTCGCGGATGTTGAACGCGACCCATCCGGGTGAACCGATCAGGTTGAACGCCTCGGCGAAGGCGAGGGGCGGGACGTCGCCGAAGCCGAGAGCCGCGACGCAGGCCATGACATCGAACTCGCGCCCCATGAGCTCGCGTCGCTCATCCGGCGCGAGCTGCGTGAGGTCGAGCGAGTAGTAGTCGTCGTAGAGCCCCGGACGGTCGCGGTGGGCGGCGTCGCGGGCTTCGGTCAGCAGGTCGACGCCGACGATCTCGCCGATGCCCAGCTCTCCGAGCTGCTCGCCCACCATGCCGTTGCCGGCCCCGAAATCAAGCGCGGTCAGCGTTCCGCACTCGAGCGAGGCCGCGCGTAGCTCCGCCCCGAGCAAGTCGCAGACCACCGTGGGCGAGGCGCAGTCGAGCCGATCGACGAACAGCCGCTCGTAGAGGCCCGGCACCGTATAGATCGCGGCGTAGTCGTGGAAGCGGATTCGACGGCGCTCACCCTGAACCTCGATCTCGCACCACTCCTCGTCCTGGTCGAGCTCGCCGCGTGCGTGCTCGGGCGGAAGATGTACGGCGTAGTCCACGTTGCTGAGCGTGGCCATAAGACTCCTCAGTTGGCTTCGCCGCCGTTTGACAGCCCATCTAGGGACCCTACCCTCAGTGGCCAGCGCCAAACACCGTGGCCGGGAAGCCGGAGGCGAGCTGATCGCCAGCACCGCGGGAACCCGCGACCGCGGCGGGCGCGAGGTAGGCTCGCGGGCGATGCGCTCGGACCCTCGGCCCAACTCGTGAGGATCACGCTGGCGCAGACGTCGAGCGTGCTGGGCGACGTGGACGCGAACCTCGAGCGTGCCGCCGACCTGATTCGCCGGGCCGGAGAGGACGGGGCCGATCTCGTCGTGTTCCCCGAGCTGTTCCTGACCGGCTACTCGCTCGGTGCCGTCGACGTGGACACATCGATCTCGGGGGTGGACGACCGGCTGCTCGCGCTGGCCGAGATCGCGCCGGGAACCGACGTGCTCATCGGCTTCCATGAGGACGGCTTGGGTGTCCACAACTACAACGCCGCCGGCTACTACGACCTGGCTGGCCGGCGCCACTGCCATCGCAAGCTCTTCCTCCCCACCTACGACATCTTCGAAGAGCGCAAGTACTTCTCTCCGGGCCAGTCGATGCGCGCATTCGAGACCCGTCACGGCCGCGTGGCCACGCTGATCTGCAACGACGCCTGGCAGGCGCAGATCGGGTTCCTCGCCGTCCAGGACGGGGCGCGCGTCCTGTACATACCGACGAACTCGGCCCAGAGCCGCTTCCCCGACCGGTACGACTCGGAGACCTACTGGCGGGACATCACCGTCTTCTACGCCCGCATGTTCCAATGCTTCGTCGTGTTCGTGAACCGCGTCGGGGATGAGCCGCGCCTGCGCTTCTGGGGCGGCTCGCACGTCGTCGACCCCTGGGGGTTCATCATCTGCCAGGCGCCCAACCACACGGAGGCCCTCATCTCCGTGGACGTCGACCTCGGCGCGGTGCGCCGGCGCCGGTACGAGGTGCCGCTCGTGCGCGAGGCACGCCTGGCGCTCGTCGCGCGCGAGGCCCATCGACTGGCCGAGGAGGGCGGCGACGCCTGACGCGCCGGGTCACGCCGTGGCGAAGCGCGTGAGCGTGCGGGACGGGTCGATGCCCCGGAGGTGCTCCAGGAAGATCTTCCGGTAGGTCTCCTCCTCCGATGCCCCGTCGAGGGCAAGCACATCCGCGGCGCCGCTCCCGTCGCCGAACTGCGCCTTGTCCCGCCAGAGGATCTCCTCCGGCACCCAGCCGGCGAACGCCTCGCGGAGGATGAACTTCTCCTGTCGTGTCCGGTCGCAGGTCTTCCACCCGGCCGGTATGGCCAGGCACAGAGCGATCATGTCGAGGTCCAGGAAGGGGACGCGTGCCTCGAGCCCATGGGCCATGGTCACGCGGTCGCAGCGTTGGAGGTTGAGCCCGTGGAGTCCCTCGACCGTTCGCACCAACTCGTCGTGCAGATCGTCCTCGGAGACGATGTCGTGCACGTACTCATAGCCAGCGAACAGCTCGTCGGCCCCCTCGCCGGTCAGCACCACCTTCACCGTGCGGGCGGTGAGCTCCGAGAGGAGGTAGTTGGGAACCGCCGAGCGGACCAGCGACGGATCGAAGGACTCGATTGACCGGACCACCACGGGCAGTACCGCCCGGGCCTCCGCCGCTGTGTAGACGCGCTCGCGATGCTCGGTGCCGAGGAACTCGGCCACCCGGCGCGCCGCCGCGAGGTCGGGGCTGTCGCGCGTGCCGACCGCGAACGTCGGCAGCACGTAGCCGCGGCGCCCCGCGGCACGCGCGGCAATGGCGGCGACGATCGAGGAGTCGAGCCCGCCGGAGAGGAACACCCCGATGTGCACATCGGCCATCATGCGCCGCTCCACCGCCCGGATCAGCGTGTCGCGTAGCTCCTCGACGATGGGCTCCGGGGAAGGCTCGCCGGGCCGCGAGGGCGCCTCGAAGCGTGGTTCGACGCGCTCGGGCACCGCGCGAGCGAAACGAACGAGGCCTTCCCCCGGCGTCCAATAATGGCCCGGCGGGAACAGCTCGACCGCTTCTCGCCAGTCCTCGTCGAAGGCGACGAGCTCGGACGCGAACCGAACCTCGGTGCCCCGTCGAGCCCAGTAGAGGGGCTTGATGCCCACCGGATCGCGGGCCGCGACGAACGTGCCGTCCTCTCCGGCCACGACGACCGCATACATCCCCCGCAGCTCGCGCAGGCCCGCGGGGCCCTCCTGGGCCACGAGCTGAAGCGCCCCCTCGTTGTCGGAGTCGGTCGTGAAGTAGCCCGGGCCCAGCCTCTCGCGCAGCCGGGTGTGGTTGTAGATCTCGCCGTTGCCGACCAGGTGGAGGCGCCTGTCGGGCGTGGTGAGCGGCTGATCGCCGTCCTCGAGGTCGACGATCGACAGGCGGACGTGTCCGAGCCAGGCGTTGGCCAGCCCCAGCTCGCCGCGACCGTCGGGTCCGCGATGGCCGATGCGGTCGAGCATCCGGCGTCCGGGCGCCGGATCGGCGCGGCCGTGGATGGCGGCGATGCCGCACATGCTCGAACACCCTACCCCGCTCCGGCGCTGTCCTTCCCGGCGCCGGTCCCCGAGGCTGACCCCGGGGCAGGCGGCGCGCGAGATCCGTAGAAACCCGCAGCCGCGGATCGGGCGATTCCGGACCACCGCGGCCGAACTGACGCTAGGTTGAGGCGGTGAGCTCCGACGAGATCGACGCCGTCGAGACCATCCGCATCGTCCTGGCCGACGATCACGCGGTGGTACGCACCGGGCTGCGGATGCTGCTCGAGGCCGAGCCAGGCTTCGAGGTAGTGGCGGAGGCCGGCGATGTCGATGCGGCGCGGCGGTACGTGCGCGGGCACCACCCGTCGGTGCTGGTGCTCGACCTGAACATGCCGGGCGGGTCGAGCCTCGACGCCATCCCCGAGATTCGGGCCCAGTCGCCGGAGACCGACATCGTCGTGCTGACGATGCAGGAGGAGCCGGCGTTCGCGCGTCACGCCCTGGCGGCAGGGGCGACCGGCTACGTGCTCAAGCGGGCGGCGGACAGCGAGCTCGTCGAGGCGGTGCGCCGGGCCGACATCGGGGAGGTCTATCTCAACCCGACGCTCGGGGCGCGGATCGCCCGCGAGCCGCCGCCCGGCCCCCCCGACGACCTCAGCGAACGCGAGGTCTCGGTGCTGCGCCTGATCGCACTCGGTTACACCAACGGCGAGATCGCCGGGCAGCTGTTCCTCTCGGTTCGCACGGTGGAGACCCACCGGGCGCACATCCAGCAGAAGCTGCGGGTTTCCTCCCGTGCCGAGCTCGTCCGGTACGCGCTCCAGCGAGGCCTGGTGAACGACGTGTCGAGTGCCGCCGGCTAAGGGCCCGCCCTAAGCCCCGCCGGGCCCGCTCGCTCGGTCGCCGGCCGCGAGCGGCAGGATCGCCGAGACGGTGGTACCCGTTTCCGAGGAGTCGATGGTGATGGTTCCGCCGGTCATCAGCACACGCTCACGCATCCCGGTCAGGCCGAAGCCGCGCTTGACCTCGTCGACCTCGAACCCGTGACCGTCGTCCGTCACCTCGGCGACCAGCCGGTTGCCCTCTAGGCGGACTCTCACCGTGACCAGGCGGGCCCGGGCGTGCTTGGCGACGTTGGTGAGCGCCTCTTGCACGAGGCGGTAGGTCGTGGCTTCGAGCTCGGCGCCGATCCCGTCTGCTGCTCCGGCCGGTGGAAGCTGGAGCTCGCTGTCAATCTCGAGGTCATTGATCGTGCGGTGGCGGTCGAAGAGCGCCTCGAGCGCCGGAACCAGCCCAAGTTCGTCGAGCGCGGCCGGGCGGAGCTCGGTGATGATCGACCCGAGGTTGGTGATCTCCTGCTCGATCTGCTCGATCGCGAGATCCGTGGCCCGGGCGAGCACGGCCGGATCGGGATCGCGTCGCGCTGCGCTTAGCAGGACGCGCAGGCCGCCGAGCGCCTGGAGCGTCTCGTCGTGGAGCTCCTGCGCCCACCGGCGTCGCTCGGTTTCCGCCGCGCTCAGCGCGTCGCGCAGGCGCTGGCGCTGAACGCTCTGAGCGGTCACCACGGCGGTCGCGGCGCTCGCTCCGAACGCCTTCAGCGCCTGCTCGTCGTCGGCGCTGAACGATGGCCCGCCCGCGTCGCGGTCGAACGCGATCAGAATGCCGAGCGCCTGTCCCCGGTGCGCGAGCGGCACGAGCAGCGCCGAGCGTGCCTCATCGACGCCGAGTTGCTCCGGAGCGATTCTCAGGCGTGCCGCGACGTCGGTGACCCGTTCGGGACTCCCGCGCCGCATGACTTCGCCGGAGGTCGAGCCGTGGACGGGGATGCGCTCTCCGTGCGGGCGGCGGCTGTGGCCGGCGCTCGCGGTCAGCACCAGCTCCTCGCCGTCGAGCAGGAGGATGACGACGCTGCGCGCCTCGACGAGCGCACGGCCGCGCTTGACGATGAGCTCGAGGATGCGAGTGAGGTCGGTGTCGGCGCCGACGGCATGCGCGATCGCCTGCGTGGCCTCGAGGCCCCGTATCGCGCGCTCGAGCTCGCCGCGCTGATGCTCGGCGCTCTGGTAGAGGCGAGCGTTGTCGATCGCGATCCCCGCCCATCGCGCGAGGGCGACGGCGGCGGCCTCGTCGGCTTGGTCGAAGTCCCCGCCCTGCTTCTCGGTCAGATAGAGGTTGCCCCAGGCCTGGCCGCGGATCAGGACGGGCACGCCGAGAAAGGTGCCCATCGCGGGGTGGGCGGCGGGAAAGCCATAGGAGGACGGGTGCGCGTCGAGGGACCCCAGGCGCAGCGGGTTGGGATCGCGGATCAAGACGCCGAGGACGCCCCGGCCGCGGGGACGCTCACCGATCGCCTGCTCGTCCGCGACCGCGAGGCCGCGGGTGACGAACTGCGCGAGCTCGGTGCGCTGTTCGTCGAGGACGCCCAGCGCGGCGTAGCGAGCACCGGTCAACTCGCAGGCGGCCTCGAGCACGCGCGCGAGGACGGCGTCGAGGTCGAGCTCGGCGACTATGAAGCCGCCGATGTCGATCAGCGTCCGCAGACGTTCAGCCTCGAGCCGGTCGGTGATGCTCTTCCTCTGGTCGGAGTCCCGGTACGACTTGGGTCGGGCAGCCGGCGGCCCCAGGGCCGACGCTCGCCGCCAGAGACCGTACCGGCGGGCGCCGGCGTGTCAAGCTCCCGGTCGGTCGGCGCGCGGGCCGGCCGATCACCGGTCAGCTCGCTGCGTGAACAGCGCCACGATCCTCGCTCTCCGGGCGCTCGCCGTCATCGCTCGCTCCGCGGGGGAGCACGACGACCGGGCAGCGGGCGTGGCCGGTCACGTAGTGGGCGGTGCTCCCGAGCATCAGCCGTCGCAGGGCGCCGTATCCGCGCGACCCGATGACGAGGAGATCGACGGTCGAGGCGAAAGCGACGAGCTCCTCGCCGACGCCACCGATCCGCGCCCCACCCTCGACGCCGAGCCTGCCGAGCTCGTCGTTTGCCGCGGCGACCGTCGCTTCGAGCCGGTCCGGAAGAGCGGTCCCGGTGTACCCAGAGTACGGCGAGGTGGGGATCGGCACGACGTGGAGGGCCTTCAGGGCCGCGTGGTGCTGAGCCGCCAGCTGGCGGGCCAGCGCGAGCGCGTGCTGGCTTTCGGTCGACCCGTCGTAGCCGATGCCGATCGCGGTGATCCTCGCGGGCTCCTTGGCGTAGTCGACCGGGGCGACGGCCACGGCACACGACGCGCCGTTCAGTGCGCGGCCAGTTTGGTTGCCGACGAGGACACGCCCGGGGAAGCCGCGGTGGCATGACCCGACGACGATCAGGTCGGCGCCGTCCCGCTCGGCGAGGCTGTGCAGGCCGCGCCCGACGGACGTCGCCGTGATGCTGAACTGCTCTCCGCGGGCGCCGGTGGCCGCTCGCTCCTGCTCGAGGATCCGGGTGGATTCCTGCTCGACCCGCTCCTCGTAGGCGTGGCTCGCGCCGCCGACCGGGGCCCGCTCCCGGATGTGCACGAGCGTCGGGGGAGCGTCGGGCGCGGCGAGCTGTTGCGCGAGCGCGACGGCGTCTCGGCCGGCCGGCCTGCCATCGACGCCCACGAATACGTGCCGAAACATCGGTGTCTCCTTCGGTGGGGTGTCCCAACCTAGACCGGCTGAGGCGCTCCTCCGTCCGGGCAAAGCCGCAACCCGCGTCGCGGCGACTACCGGTATTGCGCGGGATGTGGTCGCCGCGCGGCTGCCTCGGTGGTTGCCCGCAGCTCGCGACCGTAGCTCGATCGGATGGCCGGCGCCGTCACGGTCGGTTGACTTCGAGGCATGAACGACAACGCCGCCGCATCCCGCCTCTCGCACCCACCGTCGGGCCTCCTCGTCTACGCCAGCACCCACGGGCACACCGCCAAGGTCGCGGCGCGCATCGCCGCGGCGATGCGCGAGCAGGGCACCGAGGTCGACCTCCGCGAGGTCGCGATGGCCGGGGATGCCCAACCCGTCGACTATGACTTCGTCGCGGTCGGCGGATCCCTGCACAAGGGCCGCCACCAGGCGGAGCTCACCGAATGGGCCAGGGCGCGGCAGCCGACCCTGGCCGACCGTCCCACGGCGTTCTTCTCGGTCTCGCTTTCGGCCGCCGACGAGAGCGCGGAGTCGCGCGCGGACGCACGGCGCTGCATCGACGGCTTCTGTGAGGAGACCGGCTGGGAGCCGGGCCGGACCGAGGCGGTCGCGGGCTGCCTCGAGTACCGCGAGTACGACGTCTTCACCCGCCAGCTGATGCGGCTGCTGATGGGGCGCTCAGGTCGCCCGACCGACACCTCCCACGACTATGACTACACCGACTGGGACGGTCTCGACCGCCTCGGGCGCGAGTGCGCCGCGCTGGCGGCGGGCGGCGTCGCCGCGTGTCCCGCTCGTCCGCGCCCCACCGCCGGCGCGGGCGACCGTAGGGCTTCCTCCTCGTCGTCGGCAGTCGACAGCTTCGGGCTCGGCTGGTCGGCGTAAGCTCGTCGCCGGTGGCTCTCCTTCGATCGGCTGGTTACCCGGCGAGTTGGGGGATCCGGTCGAGGACGAGTGGCGGGCAGCGGATCTCCCCGGTCTTGAAGCGTCCGACCGGGCGGTGCACGAAGACCGTGGCGGCGTGATCGTCGAGGTCCGTGACGGTGCCTTGAACGCCGTGCAGGTAGCGCGGCGTCGCGTGATGGTTGATGCGGACGCGGTCTCCGATCGTGAGTTGGGCGAGGGCCTTGGCGGAGCTGACGGTCTGGAGCAGGTCGAAGCGCGCCCGGATCGCCTCGGCGATCGCCGTGAGGTGCGGGTCGAGCGCACCGGCGACGATCTGGTCGAGCAGCAGGATCTCTGGCTCCTCGGGCGCCCGGGGAGGGGCGGGGCGGGGCGCGGACAGCGCCGGGGGGCGGCGGTTGTGACCGGGGCGCGCGCGTTTGCTCATGACGGGAGGATGGCGGGCGCGCCGGATCGATTTCTTCGCCCGGCAGCCCTGGGCTCCGATGCTCGTGCCGGGAAGGACGGCGGGGACGCTGCCCGGCTGGCCGCCCCGAGGCGCCAACCCGTATCCAGCGGCCCCCTCCGGCGGAGGCTTACGACCCGAGCGGCCACACCCAGTCGCGGATCTCGGCCGGGTCGTCGCCGATCGCCCGCGTGAAGGCACGATGGCGCAGCCGCGCGTCGACCATCTCCTGCCGCAGGCCAGCCGCGGCCGTGCCGAGCCCGGGGACTCGGTCGATCACGTCGATGACCAGGTGGAAGCGGTCCATGTCGTTGAGCATGAGCATGTCGAACGGGGTGGTCGTCGTCCCTTCCTCCTTGTAGCCGCGCACGTGGATGTTGCGATGGTTCGTGCGGCGGTAGGTCAGGCGGTGAATCAGGGTGGGGTAGCCGTGGTAGGCGAAGATCACCGGCTTGTCCGGGGTGAACAGGGCGTCGAACTCGGCGTCTGAGAGCCCGTGCGGATGCTCGGTCTGCGGCTGTAGGCGCATCAGGTCGACGACGTTCACGAAGCGCACCCGCAGCTCGGGCAGTCGCGCGCGGAGGAGCGCCGTGGCGGCGAGCGCCTCCACGGTCGGCGTGTCGCCGGCGCACGCCATGACGATGTCCGGCTCGGCGGGCGCGTCGTTGCTGGCCCACGGGAAGATGCCCAGCCCGCGGGTGCAGTGGACGACGGCGTCCTCGATGCTCATGAAGTCGAGCGCCGGCTGCTTGCCGGCCACGATCACGTTGACGTAGTCGCGGCTGCGCAGGCAGTGGGCGGCCACCGAGAGCAGGCAGTTGGCGTCCGGCGGCAGGTACACGCGGACGACCTCGGCCTTCTTGTTGACCACGTGGTCGATGAAGCCCGGGTCCTGGTGGGAGAAGCCGTTGTGGTCCTGGCGCCAGACGTGCGAGCTCAGCAGGATGTTCAGCGACGGAATCGGGCGCCGCCACGGAACCTCGGCCGCGACCTTCAGCCACTTGGCGTGCTGGTTGACCATCGAGTCGACGATGTGGATGAATGCCTCGTAGCAGTTGAACAGGCCGTGGCGGCCGGTCAACAGGTAGCCCTCGAGCCAGCCCTCGCACAGGTGCTCGCTGAGGATCTCCATCACCCGGCCGTCCGGGGCCAGGTGGTCGTCGGTGGGCAGCCGTTCGGCCTCCCACGCGCGATCCGTCGCCTCCAAGACCGCGCCGAGCCGGTTCGAAGCCGTCTCGTCGGGCCCGAAGATGCGGAAGTTCGCCTCATCGGCGTTCAGCATCAACACGTCGCGCAGGTACCCCCCGAGCACGCGGGTCGCCTCGCTCGTCGTGGTCGCCGGCACCGGCACCGGGACGGCGAAGTCCTGGAAGTCGGGGAGCTCGAGGTCGCGGGTGAGGAGGCCGCCGTTGGCGTGCGGCACCGCGCCCATCCGGCGGTGGCCGACCGGGGCGAGCGCGGCCAGCTCGGCGCGCAGGGCCCCGCGGTCGTCGAAGAGCTCCTCCGGGTGGTAGGAGCGCAGCCACGCTTCGAGCTGGGCGACGTGCTCCGGCTGGGTGGCCAGGTTGGCGAGGGGCACCTGGTGGGAGCGGAAGGAGCCCTCGGCCGGCAGCCCGTCGACGAACTTCGGCCCGGTCCAGCCCTTCGGGGTGCGCAGGACGATCATCGGCCACCGCGGCCGCTCGATCGGGCCATCATCGCGGGCGGCCCGCTGGATCTCGGCGATCTGCTCGGCGATGTGATCGAGGGTCGCCGCCATCAGTTGGTGCATGCTCGACGGGTCGTCGCCCGAGACGAAGTACGGGTCATAGCCGTACCCTTCGAGCAGGCTGCGCAGCTCGCGCTCGGGAATGCGGGCGAGCACGGTCGGGTTGGCGATCTTGTAGCCGTTGAGGTGGAGGATCGGGAGGACGGCGCCGTCGCGCGCCGGATCGAGGAACTTGTTCGAATGCCAGCTGGCCGCGAGGGGCCCCGTCTCGGCCTCACCGTCGCCGATGACACAGCAGACGAGGAGCCCGGGATTGTCGAAAGCCGCGCCGAACGCGTGGGCCAGGGAGTAGCCGAGCTCGCCGCCTTCGTGGATCGATCCCGGCGTCTGGGGCGCGACGTGGCTGGGGATGCCGCCGGGGAAGGAGAACTGGCGAAAGAGGCGTCGCAGGCCATCCGTGCTGCGTGCGATGTGCGGATAGACCTCGGAGTAGGTGCCCTCCAGGTAGGTGTTCGCCACGAGCCCCGGCCCGCCGTGCCCGGGCCCGGCGACGTAGAGGACCTCGATGTCCCGGGCACGGATCAGGCGGTTGAGGTGGGCGTACACGAAGTTCAGCCCCGGCGTGGTGCCCCAGTGGCCGAGCAGGCGCGGCTTGATGTGCTCGAGCGTCAGCGGCTCCCGCAGCAGCGGGTTGCCGAGCAGGTAGATCTGACCGACCGACAGGTAGTTGGCCGCTCGCCAGTACGCGTCGAGCGTCTGGAGCTCGGTGGTGGAGAGCGGCGTCTGCGCGAGGGAGGTGTTCATCGGGCTCCTGTTCGGATCGATTCCCGCGAGCGTCGCCACCCGCGGTGTAGCTCGTCGCTGCCCCAGACGACGAGTGGGAAGCAGGCCAGCAGCCCCAGCTCGGGAAGTCCGAGCCCGGCCGTGTGGAAGATGCCTTGGAGGAACGGCACGTAGATCAGGGCGGCGGCGAAGACGAGCTCGAAGGCGATGCCGCCGATGAGGAGCGGGTTGGAGAAGACCCCGATCTCCCGCAGCGAGGCCCGATTCGTGCGCGAGGCGAGCGCGGTCCCCACTTGGCAAGTGGTGATGCCTGCGAACGACATGGTAGTGGCCATCAGGTACGCGTGGTGGAGCGGCGCGCCGGCCGCCGTCGCCGCCCCGGGGGACCAGCCGGCGCGCAGCAGCACGAAGAAGAACCCGCCGCCGACCAGAACGGCCTCCAGCACCCCGAGCCAGAGCCAGGCCCGCACGAGCATCCCGCGGGTGAGGATGCCGGTCTCCCGCGAGCGCGGTGGCTGGTCCATCAGGCCCGGCTCGGCCGGCTCGCGCCCGAGGGCCAGGGCGGGCAGCGTCTCGGTCCCGAGATCGATCGCGAGGATCTGGAGCGCGGTCAGGGGGAGGGGGATGGCGCCACCCGATAGGGCGAAGAGCAGGAACGGCACCATCTCGGGCGTGGCGTGGGCGAAGATGTAGGTGACGAACTTGCGGATGTTGTCGTAGACCGTGCGGCCCTCCTTGACCGCCGCGACGATCGAGGCGAAGTCGTCGTCGGTGAGGACCATGGCCGCGGCCTCCCGGGCCACGTCGGTCCCCGACGCGCCCATGGCGATCCCGATGTCGGCCCGGCGCAGCGCCGGTGCGTCGTTGACGCCGTCGCCCGTCATCGCGACCGTATGGCCGGCGGCCCGCAGCGCGTCGACGATCCGGAGCTTCGCCTCCGGCGAGCTTCGCGCGATGATCAGTTCCCGCGTGCTCCGCAGCACCTCGTCGAGTCCGGCGTCGCTCATCGCGTCGAGCTGTGGTCCGGTCACGACCTCGGCCTGCTCGCCGACGATCCCGGCCTCCCGCGCGACCGCGCTCGCGGTCAGGCCGTCGTCTCCGGTGATGACGATGATCCGGATGCCGGCGCGGCGACAATCGGCTACGGCGGCGGGGACATGAGCCCGGAGCGGGTCGCGCATCGCGATCAGCCCGAGGAAGCACAGTCCGGATTCGGCCGCGTCGCGGTCATCGGCGCCCTCCCGCGAGATATCCGGCCCCGGGCGCGCAGCGAAGCCGAAGACGCGCAGGCCGGCGGCCGCGTATCCCTCGAACGCAGCCCGCACCCCGTCGCGTCCGGCGGCATCGATCGGCCGCTCGCCGCCGTCGGTCTCGCGCAGCGACGTGCACCGGGCCAGGAGCTCGAGCGGGGCTCCCTTCGCGTGGATCCAGGGAGCGCCGTCGGGCGCTGCGTCGAGGGTCGCCATTCGCTTGCGCCGGGCGTCGAACGAGAACGACCGGATCCGGCGCGCCTCGCGGCCGGCCTGGAGGCCCGGCACGTCGAGGCCGAGCTCGGCGGCGGCGAGCAGCAGAGCACTCTCACTCGGGTCGCCGCTGCGCGACCACGATCCGTCGGCCGCGCGCGACAGCGTCGCGTTGTTGCAGAACACCGCGGTGCGCAGCAGGTCGGCCACCGTCGCGCTCGCCGCCTGCCCGTCCTCGATCGCCACCGTCGTGCCGTCCTGCCAGAGCGACGTCGCCGTCATCCGCCCCTCGGTGAGCGTGCCGGTCTTGTCGGTGCAGATGACGTCGGTCGAGCCGAGCGTCTCGACGGCGGTGAGCTTCTTGACCAGGGCCCGCCGCTTCGCCATCCGCCGCACGCCGACGGCGAGCGCCAGGGTGATCGTCGGCAGCAGCCCTTCGGGGACGTTGGCCACGAGCAGGCCGATCGCGAAGACCCCGGCGTCAGCCAGGCTGAGCCCGGCCACCAGGTGGCCGACGACGAAGAACGACACGCCGAGGATCACGGCGACCAGCGCGATCAGCTGGGCCGCCTTGTTGACCTGGCGCTGGAGCGGCGAGGCCTCCTCGACGACCGTCTGCGACAGCGCGGCGATCCGCCCGAGCTGCGTGTGCATGCCGGTCCCGTAGACGACTGCCTTCGCGTCGCCGCCGGTGCACAGCGTCCCCGCGAAGACGAGATCCTCGGCCTCCAGCACCGCCGCCGCCGGCTGCGAGCGCTCGGCCGCGCGCGTCACCGGCTGGGACTCGCCGGTCAGCGGCGACATGTCGACCTCGACGGCGCCGTCGATCAGGCGAGCGTCGGCCGACAGCCGGTCGCCCTCCGCCAGCAGCAGCAGATCGCCCGGGACCAATCCGATCGCTTCTATCTCGACCAGTACGCCACCCCGCCGGACCCGCGCCCGCGCCGGCAGCAGGTCCCGCAACGCCTCAGTGGCGTGCTCGGCCTGCCGCTCCTGGGCGAACGCGAACGCCGCGTTCAACACGATCACGACGACGATCGCCACGGCCAGCGCGAGCACGCCGGTGGCCAGGGACAGGGCCGCCGCCACCCACAGGAGGAGCGCCAGCGGGTGCGTGAACTGGGCGAGCAGACTCCGCCAGGCGCGCGCGCCGCTCTCGCGGCGGATCTCGTTGGGCCCGACCTGGAGCAGACGCCGCGCGGCCTCGCGGTCGTCGAGCCCCTCGACCTGGGTGCGCAGATCGGCGAGGAGCCGCGGCGCGTCCTCCTCCGGGTCGATCGTCGGCGCGCTCGCGAAGTCGGTCGAAGTCATCGCACCGGCCCGAGCGACCAGTTGGCGGTGGGGAACTCGACCTCGACGACCCCGTCGGCGTAACGCTGCGTCGGCGCGAAGCCGTCGTGGAAGACGGTGAGCATCTCGCCGTTCTCCGGCAGCACCTCGGCGTAGAAGCGCTCGATTCCATGGCCGACCGCGAGCTCGGCGAGCTTTGCGACGAGATGGGTCCCGAGGCCGAGGTGGTGGAGGTCGTCGGCCACCTCGACCGCGACCTCGGCCCGTCCGCCGCCGGCGCGGACGTAGCAGGCGTGGCCGACGACGAGGCGCTGGTCGTCGACCGCGACGAGGCCGAAGTGGTTCGCCCCATCGGCGCCGGCCGCCCGGTGGGCCTGCTCGCGCAGGTTGCAGCAGGCGGTGAAGAAGCGCATCCGTCGCATCTCGAGCGACAGGCGCCCGAGGAACTCCTCGATCAGCGGCTCGTCCTCGGCTCGCACCGCGCGGATCACCACGGTGCGCCCGTCGCGCAGGTCGAACCGCTCGACCTCCGGCTCGGCGAGCGCGGCGCCCCGGCCGACGGTCCGCGTCATTGCGCGGCCCCCACGACGGGAACGCGGGATTCGACGCCCCGCGCCGGGCGCCTGTCCTGCGCTGCGGCGACCGCGTCGCGCGTCAGCACGAGCAGGGCACAACGAGCGTGACCGAGGAGGTAGTTGGACGTGCTGCCCTGGATCAGGCGTCGCGCCGGCCCGTAGCCGCGCGACCCGACGATCAGGAGATCCACGTCGCGGCCGAAGGCCGCGAGCTCTTCGCCGGTGACGCCATGGACGGCTCGACCGTCCACTCCGGCGAGCGCGTCGAGTCGCGCCTGGGCCGCTGCCACCACGCTGTCGACGTTCTCAACCCACCCGACCGCGAACGCCGACGAATACGCGTAGCCCGGCAGCGACACGACCTCGCACGCCTGGAGCGCGGCGCCGTTCGCCGCGGCGAGCTCCCGGGCCACCGCGAGGGCCGCCATGCTCTCCTCGCTGCCGTCGTAGGCCACGCCGATGACCGACAGGTCGCGCTTGAGCTCGGCGTACCCGACGGGCGCGATCGCCACCGCGCACGAGCCGCCGTTGAGCGACGCTCGCGTGTCGTCGCCGAGCATCGCCCGACCGAGCCGGCCGCGGCGGGAGGATCCGAGAACCAGCAGATCGGCCCCGTGGGCCTCGGTCAGCCGGTGCAGCCCCTCCCCGGTCGACGCGGCCGATGCCCGCAGCAGCCGGACATCGGTACCGGCGCTGCGGCGCTCGTGGTCGAGCAGCCGCGTCGTCGCCTCGTGCCCGGCGGCGTCGTAGCCGAATCGCAAGTTGCGCTCGAATATGGGCGCGCCGGCGTCGTCGACGTGGACGAGCGTGAGCCGGCCGCCGTCGTCGAGGAGCTGCCGGGCGAGCGCCACCGCATCGTGCCCGCCGGAGCGCGTATTCACGCCGACCATCACTTCGCTGAACATCTTCATCTCCTCGGTCGTCCCGGTTCTCGGGTTCCTGGAAGTCACGAAGGCCAGCCTACGAACGGCGGCCCGCGCCGGCAGCCGAATTAGTCCGCCGAGTTCGTGGAGCAAACTACGGTGCGTCCCGCTCGATCGGCGATGAGGCCGGCGAGCGAGCCGAAGGCGAGGCAGAGGATCGGGATGACGAGCAGCAGGGTGAGACCGGAGTTCAAGCCGTCGCTGACGGCGTAGGTCGCGAGATCGTGGGCGCCGCTGTGATGGAAGTCGCGGATCAGTTGCCGGTCGTGCGGCCCGCGGGCGTTCAGGTAGGTCGCGGTCGCCCAGACGACGAAGACGAGCAGACCACCGACGAGCCCGCTCCAGAGCGCCGCGGCGAGACCGGTGCCGGCGCCCGGAGCGGCGCGGGCGGTGGCCGCGGCGAGGACGGGCGGGCAGATCAGCGAGATCATGAGGGGGACCGCCACCCACGCCTTGAGGTCGCCCGGGGCGAGCACGATGAGCCATGCCGCGCCGATCGCGACCCCGGCGAGGACGCCGCGACGGCGGGCGCCGGCGGCCTCGCCCGTCGTGCCGCGCAGGAGGGTGAGCGCGCCCAGCGCGTAGGCGGCCAGCGTCACCACGAGGACGGCGCCGGGTGCCCAGCCGGCCGTGCTCGGCAGTCCCGGATAGCGGAGGGGCCCGTACATCCCGAGGCCCAGAGCTGCGGCGACCGCGCCGAGGAGGACGGCGCGGGTGCCGTTCGCGCCGCGATCGGGCGCGCCGACGGTCGCTCGGATACGCAGCGCGATGGCCGCCCGGGTGCAACCGAGGCCGAACGCCCAGCGCGCCCGCGCGCCCCTCGCCTGGTCGAGCTCGACGCGCATCGCCTGGCCCCACGGCGCCCGGTCGGCTGGCAGGCCGCGGACGGCGAGGGCGAGCAGCCTCGATGCGAGATCGCCGGTCCCGGCCGCCCGCGCCGCTCCGATCCCCCGGCGGGCGGGCCGAGCCCAGGCGACGACCAGGATCGCCAGGGCGGCGACGAGCAGGACGCCTATGACGCGCCTCGCGAGTCGAGCTGCGGCGACAGACGGAGCGTCCCCCGGGCGGGCGGCGCGTACGCGGCGGCGTGCTCCAATCCGCGCCGAGTCAGGCGATACAGGTGCCGCGGCGGCCGACCCGGAGTCAGGTCCGCCTCCCACCGCGCCTCCAGGAGCTCCCGGTCCGACAGGCGAACCAGGATCGGATACAGCGAGCCGGAGCGCAGCCCGACCTCGGCTCCCAACTCGTAGCCATAGCGCCACGCGGTCGGGTCGGCCGCCAGCGCCCCGAGCACGCGGACCGTCTGGGCGGAAGGGCGTCGCGACCGCGTCATCCCTGGAAGTCTATCTAGGTTGAGATACTGCGCGCGCGTCAGGCGATCGAGCGGGACGACGGGCGGGCACGGCGCGCGACGTGCGCTCCCCGGCGGGCGAACCCGGCGCCGGTCCGAAGGACGACGGCCGGGCCGGGCGGATCTCCCGCACCCGGGGGCGGACGTACCGGTGAGCCAGGACGAACCGCGGGGTCTCCTCGTCGTCCGCTCGCCGGCCGATCGCCGCCGGATGTTCGTCTGGGCTCGCCATGGCTGACTCCTTCGCGTTGCGTGGGCTCGGGATCAGGATGAGCCAGTCGCCCGCCTCCGACCGTGATCTTCGTCACGTTTGTGACCACGGTCACACTTCGCGTCGATTCTCGCCGTGCGGTGCGCGTCACGCCGCCCGCGGCGGGCCGAGTCCTACCCGCTCGCGCAGACGGTGGCGCCGATCTTCCTGGCCGCCCGGGCGACCCTCTGCCCGGCCGGCTGCACCTGCTGGAGATCGGCCAGGCCCGACCGGTCCCGCGCGTCGGCCTTCCGCCTCAGCCTCAGCAGCAGCTGGTCAGCCGCGACTTGAGCCCCCACGAACGCCCGCCAGTCGCGCGCGGCCGCCGGGTCCGGCCGCAGCGCCTGGATGGCCCGGGTCTCCCGGTCGGTGATCGGGAAGATCCGGTCGAAGTACGCCGCGGCCGCCGCCGGGTTCGACGCCAGGCTGGCCGGGGCCGGGACCGCCTGCGCCTTGGCCTTCGCGGTGGCGCAGATTCCGTTGGCCTTGCGGGCGAGGGCGGCGCGCGCGAGGGTCTGGCTCACCGTCGCCACCGCCGGCGGAGCGGCGACGGTCAGCAGCAATCCGACGGTCGACCCGAGCACCCACCGCACACCGGCGACCCTACCGCCCGGGTCGAGTCGTCGTCCACCATGGCGGACGAGCAATGCCCACCAGGGCGAGGATGTCGTCCACGATCGCGTGCGCCTCGCCGAGGGCCGCGTCTTCGTGGGTCGTGCGCAGCGCGATGACCGTCGCTCCGGCCTCCCGGCCGGCCCGGATCCCCGCCGGTGAGTCCTCGATCACCACGCAGCGCCCGGGACCGGTCCCGAGGCTCCGGGCCGCGATGACGAAGCACGCCGGATCCGGCTTGCCCCGCTCGAGCCCGTCCGAGGAGACGAGCACGTCCGGGATCGGCAGCCCGGCCGCCTCGAGCCGCGCCTCGGCGAGGGCGGTCGAGCACGAGGTCACGATCGCCAGGCGGCGGTGGCTCCCGAGGAGCACGGCCGCGCCCGGGAGGGGGAACACCCCGTCGGTGTCGTCGACCTCCCCCTCCTCGAGCCGCGTCGTCTCGTCGTCCCGCGCGGCGCCCGGAGCCAGCAGCAGGCCGATCGTCTCGCGCGACGGGCGACCCTGCGCCAGGCGGTGGACCGCCTCCCGGTCGAGGCCGTGGCGGCCGGCGAACGCCCCCCACGCCCGCCGGACCGGGGCCGTCGAGTCGACGAGCGTTCCGTCGAGGTCGACGAGGACGGCGCCGGCCCGGGCGAGGAGCGCCGCCCCGGTCATCCGCTCAGCGACGGCCGGGCGGCGGCGGGCGGCCGGATCCCTCGCGGCCCGGCGGCCGGCGCCAAGAGGACGACGACCAGGCCGGCCAGGACGAGCAGGCCGCAGCCGACCCGCAGCGACGTGACCTCGGCCACGGCGCCGATCAGCGGCGGTCCGGCGAGGAAGCCGAGGTAGCCGACCGAGCTCACCGCCGCCAGCGCCGGCCCGGTCGCCACGCCCGGCTGATCGGCGCTCGCCCGGAACACGGTCGGCACGACCCCGGCCAGCCCGAGGCCGAGCGCCGCGAATCCGGCGATCGCCGCCGAGGCGCTCCCCGGGGCGAGGCCGGCGGCCAGACCCAGGGCCGCGAGGGCGCCGCAGCGGCGCAGCAGGCCGGCCGCGCCCCAGCGCGCCCACAGGCGGTCGGCGACCAGCCGCCCGGCGCCCATGGCGATGCTGAACCCCGCGTAGGCCGCGGCCCCGAGCGCCGCCGACCCGGCGAGATCGTCGCGCACGAGCTTCGCGCTCCAGTCCGACGCCCCGCCTTCGGCCAGCAGGCAGAAGAAGCAGGCCGCGCCGAGCAGCACCAGCCGCCCCGGCACCCGCCGCCGGCGCCGTGTAGAGGCCTGCGCGTCCCCATCCTCGTCGGTGGCCGGCAGGCGACCGAGGGCCACCAGCCCGGGGAGGCCGAAGGCGACCGCGGCGACGGCGAGGTGGGGGAGGGGCGCCACGCCGAGGAGGGCGGCCAGCGCCCCGAGGCTCGCCCCGGCGAAGCCGCCGAAGGAGAACGCCGCGTGCAGCGAGGAGAGGATCGGCCGGCCCCGGCGGCGCTCGACCGACATCCCCAGGGCGTTCATGGCGAGGTCGAGCGTCGAGTTGGCGACCCCGACGACGAGGAGGGCGCCCGCGAGCGCCGGGACGCTCCCGGCCAGCCCCGGCAGGAGGATCGCCGCTATCAAGCCGGCCACCGCGACCCGGCAGAACGCCCGGCTCGAGCGCCCGGGCAGGAGACCTCCGACCAATGGCATGGCGACCACCGCCCCGAGCGCCGGGGCGAGCAGCGCGAGCCCGAGGACCCCGGGGGTGGCGCCCACCCGATCCGACAGCGCCGGTATCCGGGACGCCCACGACGCGAACAGGGCGCCGTTGACGAAGAACACGACGGTGATCGCCGTGCGCGGATTCACGCCCGCAGGACCTCGATGCCGAGCTCCCGGTACGGAGCGATCGCGGCCTCCGCGACGCCGGCGTCGGTCACCAGGTGGGTCACCGCGGCCATCGGCGCGACGACGATCGCCATCGCCGTCCCGAGCTTGTCGTGGTCGGCCAGGGCCACGACCGCGGCCGCCCCCTCGATCATCGCCGCCTTCACGTGGCGCTCCTCGAGGTCGTCGGTGGTCACGCCGATCTCCGGATGCAGGCCGCACACGCCCAGGAAGACGACGTCCGCCCGGATCAGGCGCAGCGCGCCGGTCGCCGCCGCCCCGACGGTCACCAGGGCCTGCCGGCGGAGCGTCCCGCCGACGACGGTGATCTCGAGCCCCGGATGATCGGCCAGGGCCAGGGCGATCGGCGGGCTCGTGGTGATCACGCTCGCCCGCAGGTCCGCGCGCAGCGCGCGCGCCACCTCCAGCGTCGTCGTCCCCCCGTCGAGGACGACGACCTGGCCGTCCCGGACGAGCCCGGCCGCCCGCCGGGCGATCGACGCCTTGGCCTCCGGTGCCCGGCGGGCCCGGCTCGCGAACGACGAGGCGTCCCCGTGGCGCGGGAGCGCGCCCCCGTGGACCCGCCGCAGGAGGCCGGCCCCGTCGAGCTCGCGCAGGTCGCGCCGGACCGTGTCCGACGAGACCGCCAGCTCGGCGGTCAGGTCGGCGGCCAGCACCCGCCCCTGCTTGCGCAGCCGGTCGAGGATGAGCGCCCGTCGCTCGGCGGTCAGCACCTTCCGAACTCTACACGATGGCCCGTGTTTCTACCCGTTCGTGCAGAATCACGTAGGAGCGCTTGTTCGGAGTAGACTGCCGCCTCACCCAATTTCTGGAATCTGGAGGGCAGATGACCGAGCGCGAGACCAACCTCGAAGCCGTCCGGCGGGCGTTCGAAGGCATCGGCAGCGGCGACTGGGACGCCGTCCGCGCGGTGGTCAGCGAAGACGTCGTCTGGCACATCCCCGGGGACAGCAAGATCGCCGGTGACGCGGTCGGGATCGAGGCGTGGGCGGCCAAGCTCCAGAACCTGTTCACGTCCGGATTGAACGTCGAGCTGCTGAACGTGATGGGCGCGGGCGACCAGGTGATCACCGTCCAGCGCAACTCCGCCGCCACCACCGGCGGGGAGTTGGACATCCTCGTGCTCAACCTGTTCACCCTGGCCGACGGCAAGCTCTCCCGCATGCAGACGTTCCCGGGCGACCAGTACGCCCTCGATGCCTTCTGGGGCCGGTAGCCGCCCCTACCCCCGGACCCGGAGGTAGGCGCCCATGCGCGCGAGCAGCACCGGCGGGATCACCGGCTCGTGGTCGGGGTCGAGCTCGCGGTAGATCGAGTCGACGTTGACCATGATGCGCTCCGGGTCCTTCCACCCGGCGAACTCGCCGAGGTCGATGTCGAGGGCCGCCTCGGTGGCGCTCATCCCCGCCAGGTGCCGGGCCGTCGCCTCGTCGCGCACGAACTCGAGGTAGCGGCGCACCTCGCGCGGCCCCCGCTTGTCGGTCACCGGCCCGTGGCCCGGCACGACGACCTCGACGTCGAGGGCCTCGATGTGCTCGCACGCGGCGAGCCAGTTGGACACCGGTCCGGCCCACATGATCGGCGTCCCCGCGACGAACAGGATGTCCCCGGTGAACACCGCCCGCGCATCGGGCACGTGGGCGATGACGTCGCCGCCCGTGTGGGCCGGACCGAGCTCGAGGAGCTCGACCCGGCGGCCGCCGACCTCCAGCGTCAGCGCGCCGGTGAACGTCCGGCTCGGCAGGCGCAGCTCGATGTCGTCAAAGCGGAAGGCCCCGAACGCGTGGCGCACGAAGGCGCTGAGGTCGGCGTCGAAGTCGGCGTCCTTCAGCGCCTGCATCAGCGCCGGCGGCACCCGTTCCATCTCCTCGGCCGCGGCGACCGACGCGACGATCTCGGCCTCGGCGGGAACGAGCTGGTTGCCGTAGCAGTGGTCGCCGTTCCCGTGGGTGTTGAGCACCGACCGGATCGGCCGCGACTCGGTCAGCGGCCGCATCGCGTCGAGCATCTCCCGCGTCAGCTTCAGGTCGAACAGCGTGTCGATGAGGAGTGAGCTCCCGTCGGCCACCACGAGGCCCGCGTTGGCCATGCCCCAGCCGCCGTCGGGCTGGAGGAACGCGAACAGACCATCGCCGAGCTCCCGCAACCCCCGGGTGTAGGGAACCGGGCTCATCTCCGAGCACACAGCCGGCCGGTTCGCACACGGGCGGCGAAGCGCACGGAGCGCACACTATCGCCTCACGCCCGGGTGAACCGGCCGCGGCGGCCGGTCCCGCCGGGCGTCGCCGGTCCCGCCGGTCCCGCCGGTCCCGCCGGGCGTCGCCGGCCCCCGCGCGAGCCCCCGATTCACCCTCGGTTGACACGACCCGCCGCCGGTTCGGGCAGAATCGTCGTCGTGACGTCCTCCGCTCCCCTCACCCGCCGCCAGCTCCTCCGCGCGGCCGCCCACGGAGGCGCCCTCCTCGGGAGCTCGGCCGTCCTCGCGCGGCACCCGGGGATCGCCCGGGCCCTCGCCGCCCCGCCGGCCTGCGGCCGCCTCCAGGACATCGAGCACGTCGTGATCCTGATCCAGGAGAACCGCTCCTTCGACCACTACTTCGGCACCTACCGCGGGGTCCGCGGCTTCGCCGACCGCCGGGTCCCGCACCTCGCCGACGGCAGCGGCCTGAACGCCTTCGCCCAGCCCGGCTACGCCGCTCCCGGCTACGGCGGCCACCTCCGCCCGTTCCACATCGACAGCTTCAACAACGGCGAGTGCACCAACGACATCAACCACGGCTGGGCCCCCCAGCACGCCTACTGGCACGACGGCCGGCTCGACGCCTTCCTCACCGGGCACGCAGCGGTCGACGGGGCGTCCAACGCCCCGCTCACGATGGGCTACTACGCCCGGCGGGACCTCGCGTTCTACTACGCCCTGGCCGACGCGTTCACCGTCTGCGACGGCTACCACTGCTCCGTCCTCGGCCCGACCGACCCCAACCGCCTCTACGCGATGACCGGGACGCTCGACCCCGGCGGCCGCGCCGGCGGTCCGATCCTCTCGACGAGCGCGACCCGGGTCGAGCGCTTCGGCAAGCTGACCTGGACGACGATGCCCGAGCAGCTCACCGCCCGCGGCGTCAGCTGGAAGGTCTACGGCTCGGCCGACGGCAACTTCGGCGACAACGTCCTGCCCTACTTCAAGAACTTCCTCCAGGACCCGAGCCTCCTCGCCAACGGGCTCGTCCCGTCCTTCCCCGGCACCTTCCAGCTCGACGCCCTGCTCGGGACGCTGCCCCAGGTCTCCTGGATCCTCGCTCCCCTCCTGGCCAGCGAGCATCCGCCCGCCCCGGTCGAGTTCGGCGAGGCGATCAGCGCCCAGGTCGTCTCCGCCCTGACCGCCAACCCCGCCGCCTGGGCCAAGACGGCGCTCTTCATCACCCACGACGAGAACGGCGGGTTCTTCGACCATGTCCGCCCGCCCACGCCGCCCCCGGGGACGCCCGGGGAGTTCCTCACCGTCTCCCCGCTCCCGGCCGACGCCGGCGGCGTCGCCGGTCCGGTCGGGCTCGGGTTCCGGGTCCCCATGCTCGTCGTCTCCCCGTTCAGCCGGGGCGGCTTCGTCTGCTCGGACACCTTCGACCACACCTCGCTGCTCCGCTTCCTCGAGACCCGCTTCGGCGTCGAGGTGCCGAACCTCAGCGCCTGGCGCCGGTCGGTCACCGGCGACCTCACCACCGCCTTCAACTTCGCCGCCCCCAACCGGACGGTCCCGTCGCTGCCCCAGCCGTCGCTGCTCGACACCCGCATCCTCCTCAGCGACTGCCTGACCGCCGCCCCGCTCAGCCTGGTGACCGAGACGGTCACCAGCCTCGCCGCGCTCGAGTCCACCGTCGTCAGCCCGTATCCCGTCCCCCCGCCCCCGCAGGCCCAACCAGGCCAGGAGCCGGGCGCCGCGCCGGCGCCCAGCGGGCCGGTCGCCTGCCCGGCCTGAGCCTGGCCGCCGGCCCGACGCCTGTGCTCGGCCACCTCCGCGGGCTCCCCTCCCGGCGCGTCGCCGCCGCCCTCTTCCTCGCCTCGGTCGCCGCCTTCCTGGCCAGTCCCCTCGCCTGGGGCTGGTCGTTCATCGACCTCGAGGTCTACCGGGGCGGCGGCCAGGCCCTGCTCGACGGCGCCCGCCTCTACCACCTCCACTTCCACGGCTTCCTCGACTTCACCTACCCACCGCTCGCGGCCATCTTCTTCACCCCGCTGACGCTCCTGCCCCTCGCCGTGCTCAAGCCGCTGGTGACGATCGTCAACCTCGCTCTGATTCCGGTCGTCCTGCGCTGCGCCCTGCGCCTTCCCCCCGGCCGCGACTGGCTGACCGGCGACCAGGCGACCCGGCTCGCGCTCCTCGGCGCCGCGGCCGGCGTCTGGCTCGAGCCGATCTGGTCGACCCTCGGCTACGGGCAGATCAACGTCGTAGTCGCCGCGCTCATCCTCGGCGACCTCGCCCGACCCGACGGCGCCCGGGGGAAGGGCGTCCTCCTCGGCCTGGCCACCGGCCTCAAGCTGACCCCCGGGATCTTCGTGGTCTACCTCCTGGTCACCCGCCGCTACCGGGCGGCCGGGACGGCGCTCGCCACCTTCGCCGCCGGCGTGGCCGCCGGCTTCGCCATCGCCCCCCGCGCGGCGGCCGACTTCTGGGGCGGCGCCTTCCTCGACCCGACCCGGGTCGGCCGGGTCGAGAACGCCGTCAACCAGACCCTGCGCGGAGCCTACGCTCGCCTCCTGCACACCACCGGCGTCGACGGCTGGTGGCTCCCGACCGCCGCGCTGGTCGGCGCGGTCGGCCTCGTCCTCGCCGCCCGCGCCGGCCGGGCCGGCGACGAGGCCGCCGGGTTCTCGATCTGCGCCCTCACCGGGCTCCTCGTCTCGCCGATCTCCTGGTCGCACCACTGGACCCTGGCCCTCCCCGCCCTCCTCCTCTTCGCCGTCCGCGCCCACCGCCGGCGCAGCCGGGCCGGGCTGGTCGCGGCCGCCGCGGCCGCGGCGATCGGCTACTCCCAGCTCATCCACTGGGTCCCCCACCCCCATCCCGGACCCCTCCACGCCGAGCTCCACCTCGACGCCGTCCAGCAGCTCCTGGCCGACGCCTACGTCCTGCTCGCCCTGCTCGCGCTCGCCCTGGCCGGGGCGCTCGCCCTCGGCCTCGGCGGGGTGGCCGAACGCCGACCGGGCGCTCGCCCCCGGGCCCTCGGCCCACCCGATCCCGCTCCAAGATGACCCGGTCGGGGCCGGCCGGACCATCCCGCCCCCGCGGCTGAGTCGAACATCCGTCGGTCTCCGCCGGCCGGGGCTCAAGGCGGCCGGCGCGGCCACCGATGGGTTCCCGCCTGCTGCTGTTCGGAAAGAATCCCGGCGGGTGGCCAGGGACCGGCCGACGAGACCGGCCCCCCCGGTCACCACAGCGGGCATCTGGGTCCGTCGTCCTCATCTGTCAAGGAGCTCGCCATGCGCGTGTCTGTCCGTCGTCTCCGTGGCCTGGCCGCCACGGCCGCGCTGAGCGCGCTCGCGCTCGGCGCCACCGCCGTCTCCTCCGCCCAGGCGAGCGTCCTCAGCCTCAGCGCCTGCGACGACTCGCTGCTCAGTCAGCCCTTCCTCCCCTGGGTCGACGCCAGCTCCTACAAGCTCGTCCCCGGGGGCGACTTCGAGAGCTCGCTCACCGGCTGGTCGCTCACCGGCCCGGCCAGCGTCGTCGCCGGGAGCGAGCCGGCCGGCGTCACCGGGACGGTCGGCGCCTCCGCGCTGTCCCTCTCGGCCTCGGGCTCCGCCCAGGCGCCCGGGACCTGCGTCAACGCCGCCTACCCGAGCTTCCGGTTCTTCGCCCGGAGCGACACCCCCGGCTCGCTGCTCGCCGTCTCCGTCGTCTACCAGACCTTCCTCGGGCCGGTCGTACTCCCGGTCGGGGTCGTCGGTCTCGGGCTCGGCTGGGCCCCGACCCTGCCGATGGTCACCGGCTCGGCGGTTCCCGGGGTCCTCGCCGGCGGGACGGCGCCGGTCGCCCTGCGCTTCACCGAGCTGACCGGAACCTCCCAGATCGACGACGTCTACGTCGATCCGCACACGACCCACTGAAGTCGACCCCTGGGCGGGCGACTCCCTCGCGGGGCCGGCTAGCCGCCGCCGGCCTCGCGCCGCCCAGCGCAATCGACCCGGGCCGGGAAGGCGGCCGCCGGATCTCGTACCCGGCGCCGGCCGGGGGCCCCGGAGGCAGGAGGAGGACCGGTACCATAGGCGCAGACCGGGCCTGATCCTGATGGACATCGACTCATACGAGAGCGCCGAGGCCGAGGCGCTTCTCCGCGCCGCTGAGACCCGGCGTAGCCGGCGGGTCCCGATCGGCCACGAGCGCCTCGCCTACGGCGCGGCGACCGCCGGGTTCCTGATCGTCGCGCCGGCGCTGGCGCTGCTCGCTCCGTCGGACCGGCCCTTCTCGTTGACGGCGTTCCTGCTCACCGTCGGCCTGTACGTGGGCACGGCGACCGTCCGCTTTCCGGTCGGCAGCGTCTGGGCGAACCCGACGCAGCTGGCCTTCGTTCCGATGCTGTTCGTCCTACCGACGCCGATCGTCCCCCTGGCCGTCGCGCTCGCCATGCTGCTCGCCCGGTCGATCGACGTCGCCCGCAAGACGATCATCCCGCGCCGCCTGATCTTCGCCCTCGGCGACTGCTGGTACGCGATCGGCCCGGCGACCGTGCTCGTGCTCGCCGGCTCGCCCGGCTTCGCCTGGTCGCACTGGCCGCTCTACCTGGGTGCGTTCCTGGTCCAGGTGGCCGTCGACGGGGCGGCGACGCTCTCGCGCGTGTGGTTCGGAGAGCGGCTGCATCCCCGCGACCAGCTCCCGCCGATGCTCTGGACGTTCGGCGTGGATCTCGCGCTCTCGAGCGTCGGCCTGCTGATCGCCGCGGCCGCCGTCCAGCGGCCCGGCCTGGTGCTCCTCGCCCTCCCGCTGATGGGCATGCTCGGCCTGTTCGCCCGGGAGCGCCACGAGCGCCTCGACCAGGTCCTCACGCTGAGCTCCGCCTACCGGGGGACGGCGCTCCTCCTGGCCGACGTCGTCGAGGCCGACGACTTCTACACCGGCGAGCACAGCCGCGGGGTGCTCGAGCTCTCGCTCACCGTCTCGGACGCCCTCGGGCTCGACGCCACGCGTCGCCGGGTGGTGGAGTTCGCCGCCCTGCTCCACGACATCGGCAAGATCCGGGTGCCGAAGACGATCATCACCAAGCGGGGCCCGCTCGACGAGGAGGAGTGGACGATCGTCCGTCGCCACACGATCGACGGCGAGGCGATGCTCTCCCAGGTCGGCGGCGCCCTCGTCGAGGTCGGGCGGATCGTCCGGGCCTCGCACGAGCGCTACGACGGCGACGGATACCCCGACGGTCTCGTCGGGGAGGAGATCCCGATCGAGGCCAGGATCGTCACCGCGTGCGACTCCTACAGCGCGATGACCACCGACCGTCCCTACCGGGCCGGACGTACGCCGGCCGAGGCGCTCGCCGAGCTCGACCGGTGCGCCGGCAGCCAGTTCGACCCGACGGTCGTCGCCACCCTGCGCGAGGTCGTCCGCGGCGACGCGGCCGCCGCGGACGGGGGAGGCGCGCGGGTCGCGAACGGGGCGGCGCGGCCGACTCCCGCCCCGGTCCACGCGCCGACCCCGTCGCGCTGACCGGGGGCCGCTCCCGCACACCCTGGTGCGGACCCCGACCCGGTCGGTCCGGCGCCCCGGCGTTCCTGGCCCCGGCGTCCGGCGCCCCGGCGTCCGGCGTCCGGCGTCCGGCGGGTCCGGCGTCCGGGGGATCCGGCGTCCGGGGGGTCCGGCGTCCGGCGGGTCCGGGCGGTCGCGCCCCGGTCAGCGGGGTCGGGTCGAGACGAGGCTGGGGGGGAGGCGGAGGTCGGCCTCCTCCCGGGTGAGGGGGAAGTGGCAGGCCGCGAGCGTCCCTCCGCCCTTGTCCTCGAGCGGCGGCTCCTCCTCGTGGCAGAGATCCCGGGCCTTCGGGCAGCGGGTGTGGAAGCGGCAGGCTCGGGGCGGGTCGACCGGGCTGGGCACGTCGCCGGTCAGGAGCTGGCGCCGGCGGCGGCTGTGGGGATCGGCCACCGGCACGGCGGCGAGGAGGGCGCCGGTGTAGGGGTGGCGGGGGAAGCCGTAGAGCCCGGCGTTCGGCGCCGCCTCGACGATCTTGCCCAGGTACATGACCATCACCCGGTTGCACATCTGCCGGATCACCGACAGGTCGTGGGCGATCAGGATCAGGGTCAGGTCGAGGTCGCGCTGGAGGTTGCGCAGGAGGTTGAGGATCTGCGCCTGGATCGAGACGTCGAGGGCCGAGACGGGCTCGTCGGCGATGATCAGCCGGGGGTCGAGCGCGAGCGCCCGGGCCACGCCGATCCGCTGGCGCTGGCCGCCGGAGAACTCGTGGGCGTAGCGGTTGTAGTGCTCGGGGTTCAGCCCGACCCGCTCCATCAGCTCCTGGACCCGCCGCCGGCGCTCGCCCTCCCCGCGGGCCAGGCCGTGGATGACCAGCGGCTCGGCGACGATCGAGCCGATCGTCTTGCGCGGGTTCAGCGACGAGTAGGGGTCCTGGAAGATCATCTGCACCTCCCGGCGCAGCGCCTTCAGCTCGGCGCCCCGCAGCCGGGTCACGTCGCGGCCGTCGAAGTGGACCTCTCCGCTCGTCGGGGCGAGCAGGCGGGTGATCAGGCGGGCGGTCGTGCTCTTCCCGCACCCGCTCTCCCCGACGATCCCGAGCGTCTCGCCCCGGTGGACCTCGAAGCTGACGTCGTCGACCGCGTGGACGGCGCCGATCTGGCGCTGGAGGACGATCCCCCGGGTGATCGGGAAGTGCTTGACCAGGTGGCGAGCCTCGAGCAGCGGCGTGCCCGGGCTCCGGGCCGGGTCCGGCCCGGCGACCGACCCGGGCTCGGCGGCGGGGTCGGGGGCGGCGGCGGCGGCGGTCATAGGGCGGCCCCGTCGGGGTCGGCCTCGCCGAGCGCTCCGGCGCCGGCGGCCACCCCGGCCGGTCCGGCGTCGACGGGGTCGGGCACGGCGCCGGCGCGCGCGGCCGCCCAGGCGCGCCGGCGGGCGCCTTCGTCGAGCAGGCAGGCGACCTGGTGGCCGGGCTCGCCGGCGACCGGCACGAGCGGCGGATCGACCCGGGCGTGGGACGGCTGGGCGTAGAGGCAGCGGGGATGGAAGTGGCAGCCGGGCGGCCGGCGGATCAGGCTCGGCGGGCGGCCGGGAATCGGGATCAGGGGGTCGCCGGGGTCGCGGTCGAGCGAGGGGATCGACCCGAGGAGGCCCCAGGTGTAGGGATGCTGGGGGGAGTCGAAGAGCTGGGCCGTCGCGCCGATCTCGACGATCCGCCCGGCGTACATCACGGCGATCTCGTCGGCCATCTCGGCGACGACGCCGAGGTCGTGGGTGATGAGGATGATCGCCATGCCGAGCTCGTCCTGGAGGCGCTCCATCAGCCCGAGGATCTGGGCCTGGACGGTCACGTCGAGGGCGGTCGTCGGCTCGTCGGCGATCAGGAGGCGCGGCTCGTTGGCCAGGGCCATGGCGATCATCGCGCGCTGGCGCATCCCCCCGGAGAGCTCGTGGGGGTAGGCGTCGACCCGGCCGGCCGGATCGGGGATGCCGACGAGCTCGAGCAGCTCGATCACGCGGGTCCGGGCCGCCTGCTTGCCGACGTCGTTGTGGACCCGGATCGCCTCGCCGAGCTGGGCGCCGACCCGGTAGAACGGGTGCAGGGAGGAGAGCGGGTCCTGGAAGATCATGGCGATGTCGTTGCCGCGGACGTGGCGCATCTCCTCGGCCGGCATCGCGACGAGGTCGCGTCCGTCGAAGAGGATGCGTCCGGAGATCGACGCGTTCGACGCCCGGGTCAGGCCGAGGATCGTCCCGGCGCCGACGCTCTTGCCCGACCCGGACTCGCCGACGATGCCGAGCGTCCGGCCGCGCTCGACCCGGTAGGAGACCCCGTCGACGGCGTGGACGATCCCGTCGTCGGTGACGAACTCGACCCGGAGGTCGTCGACCTCGAGCAGGGGGGCGCCGGCCGGGGTCACGAGTAGCGGACGCGGGGGTCGAGGTAGGCGTAGACGATGTCGACCGTGATGTTGGCCAGGATGATGAAGATCGCCGCGATGAGGACGGTCCCCTGGATGATCGGGTAGTCGCTGTGGATGATCGCGTCGTAGTTGAGCCGGCCGATGCCCGGGACGTTGAACACCGTCTCGGTCAGGAGGGCCCCGCCGAGGAGGACGCCGATATCGAGGCCGAGCACGGTGACCAGCGGGGTCAGGGCCGAGCGGAGGCCGTGGTGGAGGACGACCGTCCGCTCGAGCAGCCCCTTGGCCCGGGCGGTGCGGATGTAGTCCTCCTGCATCGTCTCGATCAGGCTCCCCCGGAGCAGGCGGGCGTAGATCGCCGCCGAGCTGGCCGCGAGGACCAACCAGGGCATGATCAGCGAGGTCGCCCACTTGACCGGGTCGGTCGTGATGCCGACGTAGGTGTTCGCCCCGGGGAGGAGGGGGAACTTGCCGATGTCCTGGGCGAACAGGTAGAGGAGGACGAGGCCGAGCCAGAAGACCGGGACCGAGACACCGATGAGGGCGCCGGTCATGGCCACCCGGTCGAGCAGGGTCCGGCGGCGGACGGCCGAGATGATCCCGACCGGGATGCCGACGAGGATCCAGACCACGATCGCCCCGGCGGTCAGGGAGACGGTCGCCGGGAGGCGGTCGAAGAGGAGGCTCTTGACCGAGGCCTGGCTCTGGTAGCTGTAGCCGAGGTCGAAGTGGAGGACGAGGTGCTTCATGTAGTCCCAGAACTGCACGTAGACCGGCTTGTCGAGCCCGAGGTTGTGGCGGATCTCGGCGATGTTCTGGGCCGTGGCGTTGCGCCCGGCCCGCAGCTGGGCCGGATCGGCCGACGGGAGGATGTAGAAGATCACGAAGGTCAGGGCGATGACCAGCACGAGCAGGACGACCCCCCAGAGGAGGCGGCGGACGACGTAGCGCCCCATCGGGGGCCTACCGCCCGCCCGGGGCGACGACCGGGCCGGGCCTGATGACCAGACCGGACGCGCCCGCCGGGTGGGTGGCGGGCGCCGGCCGGCGGGCGGGAGCCCCGCCGGGGCGGCGGGACTCCCATGCGCGGCGCGTGGACGACGGTCCGGCCACCGCTACTTCAGCGAGGAGAAGCTGAAGTCGCAGTTGCCGGTGTTGTAGAGGGCGTTGACGCACTCGATGTCCTTCGAGTAGACGTTCGCCTGGTTGTCCCACGACCAGGGGATCGCGGCGGCGGTGGCCGTCACCATGTCGTCGATCTGGCCCCAGGCCTTGGCCCGGGCGGCCGGGTCGCTGACCAGCTTGGCCTTCTCCATGGCCGCGTTGATCGCCGGGTCGTTCAGCTGCGGCCAGTTCTGGTTGTTGGTCTGGGTGATGCTCGTGCCCTCGAAGGTCGGGGCGAGCACGGTCTGGGGATCGGCGAAGTCGCGGACCCACCCGACGTTCGGGCAGACGTTGACCTGGAGCTTGGGGGTGCCGCAGAACTTGCTGTACATGATCGACTGGTCGACGAGCTTGAAGCTCGTGTGGAAGCCGAGGTTGAGCAGGGCCTGGTTGACGATCTGGGCGTCCTGGTCGGCCGGCGAGCCGGTCGATCCGACGACGACGACCGGCTTGGTGGCGGTGTACTTCCCGGTCGGGTAGCCGGCCTTCTTCAGGTAGGCGGCCGCCACGGTCGGGTTCCCAGCCGGACTGGCGATGAAGTCGTACTTGGGTCCGGCGAGGCCCCCGGCCTCGTCGAAGCCGGCGACCCCGGGGTAGAGGAAGTGGGTCGCCGTGGTCGAGACGACGGAGCCCCCGCGGACCGTCCCCATCTGGCGACGGTCGAGCTCGGCGAACACCGCCCGGCGAAGGTTGACGTCGTTGAAGGGCGGGATGGCCGTGTTGAGCGCGACGTAGCGGTTGCCGGAGCCGGGGCTGAAGAAGATCTGGCTGCGGTTGTGCTGGTAGGCCTGGCGGACGATCGTCGCCGGCGGGGTGTCGCCGTCGGTGATGTGGGTCCCGGTGAGGGCCTGGCGGCCGGCGATCTCCGGGGTCACGCCGATCGACCAGCTGACGCCGTCGAGGTAGGCCGGCCGGTAGTCGGTGGCGGCCGACCAGTTGGGGTTGCGCACGAGGGTGAGGTGCTTGCCCGGCTGGTATCCGATCCCGATGACCTTGCCGCTGGCGTCGTTCTGGAGCATGTAGGGGCCGGTGGCGACGACGTAGTTGGCATAGTCGGACGGGGCGTGGGCGTCGAACTTGGCCGCGTACTCCTTGGGCACCGGGGCCGAGAGGGGGAGGACGAACGCCCCGGCGACGTAGCCGGCGACCGGCTGGGTCAGCTTGAGGACGATCGTGTACTTGTCGGGGGTGGTGATCCCGGGGATCGGCCCGCCGTTGGCCTTGGCGGCGCCGACGACGGTCCCGTAGTAGGGGCCGGCGTAGGGATTGGCCACGTGGGGGTTGAAGCCGCGCTCGATCGCGTAGGCGACGTCGGCCGAGGTCACCTCGCGGTTGACCGGCGGGCTGTAGTGGATGCCGGGCCGGATGTGGACGGTGATCGTCTTGTTGTCGGGGGAGATCTGCGGCGGACCGGAGGCGAGGTCGGGGACGGGGGTGGTCTGGTCGTTGGGCTTGTAGGAGTAGAGCGGGCGCTGGGAGGCGTAGGTGAACTGGTAGTCGAGCACGAAGTAGGCGAGGCCGGGATCGAGGTGGGAGACGTCCTCGTTGGTGACCTCCTGGAGGATGCCGCCGCGCCTGCCGCCGGCGCCGTTGGTCGCGTTCGCCGGGTTCGTGTTGGCCGGGTTCGCCCCGGCCCCCGCCCCGGCCCCGGCCCCGGCCCCGGTGCTGCTGCTCGAGCTGCTGCTCGATCCGCAGGCGCCGAGGACCGCCGAGAGCATGACGGCGACCCCCAGGCCGAGGGCCATCCTCGCGTTGCTTGCCATCGTCGGTCCTTTCCTCGCGGGTTTGTCGATCACCTGGAGTCCTTTGGGTTGAGGGCGTCCTGCAGCCCGTCGCCGAGCAGGTTGAAGGCGAGCACCGTGATCAGGAGGCCGAGCCCCGGGAAGAGCATGTACCACCAGGCGGTGTCGAAGATCGTGCTGGCGTCGGCGATCATCGCCCCCCAGCTCGGGGTGGGGGCGGTGACCCCGACGCCGAGGAAGGAGAGGGCCGACTCGAAGAGGATGTTCTGGGGGATCAGGATGCTCGCGTAGACGATGATCGGGGCGACGAGGTTCGGGAGGATCTCGCGGAAGATGATCCGGCGGTTCGAGGCGCCGAGCGAGCGGGCCGCCTCGACGAACTCCTTCTCGCGGAGGGTGAGCACCTGGCCGCGGACGATCCGGGCGATGTAGGTCCAGCCGACGAAGGCGATCACGATGACCACGGTCCCGAGCCCGGGCTTGAGCAGGCCGCCGAGGCAGCCGTTCCCGAGCTGGCAGGCCGAGGAGAGCCCGAGGGCGAGGAGGAGGATCGGGAAGGAGAGGAAGACGTCGACGAAGCGGGAGAGGAGGGTGTCGACCCAGCCGCGGTAGAAGCCGGCGAGGAGGCCGACGACGATCCCGACGAGGACGGCGATCCCGGTGGCGAGGAGGCCGACCTCGAGCGAGACGCGGGCGCCGTAGAGGGTCCGGGCGAGGACGTCCCGGCCGAGGGTGTCGACCCCGAACGGGTGGGCCCCGCTCGGTCCCTGGGGGACGCCGAAGGCGTCGCTGAGGTTGGGGTTCTGGACGTCGGGGCCGGGGACGCCGAGGATCTGAACGATCAGGGGGGCGAGGATGGCGACCAGGGCGATGAGGACGATCACGCCGAGGGCGACCATGGCGACCCGGTCGTGGCGCAGGCGCCGCCAGAAGAGCTGGAGGGGGGAGCGGGCGGCGATCGACGGCCCGGAGGCGTCGAGCGCCTCGAGGGGATCGAGTCCGCCCGAGCGGAGGAGGTCGGCCGGGCTGACGCTCACCTAGGCCGCGGCCTTCGCCCGCCGGCCGGTGTGGTCAGCCGGTCGCGGGGGTGCGGGGGGTGGGCCCGGCGGCGTGGCGGAGCCGCCCCCCGGACCGTCGATCTGCGCAATTGCGACACGGCCTCCTCGTCTTGCCAAGCGCTGCTCAACCGGCCGGTGACGGCATCGGCGCCGCGCCGCCCTGCTCGAACTGTACCTCCGCGGGCGGCCGGCGCGGCCGGTGGCGGACGAATGTCGCCCGGGCGGGGCCATCGGCCGGGGGCTCGGGTGGACCGCGGACCGGCGGCGGTCAAGGGGCAGGCGGCCGGCGTCGACAATATGCTGCGACCGCGGTTCGGTCGCCGGGGGTCCGGGTATGCGTTCCGGCCGGGCCGTAGGCCAGGATTTCCAGGAGGTCGGTGGACTACTAGATGCGGGTCGGGCTGGTTCTCGGGGCAGGAGGGGTGGTGGGCGCCGCCTGGCTGATCGGCGCGCTCCAGGCGATCGAGGAGGAGACCGGGTGGGCGCCGCGGACGGCCGAGCGGATCGTCGGGACGTCGGCCGGGTCGGTGATCGGCGGGCTGGCGGCGGCGGGGGTGGGGCCGGAGCTGATGGCCGGCTACGCGAGCGGCGAGACGCACGAGGATCCGGAGGAGGTGGCCGAGGTCGAGCGGCTGGCCGACGAGATCGCCGACCGGACGGCGGGCGCCGAGTACCGGTTGACGCTGCCCCGGATCGGGCCGGGGTCGTGGCGGATGGGGGTGGCGACGCTGTGCCACCCGCGGAGCCACTCGCCGGCGGCGCTGGTCAGCGGCTGGCTGCCGCGGGGGGTGGTGCGGACCGATCCGATCCGGGAGCTGGTCGAGCGCTTCGTCCCGGGGGAGTGGCCGGAGCACGAGAGCTTCTGGGCGGTGGCCTGCGACTACGCGACCGGCCGCCGGGTGGCCTTCGGCCAGGCGGCGGCGCCGGCGGCGGTGGTCGGGGAGGCGGTGGCGGCGTCGTGCGCGATCCCGGCCTTCTACCACCCGGTGAAGATCGGGGGGCGCCGTTACGTGGACGGGGGGATCCACTCGGTCTCGAACCTCGATCTCCTGGCCGGATGCGACCTCGACCTGGTGGTCTGCCTGAACCCGATGTCGAGCCGGGCGCCGATCGAGGCGCGGAGCCCGGCCGAGCGGCTGGCGGCGAACGTCCGGGCGAGCGCCGGGCGCCGGCTGGGGCGCGAGGCGCGGAAGCTCCGGGAGGAGGGGGTGGAGGTGCTCCTGATCCAGCCGAGCGGGGCCGACCTGGCCGTGATGGGCCTCAACCTGATGGCCCGCGACCGGCGGGGAGCGGTGATCGACACGGCCAAGGCGTCGACCGTCCGGGCGCTCCGGCGGCTGGGCGACAGCCAGACGATGCCGCCGCCGACGGGCGGCGAGCGGTCGCCGGCGGGACGGCGGCGGGCGGCCTGAGCCGGGCCGGCCGGTATCTTGGACGGCTCGGGGGACTGGTGTAACGGCAACATAGGGGTCTCCAAAACCCTTGCTCGAGGTTCGATTCCTCGGTCCCCCGCTCGCCGCCGCCCGGCGGGGCAGCGGCCCATCGGTCGGAGTCCGGTCTGGTTGGGGAGCGGGTCCGGGTGGGCGGGGGTGGTCGCCGCGTTGGGCGGGTCGGGGGTCGGCCGGGGGGAGGAATCGGCCGGCGGGCGGGCGGTATAGGCTTGCCGGCATGAGCAGGCGATCGGAGGCGCGGCGGAGCTTCGGCCGGATCGGGCTGGCGGTGACGGCCTATCAGGTGGCGATGGCGCTGCGCGAGCATTGGCTGTCGATCCCGCTGGCCCGGCGGGAGCGGATGACCGAGCTGGTCACGCGTTCGCGCCTCCAGCCGTCGAACCTGTCGCGGGCCGAGCAGGCCGAGCTCCGCCAGCTGGTCCAGGGTCTGGGCCTGCCGGTGCTGGGTCGGCGGCTGGCCCGGATCGCCGTGGCCAAGCGCCGCGGCCGCTGACCGAGGGGCCGGGCCGGGGTGGGTGGACGTCCTCGCCCCAGCGTCTGGCCGCCTCGGCCGGGACGTGGTGGAGACGAAGCTCATCGAAGCCGACGGGGCGTCGTACGCCGGCGTCGTCAGCCGCGTTGGAGGGTCGTAGCGTCGAGGGTCGTGGCGTCGAGGGTCGTGGCGCCGAGGGTCGTGGCGTCGAGAGTCGTGGCGTGGAGGGTCGTGGCGCGACCTAATAGGGCCGAGCAGGTCTCGGGTTTACCGTCCTCCCGACCTCGCCAGACCGTCCTACTCCGGCGCTTCGGGGTCGGGTGCCACCCCGGATCCGGCGAGGATCGACTCGGCCTCGTCGAGCGTCGTGGCGACCGGGAGGTGGCCGTCGAGCCCGGCGAGGGAGAGGAGCTTGCGGACGGGGCGGTTCGGGCTGAGGAGGACTAGGCTGCGGGTCCCGCCGTCGAGCCGCCGGGAGATGTCGAGGACGGCGCGGAGTCCGCTCGAGTCCATGAAGCCGACGTTGGTGAAGTCGAGGACGACGCCGGGGGTGGGGGCGTCGCCGAGGGCGGAGAGGACGGCGTCGGCCATCGAGCCGGCCGTGGCGATGTCGACGTCGCCGGCCACGGTGGCGAGGAGCGGACGGTCGCCGCCACCGGAGAGGGCGATCGAGAAGGGGCCGGGCGGGCGGTCGGAGATCTCGGGGTGGGGTGCGGTCATGGGCGCTGGGCGGGGGCGGTGCGGCGCTCGACGGAAGTCTACGACGTGGCGGTGGGGCGGAGGTAGACTGCGGGCCGCCGGAGGCCGTCGACGAGTGTCAACCTGCGAACTTCCCGTCCCGATGCCGTCCGTTCCGTCGGACGGGGTCTCGATGGCGCTCGGGAGGGGAGATCCAGTCGAAGCGGTGGCGCGGGTGGCGGTGGCCCGGCGGGACCGGCTGCTGCGGGTCCATCGTCGGCGCCTGCGCTGGGAGGATCTCGAGGACTGCTACAGCCAGGCGACGCTCGAGCTGGTCGCCCGGGCGCAGCGGGACCCGTTCGCCAGCCCGGAGCACATCGTCAACGCGCTCGAGCAGAAGTTCTCCTCGCGGATCGACGACCGGCGACGGGCCATCGGGGGGCGGAGCCCGATCGAGATGGCGATGGCCCGGGCGCTGCCGGTCGACGGGCCGGAGGGCGGGGCCGGGGAGCTCGAGGATCGGGGGGCCGAGGTCGTCCGGAAGGTGGCCGACCGACTCGAGGTCAGCCGGCTGCGCGAGGTGGCGGCCGAGCTGACCGACGATCAGCGGCTGGTGCTGGCCTGCCAGATCAGCCTGGGCATGGACTGCGCGGAGTTCTGCCGGCGGTTCGGGTGGTCGGCCGAGAAGTTCCGCAAGGTCGCCCAACGGGCCCGGGGGCGGCTGCGCGCCCTGGTCGCCGAGTACCAGGTCGGCGGGCGGTGCCGCCGGCTCGAGCCGGACCTGCTCGCCTACGCGGCGCAGGCGGCGAGCGCGGAGCAGGCGGAGCGGGCGTCGGCCCACCTGGCCAACTGCACGGCGTGCACGAGCCATCTCCGGTCGCTCGACCGGGCGTCCCGTCAGGTGGCGGCGGTACTGCCCGCCCCGGGGCTGGCCGTCCACGTGGGGGCGCTGGCCAAGCTGGCCGGGCTGGTGCTCGGGGCGCGCCGGGTGTTCGGCTCGCTCGGACGGGGGGCGAGCCCGGCCGGGGCGGGGCTGGCCGGGGGGTCGGCGGCCGGGGCGGGGGCGTTGAAGCTGGGCGTGGCGGCGGCGTGCCTGGCCGGCGCGGCCGGAGGGTACGCGATCTGCGGTCAGGGCCTGGGTGGTCACCTCGGGAGCCGGGCCCACCACCACGGCCACGCGGGGCCGCGGCCGGCGGCCCGGGCGGCGGCGGCGAGCACCGGGTCGGCCTACGCACCGCCGGCGAGGCCGGCGGCGACGCTCGTGGCGAGCGCGACGGCGCCGCGGGGACCGGTGACCGGGGCGGCGGCCTCGGCGGTGGCGCGGAGGGAGTTCGGGGGCCGGAGCACGGCGGCGACGGTCGCCCAGCGGGAGTTCGGGGCGGCCTCGGCGCACCAGGCGAGCGCCGGAGGGTCGTCGAACGGGTTCTCGCCGAGCCCGTCGCCGGCCTCCTCGACCGGATCGACCGGGTCTGGATCGGCCGGCTCGCCGGGGCCGGGCGGGTCAGGATCGTCGGGCGGCGGCGGTCGGGCGGCGAGCCAGGCGCAGGTCGAGTTCGGCGGGTTCGAGCGCTGAGGCGCGCGGGGCGGTCGGGGTAGGCCGAGGTCGAGTTCGGCGGGTTCGGGCGCTGAGGGGCGCTGGGCGGCCGTGGTAGGCCGTGGTCGAGTTCGGTGGGTTCGGGGCCGGGCGGCGCCGGACGCATGGGACCGGGGAGCTGTCCCGGGGGAGGGTGCCGGTCGGAGTGAACCGACGAGGCACACCATGACCACTGCCCATCCCGACCCAAGGTGCGTCTCTCGGGGCGCGCGCGCGATCCGCCCCCTCCGGGTCGCGTGCTGGACAAGCGCCCGTCCGCGCGGCCGCTGCCGGGATCGCGACGTCGCGCTGGCGACGTGCGGGCCGGGCGGCCGCGCAACCTTCTTTCCGAGCCGGGCCGGTGGCGGCTGATGCGCCGGCGGCCGACCGCGGTCTACCGAGTCCTCGACGAGGACGATCTCCTCTACGGGAGCGACTACCTCGACGCCGGGCAAGATCCCGCCGAGCACGACGGCCGGGTCGATCCGGCGGCCGTCGATCCGGTCGATCGGGGCGACCCGGACGATCAGGTCGATCCGAGCGATGCGGGCCTCGGCCGGCCGTCGGGCGACGGGCCGCCGGGGCGCCGGCACATGCTGATCGCCTGCGCCGGAGCCCTGATCCTCGCCGTCCTGGTCGCCCGCCTGGCGAGCATCCTCCTCGCCGGAACGGGGACGCCCCGGTCCGGCCGCTGGCCGAGCGGCCGCCGGCCGGGCACGCCGGCGGTCGCGGCGCGGGGCCTGGTTGCCGTGCCGTCGTCGAACGGGGGCGCGCCGCCGGCCGACCGGTTGACCGTGCCGCCCGGCGTGGCCCCGGGACCGACGACGTTCCGGCCGGTTGGGCCGGCGCGGTCGGTGCGGGCGATCCCCTCCCCGGCCCGGGATCGGCGGGTGCGGGCGGTCCCCTCCCCGGCCCGGGATCGGCGGGTGCGGGCGGTCCCCTCCCCGGCCCGGGATCGGCGGGTGCGGGCGGTCCCCTCCCCGGCCCAGGATCGGCGGGTGCGGGCGGTCCCCTCCCCCGCCGAGGATCGGCGGGCCCAGTCGGCGCCATCGCGGGCGCGGGTCAGGCCGGCCCGGCCGGGGCCATCCCCGGCCCAGGACCGACCGGCTCTCGACCGGGCGCCGCTCGCCGCCGAACGGGAATTCGGCTTCGAGCGATGAGCGAGGCGGCGCGGGCCGGGGTCCGGCTCGACACTCGGTCGTTGCGGCGACTGCGGGTATCGGGCGGGCTCACCCGGTGGGTGCTCTACGTCACGGCGGCGGTGGGCGTCGCGACGACCGTCCGCTTCGCGATCGCCCCGCCGCGGCCGGCGGCGGTGCCGGCGGTGCCGGTGGTGGTCGCCGACCGGGGCGCGGAGGGCTTCGCGACGCTCTTCGCCCGCCGGTATCTCAGCTGGGACTCGGTGTCGCCGGCGAGCCATGCGGTGGGACTGGCCGGGTTCGTCGACGGGTCGATCGACCCCGACGCGGGGCTGGGCCTGCCCGCCCGAGGCGGGCAGCGGGTGGGGTGGACCGAGGTCGTCCAGGCGCGGGCGGCCGGGCCGGGCGAGCACGTGTACACGGTGGCGGCCGACACCGGCGCGGCGAGCCCGACCTACCTGTCGGTCGACGTCGTCCGCGACGGATCGGGCGACCTGCGCCTGGGGCGCTACCCGGCCCTCGTCGGGCCACCGCTGACGCGCCCGGCGGTCGGGCTCGACCAGGTCGGGGGCGGCGAGGTCTCCGACCCGGCGGTGTCGATAGTGGTCGAGCGGGCGCTCCGCAACTATCTGGCCGGATCGGGCCAGAACCTGTCCGCCGACCTGGCGCCGGGGTCGGCGGTCACGACGCCCGCGCAGCGCTTGACGCTCGATCGGGTGGACCAGGCGCGAGTCGGGCCGGATGGCGGAGTCCTGGCGACGGTGAGCGCCCACGACTCGGCGGGCGCGACGTACACGCTCACCTATCAGCTCGATCTCCTCCGGTCGGCCGGTCGGTGGCTGGTCGGGGCGATCCAAACAGACCCGAGGACATAGGAGGTGGTGGCGGCCATGGCCGATCGACTGGCAAGGGCCCGGCGGTGGGCCGGGACGGTGGCGGCGACGGCGATGGTCGCGCTCGCCGGGGCACCGTCGAGCACGCTCGCGGCCTCGGTGTCGGGCGGCTCGGTGTCCGCCGGCCAGGTCTCGGCCCAGAACGGCGGGTCACTCGAGGCGGCGGCGACCCGGGCGGGGGACACCGGGCGCAAGGTCGCCTTCAGCCTGATCGGATTGGCCCTGGCCGTGGCGGCGATCGTGCTCGCCTTCAAGCGCGACTTCAAGGAGGCGGTGGGGGTTCTCGCCATCGGTCTGGTGGCCGTCCTCCTGGCGAGCCCGACCGGGGTCTCCGTGCTCCAACAGACCGTCTCGATGCTCTTCGGCGGGGCGTGAGCCGGGCATGGAGATCCGCTCCTATCGGGCCGTCTTCGAGCTCGAGCGCCGGGTCTACCGGATCGACACGCTGCGTCTGAACCCGGGCGGCGTCCCGCTGCGGGGCATCGTCTACGCGGCGGGGCTGATCCTCGCGACGGTCGTGGCCGGCCGGATCGGGCCGGTGGGGCTGCTCCTCGGGGTGCTTCCCTGGTACGTGAGCTACCTCGGCCTGCCGATCGCGGCGGCGGCCCTCGGCACGATCGTCCGCATCGAGGGTCGGCCGTTCCACCTGGCGGCGTGGGCGCTCGCCACTCACCGGCTGGCCCCGCGCCACACGGCGCGGCTCGGTCGCGCCCCGGCCCCGCGGGCGCGGTGGCGCCCAGCGCCGGTCGTGCTGATCCCCGACGGATCGGACTCCCGCCTGCGGCGGCTGCGCTACCGGGGTCCCGGAGCGGTCCTCGTCTGCTGCGCCCACGACCGAGTCGACTGGCGGCGGCGGGGGCTCGGCCCGGGCGTGCGCGGCGCCGCGGTGACCGTCCACGCTCGGGAGGGCGGGCGCCCGCTGCTCCGGCCGGCGGGGCTCGAGCTCGGGCCGGGAGCGGTCCTCGAAATCCGCACGAATCCGGCGCCCTGAAGTCTCGGCCGGTCGATGCGTCAGCCGATCTCCTTCGTCTACGGCAACTGCCTGCTCGGGTCGAGTGGGCCGTGGGCGGTGTTCGCGCTGACGCCCTGCTCGTACGCGACGCTGACGGCGGAGCGCAAGCAGGAGGTCTTCGGCCGGGTCCTCGCCGCGCTCGAGGCGGTCGAGGCGGACCTCCAGCTGATCCGGGTGGCCCGGGCCTGGGACGTCGCGGCCTACGCCGACGAGCTCGAGCGGGCCTACGCCGGGCCCCACGCGGAGGCCCACGCGCGCTACGTGGCCGAGCATCGGGCGGGGCTCGGCGAGGTGGGCCGGGCGATGGCCGTGGTCTACCTGGCGGTCAGCTTGGAGGAGCCGGAGCGCGACATCGGCGCCTACGTCTCGAGTGCGCTCGAGCGCTCTCCGCGGGAGCTTTTCGGTGCCCTGCGCGAGGCGCTCGCCTGGCACGACCGCCGGCTCCTGGCGGCGTCCGAGCTCGAGCGCCTCCGGGTCCGGGCCGACGAGGCGCACGCCCGGATCTGCGCGTTCGTCGAGGCGCGGCCGGCGCGGACGGTCGAGATCCAGTGGCTCCTGCGACGGGCGTTCTGCCGGGGGCGGGGCGAGCCGGCAGTCGACGGTCTGGACGCGCCCCAGGCGCTCGTCTTCGAGCGCAACGGCCAGGCCGTGCTCGCCCCGCTCGAGGCCGACGTCCTGCGCTGGCTCGACGGCTATGTCGAGAACCGCGGACGGAGTCTCCGCGTCGAGTCGGAGCTCGGGACGACCTGGCAGGCCCAGCTCGTCGCCGGGGCGCTCCCCGAGCGAGCCGAGTTCCCGGGCGCCCGGCTCGAGCTGATGTTCGCCCCACCGGAGTCGCTGCCCTACGGCGTCGACCTCACCCTCAACGCCCGGTACCTGCCGAACGACCTCGCCCTCCGGCTGGTCCGTCGCCGCGTCCAGGACGCCGACCAGATCATCCGGGCCGAGGCCGACGGCGACCAGGGTGTGTCCGACCGGGGATACGACCGGACCCAGGATGCCCGCGACCTGCTCGGCTACCTCCAGTCGGCGAGTCGGCCGCCGCTCCTGCGGGCGACACTGGCGATCGCGGTGGCGGCCGGGGGGGAGGCCGAGCTCGAGCGGCGGGTCGAGCGGTGCCGGCGCGCCTACGGCGAGGTCCGCCTGCATCGGCCGGTCGGCGATCAGCTCGAGCTCTTCCTCCAGCACCTGCCGGGACAGCGGACCCGCATCCGCGGCTACGACGACGTCCTCACCGCCGAGCAGGTGGCGGCGATGCTTCCCCTGGGCACCCACGCGGTCGGCTCGGGGCGGGGGTTCTACCTCGGTCACACGCTGACCGGGTCGCGCCAGCCGGTCCGGTTCAACCTGCGCGAGGGTTCCGACTCCGATCGCAACGCCGCGATCCTCAGCCTCGGGGCGCTCGGGTCGGGGAAGACGACCCTCGACCAGAAGCTGCTCTACGAGGGGTACCTGCTCGGGGCGCGGATCATCGACTGCGACCCGAAGGGCGACCACCGTCTCCACCGGCTCGACGGGGTCGCGGCCGATGTCGAGACGATCGCCCTGCGCCCGGAACGGGCCCTCCGCGGGATGCTCGATCCGCTCCGCGTGGCGCCGATCCACATGCGCCAGGACGCGGCGGTCTCGTTCCTGTGCGACCTCCTCCCGGCCCGGTCGGAGGCCGCGTGGGAGACGGCCGTCGTCAAGGCAGTCGACGGCGTGATCCGGGCGGCGGGCGAGCCGACCTGCTTCGAGGTCGTCCGGGCCCTGTCGGCCGGCGACGAGGTCGACCAGCAGGTGGCGAAGACGCTGTCCGTCTACGCCCGGGCCGGCCTCACCCAGCTCGGCTTCGCCGACCCGGACGTCACCGTCTCGGCCGTCGGGAAGCGCCAGGTGACCTACATCCCGATCCGGGACCTGCCCGGGCCGCAGGCCGGAACCGCTCGGGCCGACTACTCGGTCGCCGAGCGGGTCGGCGAGCAGATCGTCCGGCTGATCGCCATGTTCGCCATGCAGCTGATGGCGGCCGAGCGCCACCGGCTCAAGCTGTTCAGCTTCGACGAGGGCTGGCGGCTCCTCGGCGACCCGGTCGGCCGGATGCTGCTCGCCGGGCTCCAGCGGATGGGCCGCTCCGAGCTGGCGGTGCCGATCATCTCGACCCAGCTGGTCAGCGACACGCTGCTCGACGGCCGCGACTCGCTCGAGAACCTGATCGGGGCGACCTTCGTATTCGGTCTGCGCAGCGAGGCCGAGGCCGCGCGCGCCCTGTCCCTTCTCGACCTCGACCCAGACGACCAGGGTCTCCGGCGGCGGCTCCTCGAGTTCGACGCCGGACGCTGCCTGATGCGTGATCACCGCGGCCGCGTCGAGGCCGTGCAGGTCGACCTGGTCGCCCCCTGGCTCCTCCGGGCCCTCTCGACCACGCCGCGGCCGGCCGGCGACGCGAGTGCGTCGTGATCGGCCGCCTCCGCCGGTGCTCGCCGGGGCGGCCGCCGCCGCCCTCGGCCCCGCCGCCCTCGCGGCTGTTCGCCGCGGCCGCCGCCGGGCTCCTGCTCGCGATCGGTGCAGTCCCCGCCGCGTACGCCGACCGCCCGGCCGCCGCGCCTCCGGGGCCGAGGCCGTCCGCGGTCGCCGCCGCCCGCGCTCTGTCGCCTGCCGCGCCTGCCGCGCCTGCGGCGCCTGCCGCGCCTGCGGCGCCTGCGGCGCCCACCGCCGTACCTCCCACCCCGGCGACACCAACCGCCGTACCTCCCACGCTCGCCGTCCCGCCGCCGGCGCCCCTCGGTCCCGACCCGAGCGCCCAGGCAACTTCGTTGAGCGGGCCGGGACCGCTCGTCGGCAACGGTCTCGGCAGCCCGTCGTGCCGGGATCCCCGCCTCCGCGCCCAGCTCTCGGCGACCGCCCGGACGAACTGCGCCGCCTCCGGCGTCGCGGTGGCCGTCGCCCCGCTCGAGCACTACCAGCTCGACGTCCATATCGACAGCGGAGTGCTCGGGTTCGCGACGGCGGCCCTGATCCCCGACCTGATCGTCGAGCCGGTCTGGATGGCGATCGTCTGGCTCACCCACGTCGCCGTCGTCGCCCTCGAGTGGTGCTTCTCGCTCGACCTCCTCGGCTCCGGAACGCTCGCTCCGGTCGCCCGGGGACTCCAGGCGATGCGCGACGCCCTGACCACGCCCTGGCTGGCCCCGGTGCTCGCGGTCGCCGCGGTCGCCGTCCTCTACAACGGGATCGTCCGCCGGCGGGTCGTCGACACGCTCGGGCAGCTGGCCCTGCTCCTGGCCATGATGGCCGGCGGCCTCTGGGTGATCGCCGACCCGACCGGGACGGTGGGAGCGGCGAGTCGACTGGTCAACGACGCGAGTCTCGGCGCCCTCGGAGCGGCCGCCACCGGCGATCCGAGCCACCCGGTGAGAAGCCTCGACGACGCCCTCGGCGCGCTCTTCGACGTCTCGGTCACCGGACCGTGGTGCTACCTCGAGTTCGGCGACGTCGGCTGGTGCCGCGACTCCTCCGCGCTCGATCCGGGTCTCCTGGCCGCCGCCCGCCAGGTCGTCGCCCGCGACCGGGCCGACGCCACCTCGGCCACCCAGCGGCGGGCCGTCCAGGTCGAGGCCGACGAGGTCGCCGCCGCCCGGACCAACGGCGACCTCTTCCTCGCCCTCCCGGCGAACGGCCCCCGCCGGAACTCGATCAACGCCGACCCGACGAGCCCGTCCCTCCTGCGCACGCTCTGCGGTGGGGACACCGCGACCGCGTGCCCGGCCGCGACCGGCCCCCAGGCCGAGTTCCGCACCGAGAAGGGCACGGCCGCCCGCATCGGGGGCCTCCTCCTGATCGTGATCGGCGCCGCCGGGATGTTCGCCCTGGTCGGCTTCGTCTGCCTCCGCCTCCTCGGAGCCGCCCTCCTCGCCCTCCTCTACCTGCTCCTCGCCCCGATCGTCGTCCTCGCCCCGGCGCTCGGCGACGCCGGGCGCGACGTCTTTCGCCGCTGGTCGATCCGGCTGCTCGGGGCCGTGCTCGCCAAGCTCGTGTACTCGGTCTTCCTCGGCGTCGTGCTCCTGATGGTGCGAGTCCTCTCGACCCTCGGCGCCCTCGGCTGGTGGACCCAGTGGCTCCTCTTCGCCGTCTTCTGGTGGCTCGTCTTCAACAACCGCCACCGGGTGCTCGAGAACGTGATCCACGAGCGCGCCGAGCCGACCCGGCGGGCGTCCCTGGCCAACCGGCTGTTCGCCACCCGGCAGGCGCTGAAGCTGGCCGCCCCGCCGGCGAAGCGCCTGGGCGGCGCCGCCCGGCGCGCCGGCGAGCGTCTGCGGAACCTCCCCGGCCGGGTGCTCGACCAGCCCCTCCGGCGCCCCGGCTTCGATCCGTCCGCCGCCCTGGCCCGCCAGGTCGCCGGCACCCTCGAGCGCGACCACGCCCGCGCGGTCGCCACCCTCGCCCAGGCGCCGACGCTCGAGCTCGAGCTCGGGGAGCTCCGCGCCCGGCGGGATCGCCTCCAGCGTGAGCGGCGCGCCGCCCGGACGGCCGGCGACCGCCGGCGGACGGTCTCGCTCCTGCGGCGCGAGCGCGACGTCGAGGCGCTGATCGAGGCCGGTGATCGCCGGCTCGCCGCGGCCCGGGCCGCGGTTCCGGCCGGGGAAGACCGACGGCGGCGGACCGGCGTCGTCCACGACGACGAGCAGCGAACTCCCCGGGCCGAGCTCCTCGACCGGGAGGCGGAGCTCCGTCCCAGGCTCGCCCGGGCCAACGACAAGCGTCGGGGCCGCCGCGACTACGCCGGCCTGGCCCCGATGTTCGGTCTCGAGCCCGGCGCCTACGAGCGGCTGCCCGACGACCAGCGTCGGCGCGCCGAGCTGCGGATCGACCGCGAGCTCGAACGCCGCCGGTCCCTCACCCACCCGCGGACCCCACGCCGGCTGATCGAGGCGCGAACGGGGTGGGAGACCGCCCCGGATCCGCGACCGCCCGGCCGACCGGTGAGCCCCCGGGAGCGCCAGTTCGGTCACCGTCCGTCGCGCGGCGAGAGCGGCCCCGGGTCCCGGCGGCGTCCGGAGGCAGCCCCGAGTCGCCGGCCGGCGGCGTCCGGTCCGAGGGGTCGCGAGCGCCACCCCGACCGCCGGGATCGGTGACCACCGGCCGGCTCTATCCGGTCGCGCTCGCCGGCGGCCTGATCGCCGGGTTCCTCGGCCTGGTCGTGCTCGTCGCCGCCGTCCAGGTCGTCGACCAGGCCGCCCGGAGCTCGTCCGCGTGCGCCGGTGGTCCGGCCACCGTCTCGACGACCGGGCTGCGGGAGATCCCCGCCCGGCTCCTTCCGATCTTCCAGGAGGCGGCCGGCGCCTACGGTCTCGGACCCGACGGGTGGGCCTGGCTCGCCGCGGTCAACCGTATCGAGACCGATTTCGGGCGGGACACGGCGACCTCCCCGGCCGGCGCCGTCGGCTGGATGCAGTTCGAGCCGGCCACCTGGGCCGAGTACGGGGTCGACGGCGACAGCGACGGCCGCACGGACCCATATGACCCAGCCGACGCGATCGGGGCGGCCGCCCGCTACCTCCACGCCCTCGGCGCTCCGGCCGACTGGCAGCGGGCGATTCGCGGCTACAACGGAGGACCGGCCAACGCCGGCTCCGGATCGACCCTCGGCTACTGGGAGGCCGCCGCCCGGGACGCCGCCGCCTACCTCGTCCGAGGCGGATCGCCGCCGGCGCCGGCGAGCCCGCCTCTGTCCGGCTGCGAGCCTTGCCCGGCGCCGGCCTGGCCGGCGGCTCCCGACACGCTGGCCGCCTATGACCCGGTCGGGGTGCCCGACGCGCGCGGGAAAGACGGGTTCACACCCGCCGCCGGCGCCGTCTACTCGGTCGGGCAGGAGCCGGAGATCGCCCGGCGCCTCGACGCGCTCGGCCGGGCCCTGCGCCTGCGCCTGACCGGGATCTCCGGCTATCGCACGCCGGCGCATTCGCGCGCCGTGGGCGGCCGCGCCGACGACCCGCACACCCGTGGGCAGGCGTCCGACACCCCGGGCGTCGAGGCGGTCCCCGAGGCGACGCTCGAGCGGTTCGGCCTGACCCGGCCGTTCGACGCCCTCCTCCCCGGCGGCGGTCACACCGATCCGGCCGAGGCCGATCACATCCAGTTGCTGGAAGCGCCGGCCGCCGGCGGTGCGTCCGCCGCGATCACATCCCTCCCGGCCGCCGCCTGCGCCGCCGGCGGCGCCGTCCCGCTCGCCCCGGGAGACCGCGCCCGGATCGAGCCGGACGGCCGGGCCGTGGCCCCGGCCGGGGCGCCGCCCGCGGTCCGGGCGATGATCGCCGCCGGCAACCAGCTGATCGGGACCCCCTACGTCTACGGCGGCGGCCACGCCGACTTCCGCCCGGCCGCCGGCTACGACTGCTCGAGTGCCGTCAGCTGGGCCCTCCACGGAGCCGGCTACCTCTCCGCTCCCGAGGACTCGGTCACCCTCGAGGCGTTCGGCGGCCCCGGCGCCGGCCTCTGGGTCACCGTCTACGCCAACCCGGGGCACGCCTTCGTCGACGTCGCCGGGATCCGCCTCGACACGAGCCCCCAGGCCGGCGACGGCCGCTTCGGGCAGCTCGGCCCGCGCTGGCGCCCGGCCAACCGCCCGACCGCCGGCTTCGTCGCCCGCCACCCGCCCGGGCTGTGAACGGCCTCCGGCGCCGCCGGCTGCTCGCGGGCGTGGCCGCGGTCGGCCTGGCCGCCGGACTCGCCCTCCCCGGTCGGCCGGCCCGCCGGCGGCCGCCGCCCCCGCCGCCCGTCGTCCGCACCGGACCCCCGTCGGCTCCGGCCGGCCGGCGCCCGTCCCCGGCGGGCCCGAGGGCGGTCAGCCGGGCGTTCATCGCCGCCTATGTCGGCTTCGTCTACCGCCAGCTGGCCGCCGCCCAAGTTCCCGGCGCCAGCGCCGAGGTCCGCCGCCGGCTCGCCGGGCTGCGGCCCGATCCGGCGCCGGCCGTCCTCGCCGCGGCCGATCCACGCCTGCGGAGCCTGCGGGTCGGCCTCGCCGGCGGGGCGACCGCGGTGGCCATCGCGGTGATCGAGGACCGGGCCTCCGTCTACCGGATCACGCTCGTCCTCGGCCACCGGCCTTCCGGCTGGACGGTCACCGGCCTGACCGAGACCGGGTAGCTGACCGAGACGGGATAGTAGGGTCCTCGGGATGGCCGACCGCCACATCGAGCACCTCCTGATCGGCGGCGGAATCGCCGGGGCGACCGCCGCGGCCACCCTCCGCGAGGCCGGGGCGACCGGGTCGATCCTCCTCGTCGGGCGCGAGCTCGACCCGCCCTACCACCGCCCGCCCGTCTCCAAGGGCTACCTCCAAGGCCGGGAGACCCGCGAGGACACGCTCGTCCACCCGGCGAGCTGGTGGGCGGAGAACGACGTCGAGCTCCTGACCCGGACCAGCGTGATGGAGATCGACCGGGAGACCCGGACGGCCAAGCTCTCCAACAAGGAGACGGTCGAGTTCGCCACCGGGCTGATCGCCACCGGGGCGATGGTCCGGCGGCTCACCGTCGACGGGACCGACCTCGACGGCATCCACTACCTCCGCGCCCTCGGGAACGCCGACGCCATCCGCCGGGAGGTCGAGGACGCCGACCGGGTCGTCCTGGTCGGCGGGTCCTACATCGCCTGCGAGGTCGCCGCCTCCCTGACCGTCCTCGGCAAGCGGTGCACGATCGTCATGCAGGAGTCCCTGACCCTCGAGCGGCACTTCGGCGGCCGGGTCGGCGGCTTCTTCCAGCGGGTCCTCGAGGAGCACGGCGTCGCGGTCGCCGGCCCGGACGAGGTCGAGCGCTTCGAGGGCGACGGCCGCGTCCAGCGGGTGATCACCCGGGGCGGGCGGTCGCTCCCGGCCGACGCCGTCGTCTGCGGGGTCGGGGCGATCCCGGACGTCATGCTCGCCCGCAAGTCCGGCCTCGACCTCGGTGGCCTCGGCGGCGTCCGGACGACCGCCCAGCTCGAGACGAGCATGCCCGGCCTCTACGCGGCCGGCGACATGTGCGAGTACGAGTCGACCATCCACGGCCGCCTGATGCGGATCGAGCACGAGGAGGTCGCCGCCGCCCAGGCCCGCACCGCCGCCCGGAACATGGTCGGGCCCGACCGCTCCGCCCACGAGGTCGTCCCCTACTTCTTCTCCGACCTCGCCGACTGGGCCTCGCTCGAGTACGTCGGGCCGGCCCCGTCCTGGGACGAGGAGATCGTCCGCGGGGCGCTCGACGACGGCGACTTCACCGTCTTCTACCTCCGCGACCGCCGCGTCGAGGCCGCGCTCACCGTCGGCCGCTCGGCCGACCTCGACGAGGCCAGGCGCCTGATCGTCTCCCGCGAGCAGCTGACCGACCCCGGCCGGCTCGCCGACGCCGCCGCCGCTTAGCCCCGGCTTTACGCCGCCGCTCTACCCTGCCGGCCATGCGCAGCCGTCCGGCCAACGCCCTGCTCGCGGCGCTCGCCTGCCTGGTCGGCCTCGCGCTCACCGGCGCCGTCGCCCTGATCCTCCCGATCGCCGAAGCCCACGACTCGGCGACCCTCCACGGCTTCACCATGCTCAGCGGCCACTCCCGGCTCAGCCGGCTGGCCACCGACCTCGCCCACACGGTCGACCCGTCCGAGTACGCCCTCCTCGCCGTCCTCCTCGCCGCCGTCGCCCTCCTTCGCGGCCGGCCCCGGGTCGCGCTCGCCGTTCCCCTGACCATGGTCGCCGCCAGCGCGACCACCGAGATCCTCAAGCCGCTGGTCGGCCATCCCCGCCACTCCGAGTGGCTGAGCGGCGGCGGGACCCTCCTCGCCGCGTCCTGGCCGAGCGGTCACGCGACCGCCGCGATGATGGTCGCCCTCTGCGGGGTACTCGCCGCGCCCCGGCTCCTGCGTCCCGCCGTCGCCCTCCTCGGCACCGGGCTCGCCGTCGGCGTCAGCTACTCGATCCTCCTCCTCGGCTGGCACTTCCCGAGCGACGTACTCGGCGGCTTCCTCGTCGCCGGGGGCTGGGTCGCCCTCGCCCTCGCCGCCCTCTGGCAGGCCGAGGCCCGCTGGCCGGAGCGCAGCGGCCGGAGCGCCCTCCGGCGGGTGAGCTTCCGCACCGGCGGGAGCGACCTGCTCGTCCCCGGCGCCCTCCTGGCCGCCACCTTCGGGGCGGCGGTCGGGGTGGTGATCCTCCGCGGGCGCCTCGTCGAGGCCTACGGTGCCGCCCACCTCTCGTTCGTCGCCGGGGCCCTGGCCATCGCCGGCCTGGCGGCGATGCTGGCCACCGGCATGACCGTCGCCCTGCGCCGCTGAGCGCTCAGCCGGCGGCGCCCGACCGCCCGGGCTCCCAGAGCGGCTCGTCCGGGCCGTTGACCCCGCGGGCGAGGATGAACAGCAGGTCGGACAGGCGGTTGAGGTAGCGGACCACCTCGGGTCCGGCCTCCTCGCCGAGCGCGATCGTCCGCCGCTCGGCCCGGCGGCAGACCGTCCGGCAGACGTGGAGCTGCGCGGCGGCCGGGGTGCCGCCCGGCAGGACGAACGACTTCAGCGGCTCGAGCGTGTCGTTGACCTCGTCGCACGCCCGCTCGAGCCAGGCGACCTGCTCGGGGACCACGCGCAGCCGCTCCCGGCCGTCGGTGGCCGGGACCGCGAGGTCGGCGCCGACGTCGAAGAGGTCGTTCTGCACGGTCGCCAGCCAACCGGCGTACCGGGGCGGGAGCCCGCGAGTGGCCAGGGCGACGCCGATCTGGGCGTTGAGCTCGTCGACCGCCCCGTAGGCCTCGATCCGCGGATGGGTCTTCGGGACCCGGCTCATGTCCCCGAGATGGGTCTCCCCGCCGTCGCCGAGCTTCGTGTAGATCCTCGTCAGGTTCACGGTCATGCCCCGAGTCTGACACAGGCCGGTCGGGCCGGCGAGCCGGATCCCCGGGCGTCCGGCGGATCGCATACGATCCGTTCGATATTGGTCGGTGGTCATGGGAAGGCCGGTGAGAATCCGGGGCGGACCCGCCACTGTGAACGGAGCCCACGCCGGTCGCATCGTGCCCGTCCGCGGGCATCGCGCGAAGTGCGCGGTCACTGATCCTCACGATCGGGAAGGCCGCGGCCGGCGATCCGCAAGCCAGGAGACCTGCCTCCGACCACCAGCCAAATAGCCCTCGTGGAAAGGGGTGGCTCCATGCGCGCCGTCTTCTCGCCTTCCGTCCTCGGAGCGATCTGCCTCGCCCTCCTCTGCGGCCCGGCGATCGCCCAGGCCGCCCCGACCCCGGGGCTGGTCAGCGTCCGGGTCGAGGGGGCGAACGCCACGCTCCTCCCGCCGACCGTCGTGCCGACCCAGCCCGGCTCGTACAAGCTCTTCTTCGGCGGCGGCAACTCCTGCCCGGGCACCAGCGCGGCCGAGGCGCTCGACCTGGCCGCCCTGACCGCCGGATCGAGCTGGGGGGGCAACTTCAACGCCGGCTTCCAGGACTTCCTGGTCAACTCGATCGGCGGTGAGCTCCACCCGTCCGGGGCGACCGACGGGAGCTACTGGAGCTTCTGGTACGACCACGCCCCGGCCCAGCTCGGGATCTGCGGACAGGCGCTCAACTCCGGCGACGAGATCCTCTTCTTCCCGGATTGCTTCTCACCCTGCCCGCCCGGCTTCGTCTCGCCGAGCGTCCTCGGGATGACCGCGCCGGCGATCGTCCAGCAGGGCTCCCCGGTCGGCGTGACCGTCACCTCCTACGCCAGCTCCGACGGCCAGGCCTCCCCGGCCAGCGGGGCGACCGTCTCCGGGGGCGGAGCGTCCGGGACGTCGCTCGCCGGTGGCGCCGCGAGCCTGACCTTCCCGACCGCCGGCACGTTCACCATCCGGGCGACGGCCCCGAACGCGGTCCGCTCGGAGCCCCACACGGTGTGCGTCCACAACGGCGACGACGGCAACTGCGGCACGCCGGCCCCCCCCGGGAGCACCCCACCGCCCACGACCACGACCACGACCCCGACCCCGACGACGACCCCGACGACCGGGGCGACCCCGGCCGCCTGCGTGCACACCGGCGACGACGGCCTCTGCGGGACCGCGGACAGGACGGCGCCGCGCGGGCGCCTCTCGATCGCCGAGGGAGCCCAGTTCGCCCGCGGCCGAGGCCCCCGGGTGATCACCGGCCGGGTCAGCCCCGATCCGTCGGGCGTGCCCAAGGTGCTCATGCGCCTGGTTCGGGTCGTCCCCCACGGCCACGGGCGCTGCGAGGCGTTCGACGGCCAGCGTCGCCGGTTCGCCACCGCCAAGTGCGCGGTCGCGAGCGCGAAGTCGTTTGCCGCCGGGAGCGGGTCGATCTTCACCTACCTGCTCCCGACCCGCCTGACCACCGGTCGCTACACGGTGGTGATGGAGGCGATCGACGGGGCCGGCAACCACGACACCGCGGCACCCGGGCGCAACGAGATCGTCTTCCGTGTCCGGTAGGAGCCGCGCCCGCCGGTGGCGGCTCTCGGCCGCCGGGGCGGCGGTCGCCTGCCTGCTGCTCAGCGGGTGCGGCCTCGGCGCCGGGAAGACCCCGACCGGGGTCGACCTGACCGTGACGCGCGACTTCGGGACGTCCGGCCTCGTCGAGACGACCGCCCCGGCGATCCACGGGACCGACACGGCGATGCGCCTGCTCGAGCGCAACGCCAAGGTGACGACGTCCTTCGGCGGCGGCTTCGTCGCCGCGGTCGACGGGCTCGCCGGCGGGCAGGCGGCCGGACGCCCGGTCGACTGGTTCTACTACGTCAACGGCATCCAGGCGACCAAGGGCGCGGCGGCGACCGCCCTCCACGACGGCGACCACGTCTGGTGGGACCGCCACGACTGGGGGGCGACCGAGTCGATCCCGGCCGTCGTCGGAGCCTTCCCCGAGCCCTTCCTCCACGGGACCGGCGGCAAGCGGCTGCCGGTCCGGATCGAGTGCCTCGACCCGGCGAGCCCGGCCTGCTCCCGCGTCTCCCACGAGCTGACCGGCCTGGGCATCCCGGCCGGCCGGGGCGGGTTCGGCCTGGCCGAGCACAACGACGCCCTGCGCGTCCTCGTCGGAACCTGGCCGCAGATGCGCGACGACGCCGCCGCCCGGCGGCTCGAGGCCGGCCCCCCGGCGAGCGGCGTCTACGCGCGGATGGCGCCCGACGGGCGCTCGATCGTCCTCCTCGACGCCCGGGGCCAGCCCAGCCGGACCCTCGGCCCGGGGAGCGGCCTGGTCGCGGCCACCGTCTACCAGGGGGCTCCGCCCGTCTGGATGGTCACCGGGACCGACCCGGCCGGGGTGGCCGCCGCGGCCCTCGCCTTCGAGCCGGGCTCGCTCCACGACCGGTTCGCCCTGGCCGTGTCCAAGGACATCGGCGTGCCCCTGCCGACCGGCCCATGACCGGGGGGCTGACCCTGGCCTACCGGCGGCGGGCGAGCCCCCTCCACGCGGCCCGGGCCGCGGCCGGCGCGATCTACTGCGCCGGGCTCGTCCTGTGCGCCCTGATCCTCGTCCACCCGCTCGAGCTCCTCGCCGTCCTCGTCGCCGTCCTCGCCGCCGCCCGGCTCGCCCAGGTCGGGGCCGAGGTCCGGCGGGGCGCCCTGCCCATGCTCGTCCTCGTCGTGGTCATCGCCGGCCTCAACGCCCTGATCAGCCGCAACGGCCTGACCGTGGTCGCCCGCCTGGGCGCCCTGCCCCCCTTCGGACAGATCGACATCACGCTCGAATCCCTCGTTTATGGAGCGGTGCTCGGCCTGCAGCTGCTCCTGGCGGTGCTCGTGGCGGTCCTGGCCACGGCCACGGTCAACCCCGACGACCTCCTGCGCGGCTTCCGCCGCCTCTCGCTCCGCTCGGCCCTGACCGCCGCCCTGGCCACCCGCCTCGTCCCGCTGCTCGAGGCCGACGGCCGCCGCCTGGCCGACGCCCAACGCTGCCGCCCCGGGGAGCTCCGCCACCGGCGGGTGGCCATCGTCCGGGCCGTGGCCACCGGGGCGCTCGACCGGGCCCTCGACGTCGCCGCCACGCTCGAAGTCCGCGGCTACGCGCTCGGCCACCGGCCGGCCCGCGTGCGCCGGGCGCTCTCCCGCCACGACGCCGCGTTCACGGCCGCCGGCCTCGCGCTGATCGCCGGGGCGGTCGCGGCCAAGGCGGCCGGCCTCGCCGCGTTCACCGCAGACCCGAAGCTGTCGGTGGCGTTCGGCCCGGGCGAGCCGGCCCTGGCCGCCGGGCTGATCCTCATCGCCCTCGCCCCGTTCGCCAACCGCCGGGGCATCGACCCGTGAGCATCCTCGCCTTCGACGCGGTGACCTACACCTACCCGGAGGCGCCGGTCCCCGCCCTGCGCGACCTCAGCTTCGCGGTCGAGCCGGGGGAGTTCTGCGTCGTCGCCGGGCTGTCGGCCGGCGGCAAGTCGACCGTCCTGCGCGCCGCCTGCGGCCTCGTGCCCCACTTCCACGGCGGCGAGTTCGCCGGCCGGGTGACCGTCGGCGGGCTCGACACCCGCGAGCACGGGCCGGGGGAGATCGCCGCCGTCGCCGGGACCCTCTTCCAGGACCCGGAGACCCAGATCCTCATGGGCACCGTCCGGGCCGAGCTCGCCTTCCCGCTCGAGAACCGCGGCCACCCGGCCGCGGCGGTGGCCCGGGGGGTGGAGGAGGCGGCGCTCGCGCTCGGCATCGAGCGCCTGCTCGAGCGGACCACCCGCGAGCTGAGCGGCGGCGAGCTCCAGCGCGTCGCCCTGGCCGCCGCCCTCGCCGGCCGGCCGGAGCTCGTCCTCCTCGACGAGCCGACCTCCCAGCTCGACCCGGTCGCCGGCGACGAGCTGATCTCGCTCCTGCGGCGCCTCAACGAGCAGTGGGGGACGGCGGTGGTGATGATCGAGCACCGGCTCGAGCGCTGCCTCTCGGCGGCCGACCGGGTCCTCGTCATCGAGGACGGAGCCCTCGCCTGCGACGCCTCCCCGGTCGGCTTCCTCGAGTGGGCGGCCGCCGCCGCCCCCGCCCTCCAGACCCCCGGCGCCCGCCTCTTCTCGTGCGCGGGGATGCGCCCGGCTCCGTCCGGGGTCAAGGACGCCCGGGCCACGCTCCGGGCCCACGGCCTCCTGGCCGAGCCCGGGTTCGGCCCGTCCCGGCGGCCCGCGGCGGACGGCGAGCCGGCTCCGAAAAGGAAGCATTGGGGGCGGCGGGCGCGCGACGAGCCCGCAGCCCTCGGGTTCACCGGGGTCTGGCAGGAGCTGGCCGGTGGGGCGGCCATCCTCCGCGGTCTCGACCTGGTCGTCCGGCCGGGGGAGGCGATCGCCCTGATGGGGCGCAACGGCGCCGGGAAGTCGACGCTCCTGCGCCACGCCCAGGGGCTCAGCCAGCCGACCCGGGGCCGGGTCGAACGCGGCGGGCGGGTGGCGCTCCTGCTCCAGAACCCGGGCGACTACTTCCTCGGCGAGCGGGTCGGCGACGAGCTCGGCCGGCCCGAGCTCGCGGCGGCCGGGCTCGAGGCCCTGGCCGACCGCCATCCCCGCGACCTCAGCGGCGGGGAGCGCCAGCGGCTGGCCCTGGCCATCGTGGCCGGCGGCGAGGTCCCGGCCGTGATCTGCCTCGACGAGCCGACCCGGGGGATGGATCGCGGGGCCAAGGGCGAGCTCGCCGGCCGGCTGCGCGGGTTCGCCGGGGACGGGACGGCGGTGATCGTGGCCACGCACGACGCCGAGTTCGCGGCGGCCTTCGCCCGGCGGGTCGTCCTCATGGCCGACGGGCGGGTGATCGCCGATGGGCCGGTCGGCGAGATCCTCACCGGCGGGTGGTACTTCGCCACCGAGACGGCCCGGATCCTCGGCGGCGAGGCGCTCCTCCCGGAGGAGGGCGGCGCGCTCCTGCGGCGGCGGCTGACCGGGGTCGGGATGGAGCTCGCATGATCGGCTGGCAGGCCGCGTCGTTCCTCCTCCTCGGCCTCGCCCTGACCGGTGGGTTCGTCTGGTACGAGCGCTCCCGTCCGTCGGCCAAGGTTCTCGCCCTCGTCGCCACGCTCGCCGGCCTGGCCGCCCTCGGCCGGGTCGCCTTCGCCGCCCTGCCCGACGTCAAGCCGATGACCGACATCGTCCTCCTCTCCGGGTACGTCCTCGGCGGCGCCCCCGGGTTCGCCGTCGGGGCGGTCGGCGCCCTGACCTCGAACTTCTTCTTCGGCCAGGGCGGCTGGACGCCGTGGCAGATGTTCGCCTGGGGGATCATCGGGCTCGGCGGGGCCGGGCTCGGCCGGTTGACCCACCGGCGCCTCGGGCGGGTGCCGCTGGCCGTCGCCTGCGCCCTGGCCGGCTTCGTCTTCGGGCTGATCCTCAACTTCTCGACCTGGGTCACCTTCTCCGGGGACCTGACCTTCGACCACTACCTGGTCATCTCGGGGTCGGCGCTCCCGTTCGACCTGGCCCACGTGATCGGGAACGCCATCTTCTGCCTCGCCTTCGGTCCGGCCTTCGTCCGCGCGCTGGTCCGCTTCCGCTCGCGCCTGTCGGTGGTCTGGGTCCCGGTCGCGGCGACGCTGCTGATCCTCGCCCTCGTCGCTCCGGTCGCCCTGGCCGCCGGGCCGCTGGACCGGGAGGTCGGCTACCTGGTCAAGGCCCAGAACGCCGACGGCGGCTTCGGGGCGGCCCCCGGCCAGCCGTCGACCGAGCTTTACACGTCCTGGGCGGTCCTCGGGCTGGCCGCCGCCGGCCGCGACCCCCGGCACGTGGTCCGGGGTGGGCGCTCGCCGGTCGCCTACATGCTGGCCGGGGCCGGGCGCCTCGCCGGCGTCGGGGACCTCGAGCGGACGATCCTCGCCCTCGGGGCCGCGCACACGGCCCCGCCGCACGCGCTGCTCGCCCGCCTCGTCGGGGCCCAGGCCGGGGACGGGTCCTTCGGCCACCTGGTCAACCTCACGGCCTTCGGCATCCTCGCGTTGCGCGCGGCCGGCCGGCCGGCCGGCGACCTCCGGGTCCGGCATGCCCTCGGGTGGCTGGCCCGCCAGCAGAACGGGGACGGGGGCTTCAACTACGCCGGCCGGGGCTCGTCCAGCGGCATCGACGACACCGCCGGGGCGCTCCAGGGGCTCGTCGCCGGGGGGGCCCGGTCGGGCGGCCGGGCGGCGCAGCGGGCGGCGGCCTTCCTCGCGGCCCGCCAGAGCCCGGACGGCGGCTTCCCGCTCTCGCCGGGCGGCGACTCGAACGCCCAGTCGACCGCCTGGGCCATCCAGGGGCTCGTCGCGGCCGGCCGCGACCCGGCCCGTCTGCGCCACGGGTCGCCGCTCGGGTACCTGCGCGGCCTGACCGCGGCCGACGGGGCGGTCCGCTACTCGCCGACGAGCACGCAATCCCCCGTCTGGGTCACGTCTCAGGCGTTGACCGGGCTGGCCGGGCGGCCGTTCCCGATCCGGTAGGGCGCGTGCCCGGCGGTGGAGATCCAGTCGTGACCATGGCCGGGTTCCAAGGCCGCAGACTGCGCGACAGATCAGGCCGCGCGGGCGCGGGAGAGCGCGAGTATGGTCTTGAGATCACCGCAGCGCTGGCAGTCCAAGAGCTCTACGCTGTCATTGCTGGCGCTGGCCAGGTGTCGTTCGTCGCTCGCAAAGGCCACGGCCGTGATGGGATGCTGACTGGTCAGCAGGACGGTGGACGGCGTTTGCGCCGATACCCAGTTCCACACTCGTAGCGCGCCGTCGGCCCCCCCGGTGGCGAGGTCGCGCCCGTCGCCGTCGAACGCCACGGCGTTGATCGCGCCGTCATGGCCTTGAAGGACCAGGGGCGGCCCCGTGGGGACGCGCCAATCCCATATACGCACGGTTCCGTCCGCGTCGCCGATCGCGAGATGCTGCCCGTCGGGCGCGAAGGCAACGGCCGTAATTGGTCCGCCCCCCGCGGCGAGGCGGACGGGCTTTGCGCGCGGCGCGCGCCAATTCCATACCGCCAGATTCGCAGCGGAGGGGTCGGCGACGGCCAGATGACGGCTGTCGCCGGCAAACGCGAGCACCGGTTGCGCAAGACCCGCGAACGCGCCACGCAGACCAATCGGCGGTTGGGTCGGGGCTTGCCAATCCCATACGCGAATCTCGCCCTCGATGGTGCCGCTCGCGACATGGTGCCCGTCGGGCGCAAAGGCGAGGCCGTAATCGCCTTCGATATCGTTGTTCAGCAGCACGGGCGGGCGACGCGGGGTGTTGATGTCCCACACCTCGACGGTGGATTGCCCCGCGCCACCGCTCGCGAGGTGGTGACCATCGGGGCCGAAGGCCAAGTCTCGGACATCGTAGTCGCCCAGGGACGCCACCGGCCGTTGGGGGGCGCGCCAATCCCAAATTCGTAGCGGGCTCCCGGTGGCTAGGCGATGTCCGTCGCCACTCAAGCCCGTGGCACTTACCGGCCCACGTCCGGTGTGTACGACGGCGGCAAGGACTTTCGTCGCACGCCAGTCCCAGACCCGGATGGTGCCGTCGAAGCCGGCACTGGCGAGGAACCGGCCGGCTCCAGCCAGGGCAAGACCGGTGACCGGACCCGAGTGGCCGCGCAAGATCATCGCTGACCGACCGGGCTTCTGCCAGTCCCACACGCGAACGGTACCGTCGTCCCCGGCGCTGGCCAGAAAGGTCCCGCCGGGACCGAACGTGACGCTATGCACCGGCCCTTGGTGCCCTCGTAAGACCAGTGGCGGGTTCCGGGTTCGGCGTAAGTCCCAGACCCGCACTTCACCGTCGGTGAGCGCGCCCGCGATATACCTACCGCTGTCGGTAAATGCCAGGCTGGTCAGCTGCGTGTTGTTGCCGTCGACGCTGAGCACGACTGCCGACCTGCGCGGGGAGCGCCAGTTCCACACTCGGATCGTCCCATCGTCGACGCCGGCCGCGAGATGTACACCGTCCATCGCGAAGGCCAAGGCGTCGAAGCCAGAGTTGATGCCGGCCGACAGAGTGACCGGGGCGCTCCTGGGTGCCCGCAGGTCCCATATCTTCAGCGTGCCGAAGGCGTCGGTCGCCGCCAGGTGACGCCCGTCGCCGGCAAAGGCCACACCAGACACGCCGCGCCCGCCCGGCAGGACCAGCGGCAGGCTTCGCGGCTTGCGCAGGTCCCACAGGCGAACCTCGCCGTCTTGGTCGCCGCTTGCCAGCTCGTGGCCGTCGGGGGAGAAAGCCACGGCTTCGACCGCCCAAGTGGCCGCGCCTGGGAGCCTGACCGGCGGAACCCGTGGTGTCCGCCAGTCCCAAAGGGTCACCGTCCCGTCATCTGCGCCGCTAGCGACGCCTCGACCGTCCGGCGCTGCCGCCACACCTCGAAGGGGCACTCCGTTGCCGCGCAGCACCACTTGCGGTGCCGCCTGGCTGGTGGCCAGCCGGAGAACCCCTTCGGCGAACGGCGTCGGTTGCGTCGCGTAAGCGCGCAAGGCGTAGACCACGCTCTGCCCGGGGTTCGTCGTGAGCGCGGCGAGCGCGTCATTGGCCAGTAGCGACGACTGTGCCGCGTCCCGCTGTACGTTGGCGGTGTGCCGCTGGATTAGCGCTACCACGGCGAGGGCCGACACGACGAGTGTCGTGACCGCGAGTCCGGCCATGGCCAACCGCCTGCGCGTGCGCTTCAACTCCGCATCGACGCGCCGCTGATGTCGACTGGCCGCGAAGTAGGCGTTTGCCGGTCCGGTGAGGTCGAGGCCCGTCGCGATCCCCGCGAACCGGCCCGAGGTGTTGAGGCGCTCAGCAGGCAGTAGATACTCACGGCGCCGTCCAGAACGCTCCCATTCGCCCGCGGCGCGCTCGACCTCAGACCGCAGCAGCAGTTCCTCGCGACGATGCTCCATCTCCTGGGCCAGCGGAGGCCACTGGCGGATCAACGCTTCATGCGTGACCTCGACCATGGCGGTGCCATCAACCTCGGTGCTCGTCAGAAGCCTGGCGTCAATGAACGCACGCACCACGGCCTGCCCACCCGCGTCGAATGCTGTCAGCGGGACCCGCCGCCGCGTGGCTTGACCTTCCCCCTCGACGGTCACAAGACGGTTGAGGGTGGGAAGCACAGCCGCCCCGAGGCCGCGGTCGGAAAGCCGTCGGCTCTCAGCGTCCGCGGTGCGGCGCAGCGCGCCCACGACGCCGCCCAGCGCATCGTACTGAGCTCTCGATATCGTCGAAGCGCCCTCGTCCGCCATGTGTTGGTACAGTCGGGCGAGCGTGTGGCCGAGCAGCGGAAGGGCGTCTCCACCCCCTGTATCGGCGACCATCCGCGCGACGAGTCCGCGCTCGAGGTTGATGCCGGCGCGATCGGCTGGGCGTTCGATGACGTCGGCAATTCGTGCGGGATCCAGCGGACCGATGAGAAGCTCCTCGTCGAAGGCGAACCGCCCCGGATAGCGCTGGAGGGACGCGCTCAAGAAATCCGACCGGACGGTCAGCAGCGACCAAAGGGAGCCCGACCCTCGAGTCGCGGCGTGAAGCACGGCGAGAAAGTCGCTGTGATCGGCGTCGTCCGTGAACAGCTCTTCGGCCTGATCGACCAGCACAAGGACGTCGGGAACGAGAAGATCCGAGCGTCTGAGATGCCGAAGCTCGTCAACCAAGTCCAGCAAGCCGCTCGCGCCCTGATCCAAGCGTTGCTGAATGTCATCCAATTTGCGCCCATCGCCAGCGTCCTGGAAGTCGTTTAGAAGGGCGAGCGCGAGCTGCCGTAGTGGGCGATTACCCGGGGGTGTAACCGGAAGCACGATCCAGGCGGGGTCCATGCGGCGCAGACGGGGGACGAGGCCAGCATGGACGAGGGATGACTTGCCGCTTCCCGACGGTCCGACCAAGGCGAGCGACCGCCCGGTATGGCGCCGGCGAGCCGATAGCACCTGCTCAAGCAAGAGGTCTGTCTCGCCGTTACGGCCGAAGAACACGGCAGCGTCACGCTCTTGAAACGACTGAAGGCCCGGAAATGGGGAGCGTTCACCATCCCAGTCAAAAAGTCGCTCCAGATGAACTGTGACGGCCGTCAGAACGCGGAAGAGCGGAACGAAGTCCAATTTCGAGGTCCCCGTGATGCTGATGGCCTGCGTGTCTCCCAACAACGGGTGTGCACCTTGACCCCGGATCGCCACGGGGACTATCGTCTTGCCGATGGATCGAGCTAGAGTGAGCTCGGCAAAGCACCACTTGGACGCCACCGACGCACGAGTACCTAGAAACAGCACGACGTCCGCACGACGCAGTTCGGCGTAGAGCGCCTCCTCCCATCGCTTGCCGGGCTCGAGTCCACCTTCAGGATCGAAGTGAAGGAACCCGGAGCCAAGCCTCTCCTCCTCTAGCCAGTCACGAACCCGCAACGCCAGCTCACGGTCGCGATGGCTGTGGCTGATGAAGAACGAAGGCATGACGTGGTGGGCCGTGACCGACGAGTCGGAGCGGCAGTGGGGCACTCCGCACGTCCGATTTATATGCGACGGGTGGTACGGCGCGTCGTGAGAGCCCGGGTACGGCGTCTTCGCTCCGCGCTCAGCTCAGACCTCCAAAGCCAGGAGGCAGAGGAAGTCGGCGAGCGTAACGAGGGACGAGCCGTAGGCTGGATTCCTGGCGCAGCTCCGAGGCACCGTCGCAGCGGGGCGTACGGCACAATCGATCCGGAGGGGGCGGGGGTCGGCGTGCGCCAGATCGCCTCGATTTTGGTCGAGTAGGCCGGCGCGGTCCACCCCGTTCGGCGTCGCGGTCCGCCGGGATCGCCGTCGCCGGGAGCTCGGTTCCGGTGAGCCGGGTTCGCACAGGAGCCTGAGCGAGAGCCTTGGTGGCCGGGCGTGACGCGAGCCGGACGAGCGCGCTCCATCGCTGTGACGACGAAGGCGAGGATCAGGTCTCGAACTGCGCTCGCTCGACCCTGCTCCCCGCCTGAGCGAGCCACTCCCCAAGCTCGGACGGCGCGTGGACGACGAACTCGGCCTCGAGCAGCAGCACGCAGGCGCCCAGCCAGGCGAGCGAGTCCCCGGAGAGCGACAGCGTGCAGGACCCGTCGTCGACCGGCGCCACCGTCGCCCGCCCGAACCGGCGGGCCTGCGCGGCGACCGCCTCGGCCGGGGCGTCGACGGTGAGCCGGGCCTCGTAGCGGACGGGCATGCTCCCGAGGCTCTCGCGGACGAAGGTCGCCGCATCCGGGGCCGGGAGCGGGCGCCCGACGAAGCGCGCGCCCGAGGTCCGGGGGTCGGCCATCCGGTCGACCCGGAACGTCCGCCAGGCCGCCCGGTGGACGTCCCAGGCGACGAGGTACCACCGCTGGCCGACCGAGACGAGGCGGTGGGGCTCGACCGCCCGGGTGGCCGACTCGCCGTCCCGGCGGCGGTACTCGAACTGGAGGCGCTCGTCGTCCCGGCAGGCCTGGGCGATCGTGATCAGCACCTCGGCGTCGATCGTCGCCGGGCGCCCGTAGGACAGGGGGACGGTGAAGGCCTGGAGGGCGTGGACCCGGCGGCGCAGGCGGGCGGGGAGGACCTGCTCGAGCTTGGCCAGCGCCCGGAGCGACGCCTCCTCGACCCCGGCCACCGACCCGCCGGTGGCGGTGCGCAGCCCGACGGCGATGGCGATCGCCTCGTCGTCTTCGAGGAGGAGGGGCGGGAGCGTCGCGCCCGCCTGGAGCTGGTACCCGCCGGCGACCCCGCGGGCGGCCTTGACCGGGTAGCCGAGATCGCGGACGCGCTCGATGTCCCGGCGGAGGGTCCGCGGGCTCACCTCGAGCCGATCGGCCAGCTCGCCCCCCGGCCAGAACCGATGAGTTTGGAGGAGGGAGAGGAGTCTAAGGACGCGGGAGGTCGGGTCGGCCATGCCGATCACCATCCTCCTCCATGCGGTCAGGATCTGTCCGCAATTGCGGCGAGGATGCGGCGAAAGACGAGCGGGAGGTGGCGAATGCCTGATGTGGACGAGCGGGAGGTGGCGAATGCCTGATGTGGACGAGCGAACCCAACCGCCCCGGCCGGCGACCGGCGGCGCGATCGACGATCGGCTGGCCATCGAGACGCACGGACTGAGCAAGACGTTCAAGGGTGGGGTGGAGGCCGTCCGCGGGGTCGACCTGACCGTGGCCCGGGGCGAGGTGTTCGGCTTCCTCGGGCCGAACGGGGCTGGGAAGACCACGATGGTGCGGATGCTCTGCACCCTGCTCCCGCCGACCGGCGGCCGGGCCACGGTGGCTGGGATCGACGTGGTCGGCGGGGCGGCAGACGTCCGGCGGCGGATCGGCGTCGCCCTCCAGGAGATCGGCCTCGACCCGGTCCAGAGCGGCCGGGAGCTGCTCGAGCTCCAGTGCGGGCTCTACGGCATCGGTCGGGACCGAGCCCGGACGCGGACGATCGAGCTGCTCGAGCTCGTCGGGCTGACCGACGCGGCCGATCGGCGGACGAAGACGTACTCCGGGGGGATGAAGCGCCGGCTCGACCTGGCGAGCGCCCTCGTCCACTCGCCGGAGGTCCTCTTCCTCGACGAGCCGACGACCGGCCTCGACCCGTCGTCGCGGCGGACGATCTGGGAGGAGGTCGGCCGGATCAACGCGTCGGGGACGACGGTCTTCCTGACCACCCAGTACCTCGAGGAGGCCGACCGGCTCTGCGACCGCCTGGCCATCATCGACGCCGGGGCGATCGTCGCCGAGGGCACGCCGGCCCAGCTGAAGGCGCGGATGGGCCACGACGTCGTCACCCTCGCCCTCGACGGGGCCGACCCGGCGGCCACCGAGCGGGCGGTCGGCGCCCTGGCCGGCCTCGAGCGGATCGCCTCCGAGGCCGACGCCGTCGCCCTCTACGTCGAGGACGGGGCCGGCTCGATCGCCGAGATCGTCCGCCTGCTCGAAGCCGGCTCGATCCGGGTCGGGGCGATCACCGTGTCGCGGCCGTCGCTCGACGACGTGTTCCTACAGGCAACCGGACGGCGCCTCGAGGGCGCCGAGGAGGAGAAGGCCGCATGAGTGAGCTCCTGCTGCTGGCCCGCCGGTCGGTCCGCGAGATCGCGCGCTACCCGGAGGCGACGATCCCCGCCCTGTTCATCCCCCTGTTCTTCCTCGCCGTCAACATCGGCCAGGTCTCGAAGACCTTCCCGTCGACCACGCCGTTCCTCCGTGGCCAGGGCTACGTCGCCTTCCAGCTCCCGGTCTCGCTGATGTTCGCCGTGGCCACCGCCAGTTCCGGCCTGGCCCTGGTCACCGAGATCGACCTCGGCTACTTCGACAAGCTCCTCGCCGCCCCGATCCGGCGCTCGTCGATCATCTTCGGCCGCCTGGCCGCCGACCTCGTCCGCGGGGTCCTCGGGTCGACCGTCGTCCTCCTCGCCGGCCTCGCCTTCGGCGCCCGCATGCAGAGCGGCGTCCTCGGCGCCGTGACCCTCGTCCTCCTCGCCGCCCTGTTCGGGGTCGGCTACGCCGGCTTCGGGATCCTCATCGCCCTGCGGACCCGGAACGTCCAGGCGACGAGCACGAGCTTCCTGCTCTTCTTCCCGCTCCTCTTCCTCACGCCGAACTTCGTCCCCTTCGACCGCCTCACCCCGGTGATGGAGACCCTCGCCCGGCTCAACCCGATCAGCTACGTGATCGACGGCCTGCGGTCGCTGGTCATCGAGGGCTGGAGCTGGGACAAGCTCGCCTACTGCGCGGCGGTGATCGTCGGCCTGACCACCCTCCTGACGACGCTCTCGCTCCGGGCGATCGCCCGCTACGACCAGTGACGTGCCGGGGCTCGGGTTCGCTGGATCATCGCGGGCGGAGCTGCGCCCGAGGGGCGGCTCAGCTCAGGTCGTCGACTTCCTTGATCAGTGCGGGCACGCGGTTCAACTCGTCGAGCATGCGAGCGAACTCGCCCGTCGCCAGTTCGCCGCCGGTGGGTGCGTTGCCGGCGAAGATCGTCTGCGGCTCGAGGCGCTCCCACATCAGGAACCGCATACCCTCCTTGAATTCCTTGCTGAGGATCATCGCCTGGACGGTGTGCTGGCTGGCGTCGCCCTGGAGCGTGGGAATTACCTGTGCTTCGAAGATAACACGATCCTCCGCTTGGGGACGATCCTCCGCTTGGGCCAGTATGTCCCTTGTCCGCAGCTCCGTGTGACCAAGCGTCTCCAATTCGTTCAGTGCCAGTATTGGCACCTCGACCTGAGGAGCAGCCGTTCGGTAGAACCGCATGAGCAGCGCCTGCGTTGTCAGGAGTCCGGCGCCGGATCCAACGATGTCCATGACGAGAACCTTGCGGCGTCCGGCCAGCCGCTGAGGACCGACGTGACGGTCGAGATGGGTCCGCATGTGCTCTCGGGCTGCTCCGTCGCTGTCCCAGGTGTCCACGTCGTCGGCGACGATGCCGCTCAACGGTAAGAACAGCGCGACGACATGAGGATGGTGCAGCTTTATGTAGGCGGCCAGCGGAGCCGGGCTGTTTCCGACCGCGACGTAGGCGTGCTCGGCCGGAGCGTAGGCGGCCACGAGGTTCGCGGCGAACTCCCGCACTCCCTTCATCTCCACCGGCTTCATGATCGTCCTGAAGCTTAGGTTGAAGCTTGCCACCGCCTTGATGTCGGCCTCCCGGTTGGCCTTCGCCATGAGGTCCGGGTAGTAGCCCAGGTCTCCGGCGGCGGCGTTGACAAGTGCGTGCCACGCTCTGTTGAGGCGTGTGACCGCTGCGAGGTTCGCCGGGACCAACGAGAACTCAGACCCAAAGCTCCGGGTGACCTGCCCGACCCAGCTCAGAATATCCAGGATCAGCTCGATGGGGAGGGGACTGAACGCCGCGCCGACCGACGCAGGCTCCGTGCGCTCGAGCGCCTGCCCTGGCTCGTGGGGCGCCGGTGCGCGCGCCCGCTTGCGGTCGCGCGAGGTCTCGCGCGAGCTCGTCTTCCCGGTCTGGCTGCGATCGTCCCCGCGCTCACTGGCTCGCCGTTTGCGGTCGCGGTCGCGGTCGCGGTCGCGGTCCCAGCGCCGCCGGTCGCGGTCGGAGTCCCGGTCCCCGCCTATGCGCCCGCGGTCGCGGTCGTCCCCGGGTTCCCGGCGCCGCCGGTCGCGGTCGCGGTCACGGTCGCGGTCGCGGTCACGGTCGCGGTCACGGTCGCGGTCACGGTCCCGGTTCCGGTCGCGGGGGTCATCCCGGTCGCGGTGGTGTCGGCCCGCCCGATCGTCCTTCCCGGCCTCGCGCCGCCGGTCCCGATCTCGACCCCGACAACGTTGGATCGATGCATACTCCGACGTGAGGGCCCGCGGATCGATCGTCCGCGGATACCCCGCCTGCAGGAGCTGAACCACTGCGGCGTTGCCCGCCACGCTCTGAAGGCGCCGGACCGAATCGGCCGGCAACATCTCCGGCGTGGTGTGCGGCGGGCTGGACTCCCGGGCTCGGTCTGCATGCGCGGGACGATGGTCTGCCGCTGGGCTACTACTCTCGAGGATGACTCTGGGCACGACTTCCGTCTTCCCGGTGGCAACTCGGAGCCGCAGCATACCCGCCGGGCCGCCGGCCTGGAAGCCGCTTCCCGGCGAGCGCAGCGGGGTGGCGGCCGGCCGTGTCTCGCTGCTGGAGCCTTGGGGCTCGGGAACCGGGCGATGAGGGCGGCGCGGGCGCCGGGCCGACGAGTCATTGGCCGCGCCGGACAACCGCCTAAGCTCTCGCCCGTGGTAGTCGGAGTCCCGAGCGAGACCGTCGAGGGCGAGCGCCGGGTGGCGCTCGTGCCCGAGGTCGTGCGCAAGCTCACGGCCCGCGGCCTCGAGATCGTCGTCGAGGCCGGGGCAGGGACCCGGGCCATCATCCCCGACGAGCTCTACGCCGACGCCGGGGCGAAGATCGTCGGCGACGCCGCCGAGGTCTGGCGCGCCGACGTCGTGGTCAAGGTCGCCGCGCCGACGGCCGAGGAGATCGCCCAGCTCGGCGACGGGAGCCTCCTGATCGGCTTCCTCGCTCCCCTGACCAGCCCGGCGACGACCAAGGCCCTGGCCGACGCCGGGGCGACCGCCTTCGCGATGGAGGCGATTCCCCGGATCAGCCGAGCCCAGTCGATGGACGCCCTGTCCTCCCAGAGCAACGTCGCCGGCTACCGGGCGGCCCTGCTCGGCGCGTCGAAGATGGGGCGCTTCTACCCGATGCTGATGACCGCGGCCGGGACGATCCCCCCGGCCAAGGTCCTCGTCCTCGGGGTCGGGGTCGCCGGCCTCCAGGCGCTGGCCACCGCCCGCCGCCTCGGGGCCCAGACCACCGGCTACGACGTCCGCCCGGAGGTCGCCGAGCAGGTCCAGTCGCTCGGGGCCAAGTGGCTCGACCTGGGGATCGACGCGGCCGGCGAGGGCGGCTACGCCCGGGAGCTGACCGACGAGGAGAAGGCCCGCCAGCAGCAGGCCCTGACCGACGCGATCAAGACCTTCGACGTCGTCATCACCACCGCCCTGGTCCCCGGCCGGCCGGCCCCCCGGCTGGTCACCGCCGAGGCGGTCGCCGGGATGAAGGCCGGGAGCGTGATCGTCGACATGGCCGGGGAGGCCGGCGGCAACTGCGAGCTGACCGAGCCGGGGGAGACCGTCATCAAGCACGACGTGACCATCGCCAGCCCGCTCAACCTCCCGGCCGAGATGCCCGAGCACGCCTCCCAGCTCTACGCCCGCAACGTCCAGGCCCTGCTCGAGCTCTTCCTCGACGAGGACGGCGAGCTCGCGCTCGACTGGGACGACGCGATCATCGCCGGGGCGGCGATCACCCGCGACGGGGAGATCGTCCACGACCGGGCCCGCCAGGCCGTCGAGGCGGCCACCTGATGCTGGTCACCAACCTCGCCATCCTCGTCCTCGCCGGCTTCGTCGGCTACACGGTGATCTCGAAGGTCCCGAACACCCTGCACACGCCGCTGATGAGCGGGACCAACGCGATCCACGGGATCGTCGTCCTCGCCGGCCTGCTGGTCATCGGGCTCTCGGCCAACGACGCGTTCAACAAGGTGATCCTCGTGATCGCGATCGCCTTCGGCACGATCAACGTGGTCGGCGGCTTCCTGGTCACCGACCGGATGCTCGGCATGTTCAAGCGCAAGCCCGAGCCGGTCAAGGCGCTCGACGAGAAGCCGGATCCGAAGCCGCCCGGCGAGGTCGTCCAGGCGCCCGAGCCCGATTTGGCCTCCTCGGAGCCGGATCCGGCAGCGGCGGCCAGGTCCCCGGAGTCCGCCCCGGCCGATTCGCCGCCCGCGCCCGACCCCGCCGACGACGGCCCGCCGGGCGAGCCGGCTCCGAAAAATCCGCCGAAGGGCGGGACCGACGCATGATCCTCGCCACCTTCCTCCAGGACTCGAACTTCATCGCCGCCCTCTACATCCTCGCCTTCGGCCTCTTCATCTACGGGCTGACCGGGCTGACCGGGCCGGCCACGGCCGTCCGGGGCAACCGGATCGCCGCGGTCGGGATGGCCGTCGCCGTGATCGCGACGCTGCTCAACCCGGAGATCGGCAACTGGGGCCTGATCGGGCTCGGGGTGGCGGTCGGCACGGCCGTCGGGGTGCCGGCCGCCCGCCAGGTGAAGATGACCGCGATGCCCCAGATGGTCGCCCTGTTCAACGGGGTGGGCGGCGGGGCGGTGGCCCTGGTCGCCTGGGCGGAGTTCCGCAACTCCGGCGGCTACGCCTACCAGCCGGGCAGCTTCGGCGGCGTCCCCCTCTACGTGGCGATCTTCTCGCTCTTCGCGGCGATCGTCGGGTCGGTCTCCTTCTGGGGGTCGAACATCGCCTTCGCCAAGCTCCAGGCGCTCCTTCCCGGCCGGCCGATCTCGATGGGGCGCCTCCAGCAGCCGGTGAACTTCCTCCTCTTCGGCGGGGCCGTCGCCTGCGCGGCGATCCTCGCCGCCGGCAGCCACTCGGGCCTCGTCTTCGCCGGCATGCTCGTCCTCGCCGGCCTGCTCGGGAACGCCGTCGTCCTGCCCATCGGCGGCGCCGACATGCCGGTGGTGATCTCCCTGCTCAACGCCATGACCGGTCTCTCGGCCGCGGCGACCGGCGTCGCGCTCGACAACACCGCCCTGATCGTCGCCGGGATGATCGTCGGCGCCTCGGGCACGATCCTCACCAACCTGATGGCCCACGCGATGAACCGGTCGATCCCGGCGATCGTCGCCGGCGGGTTCGGCGGCGGGGGCGCGGTCGAGGGGGCCGCGGGGGCGGGCGAGCACGCCGGGACGGTCCGCTCGACCAGCCCGGCCGACGCGGCGATCCAGCTCAACTACGCCCGCCTGGTGGTCATCGTCCCCGGCTACGGGATGGCCGTCGCCCAGGCCCAGCACGCCGTCCGCGAGCTGTCCAAGGAGCTCGAGAAGCGCGGGGTCGAGGTCAAGTTCGCGATCCACCCGGTCGCCGGCCGGATGCCCGGCCACATGAACGTGCTCCTCGCCGAGGCGGACGTCCCCTACGAGCAGCTGCGGGAGATGGACGACATCAACCCGGAGTTCTCGCGGACCGACGTCTCCCTGGTCATCGGGGCCAACGACGTGACCAACCCGGCGGCCAAGAACACCGCCTCGTCGCCGATCTACGGGATGCCGATCCTCGAGGTCGCCGACTCGCAGTCGGTGATCGTGATCAAGCGCTCGATGAACCCCGGGTTCGCCGGGATCGAGAACGAGCTCTACTACGACCCGAAGACGTCGATGCTCTTCGCCGACGCCAAGTCCGGGGTCGCCGAGATCACCGCCGAGCTGACCCAGCTCTGAGCGCCGGCCCGGCCGGGGCTCAGAGGGCGAGCGACGCCTCGGCGAGCCGGCGCGCCTCGCTGGCCAGCTGGCGCAGGACGCCCGGATCGAGGGCGAGCTCGGCGGACGCCCGCCAGCGGGCGCCGTCGGCCAGGACCGCCTCGACGACCACGGTGTTCGCCCGGTCGTGCCGGGCGCTCAGGCGGAGCTCGGCCTGATCGGACTCCCACGCCCGTCCGCCCGCCCAGCCCCGCCAGTCGGCCCCGAGCGTGGCCAGGTAGTCGGCCAGCGGCTGCGACCCCCACCCGGCCTCGGGACAGACGAGCGACGCGTCGATCCCCGGGCCGGTCAGCCGGGCCCGCCAGGCGGGCAGCTCGCCCCGGCCGCTGCGGTGGGGCCGGGGGGCCGGGGCGAGCTCCAGCCGGACCCCGGTCCGCGAGGCGAAGACGACCGCGTCCACCCCGACCGACCAGGTCAGTGCCGGCTCGCGCATGGCCTACCGGTGGGGGCGCCGGTTCATCTCGATCGAGATGCCGGCGACGAAGGCGAGGACGAGCAGGGCCGGGACGAGGATCTCGAACACGCCACTCGTCGATCCGGACGACGAGCCGCCGGTCGTGGCCGCCGCGGTGGCGGGCGTGGTCGCCGTCGGCGCGGTCGCGGCCGGGGTGGCCGGGGTGGCCGGGGGGGCCGGGGTGGCCGGCTTGGCGATCGTTGCGGCCGGGGTGGCCGGCTTGGCGGTGGTCGCGGCCGCCGGCCGGCCCTGGGCGGCGGTGGTCGGCTGGGTCTGGCAGGCGCCGCGGCGGCGCTGGGCCTCGAGCCGGCGAATCGCCACCACCTCGGCCGCGGTCGCGGCGGCCGTCGACTCGCCGAGCGTCGCCGCCACCTGGGCCGAGCTCTGCGGCGTGTGGCCGCCGAGCCCCGACCGGAGCGTGAGCACCCGCCGGTCCGGGGCGGCCAGGCCGCTCAGGCAGCCGCGCAGGCCGGCGATCAGCCCGGCCACGGCCGGGTCGTCCGGCGCGGTGAAGGTGCCGGGCGCGGCCGCCCGGGCGGCGGGCGCCGCCGCCGCGAGGACGAGCGCGAGGCAGGCGACGACGGCGCTGAGCGCGCCGGTCCGGCCGGTCGTCGAGGCGAGGAAGGGCATGGGTGGTCGGGCCGGGGGCACCGGCGGGTCGGGGGGACCCAATGTATCCCGCCGGGGGCCGGTTGGGGCGTGGACTGGACGAGTTGACCATCCCGGCCGCCGCGGCGGCGGTGGGTGGTGGCCCCGGGGGCCGTCACCCTGAGAGACTGGGCGCGTGATCGCCCGTTCCGCGGCCCTCGAGGCGCTGGCCCGCGAGCGCTTCGACGTCGTGGTCGTCGGCGGTGGCATCACCGGAGCCGGCGTGGCCCTCGACGCCGCGAGCCGCGGGTACAGCGTCGCCCTGCTCGAGCAGCGCGACTTCGCCTCGGGGACGTCGAGCCGGTCGAGCAAGCTCGTCCACGGCGGCCTGCGCTACCTCCAGAACTTCGACCTCGGCCTCGTCCGCGAGGCCCTGCTCGAGCGCCAGCTCCTCGTCGCCCTCGCGCCCCACCTCGTCCGCCCGCTCCCGCTCGTCGTCCCCGCCTTCGCCGGCGCCCATCCCGACCGGCTGGTCGGGGTCGGGCTGAACCTCTACGACGTGATGTCGGTCGAACGCCGCCGCGCCCGGCGGGGCCGGCGGGGGCGGGGCGGGGAGGACGACGGGCGCCCCGACGCGGGGTGGAGCCCGGAGCGGCACCGGATGATCACCGGCCCGGAGGTGCTCGAGCTCCTCCCGGCGCTCGCCGGCCGCGAGCCGACCTCGGGCTACCTGTTCTACGACTGCCAGACCGACGACGTCCGCCTCGTCCTGACCGTGCTCGGCGAGGCCGAGCGCTTCGGCGCGGTCCTGGCCAACCGGCTCCGGGTCGGCGAGCTCGTCGAGCGCCGGGGTCGGGCGGTCGGGGTCCGGGCGCGCGACGGGGCGACCGGCGAGGAGCTCGTCGTCCGCGCCGAGACCGTGGTCAACGCCACCGGCGTCTGGGCCGATCAGCTGCGCCCGGGCGAGCTGGCCGACGAGGCCGAGGTTCCCCGGATCCGCCCGAGCCGGGGGACCCACATCACGCTCGACCAGGCGGACCTCCCGCTCCGGGCCGGGGCGATCGTCCCGGCCGGCGGCGGCCGGACGATCTTCGCCCTCCCCTGGCTCGGGCGGGCCCTGATCGGGACGACCGACAACGACTACGACGGCCCCCTCGACCTGGTCGCCCCGTCGAGCGCCGACGTCGACTACCTGCTCGAGGCGGTCAACGCCTTCTTCGGCGCCGCCCTCGGTCCGGCCGACATCACCGGGGCGTTCGCCGGGGTCCGGCCGCTGATCTCGACCGGCGACAGCAAGAAGTCGGTCGACATCTCGCGCAAGGCCGAGCTCTATGAGACCTCGAGCGGGATGATCACGATCACCGGCGGGAAGCTCACCACCTGGCGGCGGATGGCCAAGCTCGCGGTCGACCGGATCGTCCTGCGCGACGTCCTCGACGCTCCCTGCCGGACCCACGAGATCCCGCTCGGCCAGGCGGTCGACGCCGGCGCCCTCCCGCGGGTGCCGGGCGTCGCCCCGGCCGCCTACGCCGCCCTGGCCGACCGCTACGGCTACGCCGCGACCGAGGTCCTCCGGATCGCCGGGGAGCGCCCCGGGCTCGCCGAGCCGATCGCCCCGGGGGCGCCCGACCTGCTCGCCGAGGTCGTGCTCGCCGCCCGCCGGGAGCAGGCGGCCACGGTCGGCGACGTCCTCCTCCGGCGGACCCGGCTCGGCCTGATCGCCGCCCGCGGGCTCACGGGCGCGCCGGCCGAGCGGGTGGCCGCGGCGCTCGGGTCCGAGCTCGGCTGGGACCCGTCGGCGGTGGCCGCCGCGGTCGCCGGGTTCCGGGTCGAGGCGGAGGCCGAGGGCATCGTCGTCGGTCCCGCGGCGGCGCGGGCCGGCCCGGAGACCGGCTAGCTTCCCGCGCGTGCGCGCCTCCCGGTACCGATCGCCGGCGCTCGCCGGGCTGGTCCCTCTGGCCGTCCCCGCCGTCGCCGCGCCGTCGCCCTCGCCGGCGCCGGCGCTTGGGCCGCCCCGGCCCAGGCCGGCGTGGTCCCCGGCCAGTCGCTCGACGGGCCGAGCCCGGATCTCCTCGCCGTGGGCGGCGCGGCCATGGCCGCGGACGGCGGCGGCGCGGTCGTCTACCTGCGCGACGACGGCGGCGCCGCCCACGTGTTCGTCGTCCTCCTGGCCGGCGGCGTCTGGAGCGCCCCCGTCCGGGTCGACGGCCCCCTCGCCGGCCCGGCCGCCCAGCCGGTCGTCGCCGCGGCCGCCCGCGGCCGGGTCGCCGTCGCCTTCGTGAGCGGGGGAGCGTTGTACGCGGCCGTCCGGCCGAGCGGGGCCGGTCCGTTCGGCCCGCCCCAGGTGGTCGCCCCCGCGGCCGGCGATCCGTCGCTGTCGATGGGGCTCAGCGGCACCGCCTACCTCGCCTACTCGGTCCCGGCCGGCGACGTCCGGGCCGCGCGGCTCGACCGGACGGCCGGTGGGTTCGCCGGCCTCCCCGACCCGCTCGACCCGCAACCGGGCGGCGGGGCGGGGAGCGGGCCGCTGCGGCGGGCGCGGGTCGTCGTGGCGGCCGACGCCACCGGGATCGTCGCCTGGGGAGCCGACGCGCCGGACGGCCGCACCCACGTCCTGGCCCGGCGGGTCTACGGCCTCCACGTCGGGAGCGTGCTCACCGACGTCGGCCTCGACCAGCTCGGCGGCCTGGCCGGCGGGTCGGCCGACTCGCCGGACGTCGGCATCGAGGACGACTCGAGCTATGCGTGGATCGCCTTTCGCCAGACCTTCGCCGCCCCGGGGGGGACGCCGGCGGCTCGGGCGCTCGTGCGCCCGCTGGTCGGCTCGGCGCTCGGGGCGCCGGCGGCGCTCGACGGCCTGACCTTCCCGGCCACCGACTCGCCCGACGGGCCGAGCCTCGCGATCGACGGGGTCGGCGACGGGGTGGCGGCGACCCGGCTGTCGGGGTCCGGCGCGGTCGTCGGGTCGGTGATCGGGCCCGGCGGGGGCTTCGGGCTCGGCCAGGCGGTCAACCCGGTCGCCGGGGCGGGGCCGTCCGCGCCGGCTCCCGTCGTCGCCGTCTCCCGCAGCGGCCAGGGGCTCGTCGGCTACGCGACCACCGGCGGCGGCGTCGCCGCGCGGCTCCTCACCGGGGGGGCGGCGGCCGGCGACGCCCAGCTCGCGCGGCCCGACTACGGCCCGCTCGCTCCGGACGGCGGGCTCGCCGCCGCGGCCGACGCCAAGGGCGACGCGATCGTCGCCTACCTCCAGGGCGACGCCTCCGCCCGCCGCCTCGCCGTCGCCGCCGTCGTCAACCCGCCGGGGCCGGTCTTCGGCCTCACCACCGACCACTTCATCCGGGTCGCCCGGCCGCTCCTCCAGTGGACGGCCTCCCGGGGAGCGTTCAGCCCGATCGCCTACACCGTCGTCCTCGACGGCAAGCCGATCGCCACCACCGCGGCCACCAGCCTCCAGCTCCCGGCCGCCCTGGCCGACGGCGTCCATGTATGGCAGGTGATCGCCCGCGACAGCCTCGGTCAGCAGACGCCCGGCCCGGTCCGGGCGCTGCGAATCGCCGCCCGGCCGCCGGTCGTCGCGCTCGCCGTGTCCGGCCCGCGCCGGGCGGGCGCCGCCCTGATCTTCGCGGTCGCGGTCAAGGCCCCGGCCGGGCTCGCTGCGGTGGCGATCGACTTCGGGGACGGCGCCCGGGCCCGGGGGGGCCGCGCGTCCCACCGCTATGCCCGGGCCGGGCGCTTCACCGTCCGGGTGACCGCCGTCGACCGGCTCGGCAACCGGGCGGTCGTCGACCGCCCGATCGCGATCGCCTGATGGGACCTCGGGGGGGAGGCGAGCAGCGGCCGGTGCTCGAGCTGGCGGCCGGCGGGCGCCGGGTGGTGCTCGGCCGGGCGGTCTGGCTGATGGGGGTGGTCAACGCGACGCCCGACTCCTTCTCCGACGCCGGGCGCTATCCGACCCTCGAGGCGCGGGTCGATCGGGCCCGGGAGCTGATCGCCGCCGGGGCGGCGATCATCGACATCGGGGGCGAGTCGGCCACGACGAACCGCCCGCCGGTCGACGCCGCCGTCGAGATCTCGCGAGTCGTCCCCCTCGTCGAGCGGGTCGCCGGGGAGCTCGGCGGCGTCGTCTCGATCGAGACCTACCGCCCGGCCGTCGCCGCGGCGGCGATTGCCGCCGGCGCCGCCCTGGTCAACGACGTCAGCGGGCTGCGCGACCCGGAGCTGGCCGACGTCTGCGCGGAGATGGGGGCCGGGCTGATCGTCATGCACACGGCGGCGCCGCCCAAGCAGCGCCTCCAGGACCCGGGCCGCTACCCGGACATCGTCAACGAGGTGCTCGCCTTCCTCGGCGAGCGGATCGAGCTCGCCCGCTCGCGCGGGGTGCCCTTCGAGCGGCTGATCGTCGATCCGGGGCCCGACTTCACCAAGACGCCGGCCCAGACGATCGAGCTCCTGCGCGGCGCCGGGCGCCTCCACGAGCTCGGCCGGCCGGTGCTGATGGCGGTCTCCCGCAAGGACTTCGTCGGCGCCCTCACCGGTCGGCGCCCGGCCGACCGCCTCGCCGGGTCGCTCGCCGCGCTGGCCCACGGGCTCGAGCTCGGGGCGCAGATCTTCCGCATGCACGACATCGCGGCCGCCGCCGACTTCATCGCCGTCCGCGCGGCGCTCCGGGGCGAGCGCGACCTCGCGCCCGACGCGATCCTGGCCGACGAGCTGCGCTGGCAGGCCCCGGCCGGCTGACCGTCAGGCTCCGGGGGTGTCCGGGCGGCGGGCCGTCTGTCGCTGCTCGAGCTCGCACATCAGGCAGAGGGTGGCCGTGGTCTGGGCCACGATGTAGGCGGGATCGGCTCCGGCGTCGGCCAGGCGGAGCTCCATGTCGCGTTTGGCCACCGCGCAGGGAAAGCAGGTCATCCCGCCGAGCCTATCAACGCCGGCCAGCCGGCCGGGGCCTACTCGGTGGGGGCGCCGGCGGCGACCCGGTCGTTGATCGCCCGGACCTTGTCGTCGTCGAGCCAGACGAACCGCTGCGAGGCGACGATCAGGGCCATCGCGAGCAGGGGCGGGGCGAGGGCGTACCAGCGGAGCGTGTGGTCGCGCGCCCGGTCGACGATGATCCGCCGCTCCTTGGGCGTGATGTACGACTCGAGGGTGGTGCCGCTCCCCACCCGGTGGACGATCAGGTAGAGGCGGCGGAAGGAGAGCTCCTCGGGCATCCGCAGCCACTTGCCCCAGTGCTCGTCGACCTCGGCGGCCCGCTCGATCATCGGGGGCAGGCGCTCGGACCGGGCGGCCACGACGACCTCGTCCTCGGTGAGGACGGTCTCGCCGAAGGCTTCCGCCTCCCGGTGGAGCTCGTGCATCTGCGCGCCGGCATCGTCGATCCACCGCTGGTGGCGCTCGTCGGGGTTGACGGCGATCCAGGCGAAGGCCACCACCTGCTCGTAGAGGGAACGCGCGAGATCCTGGGCGTCGGCGTCCTGGCGATCCTCCATCAGGCCGATCAGCGCCTCGGCGGTGTCGCACATGCGGGCGAGCGAGGCCGATCCGAAGATCGCCCACCAGGTCTCACCGGCGTAGAAGCGCATCGGCAGCTGCCGGCGGACGATCGCGGCGAGCGCGGCGGTGGCCTCCTGGATCTGCTCAGGAAGGGGGTAGGTCTCCGTTTCGCTCATGGGCACGAGCCTACCGTCTGGGCCCGGGGTCGGGCGCCCGGGCGGCGGCCCTCGGTGCTCATCACGGGGCGGAGCCGCGGGCGCCGGGCGGGGGGGCCCGCCAGACGCCGCCGACCCCGTCGGCCAGGAGGCCGATGGCCTGCTCGCGCGAGCGGGCGGTGACCGCGCCGACGAGCGCCGCGGTCCAGGCCGGCCGGCCGGGCGGCCGGGAGACGCTGATCTCCAGGCGCTCGAGGATCTCGCCGGGATCGGCGTGGGCGACGAGGGCCCGGGCCCGCTCCTCGGCTGCGGCGTGCTGGACGCGCAGGAGCGGCGTGCGGCCGGGCCCGGAGCAGTCGCTGAGCACCCGCGCGGCGGTCGCCGGGTAGGCCAGCCGGGCGCACCGCTCCCAGGGGATCTCGGCGCCCCCGTCGAGGAGCACCTGCCGCAGGACGCGCCATCCGGCGTGGCCGCCCTCGCACCGGCGCACGAGGAACCGGGCGAGCTCGCCGGCCAGCAGGCGGGCCTCCTCGGCCCCGAGCGTCCCGAAGTCGAGCGCCCGGAGGGACTCGGCGATGCGCCGCCCGTCGCGGACGGCCCGGCCGAGCTCGACGCTCGACCGCCGGCGCGGTGCCCGCGGGTTGGGGTCATCGATCTCGATCGCACACACCTTAACTGCGCCTATCCTGGCCGGGAATTGGAGTTCGTCCGAACAGCCGCCGACCGATCGCCGGGAAGGGAGCTCGTCGAGGCGATGATCGCCGAGCTCGAGCCGATCTACGGGCGCATCGACGTGCCGGGAGCGCCGTCGGCGACCCCGGCCGAGATGGCTCCGCCGGACGGCGCCTTCCTCGTCGGGTACGACGACGGCCGGGCGGTGTGCTGCGGGGGGCTCAAGCGGCTGCCCGGCGGGGCGTGCGAGATCAAGCGCATGTACGTGGTCCCGGACGTTCGCGGCCGCGGCCTGGCCGGGTCGCTGCTCGCCGCGCTCGAGGACGCCGCCCGGTCGCTCGGCTACCGGGTCGCCCGCCTCGACACCGGCCCGGCCCAGCCCCACGCCCAGCGGCTCTACGAGTCGGCCGGGTATCGATCGGTCGCGAGCTTCAACTCCAACCCGTTCGCGAGCTTCTGGGGTGAGAAGGCCCTCGTCCGGCCGGGTCCCTAAGCTTGGTGGACACGCGCGCCGATCTCCGGCGCCACGGTTGCCGGCGGCTGTCTCAACGCCGCGGGACGCCTTCCACCCGTCCAGGAGGAACCACGACATGCCCGTTCTCACCCGCTCCGCGCTCGACGCCAGCCCGCTCGCCGATCTCCACGCCCTGGCCTCGACGCTCGGCATCGACGGCTTCCGCCGGCTGCGCAAGGCCGAGCTCGCCGACGCGATCCTCGAGCGCCAGGGGGGCGCCGAACCCGAACCCGATGCCGACGCCGACGAGGCCGTCGCCGACGCCCCGGCCCGACCGGCCCGCGCCCCGCGCCGCCGCCGCAGCGCCGCGGCCCGCGCCGAGGAGGTCGACGACGAGCCGTCGCCGGCGCCGGCGGAGCCCGAGGCGGACGCCGAGCCGGCGCCGCGCGCGCCGCGGGCCCGGCGCGCCAGCCGCGCCCGGCGCGAGGCCGAGGAGCCGCGGGCAACCGAGGCGGTCGAGGAGGAGCCCGCGGCCAGCGGGTCCGCCGAGGACGCGAACGTCGTCGAGGGTGTCGTCGAGCTCCTGGCCAACGGCTCCGGCTTCCTGCGCGTCGCGCCGCCCGACCCGTCCGACGACGACGTCTACATCTCGGCGGCCCAGGCCCGCCGATGCGAGCTGGTCGCCGGCGACCGGGTCGGCGGCCCGGTTCGCCGGGCTCGGCGCTCCGAGCGCCATCCGTCGCTGATCCGCGTGGCGACGATCAACGGCGTCGCGGCCGACGAGGCCGTCCGGGGCACCCGCCTCGAGGACCTCGACGCGGACTTCCCCCACGCGGTGCTCCCCCTGGGCGACGAGGACCAGACGCTCGCGGCGATCGGCTTCTACGCGCCGATCGGGCGCGGCTCGCGCGTGGTCCTCGCCGGATCGGCCCGGTCGGGCAAGACCGAGGCGATCAAGCGCCTCGCCGGGGCGCTGGCGGCGATCGAGGATCTCGAGCTCGAGGTCCTGCTCGTCGGCATCCGCCCGGAGGAGCTCAGCGAGTGGAAGGAGTCGGCGATCGCCACGGTCAGCGGCCTGACCTTCGCCGCGCCGGCCGAGGCCCAGGCGAGCGCGGTCGAGCAGGCGATCGAGCGCGGCCGGCGCGTCGCCGCCCGGGGTGGGGACGCCGTGCTCCTGATCGACACGCTCGAGGGACTCCACGCCCCGGTCGCCCGCCGCGCCCTGGCGGCGGCCCGCAACGTTCGCGACGGGGGCTCGCTCACCGTCATCGGGACGGCCGAGCGTCCCCACGGCGGCGAGACCACGGTGGTCGCCTTCGACGCCGGCCGGGTGGCCCGGGGACATCTCCCGGCGATCGATCCGATCGCCAGCGGGACGCTCCGGGCCGAGCTCCTGGTCGGCCTCGAGGGCTACCAGGCGATCGCCAAGGCCCGGGCCAAGGCGTAGCGCCGGCCCGGTGCCGGCGGGCCCGGAGGCCCCGGCGGTCCTCCGGGGCGCCGCCGGCCTCGGAGGCGCCCGGTCCGCGGTGGCTCGGCGGCCCACCGGCGGCGCCGGTCGGTCGGGCTAAGGGCGGTACGCCACCCGGCCCCAGGAGGGCTCGGGGGCGAGCTCGATCGGCTCGCGGCCCCGGTCGGGCTGGACGTACTCGAAGTTGTGCGTCTGGTCGCAGAAGGCCACCTCGAGCTCGCCCTCGTTCACCCGCTGGTCGAGCCAGGCGCCGCGGAAGACGAGCCGGCGCAGCCAGTGGACGAGCGACCGCTCGGCCGGACCGACGAGCTCCGGCCAGCAGTCGTTCACGTGCTCGCCGAGCGCCGAGGTCGGGTCCTGGATCTCGCCGTTGACCGCCAGGTTGACGAGATCCTCGCGCTCGGCCTCGTCGAGGCGCCCGGCGACGAAGCCGAGCCGGAGGGCCGCCTGCTCACAGCGCTCCTGGAAATCGCGCTCGTTGAAGGTGAACCGGAGCTCGCCGTACTCGAGTACGAAGTCCTCGCCAGAGTTGTAGTTTCCGCGTCGGGCAGTGTCCATAGGGGGGCCCCGGGGGCCGTCGGCATCATAAGCGCGATTCCTGCCCACCCCCCCGATCTGCACGGTTTCTTTCACCGTCCGGCGGCTCGGCCCATCGTTGACAGCGACGCTCCCGCCGGGGTACGGTTCCACTGTCGGTGAACCACGCGGGCGACCCGGTCGAGTCCATCGCGGTCCGCTTTAGACAAGGAGGACAGGGGAGATGAAGAAGCGGATCATTCTGGCGGCGCTCGGTTGCGCCCTGGTCGGGCTGGTCGTGATCGAGTTGATCGGTACGACGACGATCGCCGGGGCCCTCGACTACGGGCATCTCAACCAGATCCAGCGACGGATCATCTCCGGTTTCGCGGCGAGTGAGCTCACCAGCGGCAGCCCGGGCGCCGCCGCTACCAGGCTGCCCGCGGCCAGCCTGCTGCGCCCGGCGGACGGCCTCCAGAACTACTTCCCCCTCGGCGCCCGCGACTGCCCCCAGAGCCTGGGCGCGAACGTCAAGGTCAACCAGAACTGCCTGAACCTGACCGATCAAGACCTCCAGGGCCGGGCTCAGGCCCAGAACGAGACCTCGATCGCCGCGGATCCCGGGCAGTCGAGCCACCTGGTGGCGAGCTTCAACGACTACCGCCGGGGCGACGGCCAGTGCGGGGCCGCTTACAGCATCGACAACGGCCTCAACTGGGTCGACACGACGGTGCCGATGTCGTTCACCCGGTCTGACCCGGCCTTCGGGACCGGCGCCGTCTCGCGGCAGTACTGGCAGGCCGGAGGCGACACGTCGGTGGCCTGGGACACCAAGGGCAACGCCTACCTCTCCTGCCAGGTGTTCAACCGGGGCGCCCCGCCGCAGCAGGGCCCCTCGTCGAACCCGGACATCTCGAGCGCCTTCTACGTCTTCCGCTCGACGCAGAACCACGGGGCGTCGTGGAACTTCCCGGGCCGGCCGGTGGCCGAGAGCGCGGACCTGAGCGGGACCGGCCTCAAGCCGTTCGAGGACAAGCAGCTCCTCACGGTGGACAACCATGTCGGCAGCCCCTTCCAGGACCGCGTCTACGTGAGCTGGACCGAGTTCGCCGCCGACGGGAGCGCCTACATCTGGGCATCGCACTCGTCGGACTACGGCGAGCACTTCAGCCCGCGGGTGCTGGTCAGCGGGGCGAGCCCGTTCTGCACGAACACCTTCGGCGCGGGAACCCCGAACGGTCCGTGCAACGAGAACCAGTTCTCCCAGCCGTTCACGGGCAAGGACGGCGCGCTCTACGTCGCCTACGCCAGCTTCAACAACCAGGCCTCCCACCCTGGTGACCCGGGCGGCGAGGCGCCGGTCCTGGGCGGCGGCCGCGCCCCGGCGCTGCCTGACAACCGCTATCAGATGCTGCTGGCCAAGTCGACCGACGGGGGCCAGACCTTCTCGGCGCCGGTGAAGGTCTCCGACTACTACGACCTTCCGGACTGCCCGACCTACACCGGCCAGGACCCCGGCCGTTCGTGCGTGCCCGAGAAGGGGGCGACCAGCAACTCGTTCTTCCGGGCCGTCAACTACCCGGCCGGAGCGGTCAACCCGACCAACCCCCGCCAGGTGGTGGTGACCTTCGGCTCCTACATCAACCAGCACTCCAACGAGGGCAACGGCTGCGCCCCGGCCGGCTTCAGCGCGTCGGGCAACCCGGTCTACACCGGGGTCAAGACGGCGGGCGCCTGCAACAACGACATCCTGGTCAGCGTGTCCAACGACGGGGGCGCCAGCTTCAGCGGGGGAAGCGCCGACCCGCGAACGGTGACCACCGTGACCCAGGATTCCGGGCAGGCCACGACCGACCAGTTCTGGCAGTGGGCCGACTTCACCCGGACGGGCACCCTCGCCGTCTCCTACTACGATCGCCAGTACGGGACCGACGAGACGACCGGGTCGTCCGACATCAGCCTGTCGGGCACGCGCGACCTGGCCGCCTTCGGCACCCGCCGGGTGACCGGGTCCGCGATGCCGCCGCCGAGCGAGTTCGGCGGGCTGTTCTACGGCGACTACGCGGGCCTCACGGCGCTCGATGTCGCCCATCCGCTCTGGTCGGACACCCGCAACTCGGACGCCTTCCTCTGCCCGGGGACGGGTACGCCGACGACCGCGCCGGCGGTGTGCACCGGGCCGGCTCCGAACGCGAACCCGGCCAACGACCAGGACGCGTTCACCAGCATCAGCGGGGTGCCGGTCGGCTGATTCCAGGGGCGGCCGCGCCGGGGCGATCCTCCGGCGCGCGACCGCCCCTGCCCGCCGGCGCGGCGGGCCGCCGCCGAGCCCGGCCTGCAAGTCCGCGCCCAGCCGCGGCCGGTGAGATCGGGACTGCAACCGGGCCTCGCCGGCCCGGGGACGGCCGGCGGGGGCAAACGACCCGCAACCGCGGGGCGACGGGGCGATCTGGGGCGTCTCGGTGCGGTCGCGTGGGGGAAAGTGTGCAAATAGAGTTGCGTAGTGGAGGAAAGTGGGGTAGCTTCGGCGCCACCGAACCGGGGTGGAGGGGCTCCTCCCACTCCTCCACGTCGGTTCGGACTCCTTGGACCCACGCCGATGGCCTTCCGCGGAACCTTTGACTACACCCTCGACGCCAAGAACCGGCTCACGATCCCGGCCAAGTTCCGGGCGACGTTCGCCGAGGGGCTGGTGCTCGCCCTTCGCCACGACAGCGGGAGCTGCCTCTCGGTCTGGCGCCCGGACGAGTTCGACGCGTTCCTCGAGACGATCCTCTCGAGCTTCCATCCGCTGTCGGCCGAGTACGCGACGATCAACCGCTTCTACAACTCGAACTCGCACGAGATCGAGCTCGACAGCGCCGGGCGGGCCGGGGTCCCGGCCAAGCTCCTCGAGCAGACCGGCCTGGGCAAGGAAGTCGTGATCACCGGCGCCGGGGAGTGCCTCGAGGTCTGGGATCGCGGGGCCTGGAGCGAGCACAACGGGACCCTGGCGGCGGCCGTCCAACGAATCACCGCGCAACTTGGCCATCCTGCTTGACATGACCATCACCCACGTCCCGGTGCTCGCCGGCGAGTTGATCGAGATGCTCGATCCGGCTCCCGGTCAGCTGGCGGTCGACTGCACGTTCGGCGGCGGCGGCCACGCCCGCCTGGTCGCCGAACGGCTCGGCCCGACGGGAACGCTGATCGCGATCGACCGGGATCCGGCGGCCGAGGAGCGATTCGACGCGCTGGCGCGCGAGGTCTCCTGCGCGACGCGGTTCATCCGGGCGAGCTTCGTGGAGGGCCTGGAGCTCCTGGTCGCGGAGGGCGTCCACGCCGACCACGCCTACTTCGACCTCGGGATGTCGTCGATGCAGGTCGACACGTGGGCGCGCGGCTTCTCCTACTCCTACGACGCGCCGCTCGACATGCGCATGGACCCGAGCCAGGAGCTGACCGCCCGGGAGATCGTCAACACCTGGGACGAGCGCCGCCTCGCGGGCCTCCTGCGCGAGTTCGGCGAGGAGCGCTACAGCGGCCAGATCGCCCGCCGGATCCTCGCCGCCCGGGGGCGGTCGCCGCTGCGGACGACGCTCGAGCTCGTCGAGTTGATCAAGGCCGCCGTCCCGGCACCGGCCCGGTTCGCCGGCGGCCACCCGGCCAAGCGGAGCTTCCAGGCGCTGCGGATCGCCGTCAACGACGAGCTCGGCCAGCTCGATCAGGCGCTGCCCCTGGCCTGGGGGCTCCTCGGTCCGGCCGGCCGGCTGGCCGGGATCTCCTTCCACTCGCTCGAGGATCGCCGGGTCAAGCGGTTCCTCGCCGCCCGGGCCCAGGGCTGCATCTGCCCGCCGCAGATGCCGGTCTGCGGTTGTGGCCGGGTCGCCGAGGGCGAGCTCCTCCACCGCCGGGCGATCGCGGCGTCGCCGGGCGAGGTCGCGGCCAACCCCCGGGCGGCGAGCGCCCGCCTGCGGGTCGCCCGCAAGCTCGTGGACGGTCGGCGGTGAGCCCGGCCGGCGCCCCGGCGCGCTCGGCCGCGCCGGCGCGCACCGGCGCCCCGGCCCGCACGGCCGCCCCGGCGCGCACCGGCGCCCCGGCCCGCCGGCCGATCGCGCCCCGGCGGGTCTCCGGTCCGGCCCGGCGTCCGGGCCCGCCGCCGCCGGCGGCGGCGGCGGCGCAGCTCGCGCCACCGCTCCGGCGTCTGGTCGACCACCCGTTCCTCGACCGGCTGATCCGCGGCCGGACGTGGATCGGGATCATCGCCTTCGCGCTGATCGGGATCGTCGGCATGCAGGTCGCCCTCCTCAAGCTGAACGCCGGGATCGGCCGGTCGGTCGAGCGGGCGGCGGCGCTCCAGCGCGAGAACTCCCTCTTCACGGCCCAGATCTCGACCCTCCGGGCCGGCGACCTCGAGCAGGCGGCCGCCGCCCAGCAGGGGATGGTCTACGCACCGCCCGGCGACGTCCGCTACCTGACGGCCGGCCCGGGCGACGCCGCCCGCGCGGCGGCGTCGATCACCCCGCCGGCCGCCCTGACCCCGACCGCCCTCGCCGGCTCGACCTCGACCGCGACCGCGACCCCGGCCTCGACCTCGACCCCGGCCGCGACCTCGACCGCGGCGGGCTCGGCCGCGACCCCGGCGGGCTCGTCGTCGAGCCCCCCGTCCGGGTCGACCGCGGCCGCCCCGACGGCCAGCGGGCTCTCCGGCCCGCCCGCCACGACCCCCTCGGCCGTCCAGACCGCCACCACGCCGACCAGTCCGCTGACGTCCTCCGCCGGGACGGTCGCTCCGAGCTCGGCCGGCGCGGCCGGCGCGGCGAGCGCGGGCGTCGGAGCGGCGACGACGGCGGCCGGCGCCGCGAGCGGAGCCGGCGGGGCAGTGGCCGGCGGGGGCGGCTGATGGGGACGCCGGCGGTGGGGCCCGGAGACCGGGCTCGCTGATGGCCCCGATGGAGCGCCGCATCGGCCGCCTGTTCGCGGTCTTCGTCCTGCTCCTCCTCCTCGCGGCGGGACGGAGCCTCTACCTCGGGGTGATCAAGGCCGGGATGCTGCGGGCGGTGGCGAGCTCCCAGCAGCTGAGGGCCGTCAAGGTACCGGCGCTCCGGGGGACGATCTATGACCGCACCGGACTCGACCTCGCCGTCTCCGAGCCGGCCGACGACGTCTCGGCGACGCCCTACCAGGTGCGCGATCCGGCGGCCGCGGCCCAGGCGCTCGCCCCGCTCCTGGGGACGAGCGCGGATGCGCTCCTGGCCAAGCTGGCCGCCCGCCACACCGGCTTCGTGTACCTGGCCCGCCACGTCCCCGACGCCCGGGCCAAGGAGATCGCCGGGCTCAAGCTCGCCGGGATCAACCTGGCGCCGGTCAGCCTGCGCGGCTATCCGAACAACGCCCTGGCCTCGCAGGTGCTCGGGACCGTCGGCATCGACGGGAAGGGGCTCTCGGGTCTCGAGTACGCCGAGAACCGGGTGCTCCGGGGGGTCGACGGGCAGCGCAACGTGGTCGACGACGCCCTGGGCGCGCCGATCTCGATCGAGGACGTGAGGCCGGCCCGGCCGGGCCGCTCGATCCAGCTGACCCTGGACGCCGGGGTCCAGAACCAGGTGGAGACGACGCTCGGCCAGGTCGGCGCCGACTTCCGGCCGAAGCAGGCGACGGCGATCGTCATGGACCCGCGGACGAACGCGATCCTGGCCCTGGCCAACTGGCCGCGGGTCGACGCCAACGACATCGGCGGGGCCCCGGCCGCGGCTCGGCAGAACCACGCGGTCGGCCTGACCTACGAGCCGGGCTCGACGTTCAAGGTCGTCACGGTCGCCGGGGCGCTCCAGGACGGGCTGGTGACGCCTTCGACGAGCTTCTACCTCCCGCCCCAGATCCAGTTCTACGACCGGACGATCCACGACGCCGAGGCGCGCGGACCGGTGAACCTGACCACGGCGCAGATCCTCGCCCAGTCGAGCAACATCGGGGCGATCGAGATCGGCCAGAAGCTCGGGGCCACGCGCTTCGACGGGTGGGTGCGCCGGTTCGGGTTCGGAACCCCGACGGGGGTCGACCTCCCGGGCGAGGAGCGGGGGATCGTCCCGCGCCTCTCCGAGTACTCGGGCGCCTCGATGGGCAACCTCCCGATCGGGCAGGGGGAGGCGGTGACGGCGATCCAGCTGGCCACCGCCTACGCGGCGATCGCCAACGGCGGGGTCCTCCGTCCGCCGCACGTCGTCGCGGCGGTCGGCGGTCGGTCGCTGCCGATCCCGACCGGCCGTCGGGTGATCGACCCGGCCGTGGCCGCGGCGCTCCGCCAGATGCTCAAGGGGGTCCTCGCCCCGGGGGGCACGGCGAGCGAGGTCTCGATCCGCGGGTATGACCTGTCGGGGAAGACGGGCACGGCGAACGTCGCCATCAGGGGCGGGTACTCGACCACTCGCTTCGTCGCCTCGTTCGTCGGCTTCGCCCCGGCGGCCGACCCGAAGGTGCTCGTCGCGGTGGTCGTCGACGAGCCGCAGGGCGGGAGCTACTCGGGTGGCCAGGTGGCGGCGCCGGCCTTCGGCAAGATCATGTCCTTCGCGCTGCCCTACCTGAAGATCCCCCCGGGGTAGACGGGGCGGTGCGGGCATCGCCGGCCCGGCGCCGGGTCCCGGCCGGGGGGCGCGCGCCCCCCGGGCAGCGGGCCGGGCCGGCCACCCCCGCCGCCATAGACTGGGGAGGCATGCGCCTGGACGAGCTGACCGGCGAGCGGGTGGACGGGGGCGCGGTCGTGGTGAGGAGCCTGGCCTACGACAGCCGGCGGGTCGCCCCGGGCGCGCTGTTCTTCTGCGTGACCGGCTTCCAGCGCGACGGCCATGCCTACGCGGCCGAGGCGGTCGCGGCCGGGGCGGTGGCGCTCGTCGTAGAGCGGCGCCTCGGGCTCGGGGTGCCCGAGGTGGTGGTGGCGAGCGTCCGCCGGGCGATGGCCCCGCTGGCGGCGCGCTTCCACGGCGACCCGAGCCGGCGCCTGCGGGTCATCGGCGTGACGGGCACGAACGGGAAGACGACGACCGCCTTCCTCGTGCGGTCGCTGCTCGAGGCGGCCGGCGAGCCGTGCGCCCTGCTCGGGACGGTCAAGTCGGTGATCGGCGGTCGCGAGCGGGCGGTCGGGCGCACGACGCCCGAGGCGGTCGACCTCCAGGCGGGCTTCGCCGAGATGCTCGGGGCGGGCGACCGGGCGTGCGCGATCGAGGTCTCCTCCCACGCGCTCGAGCTCGGCCGGGCCGACGCGATCCACTTCGCGGCGGCGATCTTCACCAACCTGACCCAGGACCACCTCGACTTCCACCCGTCGATGGAGGACTACTTCGCCGCCAAGCGGCGGCTCTTCGAGCTCGGTCCGGGGGTGGCGGTCATCAACCTCGACGATCCCTACGGCCGCCGGCTGGCCGCCGACTACCCGGGAGCGGTGACCTTCGCGGTCGACCGCCCGGCCGACTACGCGGCGCGGGACGCCACCTTCACGCGCTCGGGCGCCCGCTTCGTCCTCGAGTCGCCGGAGGGCGCGGTCGAGCTGGCCAGCCGCCTCCCGGGAAGCTTCAACGTGGCCAACGTCCTCGGCGCGGTCGCCGCGGTCCACCGCCTCGGGGTGCCCCTCGAGCTGATCGCCCGGACGCTGCCCGGGGTCGAGCCGGTTCCCGGGCGCTTCCAGCCGGTCGAGGAGGGGCAGCCGTTCGCCGTCCTCGTCGACTATGCCCACACCCCCGACTCGCTCGAGAACGTGCTCCGGGCGGCCCGATCGCTGAGCACGGGCCGGGTGATCTGCGTGTTCGGCTGTGGCGGCGACCGCGATCGGGGCAAGCGGCCGCAGATGGGGCGGATCGCGGCGGCGGGCGCCGACGCGGTCGTGGTGACCTCCGACAATCCCCGCTCGGAGGAGCCGGAGGCGATCGTCGCCGACATCCTGGCCGGGGCGGTCGGACCGGCCGCCGTGGAGGCGGAGGTCGACCGGCGCGCGGCGATCGCCCGGGGGATCGGCCTGGCCGGAGCGGGTGACGTGGTGGTGATCGCCGGGAAGGGGCACGAGCAGGGGCAGGAGTTCGAGGCCGGGCGCAAGCTGCCCTTCGACGACGTCGAGGTCGCGCGCGAGGCCCTGCGCGCCCGCCCGGCCCTGGCGGCCCGCCGCCGATGATCGACTGGGACGCCGAGCAGGTCGCGCGAGCCGCCGGTGCGCGCGTGCTGCGCGGGGGCCCGGGGGGGCCGGTCCGGTCGGTGATCGATTCGCGCGAGGCGGGGACCGGCGACCTCTTCGTCGGGCTCGGGGGCACCCGGGTCGACGGCGGGGCCTTCGCGCGGGCGGCGCTCGCCGCCGGAGCCTGGGGGGTGCTCGTCGGCCCGGAGCACGGCGAGGCCGCGGCGGCGGGGGGCGACCCCGGGGCGGTCCTCGTGGCGAGCGACCCGCTGGGCGCGCTCCAGGCGCTGGCCCGGGCCTGGCGGCGGGCGCTGGGGGCGCGGGTGGTGGCGATCACCGGGTCGACGGGCAAGACGTCGACCAAGGACATCCTCGGGGCCCTGCTCGGGCAGGAGCTGGTCACGGTGGCGAGCCCGCGCAACCTGAACACCGAGATCGGCCTGCCGCTCAGCGTGCTCGGGGCGGCGCCGGGGACCGAGGCGCTCGTGCTCGAGCTGGCGATGCGGGGTCCGGGCCAGATCGCCCTGCTGACGGAGGTCTGCGAGCCGGACGTCGGGGTCATCGTCAACGTCGGGCCGGCGCACCTCGAGCTGCTGGGCACGCTGAGCGCGATCGCCGCGGCCAAGGCCGAGCTCCTCGCCGGCCTGGCGCCGGGGGCGACCGCGGTGATCCCGGCCGGGGAGCCGCTGCTTGAGCCGCACCTGCGCGGCGACCTCGAGATCGTGCGCTTCGGCGGCGACGGCGGCGACGTCCGGCTGGTGTCGGCCGGCCCGGACGGGGTCGTGATCGACGCGGCCGGAACGGCGGTGGAGCTCGAGCCGGGCTTCCGGGCGCGGCACCTGCTCGACGACCTCCTGGCGGCGGTCGCGGCCGCCCGGGCGCTCGGCGTGACCCCCCACGGGCGGCTGAGCGTCGCCTTCACCGAGGGTCGCGGGGGGCGGATCGCGCTGCCCGGCGGGGTGACCGTGGTCGATGACTGCTACAACGCGAACCCGATGTCGATGCGCGCCGCCCTCGAGGAGCTCCAGCAGACGGCCGGGGGACGGCGGGTGGCGGTGCTCGGCGACATGCTCGAGCTCGGCCCCGAGGAGCCGCGCTTCCACCGCGAGCTGGGCGCCCAGGCGAGCGCGGCCGGCGTCGACCTGCTGGTCACCGTGGGCGCCCGGGCGGCGCTCGCGGCCGAGGGTTTCGGGGCGGAGCACCGCCACGCCCGCGACGCCGGCGAGGCGGCCCGGCTCGTGCCGGGGCTCGTGCGCGCCGGCGACACCGTCCTGATCAAGGCCTCGCGCGGCGTCGGCCTCGAGCTGGTCGCCGACGCCCTCGTGTCCGGCTGATGGGGCGCATCCTGATCGGCGGGACGTGCGCCCTGCTCATCTGCATCTTCCTGAGCCCTAAGTTCATCGCCTTCCTGCGCCGGCGGGAGTTCGGCCAGCACATCCGCGAGGACGGGCCGCAGGGTCACCACGAGAAGGCGGGGACGCCGACGATGGGCGGGATCATCATGTTCACGGCGATCGCCGCGCCGTTCCTGATCCTCTCCGACTACGACCCGCGGTCGCTCGGGGTGTTCGGGGCGGCCGTGGCGTGCGCGCTGCTCGGCTTCGCCGATGACTTCACGAAGATCGTCAAGCGCCGGTCGCTCGGCCTGACCGCCCGGACGAAGCTGATCGTCCAGATCGCGATCTCGCTCGGCCTGTGGTGGGTGGCCACGCGGCAGGCGCACCTGCCGGACACCCTGCGCCTGCGCTTCGTCGACTACCAGATCGACCTCGGGCTGTTCTATCCGTTCCTGATCTACCTCGTCGTGGCCGGGACGACGAGCGGCGTGAACCTGACCGACGGGCTCGACGGGCTGGCGGCCGGGTGCGCGGCGATCGTCCTGCTCGCCTACATCGGGATCACCTTCATCACCACCGGCCAGCGCGATCTCGCGCTGCTCGCCGGGTGCCTGGTCGGGGCGTGCGTCGGCTTCCTCTGGTTCAACGCCTTCCCGGCGGCGATCTTCATGGGCGACACGGGCTCGCTCGGGCTGGGCGGGGCGATCGCCGGTCTCGCGGTGATGACCAAGACCGAGCTCCTGCTCGTGCTGATCGGCGGCATCTTCGTGGTCGAGGCGCTGTCGGTGGCGATCCAGGTCTTCTCGTTCCAGACCTTCCGCAAGCGGGTGCTCCTGATGGCGCCGATCCACCACCATTTCGAGCTGATGGCCTGGTCGGAGACGACGATCATCCTCCGCTTCTGGATCGTCGCGGCGATCTGCGCGGCGATCGGCTTCACCGTCTACCAGCAGAGCATCTCCTAGTGCCCGCACGAGCGCCCGGCGCCGCCCTCGCCCTCCTCGCGACCGCGGGGCTCGCCGGCTGCGGATCGCCGGGGGCGAACGGCGGCGGGGGCCCGGCGGCGACCCAGGCGGTGGCGGCGGCAAAGCAGGCGTTCGGCGTCTTTCGCCGGGCGGCCCAGCCGCGCGACGCGATCCCGCGCGACCAGGCCAGCGGGGGCGTGAACTCGCCGCTCAGCCGGCTCGTCTACTCGGGGGCGCTCGGCACGCTCTACGCCTACGTGCACGGCGGGTCGATCTGCCTCTCCTACGCGACCCGGGTCTCGGCGGCCGGGGCGGGCAGCGCGAGCGGCACCTGCGCGCAGGCGGCGCAGGCGGCCTACTCGGGCGTCGCCGCGGCGGTGGCGTCGTCGTCGATCGATCGCCTCAACCGGGTGGCTCTCCTGGTCCCGGACGGGGTGCGAACGGTGCGCGTCACCCGGGTCGGCGGGCCGCCGGAGATCCTGCGGACGACCGGCAACGCGCTGGTCGCGGCGGCCGTCGGTCTCCACACCTGGACCTACACCACCCGGACCGGCGCCCGCGTGGTCGGCGCGCTGCCGCTGGCGGCCGGGCGCCCTCCGGGTCATCCCTGAGGGCGGGGCGGGAATCCCGCATTGCCGGGAGGGCGGCGGGTGCGCCGGCATGGGGGAATGTGCCCCGACGCCCCGGCCGTCCTCGCCCCGTTCGAGCGCCCGGCCGGCCACCGGGGGTCCGGGGCCGGCTGGCGGCGATCGTTGGGATGGCCACCCTCCCGGTCGTTTTCGTGTGGCAATGGCCGGACGGCGGGGCGGGCGCGGGGAGCGGCGGATGGCAGGGCTACGCCTACAGCGACACCTGGGGTCGGCCGCCACTGCGGACCGAGGTCGCGATGCCGGGAGTGGCCGTCGTCCTCGCCGCGGCGGCGGCGGTGCTCTGGCGGGCGCGCAGCCGCCGACTGATCGCGCTCGCCGCAGTCGTCGCGCTCGGGGCGGGCGGGTGGGTCGCCGTCCTGCGGGCGACCGGGGGAACGGGACGGCGTCGGCCGCGGCGATCGACGGCGTCCTGGCGGGGACATCGCGGGCGGCGACGCTCGAGCGGCTCGGCGACCCCTTGACCACGACGCAGGCGGCGCCGGCCGGCGCCGGCCCGGTGCTCGACTGCCTCGGGTGTCGGGCGAGCCACCCGCCGGCCCGTTTCCCTACGACCCGCGCGCGGCGATCCCGCCGGTGGCCCCGGGCGCGGGCCCGACGGCGCTCTGCTTCCTGCACGACCGTCTCGTCCATCGGGGTGGACCGTGAGCGCGACGGCGGCGTGGCGCGGGCGCGGCACCACGGACGGGCGGACCCTCGCGGTGCCGTCGGCCGGCGGGGAATGGTGGATCCTCAGCAGCGTCTCGGCCGGGCTCGCCGGGCGCCTGGCGGTGCCGGTCGGGTTCGTTCGCGGGCTCCTCTTCGCGGGGTCGCTGGTCCAGCCGGCCGTGATCTACGCGTACCTCCTCGCGGCGCTGGTCCTGCCCCACGAGGGGCGTGGGCGGCCGGACTGGGTCAACCTGATCGGGTTCGCGCGGGTCGGCGGGGTGGGTCTGGTCGCGCTGGGCGTGGTCTCGGCCCCTGATGTTCGTTGGGAGCGGGTGCTGGCCGGTGTCACGCTGGCCGGCGGGCTCGCGTCGCTGGCCGGGGTCGGCCGGGGCTGGAGCCGGAGCCTGACCGCGCCGGCCGGAGCGATCGCGGTGGCGACGGTCGGGATCGGCCACGTCGAGATCGCCCGGGCGGACCCGACGGAGAGCGGCCCGCGGCCGGACCTGTTGCTGCTCGACGTGCACATGCCGGACGGCGGGGGCCTCGCCGTGATCCGGGCCATCGGCGGTGGGTCCCCGGGGTCCCACTTCCTCGCGCTGTCGGTGTCCGATGCGCCGGAGGACGTGATCGAGCTGATCCGGGCCGGGGCGCGCGGATAGGTGACGAAGACGATCTCGGCGACCGACCTGGTCGACGCGTCGGCCGGGCGGCCGCCGGAGAGGTCGTGCTCTCGCCCCGGCTGGCCGGCTTCGTGCTCGATGCGTTCGTCGGGCCGGCGCCGCAGCCGGCCGACCCGGAGCTCGACCAGCTGACGCCCCGCGAGCAGCAGGTCCTCGAGCACATCGCCCGGGGCTACCTCTACCAGGAGGTGGCCGGGATGCTGGGCGTCTCGACGCGGACGATCGAGACCCACGTGTCGGCGGTCCTCCACAAGCTCCATCTATCGAACCGCCACCAGCTCGCCCGGTGGGCGACGGAGCGCAAGCTCGTCGACGGAAAGCGCGGTGGCGGGCCGGCCGCGAGCGCTTCCGGCCGGTCAGCGATCGGGGAGGCTCGCCTCCAAGGCCGGAACCTCGGCGCTCTCGTCCTCGAGGTGAGCGGCGCTGACACGGTGGTAGCCGTCGGCCACGATCAGGGGGAGGTCCTCGCGCTCGACGAGGAGGACGGGGGAGAGGGGCCTGCCGTCGCGGATCTTGGCCAGCTTGGCGGCGACGCCCTCGTTGTCGGCGGGCAGCGGGTCGAGTCCGGCGGCGCGGAGGATGTCCTTCGCCTTCCAGGTCCGGGTGTGCTTGGCGTGCCGGAGTTGATGGACGGCCCGGTGGACGTGCTCCGGGCTCAGCACGAGCCGCAGGTAGTCCTCGGCCGCCTGATAGTCGTGGGCCTCGGGCAGGGAGAGCCACTTGATCGCCGGGTCGCTCACCTGGCGAGCATATGCCCACTTGGGTCAGCCGGGAGCTTCGGCGGCGGCCGGTCGCGCCGGAGGATCGCGGCTCCTTGGGTCAGCCGGGAGCTTCGGCGGCGGCCGGTCGCGCCGGAGGATCGCGGCTCCTTGGGTCAGCCGGGAGCTTCGGCGGTGGCCGGTCGCGCCGGAGGATCGCCGCTCCGGTGGTACAGGCCCCGATCGAGACGAGGGCGGCGCAGAAGATCGCCGAGGCCTGGCCCTGATCGATGGCGCCCGCCGGGAGGCCGAGGGCGATGACCGCGGCGGGGACCCCCATCTGGGCGCTGGCCAGGAGACCGACCGCGCGGGGCGCGCGGATCGCGGCGCTGGCCAGGACGTGGACAAGGATCGCCAGGGCGGCCAGGATGGAGGCGAGGATCACGGCCCGCTGGCTGTCGGCCAGGGCGCGGAGGTCGAGCTTGGCTCCGAGGAGGACGAAGAAGAGCGGGACGAGGAAGCCCTGGCCGAGGCCGAGGACCTCGTGCGAGAGGCGCTTCGGGCCGCCGATGGCGGCGACGACCAGGCCGGTGCCGAAGCCGGCGACGAGGATGCTGGCGCCGACCTGCTGGGCGACGTAGGAGAGGGAGACGAGGACGATCAGCGCGAGCCGGAGGTCGATCGCCCACTGGCGACGCTTGCCCTCCTTGCGTATCCGCTTGACGACGGGGACGTGGTGGAGGCGGTGGGCGACGAGGAAGACGGCGCCGACCAGGGCGGCGACGATCAGTGCGCCGAGGGCGGCGTGGGCCGCGCGCGACGGGGTGATGGCCAGCGGGATGAGGATCGTGGCGAGGATGTCGGCGATCGTGATCCAGGCCATCGCCGTCAGCACGGCCGGTCCGGCGAGCCGATCCTCGTCGATCACGGGGAGGGCGACCGCGGCCGAGGAGGAGACGATCACCACCGCATAGACGAGCGTCGGTCCGCCTCCGGCGAGGTGGGCGGCGAAACCGGCGGCGAGTGAGAGGGGAACGGCCGCGGCGACGGCGGCCAGCCCGCGGCCGAGCGCCGGACGGAGCCGGGCGTCGCGGAGCGGGACGTGCATGCCGACGGTGAACATGAGGGTGGCGAAGCCCAGGGTGTAGAGCAGGGCGAGGTCGGCCCGCTCGGGATCGACGATGCGCAGGCCGGTCCGGCCGAGGATCACCCCGGCGATCAGCTGACCGACGACGACGGGCACCGCCCCGCGGGCGAGCAGCGAGAGCGCCGGTCCGAGGAGGGCGGCGGTGAAGATCAGGGCGATGAGACCGAGGTCCATGGCGAGCCGCGCGGGAGCGACGGGCGCGCGCGGGCCCCAGCATCGCAGTCGCGCCGTCGCCGGGCGCTCGGCCTCGACGCCGGGGCGCGGATGGACGGGCCCACGCCGGCGCTGGGCTGAGGCCGCCGGCCGTCCGCGTCCGGCGGCGGCTAAGCTTGCGCATCGATTCGAGGCTAAGCGGAGGACACGGAATGGACTTGACGGTCGGGACGAGGGGCAGCATCAACCTGGAGGGCTTGGAGGTCGGCGGCGTCCCGTGCCGGGTCGGGACCGCCGCCCACGGCGTCATCGTCGGCGTGGCCGACGACGGGCTCACCGTGCGCCTGGATTCGCTGTTCGGCGGCGAGGAAGTCCTCGACGTGGGCGCCGAGCGGTTCACCCCGCACCACCAGTAGCGGCGCCCGGCGGGGCGCGGACGATTGAGCCGCCCAGCCCCGAGCGCGAGCATGAGGCGACCGCCGGTAGAGTCGCCCGACGAACTCGTCGAGTTCCGTCGCCGATGCCGTGGCCGAGGCGGCGAGCCGAGCCACGGAGGCGGCGGTGGCTCGGCTGCTGGCGCCCGAGGGTGACGCGCTGCGGGTGGTCGCCGTGGCGGGCGGCGCCTCCGGTTGGCGACGGGGCGAGCGGCTTCCGGCGGACAGGGCGGTGCCGGCTACGCGCTGGCCTCGGGGCAACCGCTCAGCGTCGCGGCCTCCGGCTCCGGCGGCCGGGCGATGCTGTGCGTCCCCTGTCTGCACGAGGCCGAGCCGGCCGGGGTCCTCGAGCTCGTTCGCGGTCCGGGACGAGGGTCGTTTCCGATCGAGGCGGCCGGCTTGGCGACGCTGTTCGCCCAGATCGCCGGCATCGATCGCGTCGACGACGGCACCGCGTCATCCGAGCGCGGCCTTGTCGAGCATCGCGATCAGGGTCGGCCGGCGGCGGTGGCGCTCACGAAGGTCGGTGAGGGCGGTGGCGAAAGCGTCGCCCTCGCCGGCGGCCTGAGCAGCACGGCGGGCGCGTTTGAGCGTGGCGGTGGCCCGGGCGTAGGCCGACCGACCGGTTTCGACCAGCTCCTCGTCGGCGATCTTGAGGTACGTGGCGAGCGCCTGGTCGGGTCGGGTCGGCTCGCGGGCTTCGGCCAGGCGGGCGCGGCGGACCAGGCCCGGGTCCCAGGCTGGGTCGGCGGCCGCCGCGGTCCATGCGGCGTCGGCGTCGCCGTCTTCGAGGAGCGCGTCGACGAGGTCGCCGCGGTCGCGCAACGCTCGGCGGGCCGCGCCGCGTTCGACCTGCCAGACGTCGAGCGCTTCGGCCGCTCGGCGGAGCCCCCGGTAGGTGCCCGACGAGGCCGACCGTTCGTGCTGCTCCCGGCGCAGGGCGAGCACCTCCAGGGGGGCGTCGCGGCGTTCGTGCACGTCGCAGGCGAGGTCGTAGAGCATGGCGACCTGCCAGCCCTGTGTCTCGTCGATCCCGCGGCGCGCCCACGAAAGGACGTCCCCGTCGCGGCCAAGCTCCGCCATCGCCTCGCAGACCTGGATGAACTGGTGCGGCCGGGTGAGATCTCCGCCGAGCAGCCTGACGATCGCCTGGGTGTCGCCGTCGAGCACGGCCAGACGCTCGTGCGCCCACTTCACGGCAAACGACCGGTCGCCGACCCGTTTGGCGATCGCCTGGCGGTAGGCGGCGAGCCCGGGCTCGCCGAGCGCCGCCGCGTAGCGGACCGGATCGATCTCGAAGAAGTCCTGATCCTGGCAGCTGAATCGCACCATCCAGGCGGCGAGCTTGAGCGGATCGGCGACGCCGGCGGAGCAGATTTGCACATGCAGCTCCAAGAGCTGGCGCGCCAGATCACCGATCGTCCCGTTTGAATCATCGGCCCGGAGGATCACTTTGACGACGTGGCCGACCGCGCGCTCGAGCAGCACAACGAGGTCGATCGACGGCGCGCGCTCGACGGCGATACCGAGCTCGTCGACGATCGGCTGCGCCGTGCGCGCCCAACCCGAGCTCTCGCGGTAGCCGAGGAAGCGCCGCGTCCGCAGCCCCCGGTCGACCTCGCCCCGCAACTGGGCGAGGTCGCCGGTCGTGCGCGCGGCGGCGAGGCGGAGATGACGCTCGACGTCCGGATGGCGGTCGACCGCCGAGGAGAGTACGGCCCGCAGCTCCTCGACGGGCAAGCTGACCAGGATCTCCCGGACGTCCTTCGGCTCACCCGCGGATCGTGGCGACACACTCCAATCGTGCCAGCCCTGGCCCATACACCCACTCCCTCGCCAAGCCAGGCGTCCGAGCGCGGACAATCGACGCCTGGCGACCTCGCCCAGCCAGCCCGCCCACGGGACGGAGCCCCAAGGCAAAAACGCCCGATTTACGGGCGCTCTTCAGAGGCGACGATCGGAATCGAACCGATGTACACGGCTTTGCAGGCCGTTGCGTAACCACTCCGCCACGTCGCCGCGCCGCGCCAAGCCTAGCGGCCGCGCCCCGGCCGCCGTTGCTAGGCTTGCCTCTCCCAGGGCGATTAGCTCAGCTGGGAGAGCGCCGCCTCGACAAGGCGGAGGTCACTGGTTCGAGCCCAGTATCGCCCATGCCCTAGAAAGCCCCGCTGACCGTCGGGCGGCGTGGTCCGGCGAGGAATGGTCGAGGCGGACCTGGATGACCTTGGGGGTGGGCGCCGGCGTCGACTACGAGGGCAGTGCTCGTAGGGCGGTGGCCATGCGGAGTGCGGTAGCAAGGCCTTGACGGCTCCGGCCAACCGGGACGCGGTGTCCAGCGAATGCTTGGGTGTACCGGGCTACGCTGCCGATGATGTCTCGCCTGGACCGCTACGCCGTCTACCGGGGTTCCGGACCGTTCCTCGGGGTTCCGTCCGATTTTGAGCTCGCGGCGATGCGCTCCAAGTTTGACGAGCTTCGGCGCGGGTCGCAGGACCACGTGGGCGGGGTGCTCGGGCGGGTAGTGGAGTGGTCTTGGTCGAGCTCGGTCGAGTTCCTCCACCGGCTTGAGCCGTTCCACCGGGAGCGCCTCCCCGGTGCCCGAGGTCGGCCGGGGCCGGGAACGGGCGGGGCGGGCTCCCGGTCCGAACGGCAAGGAGTACGGCCGCGACGGGGACGGCCACGTGGTGATTGCCTGGCTCAGCGGCGTCGATGACTACGCCGAGGTCTGGGCCTCCCCGGAGCTCGGCGTGGTGCTCCATGCGGCCCCGCGGCCAACCGCCGCCCCGGTGGACCCGGGCGGTGCTCGCGGGCGGACGGTCGTCGGGATCCGTCGCACGCAGTGGACCGGCGATCGGATGACCGCCTCGTCGGAGTAGGAGGTCGCCGGAGCCCGGGCTCGCCACGTCGTCTACCGGTACCAGTACGCGCCCGACGGCATCACCGAGATCCGCGGCGAGACCCGCGCCACGATCGACGGTAAGCATTGGGAGGAGCCGAGGCGGGAGCTCTGGCTGGTCGAGCGGGCGTCGAGGCGCCGACCGACCATCCGTTCGATGTGGGTCGTGGCCGCCGAGGATCCGACGATGACTGACGTCGAGGTCGACGATCTCGAGCGGGCAGTCGTCGACCGTCTGACCCAGCTGATCCCGGACTTGGTCGCCCGGATTGGCGTGCCGGAGGTCGTGTACTTCCTGATGCTGTCGTGGACGCGAGGATTCAGCACCCAGATCAGTCCCGCGACCGAATCGGCCCGAACCAGGCTCGTCGGGCGTCGACCGTACAAGCCGCTCGACGCGTACCTGCTCTACAGCGAGGCTGGCATCAACTGCGACCTCGATGACTGGGGCCGGAGCTCGGTGCTCGAGGGCGGTGAACGACTCGAGCTCGAGCTGCTCCGCCGCCACGAGGACAGCCGCCGCGACGCGATCCGCCGTACGGTCGCGCGCCGACTGAACGATCTCGACTGGACGGGCCGGATGAAGACGAGCGACGACTTCATCGTCTGCGCCCGGGCCAGGCCGGGAGCACGCAAGACAAGGGTCGCGCACCTGCGCGCGAACATCGACCCAGACCGCTTCGCGTTGCTGGTGGCCCGCGAAAACCTGCTCGCTGAGCAACTTGCGATGCAGCGCGCCGAAGAACGTGTAATCAAGCGGAACGAAGGACTCGCCGCTCTTCGCCAAGCTCTCAACGGACCGTCGGTAGGAGCCGTGGGCGGCGTGGGCGTTTTGCCCGAGCCTGCCGCCCCGACCGGCTACGTTGCGTGGGGCGGCAGGCCTTTGTATCGAGCGACGTAGTTTCGCTCGACGTCCTCAGAAAACCGTTCAATTCGGAGCGGCGACGACGGATCGGGGATGTTCGGCAGGATCGCGCCCGTGTTCGGATCCCAGATCACGAGCGAGAGCGCCTCGGCGCGGTGCTCTGGCTCGTCGACGAGTCGACGCCCGCCAAGACGCTCAAGCGTCCCGATGGTCGCTGTCAGCTGGGCTGACGTGACCGCTGGCTCGGGATAGATGACCATGAACCCGACCACGGCATACGGAAACCGGCTGTGAACGGTCGTCGCTTCGGTCGCAAGATCGTTGATCATGTTCTGCCAGTTCTTACCGATGCTTGACTTGTCGTTTAGCGTCTTGCTGTCGAACGCGAAACGAACCCCGTCGGGGCGGTATCCAACGTCGAAGTTCTGCGGCCGTACGCCCCCGACGATTCGAACTGGGCCGACCTCGACGCAGTCCTTCTTAGTCGGGATCAAGGCGTTGCCGTTGGGTGCGGCGTCGACTGGAATCCCGCCTAGCAGCGTCGCCAGCGCCGAACCCACCGCCGCATCGAAGAGGGCTCCCAGCTGGGAAGACGAATTTGGGGGTGTACGGCTCAGCGAGGATGGCTTCTTGTCCTGAATTTTCGTTCCCGGGTACCTGAGCGGCGCCTTCCACGTGTCGCCGAACGGCTTGAGCTCCGCGAGCGCGATGGCGATCGGAGGCATCGTCTGGAGAGGCGCCATGCTCCGGAGCGTAGTCCCCCGCCGGACAGAACGGCTCCGGCACGATCCGGCTCGGACACTTCGCCCCGCGTGCCTCCGGTTCGTCGGCAGTCACTCCAGGCGAGCGACTCGGGGCTGAACCGGTTGGCTGGCGCCATCGCGGACATGCATGGGTCGAGGCGGCCAGGCAAAGGCGATCGTTGGAGTCGGATGGGGGTGGCGCCACTGGGGGCCGCCTTGGAGGCGTTTGACGCGGTCTTTGTATTCCATGGTCCCGACCGCCGACGTTCCATCCGAGCGTATATGTGGTGGAGCAGTCGCCGGCTCAACTGCTCCGCTTCGAGCCGGCTTGACGGCCGCGGGCCAACCGGCGATCGCGCAGGCACTCCCACACCCCGCGGAGCTCCGTGACGAGGTCGGCATCGATGCCCAGAGCCCCTACCAGGAGCACCCGGTCAACATAGTCCAGGGCATCGATCAGCCGGCCAGCACGCAGATGGCGATCGACGACTTTACAGTCCGCAGTGCTAAGAAGGCTGGGATCGGGAAACGGTAACCCCTCGGCCTCTCGCGGCTCAAGTTCCAGGACGCCGCCGCCGTAGCTGCGCCCCATCACCTCGGAGAATGCGAAAGTAACGGAATTGATCGACGCGGCAGCGAGCTTGACCGGAGGCGTCCCGTTGACCATCCGCACCCGATGGATGGTGTCGGTCGACGTGGCGTCGGTCATGTTCGCGATGACCCGGGGGTGATCGTAGATTTGGCGCAGCAGGAACGCGTCAGGAGTCCATGGCGAAGGGACGACCCACCACTGCCTTCGAATCGAGCACTTGTAGCCCCGGTGGACGTCTTCGGCTTCGCCCGCGGCGACGTAGGCGTCGAGCCGCGCATGGTCTTCCAAGCTCACGTCGCCGGCCACGGCAAGCAGGTCGCACCGGGCATCGGACGTCCTCAGAGCATCGAGGTCGCCCGAGTCGAACTTGATGCCGCTTAGGTGCGCCGATTTGCTGACGAGGGGCATCACGTGCTCGGCGACACCACGGACGAGACTCCCCGACGGCCGCAGCACGAAGAACCGATTGCGTCCCGTCACAACTCCGACATCGACGTCGGCGAGGTCGCCCAGGCGCCCGAATCCATCCAATGCACGGGCCTGACGGAGCGCGTCGATCTTCACCGCGTCCAGGAAATACTTGGTCCATTTCTCCGTTTCATGCCGAAGGGCCGGCGCGTGTTCGAGTGCCACGAGTGCCTCGGCCGTCGGGAGTCGCGAGGCATCCTCGACCTGGACGACCTTGATCCGCGCCGGTCCGTCGCCGCGCTCGCCGAGGAGGAGCACCACCTCCTGGAGCACGCCCTCGAAGACGAGCCGCCGGAACGTGACGACCGTGAGCCCGGAGAACTCGTCAACCAGGAATGCCCGCAGCTCGCTCGCATAGTTGACCTGCATCACCTCGGCTGGGACGACGAGCCCGACTCGACCGCCGCGGCGGGTCGCGAGCGCGGACGCGACAATGAACGGGACCCACGCGTTGGTGAGCTTCGTGGGCCGCAGCCCGACTCTGCGCATGACGTCGAGCGCGAGGCCGCGGGTCGGTTCTGTCCAGTTGCCGAAGCGGATGAAGGGTGGGTTGCCTGCGACCCCGTCCCACGACCCGTCTTGCGCAGGCGAGTACCAGGCGAAGAAGTCGGCGACCTGAACCTCCGCCCCCGGAGCCGCGACCCGCGCCCTCGCTGCTTCGGCCTCCTCGAGCTCGATGCCCAACACGCTCCCGGTAGGCGGGAGGACCGACAGGATCGCTCCGTCACCGCAGCTCGGCTCGAGCAGCCTCGGCCCGGCCGGGCTGACCCAATCCGAGAGGAAGCGGGCTACCGGCTCCGGCGTGTAGTAGCCCCCTCTGAGCTTCGCCGGGGAGGGAGGGGCTGCGACGGGGAAGGCGACCATCACCGGAACGGTACGGCTCGCGTCGGACGAAAGGCGAACAGGTGTTCGACCATGGGTCTTGCCGGCGACTTCACAAGGCGTCGAACGCTACTGGTCGGTTCGGCGGCCAAACTCGCGTCCACGGACGGACGCCGCGGCAGCGCTGACCCCGCTCGGGGGGTGGGCCGGTATCCGGCCGGTGTCCTGTCAAAAGCCTCCGCGCCGCTCGCCGACTGGTCCATCCGGGGAGCCGCCCCGCCCATGTGTTGCGGCATCGCCGGTCGGTTCGTATCGTTCGGCGATGACGTTCTCCGGCGCCCGGATCGAGCACTTAACCGACACCGCGCACCCGGCGGGTAACCTTTCCCCACGATGAACGGCTCGGCCCGACGCTCCGCAGCCCGACCAAGGAGCCGCAGACCACATGGCGACTAGGACCACCGAACCCAGGGATCTGATCGAGCAGTGGAAGGCCGAGCATCCCGACCTGCTCGGCGGCGGCACACCCGCCGCCCCGCGGGAGCGCCCCCGTCCGGCCCAGGCCCAGGTCCGCGCTCACTCCGCCGCCCCGCTCCCGTCCCCCTCCGCACCGGTCGACCGGGCCGCCCAGCGGGCGATGATCGAGCGCTGGAGCCAGGAGCACCCCGAGTTGACCGGCGGCCGTGCCCCCGTTCGCTCCCCCGAGCCGCCGACCCGCACCTACGACCGGCCGGTCGACTCGGATCGCCGGGTCATCGACATCGCCAGCACGCCGCTGACCGTCCTCAGCGCGTTCATCGTCGGCTGCATCATCGGCGGAGTCGTCATGGTGATCATCACCGGTCTCGCCTTCTGGTCGTTCTCCGGCGGCTGACCCTCGGGCCGCGCCCGGACGGCGGGATGCCCCTGGCGGGGACGCCCCCGGCGAGGTAGGATCGGTCGATCACCGAGATCGCCTCGTTCACCTGTCACTGCGGCATCTACGCCGTCGGACGCTGCGCCGACTGCGGCAGCTATCTCTGCCGCGAGCACTCGGTCATGCAGGGCAGCGAGTCGGTCTGCCGCAGCGGCTGCCGCGAGCTCGAGCGCCAACACCGGCTCGGACACGAGCAGCTCCTCTACCGGGGCCTGGTCGACCAGATCAACCGGATCGTCGCCGTGTTCACCCCGCGCATCAACGCCGCCGGCAACCCCGGCGCCACCCACCTCGGAGCGCCCCTGCTCAAGCGTCGCTCCCACCTGATCGGCAAGGGCACGACCGAGACGATCGTCCCCCGCGGGCCGGTCGGCTGGCAGGTGGCGAGCGTCGGGACCGGCAACGATCCCGACAGCCCGACGTCCGTCCAGCTCGCCGGGATCGGCATCGACGTCGCCGGCCGCCTCCTCGACCTCACCCACCCGAACCCCGACCCCCCGGACTGGAAGCTCGGCGAGACGCCGGTCGGCCCCCCACGCGAGTACGACGACTACGACTACCGCTACATCGCCGAGCGGGAGCTCCCCCGCTCGCTCAACGAGCTGCTCACCACCCACACCGGCAGCGGGCTCCCCGACGACCTCCTCCGCTGCTACTACTGCGGACACGCCGGCTTCCACGAGCTCACGCCGATCGGCTCGCTCTGGTCGCTCGAGAACTGGCCGCGGTCGTGCCAGGACTGCATCGAGTGCTGGGTGGGCCCCTGACCGGACCCCGGTCGTCCCGGCGGACCCGGCGAGCACCGTCCGCGACCCCCCGGCGAGCACCGTCCGCGACGCCCCGGCGGACCCGGCGAGTGCTGTCCGCGACCCGCATCGCCCGCCGCCGGCGCGCATGCCCCTGATCGACCTGAACGCCGACGTCGGCGAGCGCACCGGCCCCGAATCGCTCGACGACGACGCGGCGATCCTCGACGCCGTGACCAGCGCCAACGTCGCCTGCGGCTTCCACGCCGGAGACCCCCAGACGATGCGCGCCGTCTGCCAGGCCGCGGTCGTCCGCGGCGTGCGCATCGGCGCCCACGTCGGCTACGACGATCGGCCCGGCTTCGGCCGGCGCGACCTCGACGTCCCCCCCGACCGCCTCCGCGACGAGACGCTCTACCAGCTCGGCGCCCTCGCCGCCTGCGCCGCCGCCACCGGCGGGCGCCTCGCCTACGTCAAGCCCCACGGCGCGCTCTACGCCCGCTGCGCCGCCGACCGCCCGGCCGCCACGGCGCTCGTCGCCGCCGCCGCCGCCCTCGACCCGCCGCTCGCCGTCCTCGGGCCCCCCGGCTCCGCGCTGCTCGCCGCCGCCGCCGCCGCCGGCCTCGCCCCGGCCGCCGAGGGGTTCGCCGACCGCGCCTACCTCGCCGACGGCCGGCTCGTGCCCCGCGGTCAGCCCGGGAGCGTCCTCGCCGCCCCGGCCGCCCTCGACCAGGCCGAGCAGATCGCCTGCTCCCACTCCGCCCAGGCCGCCGACGGCCACCGCCTGACCCTCGACGTCGCCTCGCTCTGCCTCCACAGCGACACCCCCGGCGCGGCCGGCCTCGCCCGCGCCCTGCGCGAGCGCCTCGAGCGGGCCGGCGTCGAGATCCGGCCGTTCGTGTGACGCCCTCAGAGCTCGCCGTCCGTCCGGTCGGCGACCACGCCTTCCTCGTCGAGGTCGGCGAGAACCGCACGGTCCACCTCCTGGCCGCGGCCGCCCGCGACCGCTACGGCGACGAGGTCGAGGAGGTCGTCCCCGGCGAGGAGACGCTCCTCCTCTGCTGGCGCGACCGGCCGCCCGCCCTGGCCGACCTGGCCGACGCCCTCCGCCGGCTCGACCTCGCCCCGGCCGGCGACCAACCGCTCCCCACCATCACCATCCCGGTCCGCTACGACGGCCCCGACCTCGAGGCCGTCGCCGCGGCTGCCGGCGTCGACGTCGACCGGGTGATCGCGCTCCACACCCAGGCCGACTACCTCGTCGCGTTCATGGGCTTCGCCCCCGGGTTCGCCTACCTGACCGGCGGCAGCCCGACGCTCGAGCTCCCCCGGCGGGACGACCCGCGGGCGCAGGTCCCGGCCGGCTCGGTGGCGATCGCCAGCACCTACACCGCCGTCTACCCGACCCGCGCCCCCGGCGGCTGGCACCTCCTCGGGCACACCGACACCGTCCTCTTCGACCCCGAGCGCGACCCGCCGGCCCGGCTCGAGGCCGGGATGCGCGTCGTCTTCGAGCCCCGGTGATCGAGATCCTCGACCCCGGGCCGCTCACCACGATCCAGGACCTCGGTCGCCCCGGCTGGGCCCACATCGGGATCCCGCCCTCCGGCGCCGCCGACCCCCGCGCCCTCCGGCTGGCCAACCGCCTCCTCGCCAACCCCGAGGACGCCCCGGCGCTCGAGACGACGCTCTCCGGGCCCCGCCTCCGCGTCCACGCCGACGCCGTCGTCGCGCTCACCGGAGCCCCGGTCGACGCCCGGGTCGGCGGTCGCCCGGTCCCGATGAACGCGCCGGTCTACCTGCGCGCCGGCGACGTCCTCGAGGTCGGCGCCGCCACCGCCGGACTGCGCACCTACATCGCCGTCCGCGGCGGCCTCGCCCCCGAGCTGACCCTCGGCAGCGCCTCCACCGACCTGCTCACCGGCCTCGGTCCCCGGCCCCTGCGGGCCGGCGTCCGGCTCGCCGTCGGCCCCGCCCCGCGGGAGTTCCCCGCGGTCGACGTCGCCCCGGTCCCGGCCCCCGCGGCCGAGCCGACCCTCCGCCTCGTCTTCGGCCCCCGGGCCGACTGGTTCGCCGACGGCGCCCGGCGCCGGCTGACCCGGTCCGCCTACACGGTGAGCGACACGTCGAACCGGGTCGGCCTCCGGCTCGACGGCCCCACCCTCGAGCGCCGGCGACCCGGCGAGCTCAAGTCCGAGGGAATGGTCGCCGGAGCCCTCCAGGTGCCTCCGTCGGGAGCCCCGATCCTCCTCCTGGCCGACCACCCGACCACCGGTGGCTACCCGGTGATCGCCGTGCTCTGCCGCGACGACCTCCCGGCCGCCGGGCAACTCCGTCCCGGGCAGCCGGTCCGCTTCCGCGAGGTCCGGCGTGGCTGAGCCGGGCGACCCCGGCCGGGCGCTCCGCTCCCGCCTCGACGGCCCGCTCCCCGACCGCCTCTGGTCGCTCCCCGACGATCAGCTCGCCGACCTGGCCGCCGCGCTCGACGACGCCCACGCCCACCAGTCGGCCGCCCTCGACCACTCGATCGACCAGGCGCTCCGCTTCATCCCCTGGCCCCTGCGGGTCGTCGTGCGCAAGGTGCTGCTCGGGTGAGCCTCGCCGGCCACGCCGAGGTGATGAAGCTCGCCCGCCTGCTCGGCACCCCGGACGAGCGGCTCGGCTACCTCGAGGCGCTCGCCCCGGCCGACATCCGCCTCCTCCGCGAGCGGGCGACCGACTCCCTCTACGCCGCCGACGGCCACCGCTTCCACCGGATCGCCCTGGCCAGCCGCCTCCCGCCGGTCGCCCTGACCACGGTCATCGCCCAGCACGCCTTCGGCCCGCTCCTCTGCGCCCGCGTCGCCGGCCTGCTCGACACCCGGCTGGCCGTCGAGATCGCCATGCGGCTGCCGACCACCTTCGTCGCCGACCTCGCCGCCCAGCTCGACCCCCGCCGGGCGCGCGAGCTGATCGCCGCCCTCCCGCCCGAGCGGATCGCCGAGGTCGCCGAGGAGCTCACCGCCCGCCACGAGTACATCGCCATGGGGCGCTTCGTCGGGTTCATGACCGACGCGGCCCTCCGCGCCTGCTTCCGGGTGATCGACGACGCCTCGCTCCTGTGGATCTCCTACTTCGTCGAGGCCAAGGACCGCCTCGACCACGTCGTCGGCCTGCTCGCCGACGATCGGGTCCGGAGCGCGATCCGCGCGGCCACGGCGGCCGACCTCTGGCCCCAGGCGCTCGATCTCCTCACCCGGGTGACCCCGGCCCGGGCCGGCGCCCTCGCCGACCTCGCGGCGCGCGAGGAAGACGCGGTGCTCGACGGGCTCGTGGCCACCGCCCAGCGCGACGGCCTCTGGGACGCCGTGCTCCCGGTGACCCGGCAGATGAACCCGGCCGGGCGGGCGCGCTTCGCCGGCCTCCCGGCCCTCCACGCCCCGCCCGTCCTCGCCGCAATCGTCCGGGCGGCCGCGGTCGGCGACCTCTGGCACGACCTCGTCCCCCTGGCGACGCTCCTCCCCGCCGGCGCCCAGGCGGTCGTCTGGTCGGAGATCGTGGCCGTCGCCGGCACGCTCCCGGCGGCCCGCCTGCGGACGATGGCCGCGGAGGCCCTCGATCTGCCGCTCGAGGATCTGCTCGGCGGCCTGGTCGCCCACGTCCTCGCCGCCGGCCTCCTGACCCCCGGCCTGCGGCTCGTCGCCGAGCTCGGGGCCGGCGTCCACGAGCGCCTCGTCCCGATCGCCGCCGGGCTCCCGCCCGACCAGCGGGCGGCGATCCTCGACCGCGCCCGCGGGCTCCGCCTCGTCCGCCGCCTCGGGCCGGTCAGCGCCGCCCTCGCGGCGTAAGTCGTCCGTCTACTCTTCGTGTCCGCCCACCAGCTGGAGGTTTCATGACCGAGTTCACCCCCGTCGCGGCCGACCCCGGCCCGGCGGCCCCGCCCCCGGAGGGCGAGAAGCGGATCCTCGTCGCCGCGGTCGGCAACCAGTGGCTACAGGACGACGGCTTCGGTCCCGCCGTGGCCAAGCTCCTGCTCCGGCGCGAGCTGCCCAGGGGCGTCACCGTGATCGACTTCGGCACCGGCGGCCTCAACCTCGCCTACGAGGTCATGGCCGGCTACGACGCCCTGGTCCTGATCGACATCAGCCGCCAGGGCCATCCCCCGGGGACGCTCTACACGATCGAGCCCGACGAGGACGAGATCGACCGCCAGATCGCCGCCGGCGCCACGCTCGACCTCCACGGGATGAACCCGACCGCCGTCCTGCGCTTCGTCAAGCAGGTCAGCGGCGCGCTCCCCGCCCGGGTCATCGTCCTCGCCTGCGAGCCCGAGCTCGTCGTCGAGCACGTCGACGAGATGGACATGGTCCTCAGCGAGGCGATCAAGGCGGCGATCCCCCGGGCGGCCGACCTGACCCTCACCACGGTCGAGGAGCTCCTCGCCGAGTAGCCGCCGGGGAGCTTCAGCTCTAGTTCACCGACGGGTCGACGGGCATCCGGGCGACCAGGGCGTACTCGCCGCCCTTGCGCTCGAGCACCCTGCTCCAGAGCTCGCCCCCGACCTCCGACCAGGCGTCCTCGGGCTCCCGGTCCGCGACGATCCACGCCTCCTCGACGAGCTCGGCGTCGAGCTGGCCCGGGCTCCAGCCCGAGTGTCCGGCGAAGCACCGGGCCCTCCGGACCCCGTCGCCGAGCGCCTCGGCGCTCGCCTCGATGTTCGGCAGGCCGAGGTCGCCGTCGATCAGCAGCGCGGCCAGGGTCGGGTCGTCGAACTCGGCCAGGACCATCACCGCCCCCGGCTCGACCGGCCCGCCCACGTACACCCGCTCGTGCTCGGTGCACACCGGCGCCAGCCGCTCGACCGCGTCGGCGACGAGGAGCTCGGACGGCCGGTTGAGCACCAGCCCGAGCGCGCCGTCCTCGTCGTGGGCGGCGACCAGCACGACCGTGCGGCTGAAGTTCGGGTCGACGAGCGTGGGCGAGGCGATCAGCAGCTTGCCGCGGAGCGAGTCCACACCTACAACTTAGACGCAAACCCGCCGGCCGCGCGATGCCACCCGCTACCCTCAGCCCATGGCCATCGAGACGACTCACTTCACCGACCCGGGCTGTCCCTGGGCCTACTCGGCGAGCCCGGCGCTTGCCGCCCTCCAGTGGCGCTACGGCGACCAGCTCGACTGGCGCCTGGTCACGATCGGGCTGACCGAGGACGCCCGCCAGTACATCGACCGCGGGTACACGCCGCTCCGCCAGCTCCACGGCTACATCATGTTCCGCGACCGGTTCGGCATGCCCTTCTCGACCGTTCCCCGGCCGCGCATCTCGGCGACCGCCCGAGCCTGCCGGACGATGGTGGCCACCCGCCTGCGGACGCCCGCCCTGGAGCACGACGTCTTCCGAGCGCTCCAGTTCGGCAACTTCACCGACTCGGTCGTCTTCGACGACGACGACGACCTCCGGCGGACGTTGAGCCGGGTCGACGGCCTCGACGCCGACGCGATCGTCGCCGCCCTCGACTCGCCCGAGGTCACCGCCGCCTACGAGCGCGACCGCGCCGAGGCGCGCACCGCCGCCGGCGGCCCGACCGAGTTCCAGGGCAAGGCGGCCGCGACCGACGGCGCGGTCCGCTACACCGCCCCATCGCTGATCTTCGAGCGCCCCGACGGCCGGCGCCTCGAGGCCGGCGGCTTCCAGCCGCTCGAGGCCTACGACGTGATCATCGCCAACCTCGACCCCTCGCTCGAGCGGACCCCGCCCCCGGACGACCCGCTGCCCGTGCTCGAGCGCTTCGCCGGTGGCCTGACCACCCAGGAGGTGGCCGCCGTGCTGGCGCCGCCGCTCACCGATCCCGACCGCACGGCGGCCGAGCAGGCCCTGGTCGAGCTCGTCTGCGCCGGAGCGATCACCCGCACCCCCCTCGGCGACGACGCCCTCTGGCGCGTGCCCGCGGCGGCCGACGAGAAGGTCGTCGCCGCCCGGGCCCGGGCCGCCGTTTCGTAGCCCCCGCGCCCGGGTGCCGCCCTTCTGGGTGTCGATCGCCTGCCTCTCGCTCGTCCAGGGCGGCCTCGTCCTCCTGCCCGCCCCGCGGCCGTTCCCCGTCCTCGAGCGCCTGCGCAACCGCTGGTGGGCCCTCATCCCGGCCGCGTCGGTCGCCGCCGTCGTCGCCGGGGTCGCCGCGACCGCGGCGACCGCCCAGGCCCTGACCGACGTCGCCCTGGTCGGCGTCCCGGCGCTCGCCGCCCTCGCCGCCGCGCGGGCCGCCCGGCGGGGCGGCGACCGCCTCGTCCCGGTCGTGGCGGCCCTGTTCGGCCTCGCCTGGGCCGCCCGCGGGTCGCTCGCCGGCGAGACGGCCGCCCTCGTCCTCTCGGCCCTCAGCTGCGTCGCCCTCGGCGGGCTCCTGGCCGCCGTGGCCCCGATCCGGTGGTTGAAGCTCGGGATCGTGGCCATGGCCGTGGTCGACGCCGGCCTCGTCGCCGCCGACCTCCTCCAGGCCCCCAACCGGGTGCTGGGCGCCGCCGCGCCGGGGGCCGGGCTGCCCCAGCTCCAGAGCGTCCTCTTCGGCTCGGCGGCGATGGGCTACGGCGACCTCTTCATCGCCGCCGCGCTCGGCGCCGTCCTCGCCTCCGACCGGCGCGGCCAGGTCCTTGCCGCCCGGCTGACGGCCGCCTTCGCGCTCGCCTTCGACCTCCTCTTCCTCGCCGTCCCCGAGCTCCCCGCCACGGTGCCGATCGCCCTCGCCCTGATCGCGCTCGAGCTCGGCGCCGCCCGCCGGCGGCGCGCGGCGGCCGGCCAGCTCGGGCTCAGCGTCCCTGGAGAGCCCGGGCGAGGGGTCCGAGCGCCGGCAGCTTGACCTGCCCGTGGCGGATCCCCAGGGCCGCCCGGGCGGCGTTCGCCCCGCAGGTTCCGTGGACGCCGCCGCCCGGATGGGCGGACGCCGAGGCGAGGAACAGCCGGCGGACCGGGGTGTGCGGGCCGGCCAGGCCCGGGGTCGGGCGGAAGATGAACTGCTGGTGGAGCTGGCCGGTCCCCCCGTTGATCGCCCCGCCGACCAGGTTGGCGTTGGCCGCCTCCATCGTCGGCGGGGTGAACACGTGGCGCCCGCGGATCAGCTCGCGGAAGCCGGGGGCCAGCTCCTCGACCTCGGCCTCGATCCGCGCGGCGATCCGCTCGGTGTCCGATCCGTCCCAGCGGCCGCGGATGCCCTCCCCGGCGTCGCCCTTGATGTGCTGGGGGACGTGGGTGTACGCCCAGGCGGTGTCGGCCCCGGCCGGCGCCCGGCTCGGATCGAAGTGGGCGTACTGGCCCATCACCAGGTACGGGCGGGCGGGCACGAGCCCGCGGGCCAGATCGTCGGAGTGCTTGGCCAGGGCGTCGACGTCGTCGCCGACGTGGATGGTCCCCGCCCGGCGCGCCGCCTCGGCCGTCCAGGGGATCGGCCGCGACAGGGTCCAGTCGACCTTGACGGTCGAGCTGTCGTACTCGAAGCGGGTCAGGTCGGCGAGCAGGCGGGCCGGGAGGTGCTCCCGGCCAACCAGGCGCAGATAGAGCTGGGGCGCGCCGACATCGGCCAGGACGGCCCGGCCGGCGCCGAACCGCTCGCCGCCGGCGGTCCGCACCCCGGTCGCCCGCCCCCCGTCGATGGCGATCGACGTGACCTCCTGGTCGAAGAGGATCCGCCCGCCCCGGTCGAGCAGGCGCGCGACCAGGGCCCGGGTCAGCTGGCCGGCCCCGCCGCGGGGGACGGGGAAGCCACGCTGCTGGCCGAGGGCGCTGAGGACCCAGCCGTAGGTGCCGCTCGGCGGGGTGTCGGGGCCGAGGTCGGCGTGGAGGGCGCTCCCGGCCAGGAGCCGCCGGCCCCCCTCGCCCCGGAAGCGCTCCTCGCCCATCCGGCGGACGGTCAGCAGGGAGAAGCGCACGAACTCGACGAGCTCCCGGGGGCCGAGCCGGGCGGCCAGGCGCAGTCCGGAGCGGACGGGGGGGAAGGGGTCGAAGAGCGTCCCGAGGAGATGTTCGCCGATCCGCTCCCAGAGGTCGTAGAGCTCGCGCCAGGCCTGTCCGTCCCCGGCGGCGAAGGCGTCGAGCGAGGCGGCGGTCCGGTCGAGGTCGGTCGCGAGGATCGGGCAGTCGCCGCTCCGGCCCGGATGGGCGATCACCGTCTCGCTCCGGGTCCACTCGAGGCCGTGCTCCTCGAGGGCGAGGCCCTGGATGTGGGGCGAGGCGGCGGCGAGGGGGTAGAAGGAGGAGAAGACGTCGTTGACGAAGCCGGGCTCGATCAGCTCGGCCGATCGGACGCTGCCCCCCGGGTGGGGCGCCGCCTCGAGGACGAGCACCTCGAGGCCGGCGTCGGCCAGGACGTTGGCCGCGACGAGGCCGTTCGAACCCGAGCCGACGACGATCGCGTCGACGGTCATCGGCCCCGACCGGGTCGGGCCGCCGCGGCGCGCCCCCCGCCGGGTCGGGCCGGCGATGCCCGCCCACGACCGGTCACCGGTCGCCGTCGCCGGCCGCACGGCGGCGCGGGCCTCGGCGCCGGCGCCGGCTCCGGCGCCGGCGCCGGAAGCTCCACCGGGAGGGCCGGCGCTCGTCGGGCATCTCGACCCGCCCCTCGGCCAGATCCTTCAAGCGCTCGAGCGACCAGTCGTTGCGCCCGCGGACGACGAGGCGGGTCACGGGGTTGAACACGAGCGCGGTGGCCAGGTCTCCGGGGTTCTCGGTCATCGTCACCACCGTCCCCCGTCCCTGCCGGCGCAGCTCGAGCGTGACGCGCGCCGTGCCCAGCGGGCGAGCCTTGGCCATCAGCCGGAGCATCCGCGGGGGATCGACCGCCTCGACGACGGTGTGGTCCTTGACCCGGAAGGGCCCGAGGCCGACCGCATGGTCGAAGGTGCTCCCGACCGCCGGCCAGTCGGGGTCGGCCCCGCGGATCCGGTTCGACCCGACGACCCAGTAGGCGTAGGAGCGGGGGTCGGCGAGCACGGCGAACACCCGGCGCGGCGGTACGTCGATACGGCAGCGGTTGCGCGACAAGCGGCTCCGTTCAGCGGCCCGGGGACACGGTCGGTGCACCCTACCCCCGAGTCGGCGCCGGCCAATCGCCGCGTCCCCTCGGACCCGTCGAAATTGGGCTTGACGCCCCCGCTCCCCCGGGGTAAAAATCGGCCTACCGGCGGACCGAACCGGTCCCACGTGCGAGAACGTACCCACGACGGAGAAAGGTGATCGCTGATGGCCCTCAAGCTTCGTAAGAAGGGTGACAAGCCCCAGGCCCAGCAGCAGCAGGCCCCGCCCGCGCCCGCCCCGGCCGCTTCCAATTGGACCCTCCCGGCGGATTGGCGTGAGCAGCTGACGGCGACCAAGCCGAAGGGTCGCTTCCGGTACGGCGAGAACATCCAGGGCGGCCCGCGCAGGTAGGCGGCGCCCGCCAACGACCGGCTTGGCCCCGGGCGGAGCGCGCCTCGCGCGCCGCCGCCCGGGGGCCGGTCGCGCGCATCGACGGCCGCCCCGCGCCGGGCAACCCAGGCGGCCGCCCACTAGCATCGCCGGGATGGCGATCACCGCGCACCTGCCCGACGGCAAGGCCCTCGAGCTCTCGGACGGGGCGACCGGTGCCGACGCCGCCGCGGCGATCGGACCCGGCCTGGCCCGGGCGGCGCTGGCCATCGAGGTCGACGGCGAGCTGCGGGATCTCGCCCGCCCGCTGCCGGACGGCGGCCGGATCTCGATCGTCACCGCCTCGAGCGGGGACCAGGCGCTGGAGCTGATCCGCCACGACGCGGCCCACGTCCTGGCCGCGGCGGTGACCGACCTCTACCCGGGGGTGAAGATCTCGATCGGCCCGCCGATCGACCAGGGCTTCTACTACGACTTCGAGTTCCCGGACGGGGTCACCGTCTCCGAGGCCGACTTTCCGGCGATCGAGGCCGGTATGCGCGCGCACGTGAAGGCGGGGGAGACCTTCGTCCGCGAGGACGTCCCGGTGGCCGACGCCCGGGCCCGCTTCGTGGCGTCCGACCAGCCGTACAAGGTCGAGCTGATCGACGACCTGGTCAGCGCGGCCGACCCGGCGGCGCCCCTCCGGACGGTCTCGCTCTACACCAACGGGCCGTTCACCGACCTCTGCCGTGGCCCGCACGCCCCGACCACCAAGACGGTCAAGGCGTTCAGGCTCCAATCGGTCGCCGGGGCCTACTGGCGCGGCGACTCGAACCGGACGATGCTGACCCGCGTCTACGGGACCGCCTTCTTCTCCAAGGACGACCTGGCCGCCCACCTCGAGCGGCTCGAGCAGGCCCGGGCGCGCGACCACCGCAAGCTCGGCCGCGAGCTCGACCTGTTCCACTTCAACGAGCTCTCACCCGGCTCGGCCTTCTGGCTTCCCCACGGCACGACCCTGTTCAACACCCTGGTCGGCGTCTCACGCGAGCTGACGGCCAAGCATGGGTACGACGAGGTGAAGACGCCGCAGCTCTACGACGCCGAGCTGTGGCGCATCTCCGGTCACTGGGACAAGTACCGGGAGAACATGTTCATCACCGAGTCAGAGGATCGCCAGCTGGCGATCAAGCCGATGAACTGCCCGGGCCACTTCCTCCTCTACAAGTCGCAGCGTCACTCCTACCGTGACCTCCCGGTCCGCTACGCCGAGCCGGGGCTGCTCCACCGCAACGAGCGGTCGGGCACCCTCCACGGGCTGCTGCGGGTGCGCCACTTCACCCAGGACGACGCCCACATCATGTGCACCGAGGACCAGATCCAGGACGAGGTCGCCGGCTGCCTGGACATGGGCTTCGAGATCTACCGCCTCTTCGGGTTCACCCCCGAGCTCGAGCTCTCGACCCGCCCGGAGAACCGGCTCGGCGGCGACGCGCTCTGGGACCGGGCCGAGGGTGAGCTGATCCGGGCGCTCGACAGCCGCGGCCTCGACTACAAGGTCAACGAGGGCGACGGCGCCTTCTACGGGCCGAAGATCGACCTCCACATGACCGACGCGATCGGCCGCTCCTGGCAGCTCGGGACCGTCCAGCTCGACTACGGCAACCCCGAGCGCTTCGACATGACCTACACCGGGGCCGACAACGCCGAGCACCGGCCGGTGGTCATCCACCGGGCGCTGATGGGCACCTTCGAGCGCTTCATCGGGATCATCACCGAGCACTACGCCGGCGCCTTCCCGATCTGGTTGACCCCGGTCCAGGCGATCGTCCTGCCCATCTCCGACCGCTTCGCCCCGGTCGCCGCCGGCGTGCTCGCCGCGCTGCGGGCGGGCGGGGTCCGGGCGGAGCTCGACCAGCGGACCGAGTCGATCGGGCGCAAGATCCGCGACGCCGAGCTCCAGAAGATCCCCTACATGCTCGTGGTCGGCGAGCGCGAGGCGGCCGACCGGACGGTCGCCGTGCGCGAGCGCCACCACGGCGACGTCGGCACGATGCCCGTCCCCGACCTCGTCGCCCGGATCGCCGCCCAGGCCCGCGACCGATCGGCCTAGCCTGGCGGACCCCGCCGGGACCGCGCCGGGCCCGGCCACCGTAACAAGGACGATGCCCGGCAAGCGCCCCGCGGTCGCCGCCGCCGCCCTGCTCCTCGCCGGCTGCGGCGGGTCGGGGTCCGCGCCGGCCACGAGTCCTCCGGTCGCCACCTACTCGGCCCGCGGGGTGACCGTCCGGCTCCCGCCGGGGTGGCGGGCGGCCGGCACGACGCTGACGCCCTACCTCGTCGATCCCCGCGAGGTTCTGGCCGTCGGCACCCGACCGCTCCGCTACCGGCCGGGCGGATGCGCCCAGGTCGCCGTCGGCGCGCTCGCCGCCCTCGGTCGGACCGGGGCCTTCCTCACCCTCCAGGAGCGGGGCGTCGGGTCTCCGGCCTTCCCGCCGCGGCCGGCGCGGTTCGGGCCCGGGCTCGGCGGACCGTCGGAGGCGGCGGCCTGCGTCCCGGGCGCGCGCTTCGAGGACCACTGGGTCTCGTTTGCCGCCGGCGGTCGGAACTTCGACGCCGAGGTCGCCTTCGGCCCGCGCGCCGCGGCGGCCACCCGCCGGGCGGCCTGGCGCATCCTCGACGGCCTGCGGGTCGACCCGTCGGTCCGGCCCGACTGGCCGTCGAGCGGCTAGTGGACGGACGCGTCCGCTAGGGCGCGAGCACGCGGACGAGGAGGTCGACGACGTGGCGCTTGCGCGCCGCCGCGAACGACTCGGTCGTTGCGTCGAGCCCCATCGCCGCGAGCATCGTGTCGTTGTGCTCGAGCGGGAAGAAGCAGAGCGCGACGGTGGTGATCAGGAGCTGCTCCGGGTCGACGGACGGTCCCCGCCGGGGCTGGAGCGAGCGCACGAAGCGGCCAAGTCCCTCCTGGACGGCGACCGAGTGGCGGGGCTCCGGGCCGAGCCGCCGGCCGCCGTCGACGGCGGCGCGGCCCATCAGCCGGACGAGGGCCGGGCGCTCCCGGAGGAAGTCGAGGTACCCGCCGACGAGGATCTCGAGACCCCCGGGGAGGTCGCCGGTCGCGTCGAGGTGGGCGGCGGCCGCCGCGGCGATCGGCCCGAGGCGGGCCTCCCGCTCGGCGAGGAGGCGGGCCATCACCGCCCGGTAGAGGCCGTCCTTGTCGCCGAAGAAGTAGGCCGGTAGGGCGGTCGAGACGCCGGCCCGGCGGCCGATCGCCTGAAGGCTCGCCCGATCGAAGCCGCGCTCGGCGAAGAGCTCCTCGGCCGCGTCGAGGATCGCCCGGCGCGAGGCCTCGGCGTCGCGGCGACGGACGGCGGTGGGGGCTCTGACCTGGGGACGGGATGGGGCCATAGACAACTTCCTGTTCATTCAGTAAGTTATCGCACCGTGACCTCTCCCGCCGCTATCGCCTGGGTCGACGGCCGCTGGTTCGACGACGCGGCAACCGCCTCGGTGTCCGTCCTCGACCACGGCCTCCTCTACGGCGACGGCGTGTTCGAGGGCATCCGCTTCTACGCGGCGACGCCCTTCCTCCTCGACCGCCACCTCGAGCGCCTGCGCGCCTCGGCCCGCTGCCTGCTCCTCGACGTGCCGCTCGACGACGCCGGACTCGCCGCGCTCTGCCGGGAGGCGATCGATCGCTTCGGGGCCGCGGACGGCTACCTCCGGGTGATCGTCACCCGGGGCCGCGGGGCGCTCGGCGTCTCGCCGCACACGTGCGAGCGGCCGACCGTCGTCCTCATCGCCGCCCCCCTCCAGCTCTATCCGGCCGACGTCTACGAGCGGGGCGCCCGCGTGATCACCGCCTCCGTCCGCCGGGCCGCGCCCGACGCCATCCCCCCGCAGGTGAAGTCACTCAACTACCTGACCTCGGTCCTCGCCTCGCTCGAGGCCCGGGCCCGGGACGCCCACGAGGCGCTCCTCCTGAACGCGGCCGGCGAGATCGCCGAGTGCACGGCCGAGAACCTCTTCCTGGTCAGCCGCGGGGTGCTGCGCACGCCCCCGGCGAGCGCCGGCGGGCTGCGCGGCATCACCCGCGACCACGTGATCGCCCTCCTGCGATCCGACGGGGCGGCGGTCGAGGAGGTCAGGCTCGTCCCGACCGACGCCTGGACGGCCGACGAGGCGTTCCTCACCGGCACCGGGGCCGAGGTCGTCCCGATCGCCTCGATCGACGGCCGCCGGCTCGCCGCCCCCGGGCCGATCACCCGGCGCGCCGGCGAGCTCTTCCTCGCCTCGCTGCCCCGCCCGGCGGCCGTCGCGACCGTCTGATCCGACCGGATATCATGCGCCGGCGGGCGGCGGGCGCCGAGCCCGATCCGGCGGCCGGCGGGCGCCTCCTGCACGGAAAATTCACACCGAGCCGACGTTCCCGGCTATACTTCACCATCTTGGCTCCAGTGACATCCACCACGCAGCGCGCCCAGCCGGCTTGACGCGCTCGCGGCTCCATTGATGCCCGACCCTGCTACCCCGCGTGAGCGGATGGCTGGACGGGACATAGCCTAGTGCCGGTTCCCCGTAGGTTCGATCGTCGCCCGCCCGAGCGGGACACGACCCGGATCAACGAGCGCATCCGCGTACCCGAAGTCCGCCTGATCGGGGAGGACGGGGCCCAGATCGGCGTGCTGAAGATCGACGACGCGCTCAAGTACGCCCAGAACCGGGATCTCGACCTCGTCGAGGTCGCGCCCGAGGCCAAGCCGCCCGTCTGCCGGGTGCTCGACTACTCGAAGTACAAGTACGAGCAGGCCCAGAAGGTCAAGCAGGCCAAGAAGCACCAGCAGCAGATCACCATCCGCGAGATCAAGTTCCGCCCGAAGATCGCACAGCACGATTACGACACCAAGAAGGGTCACATCGAGCGGTTCCTCAAGCACAAGGACAAGGTCAAGGTGACGATCATGTTCCGCGGCCGTGAGGTGACCCACCCCGAGCGCGGTGTGATGATCCTCGACCGCCTGGCCGAGGAGCTCGCCGAGCTGGCCATCGTCGAGCAGCGCCCGCTCCAGGACGGGCGGAACATGACGATGATGCTCGGCCCGTCGAAGGCCGTCCTCGCCGGCCAGTTCGACGACAGCCGGCGGGGCGAGGTCACCGAGGCGGACGTCGCCGAGGGCCAGGCGGCCACGGACGAGACGGCCGAGGTCGCGGCCGTAGCCGCCGCGGCGGCCCCGGCCGCCGGGCCCACGGAGCCCGCCGCGGAGCCCGACGCCCCGGCTCCCGACGCCCCCCAGCCGGCCCCGGCCGAGCGCGCCGCCGCCAATGGGGCCCCGGCCGCCCCGGTGACACCCAAGCCCGCCCCGAAGAAGACCCGTCCGGCGGCCTCGGGGCCACGGACGAGCGAAGCGATGGCCGACCTGCCGCCCCGCCTCGATCGCCAGGCCCCGGACGACGCTCCGGCGCTCGCCGAGGCGACGCCGAAGTCCGGCTGAGCCGGTCGCCCGACCGCCGAGCGGCCGGGCACGCTAACCTTCGACGCCGCGATGCCCAAGATGAAGACACATTCCGGCGCGAAGAAGCGCTTCAAGGTGACGGGCGGCGGGAAGGTCCGCGGCCGTCACGCGTTCACGAGCCACATCCTCGGGAAGAAGTCGCCCAAGCGCAAGCGGACGCTCGGCCAGCCGGCGATCCTCTCCGACCATGACGCCCCGCGGGTCAAGAAGCTGCTCGGGGTGGGCAAGTGACCCGGGTCAAGCGGTCGGTCGCCGCCAAGAAGAAGCGCCGGGCCACCCTCGAGCGGACGAAGGGCTTCCGCGGCGAGGCGAACTCGAACTACAAACGGGCCAAGGAAGCGCTGATGAAGGCGGACGCCTACGCGTACCGCGACCGGCGCAACCGCAAGCGCGACTTCCGCCGCCTGTGGATCACCCGGATCAACGCCGCCGCCCGCCAGAACGACATGAGCTACTCGACCTTCATCCACGGGCTCGGTCTCGCCGGCATCGAGCTCGACCGGAAGGTGCTCGCCGACATCGCCGTGCGCGACCCGGAGACCTTCCGCCGATTCGCCGATGCCGCCCGCGAGGCGTCGGCTGCCTGACCGCAACCGCCGACAGAAGAACCTCCCGGGCGCCGCTTCTTCGAGAACGGCGCCCTTTTTTATGATCAGCTCACCCGACAACCAACACCTCAAGGAGCTCCGCCGGCTGGCCCGCCAGGCCGGGCGTGCCCGGACGGGCCGCTTCGTCGCCGAGGGCGAGGATCTCGACGCCGCGGCCACGGCGGCCGGCTGGGAGCCGGTGGTCCGGCTCTGCCCGGCCGGCCTCGCCCCCCCCGGGGCCGGCGCCTGGACCGAGGTCGCCCCCGAGCTCCTGGCCGCCGCGTCGACCCTCGGGTCCGGCGCCCGGGCGATCGTCATCCACGAGCAGCGCTGGGCCCCGGCCCCGTCCGGCCCGGTCTGCGTCTACCTGCACGGGGTGGCCGACCCGGGCAACGTCGGGACGATCATCCGCGCCGCCCACGCCTTCGGGGCCGCCTCGGTCGCCCTCGGACCCGGGTGCGCCGACCCCTACGGCCCGAAGGCGGTCCGGGCGAGCATGGGCGCGATCTTCGCCGTCCCGGTCGGCCGGGCGACCCCGGACGACCTGCCCGGCGAGCTCGTCGCCCTCGACGGGGCGGCCCGCGAGCCGCTCGGCGGACCGTTCCCGGCGGAGCTCACCCTCCTGGTCGGGGCCGAGCGGGACGGGCTCGGCCCGGAGCTCCTCGGCGCCTGCGACCGGGTGCTCGCCATCCCCCAGGTGGCCGGCGACTCGCTGAACGCGGCGATGGCGGCGACGATCGGGCTCTACGCCGTGGCGGCGGCCCGTAGGATGGCCCGGCGATGAGCGCGACCGAGCGAATCGCCGCCCTGCGGGCCGAGGCCGAGGGGGCGATCGCCGCGGCCGGCGGGACCGGCGAGCTCGAGCGGCTCCGGGTCCGCTACCTCGGGCGCAAGGCCGAGCTCCCCCAGCTCCTGCGCGGGGTGGCCGGCCTCGACCCGGCCGAGCGGGCGGTGGTCGGCCGGGGGGCCAACGAGGCCCGGCGGGCGCTCGAGGCCCTGATCGCCGGGCGGCAGGACGCGCTCGAGGCCGTCGAGCTCGACCGGCGCCTGGTCGCCGACCGGGTCGACGTCACCCTGCCCGGAGACCCGCCCCAGCCGACCGGGCGCCTCCACCTCCTGACCCAGACCCGGCGGGAGATCGAGGACGTGTTCATGGGGCTCGGCTTTGGGATCGCCCTCGGCCCGGAGATCGAGCTCGTCCACTACAACTTCGACGCCCTCAACCACGACCCGACCCACCCGGCCCGGGCCCGGAGCGACACGTTCTATGTGTCGAACGATGTGTTGCTCCGCACTCACACCTCGCCGATGCAGGTCCGCCTGATGGAGCGCCAGCCGCCGCCGCTGTCGGTGATCGTCCCCGGCCGGGTCTACCGCCCGGACAGCGACGCGACCCACACGCCCCAGTTCCACCAGATCGAGGGGCTGGCCGTCGACGAGGCGATCACCCTGGCCGACCTCAAGGGCACGCTCCTCGCCTTCGCCCAGGCGATCTTCGGCGACGACCGCGAGGTGCTCCTGCGCCCGCACTTCTTCCCGTTCACCGAGCCGAGCGTCGAGGTCGACGTCTCCTGCTTCGCGTGCACCGGCGGCCGGCGGGCCGACGGGTCGCACCCTGACGGGGACGGGCGCTGCCCGCTGTGCAAGGGGTCGGGCTGGCTCGAGGTGCTCGGGGCGGGGATGGTCGATCCGAACGTCTTCGCCCGGGTCGGCGAGCTCCGGGGCGACGACGTCTACGACCACGCCCAGGGCTTCGCCTTCGGGATGGGGATCGAGCGGATCGCCATGCTCAAGCACGGGGTCCCCGACCTGCGGCTCTTCTACGACAACGACGTCCGCTTCCTCGAGCGCTTCTGATGCTCGTTCCCGTCAGCCTCCTGCGCCGGTTCTGCGACCCGCCCCTCTCGACCGAGGAGCTGGCCGCTCGCCTGACCATGACCGGGACCAAGGACGAGCGGATCTTCCACCACGGGGTGGTCGACCCTGCGGGCTTCGTGGTCGGCCGGGTCCGCGAGGTCCGTCCCCACCCGGACGCCGACCGCCTCCGGGTCTGCACGGTCGACGTCGGGGAGGCCGAGCCGGCGACGATCGTCTGCGGGGCCCCGAACGTCGCCGCCGGGCAGACGGTGGCCGTCGCCCGGCCGGGGGCCGTCCTGCCCGGGGGCGAGAAGTTGCGCGCGCGCAGGCTCCGCGGCGTGGCCAGCGAGGGGATGATCCTCTCGGCGGTGGAGCTGGCGGTCGGGGTTGAGCAGGCGGGGATCCTGGAGCTGGACTCGCCAGCGCGGCCGGGTACCCGCCTGGACGAGGTCCTGCCGCTGGGGACCGACGTGATCGAGTTCGAGATCACCCCGAACCGCCCGGACTGCCTCGGCGTCTACGGGATCGCCCGCGAGGTCCACGCCTCGACCGGGGCCGCGCTCGCCCCACCGCCCTGGGCGACCGACCCGGGGTCCGGGGGGGAGCTCGCGGCGGCCGCGGTCGAGGTCGAATGCCCGGACCTCTGTCCCCGCTTCATGGCCCGGGCGTTCGAGGACGTCCGGATCGGGCCGTCGCCGCCGTGGTTGAAGGCGAGCCTCCTGGCCGCGGGGATGCGGCCGATCAACAACGTGGTCGACGTCACCAACCACGTGATGCTCGTCACCGGGCAGCCGCTCCACGCCTTCGACCTCGATCGGGTGGCCGGGCGGCGGCTCGTCGTCCGGCGGGCGGGCGACGGCGAGCCGGTGCGGACCCTCGACGGGGTCGAGCGGAGGCTCGACGACGAGACGGTGGTCATCTGCGACGACGACGGACCGACCTCGATCGCCGGGATCATGGGCGGCGCCCGGTCGGAGGTCGCCCCGGAGACGACGCGGGTCCTGCTCGAGTCGGCGACCTGGGTCGGCGCCAACATCCAGGCGAGCTCGGCTCGGCTCGGGCTGCGCAGCGAGGCGTCCGGCCGCTTCGAGAAGGGGCTCGAGCCGGAGGCGGCGGCCGAGGCCCTGGTCGTGGCCAGCGCCCTCCTCGTCGAGCTCTGCGGGGCCCGGCTGGTGCCGGGGACGATCGACATCGGCGGTCCGGGTCCGCCGCCGGCGGTCCTCCGCCTCGATCCCGACCACCTCCGCGGCCTGCTCGGCGCCCCGATCGGCCCGGAGCGCTCGGCCGAGATCCTCGAGTCGCTCGGGTTCGGGGTCGAGGGGGGCGCCGGCGGGGCGCTCGAGGTGTCGGTCCCGTCGTGGCGGCGGAGCGACGTCCGGCGGGAGGTCGACCTGATCGAGGAGGTCGCCCGGATCGACGGGGTCGACCGGCTCCCGGCGACGCTCCCGCCCGTGCGGGCGGCCGGCCGGCTGACCCACGCCCAGCGGACCCGCCGGCGGGCGGAGGACATCCTGGCCGGCCGCGGCCTCCACGAGGTCGTCGGCTGGTCGTTCACCGACCCCGGGGTCCTCGGCCGCCTGCGCCTCCCCGAGGGCCACCCGATGACCCGGGTGGTGACGATCGAGAACCCGCTCTCGGACGCCCAGTCGGTGATGCGGCCGACCCTCCTCGCCTCGCTCCTCGACGTCGCCCGCCACAACGTCGCCCGCGGGGCCGCCGCGCTCCAGATCTTCGAGTCGGGGGCGGTCTACCGGCGGCTGGGCGCCGCAGCGGCCGGCGCGGGTCGGGTGGCCGGAGCGGGGGCCGGGGCCGGGTCGGGGGTCGGGGCCGGGTCGGGGGTCGGGGCCGGGTCGGGGGTCGGGGCCGGGTCGGAGGTGGGGGCCGGGTCGGGGGGGACCGGGGCGGGGGATCCGGCGACCTCGGGCTACCGGGGCGGCCCGGCGCCGGCCGACGAGCACCACGCCCTCGGCGGCCTGGTCACCGGAGGCTTCGGGCCGCGGTCGTGGCGGACGGGTGCGCCGCCGCCGGCCGACTTCTTCGCGGCGAAGGCGCTGGTCGCCGCAGTGCTCGACGGCCTGCGGATCGGCTGGTCGGTGGCCCCGGCGACCTGGCCGTTCCTCCACCCGGGACGGAGCGCCGAGATCCTGATCGGGGACCGGCGGATCGGCTTCGCCGGCGAGCTCCACCCGTCGGTCGCCGCGGCCTGGGACCTCGGGCAGACGGCGGTGTTCACGTTGAACCTCGACTTCGTCGTGTCGGTCGCCCCGGCGGTGCTCGCCCATGCCGGGTTCGGCGACTTCCCGGCCGTGCTCCAGGACCTGTCGGTGGTGGTCGACGATGCGGTCGCGGCCGCCGCGGTCGTCGACGTGGTGCGCGCCCACGGGGGTCCCGCCCTGGCGTCGGTGTCGGTCTTCGACGTCTACCGGGGCGCCCAGATCGGGGACGGCCGGACGTCGCTGAGCCTCCACCTCGAGTTCCGCGCGGCCGACCGGACCCTGACCGACGAGGACGTCGCCGCGTGGCGGGCGGCGATCACGCGGGCCCTGGCCGACGAGCTCGGGGGTGAGCTCCGTGGCTGATCGGCCCCGCGTGGTCGTGGCCGGGGCCACGGGCTTCGCCGGGGCGCTCGCCGCCGAGCTCCTCTGGCGCCACCCGGACTTCGAGCTCGCCGGCGTCACCGCGCGGTCGCATACCGGGCGGCGGATCGGCGACGTCTACCCCCGCTACCGGGTGCCCCTGGCCCTCGAGGAGCTCGACCTCGACCGGCACGCCGCCGTCGACGCCGTGGTCATCGCCTATCCGCACGGGGCGTCGGCCCCGGTGGCCGCCGCCTTCCTCGAGCGGGGCGTCCGGGTGGTCGACCTGAGCGCCGACTTCCGCCTCGACGACCTCGAGGTCTACGAGCGGTGGTACGTCCCGCACCCGCACCCGGAGCTCCAGGCCCGCGCCGCCTACGGCCTGCCCGAGCTCCACCGGGCCGAGATCGCCGAGGCCGACCTCGTCGCCTGTCCGGGCTGCTACCCGACCGCCGCGATCCTCGCCCTCGCCCCGCTGGCCGAGGCCGGGTTGATCGCCGACGTGGTGATCGACGCCAAGTCGGGGGTCTCCGGGGCCGGGCGCGAGCCGACCGACAAGACGCACTTCGTCGCCGTGACCGAGAACGTCGTCCCCTACGGGGTCGGCGCCCACCGCCACATGCCCGAGATCGACCAGGCGCTGGCCCGCCTCGGGTCGCCGGTGATCGCCGCCTTCACGCCCCACCTGGTCCCGCTCGACCAGGGCGAGCTCGTCTCCTGCTACGTCTCGCCGACCCGGGCGGTCGCCGGGGACGAGCTGGCCGCGGTCTACGCGGCGCGCTACGCTGGCGAGCCCTTCGTCGAGCTGGCCGGCCGGCCGCCGGGCGTCCGCGACGTGCGCGAGACCAACGTCTGCCGCATCCAGGTCCAGGCCGACGAGCGGACCGGCAAGCTGTTCGTGTTCGCGGCGATCGACAACCTCTGGAAGGGAACCTCGGGGCAGGCGGTGCAGAACCTCAACCTCATGTTCGGGCTCGACGAGACGCGGGGACTCCGGTGAGCCCGTTCTTCGCCTCGCGCTGGTGCGAGCGCCCGGAGCACGTCCGCGAGCTCGATCCGGGGTCGCCGCTGCCGGCCGGCTTCCGCGCCTCCGGGGTGGCCTGCGGGCTGAAGGCGGGCGGGGAGCTCGACCTCGGGCTGCTCGTGGCCGACTCGCCGGAGACGGTCAGCGCCGCCCGCTTCTGTGCGTCGGGCGTCCTCGCCGCCCCGGTCCTCGTCTGCCAGGAGCGCTGCCGCCTCGACGCGCTCCGGGCGGTCGTCGCCAACTCCGGCGGAGCCAACGCCGCCACCGGGCGGCGGGGCCTCGACGAGGCGGCCCGGGTCCAGGGGGCCGGGGCGATGGTCGCCGGGGTCGAGGCCGACCAGGTCGCCGTCGCCTCGACCGGGGTGATCGGGGTGGTCCTCCCCGGGCGGCTCGTGGTCGGCGGCCTGCGCGAGGCCCGGGCCCAGCTGCGCCCGGACGGGGCGGTCGACTTCGCGGCGGCGCTCCGGACGACCGACGCCTTCGACAAGCACGCGGCGCTCGAGGTCGAGCTCCCGTCGGGGACGGTCCGCCTGAGCGGGCAGTGCAAGGGGGCGGGGATGATCTCGCCCCGCTTCGCGACCATGCTCTGCTTCGTCGAGACCGACGCGGTGCTCTCGGCCGAGACGGCCGACCTCTTGCTGGGGGTCACCGTCAAGCGGTCCTTCGACCGGATCTCGGTCGACGGGCAGCTGTCGACCAACGACACGGTCATCCTCCTGGCCAGCGGGGCGAGCGGGGTGCCGGTGGTGGCGGAGACCGACGACGAGCTCCGCTTCGGCGAGGCGCTCGACGCGCTCCTGCGCCAGCTGGCCCTGCTGATCGTCGCCGACGGGGAGGGCGCCGCCCGGGTCGGGCGGATCGTGGTCCGGGGCGGGGACGGCGAGGACGTCGAGCGGGTCGCCCGCGCCGTGGCCAACTCGCCGCTGGTCAAGGCGGCGCTGTTCGGCGCGGACCCGAACTGGGGTCGGATCGCCCAGGCGATCGGCGGGGCGATGCCCGGCCGGGCGCCCGTGTCCTTCGAGATCGCCATCGAGGGGGTGACCGTCTGCGCCGGCGGGGCCGCCGTCCCCCACGACGTCGAGGCGCTCGGGCGAGCGGTGGCCGGCCAGGAGGTCGAGTACGAGGTCCGCCTCGACGGGGAGGGGGCCGAAACCGAGGTCTTCTTCTCGGACCTCTCCTACGGCTACGTGAAGATCAATGCCGAGTACACGACATGAGGGACGTCGGCACCCTGCTCGAGGCGCTCCCGTACATCCGGGAGTTCCACGGCCGGACGATCGTGATCAAGTACGGCGGGGCGGCGATGGAGGATCCGCTGCTCTGCGAGGAGTTCGCCCGGGACGTCGTGCTCCTCAAGTACGTGGGGATGAACCCGATCGTCGTCCACGGCGGCGGCCCGGAGATCACCTCCTACATGGAGCGCCTGGGCATGGCCGTCGAGTTCGTCGACGGCCTGCGCGTCTCCAACAAGGCGACGGTCGAGATCGCCAAGATGGTGCTGGTCGGCAAGCTGAACAAGGACATCGTCCTGCGCCTGAACCGCCACGGCCAGCCGGCGGTCGGACTGTGTGGCGACGACGGGTCCCTGTTCCGGGTGCGGCGGCGGAGCTCGCCGGGCGGGCAGGACATCGGCTTCGTCGGGGAGATCGAGCGGGTCGACGGCGACGTGATCCGCCACATCGCCCAGGACTACATCCCGGTGGTCGCCTCGGTCGGGGCCGACGGGGAGGGCCAGTCCTACAACGTCAACGCCGACCCGGCCGCGGCGGCGGTCGCCCGGTCGATGAAGGCCCACAAGGTGGTCTTCCTGACCGACGTCGCCGGCTGGCTGCGCGACCCGGCCGACCCGGAGAGCCTGATCGGGCAGGCGACGGTCGACGAGGTCGACGCGGCGCTCGACGGGATCGGCGGGGGCATGCGCCCGAAGCTCGAAGCCTGCATCGAGGCGGTCCGCGGCGGGGTGGCGGCGGCCCACATCGTCGACGGGCGGGTGCCCCACTCGCTGCTGCTCGAGCTGTTCACCGACGCCGGCATCGGCACCAAGGTCTCGCCCGAGCCATGATCGGCTCCCCGCAGAGCAGCGTCGACTGGGCCGACGACTACCTGACCGCCAACTACGCCCGCTTCCCGGTCGAGTTCGTCCGCGGCGAGGGTACCCGCCTGTGGGACGCCGAGGGCCACGAGTACCTCGACTTCCTCACCGGGATCTCCGTCTCGAGCGTCGGCCACTGCCATCCGGCCGTCGTGGCCGCCGTCCGCGAGCAGGCCGGCCGGCTCCTGCACGTCGGCAACCTCTACTACACCGAGCCGATGTCCCGGCTCGCCCGGCGCCTGGCCGAGAGCTCGCTCGGCGGGCGGGTGTTCTTCACCAACTCGGGCGCCGAGGCGGTCGAGGCGGCGCTCAAGTGCGCGCGCAAGGCCAAGCAGGGGGGGACGATCGTCTCGGTCCACGGCGCCTTCCACGGACGCACCTACGGGGCGCTGTCGGCGACGCCGCAGGAGTCCAAGCAGGCGCCGTTCGCCCCGCTGGTCGCCGGCTTCGTCGCCGTCGCGCCGACGGCGGAGGCGCTCCGGGCGGTGGTCGACGACGGGACGGCGGCGGTCATCCTCGAGCCGATCCAGGGGGAGACCGGGGTCCACGTGCTCGGCGACGAGCTCCTGGCCGCGGCGCGGTCGCTCTGCGACGCCCACGGGGCGGCCCTGATCTTCGACGAGGTCCAGACCGGGCTCGGGCGGACGGGGACGCGGTGGGCCTACGAGGACTCGGGGGTCGTCCCGGACATCCTGACCACGGCCAAGGCGCTCGGCGGGGGGCTGCCGATCGGGGCGATGGTCACCGGGCCGCGGTTGGCCGACACGTTCGCCCCGGGCGACCACGGGTCGACCTTCCCGGGGGGGCCGACGGTCTGCGCGGCCGCGCACGCGGCGCTCGACGTCCTCTTCGACGAGTCCGTCCTCGCCCGGAGCCGGGAGCTCGGCGAGCGGCTGCGCGAGGCGCTGGCGGGCCTGCCCCACGTGACGACGGTCCGCGGGCGCGGCCTGATGATCGGCTTCGACGTCGACCTCGACGCCCCCCGACTCGCCCGCCGGGCCCTGCTCGAGGAGCGCCTGGTGATCAACGCCACCGGCCCGGTCACCCTCCGCCTGCTCCCGGCGCTGATCGTCGAGCAGGAAGACGTCGACGAGGCGCTGCGGCGAATCCGAGTCCTCCTGGACGGCTGAGGCCGGGCCCGGTGAGCGCGTCGACCGTGTCCCGGAGTGGCCGGTCGGTCGCGCGCCTCGGCGTCGGACTCGCCCTCGCGGCCTGCGGCGGTGGCGGTGGCGGCGGTGGCGCTGGCCGCGCGGGTGCCGGGCCGCCGGACGGCCTGCGGGCGGCGGGCGGCTACGCCGCCTACGAAGGGTGCGGGTCGGCGTGCGCGGGTGCCGTGCCCGCCCCGCTGCGCCGGCCCCTGCACCTCCCGCGGGTCGCCGCCGGGGCGACCTGCCCGGTGACGCGAACCGGGACCGTCGTGAGGTTCGCCGGCCCCCTCCTCGGCCGCGGCCCGGTCTATCCGGTGCTCGGGGGAGCGATCGCCGTGAGCTTCGCCTACCCGCCCGCCCGGGGGTCGAACTTCGCCGGGAGCCGCTGGGGCGGGCAGAAGGTCCTCTGGGTGGGAGGGCCGGCCTCGGCCGGCCCGGTGCTGATCCGCGGCCGCCAGCTCGACGGCCCGCGCGCCGTCGGCTTCGGCGCCGGCGGCGTCCCGGTGGACGAGATGCAACTCCTCGGGTCGGGGGCGACCTCGCCCGGCGAGCCGCCGGGCTGGCGGGAGTGGCCGTCCTACACGCGGCTGCGGGCGGGCGGCTGCTACGGCTACCAGCTCGACGGGAGGAGCTTCAGCACGGTGGTCGTGATTCGCGCGTCGACCACGGCGTGAGCGGCCCCCTGGTCACCGAGCGCCTGGTCATCGGGCCGCTGCGCGCCTGCGACCTTCCGGCCTTGGTCGCCTACCGCCGCGATCCGGGGGTCGCCCGTTTCCAGACCTGGGACGTCGACTACTCGCCGGCGGACGCCGAGCGGTTGCTCGCCGAGCTGGCCGGCGCCGGCCTCGGGCCAGCCGGGGAGGGGGTCCAGCTCGGACTCACCGATCGGGCGGACGGCCGGCTGGTCGGAGACTGCTTCTGCCACATCCTCGCCGAGCCGCCCGGCGCCGCCGAGATCGGGGTCACCCTGGCGCCGGAGCACCAGGGTCGGGGCCTCGCGCGCGAGGCCGTCGGGGCGCTCGTCAGTGCCCTCTTCGCGGAGCACGGGATGGCCCGGGTGCTCGCGCGGGCGGACGACCGCAACCGGGCGGTCCAGGCCGTCCTCGAGGCGCTCGGCTTCCGGGTCGAGGCACGGTCGGCCGAGCGCTTCAAGGGCGAGTGGACGACGGTCCGCCGCTACGCGGTGGCCGCCGATGCGTGGCGTCCGCCGCCGGCCTGATCAGGCCGGGCGCTCAGGTGGCCGGCGAACCGCTCGGGTGGCCGGGCGGCGAACCGGGTCGCCGGCGAACCGCTCCGGCGAACCCGCTCAGGTGGCCGGCGAACCGCTCAGGTGGCCGCCGAACCAGTCGAGCGTCCGTGCCCAGGCGTCGGCGGCCGCATCCGGGTGGTAGGCGTCCCGGTCGTCGCAGTTGAAGCCGTGGCCGGCGCCGGGATAGCGATGGACGGCGGTCGCCACCGCGGCTTCCGCCGCGGCGGCGCGGAGCTCCTCGACCTGGCCGACCGGGATGCCCTGGTCCTCGTCGCCGTAGAACCCGATCCACGGCGTCGCCAGGCGCGGCGCCAGTTCGCGGAGCGGCGGGTAGCCGAAGCGGCCCTCGTGGATGCCGCCGCCGTAGAAGGTCGCCGCCGCCCCGAGGGGCAGGCGCGCCGCCGTGGCCAGGGCGACCGTGCCGCCCAGGCAGAAGCCGACGATGGCGACGTGGCCGTCGCCGACCCCCTCGCCGTGGAGGAAGTCGAGGGCGGCGTCGACGTCGCCGTCGAGGCTCTCGGTGCGGAGGGCCTCCGTGTGGGGCTTCACCTGATCGAAGTCGCCGTAGGGGATGACCGGATCGCCGGTGCGGTGAAAGAGGTGCGGCGCCGCCGCCACATAGCCCGCCGCGGCCAACCGGTCGACGATCGAGGCGATGTGCGGGGTCAGCCCGAACGCCTCCTGGACGACGACGACGCCGCCCCGCGGCGGGTCGACGGGTCGGGCGACGTGCACACCCATCGGGCCGTCGGTCGTGGTGAGCTCGAGGGTGGTGGTCACCGGGCGCCTCCGCGGGTCGGGTTCGTGGGCCGGAGCCTGCCACACCGGCCTCGCGGTTTGAGGCAGGCGGGCCGCCGGAGAGACTCGCTTTCCGCTCACTCGCGTAACCGGGGCACCGGTCCGGTGTCTTATCGACCGATGGTCAATAGAGACTCGGACGAGGCCGGAGATGGCCGCGGGGGGCAGGCGGCGGTCCGGCGCTGGGCGGGGCGGCGGTTCCGGCTGCTCGCCGGGATCGCCCTCCTCGGCGGGTTGACCCTCGGCGTCGAGGCCAACCGGGAGGCGATCGCCCGGGTCGACTGGTCGATCGATCCACTTGCCCTCGTCGGGGCGGTCGGCCTGCTTGCGGTCGCCCCGCTCGCCCAGGCGCTGACCCTCCACCTGGTCCTGCGGCGGTTGGGGGCGCGTCCGGCGGCGGTCGGGATGCTGCGGGTGTGGGCCCGGTCGTTCGTCCTGCGCTACGAGCCGACCGGCGCCGTCGGCTTCGTCTATCGGGTGCGGGAGCGCGAGCGGCTCGGCGCCACCCGGTCGCAGGTGCTCACCGCGAGCGGCTACGAGCAGCTCGCGGCGGTGACCGCCGGCGCGCTCGTCGCGCTGGCCGCCTTCCTCTTCGCCGGCGACCGCCCGCCGGCGCTCGCCTGGGGGCTGGCCGCCGGGCTCGGCGCCGCCGCCGTCGCCCTGCGCCCGGCGTTCCTCGGGGACCGCCTGGCCCGCTGCCTGGCCCGCCGGCTGGCGCGGCGCGGCGCGGCGGTCGCCGGCCCGCTGCCCGGCCGGACGCTGGCCGGGATGGTGGCCGTGAACGCCGGCGGCTGGGCGGCGACCGGCCTCGGCGCGTCGGTGCTGGCCGCCGCTCTGCTCGGCTCGGGGCGGGCGCCGGGCGGGCTGACGCTGCTCGGGGCGCTCGCCCTGGCCTGGGTCGTCGGCGTGCTCGTGCCCCTCCTCCCGGGCGGCCTCGGCCCGCGCGAGGCGGCCCTCACGGTCGCCCTCGCCCCGGCGATCGGACCGGGCCGGGCCGCCGTGCTCGCCCTCGCGCTGCGCGTGATCTCGGTCGCCGGCGAGGTCCTCGCGGTCGGCCTGGCCGAGGGCGCCGCGCTGATCCTCGCCCGCCGCCGTCGGGCGGCCCTTCCGCCGGCGGGTGCGGGCCCGCCGCCGCCGGCGCCGCCCTCGCCGACCGTCCGGACGGTCGTGGTCGTGCCCACCTACGACGAGCGCGAGGCGCTGCCGCTGTTCGTCGCCCGGTTCGGGGCCGCCGCCCCGGGCTTCGACCTGCTCGTCGTCGACGACGCCTCGCCCGACGGCACCGGCCGGCTGGCCGACGCGCTCGCCGCGGAGCGGCCGTGGATGCACGTCCTGCACCGGGCCGGCAAGGACGGGCTGGGGATGGCCTACCGGGCGGGCTTCGGCTGGTGCCTCGAGCGCGGCTACGAAATCGTCGGCCAGATGGACTGCGACCTCTCCCACCCGCCGGAGAAGCTGGCCGAGATGCGCCGGGTGCTGCTCGAGCGGGACGCCGGCCTCGTGCTCGGCTCGCGCTACATCCGCGGCGGCGGCACCGACGGCTGGAGCCCGACGCGCCTGGCGCTCAGCCGGATCGGCTGCCGGGCCTCCCGCCTAGTTCTCGGGTTGCCGTTCAGCGACCTGAGCGGGGGCTTCAAGCTCTGGCGGGCCGGGTGCCTGGCCGGGCTCGGGCTGGAGGAGATGCTGAGCGCCGGCTACGCCTTCCAGGTCGAGGCGACCCAGCTCGCCCACCTGGCCGGGGCGCGGATCGAGGAGGTGCCGTTCGTCTTCTCCGAGCGCGTCGCCGGGGCGTCGAAGATGAGCCTGGGCATCAGCCTCGAAGGGATCCGGGTCACCCTGGCCCTCCGCCGGCGCCGCCCTCCGCTCGCGCTCTAGCGGTGGCCGGGGCCGCGTACACCCGGCTCGGGGTCGACGAGCGCCGCCGGCAGGTGATCGCCGCGGCGAGCGAGCTGTTCGCCGACCACGCCTTCGAGGACATCTCGATGCGGCGGATCGCCGGGGGGGCGGGAATCTCGAAGGCGCTCCTCTACCACTACTTCCCGAGCAAGACCGAGCTCTTCAAGGCAGCGGTCCGCGCGCACGCCGAGGAGCTCGAGCGCCTGATCGCGCCGGGGGGCGGCGGCGAGCCGATGGCGGAGCTCGCCGCGAGCCTCGACGCCTATCTCGCCTGGATCGAGGCGCACGCCCGGACCTGGGCGAAACTCATGCAGAGCGCGAGCACCGTGCCGGCGGCCCGGGAGCTCGTCGAGGCCTTCCGGGCGCGGACGCTCCGGCGGATCCTCGCCGGCCTCGGTGGCTCGGGCGAGCCGGCCCCGGCGCTCCGCGTCGCCCTGCGAGGGTGGTTGGGCGCGATCGACGCGGCCGTCCTCGACTGGATCGAGCATCGCGACCTGAGCCGGGAGGAGCTCCGCGACCTGCTGCTCGGGGCGTTCGCCGCGGCCGTGCTCGCCGCCGGGCCGATCGACGCCCCGGCGGCCGACCCGCCGGCCCTCGACCCGGGCGCGGCCGGGCGGTAGCGTCTGCGCGCGTGCACGAGACGGCCGCGGACATCGTCGCCCTCCAGGAGCTCCTCGACGCGAGCCACGCGGCGGCCGGGGCCCACCTGCGGAGCATCATCACCGCCGAGCGCCGGCTGACCGCGGGGGAGGTCGCCGAGCGGCTGACCGGGATGCGCCTGCTCGCCCTGGCGACGGTCACCGCCGACGGCCGGCCCATCGTCGGTCCGGTCGACGGGATCTTCTATCGCGGCGCCTTCCATTTCGGGTCCTCGCCCGAGTCGGTGCGCCTGCGCCACATCCGTCGCCGGCCCCAGGTGAGCGCGACCCATCTGCCGGGCGAGGAGCTCGCGGTGACCGTCCACGGTCGGGCGGTGCCGATCGACGTCGGTGCGCCCGAGCACGCGGAGTTCCGCGCGACGGTCCTGGGGATCTACGTTCCCCGCTACGGCGAGGCATGGGAGGCGTTCCTCGACTCCGGGGTCGTCTACGTCCGGATCGAGCCGGCGAAGATGTTCACCTTCCACCTGGTCGGCGAGTCACCGGCCGACGCGGACGGAGCTGATGGCCGGTAGCCGGGCGGCGAGCGTCGACCAGTGGGCGCCGGCGTCGGGCGATCCGAACAACTCGCCCGAGGTCGCCCCGAAGTAGAGCTCGAGCCCCGGTCCTTCGCCGGCGCCGTCGAACGCCTGGCGGAGGATCTGGAGGTAGGCGTCCCGGTCGGGGAGCCCGTCCCCGCGCGGCTGCCAGGTGGCGCCGGCGTCTGGCGTCTCCCAGACGAGGACGCGACCTCCGGGGGTGACCCGGTCGATGGTGGCCACCGGGATGACGAAGGCGCGGTCGGGGGCGGCGGGGTCGAGGACGATCGGAAACCCGAAGTCCGACGGGAGGCCGGCGGCGACGTCGATCCACGACTCGCCGGCGTCGTCGGAGCGGTAGACGCCGCCGTGGAACTGCATGAAGAGCCGCTCGGGTCGCCGGGGCGCCCGCTCGAGGTGATGGACGCAGAGGTTGATCGCGCTCGCCCGCGCTTGCGCCGGCAGGTAGTCGGCCACGATCCCGCGGTTGCCGTGGCGCCAGCTCGCGCCGCCGTCGTCGGTCAGCCAGATCCCGGCGGCCGAGATCGCCACCGCGAGCCGGTCGGGGTCGCCGGGCCAGGGGGCGATCGAGTGAACCGAGAGGCCACCGGAGTCGCGCTGCCAGTCGGGCCGCGTCGGGTGCTCCCAGAGCGGCCGGTTGAGCGCCCAGGTCGCGCCGCCGTCGTGGCTCGCGAAGAGGACGCCGGGGTCGCCGCCGGCGTAGACCCGCTCGCCGTCCTCGCCGGCCGGGGTGATCACCCAGATGCGCGAGAGCGCCTGATCCCCACCGCGCGGGAGGGAGACCCCGGCGGCCGCAGTCCAGTCGTCGGCGTCGAGATCGTCGGTGAACCAGATCCGCGGGCCCCAGAAGGGGGAGGTGACCGCCGCGAACACCCGCCCGCTGCGGGCATCGCGCACGGCGTAGTCGACCGGCTCGCCGACGAAGGCCCGGCGGGTGATCTCGAACGCCCCGCCGGCTGGGCCGTCGAGGACGAAGAGGCCCTTGCGGGTCCCGACCAGCAGCTCGGTCATCGAGCCGGGGTCAGCCGCCCGAGATGGCGGGCAGGATCTCGATTCGGTCGGCGGGCTCGACCGTCGCGTCCGGCTTGACCCGCTCGCCGTTGACGAACACGTTGATGTGGCGCCGGAGGACTCCCCGCTCGTCGAGGATCCACCCCTCGAGGGCCTCGTGAGCCTGCTCGAGCTCGCGCAGGAGGTCGTTGACCGTGCCGCCTTCGACGGCGTGCTCGGCGTCGCCGCCGGCCAGCTTCTGGAGTGGCCCGCGGAGGATCACGGTCGGCATGCCCCCATCATATGTCCGCGCGCGGACCGGTCGGAGTAGCCTGGGCGGATGGGCGTCAGCAGGGTTGCCGTGGTCGGTTCGGGCGTCATCGGGATGGCCACCGCGCTTGCCCTGCGCGAGCGCGGCGTCGAGGTCGTCAGCCTCGAGGCCGGGGAGCCCGGCGGCGGCCAGTCGAAGGGCCCGGTGCGAATCTTCCGCATGGCCCACGCGAGCCCGCAGCTGACCGGCCTGGCCAAGTCGGCGCGCGCCGAGTGGACGAGCTGGGAGGGGCGGGTCGGCCGCGAGCTCATCGACGGCCGCGGCGCCGCCGTCGTCGGCGCCGGGGTCGAGGCGATGCGGCGCAGCCTCGAGCTCGCCGGGCTCGACTGGTCGATCCTCGACCCGGCGCAGGCCCAAGACCGGGCCGGCGTGCGCGTCGAGCCGGGGGAGCCGGTCCTCTGGGACCCGGCGGGGGGCAACATCTGTGTCGGGGCGATCATGAGCCACCTGGCCGGGGCGACCGAGGCCGATCGCACGATCACCCGCGTCGAGGTCGTCGACCGTCGGGGCGACGGGTTCGATCTGATGACGCCGGACGGGATCTGGTCGACCGACCACCTCGTCGTCTGCGCCGGCGAGGGCACCCCGGCCCTGGCCGCCCAGCTGGGACTCGACCTCAAGGCCACCTTCTACCGGCACAGCCGCTTCGCCTTTCCCCTGCGCGATCCGGCTCGGCGTCCGTCCTGCCTGCTCGACCATGGCGGCGCCGAGTCGGTGTACGGGCTCCCGGTCGCCTCGAGCGGCCGGTACGCGATCGGCCTCTCCGGCGAGACCGACTATCCGACCGACCGGCTGAGCGCCGACGAGGCGTCCCACCTGAGCTACCTGCGCCTGCGCGCCCACGTGGCCGAGCGGATGCCCGAGCTCGAGCCGGAGGCGGTGGCCGAGCTCCGCTGCACCTTCCAGCGGACGCCGCTCCTCGGCGGGGGGGACGACCTCGGGGTCTGGGCGCTCCCGAACGCGACCGTCTGCTTCGGCAACAACCTGTTCAAGTTCGCTCCGCTCCTCGGCCGCGTGCTCGCCGAGACGGCGCTCTCGGGCGTCGTGCCCGAGGCGCTCCGCGCCACCGCCTGACGTCGACGAGGCATCCGCAGGCGCCTGCGCTGCGAAGTGATCTACAGATGGCGTCGGAGGGTTCAGCTCGGGGGCTGACCGTCCGATGGGTCTGTTAGAGCTAGTGCCTCACGATCACAGGAGCGAAGAGCACATGACCGGATTCGTGCCGACCGAACTGCGCGTATGCAGCGCCTGCAAGAAGGACTACGTGACCGCGGTGGTCACCGAGGAGGACGGGGGCGAGCCGACCGTCTGGGAGGAGCCCTGCCCGTACTGCCGGGTGGCGCCCAGCACCTCGGCCGACCGGCGCGGGGCCCGGGCGCTCGCTTCGCGGTAACGCTCAGACGCCGGGACGAGCCGTCGCGGCCCGCCAGGGCCGGCCCGCGCGGACTGGTACCGCCGCGGGCGCTCAGCCGGGGTTGCGCAGCTGCCAGGCCATCCGCGACTGGAGCGACCAGAGCTCGATGAACCCGGGGGAGGCGGCCTGGGAGAAGACGCCACCCGACTCGCCGAAGGAAGCCAGCGACTGGTCGTAGACGGCGTTCGGCGACTCGCGGGTGACCACCCGGGCGTGTCCCTTGTAGAGCTTCACGCCGATCGTCCCGGTCACCTGGGCGTTGACCGACTCCATGAAGGCGTCGAGGTCGGCCCGGAGCGGCTCCCACCAGAGGCCGGCGTAGACGAGGTAGGCCCACTGACGGTCGAGGCCGGCCTTGAACTGGTTCTGATGGATCGTCGAGACGAGCTTCTCGAGCTCCTGATGGGCCGGGAGGATGACCGCGGCGGCCGGGATCTCGTAGATGTCGCGGACCTTGAGGCCGACGATCCGGTCCTCGATGTGGTCGACGATCCCGACGCCGTGGCGGGCGGCGATCGTGGCGACCCGCTCGAGCAGCTCGACCAGCTCGAGGGGCTCCCCGTCGAGGGCGACCGGCCGGCCGGCCGCGAAGCCGATGGTCACCGTCTCGGCCTCGTCGGGCGCCTCCTCGGGGCGGGTGACGAGCTGGAAGACGTCGTCCTCGGGCGCGTGCTGGAGATCCTCGATCCAGCGCCCCTCCGACGAGCGGCCCCAGAGGTTGTCGTCGATCGAGTAGGGCGTGACCTCGGTGCCGCCCTTGACCGGGATGCCGTGCTCGCGGGCGTAGACGATCTCGTCGTCGCGGCCCATGCGCCACGACCGGACCGGGGCGATCACCCGGAGCTCGGGGGCGAGGGTGGCCACCGTGGCGTCGATGCGGACCTGGTCGTTGCCCTTGCCGGTGCAGCCGTGGGCGATGGTGTCGCAGCCGTGGCGGCGGGCGTGCTCGACGGCGAGCTTGGCGATCAGCGGCCGCCCGAGGGCGGTGAACAAGGGGTAGCCGCCCCCGTAGAGGGCGTTGGCCTTGATCGCCGGGGCGACGAAGTCCCGGGCGAACTCCTCGCGCGCGTCGACCACGTGACATTCGACGGCGCCGATCTGCAGGGCCTTGCCCCGGACGACCTCGTAGTCCTCGCCCGGCTGGCCGAGGTTGACGGTCAGGGCGACGACCTCGGCCTCGTACTCGTCCTGGATCCACTTCAGCATCACGCTGGTGTCGAGGCCGCCCGAGTAGAGCAGGAGTACGCGGTGGACGTGCTCGGGGTCGGCTTCGTAGGTGGCGGTGCGGACCGGTCGCTCGGGCATCGGCCGGGAAGCCTACCGCCGGGTCCCTCGACGGGCTGGGCCGGCCGCGGTAGTGTTTGGGCGGCGACCGTCCCAGCCCGCCCGTCCGGGCCCCGAACCCGAGGACTAGAAGCCATGCCGGTCTTCGTTCGCTTCAAGTGTCAGTTCTGCGGCGCCGCTCCCGACGAGCAGACGCAGGTGACCCTCGAGGGCCAGTTGCGGGAGCTCATCTTCGCCGAGTACCTCGATGCCCTGCCCGGGATGTGGCTGGTCTGGCACGGTGGTGGGCCGCTCGGACCGCGGCGCTACGCCTGCGACGAGCACCGCGGCGACCTCACCGCCTTCCTGCGCGTCCACTACGGGACGGTCGGCTACCAGGTGTGGGCGATGCCGCCCTACCCGATGACCCGCCGCTCCCGCGACACCGAGCTGGCGATCGCGAAGGGTGGGCTCTCGCCGATGCCGAAGTGGGGCCTCGGCCCGAAGATCGGCTGACTCGCCCGGATCGCAACGAGCGGCTTTGTCCGGGCCGACCCGTCTGGCCCGCCACCTAGGATCAGCGGCGAGCGATGTCCACGCCCGCCTGCGCCCACCTCCATGTCCACTCCGAGTACTCGCTGCTCGACGGGGCGTGCAAGATCGACGCCCTCGCCGCGCGGGCGGCCGCGTTCGAGCAGCCGGCGCTCGGGCTGACCGACCACGGCGTGATGAACGGCGCCGTCGAGCTCCACCAGGCCTGCCGCCGCCACGGGATCAAGCCGATCGTCGGCTGCGAGGTCTACCTCGTCGACGACCACGAGGCGGCCACCCGGGGTCGGGTCGAGCGCAACCACCTGACCCTGCTCGCCTCGACCGACCAGGGCTACCGCAACCTGGTCAAGCTCTCGTCGGCCGGCTTCCTCGAGGGTCTCAACCGGGGGCGCCCGACCGTCGACCTCGGCCAGTGCGAGCGCTACGGCGAGGGCATCATCGCCCTGACCGGGTGCCTGGCCTCGCGCTTCTGCCAGCGGATCGCCGACGGCCGCCTCGGCGAGGCGCGAGCGCACGCGGAGGAGCTCCTCGGGGTGTTCGGGTCGGAGAACGTCTTCTTCGAGGTGCAGCGCAACGGGCTGGCCGTCCAGGATCGCTGCAACGAGGAGATCGTCCGGATCGCCCGGGAGCTCGGCCGGCCGCTGACGGCCACGGCCGACGTCCACTACCTCGGCCGGGAGGACTACGAGAACCACGCGGCCCTCCTCTGCGTCCAGACCAAGAGCACGCTGGCCGAGCCGAAGATGTCCTTCGAGACGAACGAGTTCTACCTCAAGGACAACGGCGAGATGGTCGCCGCCTTCGCCGCCTGGCCGGAGGCGCTCGAGTCGACGCTCGAGATCGCCGCCCGCTGCGAGGTCGAGCTCGAGCTCGACCGCCAGCTGATCCCGCGCTACCCGGTTCCCGACGGCGAGTCGGACCGGTCCTTCCTGCGCGAGCGGGTCGGGGCCGGCCTGCGCGAGCGCTACGGCGACCCGCCCCCGGCGGCGGCGCTCGAGCGGATGGAGATGGAGCTCGAGGTGATCGACCGGATGGGCTTCAACTCCTACTTCCTGATCGTCTGGGACTTCGTCGCCTTCGCCAAGGCCAACGGCGTGGCCGTCGGCCCGGGCCGGGGGTCGGCCGCCGGGTCGATCGTGTCCTACAGCCTGCGGATCACCGATGTCGACCCGCTCGAGTACGACCTCCTCTTCGAGCGCTTCCTCAACCCGGAGCGGGTGTCGATGCCGGACATCGACATCGACTTCTCGGTCCGGGGTCGGGAGAAGGTGATGCAGTACGTGATCGCCAAGTACGGCAAGGAGTCGGTCGCCCAGATCGTCACCTTCGGCAAGATGTTCCCGCGGGCGGCGACCCGCGACGCGGCCCGGGTGCTCGGCCACGACTACGGCGTCGGCGACCGCCTGGCCAAGCTGATCCCCGACCCGATCATGGGCCGGCCGCCTTCCTTCGAGGACTGCCTGGCGGCGGGCGAGCCGCTGCGCGCCGTCTACGACGACGACGCCGTCGCCCGCCAGATCATCGACGTCGCGCGGGGCCTGGAGGGGATCGTCCGCAACTCCTCGATCCACGCGGCCGCCGTGGTGATCGCCGACCGGCCGCTGACCGACATCGTCCCGCTCCAGCTCGCCGACGGCGGGGTCGACGAGCACGGGGAGCGCCAGTACCGGATGGTGACCCAGTTCTCGATGAAGCCGGTCGAGGAGCTCGGCCTCCTGAAGATGGACTTCCTCGGCCTGCGCAACCTCGACGTGATCGAGGACGCGCTCGACATCATCGAGCGGTCGACCGGGGATCGCCCGGACATGACGAACCTCCGGCTCGACGACGAGAAGACCTACGAGATGATGGCCCGGGGCGACTCGGTCGGCGTCTTCCAGTTCGAGTCCGAGGGCATGCGCGAGGCGCTCAAGAAGGTGCGACCCGACGAGTTCGACGACCTCGTGGCGCTGAACGCGCTCTACCGGCCGGGGGCGCTGGACCAGATCCCGGCCTACGCGCGCGGCAAGCGCAACCCGGAGTCGGTGGTCTACGTCGACGACCGGCTGGGGCCGATCCTCGAGTCCTCGAAGGGCGTGATCCTCTACCAGGAGCAGTCGATGCGGATCGCCAAGGAGATCGCCGGCTTCTCGGGGGCCAAGGCCGACGACCTGCGCAAGGCGATCGGCAAGAAGAACCGGGCGGCGATGGCCCTGCTCAAGCCGGAGTTCGTCGCCGGCTGCCGGGCGAGCGGGACCACCGAGCCGGTGATCGAGTTCCTGTGGACGACGAACGAGAAGTCGGCCGACTACAGCTTCAACCGCTCGCACGCGGCCTGCTACGGGCTGATCTCCTACCGCACGGCCTGGCTGAAGGCCAACTACCCGGCCGAGTACATGGCGGCGCTGATCTCCTCGGTGATGTCGACCAAGGACAAGGTCCCGTTCTTCGTCGCCCGGTGCGAGGACATGGGGTTGGAGATCCTCCCGCCCGACGTCAACCTCTCCGACCACGAGTTCACCGTCGTCGAGCGGAAGATCCGCTTCGGCCTCGACGCCGTCAAGGGCGTCGGCTATCAGGCGGTCGAGGCGATCAAGCGGGCCCGCGACGACGGCGGCCACTTCACCTCGCTGTGGGACTTCTGCGAGCGGGTCGACGCCCGCGCGGTGAACAAGAAGGCGATCGAGGCCCTGATCAAGTGCGGGGCGTTCGGGTCGACCGGGGCGACCCGCCGGGGCATGCTGCTCGTGCTCGAGCAGGCGCAGGGCGCCGGCCAGAAGGCCCAGCAGGACCTCCAGATCGGCCAGGCGTCGATCTTCGACCTCGGCGTGCCGTCGGGTCCGGCGGCCGGGGGCGGGGCGGCGTCGGCTCGGGCCGCCGGACGGCCGCCGATCTCGCCGGTCGAGTTCGAGCAGGCGGAGATGCTCGCGGTGGAGAAGGAGGCGATCGGCCTGTTCATCTCCGAGCACCCGCTCAAGCGGGTCCGCGAGGCGCTGCGCCAGGCCGTCGACTGCCCCCTGGCCGGGATCGTCGACCGCCGCGACAAGGACTGGGTGACCGTCGGCGGGATCATCACCGCCGCCCGGAAGATCCGGACCCGGGCGGGGACGGACATGATGTTCGCCACCCTCGACGACCTCGAGGGGACGATCGAGATCCTCGTCTTCGGGGGCTCGCTCGAGAAGCTCGAAGGGAACCTGGCGGTCGACGAGATCGTCCTCGTCCGGGGCCGGGTCGACCACAAGGAGGGGCAGTCCTGCGTCGTCGCGCAGACGGTCGAGCCCTTTTGCCCGGACGCCGCCCACATCGAGCGGGCGCGCCTCGCCGCCGTGACGGCGGCCGTCCCGCGCCTGCTCCACGTCCAGGTCGAGGCCCGGCGGCTCTCGAGCGACGCCCTGATCGACCTGCGCCACCTCCTCTCGACCTTCCCCGGCGAATCGGAGGTCGTGCTCGAGCTCTCGGCCGACCGCCGCCTGCGCCTGGGGGCCGACTACCGGGTCGAGCCGAGTCCGGGCCTGCGCGCCGAGCTCGAGCACCTCCTCGGCGGGCCGGCGCGTCTGGTCGCCTGAGATCATGGCCGGGGGCGGGACGAGCGGGCGCGACTGGCGGCGAGAGGGCGTCCGGGTGGTGCGCGCCGGGGAGCTCGACCCCAACACCCCGCAGACCGCGGGAATGAGCCGGGCGGCGGCGATCACCGCGGCCCGGGGTGGGGCCGAGAAGCTCTGGGCGGGGACGGTGCTGATCGACCCGGACGCGAAGACCGGCGCCCACCACCACGGCCCCGTGGAGAGTGTGATCTACGTGGTGGCCGGCCGGGCCCGGATGCGCTGGGGCGACCGGCTCGAGTTCACGGCCGAGGCCGGGCCGGGCGACTTCATCTTCGTCCCGCCCTACGTCCCCCACCAGGAGATCAACGGGAACCCCGACGAGCCGCTCTCGTGCGTGGTCGTCCGAAGCGGGCAGGAGCCGGTGGTGGTGAACCTCGAGCTACCGAGCGTGGAGGCCGATCCCGAGTCCGTGGACTGGGTGGACGACCTCCACGGCCATTAGGCCCTCCGCTCGCTCGACCGCCCCGCCGATCCCCGGGCGCCAGCCGCTCCCCCGGCCGAGTGGTTACGTGACGGGAGCCGGTCATCCCCCGCACCGATCGCCGCCGTGGCTGATCCCCATGTGTCCATCGCACGCTTCCGTCCACATTCGGGCGGGATTGATGCACCCAGGATCGACCGCGCCGCCCGCCGCCGCTCCGCCTCGGCGCCCTCCGTGATCCGAGACGGACCGACTCAGTCGCGGTCGCGGAGCGAGATCGCCAGGGCGACCTCCGCGGCGGTCGGCCCCGACCGGTTCGGCCCGGGCGTCTCGAGCGCGCACGGGAGCCCGGCGAAGCGCGGTTCGCAGACGAAGGCCCGGCACCCGTCGAGGCCGAGTTCGCCGGCGCCGAGGTTGGCGTGGCGGTCGCGGTTGGACCCGAGTGGGGTCTGGGAGTCGTTGAGGTGGAGCGAGCCGATCAGCCCGGGACCGACCGTCCGCTCGCAGTCGTCGATCACCGCGGCGAGCTCCTCCGGGCGGCGGATCTCGTAGCCCGAGGCGAGCAGATGGCAGGAGTCGAGGCAGACCCCGAGGCGCGCGGGCCGCCCGGCGGCGTCCAGGAGGGCGGCGAGCTCGTCGAAGGAGCGCCCGAGGGTCCCGCCGGTCCCGGCCGTGTTCTCGAGGTGGAGGTGGCAGCGATCGGACTCGGCGAGCGCCGCGGCGAAGACGCGGCCGGCCCGCTCGACGGCGGCGCCCACCGAGCCGAGCTTGGCCGAGCCGGGGTGGAGGACGACGGCGTGGGCGCCGATCGCGTCGCCGACCCGGAGCGAATGGATCAGGGCCGCCTGCGACTTGGCGGTGAGCTCGGGGTCCTCCGACGCGCAGTTGAGGAGGTAGACCGCGTGGATCAGGACGGCCTCGATCGGGCTGGCGGCGAGCGCCTCGCGGAAGCGGGCGAAGTCCTCCTCGCCGTAGGCGGTCGGCCGCCAGGCGCGGGGGGACTGGTTGAAGATCTGGATCGCCTCGGCGCCGAGGGCGACCCCGCGCTCGACGGCCTTCCAGAGGCCGCCGGCCGGGGAGACGTGGGCTCCGACCAGGGGGCCACTACCCTTCGACGCGCGCATGCGGCTCCGCTTCGCTCCTTCCCCGACCGGCGCCCTGCACATTGGGGGCGCCCGGACGGCCTTGTTCAACTGGTTGATGGCGCGGGGCGGCGGCGGGCGCCTCGTGCTGCGGATCGAAGATACCGATCGGGAGCGGTCGACCCCCGAGAACGTCGCCCAGATCCTCGACGCCCTGCGCTGGCTCGAGCTCGACTGGGACGAGGGGCCGATCCTCCAGTCCGAGCGGGCCGACCGCCATCGGGCCGTCGTCGAGGAGCTGCTGGCCTCCGGCCACGCCTACCGCTCGGCGGCCACCGCCGACGACGTCCGCGAGTACAAGCGCCGCCACGGCGACGACCGGGGCTTCCGCGGTGAGCCCGAGGACGGCGGGGCGGTGCGCCTCCGTGTCCCGGACACCGGGGCGACGGTGGTCGACGACCTCGTCCTCGGCGAGGTCGCCTCGCCCAACTCCTCGCTCGACGACCTCGTCATCGCCCGGGCCGACGGGACTCCCCTCTACAATCTCGCGGTGGCCGTCGACGATCTCGACGCCGGCATCACCCACGTGGTCCGGGGCAACGATCACCTGACGAACACCGCCAAGCAGCTGCTCGTCTTCGCGGCCCTCGGCGCCACCCCGCCCCGGTACGGTCACCTCCCGCTCCTCCACGGACCCGACGGGAAGAAGCTCTCCAAACGGCACGGGGCCGCGTCGGTCCAGGAGCTCAGAGACGCCGGTTACCTCCCCGAGGCGGTGCGCAACTACCTCGCCCTCCTCGGCTGGGGATCCGAGCACGACGAGACGCTCCTCGACACCGACCAGCTGATCTCCGAGTTCGACATCACCCGCGTCCAGCGCAACCCGGCCCGCTTCGACGAGCAGAAGCTCCGCTGGATGAACGGGCGCTACCTGCGCGAGCTCGACCCCGACGAGCTCACCCGCCGCCTCGAAGGGTTCACCGGCCGGGGAGGCCTGGCCGGGGCGGTGGCCATCAGCCAGGACAAGCTCCAGACCCTGGCCGACTTCTGGCCCCTGGCCGGGTTCCTCTTCGACGGCCCGGCCGACGACCCCCCGGCCCGCGAGCGGTGGCTCGGCCCGGAGGGCCGGGAGGTCCTGGCCGAGGTGCGGGTCCGGCTGGCCGAGGTCGAGCCGTTCGACGTCGCCGGCATCGAGGCGGCGCTGCGGGCGGTCGTCGATCGGCGAGGCCTCAAGCCGAAGGACGTCTTTCAGCCGTTACGGGTCGCCCTGGCCGGCCGGCCGGTCTCCCCGGGGATCTTCGAGACGGTGGCCGTTCTCGGCCGCCCGGAGGTTCTCGACCGGGTGGACCGGGCCCTGGCCGGCGGGGGAGACGACGTCGACCGGAGCGCCGCAGACCGCTGACCAGCCGCCGCTCAAGTTGCTGACCGCTCTGTGCCGATACGTAAGCCAGAGTGGCCCGCGCGCCCGGCGAGGCAGATCTGCCTGGACATGGCCAGTAACGAAAGAGAGACGCTCGTATGCCCTCAGCCCGAGCTGTACGCAGCATCAGCCCACGGACCGCGGGGCCGCGCGTGATCGGCTCGGAACGCCCGGGCGAGGGGCACGGACGGCGGCTCACCGCCGCCTTCGAGGCGCTCGAGGAGTTCCCGGCTCTGGCCGAGTCGCGCAACCGCCTGCTGACGGTGGTGGCCGGCGAGCGGGTCAACGTCTCGGACGTCGTCGCCGCCGTCGAGTCGGACATCGCGCTGGTCGTGGCCGTCCTCCGGGTGGCCAACAACCTGGCCGCTCGGCGGAAGGCGAGCGTCGAGAGCATCATCGAGGCGGTCAACGTCCTCTCGCCGGAGACGGTCTCCGAGCTCGCCCGGCGGGCGCGGACCTTCGACTTCTTCGAGCGCACGGCCGTCTGGGAGGGGGCCCCCGAGCGGGTGCGCCTCCACGGCCTGGCCACGCGGACGGCGGCCGACCGGCTGGCCAGCGAGATCGGCTACGAGCCGCGCGAGCGCCTGATGGTCACGGCGCTCCTCCACGACATCGGCAAGCTCGTCCTCATGCACGCCTACGCGGGCTACCCGGCCCAGGTCCTCCGCGACGCGCGGACCCCGGAGGAGCGGATCAAGGCCGAGCGGCGCGAGCTCGGCGTCGACCACGCCCTCGTCGGCGGGGTGCTCGCCCGCCGCTGGGGCCTGCCGAAGTCGATCGCCTCGGCGATCGAGCGCCACCACGCCGACGACGCGACCGGCGAGGCGGCCCTCGTGCGGATCGCCGACATGCTCGCCCACTACGCGGTCGACGGGGCCGTCTCACCGGCCGAGATGCTGAAGACGGCCCGCAACCTGGGGATCGGCCCGCGCCAGCTGCGCGCCGTGATGTTCGACCTCCCGAACGACGGGGCCGGCGCCCGCAAGCGGGCGATCGAGCCGTGCCCGCTCTCGACCCGGGAGATGGACGTCCTGCGCCGCTTGGCCGAGGGCAAGGTCTACAAGCAGATCGCCCACGAGCTGTCCCTCTCGACGAGCACCGTCCGCACCCACCTCCACAACGTCTACGGGAAGCTCGGGGCGGTCGACCGGGCCCAGGCCGTCCTGACCGCGACCGAGAAGGGCTGGCTCTAGGAACCGGCGCCGGGGCGGGAGATACGATCAGCGCGTGATCTCGATCACCAGCAAGTCGCCCTACGCCGTGGCCGCCCTGGCCGAGCTCAGCCGGAGCGGGACGGCGGCGCCCGTATCGCTCGGCGAGCTCGCCCGTCGCCGGGACATCCCGGTCCAGTTCCTCGAGCAGCTCTTCGCCGTCCTGCGCCGGGCCGGCATCCTCCGGTCGCAGCGGGGCGTCAAGGGCGGCTACAGCTTCGCCCGGGACCCGACGACGGTCACGGTGCTCGAGATCGTCGAGCTCCTCGACGGCGGCCTCGGCGCCACCGCCGAGGGCGTCTTCGCGGACGCCGCCCAGGCCGCCCGGCAGGTTCTCTCCGAGACGACGATCGCCGACGTCGTCGAGCGCGAGACGCGCGACACCGGCACGGCGATGTACTACATCTGATTCGGGCAGCGGCTGACATCTACACCCGGCTCCGGAAGGCCCATCGGCGCGGATCGACGCAGCCGGCGTCGGCGATGCGAACGGCGCGGCCATCCCGACCTCATCTTCGGATCGCCCGGGGCGAGCCCGGCCCTATCTCGTCACCTCCCGGTAGTCGACCCGCGGGCTCCGCCGGCGGGCCGCCTTTAGGCTAACCCGCGACGACTGCCCGATTTTCGCGCGAGGAGACGAGATGGAAGACCACGGAGACCACTGCCCGCCCGGCATCGGCGGCGGCGACCTGCTGATGGGACTGATTCACCTGATGGCGCCGGTCGCCGCCGAGCTCTGGGACCGGATGGAGGGCGAGGTCAGCGGGAAGGACCGCCTGGCCATCACCACCGCCCTGACCAAGGCGCTCGAGGCCGGCATGATCCACGGCGCCTCCGAGGTTGCCGCCCTCGCGCTCGAGGAGGGCGTCGAGATCCGGGTCCCCGAGGCATCCGGCGACCTCGATCTATGGGGCCAGCGCTACGAGGAGGGCCGTGACTGACGAGGCTCAGCCGCTCCGTGCGTCCGACCGGTGCCGGTGACCCCCGGCCGTGGCGGGACCGGCTCCGGGCCGTCCGATCTCGATCATGGGCCACGGCAAGCTCGTCCGCGTCGGGGCTCGCCGGCGCGAGGGGGCGCGCCGGCCCGGACTGGATCCGGACGAGCCGGCCGCCTAACCCGAACACGCGCCGCCCGGCGGGCGGCGGTCGATCTCGTCTACATTGGGAGGATGGCCCGAATTCCGATCAACATTGCGGAGCATGTCGGTCGGACACCCATGCTCCAGTTGAGCCGGATCGTCGGTCCCGAGCACGTCGCCAAGGTCTACGCCAAGCTCGAGTCGTTCAACCCCGGGGGCAGCGTCAAGGACCGCATCGGCGTGGCCATGATCGAGACGGCCGAGCGCGGCGGCCGGATCCAGCCGGGTCGCACGACGATCGTCGAGGCGACGAGCGGGAACACCGGGATCGCCCTGGCCTTCGTCTGCGCGGCCAAGGGCTACGACCTCGTCCTCACCCTCCCCCAGGGGATGAGCCGCGAGCGCGCCGGGCTCCTGCGCCTCTACGGCGCCCGGGTCGAGATCGTCGAGTCGATGGGTGGAATGAACGAGGCGGTCGACGCCGCCCGGGCCCTCGCCGACCAGCCGAACTTCTTCCTCCCCGACCAGTTCTCCAACCTGGCCAACCCCCAGGCCCATCGCCTGACCACCGGGCCGGAGATCATCCAGGCATTGGGGGGGGCGGCGGACATCCTCGTGGCCGGGGTCGGCACCGGCGGGACGATCACCGGGGTCGGCCAGGCGCTCCGCCGGGCCAAGCCCAAGTGCCGGATCATCGCCGTCGAGCCGGCGTCCTCGCCCGTCCTCAGCGGCGGCAAGCCCGGTCCCCACAAGATCCAGGGGATCGGCGCCGGCTTCATCCCGCCCGTCCTCGGCCGCGAGCTGATCGACGAGGTGATCACCGTCGAGGACGAGGACGCCCTCGACACCGCCCGGCTCGCCGCCCGCTCCGAGGGCCTCCTCGTCGGGATCTCGGCCGGGGCCGCCCTCTGGGCCGCGCTCGAGGTCGCCCGCCGCCCGGCCTCCCGCGGGAAGAGCCTCGTCACGATCCTCGCCGACTCCGGCGAGCGCTACGTCTCCACGCCCTTCTTCGCCCCCTCGGACGCCGATCTCCGCCACCTGGCCGAGGCCGGGGCCGGCCACCGGCGCTGAGCGCAGGCCGGGCCCGTCCCGGCCAGCCCGCCGGCGCCGCGGTCCCCCGGGCCCGACCAACCGCCCCGGTAGTCTCTGGGGAGGATGCTCGGCCTGGGAACGCTCGCGCGGGTGGCCGGAGAGGTGCGCCGGGACCTGGCCGCCGCCCGGGATCGCGACCCGGCCGCCCGGGGCGTCGGTCAGGTCGAGCTGCTCGCCACCTGGCCCGGCATCCAGGCCGTCCTCGCTCACCGGGTGGCCCACGGTCTCCACGGCGCCGGGGTGCCGGTCGTTCCCCGGACGATCGCCATGCTCTCGCGCGCGGCCACCGGCATCGAGATCCACCCGGCCGCCCGGCTCGGCGAGGGCCTCTTCATCGACCACGGGGCCGGCGTGGTCATCGGCGAGACGGCCGAGGTCGGCGACAACGTGACCCTCTACCAGGGGGTCACGCTCGGCGGGACCGGCTTCGCCTGCGGCAAGCGCCATCCGACGGTCGAGGACAACGTCACGATCGGCTCGGGCGCCAAGCTGCTCGGCCCGATCCGGGTCGGGCACGGCGCCAAGGTCGGAGCCAACAGCGTGATCGTCCACGACGTCCCCCCGAACTCGACGGTCGTCGGCAACCCCGGCCACCCCGTCCGGGTCGACGGCCGCCGGCCCGAGGGCCCGGACGCCGACTGGATCCACCTCCCCGACCCGGTGGCCGACGCCTTCAAGGGACTGGCCAACCGGATCGGCTCGCTCGAGCGCGCCCTCGCCGAACTCGCCGGCGAGCCGGCCCGGCGCCCGACCCCGAGCGAGGTCCGCCCGCTGCGGACGGTCAAGGGCCGCAACCCGGCGGGCGGCTAGTACCAGACGCACCGGCAGCGGTGACGCGGCCGGGCCTTGTACGCCGGCGCCCGTCCGCGGTTCCACAGCCAGCCGTCGAGGATCCGCGGCGCCACCCCGACCCGGGCGGCGAGGAGCTCGCACGCGTGCACGGCGGCGGCTCGGATCTCCCGCTCGGCCGGCCCCGGGCGCAGCGGGCGGCCGGCGTCGATCTCCGCGGCCAGGCCCGCGTCGTAGCGCAGGATCCCCTCGCAGCGCAGGACGTGGGGGACGACGTTGTCGGCGAAGATCGTCAACCGGTCGAGGTCGGAGAACTCGGCCACCCCGGCCAGCGCCAGGTCGGACGCCGTGATCTGGGCCCGCTTGTAGAAGCCCACGTCGGCGAACATCGCCATCCCGCCGCCCAGCATCTCCGCCAGCCGCTCGGCGCTCCCCCCGGCCGCGGCGACCAGGTCGAGCGCGGTCCGGTCGCCAAGGAACCGGCCGAGCGAACGGAGCGCCTGGGCGTAGAGGGCGATCAGCTCGTGGTCGGCCGGCTGGCCGAGGATCCGCCCGAGCTCCTCGGTCCCGATCCGGCGCAGCTCGTCGTTGCTCCACTTCCCGTCGAGCCGGAAGCGGTCGGCCAGCCCCCCGGCGATCGTCTCGTAACCGCTCCACCCGGCCCGCTTGCGGAGCGTCGGGAACCAGCCCGAGCCGAAGTTGACCGCGTCGAGCGCCAGGATGTAGGCGGCCACCCCGTCCGCGTCGCCCTCGAGGTAGTGGCAGCGCGGGTCGAGCGTGGCCGCGCCCGGCGCCCCCCGCTCCGCGCCGGGCGGTCGGCCGACCCGAAGCCGCTCCGGATGAGGATCGCACCGGGCGAGGGCGTCGGCGTCGATGGTCACCCAGCTCGCCCCGGCGACCCGCTCGGCGCAATGGGCGCGGACTTCGTCGCAGAGGCCCATCGCCCCACGATATGACGCCGACCCCGCCTCTATCCTCAAGGGGATGGCGGACACGGTTCAGGACGAGCGCATCGAGGCGCTCCTCGACGGCCTCAACCCGCCCCAGCGGGACGCGGTCACCCACGGCGACGGGCCGCTCCTCATCCTCGCCGGCGCCGGGAGCGGCAAGACCCGCGTCCTCACCCACCGGATCGCCTACCTCGTCCACAGCGGCCGCATCCGCGCCGACGAGCTCCTCGCCATCACGTTCACCAACAAGGCGGCCCAGGAGATGCGCGAGCGGGTCGAGCTCCTGCTCGGGCGGAGCACCCGCGGGATGTGGGTGATGACGTTCCACTCCGCCTGCGCCCGGATGCTCCGAGCCCACGCCGACCAGCTCGGCTACAAGCGCCAGTTCACGATCTACGACCAGTCGGACTCCCGCCGCCTGGTCAAGCGCTGCCTCGACGACCTGGGCATCGACCCGAAGCGCTACGCCCCGTCCGGCATCCACAACCAGATCTCCGACGCCAAGAACCGCCTCCTCTCCTGCGAGAGCTATGCCGAGCGGGCGGGCTCCGAGTTCGAGCGGATGGTGTCCGACGTATACGCGGACTACCAGCGCCATCTCGTCCGCAGCAACGCGATGGACTTCGACGACCTCCTGTTTCGCGCCGTCGACCTCCTGCGCACCTCGGATGAGGTGCGCGAGCGCTACCAGTCGACCTTCCGGCACGTACTCGTCGATGAGTACCAGGACACCAATCACGCCCAGTACCGCTGGCTGACGCTGCTCGCCGGGGCCGCCGCTCGGGGCGAGGCCGGCTCGCCCAGCGGGCATCGCAACCTCGCCGTGGTCGGTGACGACTCACAGTCGATCTACAGCTTCCGCGGCGCCGACGTGCGCAACATCCTGGACTTCTGCGACGACTTTCCCGACGCCCACGTGGTCAAGCTCGAGCAGAACTACCGCTCTACGCAGACGATCCTGAAGGCCGCCAACGCGGTCATCGCCAACAACCGCGGCGCGATCCAGAAGGCGATGTGGACCGACCTCGGGGACGGGGACCCGGTCAACGTGCGGGTCCTCGGCGACGAGCGCGCCGAGGCGCGCTTCCTGCTCGGGGAGGTCGAGCGGCTCGTCGACGAGGGCGAGAGCCGTTCGGACATCGCCGTGTTCTACCGGACGCACGCCCAGTCCCGCGTGCTCGAGGAGGCGCTGGTGGCCGCCGACGTCCCCTACCAGGTGATCGGCGGTCCCAAGTTCTACGACCGGACCGAGATCAAGGACGCCATCGCCTACCTCTCGCTCCTGGCCAACCCGGCCGATCAGAGCAGCTTCACCCGGGTGGCCAACTCGCCCCGCCGGGGCATCGGCCAGACCTCGCTCTCCCGCGTGCTCGCCTACGCCGAGACGCTCGACGTCAGCGTCTGGGACGTGGCCGCCCGGCCGGCACAGGTGCCGGGGCTCGGCAAGGCGGCGATCAATGCGCTCGGGCGCTTCATGGACACGATGATCGAGCTCCGGACCCGGGCCGAGGAGGGGCTGGGCGTCGGCGAGCTCCTCGCGAGCACGCTTCACCGGTCGGGTTACATCGAGGCGCTCGAGGCCGAGCGCACCTTCGAGGCGCAGGGCCGCCTGGAGAACCTCGAGGAGCTGGTCGGCCAGGCCCGGGAGTTCGATGCGGCGGCCGACCCGGCCGCCCGGACGCTCGACGCCTTCCTCCAGCAGGTGGCGCTCGTCGCCGACAGCGACGCCCGCGAGGACGGCGGGCTGGTCACCCTGATGACCCTCCACAACGCCAAGGGACTCGAGTATCCGTTCGTGTTCATCACCGGCTGCGAGGAGGGGGTCTTCCCGCATTCCCGGGCGCTCGACGAGGGTGCGCTCGAGGAGGAGCGCCGCCTCTACTACGTGGGCATCACCCGGGCGAAGGTGAGGCTCTACCTGACCCACGCGCGCAGCCGGATGCTGTTCGGCCGCCAGGCGGGGGGCCTGCGCAGCCGGTTCCTCGACGAGGTGCCGGCCGCGCTGACCGACGAGCAGGGCGGCGGTGGTCCCGAACACCGCCGGGGGTCGGTCCTGCGCGAGACGACCTGGGCATCGGCCGGCGGCGGCTGGCCGAAGGCGTCCCGGGGGAGCGGCGGGGCGCCGCGGCTCGAGTTCCGGATCGGCGACGACGTCATCCACGCGGCGTTCGGCGACGGCGTCGTCACCGGGACCGACCCGGCCGGCGGGACGTTCAGCGTCCGCTTCGCCTCCGGCCAGGAGAAGCGCCTGATCGCCGAGGCCCCGGTCACGAAGCGGTGACCGGCCGGTGAGCGCGATCGTCATCGACGGCCGGGCGGTCGCCGCCGCGGTCCGCGCCGAGGTCGCCCGGGGGGTCGCCGAGTTCACCGCCGCGACCGGCCACCCACCCGGGCTGGCGACGGTCCTCGTCGGCGACGACCCCGGCTCGGCCGTCTACGTCGCCGCCAAGCAGCGGGCCTGCGCCGAGGCCGGCATCGCCGGCTTCGACCACCGCCTGGCCGCCGGCACCGGATACGACGAGCTCGCCGCCCGGCTCACCGCCCTGAACGCCGACCCGGCGGTCAGCGGGATCCTCCTCCAGCTCCCGCTCCCCGCCCACCTCGACGGCCCGACCCTGACCGCGCTGATCGACCCGGCCAAGGACGTCGACGGCCTGACCCCGATCAACGCCGGCCTCCTCGCCCAGGGCTCGCCCGGCCTGCGCCCGTGCACGCCGACCGGGGTCCTCGACCTCCTGGCCAGCGTCGACGCCGAGCTCGAAGGCGCCGAGGCGGTCGTCGTCGGCCGATCGAACCTGTTCGGCAAGCCGATGGCCCAGCTCCTCCTCGCCGCCAACGCCACGGTGACCATGTGCCACTCGCGCACCCGCGATCTTGAGGCCGTCTGCGCCCGGGCCGACGTCCTCATCGCCGCGGTCGGCCGCCCGCGGATGGTCGGCCGCGACTGGGTCAAGCCGGGCGCCGTGGTGATCGACGTCGGCATGAACCGGCTCGCCGACGGCCTGGCCGGCGACGTCGACTTCGACGCGGTCGCCCCCGTCGCCCGGGCGATCACCCCCGTCCCCGGCGGGGTCGGGCCGATGACGATCGCCTGCCTGCTGCGCAACACCCTGCTCGCCGCCCGGACCCGGCCGCCGGCGCCCCCGAGAGATTAGGCTTCGGCGCCGATGAAGGCCGCCCTCCACCGCCTGCGCCTCGGCGAGCTCCTCGCCGCCCCGAGCGGCCTCCTGCTCGGCGCCGCCCTGTTCCTCCCCTGGTACCAGTTTCCCAGCGGGAACCTCGACGCCTGGAGCGCGTTCGCCGTGACCTGGATCCTCATCGCCCCGGCCGCCCTCGCCGCCCCGGCGCTCACCTGGGTCACTTTGACCCGCGACTCCCCGGCCCTCCCGGTCGCGCTCGCCGTCTGGACCACGCTCCTCGGGGCCGTCGCCGCGGTGGCGATCGGGGTGCGCCTCCTCGTTCCGCCGGCCGGGTCGCTCGACCGGTGCGCCGGGCCCTGGGTCGGGCTGGCCGGCGCCTTCCTCGTCGCGCTGGCCGGGTGGCTCTCGCTCCGCGACGAGCGCCCGAGCCGGGGCATCTCGGTCAAGCTCCAGCCATGATCGACCGCGCCGCCGTCCTCCACGTCGCCCGCCTCGCCCGCCTCGAGCTCTCCCCGCCGGAGGTCGAGCGGATGACCGGCGAGCTCAGCAAGGTGCTCGAGCACATCGAGAAGATCGGCGAGCTCGACCTCGAGGGCGTCCCGCCGACCTCGCATGTCGTCGAGGTGAGCAACGCCCTGCGCCCGGACGAGGCGCGTCCGTCGCTCCCGCGCGAGATCGCCCTGGCCGCCGCGCCGGCCGTGGTCGACGGGGGCTTCGCCGTGCCGAGCCCGCAGGCATGACCGGCGACCCGACCCGCCTCTCGGCGCTCGAGGCGTCGCGGCGCCTCGCGACCGGCGAGCTCGACCCGGCCGAGCTCTTCGACGCCTACCGGGAGCGGGCGGTCGCCGACGAGCTGAACGTCTTCACCTGGGTCGCCGGGGAGGCCCCGCCGGCCGTCCCGGGGACGCCGCTCGGCGGGGTGCCGCTCGGGATCAAGGACCTCTTCTGCACCGACGGGGTCCCGAGCCAGGCCGGCTCGCGCATCCTCGAGGGCTACCGGCCGCCCTACTCGGCGACCGTCGTCGACCGCCTGGCCGCCGCCGGAGCGCCGCTCCTCGGCAAGACCAACCAGGACGAGTTCGCGATGGGGTCCTCCACCGAGAACTCGGCCTTCGGACCGTCGCTGAATCCCTGGGATCCCCGCCGGGTGCCCGGCGGATCGTCCGGGGGGAGCGCGGCCGCCGTGGCCGCCGGCCTCGTCCCCTGGGCGATCGGCACCGACACCGGCGGGTCGATCCGCCAGCCGGCCGCCCTCTGCGGCATCGTCGGCCTCAAGCCGACCTACGGAGCGGTCTCCCGCTACGGGATGATCGCCTTCGCCTCCTCGCTCGACCAGGCCGGGCCGTTCGCCCGCGACGTGACCGACGCCGCCCTCCTCCTCCGCCACATGGTCGGCGAGCGCGACCCGTGCGATTCGACCTCGCTGGCCTTCCCGGAGGCGATCGCCCTACCCGAGCGGGTCCGCCTCGACGGCCTGCGCCTCGGCGTCCCCGACGAGTTCTCCGGCGCCGGGATCGAGCCCGGCGTCCTCGCCACCTTCGCGGCCACGCTCGAGCGGGCCCGCGAGCTCGGGGCGATCGTCGAGACGTGCACGCTCCCCCACGCCGCCCACGGCCTCTCCGCCTACTACGTCCTCGCCCCGGCCGAGGCCTCATCCAACCTCGCGCGCTACGACGGCGTCCGCTACGGCCGCCGGGCCGCCGGGGCGACCGACCTGATCTCGATGTACACCCGCACCCGGGCCGACGGGTTCGGGGACGAGGTCAAGCGCCGGATCATGCTCGGGACCTACGCGTTGTCGAGCGGCTACTACGACGCCTACTACGGCCGGGCTCAGCGGGTCCGCACGAAGATCGCCGACGACTTCCGCGAGGCGTTCACCCGCTTCGACCTGATCGTCACCCCGACCAGCCCGTCGGTCGCCTTCGAGCTCGGGGCCAAGACGGACGACCCGCTCTCGATGTACCTCAACGACGCCTGCACCGTCCCGATGTCGCTCGCCGGGATCCCGGCCATCTCGATCCCGAACGGGCTGGCCGAGCCGCCCGGCGGCGGGCCGCCGCTGCCGACCGGCTTCCAGATCGCCGGGCCGGCGTTCAGCGAGAACCGGATCCTCGACGCCGCCCATGCCCTCGAGCGGGTCCTCGCCTTCGACTCGGGCCGGGTGCGCGGATGACCGGGGCCGGCGGGTCCGGCGGGGTCGGCGGGGCCGGTGGGTCCGGCGGGGCCGGCGGGGCCGGGGGGGCCGGGGGGGCCGGCGGGGCCGGCGGGTCCGGCGCCCCGGGCGTCGCGGTCGAGCTCGAGCCGGTGATCGGCCTCGAGATCCACGTCCAGCTGCTGACGGCGACGAAGATGTTCTGCGCCTGCGGGCTCTCGTTCGGCGAGCCGCCGAACACCCGGACCTGCCCGGTCTGCCTCGGCCTGCCCGGAACGCTGCCGACGATCAACGCCCGGGCGATCCACTTCGGCCTGATGATCGGGATGGCCCTCGACTGCGAGCTCGCCCCGCGGTCGATCTTCCACCGCAAGAACTACTTCTATCCCGACCTGCCCAAGGGCTACCAGATCTCCCAGTACGACGAGCCCCTCTGCCGGGGCGGCTCGCTCGCCGGCGTGCGCATCCACCGCGTCCACCTCGAGGAGGATGCCGCCAAGCTGATCCACGCCGGTGGCGGCGGCGGGCGGATCCACGGGTCGCAGGAGAGCGTCGTCGACTTCAACCGCGGCGGGACGCCGCTCGTCGAGATCGTCACCGAGCCGGACGTCCGCTCGCCCGAGCAGGCCCGCGAGTGGCTCGGCCTGCTCCGGGCCACCCTGCGCCGGCTCGGGGTCAGCGACGTGAACATGGATGAGGGGTCGCTCCGCTGCGACGCCAACGTCTCGGTCCGGCCGGCCGGGACCGACGTGCTCGGGACGAAGACCGAGCTCAAGAACATGAACTCGTTCCGCTTCCTCGAGCGGGGGGTCCACGCCGAGATCGCCCGCCAGCGGGCGATCATCGCGTCCGGGGGGGCCGTCGAGCAGGAGACGCTCCACTACGACCCGGTGACCGACCGGATCAGCTCGCTCCGCTCCAAGGAGGAGGCCCACGACTACCGCTACTTCCCCGAGCCCGACCTGATCCCGATCGCCATCACCGAGGAGATGCTCGACGCCGCGGCGGCGGCGATGCCCGAGCTCCCGGCGGCCCGGGCGGCCCGCCTCGAGGCGGGCGCCGGCCTCTCGGCCGAGAGCGCTCACCAACTCGGGTTCCGGGCCGACCTCGGCGACTTCTTCGAGGCGGCCGTCGCCCACACCTCCCACGCCCAGCCGCTGGCCAACTGGGTGACCGGGGAGCTCGTCCGCCACCTCGGCGACGCCGACCCGGCCGAGTCGCGCGTCGAGCCCCGGGCGCTCGCCGAGCTGGTCGAGCTGGTCGCGGGGCGCGAGGTGACCCAGAAGGCGGCCAAGGAGGTGCTGGAGGAACTGGTGGCCCGAGGGGGGGACCCCAGGACGATCGTCGCCGACCGGGGGCTTGGTGCCCTCGGCGACGCCGATCAGCTGGCCGGGGTGGTCGCCGGGGCGATCGCGGCCAACCCCGACGCCGCCGAGAAGATCCGGGCGGGCAACGCCAAGGCGATCGGGGCGATCATCGGTGCGGTCATGCGCGAGACGCATGGACGGGCCGACGGCGGCGAGGTCACCCGGCTCGTCCACGAGCAACTCGGCGTCTGAGCCGGGCGGGCGCCGGGGCGGCGGGGCTTCGGCCGTGCTCCTTCGGGCGCGTGGCGGCAAGCGCAAGGCTGTCGTCGACTGCGCAGTCGCCATACCGCCAGCCCGAGGCGACTCCGGTCGGGCATTCGGGGACCCGCGTCGAAATCCACGAGCGCCCGGCGTGGGCCATCGGCGGCTGTTCGGCGGGCTCGCCGCCGCCGCCTGCATCGCCGCGACCATTCTCCTGGCCGACCGGCTCGGTCGCCGCGTTCGCGATAGCTTTGGCCGCACCGGTCATCTTGACCCCGCTCGTCATCGTGTCACCCGGCGACACCAAGGTTTGTGCGGTTCTTCGGGAGCTACGTCGGCACCGTACGCCGCCCCGGCCTGTGGTGGATCTTGCCGCTCGCGGACCGGCGGAACCTGAGCGTTCGGGTCAGGAACTTCGAGACCCATGTCGCGACCACCCATCCGTACGACGATTCCACGGGCGAGGGCACGTCGTTGCGCGGGTCGACCGACGTCGTCGCCGGAGAGCTCGCCCAGGAGGTGGCCGAGCGGGTCATCGCCGGTGTGGAGATCGTGGAGGTGCGCATCAGTCATCTGGCCTACGCCTCGGAGATCGCCCAGGCCATGGTTCGCCGGCAGCAGGCCAACGTCGTCGTCGCAGCGCGCTCTCGCATCGTCGAGGGCGCCGTGGGGATGGTCGAACTGGCCCTGGCTCGGTTGAACGAGCGCGGCATCGTCGACCTCGACGAGGAACGCCCAGCGGCGATGGTGAGCAACCTGCTGGTCGTGCTCTGCGGCGACCAACCGGCGTCCCCGGTCGTCAACACCGGGACGCTCGATACGTGAGCCATGGCCGCAAACAGGTGCTGCTGCGCATCGACCCGACGGTCCCACGAGGCCCTAGCCTTGCGGGCCGCCGACGAGTTCCGCAGCCTCAACGCCCATATCGAGATGGTGCGCCGACGGGCCCTCGACGGCGCCGGCCGGATGCCTCACCAAGCGCGACCCATACCGAGACGCGGGTGGAGGCGCGGCTCGCGTTCCGGTTCATCCCGAGGCACAATGATCAGCATGCAAAGGCCGAGCGAACAGATCACGGAAGCGGTCGCGGCGTGGCCCGGGGTCGAGACCGCCTATGGGCGGCGGGGCGAACTCGCGTTCAGGGTGGGACGCCGCGAGCTCGGCCACCTCCACGGCGACGACACCGCCCACTTCGCCTTTCCGAACGACGTCTGGTTCGAGCTCAAGGAGCAGAATAGAATCCTCGAGCACCCGGTCTTTCCGGGCAAGGCCGGCCCGGCGGTGCGGCGGATCGACGCGGACGCCGACGTCCGCGACGTGATCGAGCTGATGCGGCTCAACTACGACCGGATCGTCAACGACCCGACCGCGGTTTCCGAACCCGAGACAGAAGGCCCCGGCCGGCCCCGCGACCTGGACTACGGCCCGGCAACGTAATACACGGATCACGATTGCGGGTACTGGTCGCAGGCCGACTCCGCGAAAGCAGCGCCTGGTTCGGGTCGCCGTCGCGCTCCGCTCCGGACGAGCTCCGGTCGCCCCTGGCGTTTGCGCGGCGCGCTTCTGTTGGCCAGCAGGGAGAGGGCGCCCGGCCGACGGAGCACGAGAGTGTCGAGACTCGTCCGTTCCGAGCGTGATTTGGCGGCGCGGGGCTTGCTCGCTTATCGCGGAGGAGGCGTCTAAGGCCTGACGCGACCGGCGGGCTCTACGAGGCCGCGGGCGAAGCGTGCGGGCTCGCCGCGACCACCGCATCGTGCGGCGAGCTGACGAAGTCGAGCGCGTGGCCGCGCTCGTCCGCGATCTCCACGAGCGCGCGCCGCTCGTCCGCTTCGATGACGGTGCCGACCGTCCCGGTGGGCCAGCGACCCGATTCGGTCAGAAACTCGACCGCGTCGAGCGCGACATGTCGATGTCTGGTGGCCATCAGAAGAGATTCTGCCACTCGTTCATGGGATGTCCACCGAGGTGGAGACCAGGCGCGGCGGATGTTCGCCATCGACGAAGCCAGATCGTTGCGACCGGAGCGGTCGTGCCGTTCAGGCCGTCGACCAGCACGACCACGTCGTACAGAACACCGAACGGGTGATCCGCATTCCCCGGACCGGGGCGTCGAGGACGCCACCGTAGAGCTGTTCCCGCAAGTAGCGCCAGTCCTCTCGTCCGATGTCCAGCGCGGCGGAGAACACACGGGCCTTGTGGCATCCGCGGGGATGCGCGGGATCAAGCGCATACCGGACGAGCTTCTCGGCCGGAATCACCGCGAGGTGCGCGAGCGTGGCGATTCGGCCACACGCACCAGAGTACGGTTCGGACCGGACTCTGCAGTAGCCGCAGCGGCGGCGGACGATGAGCAAACGCGCCCGCCGGAGTGGCGCTCGCTTCCGCCGCGCCATGCAGGAGCGCGGCTTCAGGCGTCGCTCCATCCTGGATTTCGTCCGCAGCGATAGCGCTGGGAGGCTCGCCAGAGATGCCCGCATCGACCTCGAGAGCAGCCTGGGCGCAGCGCGAGTTGTAGAGAACTCGTGAGGTGGGGTCTGTGAGCGAGAATTATGGGTCGGCAACTTGCGCCTGCGGCTGCACGTGGGAGACGAGACGGTTATCGATGAGCTCGTGCAATGCGAACCCTTGCGGCTGCGGGGCAATCGCGAATGGAAGGTCGTCGCGAGGGCGCAGGTCGAGGCGCTGCGCGGAGTTGGTGCTTGGCAGATGAGTGTTGACGGCGCGGCGAAGGCCGTTGTCATCGTGGTGTGCGCGTGGCCGTAGGCGAATCGCGGCGACGATTGGCTTGCCGCGCGCGCAGGTCGAAAGCCTGATCGGCGGCCGAGCGCAGTCCGCGTTCGCTCGAGGAGCATGTCGGCGGCGACCCCGATGCCGGCATCACCCTCGGTGAGCTACTCGACGTCCCGAGGGCCAGCGAGGCATTCGATCGCGTCCGCGCGAGATCGAGCTCGAGCAGCTGCCCCGGGTGCTCGCGATCGTCAACGAGCGTGAGCGGACGATCATCTGCGCTTCGGTCTTCAGGGGCCCGAGTCGACGCTCGGCGAGCTGGGCGAGCAGCTCGGATCAGCGCCGAGCGCGTGCGATGGATCGAAGCGGCCTCGCTCGCGAAGCTGCGCGAGACGATGGGGTAGCGCTGGAGGGCCATCGTCGCACCGGTGGCGATGCTCTGTCATCACCGCCGGCGCGGCGCGCCGGCGATCTTGCTGGCTGTCGGCGTGACGCCTATCCGTGTCGGTGATCGAGGCTCTCGTGGGCAAGGCTGGTGCTGATGGCATAGACCGCGTGGTGGAAGGCGTCGATGCCGACCTCGAAGTAGCCGAGCAGGCTGCGCACCGAGGAACCGGCGCGCACGTGGTCCCGGGCGCGCGAGCTCGCTTACCGGCGAACGGCCGGAGCCCGCCCGCAGCGCTCACGGCGGTCGCCGAGCGGCTCGTTCTCACCGGGATCGGCTGCGACGATCGCGTCGGCGTTCTCGTCATCGGCCTCGATGCGCCGGGCAAGCCCGAGAGGACCGGAGGCGCATGGTCGACGTCCCCGGCGGATCATGGTCGCGACCGGCGAGACGCCGTCCGAGGAGTGACGATCGACGGTCGAGGACGCGGAGGGGAAACCAGACGATCGTGCACCTCGAGCACCCGCTGGCGCCGCCCGCTAGGTCTAGGCGCGGCTACTAGGTCTAGGCGCGGCTACTAGGGCGCGCGCGGCCGCGCGCGAGGACCGGGCTGATCCGCGCGCCGGGCCTCGGCGGGCACCCAGACGATCGCCGACGTTGACCTGGACCCCTACGGCGGGTGACCTATTGCCTCGGGAAACCGCGGCACACCGCACGACCCGAATAGGAGCACGATGGCCCAGGATCTAAAGACGCTCGTTGAGCCCAACACCTACGAGGTGAGCGGGGATGGGACCCAGATCAGCTATTCGACGACCGGCATCGACGGCTCGCCGAGCTTCTCCTACCGCGGCCTCAAAGGCGACGACCAGACCTTCTCGGGCGACGACATCCAGACGCTCGACACCGCGCTCGGCACCGAGGTGACCGTGACGGTCGCGGACGTCGCAGACCTGCACGTCATCACCCTCACGCTGGTCATCCCCGAGATGTGGATCGCGCCCGGGTCTGGCCTGACGTTCAAGACGATGGCCGTCTACGTCACCAGGGAGCAGCCGTTCACCAGCAAGATCGGGCTGCCTGCCGCGCGCGAGCAGTTCGCGACCGTGAATCTCGAAGGCGAGGGCAAGCTCGTCGAGCCCTAGGCGAGGCGCTGACGAACGCCCGGCGCCACGCGCGTGCTCGGCAGCCGGCACCGCCGCTGGGCGAGCCGGCACCGCGGCGCCGGGAGCCGGCACCGGCGCTGGGCGTAGGGGAGCCGGCACCGGCGCTCAGCTACCCGCGACAACTCGTACCCCGGGCGGGGAGCCCCGACGCTCAGGGGGGCTCCGCGACCGCGGCGGCGATCGTCTGCGGGTTCGCAGGGACCGCGATGCCGGCGACGAGCACCGTGGGCGTCCCGCCGACCCCGCGCTTGGCGGCGAGGTCAGTCACGAAGCGCACCCACGGCTGGTAGGTCCCGCTGAAGGCCGCGTCGGCGAGCGCGGATCCTCGATGCCGACCGAGCGGCCGAGGGTCGACGAGCTCCTCGTCGTCAGGCCGGGGCCGCCCTCCCGTGGCTGGTTGGCAACAGCGCGTCCTTGTAACTCGATGTCAGTGTTCCCGTCCTGCAGGCGAGATTCCGTGCCGCCCCGGCGCACCGAAGTCGGCGTCGAGAAGGGCGGTCTTCGGCCTTCGCCGCACCGCCGCTCCCCACCGTCGCGACTAGATCCAGCGCGCTGTGATCTTCAAATGACTCCGCCGCCTCCCGATTGGCCACGGACACGACCGTCCGCACACCCGGAAGCCGGAGTGTCGCTGTACTCGCACAACATGGAGCCGGGCAGACGGGCCGCGCTACGTTGCCGTCCGGGTATCGCCAGAAGCACGGAATCCGGCGCGCCCGCTCTCGCCGCGGGAAGGGAGCGTCGCGCTTCGGCCCGACCACACGCCCGCAGCGGACGACGTTCGCTACCGCGGCCGCGCCGGCGTCGGACGCCTGCTCCTGGCTGGCGAAGGAGGAGTCGAGTCGTCTCGACTCGCCGACTTGGTCTTCGTCCGATCCGAGCCTCTTCGCCGCCGACGGTGGGCGGCTACGTTTCCATAGAAGCGGGAGCGGGCCACGGCGTAACTCGCCGCGTGGGCCCCGGACGACCGGCTTGATCCCGCGGTCGGCGCACCGGATATCCGGACCGTCGTGCGCCGATTGAGACGGTGCAGCAATGGTTTAGCGTCCCGAACTGGACGCGCTCTTGAAGCCAACGGACCTGAGGACCGAAGCGGCCTGGCGCGCGAGGCCGCTCGGCGGATACGGGCAGCTTCCAAAGGCACGGAATGTCGCGCTCGACCGTGTTGACGTGTCTGCCGGGCGGAATGTGCTCGCGCGGACCATCCGTCATCATCGGCCGAATGGACTGGCTAGGGATAACCGCCGGTGGCTTGGTCGGCCTGGCCTTCTCCCTTGCGCTCTGGTGGATGCAGTACCGAGTGTTGGTGCCGCGATTGGCATTCAATGACTCTGTCAGCCGACTGACGAGCGCACACGGGACCGTCTACCGAGTCAAGTTTGAGAATCGCAGTCGCCGAAGGGCCGTGATCGATGTTAGCCTCGACGTCCGAGTCTTTTTCGGCCAATCCGTTGTTGCCTACAACGAGGCTACGCTGCGGCATACCAGCCAGTCGGTCGGCATCCCAACTCCCGGCAAGGTCATGCGATTGGCGCCGGGAGTGAGTCGGATCGTCCGCCTCGACCTTCGTCCGACCATGTGGGACCACGTCAATCCCAGGCTGGTCGCTGCCATCGGCGTGGATCGAACGGACGAGCGTGAGACACAGCTCGAGCGGCTACTCACCGCCACCCCCGAGGCCTACATGCGTGTCCGGGTCCTCGGCTACGACGAGATCAGCGGAAGCCGGAAGTACTTTGAGTCAGGCAAGTATCGCGTGCAGCACATCGTCACCGGTCCGTTCAGTGGCAACACTGCCCGGGCGCAACCGAGGAAGCCGAGCAACGGCTTCGAGTCGTCAGCGGACGATCATGATGCATCAGCCGCAGTCGAGCCCACGTCCCTCGCAAGCCCGCGAATGCAGATGCACTCGTGCCCAGGTGTCGGCCTGGTCGCGGCACTCGCAGGAGTGATCGTCACCGGAGTGCTGGTACGAAGCCGGGCCCGTCGAGACGGCCTAAGGCGACAGTGACTGTCGCCGGTAGGACGCCGGTCACATCGGGCTACGTGGAGGTTGTCAGCGTGGAACCCTCAGCCGCGCGGTGCTCGAGGATCGTCCGCGCACTAGTTGTTGTCAACGTCCACAGGACGTACGGCCTGGACTGCGCGGGTGTCCCGGTCCGCCGACCACACGGCCGTGTTTGCATTCTGCAACAGGTCTTACTAGTCGCACTCGCGGCACGCCGCCGCGAAGTCGTGGCTCGCACCAGCCGAATCGGCGCGGGCGATGATCACGCCGTCCAGCGCCTCCTGGGGCAACTGATCGAGCGCCAAGTCCAGCGCCCGGAGGTGATCGGCGGCGTTGTTGGCCCCCGCGTTCCCGGGCCGCAGGACCCCGACGAGCGTCTCGCGGCCGCACGTCACGAGCAGCGGGTGAAAGCCGAAGCCGCCCTTGTAATGACCGGCCGCCCGCTCCTTCTCCGAATGCGCCGCGACCAGCGTCGCGTCGAACTCCAGCACGACCCGCTCCGGCGCCGCCCCCGCCTTCCAAGCCCGCGCCCGCGCGACGGCGCGCGCCCCGCGAATCCCAGCGAGCTCGTGCTCGCCGATCGAGAGCATCACCCGCCGCCCGGTCGAGACCGACGCGACATCCCCGAACAACGCCGGCTGGCCGCGCAACACCGCGAGATCCGAAACGCACTCCCCGCCATCGGCGACAACGACCGCGAGATCCGCGAAAACCCGGCCCGGATCATGCCCCGAACGACGCTCCCGCGTCCCCGCCAACGCCGCCGACAAGCCGCCCACAAGCCCGAGCCGGCCCGCCACAAGCGCCAGCAACGCCGTGCCCGCCCGCGACGACAACCCCGTCGCGTCCGCCACAACATCTACCGTCTGAATCCTGGAACGTCCCATCACCTTCAAGGTGAACCTCCTGAGCGGCTCGATAGGTGCCTCGCAACACCCATCCTGCCCGCTCAGGCGGACGTTTCAGAACCGCCGCGGCAAACCCCTACTGGTCAATCGAGGCTAGTGGCTTCCACGCCCGACGGCCGCGACCGATCGGACCTGCGGGTGGGTCCCGCGAGAGGGCTCCCGCCAATCCGGAAGGCGCCTCAGCATCGCACGGTGCACGGTGCACGGCCCACGGCGCGCGGAAACCGATCCTGAGGCGTCAGATCGCGGGATACCGCGCGACAGCAAAAATGTGTCACTCGCGGTGCTGGGATCCGTTGTTATCGACGACGTTCCAGAGGTTGTTGGCGTTGGCGCCACCGTTTCCGGAGAAAAGGACCGCGGAGTCCGCGCCGGAGGCGCTGCCACCGGCTGCGAGGCCCGCTACGAACGTGTCCATGGGCTCTCGGCAGTTGTCTACGACCGAGCTGCAGCTGCTCCCTGACGTCGGAGCTGAGGCGGTGGCGAACACCCCGTGCGCGAGGTTGTCAGAGCCGTAGGAAGTGGAGATGTAGTCTCCGACCATTCGGCCTTGGCTCGTCGTCGCCGCCCATGTCGAGGTCATACCGCTGGCGAGCGTCTGCGGCGCGCTCCACGTGCTGCCGGCGTTCGCGGAGGAGATGAACCCGACGCCCAGCTGGGTGGTGCCCGTCGGATAGAAGTAGTACGTCAGGCCGATCTGCGCCGTGGTGCCCGACGTGACCCTGTTGACGGCGAGGCCCGGGATGAAGTGGTCGATGCCGCTGCCGGTAGCGTCGATGGGGATGCGCGTGACCGGCGACCAGCTCGTGCCCGTCGCATTGAGCGAATGGCTGATAACAATGTCGTTGGCTTTGCAGGACTGCCGGAACCGGCAGTCGGTCCACGCCACGTACACCGTCCCGCCAGCGTCGATCTCCGCCGAAGGCAGCGGCCCCTCGCGCAGACCTCCCGCGACCGTGTGGTGGCGGACCGTCGCGATCGTGGTCGTGGCACTCCAGCTCGCACCGCCGTTACTCGAGTTGAACGCGCCGATGGCTGTCTCGTTGGCGTTGGCGATCGGCACGATGACCGTGCCGTCAGGCCGCACGACGGGCTGGCCGCCGATCACGCCGGTGTTGTTGGTCGCTGGCGCCGACCACGTCTGACCACCGTCGGTCGAGGTGCTCATCTGCAGGAGGTTGCCGGCACCGTGGTTGTCCCACTGCGTGTAGCAGCGGCCGTAGAACGGGCTGCTCGCGGTGTTGTCGCAGACGATCCAGTTCTTGTCCAGATCGCCACCGGTCGCCGTTGTGAACGGGGCGCTCCACGTCAGGCCGCCGTCGGTCGAGCGACTCGTCACGACCGCGTTGCCATGCACGCCACCGGCTTCGAGCAGCGTCAGCGACGAGATCAGCCACACGTTGTGGCGGCCATCGTAGGCGACGGACGCGTCCGTCGCGCGATCGTTCGGTCCACCACCGGCCCACTTGGTGATGCCGGGTAGAAGACCACTGCTCCAAGTGGTGCCGTTGTTCGTTGATGTCGCCCATCCGATCGCACACGCACCTCCGTCATAGATGCGTCCGACCTGATAGGCCGCCACGATCGTCGAGCCACTGGCAAACGTGTCCGGCTCGACCTCCGTCTGATGGTTGGTCGTTGTTGACGCGCGGCACGTCGACTGCGTAAACGGATCGGAGCTGACCTGCAACACCGCCGCCCCGGCAGCCGGCACGAGGACCAACACGGCCGTCAGCGCGACACCCAACGCGAGGCATCGGTCACGAGACAGTGATCGGAGCGACAGGTGCATCTCACCGTTCCTCTCAACGACGACAACCACACCGGCCCGGCACGGCCAGCCCGTCACCGCGGCCATGTCCGAACGGAAGGCCTCGACAGGCTACCTCGGTGTTCACCGATACGCAAACTGAACCGTCGTGCCCTTCTCAGTACCGCTGGCCGCACCGGCCCGTGCCTGCGTCACGTCGACGCGTCGCCGCGGACGGTGTCGCGCTCACGGCCTGGGTCCCGTCGCGCCCTGGCGGTCCAATCCGCGCCGGTCGAATCGGGCCCCGCGCTTTCGCCACCCTCTCCCGGCTGGGGAAGTGACGGCGCACGGCCGGCTGGTCGCTCGTCGTGGTCGTCGAACCGGCCAGGTGCCGGAGCCGGCGAACCGGAGCCCGCCGGTGCCCGAAAGCGAACAAGAGCCGCCGGTCGACGCCTGTAGCATCAGGGGAAGGCGCCAACTCCAGGAGGTCGACAGTGTCAAGACTCGTCCGCATGGATCAGACCGGCCACACGACCCTGGCGGAATGGACGACCGCCGACGCGGCGGCGACCGAGGCGGCCGTCGACGCCTTCCGTCGTGAGCTCGATCGCGGCTACTTCGGCATGGTCTCGACCGGAGAGGGTCACGCCGAGCAGGTCCGTGAGCTCCCCCTCGACGCCGATCTCGTGATCCTCCGGCTCCCGATCGCGGGTGGCTAGCGAGGCCGCGACGGGCGCCGGCACCGCCCGCACCGCCGGCACCGACTGCCCCACCCGCTCCGCCCTCGCCCCGCCCGAGCCGCCCCGCGGCGAGGTGCTCCCAGAGCTCGGTGCCGTCCGCTGGCGCCGGCTGGTCGACGAGGTAGAGCTGGGCCGGGCCGGGCGCCGGTGGACGGCCTGCACGGTCGGCCACACAGTGCCCTTCGTCGGCGCCGCCGTCGGGCTCATGGCCCTCCAGCCGCTCTCGGCCCCGGTGGCGGTGATGGCCCTCGCCCACGCCTGGGTCATCCCCGAGCTCTACGCCCGCCGGGGAGCCAACGTCGTGCGACCCCGCCCCCGGACCGACGCCGCCGCCGAGGAGCGCGCGCTCGGGCTCCTCGGCGACCTGGTCGACCACCGGGCGCGCGAGCTCTTCACGAGCACCGGGCTCGTGCTCGAGCGAGGCCGTCTCGGGATCTGGCTGGTCGGCGAGGCCGGCGCCCTCCTGGTCCGCCGCGGCGGTCGGAGGGTGCACTGCTACTGCGTCCGCGTCAACGAGCAGAACCTGCCGAGCGCCGATCGGGTCGCCCACCTCCTCCTGGCCCTCCGGGCCGACGAGCGCGGCTTCGCCACGGTGGCCAACCTGGCCTTCGCCGGGGCCGGCTGGCGGGTGCGCCGCCGGCTCGACCCGGCGATGCGCCCGGCGCTCGCGCTCGCGCGCACCGCCTCGACCACCCCGACCGCCTCGACCACCGGTCCAGCCGGCGGGAGCCGAGCTTGGCCAGCCGGCCAATGACACGCCGCCCGACGATCGTCACCATTGGTACATGAGCTCGACCCCCGTCACCCCAGCCCCGCGTCTGCTGCTCTTCCCGCAGGTCGGGTCCCCGGAGGGGAGGGACGGGCGCCCGACGGTGCGCCGCTACACCCTCACCCGCCTCCCAGGCGCCCGCCGGCCGGGCCGGGTCGCCGGGGCGGCGAGCAAGCCCGCCCGCCTCTGAGGCCGGACCCGACGCCGCGCAGACCGGCGCCTGGTCGGCCGGGGCCCGGCCAGCCCGCCGGGGCCGACCGCGTATTGCCGGCCGCACCCGGCCGACTTACTATGCTGTGTCGATGAAAGAAAACGCGCGCTCATCCACGCCGCTGAAGACCCGGTTCATCGCCGTGGTCGTGCTGCTCGTCGCCGCCTGGATACTGCTCCACTTGGTGATCGGCATCGCCATCGCGATTGCCAGCGTCGTCGCGGTCGTAGTGGCGATCATCGCCCTCATCTGGGCGCTGAACGTCCTCTTCTGAGATCCGGCCGGACGCGGCCGGTGGCCTACCTGTTCATCGCGTTCTCCTTCGGCGTGGCCGGCGGCCTCGTCGGGCGCCACAAGGGCAGCTCGTTCGTCGTCTGGTTCCTGATCTCGGCGATCGTCCCGTTCGTCGGCCTGGTCACGGCGTGCGTCTACCGCTACGAGACCGAGGAGGATCTCCGCCGCTGCCCGCGCTGCCGCCGGGCGGCCCGCATCTACGACGCCGTGTGCACCCGCTGCGGCGAGGAGCTCGACTTCCCCGACCCGGACGAGGTGATCGTCCCGACCCCGGCCCTCTGGGTCCAGCCGCGGCTCTGACCGGCGGCGCGGGTCCACCGCCTCCGCCAGGCGCTATCCTGGGTCGGTCGGCTGGCGAGGCCAGCCCGTGTTGTCGTGGCGTGAGGCGAAGGAAGGTCGCAGGGAACACATGCGCGCAGTCGAAGCCTTGATGGAGTGCCTGAAGGCCGAGGGGGTCGATGTCGTGTTCGGCCTGCCCGGGGGGGCCAACCTGCCGACCTACGACGCGTTCTACGACGCCGGGATCAAGCACGTCCTCGTCCGCCACGAGGCGGGCGGCGGCCACGCGGCCGAGGGCTACGCGAAGGCGACCGGCCGGGTCGGCGTCTCGCTCGGCACCTCCGGGCCGGGGGCGACCAACCTGGTCACGCCGATCATGGACGCGATGATGGACTCGGTGCCGGTGGTGTTCATCACCGGCCAGGTCCGGACCGACCTGCTCGGGACCGACGGCTTCCAGGAGGCCGACACGATCGGCATCACGATGCCGGCGGTCAAGCACTCGATCATGATCCAGCACCCGCTGGAGATCCCGCGGGCGATCCACGAGGCCTTCCACATCGCCCGGACCGGACGGCCCGGACCGGTCGTCGTCGACATCCCGACCGACCTCTCCCGGGCCGACATCCCCTACGAGCCGGTGACCGACGTACGCCTGCCCGGCTACCAGCCGACGACCGAGGGCAACCAGAAGCAGATCCGCCAGGCGGCGAAGGCGCTGGCCAGCGCCCGCCGGCCGGTGGTCTACGCGGGCGGCGGCGTGATCAACGCGAACGCCGCAGCCGAGCTGACCGCGTTCGCGACGTCCGACCGCTTCCCGGTGACCTGCACCCTGATGGGCCTCGGCGGATTTCCGGCCGACCACCCGCAGTGGCTGGGGATGCTCGGGATGCACGGAACCCGGACGGCGAACTACGCGATGGACGAGGCCGACCTGATCTGCGCGGTCGGCGCCCGCTTCGACGACCGGATCACCGGCAAGCTGTCGGAGTTCGCCCCGCGGGCGAAGTTCATCCACATCGACATCGACCCGGCCGAGATCTCCAAGAACCTGCCGGCCCACATCCCGATCGTCGGTGACGCCAAGAACATCCTTCCCCGCCTGGCCACCGAGTACCGGTCGCTCGAGACCGACCCGTCGCGCTTCGACGAGTGGTGGCGGCGGATCGGCGGCTGGCAGGAGCTCCACCCCCTCCGCTACGACGACTCGACCGACGCGGAGATCAAGCCCCAGTTCATGGTCCAGGCGCTCTTCGAGGCGACCGGAGGCGACGCGATCATCACCTCCGACGTCGGCCAGCACCAGATGTGGGCGGCTCAGTACTACGGCTTCACCAAGCCCCGCCGGTGGATCAACTCGGGCGGCCTCGGGACGATGGGCTTCGGCCTGCCCGCGGCCATGGGCGCCCAGGTCGGCTGCCCGGATCAGCTGGTCTGCTGCATCTCGGGCGACGGCTCGATCCAGATGAACGCCCAGGAGCTGGCGACCTGCGCGGAGAACGCGATCCCGGTCAAGGTCTTCATCATGAACAACGGCTACCTCGGGATGGTCCGCCAGTGGCAGGAGCTCTTCTGGGACCGGCGCTACAGCCACGTCGACATGGGCTCGTTCCCCGACTTCGTCAAGCTGGCCGAGGCCTACGGGGCGACGGGCATGCGCTTCGAGAGCAAGCACACCCTGGTCGCCGACATGCGCCGGGCGATCGCGACGCCGGGTCCGGTGGTGGTCGACGTCCGGGTCACCCGCGAGGAGAACACCTACCCGATGATCGCTCCGGGCCAGGCGGCCCGGAACATGGTGGGCTGAGGCGATGGGCGACCCGGGCACCAAGGACCAGCTCCTCAGCCTCGAGGACCTCGAGGCGGTCAGCGGCCTGCGCACCGGCCGCCACCACGTCCTGTCGATCCTCGTCGAGAACAAGCCGGGTGTCCTGACCCGGGTGGCCGGCCTCTTCGCCCGGCGGGGCTTCAACATCGAGACGCTGACCGTCGGCCCGACCGACAACGATCAGGTCTCGCGGATCACCCTGACCGTCGACGGGGCGCTCCACCCGATCGACCAGGTGACCAAGCAGCTGCACAAGCTGATCAACGTCCTGAAGATCCGCGACCTCGAGCCGGCCGAGACGGTCACCCGGGAGCTCGCGCTGTTCAAGGTCGCCGTCGACGGCGCCCAGCGGGGCGAGGTCATGCAGTTCACCGACATCTTCCGCGGTCGGGTGGTCGACATCACCAAGCGGTCGGTGATCCTCGAGATCACGGGGACGACCGACAAGATCGAGGCGTTCGAGCGGATGGTCCGCCCGTACGGCCTGATCGAGATGATGCGCACCGGCGAGATCGCGATCGCCCGCGGCCGCGGCGAGACCTGAGTGCCCGGCCGGGCCGGCTGACGCGCGTAGTCGTGCGCGACACGCTCACCGACCGCGCCCCCCGCTTCGCCCTGCCCGATCCCGAGCGGCTCGCCGACCGCCTGACCCGCGGCGTCCGGCGCGCCCGCCGGGGAGGAGAGTGCCTGGTCGGCCTGACCTGGTCGTTGCCGAGCGACGTCGACCCGTCGGCCGTGGCCTTCGCCTCGCGCCGGCCGGGGGAGGAGTGGTTCTGCTTCGAGCAGCCCGACCGCGGCCGGGCGGCGGTGGCGGCGATCGGCCGGGCGGCCGTCCTCGAGGACCGGGGGGCGGGCCGCTTCGCGCGGGTGGCCGCCCGCTGGCGCGCCCTCGCGGCCGGGGCGATCGCCGACCCGCCGCAGGCGGCCGGGAGCGGGCTGATCGCCTGCGGGGGCTTCGCCTTCGCGCCGGACGGCGGGTCCTCGCCCCACTGGTCGGCCTTCGCCCCGGCGTCGCTCGTCGTCCCCGCGGTGGCGATCGCCCGCACGGAGGCGGAGGTGCGGATCACCGTGGCCGTGCTCGCCGGCCCCGACGACGCGCCGGCCGCGCTCCTGGCCGACGTCGAGGCGCGTCTGGCCCGGCTCTCCGAAGACCCGCTCCCGCTGCTCGATCCCCATCCCACGGGGCGGTTTCGGGTGGGCGGGGCGATGGCGCCCGAGCATTACGAATCGGCGGTCGGCCGGGCGGTCGAGCGGATCCGGGCCGGCGAGCTCGAGAAGGTGGTGCTCGCCCGGGAGGTCGACGTCCACGCGCCGGTCGCCCACGACGTCGCCGCGGTGTTCGGCGTCCTGCGCGAGGCGTTCGGCGCCTGCTTCGTCTTCTGCGCCGGGCGGGGCGAGGCCGCCTTCGTGGCGGCGAGCCCCGAGCTCCTGATCCGGCGGGAGGGGATGCGGGCGAGCACCCTCGCCCTGGCCGGGTCGGCGCGCCGGAGCGCCGACCCGGCGGTCGACGATCACCTCGGCGAGCAGCTGCTCCACTCGGCCAAGGATCGAGCCGAGCAGGAGATCGTCAGCCGGCGGATCGAGGCGGCGCTCCTCCCGGTGTCGGTCTGGGTGACCAAGGCGCCCGAGCCGCAGGTGGTGGCGATCGCCAACATCCAGCACCTGGCCACGCCGGTCCGGGCCCAGTTGCGCCAGCCGGTGGCGGCGATCGAGCTCGCCGGGCTCCTCCATCCGACCCCGGCGGTCGGGGGCGAGCCCCACGCCGTCGCCGCCCGGATGATCCCGGCGCTCGAGGGGATCGACCGGGGCTGGTACGCCGGCCCGGTCGGCTGGACCGACGCCAACGAGGACGGGGAGTTCTGCGTCGCGCTGCGCTGTGCCCTGGTCGAGGGCCGGGTGGCCCGCTGCTACGCCGGGGTCGGCGTGGTGGCCGGCTCCGACCCGGCCGACGAGCTCGCCGAGACGGAGATCAAGCTCCAGGCGCTGCTGCCCGTGCTCTCGGCCTGAGGTTCGGCGAGCGCCGGTGTGATGATCGACCGCCGGCGTCGTAGTCTGGTTGTGAGGCCGATTTGCCAGAGCGGGGTCCGATGATCAGGGCGATGGCCGTGCCCGCGCCCGCCGAGGCGGCCGACCAGGGCTGGTTCGAGGAGCTCTACCGGTCGAGTGCGGCCGACGTCCACGCCTACGTCGCCTCGCTCGTGCGCGACCGGGCCGCGGCCGAGGACGTGACCGCCCTGGCCTTCGAGCGCGCCTACCGGCGGCGGGCGGTGTTCAACCCCGGCCGGGGCAGCCCCCGGGCGTGGCTGTTCACGATCGCCCGCAACGCCGCCCTCGACGAGCTCCGGCGGCGCCGGCGGTCGGCCGCCCTGATCGGCGACCTCCCGGTCGACGAGCCGGCCGGCGAGGACGAGGATCGGCGGGCCCGGCGCGACGCCGTCCGGGTCGGCCTCGAACAGCTCGATCCCCGCCAGCGCGAGCTGATCCTGCTCAAGTTCCACGCCCAGCTCTCGAACGCCGAGCTGGCCAAGGTGCTCGGGTGCAGCGTCTCGAACGCCGGGACCCGCCTCTGCCGAGCGCTCGAGCGTCTACGGGAGGTATGTGATGTGGCGGCCTGACCGACCGGACGACCGGCTGACCGAGGACCAGACGCGCGAGCTCGAGGCGCTCGACCGGATGCTGGCCGGGGCGGGCGCGGCGACCGAGGCGGAGGGCCGCCTCGCCGGGGTCGTCGTCGCCGTGCGCGACGACCGCCCGCCCCTGCGCGCGGCCTTCGCCGACGAGCTCGCCGCCCGGGTCGCGGCCGGTTTCCCCCGCCCCCGCCGGCGCCCGCGCCGGCGCCGGCGCGGGTCCGGGGCCGGGGCCGACGGGACCGACGTGGACGCCGGTCCCGGGGTCCCGGCCAGGCCCTCGCGCCGGGCGGGGACCGGGCACTGGCTGGCCGGGCTCGGCGCCGTCGCCACGCTGGCCGCGGCCGTCGTCGTGGTCTCCGGGGCCGGCCACCCGACCAGCTCGCCGAGCGGCGGCCGGGCCACCGGCGTCCAGGACGCGACCTCGGCCCAGGGCGGCACCACCGGTGGCGCGAAGCTCGCGGCTCCGTCCTCGGCGGCGGGCGCCGGCGCCTCGGCGACCTACGCCGCGCCGCCGGTGCCGGCGCCCGGCCCGGGGGTCGCTCCGTCGACCGGCGGCCCCCGAGCGGTGGCGCGGGACGCCACGCTCGGCCTCGTCGCTCCGCGGGGACAGGTCCAGGCGGTGACCGATCGGGCGATCGCGGCGACCGACCGGGTCGGTGGGATCGTCCAGAGCTCGCAGGTGGCGCTCGACGACCAGGGCTCGAGCCAGGCCAGCCTCGAGCTCCAGGTGCCGAGCGCCGCCCTCGACCGCGCTCTGGCCGCCCTGTCGAGCCTCGCCCACGTCGGCTCGCGCACCCAGAACGCGCTCGACATCACCGACGCGACCGGCGCCGCCCGCGACCGGCTCTCCGAGGCGCGGGCCGAGCGCCGGGCGCTGCTGCGCCAGCTCGCCCGGGCGACCACGGCGGGCGAGCTGGCGAGCATCCGCGCCCAGCTCGGACTCGCCGGCGGACGGATCGCCTCCGACCAGGCTCAGCTCGGGTCGCTGCTGACGCGAGGGCAGGTCGCCCACGTGAGCGTGACCATCGCCGAGGATCAGCAGGCCGCGGGGGCCGGCGGGTCGGGCTGGGGGCCGGGGGCGGCGCTCGACGCCGCGCTGAGCGTGCTCGAGGCGGTCTTCGCCGTGGCCGTCGTCGCCCTCGCCGTGTTCGTCCCGGCGGCGCTCGCCGGCGGCGTCGCGTGGTGGGGGCTGCGCCCGGTCCGCCGGCGGCGACGCGAGAGCGCGCTGGTCCGCCCGGCCTGACCGCCTCGCCCAGGCGCTACGGTTTCGGGATGGGCCGCGAGTACGAGGAGATCGACGACCGCTGGGCCGAGTGGATCGCCCGCCAGCCGATGTTCTTCGTGGCCACGGCGCCGCTGGCCGGGGACGGCCACGTCAACGTGTCGCCGAAGGGGCCGGCCGGGGCGCTGCGGATCCTCGGCCCGCGCGAGGTCTGCTACCTCGACGTGGGCGGGAGCGGGGCCGAGACGATCGCCCACCTGCGGGAGAACGGGCGCATCGTGGTGATGCTCTGCGCCTTCGCGGGCCCGCCGCGGATCCTTCGCCTCCACGGGACGGGGACGGTCGTCGTCGCCGGCGACGAGCGCTTCGCCGAGGTGATTGACGGCCTGCCGAGCATCGGTCCGCCCGAGGCGACGCGGGCGGTCGTCATCGTGGCCGTCGAGCGGATCGCCGACTCGTGCGGCTACGGGGTCCCGCTGATGGAGAAGGTCGGCGACCGCGACCACTACGAGCTGTCGGTCGGAAAGCGTCTGCGCACCGGCGGCCCCGACGCCCTCGCCCGGCGCCGGGCGGAGGTGAACGGCCGGAGCATCGACGGCCTGCCGGCGCTCGACGGGCTGGTGCCCGGGGAGACCCGCACGCCGGCGTAGGTCAGGCGAGCGCCCGGGCGACCGCGGCCCAGGCGGCGGCGTGGAGGCGGACGTTCTCGGCGCGGTCGGTCTTGACCTCGATCAGCCTCGACCCCGCCCGGCCGAGCGCCCCCTCGACGGCCGTCCGCAGGGCGGCGAGGTCGCCGACCCGGACGTGCTCGAGGCCGTAGAGGGCGGCGGCCCGGGCGAAGTCGAGCCCGGTCGGGGTGGCCACGTGCTCCTCGAAGACGTCCCGCTCGCCGGCCACCGGGAGGAAGTCGAAGATCCCGCCGCCGCCGTTGTCGAGGAGGACGATGGTCAGGGGCAGGCCGAGGCGCGTCGCCGCGAGGAGGCCGCCGATGTCGTGGGCGAGGGCGACGTCGCCGATCAGCGCGACGACCGGGCCGGGGCCGCCGGCCGCCGCCCCGAAGGCGGTCGAGATCGTCCCGTCGATGCCGTTGGCCCCGCGGTTGGCGAGGACCCGCGGTCCGTCGTCCCGGGCCGGCCAGAAGCTCTCGACGTCGCGGATCGGCATCGAGGCGGCGACGAACAGGGTGGACGTCGGGGGGAGCCAGGTTCCGAGCGCCCGGGCGACCGCCGGCTCGGTCAGCTCGCCGGCGAGGAGCTCGTCGAGGGCGCGCGCGGCCCGGTCGTCGGCCGCCCGCCACCCGGCGAGCCAGTCGGCCGGCGCCGGGGCCGGTGGCCCGGCCGCGGCGAGCGTCGCCCGGGGGTCGCCGGCCACGACCTCGGCGACGACGTTGTCGGGGTCCTGCCAGGAGCCGTCGGCCGTGATCGCGACCTGGCGGGCCGCGGGGTGGTCGGCCAGCCAGGCGCGGAGGGCCTTCGAGGTCGGGAGGTCGCCGACGCGGATGACGAGCTCCGGATCGGGGTCGAAGCCGGTCTGGCGCAGGAGCGCGTCGTAGTGGGCGACGGCCGCCGGTCCGCGCCGGGCGCCGGAGAGCGGGTCGGCGAGGAGGGGGTAGCCGGCCCGGGCGGCGAAGGCCGGGATCTCGGGCGCGAGCCCCCGGTCGCTGCGGCCGGCGACCACGACGCCCCGGGCGCCCCCGGGGAGCTCGAGCTCGGCCGCCGCCGGGCCGCCCCGGCCGGCGTCGCGGGCGATCCACGGCCGGCCGCCGGGGCGGCCGGGCGGCGGCGGCGGTGCGGGGATGTCGGGGATGAGCGGCTCGCGCAGCGGCCAGTTGAGGTGGACCGGACCGGGGCGTCCGCCCAGCGCCGTCCAGTAGGCCCGGCAGGCGAGGCCGCGCATCCAGCGCAGGCGGGGGGCGCCGGCCGTGTGGGTGCCGACCTCGACGAACCAGCGGACGGCGCCGCCGTAGAGCTTGATCTGGTCGATCGTCTGCCCGGCGCCGACGTCGCGGAGCTCGGGCGGGCGGTCGGCGGTGAGGAGGATCAATGGGACCCCGGCCTCGTGGGCCTCGATCACCGCCGGGAGGAGGTTGGCCGCGGCGGTGCCCGAGGTGCAGGTGACGGCGACCGGTCGCCCGGTCGCCTTGGCCAGGCCGAGGGCGAAGAACCCGGCGCAGCGCTCGTCGACGTGGGAGTGGGCCTGGAGCCGCGGCTCGCGGGCGAGGGCGAGGACGAGCGGGGTGGAGCGCGAGCCGGGCGAGGTGCAGGCGTCGGTCATGCCGCAGCGGACGAGCTCGTCGACGAAGGCGGCCAGGAGGACGTGGGTGTCGAGGGCGGGAGTGGTCAAGATGGGGGGGTGGCCGAGGATCTGCTGCTGCTGCACGGGTTCAGCGGAACCCACCGGGCCTACGACGGGGTGATCGGGGCGCTGCCGGCGCAACGCTACCGGCCGCTGGCCCCCGACCTCCCGGGCCACGGGGCGAGCGGCGACCGCCGGCCGATCGACTTCGCCGCCTGCGTAGCCGGGCTGGCCGCCGGCGCCCCGCCGCGCTTCGTCCTCTGCGGCTACTCGCTCGGCGGGCGCATCGCCCTCCACCTGGCGCTGGCCCACCCGGAGCGGGTCGCCCGGCTGGTCCTGGTCTCGACGACCGCCGGGATCAGCGACCCCGCCGAGCGGGCCGCCCGCTGCCACGCCGACGACGGGCTGGCCGCCCGGATCGAGCGCGAGCCGCTCGCGGAGTTCGTCCGCCGCTGGCGGGAGCAGCCGCTGTTCGCCGGCGAGCCGGAGGCGGTCCGAGCGGCGGCGGCGGCCGACCAGCTCCGCAACCGGGCGCCCGGCCTGGCCGCGGCGCTGCGCGGCCTCGGGGCCGGGACGATGGAGCCGGTGTGGGACCGCCTGGGTGAGCTGCGGATGCCGGCGACGGTGGTGGTCGGGGCCCGGGACGCCAAGTACGTCGAGCTCGGCCGCCGGCTGGTCGCCGGGCTCCCCGACGCCGACCTCGAGCTGGTCCCCGGGGCCGGCCACGGCCTCCTCCGGGAGGCCCCCGAGGCGGTCGCCGCCGTCCTCGCCGGCGGCGGCTGAGCGTGGGTCGCCGTGGTCCGGCCATCGCCGCCGCCGCCGCCGCGGTGCTGGCCGGGTGCGGTGGGGCGCCGCCGCGGCCGCTCAGCCGGGCCGAGTTCCAGAAGCGGGCGAACGCGGCCTGCGCCCGGGCCGACGCCGAGGTCCGGGCGCTCCCGAGCTACCTCGCCGCGCCCGGGGACGCGGTGGCCGTGACCGTCCTCCTGGCCGACACCCGGCCGATCCTCGCCGACCTCCTCCGCCGCCTCGGCCAGATCACGCCGCCGGCCGGCGATCAGCCGGCGTGGTCGGCCTTCCTGCGGGCGACAAAGGCGCGGGAGGCGGCGCTCGCCGGGCTCGAGCACGCCGCGGCGACCGGCGACGCCCGGGCGGCCGGGCGCGCGGGCCAGGCGATCGCGGCGACGAGCACCGAGGCCCTGGCCGGCGGCCTCGGCCTCCCCGAGTGCGCCCGGAGCGTGGCGCCGAGCGGGTGAATCGCCGAGCCGAGCCGCCCCAGACCTAGTGGTCCGTCCAGCAAGTTCCTGCACCATTGGGCGGGCCCGGATGACCGCGTGGCGGCGTCCTCGAAGCTCGGAATACGTCAGTATGCCGCCGCTTCTGCGTCCTGGCCACGCGGCCCCCGGACCTCGCCGAATGGCACACGAACTCACCGGACGAACCACTAGAGCAACCCGATCCCCCGCGGGACCATGATCGCCCCGTGAACGACCTCGAACCCCGGCTCGGCGTCGGCGAACAGCCCGAGCGTGGCCAGCCCGCAAGGCGGGAGCGGGGCGAGGGCGGCGGCCGCGTGGAGGCCGGCGGCGATCCCGAGCGGCCCGTCGAACGTCGAGGCGAGGTAGACCTCGGCGCCCGACGCCCGGACGAGCGCCGCCGCGGCGAGGAGCCCGCTGATCCCGCCGCAGCGGGCGATCTTCAGGCAGACGGCGTCGGCCACGCCGCCGGTCAGGGCCCCGGCGAGGGACGCGGTCTCGTCGATCGCGATGCGGACGGCGACGAGGTCGCGGAGCATGCGGGTCGCCCCGAGGCCGCGCACCGGCTCCTCGACGAGCTCGAGCCCGGCGGGCGCGAGGGCGGCGATCATCCGCTGAGCCTCCTCGACGGTCCAGGCGCCGTTGGCGTCGAGTCGGAGGGCGACGTCGGGGCCGATGGCCGCCCGGACGGCGGCCACCCGGCCGGCGTCGTCGGCCAGCCCGACCTTGAGCTTGACGCAGCGATAGCCGTCGCGGACGGCGGCCGCCGCCGCGCTGGCGGCGCCCCGGCGGTCGGGGGCGGTGATCGTCGCGTTGACCTCGATCGCGGCGGCCGGCTCGGCGCAGAGGAGCTCGCTGACCGGCCGACCGGCGCGCTGGCCGGCCAGGTCCCAGAGGGCGAGGTCGACGGCGGCCAGGGCGTGGGGGACGTCGGCCCGGGCGCGGCAGGCTTCGAGCAGGGCCGCGGGCGCCGAGTCGGCGCCGGCCGGCTCGAGCACCGAGCGGTAGGCGACGAGGGCGCTGCGGACGTCCTCGAGCGAGACGCCGTCGTAGCGCTCGAGCGGGGCGGCCTCCCCCCGCCCGACCAGCCCGTCGGCGTCGGTCAGCCGCAGCTCCAACAGCTCCCGGGAGCGGAGCTCGCCGTAGGAGGTGTGGACGGCCGGCGCGAAGTGGAGCTCGACCCGCTCGAGGGCGACGTTCATCCGCTGAGGAGGACGCCCGCCGACAGGAGGAGGCAGAAGACGAGGAGGAGCATCCCGGTGCGGGCGAGGGCGCCGTTGAGCGAAGGCCCGTCGGTGCGCTCGCGCACCGTCTGGACGATCGGCAGGGCCACCGGCAGGGCGAGCCAGGTGAGGAGGAGCCAGGGGCCGAGCGACCCGGCCAGCCAGGGGACGAGCGCCCCGACGAAGGCGCCGGCGACCATCCCGGCGTAGAGCGCCCGCGTCCGCTCGCGCCCGATCCGGACGGCCAGGGTGCGCTTGCGGGCCCGGCGGTCGGTCTCGAGGTCGCGGACGTTGTTGACGACGAGGACGGCGGCCGCGAGCAGGCCGACCGGCACCGAGAGGGCGAAGGCCTCCCAGGGGAGGCGCTGGACCTGGACGTAGTAGGAGCCGACGACGGCGACGACGCCGAAGAAGAGGAAGACGAAGAGCTCGCCGAGCCCCTCGTAGCCGTAGGGGCGCGGGCCGCCGGTGTAGAGGACGCCGGCGAGGATCGAGGCCACCCCGACGAGCAGGAGCTCGGGCCCGGCGACCAGGGTCAGGTAGACCCCGCAGAGGACGGCGAGGCCGAACGTGACGTAGGTGGCGAGGAGGACCTGGCGGGGCGGGGCGAGGCCGCCGGCGGTGACCCGCACGGGCCCGAGCCGGTCGTCGGTGTCGGTCCCGCGGCGGGCGTCGGAGTAGTCGTTGGCCAGGTTCGTCCCGATCTGGATGAAGATCGAGCCGAGCATGGCGGCGAGGAAGGCCAGCGGGTGGAAGGTCCCCTGGGCGATGGCGAGCGAGGTGCCGACGAGGACCGGGGCGATCGCCGCCGGGAGCGTCCGCGGGCGCGCGGCCATCAGCCAGATCCGCACCCCGGTGGGGGGCCGGCCGACCACTACGGCCGGCGGGGGAACTTGTCGAACTGGGGCGGGCGCTTCTCCCGGTAGGCGTCGCGCCCCTCGGCCGCCTCGTCGCTCGCGTAGAAGAGGAGGTTGGCGTCGTGGGCGAGCTGCTGGAGGCCGGCGAGGCCGTCCTCCTCGGCGTGGAAGCTGGCCTTGAGCAGGCGCAGGGCGAACGGCGACAATGCGAGCATCTCGCGGCACCAGACGACGGTCTCCTCCTCCAACCGCTCGAGCGGGACGACGGCGTTGACCAGCCCGATCTCGTAGGCCCGCCGGGCGTCGTACTGGCGGCAGAGGAACCAGATCTCCTTGGCGCGCTTCTGGCCGATCTGGCGGGCGAGGAGGCTGGCGCCGAAGCCGCCGTCGAAGGACCCGACCCGGGGCCCGGTCTGGCCGAAGCGGGCGTTCTCGGCGGCGATCGTCAGGTCGCAGACGACGCTCAACACGTGTCCGCCGCCGATCGCGTACCCGGCCACCATGGCGACGACCGGCTTCGGCGTCCGGCGGATCTGGACGTGGAGGTCGGTCACGTGGAAGCGCCCGACGGCCGCGCCCTCCTCGATGTAGCCGGTGTCACCCCGGACGCGCTGGTCGCCGCCCGAGCAGAAGGCGTCGGGGCCTGCGCCGGTGAGGATGATCACCCCGACCTCGAGGTCCTCGCGGGCGCGGGTGAAGGCGTCGGAGAGCTCGATCACCGTCCGCGGCCGGAAGGCGTTGCGGACCTCGGGGCGGTCGATCGTGATCTTGGCGATGCCGGGGATCGGGCTCGAGGTCTCGTAGCGGATATCCGAGTACTCGCCGGCCGGTATCCACTCGTCGGGCACGAGGCAAGGCTATTCGAGACCGGTGACCGCCGCCGGTCGCCGCACCCCCCGAACCCATCGTATATACCGGGTATACTGAACCGGGCGGTGGCCAAGGTGATGATCTCCCTACCGGATGAGCTGCTGCGGTCGATCGACCGCGAGGCGGCCCGGGCGGGCATGACCCGGAGCGGGCTGCTCCGCAGCTATGCGGCCGAGGCGATCCGGCGGCGGGCCGACGTTCGGGCCCGCGCGGTCGCCGAGCTGACCGCGCAGGCGACTCCTCAGGGGGGCGACGGTGTGAAAGTGCTGAAGGCCATGCGACCGCCGCCATGACGTCGTGGCTCGCCGACGCGAGTGTCCTGCTCGCCGGTCAGGACCCGGATGACGCGGAGCACACGGGGGCCGCGCGGCTGCTCGCCGGCCCGGACGCCCTGAGCACGCTCGATCTCGCGTACTACGAGGTGACGAACGTCGCCGTGCGAGCCTGGCGGGATCAGGCGGCGGCGGCCCGGCTGCGCGCGTTGATCGGCGCGATCGCGCAGGACGGCGGGCTCGTCCGGGTCGACGGGGCGCTCGTGACGGAGGCCGCGGCGATCGCCGTGTCGCACGATCTGTCGGCGTACGACGCCGCGTACGTCGCCGGTGCGCGGGCGTCGGGGGCAAGCCTCGTCAGCTGCGACGTGGGCGACCTGGTCAGCCGAGGCTTGGCGATCCTTCCGTCCGCGGCGGCCGGAGGCGCGAGACCGCCGGCCCGATGAACGTCCCCTCCTGGCTCGATCGGGCCGCGGCCGCTCATCCGGGGCGGGTCGCGGTCGAGACGCCGGCCGGAGCGCTGACCTACGCCGAGCTCGCCGCCGCGGCCGCGGGGGTCGGGCTGCCCGCGGGCGACCGGGTGGCCATCGCCCTGCCGCCGGGCCTCGACTTCGCCGTCGCCCTCCACGCGTGCCTGCGCGCCCGGGCGATCGCCGTGCCGGTCGACCTGCGGCTGGCGCCGGGCGAGCGGGCGGCCGTCTGCGCCGGCGTGGCCGCGGTGATCGATCGGCCGCTTCGGGGCGGTGCTCGGTCAGAGGACGCCGGGGCGGGCGAGCACCGCCTCGAGGACGCGGCCGTGGTCATCCACACCTCGGGGACGACCGGGCCGCCCCGGCCGGTGGCGCTGACCTACGGGAACCTCCTGTGGAGCGCGCTCGGGTCGGCCACGGCGCTCGGTCTCGACCCGGCCGAGCGCTGGCTGTGCGGGCTGCCCGTCGCCCACGTCGGCGGCCTGGGCATCCTCGTGCGGAGCGCGATCTACGGGACGACGGCCGTCGTCCACGAGCGCTTCGACGCGGACGCGACGATCGCGGCCCTGATGGGGGAGGGGATCACCCTGGTCTCGCTCGTCCCGACCACCCTGGCGCGCCTGCTCGACGCCGGCCTGCGCGACCCGCCAGCTCTCCGCTGCGCGCTCGTCGGGGGCGCGCCGGTCCCGGCCGGGCTGATGGCGCGGGCGCGGGCGGCCGGCGTCCGGGTGAGCCAGACCTACGGCCTCAGCGAGACCTCCTCGCAGGTCACGACCCAGATGCCCGGAGACGGGCGCGACGACGCCGGGCCGCCGCTCTTCTGCACCCGTGTGCGGATCGCCGGCGACGGGGAGATCGAGGTCGCCGGACCGACGCTCGCGCCGGCGGCGGGCGCCTGGCTGGCCACGGGCGACCTCGGCGAGCTGGTGGACGGGCGCCTGCGGGTCACGGGCCGGCGGGCCGACACGATCGTCAGCGGGGGGGAGAACATCGCGCCGACCGAGGTCGAGGCGGTGCTCGCCGAGCACCCGGCGGTGGCCGAGGCGGCCGTCGTCGGCGTGGCCGACCCCGATTGGGGGGAGGCGGTGCGGGCTCTGGTCGTGCTCGCGGACGGTGCCCGCCCGGTCGAGGACGGCGACCTCGCCCGCCACTGCCGCGACCGGCTCGCGGCGTTCAAGGTGCCCAAGGACTTCGTCTACGTCGGGTCGCTCCCCCGGACCCGGTCGGGCAAGCTGGCGCGCGCCGAGCTTCCGCGCGGCGGTCGGCGGGCGTAGGGTTCGGGCCGGGCGGGCGGAACGGGGATTTCTGGAGCGACGTGTGGTCGAGGGCCTGGTCGAGAGCACCGAGCGGCTGTATCGGACGCTTTTCGCGTTGGCGGTCGGCTTCGGGGTGGCGACCGCCGCCTTGGGGCTGATCATCGCCCCCCTGAACGCGTACGACCACGCGACCGGGCGCAGCATGGTCATCGGCGCGGCGCTGCTGGCGATAACGGGTGGCTCGTTCGCGCGTCGCGGCACCCTGCTGGCGGCCCTCCGCGACCGGCCGGAGCTGCTGCTCGGCTTCGCGGCCCTGGGGGTGGCGGTGCTCTGGGCCGACACGGGCTGGCGGTCGTCGTTCTATCTCTTCTCGTACCTGGTCCTGCTGATGGCCGGCGTCGCGGCCGGCCTGCGCTGGTCGATGATCTGCGCCTCGCTCCTGGCTCTCGGCTACGTCGCCGGCCTCGGCCTGCACGGCTACAGCTGGACTCGACTCGGGCAGCTCGCCGATCAGGACAGCGTCGTGGCGAACACGTTCGGCTACCTTGTCGCCGCCTACTTCTTCTCGGCTCCGGTCGCCTGGCTCGGCGGTTACGTCGCCCGCATCAACCAGATCCTGGAGGAGCGGCCGCCGGACGCCGATGAGCGGACGCGGACCCGCACCAGGAGTCTGTCCGTTCGCGAAGTCCAGGTCACCCAACTCGTGGCCGCCGGCTACAGCAACGAGGAGATCGCCGCTCGTCTGGTCGTCTCGGGCCGGACGATCCAGAGCCATGTGGCCAGCGCCCTGCGGAAGACGGGGTCGCGCAACCGCGCCGCGCTCGGGGTCCTCGCGGTCCGCGAAGGACTCGTCCCGTTGACCGACACGGTCGCGTCGCTCGAGCCCGCCGAGGGCCGCAGAGCACCTACAGCGACCGTGTAGGGGCCGTTTCTGGCCCGGATCCGCCGTTTGGCGGAGGCAAGTTCAGCCGAAGCGACAATTGTCAGAACGCCGGCGCGTCGAGACGATCGACGTATGCCAGCCGCCAGGACGCGCTACCGGACGCCGCGGTCCCGACCGTCGGCCTCGGGCTTGGCCGGCGCTCGCGCGCGGGTCCGACCGGGGCCCCCGGGAGCGAGCGCGATGCGGAGACCGCTTCCCGGCAGGACGCGAACCGCGGCGCCCGCGCCGCCACCAACGAGAGGCCTTGGATGATCCCGTCACGAACCGCCCGCCTGCTGCTCGGGGCCTTCGCCAGCGGCCTGCTGCTTGGGAGCACGCCGGCGGCGCAGGCCCGGATCGTCGTCGCCGGACCGTCATGGCTCGGAGGTCAGGGCGTCGACGTGTGCTATCCGGCCAACGATGCCTGCGGCGGCAACGCGCCGACGACGAGCCCATACGGCTTTCAGTGCGTCGACCTCGCCCAGCGCCTTTACCACAAGCTCGGGTGGTACGGCGCGTCTAGGTTCGCCGGAATCACTTCCGCATCGCAGATCTACGATCGTGCGGCCGCGCTGGGATTCGTCGCGCACGCCAACGGCAGCGGGTACATCCCGGTTCCGGGTGACATGGTCATCGAGAGCCCAACCGTCGCTAACCAGGCCGGTCACGTCGCCGTCGTCGATTCCGTCGCCGGTAACACGGTCGCTGCGCTCGAGGAGAACGGGGCGCCTGGCGGTCGCCACACCTACTCCTTGAGTGGCTCGACCATAAGCCCGGGCTACGGACCGATCCGGGGGGTCGTACACGCGCCGGGCAACCCGAGCACCTTGTCCGGAGGCGGCCTCCGGGGAGACGGATCGTTGATACACACCCCCGATGGCAGCGTCTTTCGGATTGCCGGCAGGGCGCCGCTGTACGTATCAGGGTGCGGCGCCCTCAGCGGCGGGTGCGCGGGGGTGGTCCCCGTTCCCAACCTCGACGGATACGCATCGCGACCGGCGAACGGGACGATCCTGAGCGTCCAGGACGGCAGAGTGTGGGTGGTCGCCGGCGGGGCGCCGCTTGCCGTGTCGAGCTGTGACGCAATCGGCGGTTGTCAAGGGGCGATTCAGATCGATCCGTACGCCGTCGACCATCTCGACCACCTGAATCCCACGCCGACCGGTGGCACCTTACTTCGCGACGCCGCGGGGTCCGTCTGGGTGGTCGCCGGGGGAGCTCCCCTGGCCGTTGCCGGGTGCGATGCGGTCCGAACCTGTGACGGATATGTATCGATCGACCGCCACGCGATCGACACGCTCGATCACCTGGCTGCCTCTCCAGCCGACGGTACGCTCCTGGTCGTCGCGTCGGCTGACGTATGGGTGGTGGCCGGCGGTGCCCCGCTGAGAGTCTCGGGCTGTGACGCAATCGATGGCTGCGACGGAGCCGTCCTCGTCGACCGGTGGGCGGTTGACCATTCCGACCATCTCGCTCTAGCGCCCGCCGACGACACGCTGTTGCGCGACGCCCACAGCGGGCAGGTCTGGGTCGTCGCCGGAGGCGCACCGCTTGCCGTTGCCAGCTGCGCCGCCGTCGGTGGCTGTGGCGGATACGTCGACATCGATCCGTCGGCCGTCACGGCGCTGGATCACCTCCGAGCCGTGCCGCGCGACGGTACGGTCCTGCGCGACGGCTCCAGCGGACACGTGTGGACCGTGGCCGGAGGCGCACCGGTCGACGTCAACAGCTGCGCGGCGATCATCAGCTGCGCTCCCTACGTGACGTTCGACTCCTACGCCGCGCGGGTGCACGATCACCTCGGTGCCGTCCCGGCCGACGGGACGTTTCTCAACGCTCGGTCGGGCGATCGATACCGGATGGCCGGCGGGGCGGCCCTACCGGTCAGCGACTGCACGGTCCTCGGCGGATGCGCCAGCAGCGTCCTCGTGGATCCGGGTGGCGCCGCCGGCCTCATCGGGTCGACACCAATCGACGGGACGTGTCTCATCGGCGTTCCGTCCAACACCGCGTGGGCCATTCGGAACGGCCAGCGCACGAGAGTCGGTGCGTCGTGCGCCGGCGGTGCCGTACTCGTCAACGATGCCGCCCTCAGCGGCTTTCCTGTCCCACGATGACGCTGGAGAGAAACCATATGCACGGTTCAGGTTTGAGCAGGCACTCGCGGTGGGCTGCCGCCGCGATCGTCACGATGTGCGCGGCGCTCGCCGGGCCGGCCGTGGCCACCGCGAGCACCTACACCGATGTGCTGCCGTCCGGGTCGACGCTCGCGGCCGGCGATCGGCTGGCCAGTAGCGACGGGCACTTCGAGCTGCTCGTCACCTCCGGAGGCGACCTGGTCGAGCGGGTCACCGATTCTGGGCGAGTTCTCTGGCACGCCGGTACGGCCTCGCCGGGGGCCCGCGTGGTGATGCAGGCGTCGGACTCCCACCTCGTCGAGCTCTCGTCCGACGGTCGCGTGCTGTGGGCGTCGAGCGCCTACGGGCCGAGCGGTGGTCAGCTCGCCCTGGGCGCGGACGCCAACCTGGCCGTCGTGTGGGACGGCGGCGGCGCCGTCTGGGCCAACGGCGCCGTCGACGACCGACTGGCGCCCGGAGAGGCTCTGCGGCCGGGACAGCGGATCGTGTCGCCATCCCGCGAGTACGCATTCGTTCAGCAACCGGACGGCAACGACGTCGCGGTCTTTGGGCAGAGTCAGCGGGTCTTCTACCAGACGGCGACCGCCGCCCACGCCGGCGCGAGCATCCGAGATCAGACCGACGGCAACATCGTCGTCACGGCGGCGGACGGGGCCGTGGTCTTCGACACGGGGACCCAGGATCACCCGGCGACATCGCTGGTCATGCAGGACGACAGCCAGCTGGTCGCCTACTGGCCGGGCGGCGCGATCTGGGCATCGCATCGGTTCAACGATCGACTGGCGCCCGGGGAGACGCTCTACGCCGGCTTCAGCCTCACCTCCGCGGACGGGAGATGGCGCCTCAACGATCAGACCGACGGCAATCTGACGCTGACGACGATCGACGGGGCGAGCCTGGTGTGGAACAACGGCATGAACGGCCGGGGCGCCGTCCGCTACACGAACCAGGCGAGCGACGGGAACATCGTCGGGCTCGCCGGCTCCACTCCGGTGTGGGCCACCGGGGCGGCCCGCGCGAACTCGCTCCTCGTCCTTCAATCCGACCGGAATCTCGTGGTCTACCCGCCGTCGGGGGTGGCCACGTGGGCGTCGCACACGGCCGTCACCGACGGCGGCGGCGGAACCGACGGCCCCCAGGCGCTGACCAACTCAGCGATCGCCGACAACGCCGAGTCCCACCCGGAGGGCAGCGCCGGCGGACAGTGCCTGGTGTTCGTGGAAAACGAGATCGCGGCGGCCGGTGGACCGCAATGGGCCTTCGGTCTCGACACCAGCCGCTACCAGGCGCTCTGGGCGTCCCGGGCAACCCAGATCGGCGCGATCGGCGACGCGAAGCGGGGGGACATCGTCCAGTGGGGCGGCGGCGCGGGCGGCAACCTGCTGCACACGGCCATCGTCACCCAGGGCGGGACCGACCCGAGCCTGATCGACAGCAACTGGGGAAACCACGAGACAGTCCACCGGGGAACGTTCTCCTCCCGCAACGCCGCCGGCAGCGTCTACCGGATCTGGCGGGTCGGCCGCCTGTAACGACTGACCGAGCCGGCCGGTTCGACCGTGACGCGGTTCCGCGGCGGCGGCCCGCGGCTACAGTCGTCCGGGATGGACGCCGAGGACCACCGCCGCCGCAGCCGTGAGCACTGGGACGCCGCCGCCCCCGGCTGGGAGCGGCGGGAGCGGTGGATGCGCGAGACGAGCGCCCCGGTCTCCGGCTGGCTGATCGACGCCGTCCGGCTCCAGCCCGGCCACCGCGTGCTCGAGCTGGCCGCCGGGACCGGCGACGTCGGGCTGATGGCCGCCGAGCTGATCCTCCCCGGCGGCCGGCTGATCAGCTCCGACCGGTCCGGCCCCATGCTCACGGTGGCTCGCGCCCGGGCCAACGCGCTCGGCCTGGGCAACGTCGAGTTCAGGCTCCTCGACGGCGAGGCGATCGACCTCCCGCTCGCCGAGGTCGACGCCGTGATCTGCCGGTGGGGCTACATGCTGATGGCCGACCCCGCCGCCGCCCTGCGCGAGACCCGGCGCGTCCTGCGCCCGGGCGGACGCCTGGCCCTGGCCGTCTGGGACGACCTCGGGGCCAATCCCTGGTCGCGGATCCCGACCGACGCGCTCGTCGCCCACGGCCTCCTCGCCCCGGCCGACCCGGGCGAGCCCGGCCCGTTCGCCCTGGCCGACGTCGACCGCCTCCGCGGGCTCCTCGAGGACGCCGGCTTCGCCGGAATCGAGATCGACGCGGTCGACCTCGAGCGGCCCGACCCGGACTTCGCCACGTGGTGGGAGGGGCACCTCGGGATGTCGACGGTCGCCCGGCTCGCGGTGTCCGCCGCCCCGGCCGAGGCGGTCGCCGCCGTGCGCGCCGAGGTGGAGGCGGAGCTCCGGCCCTTCACCCGACCCGACGGGAGCCTGCTCGTCCCGGCGCGGACGCTCGTCGCCGCGGCCGACGCCTGACGAGGGTCACCGGTTGCGGCGCCGAGCCCGCCGGGCGGCGCGCTCCGGGTTCGGGCTCGTCCGCCCGCCGGCGAGCATCGAGTAGCCGAGCCCGAGGAGGAGGGCGCCGATCACCGCGACGGCGGCGACGGCGGTGGCGCTCCCGACGACGACCGCGACGACGATGGCCAGCGAGTAGAGGATCGGCAGGGCCTGGCGGATCTGGCGGCTGTCCATCTCGGCCTCTCGTTCGGGTGGACCGCCATCGTAGCCCCTTAAAGGGCTGACGCCCCGGGGGCGCGGGGCGTCAGCAGGGTCCTGCTTGGGAGGGGGAGATGCGGGTCCGTCGATGTATCGCTCGGCCAGTATCGGCGCCGGCCCTCAGGCTGACCTAACGACTTGCGAAGGGCCACCTAAAACCTTGGCCGGCCCGGCGATCGCTGCCCGCGTCGCCCATGGGCCGAAGGGCGGAGGCCACCAGGGCTCTAGTAGCCTGCACGCCATGTACTACGACGACGACGCCGACCTCGGCCTGCTCGACGGGAAGACCGTCGCGATCATCGGCTACGGGTCGCAGGGCCACGCCCACGCCCTCAACCTCAAGGACTCGGGCGTCTCCGTGGTCGTCGGGCTGCGCGACGGGTCCCCGTCGGTCGAGAAGGCGCGCGAGCAGGGGCTCGAGGTCCTGCCGATCGTCGAGGCGGCCAGCCGCGGCGACGTGGTCATGATCCTCGCCCCCGACGAACTCCACCGTCAGGTCTGGGAGAACGACGTCCGCGACGGCATCGCCCCGGGCAACCTCCTCCTCTTCAGCCACGGCTTCTCGGTCCACTACGAGGAGGTCGCGCCGCCCCCGGAGGTCGACGTCGCCCTGGTCGCCCCGAAGGGCCCCGGCCACCTCGTCCGCCGCCAGTTCACCGAGGGCTCGGGCGTGCCCGGGCTCGTCGCCGTCGCCCAGGACGCGACCGGCGAGGCCAAGGCCCTCGCCCTGGCCTACGCCAAGGGCATCGGCTGCACCCGGGGCGGCGTGATCGAGACGACGTTCAAGGACGAGACCGAGACCGACCTCTTCGGCGAGCAGGCCGTCCTCTGCGGCGGCGCGTCCGAGCTCGTCCAGGCCGGGTTCGACACCCTGGTCGAGGCCGGGTACGACCCGCAGATGGCCTACTTCGAGTGCCTCCACGAGCTCAAGCTGATCGTCGACCTGATGTACGAGAAGGGCCTCGCCGGGATGCGCTTCTCGATCTCCAACACCGCCGAGTACGGCGACTACACCCGGGGCAAGCGGGTGATCACCGACGAGACGCGGGCGAGCATGCGCCAGATCCTCGCCGAGATCCAGTCGGGCGACTTCGCCCGCGAGTGGATCGCCGAGAACCGGGCCGGGCAGGAGAACTTCCGCCGCATGCGCGAGGAGCAGGCCGCGACGGTGGTCGAGAGCACCGGCCAGGAGCTCCGGTCCCACATGGACTGGATCAAGCCCAGCTTCTGAGCCCGCCGGCCCCCGCGCGCCCGTGAACCGCAGCCCCGCCCTCGTCGTGCCCGAGTCCCTCCGCCCCGCGGACGGGCGGTTCGGCTGCGGGCCGTCGAAGGTCCGCCCCGCCCAGCTCGACCATCTGGCCCGGGCCGGCGCCGCCGTGATGGGGACCTCGCACCGCCAGCCCCCGGTCAAGTCGCTGGTCGGGCGGGTGCGCAGCGGCCTGGCCGAGCTCTTCTCCGCGCCCGACGGCTACGCGGTCGCCCTGGGCAACGGGGGGACCACCACCTTCTGGGACGCCGCCGCGTTCAGCCTGGTCTCCGACCGGGCGCTCCACCTGGCCTACGGCGCCTTCTCGACGAAGTTCGCCGAGGCGACCGCGGCCGCGCCCTTCCTCGACGACCCGATCGTCCTGCGCGCCGACCCGGGCGACGCGCCCGACCCCCGGGGCATCGCCCTCGCCGGGGCCGACCTCGTCGCCTGGGCCCACAACGAGACCTCGACCGGGGTGGCCGTCCCGGTCTGCCGGCCGGCCGACTCGACCGGCGCCCTGATCGCCATCGACGCCACCTCGGGGGCCGGCGGGCTCCCGGTCGACCTGGCCGACGTCGACGCCTACTACCTAGCCCCGCAGAAGTGCTTCGCCTCCGACGGCGGCCTCTGGATCGCCCTGCTCAGCCCGGCCGCCCAGGAGCGGATCGCCGAGCTCGCCGCGTCCGACCGCTACATCCCTGCCTCGCTCTCCCTGTCCGTCGCCCTGGCCTCGAACGCGAAGGACGAGACGAACAACACGCCGGCCGTGGCCACCCTCTTCCTCCTCGTCGACCAGATCGAGTGGATGCTCGCCGGCGGCGGCCTCGACTGGTGCGTCGGGCGGTCCCGCGCCTCCTCCGACCACCTCTACGGGTGGGCCGAGGCGTCGTCGTTCGCCACCCCGTTCGTCGGCGACCCGGCCCTCCGCTCGGCGGTCGTCGGGACGATCGAGTTCGACCCGTCGGTCGACGCCAAGGCCCTGGCCGCGACCCTCCGGGCCAACGGGATCTTCGACGTGGACCCCTACCGCGGGATCGGGCGAAACCAGCTCCGGGTCGGCATGTTCCCGTCGATCGAGACGGCCGACGTCGAGGCGCTCACCGCCTGCGTCGACTGGATCGTCGAGCGGTCGGCGTGACCGGCGAGCGCCCGCGGGTGCTCGTCCGCGAGGACGTCGGCGACTCGGGGGTGGCGCTCCTGCGCGAGCACTTCGACGTCGAGACCGGCTTCGACTGGACGGCCGACGAGCTCGCCGACCGCCTGGCCCCGTTCGACGGGATCCTGATCCGCTCGGCGACCAAGCTCACGGCGGACCTGATCGCCCGGGGGACCTCGCTGCGGGTGATCGGCCGGGCCGGGGTCGGGGTCGACAACGTCGACGTCGACGCCGCGACCAAGCGGGGCATCGTCGTCGCCAACGCCCCCCAGTCGAACGTGGTCACCGCGGCCGAGCACACGGTCGCCCTCCTCCTGGCGCTCGCCCGCAACATCCCCCAGGCCCACGCCTCGCTGACCGCCGGGCGCTGGGAGCGGTCGAAGTTCTCGGGGATCGAGCTCTACGAGAAGACGCTCGGGATCGTCGGCTTCGGCCGGATCGGCCAGCTCGTGGCCGCCCGGGCCCGGGGCTTCGGCATGCACGTGATCGCCTTCGACCCGTTCATCTCGACCGACCGCTTCAAAGAGGTCGGCGTCGAGAAGGTCGACAGCACGACCGACCTCTACGGCCGGGCCGACTTCATCACCATCCACCTGCCCCAGACCGACGAGACCCGGGGGTTCCTCGACGCCTGGGCGTTCGCCGCGATGAAGGACGGGGTCCGGGTGATCAACGTGGCCCGGGGCGGGCTGATCGACGACGCCGCCCTCCAGGAGGCGCTCGACACGGGCAAGGTCGGCGGGGCGGCGCTCGACGTCTTCCCGAGCGAGCCGATCACCGACTACCCCCTCTTCTCGGGCTACCCCAACGTGATCGTCACACCCCACCTCGGTGCCTCGACCGCCGAGGCGACCGACCGGGCCGGGCTCCAGAGCGCCGAGCAGGTCGTCGCCGCCCTGACCGGGGGCGTCGTCTCCACCGCGGTCAACATCCCGTCGATCGGCGCCGAGGACCTGGCCGTCCTGCGCCCGTTCCTCCCCCTCGCCACCGAGCTCGGGCGGCTGGCCATGGGGCTGGCCGCGGGGAGCTCGCTCGAGCGGGTCGAGGCCGCCTTCTTCGGGCGGATCGCCGACTACGACACCCGCCTGCTGACCAGCGCCGTCCTCCAGGGCGCGCTCCGCGGCCACACCGAGGAGCCGGTCAACTTCGTCAACGCCCCGGCCCTGGCCGCCGAGCGGGGGATCGTGGTCGAGGAGAAGACGGTCTCCGAGGCCGAGGACTTCAACGAGCTGATCCGGGTGACCATCGTCGCCGGCGGCGAGCGGGTCGCGGTGGCCGGGACGGGCATGGGCCCGCAGCAGGTCCCCCACCTCGTCGAGGTGTGGGGGCAGCGCTTCACCATCGAGCTCGAGCCGAACGTGACCGTCTTCCGCTACCGCGACCTCCCGGGCATGCTCGGGCGGATCGGGACGGTGCTCGGGTCCCACGGGATCAACATCTCCTCGGCCGCCGTCGGGCGCCAGCCGCCGACCCCCGGGGACCACGACCTCCCGGGCGACCTGGCGGCGATGGTGGTCACCACGCGCCAGCCGGTGCCCGACGCCGTGGTCCGGGAGATCGTCGCCGCCGAGGGCTGGGTCAGCGGGCGGAGCGTCGCCGTGTAGGACCGCGGCCGAAGGCGGCCGCCCTCAGGCAGCCGCCTCCGGGCCGGCGGGCCTCAGATCAGAACGAGAGCGCCGAGCAGGTCTGGCCGACCCGTCCGCCGCCGACCGTGTTGGGAGCGCCGGCATTGGTCGGCGCCGGGATGTTCGCGCTGCACGTCAGCTTGCCGGCGATCGCGTTGCCCGAGATCGTGGTTCCGCCGAGGTTGGCGCTGGCCGTCACCGCGCCGGCGATGTGGTTGCCGCCCAGGGTCACTCCGGCCTGGTTGGCGTCGACGGTGATCGCGCCGTCGATGATGTTGTTCGGGCACATGAGGCCGCCGAGGAGGCCGGCGCCGCCGACCAGCACGGCTCCGGCCCCGCCGGTCGCCGAGAGGGCGCCGCGCACGGTCTGGCTCCCGCAGAACGTGAACTCGGTGAACCCGGCCTTGAGGGTCACGGCCCCGGTCACCGTCGAGCTGACCACGGAGAGGGCGCCGCCGGGCGACACGTTCACCGCGCCGTCCTGCACGGCCAGCAGGAGGCAGAGCTTCTGCCGGGCGGCGACGTTCAGGACGCCGCTGTGGGCGCCGGTGATCGTCGTCGTGCACGGTCCGGCGGCGGCCGCGCCGGCCGGGACGATCGTCGAGGCGGCGAAGAGGCCGAGCCCGGCGGTGAGGGCGGCGAGGGCGGCCCGGCGGAGCGGCGGCTGGTGGGAGCGAGTCATGATGTGTCCTCTGGTGTATGCACCGTGCAGGCAGGGGCCTGCGGCGTTTCCTGAATTGAAGCTGGGGCCACCGATTCACGCCGACGCGAGTCGGCTTCAGCGGCCTGCGGATCTTGAGGTGACCATCGGCATCGTCGGGGTCGAACCCGGCGCCGTCGGTGTGTGCAGCATCCCGTCCCGCCCGGAGCGATGTACATACCCGGACGTACGCACACTAGCATTAATCTGCCGGCGATCCGGGTAGGCTCGGCCAATGAGCGACGACGACGACTGGGTCGGCACCCCGCCCGAGGGTCGCTACACCCGGGATCGCGCGAAGCCCGAGTTCTGGCGCCGCCAGCGCCAGCTGGGCGTCGCCGGCGGCGTGGTCGCCCTGCTGGTGATCGTCCTGATCCTGGTCCTGCTCCTCCGGTGAACTAAGGGCAGCGGGGCCGATCGGCCTCGGCCCGCCGGGCGAACCCGGCGTCGACCGGGGCGTTGGCCGTGATGAAGAGGTCGGGCTGGTCGCCGGGCATCCGCCGGTCGGCGAGGAAGGCGATGTACGCGTCGCCGCTGTAGGCCTCGCCGGGTGGGCAGCGGCGGGCGGCGCGGACGGCGCGGTCGACCAGCGCCGGGGAGCGCGCCCGCTGGAGGCCCGAGCGGGCGAGCGGCCGGCGGGCGAGGACGGCGTGGTCCGGGCGGAGCAGGAGCGAGATCGACTGGCCGGCGAGGAGGGCGGCGGCGGCGAGGACGACGGCGCGGGCGCCGACCCGCTCCCAGGACCAGAGCGCGCCGCACGCGGCGAGCGCGACGAGCGGGGGGTCGGCCACGGCGAGCACGTTGAGGTAGGAGCCGTGCTTGAGGAGCGAGGCGAGGAGGAGGACGCCCCCCAGCCCGGCGGCGGCGACCGTGCGCAGGAGGGCGGGGTCGCGGGCGCGCCGGGCGAGGACGAGCGCCGCGGCGGCGCCGGCGAGCAGCCCGAGCTCGTTCCACAGCCCCTGCGTGATCAGACCGCCGGCGTAGTGGAGGGAGGCCCGCCCGACCTCGAGCTGGGCGCGGACGGCGCCCCGCCAGAGCCCGCCGCCGAACACGAGCCCGCCGGCCGCGGCGAGCAGGGCGCCGGCGCCGACGAACCCGGCCGCGGCCCGGCGGCGCCCGGCGGCGGCGCCGCCGGCGGCGAGGACGATCAGCCCGGCCGGGAGGACGAAGGCGAGCTTGCAGGCGACGGCCCCGGCGGCGGCGATGCCGCCGTAGACGGCGCGCCGTGGCCGGGCGCACCACAGGGCGGCGAGCATCAGCAAGGGCGCGGCCAGGGTCTCCGGGGTCAGGGCGGCGTGCTCGTGCAGGGAGATCGGGACCAAGGGGGCGGCCAGCCCGGCGGCGAGCGCCAGGCCGCGCCGGCCGGTCATCCGCCAGACGCAGACGCCGACGAGCCAGGCGGTGGCGAGGTCGACCGCCGCCAGCACGGCGCGCAGCGCCCCGAGCCCGTCGTCGATCCAGAGGGCGAGCGCGCCGAGGAGGTACACGGGTGGCGGCTGGGCCGCCGCCACCCCGGTGTAGAGGCGGACCCCGCGGAGGAGCTCGCGGGCGGTCTCGGCGTAGGCGCCGTCGGAGACGCTCCAGTACCCGTTGCGCTGCCAGGCCGCGAGGGCGACCAGCTCGAGGAGGCCGGCCAGGAGGGCCAGGAGCGCGAAGCGCCGGCTCGGGCCGGCGGCACGGTCGCGGGGAGGCGGGGCCACGGTCAGCCGGCAGCCTAGTGGTCCGTCCAGCAAGTTCCTGCACCATTGGGCGGGCCCGGATGACCGCGTGGCGGCGTCCGCGAAGCTCGGAATACGTCCAGTATGCCGCCGCTTCTGCGTCCTGGCCACGCGGCCCCCGGACCTCGCCGAACGGCACACGAACTTACCGGACGAACCACTGGCCGGGCGGCTAGGATCGTCCCCATGGAATCGGCACGGTGGGCATCGATCCTCGCCGCCGGGGTGCTCGGGCTGGCCGGCGCCGCCGGAGCGGCGGCCGCCGCCGCCCCCACCAAGGCCCGGGCCGGGGCCGTGGCCCATGCCGTCAACCTGACCGGGGCCGACCTCCCGGGGTTCACGGGCTCGCCCAGCCGCCCGAGCGCGGCCGAGCAGCAGTTCGGGGCCAAGGTCGCCCGCTGCGCCGGGGGGACGGGGCCGGGCGCGGCGCTCGCCAACGTCGACTCGGCCGACTTCGCCAAGACGAGCGCCGGCGGGATCGCCGAGCAGGACGCGAGCTCCAACGTCACGGTCGTGCGCACGCCGAGCCTCGCCGCCCAGGACCTCCGCGTCGTGCGCAGCGCCCGGGGCCGGAGCTGCCTGGTCGCCGCGGTCGACCGCCTGCTCCGCACCATGCGGACGGCCACCGTGAGCTTCGGCCCGGTGTCGGTGGCCACGGCGAACCTCCGGGCGCCGGGGTCGGGCGGGAGCTTCGGGCTTCGCTTCAAGTCGACGGCGGTGGCCGGCGGCGTGCGGCTTGCGTTCTCCATCGACACCTTCGGCTTCCGCCTCGGCCGCGCCGAGATCAGCCTGACCACCCTGGGGATCCTCACCCGCTTCCCGGCCGCCGAGGAGCAGCGGCTCTTCTCCGGGCTCCTCGCCCGGGCCAAGGCGAACCGGGTCTGAGCCGGGGCGGCGCCGGCGACCCGGTGGCGGCTTGAGCCCCGCCGGCGCCCCTGATAGGCTCCGCCTCGACATGAAGTTCCCGCTGTCCTTCCTCCTTCTTCTCCTCCCCCGCAAGGGGGACTAGCGCGTGGCGGCCGCGTAGCCGCAAACCCAGCCGAGAAGAAGCCGAAGGACGAAACCACCTAGCGAGGAACCATGACCCCGACGGATCCCAACCGAGTACTGATCTTCGACACGACGCTGCGCGACGGCGAGCAGTCGCCCGGCATCTCCCTGAACGTGGCCGAGAAGCTCGAGATCGCCCATCAGCTCGCCCGGCTCAACGTCGACATCATCGAGGCCGGCTTCCCGATCAGCTCGCCCGGCGACTTCGCGGCCGTCCAGGCGATCGCCCGCCACGTCGAGGGTCCGGTGATCTGCGGCCTGGCCCGGACCCAGTTCGCCGACATCGACGCGGCCTGGAACGCCGTCTGCGACTCGCCCCGCCCGCGCATCCACACGTTCATCTCGACGTCGGACATCCACATCGTCCACCAGCTCCGCACGACCCGCGAGGACGTGCTCGGCCAGGCCCGGGCGGCGGTGGCCCACGCCCGGGAGTACGTCGAGGACGTCGAGTTCTCGCCGATGGACGCGACCCGGTCCGAGGTCGCCTTCACCGCCGAGGTGGTGGCGGCGGCGATCGAGGAGGGCGCGACGACGATCAACATCCCCGACACCGTCGGCTACACGATGCCCCACGAGTTCACCGCCTGGCTCGGCGAGCTCTACCGGCTGGTCCCGGCGATGCACGAGGTGACCCTGTCGGTCCACTGCCACGACGACCTCGGCCTGGCCGTGGCCAACTCGTTCGCCGGGGTCCTGGCCGGGGCCCGCCAGGTCGAGTGCGCGATCAACGGCCTCGGCGAGCGGGCGGGCAACGCGGCGCTCGAGGAGATCGTGATGCTGCTGGCGACGCGGGGGGCGGCGATCGGCCACCCGACGGCGGTCACCACGCGGGAGCTGGCCCGGACGAGCCGCCTGGTCTCCCGCCTGACCGGGTACGTCGTCCAGCCGAACAAGGCGATCGTCGGGCGCAACGCCTTCGCCCACGAGTCGGGCATCCACCAGGACGGGGTGCTCAAGGAGCGGACGACCTACGAGATCATGGACGCGACGACCGTCGGGCTCGACGCCAACTCGATCGTCCTGGGCAAGCACTCGGGACGGCACGCGCTCAAGCAGGCGCTCGAGGAGCTCGGCTTCGAGGTCACCGGGGCGGCGCTGAACACGGCGTTCAAGCGCTTCAAGGAGATCGCCGACCGCAAGAAGCAGGTCACGGCGATGGACCTCGAGGCGCTGGTGACCGACGAGCTCAGGAGCGAGCTCGCCGGCTACGTGTTCGAGTCCTACGAGGCCGAGGCCTCGTCGGCGCGCCCGCCGCACGCGCGGGTCTCGGTGCGCACGCCGGAAGGCGAGACGGTGACCGGGGAGTTCACCGGCGACGGGCCGGTCGATGCGGTGTTCCGGGCCATCAACGCGGCCACCGGGGTCGACGCGCGCCTGCGGGAGTTCCGGATCGACGCGGTGACCGAGGGCCAGGACGCCCTCGGCGAGGTGTCGGTGGTGATCGAGCTCGGCGGCCAGTCGGCCTCCGGGCAGGGCGTGGCCACCGACATCATCGAGGCGGCGGCCCGCGCCTACGTCCGGGCCGTCTCGACAGCGGTCCGCCGGGCGCGGCTCGCGGCCGAGGCGCCGGTCGAGCCGGCCGCGGCCGAGCTCGCGCGCACGCCGTAGGGCCGGCGCCCGGACACCGGTGAAGATGGGCGGGCGGGCGCCGCTGCTCGGGTTGACCCTGGCGGCGGCGGCCCTCCGCTTCGCCACGCTCGGGCAGCAGAGCTTCTGGTTCGACGAGGCGTCGACCGGGCGGCTGATGCGGATGGGGCTCGGATCGATGATCCGAGCCCTCCCGGACGGGGAGTCGACGCCGCCGCTCTACTACCTCCTCGCCTGGGTCTGGACCCGGGTGCTCGGGACCGGGGAGGTCGGCCTGCGCTCGCTCTCGGCGCTCGCCGGGACGGTGACCGTCCTCGTCGTCTACGCGGCCGGCGACCGCCTCCTCGGCCGGCGCGCCGGGCTGGGGGCGGCCGCCCTGGCCGCCTTCAGCCCGCTCCTCATCTGGTACTCGCAGGAGGCGCGGGCCTACGCCCTGCTCGTCCTCCTCTGCGCGGCCAGCGTCTGGGCGCTGGCCGCCGCGCTCGAGCCGGGGGCGGGCGGGCGCCGCCTGGGCGCCTGGGCGGCGGTCTGCGCACTCGCCCTGGCCACCCACTACTTCGCGGCGTTCCTGATCCTGCCCGAGGCGGTCTGGCTGCTGCGCGCCCGCGGCCGGGCGGTGGCCCCGGCGGTGGCCGGCGTCGTGGTGGCCGGCCTCGCGCTCGCGCCGCTCGCTCTCCACCAACGGGCCCAGGGGAACGCGGGGTTCATCGCCGCGAGCCCGCGGGGAACCCGCCTGGCCCAGGCGGCCAAGCAGCTGGTCGTCGGCTACGACGCGCCCGGCCAGGTCGCGCTCACCGTGGCGGCGGCCGTGCTCCTCCTCGTCTTGGCCTGGATCCTCGCCCGGCGGCTCGAAGGGCCGCCCCGACCGGCGGCGCTCGGGCTGGCCGGGGTGGCCGGGGCCGCCCTCGTCCTGCCGGTCGCGCTGGCGCTCGCCGGGTTCGACTACGTGATCACGCGCAACCTCATCGGCGCCTGGGTGCCGGCGGCGCTCGCTCTTTCGGCTGGGGGAGCGGTGGCCGGTCGCCGGAGCGCTCCGGCGGTGATCGCGGCCCTCTGCGTGGTCGGCCTGGTGGCCACGATGGGGGTAGAGCTCGACGCGCGCTACCAGCGCGACGACTGGCGGGGGGCGGCCGGGACCGTGCCGGTCGGCGGGCGGACGGCGCTGGTCCTCTCCCCGGCCTCGGGTCGCGTGCCGGTGGCGTACTACCTCCCGGCGAGCCGGCCGCTCCCGGCCGGGGGCGCTCCGGTCGCCTGGGTCGAGGTGATCGCGCTGGGCGCCCGCGGGGTCGGCGCGCCCGTGCGTCCGCCGCCGGTCCGGGCGGCCGGGCTCCCGGCCCTGGCCGGCTTCGGCGGTCCGGTGGTGCTGCGCCGGGCGACCTACAGCGTGGTGCGCTACCGGGCGGCCGGGCCGCCGGTCCTCGTGACGGCGGCGATGCTCGCGCCGCTGGCGCTCACGCCCGGCGGCCCGGCCGTCGTCGTGGTCGACCGCTAGAGGCCGAGGCCCTGGGCGTACCCGGCGCGCAGGACGGCCTCGCGATCGGTCGGGTCCATCAGGTCGGCGGCCATCAGCCGGGCGGCCGGCCGCCCCGGGCCGACCATCCGCAGGCGGACGCCGCGCCGGCGCAGGGCGGCGACCTCGAGCAGCTGGCGGCTGCGCAGGGCGGCCCGGATCAGGCCCAGGGGTGAGCGGGCGTCCACCGGGAGGCCGGCGGTCGGGCTGAGGCAGAGGAGCTCGGTCCGCCGGCCGGCCGGCGCGACATCCAGGTTGTTGAGGCTCCAGGCGGCGCCGTCCACGTAGTCGCGGCCGCCGATGCGCACCGGGCGGAAGTACCCGGGAACCGCGCACGAGGCGGCGACCGCCCGGGCGACGGTGGCGTCCGGGGCGCCGGGAGCGCCGAAGACGACGCGGCCGCCGCTGCGGAGATCGACGCCGACGACCCGCAGGCGGCCGTCGAAGCGGGCGCGCAGCCGGCCGAGCGAGCGCTCGAGGTCGGCGGTCGAGTGGGCCCCCTCGGGCAGGAGGGCGAGCGCCCGGCCGCGGATCAGGCCGCCCGGGATCCGCTCGAGGCGCATCGCCGGGGGGCAGGCGGGGCCGAGGATGCGGGTGGTCAGCCGCTCGAGGCGCCCGGGCCCGGCGGCCGCCGGAGCGGCGGCGGCGATCTCGGCGCGGCCGGGCGGGCGGCGGGGGCGGCGCCCGCCGGCGAGCCGGGCGGCGACGATCGCGCCGGCCGAGGTCCCGACGAAGCTCTCGGTCCGGAGGAGGTCGAGCCCGCGGGCCTCCTCGATCCCGGCGAGCAGGCCGGTCATCCACGCCTCGCCGAGGGTGCCCCCGGCGCCGAGGACGAGGACGTCGGGCGCGACGAACGGCGGGGAGGCGGCCACGATGGCGCCAGAGTAGTGGCTCGCCGCCGGGCGCCCGATCGCCTCGGGCCGGCGGCTATCGTGGCGGCTGCGCCGCGGCGCGTCGCCGGAGCGCGCCCGGACGGTCGCCGACGAGGAGCTGGGGATGGGCCGCGAGCAGGCACGCGATCGGCGGACCGGGGTGCGCCGGTCGGCGAGGCTCGCGCTCGTGGCCCTGGTCGGGGGGTGCGCGATCAGCCCCGGGCCGGCCGGCGCCCAGTTCCAGTACGCGGTCTCGACCCAGCCGTGCTTCGGCGCGGCGGCGCGGGACCCGTGGTACCCGTGGCGCAACCCGCGGCTCGCTCTCTCGGTGGTCCCGATCCCGCGCGCGGCGGCGAGCACGCCGAGCCCGGCGTGCATCCAGACCGAGCCGACCCGGGGGACCTCGCGTACGTGATAACGTACGCGTGTATGGCAGCCGCCGACGCCGATCTCCACCGGGCCAGCACGGTCGGCCCCCGGGTTCGGGCCCTGCGCGACGCCATGGGCCTCTCCCTGCGCGAGCTGGCCGTCCGCTCCGGCGTGAGCGCGCCGATGCTCTCGCAGGTCGAGCGGGGGGAGACGAGCCCCACCCTCCACGTCGCCGCCCGGATCGCCCACGGGCTCGAGCTGCGGCTCTCCCAGCTCCTGCGCCTCGACGAGGACGGCGCGGTCATCGTCGTGCGGGCGAGCGACCGGCGCCCGGGCGGGAACGCCCGGCGCGGGCACCGCTACGAGCTCCTGAGCGCCCCCCTGCCGGGGCAGCGGGCCGAGCTCTCGCGCCACACCCTGGCCCCCGGGGCGGCGACCGGGGGTCCCGAGGACCCGCCGATGCACGAGCCGGGCAGCCGGGAGACGGCGCTCGTCGAGCAGGGCCGGGTCGTCCTCGTCTGCGACGGCCAGCGGCACGAGCTCGAGCTCGGCGACTGCGTGACCTTCGACGCCGACCTGCCCCACCACTTCGAGAACCCGGGGTCCGGGGAGGCCCGCCTGCTGGCGGTCCTCAACGCCGGCCTGCGGCGCAGCTGAAACGTCACACGAGAGGAGATCCGATGGCCAAGACACTGCTCGAGAAGATCTGGTCGGCCCACGAGGTGGCGCCCGGGCTGCTCTTCATCGACCTCCACCTCGTGCACGAGGTGACCAGTCCCCAGGCGTTCGACGGGCTGCGCCTCGCCGGCCGCCGGCTCCGCCGCCCCGACCGCACCCTGGCCACCGCCGACCACAACGTCCCGACCGACGGCACCCCGACCGCCGCGCGGATCCGCGACTCGCTGTCCCGGGTCCAGGTGGAGACGCTCGAGCGCAACTGCGAGGAATTCGGCGTCCCCGTCTACTCGCTCGGGTCCGACCGCCAGGGCATCGTCCACGTGATCGGGCCGGAGCTCGGGGTGACCCAGCCGGGGATGACGATCGTCTGCGGCGACTCCCACACCGCGACCCACGGCGCCTTCGGGGCCCTGGCCTTCGGGATCGGGACGAGCGAGGTCGAGCACGTCCTGGCCACCCAGTGCCTGGCCCAGCCGAAGCCCCGGTCGATGCGCATCCGCTACGCCGGCGATCTCGGCTTCGGCGTGACCGCCAAGGACCTGATCCTCGGCACGATCGGGCAGATCGGCGTGGCCGGCGCCGCCGGCCACGTGGTCGAGTACGCCGGCGCGGCGATCGAGGCGCTGTCGATGGAGGGCCGCCTGACCGTCTGCAACATGACGATCGAGGCCGGCGGCCGGGCCGGCATGATCGCGCCCGACGAGGTCACCTTCGACTGGTTCGAGCGGACCACCCGGCCGGGCGCGCCGGCCGCGCTCGCCGAGGCGATCGCCGGCTGGCGGGAGCTCCACACCGACCCGGGGGCCGCCTTCGACCGCGAGGTCGTCGTCGACGCGGCGGCGCTCTCCCCGCAGGTCACGTGGGGCACGACGCCGGGCATGGTCGTCGGCGTCGCCGGCGCGGTGCCCGCGCCGGGCGACTTCGACGCGCCCGGCGACCAGGAGGCGGCCGAGCGGGCGCTCGTCTACATGGGCCTCGAGGCGGGCACGCCCGTCCAGGAGATCGCCCTCGACCGGGTCTTCATCGGCTCGTGCACCAACTCGCGGATCGGCGACCTGCGCGCCGCGGCCGCGGTCGTGGCCGGCCGGCGCGTGTCGTCCAGCGTGCACGCGATGGTCGTGCCCGGCTCCCGGCAGGTCAGCGCCCAGGCCGAAGCCGAAGGGCTCGACGACGTCTTCCGGGCGGCCGGGTTCGACTGGCGGACGGCCGGCTGCTCGATGTGCCTGGGGATGAACCCGGACATCCTCGCCGCCGGCGAGCGCTGCGCCTCGACCTCGAACCGCAACTTCGAGGGCCGCCAGGGGCGCGGCGGCCGGACCCACCTCGTCTCGCCGGAGATGGCCGCCGCGGCGGCGATCGCCGGGCACTTCGTCGACATCCGCGACTGGGAGAACTGAGCAAATGGAGCCGATCACCGTGATCGCCGGCGGCGTGAGCCATCTCGACCGCAACGACGTCGACACCGACCAGATCATCCCCAAGCAGTTCCTCAAGCGGGTCGAGCGGAGCGGCTTCGGGGAGTTCCTCTTCTACGACTGGGCCAAGGAGCCGGGGTGGGAGCTCCCGCGCAACCCGATCCTCGCCGCCGGGCGCAACTTCGGCTGCGGATCCTCGCGCGAGCACGCGCCCTGGGCGCTCGAGGACTACGGCTTCCGGGCCGTCGTCGCCCCGAGCTTCGCCGACATCTTCTACTCGAACAGCACCAAGGTCGGCCTCCTGCCGGTCGTCCTCGGCGAGGAGGACGTCCGCGCGCTCGGCCGGGCCGGATCGGCCGAGGTCGACCTCGAGGCGTGCGAGGTCCGCTTCGCCGGCCGGACGGTCCGGTTCGAGATCGAGGCCGACCTGCGCCACCGGCTCCTCAACGGCCTCGACGACATCGCCCTGACCCTGGCCCAGGACGAGGCGATCCGCCGCTTCGAGGCCGACCGGGAGCGCGCCGGGCCGGTGACCACCGCCCTCTGAGGCGCGGTTGACAATCGCCCGCCGCTCGTTCAGTCTCGGCTGGATGGGCGTCCGATCTCGGCTCACGGTGGGCAGGCCGCGATGACCGCGCCCGAGCACTTCGATGCCGTCGTCGTCGGCTCGGGGTTCGGTGGCTCGGTGACCGCCGCCCGCCTGGCCGAGGCCGGTCGGCGGGTGTGCGTGCTCGAGCGGGGCCGGGCCTACCCGCCGACCTCCTTCCCCCGGAGTCCGCTCGGGATGAAGCAGAACTTCTGGGACCCGAGCGAGGGCCTCCACGGGATGTTCGACGTCTGGGAGTTCGACGGCATCGACGCGGTCTGCGCGAGCGGCCTCGGCGGCGGGTCGCTCATCTACGCCAACGTCTTCCTCCGCAAGGACGAGCGCTGGTTCGTCAACGAGGACCTCGCCCGCGGGGGCTACGAGGACTGGCCGGTCACGCGCGCCGACCTCGACCCCCACTACGACGAGGTGGAGCGCCGGATCGGGATCCAGCGCTTCCCGTTCGACCAGTCGCCCTACGACCGCACCCCGAAGGTGCTCGCCTACCAGGAGGCGGCCGAGCGCCTCGGGGCCGACTGGTCCCTCGTGCCGCTGGCCGTGACCTTCGCCAACCCCGGCTCGCCGGCCGTGCCCGGCGAGCCCATCCTCGAGCCGGCCCCCAACCTCCACGGCCGCACGCGCCAGACCTGCCGGCTGTGCGGGGAGTGCGACATCGGCTGCAACTACGGGTCGAAGAACACGCTCGACTACACCTGCCTGTCCGACGCCTGGCGAGCCGGCGCCGACCTGCGCACCCTGTGCGAGGTGCGGTCCTTCGCGCCCCGGGAGGGCGGCGGCTACCAGGTGGGCTACGTCCGCCACGACCCGCGGGTGGCCGGGACGCCGACGGACACCGCCGCGCTCGAGACGCACACGATGACCTGCGAGCGGCTGATCCTCTCGGCCGGGACGCTCGGGACGAACTGGCTGCTCCTGCGCAACCGGGCCGCCCTCCCGGGGCTCTCCGACCAGCTCGGCCACGGCTTCTCGGGCAACGGCGACCTGCTCACCTTCGCCGTGCGCGCGACCCGAGAGCTCGCCGACGGCCGGCGGGTGCCGCGGGTGATCGAGCCCGGGCGGGGCCCGGTGATCACGAGCGCGATCCGGGTCCCCGACACGCTCGACGGCGGCGACGGCCGGGGCTTCTACCTCGAGGACGCCGGCTTCCCCGACTTCGCCGGCTGGATCCTCGAGATGCTCGAGGAGCCGGGGGTGATCGCCCGGGCGGTGCCCAAGGTGGCGCAGTACGTCTGGGCGGCCCTGCGCGGGCACCGGCACAGCGAGACCGGGGGGCTCGCCGCGACGCTCCTCGGCACCTGCGAGCTCTCCTCGGGGCTCCTGCCCCTGCTGGGCATGGGCCGCGACATCCCGGACGGCCGGATGACGGTGAAGGACGAGCGGCTCGAGGTCGACTGGTCCAAGCACGGCGCCTCGGCCGTGTACTTCGACCGGGTCCGCGCCTTCTCCCGCCGGGTGGCCGACGAGCTCGGCGCCGAGTTGCTCGACAACCCGATCTGGCACGAGAACCGGGTGGTCACCGTCCACGGCCTCGGCGGCTGCCGGATGGGCCGCTCGCCGGCGGAGGGGGTCGTCGACTCCTACGGCCGGGTCTTCGGCCATCCGGGCCTCTACATCGCCGACGGGTCGGTGATGCCCGGCCCGGTCGGGGCCAACCCGTCGCTGACCATCGCGGCGCTGGCCAACCGCTTCGCCGACGCGATGCTCGCCGAGCCGAGCCACGTGGCCGCCGGGCGGCCCGCTCCGCCCCCGCCACCCCCACCGCGCCCACCCGATCCTGCTCCAGAGAATGAGGCGACTCCCGTGACCGACGCAACATCCCCGCCGGTGTCCCTGTCCTTCACCGAGGAGATGAAGGGCTACGTCACGTTCAGCGAGCCCGACTACGACCGGGGCTTCCGGACCGGGAAGAAGGCCGGGACGGCCTTCATGTTCCACCTGACGATCACCGCCGAGGATCTCGACCGGTTCATCGCCGATCCCGAGCACACCGGGCGGGCGGAGGGGTGGATCGAGTCCGACGCGTTCGGCGGGCGGCTCCCGGTGACCCGTGGGGTGTTCAACCTGTTCGTCAACCCGGGCAGCTCGCCGCCCGAGCGACGCATGCTCTACCGGCTCGAGTTCGCCGACGGCGAGGGGCACCCGCTGACCATGACCGGCTTCAAGGAGGTCCTCCACGACCACGGGCACGACGCCTGGGGGGAGACGACGACCCTGTTCACCCGGGTCCTCGCCGGGCACGTCGCCCCCGAGGAGGACGCGGCGGCCGCGCTGGTCGCCGGGGGCATCATCCACATCCACCCGCTCGACTTCGCTCGCCAGCTGACCACCTTCCGGGTCGAGCCGGCCCACCGCCTCGACGCCCTCGCGCGCTTCGGCGAGCTCTTCGCCGGCGAGCTCTGGACGGTCTACCGCCCGGGAGACGGCGGGTGAGCGACCGGGTCGTCGAGTTCACCGCGGGCGACGGCGTCGGCTGCAACCTGATCAACGTCCGCGGCCCCCACGCCCCGACCCGGGGGCCGGTCCTCCTCGTCCACGGCGCCGGGGTTCGGGCCAACATCTTCCGGGCGCCGAGCGGGCGCAACCTGGTCGACGTCCTCGTCGACGAGGGCTACGACGTCTGGCTCGAGAACTGGCGGGCGTCGATCGACGTCCCGCACAACCACTGGACGCTCGACCAGGCGGCGGTCTACGACCACCCGCTCGCCGTACGGACGGTCTGCGAGCAGACCGGGTCGGACGAGGTCAAGGCGGTGATCCACTGCCAGGGGTCGACGAGCTTCATGATGAGCGCCCTCGCCGGGCTCGTGCCCGAGGTCAAGACGATCGTCTCGAACGCCGTCTCGATCCATCCGATCGTCCCCCGGCTGGCCCACCTCAAGCTCCGCACGATGATCCCGATCACCGCCCGGCTGCTCGGCTACCTCGACCCCCAGTGGGGGCGGGAGGGCGCGCCCTGGGTGGTCCCGAAGCTGGTCGACGCCTGGATCAAGCTCGACCACCACGAGTGCGAGAACGGCGTGTGCAAGTGGTCGAGCTTCACCTACGGGACCGGCAAGCCGACCCTCTGGAGCCACGCCAACCTCAACCCCGAGACCCACGACTGGCTGCGGGACGAGTTCGCCGCCGTGCCGCTGACCTTCTTCACCCAGATCGCTCGCTGCGTCGAGGCCGGCCGGCTCCTGTCGGTCGACGGGCACCCCGAGCTCCCGGCCGACTTCGCGGCGCAGGCCCCGCGCACCGGCGCGCGGATCGTCTTCCTGGCCGGAGCGGAGAACGTGTGCTTCACGGCCGAGAGCCAGCGCCGGTCCCACGCCTGGTACGCCGGGCAGGCGACCGGGCCGACGGCGCTCCACGTGTTCGACGGCTACGGCCACCTCGACGTGTTCATGGGCCGCCACGCCGCCCGCGACATCTTTCCGACCATCGTCAGCGAGCTCGAGGAGAACTGATGGCCCCTGCCCGTCTCCAGCGCGAGGCCGGGCGCCACGCCCTGGTCGACACGATCCCGTTCACCCTGCCCGTCGCCTCGCACGACAGCCCGGCGCTGATCGCCGCCTTCTCGATCGACGGCGGGGGCGCGGCCGGGCTCCTCCCCGGCGACGAGGTCCATCCCCTGCGCCTCCCCGGCGGGCGGGCGGTGCTCCTGGTCACGGTCGTCGACTACGTCGCCACCAACATCGGCCGGTACATCGAGTTCTCGGTGGCGATCGCCTGCACCCACGGCCCGCGGCCGGCCCCGCCCCTCCTCCCGGCCCTCCCGCTCGCCCAGCGGCTCTACGGTCTCGGCCAGTACGTGGTCGACCTCCCGGTCTCGACCGAGGTCTCGGTCAAGGGCGGCAAGGGGATCTGGGGCATGCCCAAGCACCAGGCCAACCTCGACTTCGTCATCGCCGACCGGTGGGTGTCGAGCCAGTACGACCTCGACGGCCAGCTCTGCGTCCGGATCGAGGTCGACCGGCCGGGCTTCGACCGGCTGCCGGTGTCGATGAGCGCGTCGAACTACTGCGCCTTCCGGGGGATGCTGATGAGGTCGAACGTCAGCTTCCGCGCCCACGCCGGCTTCAACGTCCCGTTCCTGCGCCGGGCGCGGCTGGAGATCGGCGCCCACCCGCGGATGCGGGCGCTCCGGGAGCTCGACATCTCCGAGCGCCCGCTCTTCTGCGGCTTCTTCCCGGAGACCCGCGGCATCCTCGACGACCACGTCGAGTCGTGGTTCCTCTCCTACGGGCACCCACCGGCCGACGCGCCCGAGGGGATGGAGAGCGTCGTCGGCCTGGGCCAGCGCCAGGACTGGCTGGCGCCGCCGAGCGACCCGGCGCTGGCCGCCCGGGGGGCCGAGGTGGCCGGGCCATGACCGGCGGTGGCGGCCGCCCGCCGGCGCCGCCGTGACCCACACGCCGGCGCTCGCCGCGGGGGCCGCGGGGGCCGCGGGGGCCGCGGCGGAGCGGCCGCGCCGGGCCCTGCTGCTGGCCGGCGGGGGCGTGCGCGTCGCCTACCAGGCCGGCGTGCTCGTCGCGCTCGAGCGCGCCGGGCTGACCTTCGCCCACGGGGACGGCGCCTCGGGCGGGACGATCAACCTCGGGATGCTCATGTCGGGGCTGACCCCGGCGGAGATGTGCGAGCGCTGGCGCACCCTGCGGGTCAGCGAGTTCGCCGGCCCGCCGATGCTGGCCTGGCTGCTCCGCGGCCTGCCGCTGCCGGCGCTCGGCTCGAGCGACGGGATCCGGCGGCGCGTCTACCCGCACCTCGGGATCGACGCCGAGCGGATCCGGGCGGCCCGGGGGATGGACGGGACGTTCAACGTCTGCGACTACGCCGACAAGCGCTGCCTGTCCGTCCCCCACCGGGAGGTCGACCTCGACCTGCTCGTCGCCGCCGTGTCGCTGCCGGTGTTGTCGCCGGCCGTCCTGCGGGGCGGGCGCGCGTACGTCGATGCCGTCTGGGTCAAGGACGTCAACGTGACCGAGGCGGTCCGGCGCGGCGCCGACGAGCTCTGGCTGGTCTGGGCGATCGGCAACCACGGCGTCTACCGGGACGGCGCCCTCCAGCAGTACGTCCACATGATCGAGATCGCCGCGAACGCCGCCCTGTTCGGCGAGCTGGCCGCCGTCGCCGCGCTCAACGCGACCCGCGACCAGCCGGTCCGCCTCCACGTGATCCACCCGCGCTTCCCGCTCCCGCTCGACCCGGACTTCCTGGTCGGGCGGATCGACGCGGCCACGCTGGTCGCGATGGGCCACCGCGACGCCTGCGCCTACCTCGCCGGCCGCTCGCCCGACGGGGTTGCGCTGGGGCCGTCGGCGACCCGCATGGAGGATCCGCGCCCCGGCGTCGGCTTCCGCGAGACGCTCGCCGGTGACGCCGGTGGGCCGCTGCGCGTCCGGCTCGGCTGGGAGATCGACGATCTCGAGGCGTTCGCCGCCGACGGCGCCGGCACCCTCGTCGGCGACGTCTCGCATCCGGCGGTCGGCGACCGGGTGCTCGCGACCGGCGGCGTTTTCGTGCGCTCGGGCGGGCGCTGGCGGGCCGAGCTCCGGCTCCCGGGCGGCGGCGCCGTGGAGCTGGTGCGCGAGGCCGGAGCGTGGCGCTCGGTCGAGGCCCGCCTCCTCCGGGACGGCGGGGACGAGCTCGGGAGCGGACGGCTGGCGCCGAGGGGGTTGCCGGCGTGGGCGACGGTGCACGCCCGGGGGGTGGGATCGGCGGTCGAGGGGGCGCGCGCGGTCACCCGTTTCGCCCGGCTGGTGCGTTAGGCTGGCACGGTCAGTCTGACCGATGTGTGAGAGGGGTCCAATGCCACAGGTCGATGAGCGCCAGCGTGGCCGGCGAGCGGGAGCGGCCCGGTGATCTCTGACTACCTCGACCAGGACGTGGTCACCGGCTACGTCGCGGCGGTGCGCGAGAAGCTCGAGTCGGGCGAGCTCGACGAGCGGGCGGCGCCGGCCGCGTTCACGATCGGCCGCGGCTCCTCCCATCCTGCCGCGGCGATCCTGGCGGCGTTCCCCGACGCGGGCGCCGGGCCGCCATCGTCCGGCCAGAGTCGCGACAACGTGCCGTTCCTCAGCCGCGATCCCGCGGTCAGCGTGCTCCAAGACATCGCTGGAGGACGCGTCGCGCAAGCGGGACATCGTCGCCACGCCGGAGCATCGCGGCCGCTTCGCCCACATCGTCGGCGCGGTCGAGGCGATCGTCCATGACGTCGCGTCGATCCTCCACCCAGTCAAGTTCGGCTCCCACGATCCCGAATGGGTGACCGAGATCGCCGAGGCGACGCTCGACCGCCTCGCCAGGGGCAACCATCCGTTCAACCCCGCGCCGGCGGAGTTCGAGATCCCCGAGGACAACGCCCGGATCGTCGTTGTCGGCGACTGGGGGTCGGGCCTGCCGCGGGCACTCGCCGTCGCTCGCTACATGGCCGAGGAGGTGGCCGACGCGCTCGCTCACCAGCGAGCGGTCCACGTGATCCACCTCGGCGACGTCTACTACTCGGGCGACAAGGTCGAGTACGAGCAGCGGCTGCTGGCCGACGGGAGGTGGCCGGTGACGGTCGCGCAGGCGCGGGCCGGCGTGACCTCGTGGTCGCTGAACGGCAACCATGACATGTACGGCGGCGGCTTCGGCTATTTCGACACGTGCCTGATGGACGAGCGCTTCGCCAAGCAGCGCTCGCCTGACGGCAAGCCGACGAGCTTCTTCCGGATCAAGACGCCGTCGTGGGACCTCGTCGGCCTCGACACGTCGTGGGATCCGGAGGTGCTGAGCAAAGGCTTGCAGGGCGTGCTCGAGGACCCGCAGGCGGAGTACGCCAGCAAATGGGCGGCCGAGCCCGATCGCAAGCTCATGCTCCTTACCCATCACCAGCTGCTCTCGGCCTACGACCTCGGCGACCTCGGGACCGTGCTCCCGTACAAGCTCCAGCCGCTGCTCGACGGCAAGCGGATCTCCGCCTGGCTGTGGGGTCACGAGCACCGGTGCATGGGGTTCGTCGACGGGGAGCAGCGGATTCCGCTCGTCCGCTGCATCGGCCACGGCGGCGTGCCGATTCCGCTGACGCCCGGGGATGGGACGATCCCGCCGCCGGGCGCGTGGTTGGAGACTGAGACCTACGAGGCCAACGGCGAGCGCTGGCACAAGTTCGGCTTCGCGGTGATCGACTTCGACGGCCGGGGCGGCCAGATCCGCTACCGCGACGACGAGGGGAAGCAGACGCGGATCGAGCAGATCGCCTGAGCGAATCGCGTAGGGTCCGGGCCGATGGCCCACCACATCGTCACGCTGCCCGGGGACGGGATCGGCCCGGAGATCATGGCCCCGGCCCTGGAGGTCCTCCGGGCAGTCGGGGGGCCTGATATCGAGTTCGAGTTCGAGGAGCACCTCTTCGGCGGGGCGTCGATCGACACCCACGGGACGGCCCTGACCGGCGCGGTCCTCGAAGCCTGCCGGGCGTCCGACGCCGTCCTCCTAGCCGCGGTCGGCGGCCCGAAGTGGGACACGACCGACCCGGCGCGGCCGCGGCCCGAGCAGGGGCTGCTCGGCCTGCGCAAGGGCCTCGGCCTGTTCGCGAACCTCCGTCCGGTCAAGCCCCTCCCGGCGCTGTACGACGCGAGCCCGCTGCGGCGCGAGCGGATCGAGGGAACCGACCTCCTGGTCGTGCGCGAGCTGACCGGGGGGATCTACTTCGGCGAGAAGACGCGGACCGCCGACCGGGCGAGCGACCTCTGCGAGTACAGCGTGCCCGAGATCGAGCGGATCGCCCGGGTCGCGTTCAGGGCGGCGAAGTCCCGGGTCTCGAGCGTCGACAAGGCCAACGTGCTCGAGACCTCGCGCCTCTGGCGGGAGGTCGTGCGCCGGGTCCACCGCGAGGAGTTCCCGCACATCGAGCTCGAGCACGTCCTCGTCGACAACGCGGCCATGCAGCTGATCGCCTCGCCCCGCCACTTCGAGGTGATCGTCACCGAGAACATGTTCGGGGACATCCTCAGCGACGAGGCGGCGATGATCACCGGGTCGATCGGCATGCTCCCGAGCGCGTCGCTCGGCACCGGCGGTCCCGGCCTGTTCGAGCCGGTCCACGGGTCGGCGCCGGACATCGCCGGCCTGGGGATCGCCAACCCGCTGGCCATGTTCCTCTCGGCGGCGTTGCTCCTCCGTCACGGGCTGGGCTTGGAAGCTCCGGCCGGGGCGTTAGAATCCGCGGTGGACCGTGCGCTCCAGGGCGGTCTGCGGACCCGTGACCTGGGCGGCGAGGCCACCACCGCGGAGGCCACGCGGGCCGTGCTGGCCAACCTCTAGAAAGGCAAGCGTCGTGAACCAAGCGGACCTCATCTGGCTGAACGGGGAGTTCGTCGCCTGGGAGGACGCGAAGGTCCATGTCCTGACGCACGGCCTCCACTACGGGACCGGGGTGTTCGAGGGGATCCGCTGCTACGAGACCGAGCACGGCCCGGCGGTGTTCCGCCACCAGGACCACCTCGACCGCCTCGAGCGGTCGTCCAAGCTCTTCTACATGCCGATGCCCTACTCGACCGAGCGGCTCCGGGAGGTGACCCACGAGCTGATCAACCGCAACGGGCTGCGCTCCTGCTACATCCGCCCGCTCGTCTACCGGGGATACGGCCAGCTCGGCCTGAACCCGCTCGACCTGCCGGTCGAGGTGGCGATCGCCCTGTGGGAGTGGGGGGCCTACCTCGGGGAGGAGGGCAAGCGGGCGGGCATCCGGGCCAAGGTCTCCTCCTGGCGGCGGATCAGCCCGGATTCGCTGATCCCCCATGCGAAGGCCTCGGGCCAGTACCTCAACAGCGTGCTGGCCAAGGTCGAGTCGCTGAAGGGCGGCTACGACGAGGCGATCCTCCTCGACGACCACGGGCACGTCTGCGAGGGGTCGGGCGAGAACATCTACGTCGTCCGGGACGGGACGATCTTCACCCCGCCGCAGACGGCGTCGATCCTCGACGGGATCAACCGGAAGTCGATCATCGTGATCGCCCGGGACCTCGGCTACGACGTGGTCGAACGCGACGTGGCCCGGGCCGAGCTCTACCTGGCCGACGAGGTCTTCCTCAGCGGGACGGCGGCCGAGCTCGTCCCGGTCCGGGAGGTCGACGACCACGAGATCGGGACCGGCGAGCCCGGCGAGATCACCCGCGTCCTCCAGGGCGCGTTCGAGGACGCGCTCCACGGCCGGTCCGAGCGCTACCGCGAGTGGCTCGACGTCGTCCCGGCACCGGCGCCGGCGGTCCCGCGAATTACCGGGGCGGCCGGCTGAGCGCGAGCGCGCCGGCGGCCGCCGGGAGCCGGGTCCCTGGAGACCTGCTCCAAAGCACGATCCCGGCCCGCGGCTCCCGCCCATCGGAGCCGGCCCGACACCGAGCGCAAAGGAACCATCTTGAGGACGATCCAGCTATACGACGCCACCCTCCGGGATGGCATGCAGGGCGAGGGCATGTCGCTCTCGGCGGAGGAGAAGCTCCGCGTGGCCCACAAGCTCGACGAGCTGGGGATCCACCTGATCGAGGCGGGGTTCCCGGCCTCGAACCCGAAGGAGCGGGAGCTGTTCGACCTGCTCGCCGGGGAGACCTTCCGGGCGGCGCAGATCGCCGCCTTCGGGATGACGCGGCGGCGGGGGGTGGCGGCCGCGGACGACGTCGGCCTGCGGACCCTGGCCGAGTGCGGGGCGCCGGTGTGCACCCTGGTCGGCAAGACGTGGACCCTCCACCTCGACAAGGTGGTCAAGGTCGACCAGGAGGAGAACCTCCGGATGATCGGCGAGTCGGTCGCCTTCCTCGTCGGGCAGGGCAAGCGGGTGATCTACGACGCCGAGCACTTCTTCGACGCCTGGCGGGCCGACACCGTCTACGCCCGGGCCTGCCTGCGGGCGGCCGCCCTGGCCGGGGCCGAGACGATCGTCCTGTGCGACACCAACGGCTCGTCCCTGCCCTCGCAGGTCGCCCTGGCTACGCGCGACGCGGTCGGGACGCTCGACGGGAGCGTGCGGATCGGCATCCACGCCCACAACGACGCCGAGTGCGGGGTGGCCAACTCGCTGGCCGCGGTCGAGCTCGGGGCCACCCAGGTCCAGGGGACGATGAACGGGTGCGGGGAGCGGACCGGCAACGCCAACCTCGTCTCGATCGTCGCCAACCTCCAGCTGAAGCTCGGCCACCGGTGCCTGTCGGACGACCAGCTGGCCCGGCTGACCGAGACGGCCCACTTCGTCGACGAGCTGCTCAACTTCACGCCCAACCCGAACCAGCCGTACGTCGGCAAGAACGCCTTCGCCCACAAGGGCGGCCTCCACGTGGCCGGGGTGCGGGCCGACGCGGCGACCTTCGAGCACGTCGACCCGGCGCTGGTCGGAAACCAGCGCGAGCTCCTGATGTCGGAGCTGGCCGGGCGGGGGACGGTGCTCGAGAAGGCGCGGGCGGCGGGCCTCGAGATCGACGACGACGCGGCCAACCGAGTGCTCGAGCGGGTCAAGGCGCTCGAGCACGGCGGCTACCAGTTCGAGGCGGCCGACGCCTCGCTCGAGCTGCTGATGCGGCGGGAGTCGGGCGTCTACGAGCAGCTCTTCCGGCTCGAGTCGTGGCGGGTGATCGTCGAGAAGCACGCCGACGGGAAGGTCGCGACCGAGGCGACGATCAAGATCTGGGGGCCTGACGGGAAGCGCTACGTCCGGACCGCCGAGGGCGACGGACCGGTCAACGCCCTCGATCGGGCGCTCCGGGCGGCGCTCGGCGACGTCCACCCCCACCTCCACGACATCAAGCTCGTCAACTTCAAGGTCCGGATCCTCGACGAGGCCAAGGGGACCGACGCGGTCACCCGGGTGCTGATCGACGCCTCCGACGGACACGACGTCTGGGGGTCGATCGGGGTCTCGGAGAACCTGATCGCCGCCTCGTGGGAGGCCCTGGTCGACTCGATCGAGTACGGGATGCAGCCGGGCCGGGCGCCGAGCGTGCCGGTCGCGCGTGAGCGCTGAGCCGCCGATCCCGCTGGCCCGGCCGGTCATCGGTCGGGCCGAGGAGGAGGCCGTGCTCGAGGTGCTCCGCTCGGGGCAGCTGTCGCTCGGCCCGCGGGTCGCGGCCTTCGAGGAGCGGTTCGCGCGGTACGTGGGGGCGCCGCGGGCGAGCGCCGTCTCCAGCGGCACGGCCGGGCTTCACCTCGCCGTGCGGGCGGCCGGGGTGCGCGACGGGGACGAGGTGGTCACGAGCCCGTTCTCGTTCGTCGCCTCGGCCAACGCCGTCGTCTTCGAGCGGGCGCGCCCGGTGTTCGCCGACATCGATCCGCTGACCCTGACGCTCGACCCGGGGGCGGCGGCGGCGGCGGTCACCGCGCGGACGGCGGCGATCCTGCCGGTCCACATCTTCGGCTGGCCGTGCGCGGTGGAGGCGTTGGAGGCGCTGGGGCTGCCGCTCGTCGAGGACGCCTGCGAGGCGCTCGGCGCCCGGCATCCGGACGGGGTGGCGGTCGGGGCGCGGGGTCATCCGGCGGTGTTCGGCTTCTACGCGAACAAGCAGCTGACCACCGGGGAGGGGGGGATGGTGACCACCGGGTCGGCGGCGGTGAAGGAGCGGATCGACGCGGAGCGAAACCAGGGCCGGGCGCCGGACATGGCCTGGCTCGACCACGACCGGCTCGGCTTCAACTACCGCCTGTCGGACATCGCCTGCGCGCTCGGGCTGGCCCAGCTCGACCGGTTGGACGGGATGCTCGCGGCCCGGGCGGCGGTGGCCGGCCGCTACCGGGAGGCGTTGGGCGGGATCGAGGAGCTCGAGCTGCCGTGCCCGGACGCGGGCGGGGCGGTCCGGGGATGGTTCGTCTTCGTCGTCCAGCTCCCGCGGGGGGTCGACCGGGACGCGACGGTCCGGGCGCTCGGGGAGCGCGGGATCCAGTCGAAGCCCTACCTCCCGGCGATCCACCTGATGAGCTACTACCGGGAGGCATTCGGCCACCGGGAGGGGGAGTTCCCGGTCTGCGAGGACGTCGCCGCCCGGTCGGTGGCGCTGCCCTTCTTCCCGGAGATGACCGACGAACAGGTGCTCCGGGTGGCGAGCGGCCTGGCGGCCGTGCTCGGGCGCCACCGGGTGGCCCACCAGTAGCGCACCAGCCGGCGTCAGCCGTCTCGGCGCGCCCACCCGAATACCATCCGAGTGTGCGAGACCGCACATGACGGGTTTTGAGGGGTGTCGGCGCGTGGAACAGATCGGTGAGCTCCAGATCAGCATGCAGGGCAAGCGACCCGGTGTCTACTACCGGCTGCCGTCGGGCGTGGTCATCGACGATTGCGTGGTGTGGGACGGCCTCGATCTACAGCGGATCGCCGACGACCTCGGCGCCCGGCTGGACGCGAACCCGAACATCCCTGATCTCGCGGACATCCAGATTGTCCGGTGGGAGCATGTCCGCAAGGATCTGGCTGCCATCGTGTCTTCGAGGATGCGGTCTCTGCACGGCGTGCTCGGGCTCTCGCATGAGGATCTCGGCTTCCGCTACGGGACCTTTTCCCCGGTCACGCCCGGTCAGTGGGTGGTCGTGCTGACGGGCTCGGTCCTGACCGGACGCACCGCGACGACGCTGCTGCGGGTTCTCCGGCGGATGGAGGCCCACCCGGTGGCGGTCGCCACGGTGATCGACGGGCGCACCGACTGCGGCGCGCCGCTCTCCACCCTCCACGGCCCGGTTCCGGTGATCTCGTGCCTCGAGCACACGCTCGTGGTCGACGAGGCGGCGATCTCTCCCGACGACGTGGTCGACATCGACGCGGCCGGAGGCGAAGCGGCGCCGGCGCGGCGGCCGGCCCGCGAGATCTCGACCGAGCGGTTCATGTCCTGGCTCGAAAGCCGCGGAGACTCCGGTGCGCAGGTCGGTCACATCGAGCGGCGGCGCTCCGGCAGCGGTGCCCACTCGCGCCGAGCGCGCCATTTCTCGACCTACCTCAACGTGGGCCACCTGATCGCGCACCTCGAGGAGCCGATCGAGGCCGTCACGGCGAACATCCTCGCGAGCCTGAGCGACGATTGGCCGGATTGCCAGCACCTGCGAGTGGTGCATCCGGCCACCGAGGGCAACATCGCCGAGCGGCTGGCCCGCGCCGTAGCCGGTGCGCTGCGCGACGAGCTCGACTGCTCGGTGACGGTCGTCGCCGCGCGACGCGGATCGGGAGGCGAGTGGCGGCTCACGGACGGCCCGTGGAGCGCGTTCACGGCGGTGATCGTCGATTGGGGCGCGGTGACGACCGCCACCGTGCGTGCGTTGATGGCACTGTCATTGCGTAACGGCGCCACCCGCATCCACGTGGCTGTCCTCACCAGTCAGTTGTCGGATGAGGCGGAACGCGACCTGACCGCGATGGCCTCGATGCGCGGCGATCGGCTCACGCCCAGCCACGGGCGGGCGCGGAGCCGTCTGGCTGGGTTGGCGCCGGCCGTGGTTCCGGTCTCGGCGTCCTTTCTGGCGCGCGTGCCGATGGGGATGGCAACCATTCCCGAATGCCATCTCTGTCACCTCGCGCATGAGTTCAGGCGCGAGTCGGTGGGGGCGCCGACCCGTTGGCTGCGGACGCACGCGAGACGGAAGTTCGAGCTCTACCAGCCGCGCAGCCGCGATCTCGTGTCGCGCGTGGACACCGACCTGCTCGGCTGCGAGCTGCGGGCCAGCGAGGCGGCACAGGTGTGGGAACGCCACCAGTTGCTGGCGGAGGCTCAGAGCTCGCGCTCGGCCCGCGCGGCCGTGCGCCGACGGATCCTCGCCCTGGAGGAGCCGGATCCGGAGGGGTCGTCGGTGCGGGCGTGGCTGCGGCTGCTGACCGTCGAGTCCTACTGGCTGGATCGCGCCCCGCTGAGCTCAGCCGACACGCGTGGGGCGATCGCCGCGGCGTGCGTCCGCGAGCTGACCGGTCGGCGGGCCGCGGACGACTCGGGCGTACGCTGGCAGGCGGCGATCGTCCTGCGCGTGGCGTCGAAGCGCGCGTTCCTCGACTCCTTCGCCGACGTTCTCCGCTCCGCGGCATCTGAATCGCCGGTGGCCGCCGAGATCTGCTTCGGGATGCTGACGCTGCTCGAGCGTCCGTACAACCAGAGCAGCGCGATCCTCGACTGCGCCCTCGATGCGCTCAACGATGCGCGCGGTCAGCTGCTCACCCGGGCGACCGACGGCGTGTCGCGCGATCTCTCGACGACGCTCGATGCCCTCCATCGACGGGCGACCGAGTTGCGGACGGGGACGGCCATCGACAGGAACGATCCGATGGCCTCCTGGCGGGCGCTCCAGGGTCCGTATCTGCGAGCGATGCACACGCATGCCGGCGTGCTCACCAGCATGCTCGTCGTCCTCAACGCGCTCTCCGGGCCGGCGGCCATCAAGCAGGCGGCGAAGACGGAGCTGGACACCGAGCATCGGTCGTCGGCCTACTGGGTGGGCGTGGTGGAGGCTTGGAGCGACTGCTGGGACTTTCTGGCCACCGCGGTCTTCCCGTACCTCCCGCCGTTGCGCGACCTCTTCGAAGCGGTGGGCCCGGGCCGGCCGGGCGGAGGCAGCCTGCTCGACCTCGACGGGGAGCGGGCGGCGCGCTTCAGCGAGAGTCTCCGCAGCCTCGAGCGCTATCCGAAGGGATTCTCCCCGGAGGTTCGCCTCGCCCTCGAGGCCGAGGCGTTCCAGTGGTTTGGCGCCTTTCTGCGTGCGCGTGAGTCTCACCCCGGCGAGCCCCGGTCCTCGTTCTCCGGAGCGCTCCTGCTCCGTCTGCTCGAGGAGACGCCCTGCGACCTCGACCGGGCATGGAACGCCGCGGTCGAACGGGCGGAGATCGCCGGGCTCGCGCTCGCCCGCATCTCCGGCGAGATTCCCGGGGGTCTGAAGGTCTTCTGCCGCCGCTCGCTCCTCACCGACGTGTTCGGCCAGATCCTCGAGAACGCCGCCCGCACGCACGCGGTCGAGGGTCGGGAGGATCGGAGAGTCGACGTGACGGTCGCCGTCTCGGAGTTGGACGACGCGGTCGCCGTGCGGGTGAAGAACAACTGGAGCCGGGGCGGTCAGGCCAACAAGGGTGGCCTGGCCCACTTCCGGGACGAGCTGTCGATCTTCGGCGCCGATCTCCGTCACGTCGACCTCACACCCGGACGGGGAGCGCGGCCCGGCGAGTGGACGTTCGAGGTGACGGTGCGGGTGCGCCGGTGGCGGGAGCACCGGTGACGGAGACGCTCCATGCCCTCTTCGTCGACGACGAGGTTCGTCTGCGCGACCAGTACATCGAGAACCTCGAGCTGGCGCTCCGCGACCGGTGCGATATCGAGCTGACCTGCGAGACGGCCGATCGCGTCGAGCAGGGCAAGAAGCTGCTCCCGCGTGACCAGACGCGGTTCGGGCTGGTCGTGGTCGATCTCCTGTGGGAGCCCGTTGGCTCCGGGAGATACCCCCTCGACGCGCGCGGGCTCGAGGTGGTCGAGCAGGCGGCGAGGACCGAGGGCGTCGTGATCGTTGCACTTTCTGTGGGGGACACCCGGTACTTCCCCGAGTTGGAGCAGGACGCCCGCGCGAAGGGCGCTCACGTGTTTCGGCTGCGCAGCGCCTTCCAGGCGATGTCGCGGAGCGGCGGCTGGGAGGGTCTGGCGACGGACATCGCCGAGGCGAGGCTGCGGGTGCGCGGCGTGCCACGGGCGGACGGGCCTCCGGGGTCGGCCAGCCGCGGCGTCGGTGAGCGACGGTCGGCGTTCGTGGTGTGCGGACGCGACCGGCGCAACGACGACCTCTACGCCTTTCTCCGGGCCATCGGGCTCGCGCCGCGAGAGTGGGAGCATCTCGTCGCCCAAGCGACCGGCGAGGGCGAGGGCGGAAACCCCCACGTGTTCGACGTGATACGGGTCGGCTTCAAGCTCGCGTACGGGGCGATCGTGATCCTGAGCCCGGACGACGAGGCTCGGCTGCGGAGCGACTGCCGCCCAGCGGGGGATCCCGGCGACGAGCTCGAGCTGCGGGGCCAGCCGCGGCAGAACGTGCTGCTCGAGACCGGATACGCGCTGCGCCACGCACGCGATCGGACGCTGATCGTGACGGTCGGCGACGTGAGGCTCCCGTCCGACCTGGCGGGCATGCACCTGCTGCGGTTGGACAACACGGCCGCGAGCCGCAAGGGTTTCGCCGATCGGCTGCGGGCGATGGGGTTTGCCGTCGATATGGTCGGGCGCGACTGGCTGACCGCCGGAGACTTCGGTCCGCCGGTCGACTGAGCGCCGCTCATCGGACGCCGGACGGTCCCGGCTGGGGATAGGGTCACGGCGGGCTCGCCCTGGTAGGCTGGCCCGCGGCAGGCGGGAGTTGACGGTGGGGCGGCGGGGAGCCCGGATCGCGACCGCCTTCGGGCGGGACGTCCTTCGTCGAGGCGAGGAGGGGTTCGATGAAGCTCGTGATCGGAATCGTCCGGCCGGAGAAGGCCAACGATGTGCTCGAGGCCCTGTACCGAGCGGACGTGCGGGGGCTGTCGATGACCCGGGTCCAGGGGCACGGGGGCGAGCTCCAGCGGGTCGAGACCTACCGGGGGACGACGGTCAAGATGGCCCTGTCGGAGAAGATCCGCTTCGAGGTGGCGGTGTCCGACGAGTTCGTCGAGCCGACGATCGAGGCGCTGTGCGCGGGGGCGCGGACCGGCGAGGTGGGCGACGGCAAGATCTTCGTCGTCCCCCTCGAGCGGGCGGTGCGCATCCGCACGGGGGAGACCGACAGCTCCGCGGTGACGCCGGTGGACGCGTGATCGCCGCCGTCGCGTCCGGGGCGATCAACGCCGGGGATACGGCGTGGATGCTGGTCGCCACGGCGCTCGTCCTGATGATGACCCCGGCCCTCGGCCTGTTCTACACGGGCCTGGTCCGGGCCAAGAACGCCCTGAACACCTTCATGATGACCCTGGCCGCCCTCGGGGTGGTCACCGTCACCTGGGCGGCCGTCGGCTACTCGCTGGCCTTCGACAAGGGCGACGTGGTCGGCGGCCTCCACTTCGCCTTCCTCCACAACGTGACGTTCGCCCCCCGGCCGGGGACGGCGATCCCCCAGCTGCTGTTCTTCGCCTTCGAGGCGGCGTTCTGCATCATCACCGCGGCGCTCCTGGCCGGGGCGGTGGTCGAGCGGATGCACTTCGGGGCGTTCCTCGCCTTCATCGCGCTCTGGTCGGTGGTCGTCTACCCGGTGCTCGCCCACCAGGTCTGGGGCGGGGGCTGGCTGGCTCAGCACGGGACGCTCGACTTCGCGGGCGGCGTGCCCGTCGAGATGTGCTCCGGCTTCTCGGCGCTGGCCGCGGCCGTGGTCGTCGGGACGCGGCGCGACTACGGCCGCCAGGCGCTCCTGCCCCACAACGCCGTCTACGCGCTGCTCGGAGCCGGGCTCCTCTGGTTCGGGTGGTTCGGCTTCAACGGGGGCAGCGGCTACTCGACCGGCTCTCCAGGTGTGCTCGCCTTCACGAACACGCTGCTCGCCCCGGCGTGCACCCTGGTCGTCTGGTTCCTGCTCGACCTGCTCCGGGGTGGCCGGGCGACGGCGATCGGGGCGGCGACCGCGATCGTCGTCGGCTGCGTGGGCATCACCCCGGCGGCCGGCTTCATCAGTCCGGCCTGGGCGATGCTGCTCGGGGCGATCGCGGCCCTGCCGAGCTACGCCCTGATCGTCTGGCGGCCGCGGACCCGCCTCGACGAGACGCTCGATGTGCTCGCCGCCCACGGGCTGGCCGGCCTGACCGGGATCCTGTTCATCGGCTTCTTCGCCCAGCGGGCGTGGAACGGCGTCTCCAACGGACTCGTCTACGGCCACCCGCGGCAGCTGGTCTGGCAGGGCGTGGCGGCGCTCGTCGCCCCGGTCTACGCCTTCACGGTGACCGTGGTGATCCTCCGGGTGCTCGCCCTGGTGATGCCGCTCCGGGCGACCGAGCGCGACCAGGCGCTCGGGATGGACATCGTCCAGCACGGGGAGGAGGCCTACACCACCGGGGAGGGGGCGATCCTCGTCCGCCCGGAGCTCGGCGACGAGCGGGCGGCGGCGGTGGTCCAGGGCGGGTAGCGGCGCTCAGGCCTCGGCGGGGAGCGCGAGCGCTGGGACGGGCCGGGCGGCGGGGCGGCGGGCCAGGCGGATCGTGCAGGTCCGGCAGACGGGGTCGTGGGCGGCCGAGGCCACGCGGAGGGGCTGCGGGCTGACCTCGGCGACCCCGTCGATCGCCCCGCCGACCAGGCGGCAGATCAGCTCGGGGTGGTCGGGGGAGACGAGCGGGCACGGGCAGCCCTGGAGGCGGACCTCGCCGGCGGCGAGCTCGGCGTCGAAGCCGAGGCGCTCGAGCAGGCGGGGGAGGGCGGTCAACGGGTCGCCGCCGGGCCGCCCGGTGAGGAAGCGCCCCCACTGGCGTCCGAGCTCGTGGACCGATTCGACGGCCGGATCGAGGCGGATGACCAGGGCGGCGAGGAGCTCGCTCAGGCCGTGCAGGTCGGTGCTCGGGAGGCGCCAGCCGGGGGTCAGCCGGTAGCGGACCTGGGGCCGGCCGGGCCGCTCGGGGGCGGTCGGCTCGCGCTCGACGAGGCCGGCGGCCTCGAGGTCGACGATGTGGTTGCGGATGGTGTTGGCGTGGACTCCGGCGACCTCGGCGATCTCGGCGAGGTTGGCGCTGCCGCTGCCGGAGAGGCGGCGGACGATCCCGAGGCGGACGGGGTCGGCGATCAGGTCGAGGACGTTCGGGCCCATGCCTGCCCATACGCAGGCGCGCCCGGAGCGGATGCCCGCGCGGCCGGGCCGGGACCTTGGAGTATGCTCGGGCGCGTGGCGGCGTCGCCCGATTTCGACCTGAGCGCGGCCGGCTTGCGGGCCGACGGAGCCGAGCTCGAGACGGTGGTCGAGGTGCTCGCCGCGAAGCTCGAGAGCACGCTGCCTGGGCGGACGCGGGTCCGGCGCCGGGCGCGGCGGCCGCTCTCGCGGGAGAAGCGGGTGAGCGGCGTCGAGGTGGATCTGGGATCGCGATTCTGCCTCGAGGCCGGCGGTGGCCGCCTGGAGTGCTGGCGCCAGAAGATCGTCGGGGGCATATCGATCAAGCGCGAGAACCTCGAGCTCGGCGAGTGGCTGCGGGCGCTGACCGAGGAGCTCGACGCGACCTCCGGGGAGACCGCCCGGGCTCGGGTCGAGCTCGAGCGGCTCCTCGGCTGACCAACGAGAGGAGATTGCCGTGGGACTGTTCGACCGCAAGCACGACGAAGCGCCGGCCGAGGCCGAGGCCGAGGTGGAGACCGAGACGCCGGCGGCGCCGGAGGCCCCGTCGAGCGAGTACCACGCCGGGTCGCTCGAGGGCGTGCCCGAGGCGGGGCGGGGCCGCCTGGCCCAGAACAAGCGCGGCCTGTTCACCTCCGACCTGTCGGTCAACGAGTTCCTGGTCGTCCGGGAGGCCGGGTTCGACCCGGTCGGCTTCGTGATCGGGAGCTCGATCTACCACGTCGGGCTGCAGGTCGCCGGCTACCGCCAGAGCATGGAGCTGACCGTGCTCTCCCAGGCGATGTACGAGGCCCGCAACCTGGCGATGACCAGGATGGAGGAGGAGGCCGACCAGCTCGGGGCGGACGGGATCGTCGGGGTGCGCCTGGAGATCAACCGGTACGCGTGGGGCGAGAACCTGGCCGAGTTCATCGCCCTGGGCACGGCGATCAAGCACCGGGACGGCGTGCTCCACCGGGCGCCGAACGGGCGGCCGTTCACCAGCGACCTCTCGGGCCAGGACTTCTGGACGCTCCTGCGCACCGGGCACCGGCCGGTCGGGATGGTGATGGGGAGCTGCGTCTACCACGTCGCCCACCAGGCGATGCGCCAGGCGTTCAAGATGACCGGGAAGAACGTCGAGATGCCGAACTTCACCCAGGCGATGTACGACGCCCGGGAGCTGGCGATGGGGCGGATGCAGGCCGAGGCGGAGGCGCTCCAGGCCGAGGGCATCGTCGGCGTCAAGCTGCGCGAGCAGAGCCACGGCTGGGGGAGCCACGTGATCGAGTTCTTCGGGCTCGGGACGGCGATCGTCCCGGTCGACACGCCGGACCCGATCCCGGCGCCGACCCCGGTGATCGACCTGAGCACCTGAGCCCGGGCCGGATCAGAGCTGGTCGGGGGCCTCGATCCCGAGGAGGTCGAGGCCGGTGCGCAGGACCCGGCCGGTGTGGCGGACGAGCTCGAGCCGGGAGGCGCGGGTGGCCGGGTCGGGGGCCTTGAGGATCGGGCACTGCTCGTAGAAGAGCGAGAAGGCGGTGGCCGTGCTGTGCAGGTAGGTGCAGAGGTGGTGGGGCTGGAGCGAGCCGGCGACCCGGTCGACGACGGCGCCGAACTGGAGCAGGTGGAGGGCGAGGGCGCGCTCGGCCGCGTCGTGGAGGACGACCGGGTCCGGCGGCGTGGTGGAATGGTCCTCGCCGGCGCGGCGCAGGACGGCGAGGACGCGGGCGTGGGCGTACTGGAGGTAGACGCTCGTGTTGCCCTCGAGGGAGAGCATCCGGTCGAAGCTGAAGACGTAGTCCTTGACCCGGTCGCTGGCGAGGTCGGCGTACTTGACGGCGCCGACGCCGACCTGGCGGGGGAGGTCGTCGGCCGGGTCGGCGGTCCGCTCGGCGATCGCCTGGGCGGCCCGGCGGATGGCCTCGTGGAGGAGGTCGACCAGCTTGACGTTCTCGCCGGTGCGCGTCCGGAGGATCTTCCCGTCCTCGCCGAGGACCGACCCGAAGGCGACGTGCTCGGCCCGGGCGCCGTCGTCGAGCCAGCCGGCGGCCCGGGCGGTGGCGAAGACCATCTCGAAGTGCTGGCTCTGGGGAGCGCCGACGACGTAGAGGATCCGCTCGGCGGCGAGGGCCCGGCGGCGGTGGCGCAGGGCGGCGAGGTCGGTCGTGTCGTAGGTGTAGCCGCCGTCCGACTTCCGGACGATCAGCGGCATCGGCCGGCCGTCGCGGTTCTGGAAGCCGGGGGGGAAGGCGCAGAGGGCGCCGTCGTCGAGCTCGAGCAGCCCGCGGGCCTCGAGGTCGTGGATGGTCGGCGGGAAGTGATCGTTGTAGGTCGACTCGCCGGCCATGTCGGCGGCGGTGAGCTGGACGCCGAGGAGCCGGTAGACGACGTCGAAGTGGCGCTCGGACTCCTCGACCAGCCCGCGCCAGGCAGCGCGGGTGGCCGGGTCGCCGGCCTGGAGGGCGACCACGCGGGCGCGGGCCCGGTCGGCGAAGGCGGGGTCCCCGTCGAAGTGGGCCCGGGCCTGGCGGTAGAAGCCGTCGAGGTCGGCGATCGAGCGGGCGCTCTCGTCGGGGGACGGGCCGATCGCCTCGAGCTCCTCGATCAGCATCCCGAACTGGGTGCCCCAGTCGCCGACGTGGTTCTGGGCGATGACGTCGTCGCCGACGAAGCGGAGGATCCGGGCGAGGGCGTCGCCGATGATCGTCGAGCGGAGATGCCCGACGTGCATCTCCTTGGCGATGTTCGGGGCGCTGTAGTCGATCACCACCCGCTCCCGGACGTGGCGGGCGCCGGCGCCGAGCCGGGGGTCGGCGGTCGTGGCGGCGAGGGCGCCGGCGATCCAGGCGTCGTCGAGGCGGAAGTTGATGAAGCCGCGGCCGGCGACCGCGGCCTGGGCGACGCCATCGAGGTCGAGCTGGTCGACGAGCTCGGCGGCCAGCTCGCCCGGGTCCTGGCCGAGGCGCCGGGCGAGGGCCATCGCGAGGTTGGCCTGGAAGTCGGCACCGTGGTGGGGGTTGCCCGGCCGGAGCAGCGCCTCGGCCGGGGTGAGCTCGAGCCCGGTCACGGCGCGGGCGGCGTCGACCACGCGGGCGGCGAGCTCGGTCGCGGCGTCGACGGCCGGAGAGGAGGCGGAGGAGGGCATGTACCAACCGATTCTGGCAATGCGGGCGTCCGGGCGGGCTCCGGGTCGCTCCGAGCGGCGGCCGGCCGGCCGGGCCGGGCGCCGGCGCATGCGCGACACTGCCCGGCAGGATGAGCCGCTTCCGCCAGCCCCAGGACCCGGACTTCCAGCGGATGAACACCTCGCTGGGGTTCGATCGCCGCCTCTGGCCCCACGACGTCGCCCAGTCGCGGGCCCACGCCCGGATGCTCGCCGGGGCGGGCATCATCGCCCCGGGGGACCGCGACGAGCTCCTGCGCGGCCTCGACCTGGTCGCCGCCGAGCTGGCCGGGGGGAGCTTCCCGTTCCGGGATGACGACGAGGACATCCACATGGCGATCGAGCGGCGGCTGACCGAGCTGGTCGGGCCGGTCGGGGGGCGCCTCCACACGGCGCGGTCGCGCAACGACCAGGTGGCGACCGACGTGATCCTCTACACCCGGGAGGCGGCCGAGCGGGCCGGGGAGGGCCTCGGCCGGCTGATGGCGACGCTACTGCTGGCGGCCGAGCGCCACCTCGACTGGCCGATGCCGGGCTACACCCATCTCCAGCGGGCCCAGCCGGTCTATCTGAGCCACCACCTCCTGGCCTACTTCTGGATGGCCGAGCGGGATCGGCGGCGGTTCGCCCAGGTCGTCGAGGCGTGCGGCCTGCTCCCGCTCGGGGCGGGCGCCCTGGCCGGGGTCAACTTCGCGACCGACCGGGGGGCCGTCGCCGCCGAGCTCGGCTTCGGCGGGGTGGCGGCGAACTCGATCGACGCGGTGGCCGACCGCGACTTCGTGCTCGACTTCCTCGGGGCGGCGGCGACCGCCGCGACCCACCTCTCGCGCCTGGGCGCCGAGCTCGTGCTCTGGTCGAGCCAGGAGTTCGGCTTCTGCGCGCTGCCCGACGCCTGGAGCTCGGGGTCGTCGATCATGCCGCAGAAGCGCAACCCCGACGCGGCGGAGCTCCTCCGGGCGAAGGCGCCGCGGATCGCCGGGCACCTCCTCGGGATGCACGGGGTCCTCCACGGGCTGCCGCTGACCTACAACAAGGATCTCCAGGAGGACAAGGAGCACCTGTTCGACGCGGCCGACACGCTCGAGCTCTGCCTGTCGGCGGCCCGGGGGATGCTCGCCGGGGTCGTCTTCGACCGGGGGCGGCTGGCGGCGGCGGCCTCGGACGAGATGATCGCCGCAGTCGACGTGGCCGACCTCCTCGTCCGCCGGGGGATGCCGTTCCGCGAGGCCCACGGCATCGTCGGGGCGCTCGTGCGGGTGGCCGAGGACTCGGGCCGGACGTTGTCCGAGCTCCGGCCGGCCGAGCTGGCCGAGCGGTCGGAGCTCCTCGACGAGGAGTACTACGCGGTGCTGGCCGCGGGCTCGTGGCTCGAGTCGAAGGTCTCGGAGGGCGGGACGGCGCTGGCCCGGGTCGGCGAGCAGCTCGCGGCGGCGCGGACGGCGCTCGCCGGCGGCCGCGCGGTCGGCGGCGATGCGCTCGCCGGCGGCGGGTGAGGCCGGACTTCTACGCCCGGCCGGTGCTCGAGGTCGCCCGCGACCTGATCGGCTGCGTGGTCCGCCACGGGCCGTGCGCCGGGCTGATCGTCGAGACCGAGGCCTACCACGACTCGGAGCCGGCGTGCCACGCGTTCGCCGGGCTGACGCCGCGGACGGCGACCCTGTTCGGGGCGCCGGGCCGGGCCTACGTCTACCGGTCCTACGGGATCCACTTCCTGCTGAACGCGGTCGCCGAGCCGGAGGGCGTCGGGGCGGCCGCCCTGATCCGGGCCCTCGAGCCGGTCGAGGGGATCGAGCTGATGGTCGAGCGCCGGGGGCTCGGCCGCCTCCGGGACCTCTGCTCCGGGCCGGGCAAGCTGACCCAGGCCCTGGGCATCGGGCTCGTCCACAACGCCGGCGACCTGACGACCGGCCCGGTGACCATCGAGCCGCCCCCGCCGGGGTGGCGGGCGCCGACGGTCACCGCCTCCCCGCGCATCGGCATCACCCGGGCGATCGAGCTCCCCTGGCGCTTCTGCGTGACCGGGAGCCCCCACGTCTCCTCGCCCCGACCGTAGCATCGAACGCCGGTTAGCGGCGCCAATCAAGCCGGTGTCGACGCGCGTCGAGCCAATCGTGCGATCGGTGGCGGTTTGGAACGCCGGTTCGACGGCCCCGGCTAACTGACCGGGTCGAGCTGCCCGTCGGCCCGCTGTTATGCGTCAATCGACGGGCGGACTCGCGGACGGTCGTGGGCGAACGCCGCCGTTCACGTCGAGTTCCGTCGCCTCGCCGCCCAGGCTGGTATGCGGCGCCCCTTCGCGCCGCACCGGCTGCGCCACGGCCACGCCGTGAGCTCGCGAGGGAGGGCGTCCCGCTCAACATCATCCAGCGCCAACTCGGGCATGCCAACCTCGGGACGATCAGCATCTACCTGAGTCGTAAATCCCGGGGAACGGGTTCGTTCATGCGGCCTCGGGTAGCGGTTCGAGGGTGACCTTGTGGCCGAGCTGCCCTAGTTGGCGGATGAGTCGGTTCTTGTAGCGGTCGGCGTTGGCTGCTTGGCGGCGGTGGAAGTGGTCCTCGCCGAGGTCCTGGTAAGGAACGCCGCGCTGGAGGACGTAGTACGCGGCGACGAGGATCGAGTGGCCGGTCGCGACGGTTGCCCTGGCGTGACCGCGGCGGCCCTTGATGCGGTGGTAGTGCGCCGCGAGGTAGCTACCCTTCGTGCGCGTCACGCTCTTCGCGGCTTCGACAAGCCCGGAGCGCAGCCACTTCGAGCCCTTGCGCGTCTTGCCTGAACCGCGCTTGCCGGCCGACTCGTTCTGGCCCGGGCACATGCCCGCCCACGACGCGAGATGGCGATGAGTGGGGAACTGCGCCATGTCCGGGCCGATCTCGGCGATTAGCAACTCGGCGGTGCGCTTGTCCACGCCGGGGATCGTGTCAAGCAGCGCCACCTTCTCCGCGAAAGGGGCGATCACCACATCCACCCGCTCCGACAGCGTCCCGATCGACTCGTCGAGGAAATCGACGTGCGCGAGGACCTGCGAGACGATCAGCGCGTGGTGGCCGGTGAAGCGCCCCTCGAGCGCCTCCCGCAGCGCCGGCAACTTGACCCGCAGCCGGCCCTTCGCGAGGTCCGCGAGAACCTCGGGGTCGTGGGTGCCCCCGCAGAGCGCGTCGAGCATCGCGCGGCCCGATACCCCGAGCACCTTCGAGGCGACCGAGGACAGCTTGATCCCGGCATCCTGGAGAACCTTGTCGAGGCGCTGTATCTCGCGCGTGCGTTCCTCGATCTGCGCCTTGCGGTAGCGCACGAGGTCGCGTAGCTCGCGGATCTCCCGCGGCGGCACGAAGCTCGCCCTGACCAGGCCGTGCTCGACCAGCTGGCAGATCCACTCGGCGTCCTTGACGTCCGTCTTGCGGCCCGGGACGTTGCGAAGATGCCGTGCGTTGGGCAGCCAACAGTCGAAGTAGTCCTCCAACACGTAATAGATGGGCCGCCAATAGACGCCGGTCGACTCCATCCCGACGCGCGTGACGCCCCAGCTGCGCAGCCAGTCCAGCAGCACCAACAGCCCTTGCGTGGTCGTGCGGAAACTTCGCGTTTCCTGCCGCCGCTCGCCGTCCTCGCCCGGCACCCGCACGCACGCCACGACCGAGTCCTTGTGGACATCCAGGCCCGCGCAACGCTCCACCAGTCGTTCCATCCCGATCTCCTCTCAAGCCGAACCGTTCATCGACGCCGCCCGGGGGAGTCTCCTCACGAAGGAGTCTGAGTCTCGTGCTCGTAGCAACAGTTCTGGGTGCCTTGAGACCCCCACGCCACACTCAAAGACGGACTCCTCGGCACCAAGGCGAACCGACGTTGACCGGGCGACCCCCCCATTTTCATCGATCACGGGTGGCCACACGGCCATGACCACTCAAAGGAATCGACACCGAGGAGATCATCGCCACCGTCCACGGTCGGCGCCCACCGATGATGTCCGCGTCCGCGCCCAGCCTCTGACCAGCCGCCCAGGGGAGGGAGCCCCCCGCTGCCTCCCCCGACGCTCGCCGCAGCGCGACGACCGCTTCGCGACAAAGCGAACGCCGCTGCGCGCCCATCCAGGCCTTTCCCGGCCGCCTGCACCTCGTCACATGCATGCGCCTCAGTCCGACCCTGACGCGCCCGCTCCGGGCCCTGCGCGGAAGTCTCGCAGGTCGCCGCTCGCGAGCCTCTTCGGCCCGTTCGAGGCTCCTACAGCGCGCACAGCTGGCGAGGCGCCACCCTTCCCTCAGCGTACAGCCGTTTAGGGTCACGGGTTGTTCTGAGCAACTCCACCGACGAGGCCCACGATAGTGTGGGCGGGAGCCGCCCGGCAAGGCGCGCAGCGGCACCTGAGTTGACGTGGGGATGCAGGGGCACGTCCCGTGCGAATGGATCAGGGCGTACCGGAGGGTCGCGCTTCACGCTGGACTTGGGCGAGCCTCGGGCGTGCTCGGACTGGACATTCCGCGGTAAGTCCAGAGTTTACCTTCTCGTAGAGCTCGGCCACCGTCCGCCGACGGTCGGTCCTCGTGATGGCCTGCGCTGCCGCCAACAGCTCGCTGTCGTGTACGCTGAACTCCGCCTTAGTCAAGGCTTGACTTCCCCGCCGGAGCGCGGCAGAACTGGGTGCCGGTGTGGACAGCGCAAGGGTCACAAATGCCTTTACATTCTGTGGCGTGACGTCCGGCGGGAGCTGGCGGGGAAGAGCTTCGGTCACGATCGGGGAGTGTGGATCGTACATCTGAAACGGATCGAAAAGGGCGAGGGCGAGTTCGTCCGCACAGTGGGCAAACCAGTTCGAATCGTCCAAGTCGATCCAGCACGACACTAAATACATTTCCAAGGCATCGACGTGGCGGCCGCAGTTATGGAAAGTGTTCCCAAGCCAAGTGCTCGTGGTGTCGTCGGCGTCCTCTTGTTTCAGCGCTAGTTCCATTGTGGCTACGCCCTTCACGACGTCACCACACGCTTCTAAGGAACGTCCAAGAATCCGCAAGATCGGGGCACGACTCGGATACTCCCGCGCAAACGCCTCCGCGACGGCGAGTGCCTCATCGGTCAGGTCATCGTCTTGAAGAGATCCAGTGAGAAACCCAACAAGGAGGAAGTCGGCCTTCTTGATTCGAGGCTGGGAGCTTGCGTCAGCGACGAATCTGGCTGTCGCGAGATCGAATCGCAGGTGTCGCGCGATACTTTCCCGCGCACTTGCACGATCCTCCGGAGACCGTCCCTGAGCCAGCTGGGCAAGTCGCGACCGAACGATCCCTTCGTCCTTCGGATGTAACTCCTCGCCGAAAGTGAGAATGGCCTCGGTGACCTGCTCCAGGGCTAGGCCATTTGCCCAGTTGGACATCCGCATGATTTCGTTCGCGGAAAAGTCGACCCGATTGTCGACCGCATCTGAAACCTTGTCAATGAACGCCGCGATGTCGCGACCTTTTGCGGCGACCTCAATTGCTTCCATCATCTGAGCAGGCAACAGTCCCGCTCCGGCGAGGCGGCGCATTCGGCGCATCCGTTCAGCTGGCGCCTGTTGCTGCTCAAGACTCTCCGGCTCGTCCACCGACCCATATTTGCGTACGTAACGCTGGAGGCGGTCACGATAGTCGCTGATCTCGGAACGGAGTGCCGCCTCGGACTCCGACGCCGGCAGTGACAGATCGGGCGGAAGGTGCCGGAGCCAATCGTGTACCGGACTGCGGACAACCTGGTCCGTTGCTGTCGTCGCGACCCGGACGAACTGGACCAGTTGGTCACGGAGATCGATGAGGCCCTCGACGGTACCTCGGTACTTCAGTATGCGGAGATAGCTCAAGTCGAACGGCGGATCATCCGTGCGGGTCTCGTCGAGCAGGAGGAGTGTTCCGGCCGCCCTGAGCGTATGCCTCACGCCAAGCTCCCAGAACACATTCGGATTCAAGTCAGTCAAGTCGGCGATGACAAGCGTCGAGTTGGCCAGTCTGCTGATTACGTCCTTGGCGACCGACCCCTCCTCAGTGACCTCGTCTGCCCGGATGATGGCGAGCCCCTCGGATTCCACGACCTGTCGAATTTGCTGGTAGATCGCGCGAAAGTGCGCGTGATCGGGCGACCCGACCTTTCGGATCGGCATGATGCTGAAGCAGGTACGGATCGGGCCGGAAACCTCGATTTGGCGAGGGTAGCGAATCTTTGTGTGCTCCGAACGCGGGTGTCTCGCCGAAGGGCGCACATTTCGCCCCGATGGGACGAAGCGGAGGAGCGGTGGGCGGGTTGGCGATGCCCAACCTGCACCTGTGCACCGCTGCCCGATCTTGGGGCGATGACCTGGGCGACGGCATGCTCGTTGCGCCCACCACCACCCGGCCGTGGCCACCGCCGCGGACGACCGCTCCGCTTGACCCAGCGTCGCCGAGCTCACGACCCCCTTGGCGCCGAAGCGGTCGCCGGCGCCGAGCGGCCCGCCGACGGCCAGCCCTTGCGCGTTCGCCCACGAGCGAGCGCCGAAGTGGTCGGTCGGAGCGTGCTTTCGCCTCGGACGACCAGCGGAAGGACGGCGCGCCCGCCGCCGCGCTCCTGCTCCGCAACCTCGAAGTGGCGCCGTGGGCGCCCGGCCGACCCAAGCGAAGATCGTCCGGCACATGAGCCAGATCAATGCACCTGCGCGGCTCTCTTCGGGCCCGTAGGGACATCAGCGCTCCTCCCGGGAGCAGCCGTCGTACGTCGCCCTCGCCGGCATCGCGTCCATCACGCCACGCCGGCGCTACCGCCGGCCTACCCCGAGGGACCCTGGGCCCCCCCGCTCGCCCCGGCCCCGCCGGTCGCTCCGGGGTTCGCCGGCGCCCCGGTGGGCGCGGGGGTCGCCGCGGGCGGGGTCACCGGGGCGGGCGCCGGGTTGACCGGGGCCTGGGGGGTGGCCTGGGTCGGGGCGGGGGCGTTGGTCGCCGGGGGCGTGGGCGTGACCTGCCCGCCGCCGGTCTGGTTGCCGGTGGCGGTCGATCCGCCGCCGGCGCCGCCGTTGGTGGCCGGGCCGCCGGAGCCCGCCGGGGTGGTCGACGTCGACCCGGCGGACGGAGACGCGGAGGTGCTCGTCGTGTCGGTCGTCGTCGTGCCCGCCGCCTGACCGGTCTTGGCCGCCTTCTGGGCGGCCCGGTCGTTGTAGGTGGCCTCGGCGGACGCCATGAAGTCGTGCCAGATCAGGGCCGGGAAGGTGCCGCCGAGGACGGGACCGCCGTTGAACTCGGTGCTCATCGACCGGAGGCGACTCGGGTAGCCGACCCAGACGGCGACGGTCAGCCCGGGGTGGGTGGCGTCGCCGTGGGTGAAGCCGACGAACCAGGCGTCCCCGTAGTTGGAGGTCGTACCCGTCTTCCCGGCCGCCCAGATGCCGATGTCGGCGGCCTTGCCGGTGCCGGAGGTGACGACGTTGTGGAGCATGCCCTGCTCGGTCTGGACGACCGACGACGGGATCACCCGGACGAGGCGGATCTTGTTCACGTCGGCCTGGCTCTGGCCGGGGATGTGGGTGACCGAGTGGATGCCGATCGGGCCTTCCGACGGGGCGCCGAGGGTGCCGTAGACGCGCTGGCCGTCGTGGGCGATCGTCTCGTAGGCGTGGGCCATGTCCAGCGGGGTGACCCCGGTGTGGAGGCCGCCGAGGGTCATGGCGGGGTTGGTCGAGACCGGTGTGCGGATCCCGGCCGCCTTGGCCAGGTTGGCGATCTTCCCGGTCCCGGCCTCGATCCCGACCCGGGCGAAGACGGAGTTGTCGGAGTACGTGGTCGCGTCGGTCAGGGAGCGGGACCCGGCGTAGGCGCCCTCGTCGTTGTTGACCACGAAGTGCTCCTTGCCCCGCGTCCCGGGGACGACGAAGCTCTCCTTCTCGGACGGCCAGATCGAGTCGGGCGAGATGCCCTCCTTGAGGGCCTGGGCGAGGACGAAGGCCTTGAACGCCGACCCGGGCTGCCGCTGGCCCTGGGTGGCGAGGTTGAACGGGGACTTGTTGAAGTCGCGCCCGCCGACCAGGGCGCGGACCTCGCCGGTCGCGTTGTCGATCACCACCATCGCCGCCGACGGTCCGGACGGGTCGGCCAGGTAGTTGTTGATCGCCTGCTCGGCCTCCTGCTGGAGCTGGTAGTCGAGCGTGGTGCGGACGACGAGGCCGCCGTCGAACGCCTCGGGCACGTGGTAGCGGTCGACGAGCTGCTGCTTGACCCAGGTCGTGAAGTAGGCGACCCCCGGCTCGATCACCTTCTCCTGCGGCGGGATGATGTTCGCCCGGGCGGGCATGGCCGTGGCCAGGGCGGCCTGGTACTCGGAGTAGGGGAGGTAGCCCTGGGCGTACATGTCCCGGAGGACGAGGTTCCGGCGGGTGCGGGCGGCGACCGGGTGGGCGATCGGGTCGTAGGCGGACGGCGAGGCGACGACCCCGGCGATCAGAGCGGCCTCCTCGGGGGCGACGAGGCCCTTGACGCAGAGGGGCATGCCGGTCGTCCCGCAGTCGTACTGGCTGGTCGTCGGGTCGTGGCCGAAGTAGGTCTTGGCGGCCGACTCGATCCCGTAGGCGCCGTTGCCGAAGTAGATCGAGTTGAGGTACTCGGTGAGGATCTTGTCCTTCGTCCACTTGCGGGTCAGGTGATAGGCGAGGGCGGCCTCGCGGAGCTTCTCGAACACGGTCCGCCGGCTCTGGGCGCGGAGGGCGTTCTTGACGAACTGCTGGGTGATCGTCGAGGCGCCCTGGGCGGCCCGCTGCTTGAAGACGTCGGCGACGAACGCCCGGGCGATGCCCTTGATGTCGATTCCCGAGTTCGTGTAGAAGCGCTTGTCCTCGACGGCGATCATCGCCTCCTTCATCGTCGACGGGATGTCGGCGCTCTTGACGAGGATGCGGTTGTCCTGCCCGGTGAGGACGCCGATCTGCTTGCCGTTGATGTCGAGGAGGACCGAGTTCTGGGCCGACTTGTACTCGGCGCGATTCTCGAGCGCCGGGAGGTCGGAGGCGATCGCCATGATCATCCCGAAGACGGCCGAGACGATCGCGAGGAGCCCGAGCGGGAGGAGCACGATCAGGAGGCGGAGCTTCTTGACCCGCGGCTTGCGCCGGCGCCCGGCGAGCTGGCCGGCCGGCTCGGGCTCGGCGCCCTCGAACTGCCCGACGGTCGGCACGGCCGGGCCGTCGGGGCTGCCGAGGCCGCCGGCGTCGACCCCCAGATCGACCGCGCCGGCGGGAGCGTCTTCGTAGTACGGACCCGGGTGAGTCAGGTGGTCATCCGGAGCGGGCTCGCCGGTCGGCTGGGGTTCCGCGTAGGCGCCGGGTCGGTCGTCGGCCGGGTCACCGCCGTTGCGGTGTCCGTTGGCCGCCGCTGGGGCGTGGTCGAGGTCGCCGTCGATCGGCGCGTCCTCGTACGTGTGGCGGCGGTCGTCCTCGCTCATCGCAGCAGGCGCGGCGGGCCCCTGGCGGGGCCGGGGTCGAGAGCCGCGGCGCGGCCCGACCTATGGGTGGAAACACGGCGGCGTGCGTCCCCACCCCGGGCGCAGACTCTAGCATCAGCTCCATCGCCGGACCGATCGATCAAGCGGAGGATCTCGCGCGCGACGCGGTCGACTGCCTACCGGCGGGCGGGCTCGCCCGCAAGCTGGCCCTCGGGCGCCCGCTGCGGGTCAAGCTGGGGATCGATCCGACGGCTCCGGACATCCATCTCGGCCACACGGTGGTCCTCAACAAGCTGCGGGCCTTCCAGGACGCCGGCCACGTCGTGGTCCTGATCATCGGCGACTTCACCGCCCGGGTCGGCGACCCGAGCGGGCGCTCGGACACCCGCCCGCAGCTCTCGGGCGAGCAGATCGAGGCGAACGCCCGGACCTTCCAGGAGCAGGCGTTCAAGGTGCTCGACCCGGAGCGGGTCGACGTCCGCCGCAACGGGGAGTGGCTCGACATGGGCATGGCCGAGCTGTTCGCCCTGCTGCGCACGACGACGGTCGGGGCCCTGCTCGAGCGCGACGACTTCGCCCGGCGGCGGGCCGCCCAGGCGCCGATCTCGATGCTCGAGCTCCTCTACCCGCTGATGCAGGGCTACGATTCGGTCGCCGTGAGCGCCGACGTCGAGCTCGGAGGGACCGACCAGAAGTTCAACCTCCTGCTCGGGCGCGACATCCAGCGGGCGTACGGGCAGCCGGAGCAGGCGGTTCTGACCATGCCGATCCTGGTCGGGACCGACGGGGTCCGGAAGATGTCGAAGTCGCTGGGCAACCACATCGGGGTGACCGAGCCGGCGGGGGACATCTACGGGAAGACCGTGAGCCTCCCCGACGCGGCGCTCGACGACTGGTTCCGCCTGCTGCTGGGGCGCCGGCCGCCGGCGCAGGGCGGCCCGTGGGAGGCCAAGCGGCTGCTCGCGCGCGAGCTCGTCGCCCGCTTCCACTCCCCGGCGGACGCCGCCCGGGCCGAGGCCGAGTGGGACCGGGTCCACCGCGACCGGGGCGAGCCCGACGAGATCGAGGACCTGGCCTTCGCCGCCGGGGACGGGCCGGTCCACGTCCCCGGGTTGATCGCCGAGGGGTTCGGCCTCTCGCGCTCGGACGCCCGCCGCCTGATCGCCCAGGCCGGGGTCCACCTCGACGGGGACGTCCTCGGGGAGATCGACGTCGACCCGGACCGGCTCGACGGGCGGGTCCTGCGCGTGGGCAAGCGGCGCTTCCGGCGCCTGGTCAGGCGCTGATGGCCGTCCACGGGGGCGTCGTCCGCCTGAGCACGGGGGGCGCGGGCGAGATCGTCGACATCACCGCCGGGGTCGCCTCGGTCGTCCGGATGGCCGAGATCGCCGTCGGCGTGGCCACCGTCTTCGTCCAGGGGACGACCGCGGCGGTGACGACGATGGAGTACGAGCCGGGCGCGGTGATCGACCTCCGCGAGGCGCTCGAGCGGCTGATCCCGGGGTCGACCGACTACGAGCACAACCGGCGCAACGCCGACACCAACGGCCACGCCCACGCCCGGGCGGCGATCGTCGGGCCGTCGGTCGCCATCCCGGTGGTCGACGGGAGGCTGGCCCTCGGGACCTGGCAGCAGGTCGTCCTGCTCGACTTCGACACCCGCCCGCGGGAGCGGACGGTGGCCGTCCACGTGGCCGCCTGAACGGCGTCCCGGCGGCCGGGCGGCCTGGCCGCGCGGGGGCGGGAGAGCCGGACCGAGAAGGTCGCGCCCCGTTCGGGGCACAGGCGACGGCCGGCCGGGGACCCGCTATACTTTCGCGTCCGGTGTCCGGGCCCCAGCAGGGTGCCCGCATCCGCGACCAGCCCGGGATGACCCCGGCGCAGGGGCGCGACGGTCTTTGAAAACTCAACAGCATGCGCACCGAGATCCGGCCACCCGGCCGTTTCGGTGTGCGTCCAGGTTCGACCCACGGTCGGGCGCATTTCGTGCTCCCGGGCCGTGGTAAACGAGTCAAGAATAGAAGTACCCCGTCATGGTCGGGGCCATTGTGTATGGGCCCCGGACGATCCATGGCACTCTCTTCACGGAGAGTTTGATCCTGGCTCAGGACGAACGCTGGCGGCGTGCTTAACACATGCAAGTGGAGCGACGAACCAGGGCTTGCCCTGGGGCAGAGCCGCGAACGGGTGAGTAACACGTGGGTTACCTGCCCCGATGATTGGGACAACCCGAGGAAACTCGGGCTAATACCAAATGTGCTCCTGGCCATAATGGCCTTGAGGAAAGGAAGCTTCGGCCTCCGCATCGGGATGGGCCCGCGGCCCATTAGCTAGTTGGTGGGGTAACGGCCTACCAAGGCGACGATGGGTAGCTGGTCTGAGAGGACGATCAGCCACACTGGGACTGAGACACGGCCCAGACTCCTACGGGAGGCAGCAGTGGGGAATCTTGCGCAATGCGCGAAAGCGTGACGCAGCAACGCCGCGTGGGGGAAGAAGGCTTTCGGGTTGTAAACCCCTTTCAGTCGGGACGAAGCTCCGCGGGTTAATAGCTCGCCGGAGTGACGGTACCGACACAAGAAGCACCGGCTAACTACGTGCCAGCAGCCGCGGTAATACGTAGGGTGCAAGCGTTGTCCGGAATCATTGGGCGTAAAGAGCGTGTAGGCGGCTCGATCAGTCCGCTGTGAAAGTCCAGGGCTCAACCCTGGAAAGCCGGTGGATACTGTCGGGCTAGAGTACGGAAGAGGCGAGTGGAATTCCTGGTGTAGCGGTGAAATGCGCAGATATCAGGAGGAACACCAATGGCGAAGGCAGCTCGCTGGGACGATACTGACGCTGAGACGCGAAAGCGTGGGGAGCAAACAGGATTAGATACCCTGGTAGTCCACGCTGTAAACGATGGGCACTAGGTGCGGGGGGTGTCGACTCCCCCCGTGCCGAAGCTAACGCATTAAGTGCCCCGCCTGGGGAGTACGGCCGCAAGGCTAAAACTCAAAGGAATTGACGGGGGCCCGCACAAGCAGCGGAGCATGTGGTTTAATTCGACGCAACGCGAAGAACCTTACCTGGGCTTGACATGTGGGTGACCGCCACGGAAACGTGGTTTCCCTTCGGGGCACCTTCACAGGTGGTGCATGGCTGTCGTCAGCTCGTGTCGTGAGATGTTGGGTTAAGTCCCGCAACGAGCGCAACCCCCGTCGCATGTTGCCAGCATTTAGTTGGGGACTCATGCGAGACTGCCGGTGACAAACCGGAGGAAGGTGGGGATGACGTCAAGTCCTCATGCCCCTTATGTCCAGGGCTACACACGTGCTACATTGGCGCGTACAGAGGGCTGCGATACCGCGAGGTGGAGCGAATCCCTTAAAGCGCGTCTCGGTTCGGATTGCAGGCTGAAACTCGCCTGCATGAAGGCGGAGTTGCTAGTAATCGCGGATCAGCATCGCCGCGGTGAATACGTTCCCGGGCCTTGTACACACCGCCCGTCACACCACGGGAGTGAGCAACACCCGAAGCCGGTGGCCTAACCCGCAAGGGAGGGAGCCGTCGACGGTGGGGCTCGTGACTGGGGTGAAGTCGTAACAAGGTAGCCGTAGCGGAAGCTGCGGCTGGATCACCTCCTTTCTAGGGAGCACCTAGCGGTGCCCCGGCAGGAAGCTCGACCGCGCATTCTGTGCGGACGGGTCACCCCCTCGCCGGGCCTAGCATGTCGACCGAGCCTGGCCGTCCGACCTCCGCCCCCGGCAACGGGAGCGGCGTGAGGCATGCTGTTGAGTTTTGAGAGACCGGCGCCCGCTCGGCGGATCCGCGACGACGCGGCCAGACTGCCATTCGAGCCGGCGTGCTGCCCCTCTTCACGGTCCTTGAAAACTGCACAGTAGCCACAGCAATCGCGAGCTTGCTCGCGGTTGCCAACAACGGGTATCACCGAACCATTTGCAAGATGGTTCGATCACCGTCAAGATAGTAAGGGCACGTGGTGGATGCCTAGGCACTTAGAGTCGATGAAGGGCGTGAACGGCTGCGATAAGCCGCGGTGAGGCGCTGAATAGCCTTTGACCCGCGGATGCCCGAATGGGGAAACCCAGCGCTGGTAATGCGGCGTTATCCCCGGCTGAACACATAGGCCGGGAGAAGACAAGCGGGGGAAGTGAAACATCTCAGTACCCCGAGGAAAGTAAATCAACCGAGACTCCCTGAGTAGTGGCGAGCGAAAAGGGACCAGCCCAAACCCGGCCCGTGTAAGCGGCCATGCGTTGCGTGTCGGGGGTTGTAGGGCGTCTGTTCCGAGCCGTGGCCGGCTCGGCGGAAGTTACAAATTCATGTGGTAGTCGAAGCGTGTGGAACCGCGCACCATAGAGGGCAATCGTCCCGTAGACGAAACCGCATGAACTTCCGTCAGGCGTTCCTGAGTAAGTCCGCTCCCGTGAAACGCGGACTGAATCTGGGGGGACCACCCTCCAAGGCTAAGTACTCCTAAGTGACCGATAGCGGACTAGTACCGTGAGGGAAAGGTGAAAAGTACCCCGGAAGGGGAGTGAAATAGTACCTGAAACCGCGTGCCTACAAGCGGTGGGAGCAGGCTTGTCCTGTGACCGCGTGCTTTTTGCATAACGAGCCGGCGAGTTACTCGTCTGCGGCAAGGTTAAGCGATGAGCGGAGCCGTAGCGAAAGCGAGTCCTAATAGGGCGACACAGTCGTAGGCGGTAGACCCGAAACTGAGCGAGCTACCCATGGGCAGGCTGAAGCGGGGGTAAGACCTCGTGGAGGGCCGAACCGACCTAGGTTGAAAACTGGGCGGATGACCTGTGGGTCGGAGTGAAAGGCTAATCAAGCTCAGTGATATCTGGTTCTCTCCGAAATATATTTAGGTATAGCCTCGGATAAATTACGTACTGGCCGTAGAGCACTGTTTGGACTAGGGGCCCTACCAGGTTACCGACTTCAGGCAAACTCCGAAGACCATTACGTCTACTCCGGGAGTCAGTTGCTGGGGGATAAACTTCAGCGTCAAAAGGGAAACAGCCCAGACCGCCAGCTAAGGTCCCCAAGTTCTAGCTAAGTGGTAAACGATGTCCGAGTGCATAGACAACCAGGAGGTTGGCTTAGAGGCAGCCACCCTTGAAAGAGTGCGTAACAGCTCACTGGTCAAGTGTTCGGGCGCGGATAATGTAACGGGGCTCAAGCTAGACACCGAAGCTGCGGGTGCGTGAAGCCTACGGGCCGATCGCGCGGTAGGAGAGCGTTCCCACGCCAGTGAAGCGGCGGTGTAAACCAGCCGTGGAGGCGTGGGAAGTGAGAATGCCGGCATGAGTAACGAAAGAGGGGTGAGAATCCCCTCCACCGATTGTCCAAGGATTCCTGGGTAAAGTTCGTCTGCCCAGGGTTAGTCGGGACCTAAGGCGAGGCCGAAAGGCGTAGTCGATGGCTGACAGGTTGATATTCCTGTACCACGTCGCTTCCGTTTGACCGATGGGGGGACGAGGAAGGCTAGGGGAACCCAGGCGATGGTCGCCCTGGGGTAAGCGTGTAGGGGTGAGCCTTGGAAAATCCGGGCTCGCATAACCTGAGGCGCGATGCCAGCTGGCTCTAAGCCGGCGAGTCCCTGACGCCATGCCTCCAAGAAAAGCCTCTAGGGAGGACGCGCGTGCCCGTACCAAAACCGACACAGGTGGACAAGTAGAGAATACTAAGGTGATCGAGATAACCATCGTTAAGGAACTCGGCAAAATTGCCCCGTAACTTCGGGATAAGGGGCGCCCCGGTAGGGTAACGACCACTTGCTGGTCCGAGCCCGAGGGGGCCGCAGTGAATAGGCTGAAGCGACTGTTTACCAAAAACACAGGTCTCTGCTAAGTCGTAAGACGACGTATAGGGGCTGACGCCTGCCCGGTGCCGGAAGGTTACGTGGAGGTGTTAGGGCTTGACCCGAAGCACCGAAGCTAAGCCCCGGTAAACGGCGGCCGTAACTATCAGTTGACCGAGGTAGTTGTAAAATTCGGCCAAATGCTGGAATACCTGAGTATCCCGCGCTACTCGTACCGTCCGATGCGGGCGATACAGTGACAATGTGTCGGGTGCAGGCAATCAGCAGGAAAGGCCGTCCATAGGGACCATTCCGGTCCCGCTCGGACACTTCTTGTCCGGTTTCGCGCTGGGGGAAGCCAGCTTCATGATCGTCTGCCGCAAGCGCGGCGACTATCGCCGAGGTTGGCGGGTCTCAGCGGCGTTCAACGTCTCGTAGCTCGATCGAGCTCCGCTCGAGCTGCTGCGAGGCGCTCGGCTGCGGGACGCTCCGCAGGGCGGGCAACGGTGGTTGGTATTTGGAGGTCAACCGACTTCTAGATCGCCGGCTGATCGTTGTCCCGTTCTTCAGACGCTTTCCGCTCGTTGGGACGAAGGCTGAGGACTTCGAGCTCTGGAGCAGCGCTGTGGCGTTGCTGTCAGGGCATGGGGCACTCTCGGATCAGGACTACCGCGCGGTTCTTGCTCTTCGAGAAAGAATGAATCGCGGCGGGAAGAGGCAACACCGGATGGACGGAATCCTCAGAGACTATACGCCGAACTCTGTGCCTGAGCAGGCGCGGGGATGAGATAGTCCGCACTCACGGGCGACCGTGAGAGTCGGCCAGAAATGTGTCGGCCGCTCGCACAAGGCGTGCGAGTAGTAACAGACGGAACGGTCCTAAGGTAGCGAAATTCCTTGTCGGGTAAGTTCCGACCTGCACGAATGGCGTAACGACTTCAGCGCTGTCTCAACGATGGGCTCGGTGAAATTGCAGTCTCGGTGAAGATGCCGAGTACCCGCGGCAAGACGGAAAGACCCCGTGAACCTTTACTATAACCTGGTATTGGAACTTGATGCATTTCGCTCAGAATAGGTGGGAGGCTTTGAAGCGCCGGCTGCGGCTGGCGTGGAGCCAACTTTGAGATACCACCCTTGGTGTATTGGGTTTCTAACATCGCGCCGTGAATCCGGGCGATGAACAGTGCCAGGCGGGTAGTTTGACTGGGGCGGTCGCCTCCCAAAATGTAACGGAGGCGCACAAAGGTTCCCTCAGCACGGTTGGAAATCGTGCGTAGAGTGTAAAGGCAGCAAGGGAGCTTGACTGCGAGACTGACAGGTCGAGCAGGTGCGAAAGCAGGTCTTAGTGATCCGGCGGTAGCAAGTGGAAGTGCCGTCGCTCAACGGATAAAAGGTACTCCGGGGATAACAGGCTTATCGGGCCCAAGAGTTCACATCGACGGCCCGGTTTGGCACCTCGATGTCGGCTCGTCGCATCCTGGGGCTGAAGTAGGTCCCAAGGGTTGGGCTGTTCGCCCATTAAAGCGGTACGCGAGCTGGGTTCAGAACGTCGTGAGACAGTTCGGTCCCTATCTGCCGTGGGCGTTGGAGAATTGAGAGGATTTGACCCTAGTACGAGAGGACCGGGTTGAACGGACCTCTGGTGTATCTGTTGTCGTGCCAACGGCATAGCAGATTAGCTACGTCTGGATCGGATAACCGCTGAAAGCATCTAAGCGGGAAGCCGGCCTCGAGATGAGTTCTCCCATCCCCATGAGGGAGTAAGGCCCCTGGTAGACCACCAGGTTGATAGGCCAGATCTGTACAGGCGGTAACGTCTTTAGGATACTGGTACTAATTGGCCGAGGGCTTGACGGATTTTTGATACCCCGCGCGTGTGGCGCTGTGCAGTTTTGAAGGACCGGTCGAGGGTCTCTCACGAGTTTCCGGTGGCCATGGCGAGGGGGAAACACCTCTTCCCATTCCGAACAGAGCAGTTAAGCCCCTCAGCGCCGATGGTACTTGGCCCGCAAGGGCCTGGGAGAGTAGGTCGCCGCCGGTTTTTACCTCACACGCGCCGGCCGCTCCGCAACGGGGCGGTCGGCGTTTGTGCGTTCGGCTGGGTCCGGCCGTGCGAGAATGGCGGGCCGTGGGCTCGCTACGTTTCACGACGACGCTCCTCGCCCGAGGCCCGGCCGCCGCCGTGGTGCTCGACGAGGCGCAGGTCGCCGCGGTCGGGGAGGGGCGCAGGCGCTTCCCGGTCGTGGCCACGGTGAACGGATACGCCTGGCGGACGAGCGTCGCGCCCATGGGCGGGGAGTTCCTGGTCGGCTTGAGCCGGGCGGTGCGCGCGGCAGCCGGGGCGCAGGCCGGCGACACGGTCGACGTCGAGCTCGCGCTCGACACGGCCCCCCGCGAGGTCGAGGTCCCCGAGGCCCTGGCCGCAGGCCTGGCGCGGAACCCGGCGGCCCGGGCCGCCTTCGAGGGCATGGCCTACACGCACCGCAAGGAGTACGCCCGGTGGATCGCCGAGGCCAAGCGCGAGGAGACGCGGGACCGGCGGGTCGCCGAGGCGTTGAAGATGCTCGCCGAGGGCCGGACCCGGAGCTGAGCGGGCCGTCAGCCGCCGGCGGCCTCGGGCACCGGTTCGCGGCGGACGTGGTCGCGCGGGCGGCGCGGCTTCGGGAGGAGGAGGAGCCGGCGGGCCGGATCGGGCAGCCACCAGTTCCAGTCGCCGAAGAGCGAGACGAGAGCGGGGACGAGGAGGGCGCGGACGACGGTGGCGTCGAGGAGGATGCCGGCGGCGAGGCCGGTGGCGAAGATCTTGATCGTCGTCTCCGGCCCGGAGGCGAGGGCGGCGAAGGCGAGGAAGAGGATCAGGGCGGCCGAGGTGACGAGGCGCCCGGTGCGGGCCAGCCCGCCGACCACGGCCGTGGCGGTCGATCCGGTCCGGTCGTACTCCTCGCGCATGCGGGCGAGGATGAAGACCTCGTAGTCCATCGAGAGGCCGAAGAGGAAGGCGAAGACCATCAGGGGGACGAACGCCGTGATCGCCCCGGTCGCCTGGATCCCCCAGATCGCCTGTGACCCGTGCCCGTCCTGCCAGACGAGCGTGATCAGGCCGTAGGCGGCGCCGACGGACATGACGTTGAGGATGACCGCCTTGAGGGGAAGGAGGAGCGAGCGGAAGGCGCGGGCGAGGAGGACGAAGGTCACGACGACGATCAGGGCGATCATCAGGGGGAAGCTGCCGTAGACGGCGTCGACGAAGTCCTTGCCGCCGGCGGCGGCCCCGCCGACCCGCGGAGCGCCGGCGAGGGGGTGGACGGCCCCGCGGACCCGCCCGAGGGTGTCGCGGCCGGTGGCCGAGTTGCCGTCCGCGGTGGGGAGGACGCTGACGATCGCGGTGCCCGCCGTCCGCCAGGCCGCCCCGGCCGGGGCGAGGGCGCCGCGGACGCCGGGGACCGTCGCGGCGGTCCGGGCGACGGTGGCCGGATCGCCGCCGTGCACGAGCACCTCGAACGGCGTGAGCACGCCGGGGCCGATGCCCGAGCGCTCGAGGGCGACCAGCCCGACCTTGGCGTCCCCACCGGTCGAGAGGGAGTCGGCCTTCGGGTCGCCCGGGTAGAGGTGGGTGGCCGGGATGAGCAGGGCGACGAGGATCGCCAGGGCGAGGGCGGCGGCGATCCCCCGGCGGCGGACGACGAGCTCGGCCCAGCCGGTCCAGAAGCGACTCGCCCGGTCCTCGTGGCGGATGCGGGGCCAGTCGAGGCGCGGCCCGATCGTGGCCAGGATGACGGGGAGAAGGGTGACGGCGACCAGGACGGAGACGAGCGGGATCAGCATCCCGCCGTAGCCGACGCTGCGAAGGAAGGGCACCGGGAGGACGATCAGGGCGAGCAACCCGATGGCCACCGTGCTCCCGCTGAACACCACGGCCCGCCCGGCGCGCTCCATGGCGATGACCACCGCCGCCTCGTTCTCGGCTCCCTTCTGGCGCTCCTCGCGCCAGCGGACGACGATCAGGAGGGCGTAGTCGATGGCCACGCCGAGGCCGATGAGCGCGACGAGGAACTGGACGATGAAGGAGACGTCGGTGATCTCGGTGAGCCCGTAGATGACGAGGAAGGTGGTGAGGATCGAGACGACGGCCATGATCAGGGGGACGACCGCGACGAACGACGCGAAGACGAAGGCGAGGACGACGAGGGCGCCGACGCCGCCGAGCATCGCCTCGGCGAGCACCCCCGGTCCGCCGCCCTTGGCTCCCTGGCCGCTCGAGAGGACCTGGGTCCCGGTGAGGTCGACCGGCCGGCCGGCCACGGTGCTGGCGGCGGCCGCGGCGCGGGCGGCGTCGATCACGGCGGCGTCGACCTCGTTGGCCGCCGGGCCGACCGGCGGCTCGATCAGGGCGAACGTCGTCCGGCCGTCCGCCGAGACGAAGGTGCGGGCCCCGGTGGAGACCCAGGAGACGGCCCGGCCGCCGGGGACGGCGGCGGCGACGCGGGCGAAGGCCGAGGCGAGCTGCCCGCGCACCCCGGGTGTGTCGACCGTCGTTCCCGGCGGCAGGGTCGTGACCGCGAGGATCGGGTCGGCGTTGCCGCCGTTGTGGTAGGCCGCGCGGATCGCCAGGTTGGTCTGGGACCCCTCCCGCCCGGGGACGGAGAACTTCTTGTCGAGGCGGTTGCCGATGCTCGCCGAGGCGGCGATGCCGGCGAGGGTGGCGAGAACCCAGAGGCCGACGACGAGACGCTTGTGGGCCAGGACCCATTTGGTGATGCCGGTCATCGCAGGCGATCTCCTATACGGCGAGGGGGATGGTGAGCCGGCGGGCCCCGGTGTCCGAGGACCCTCCCACACGTCCTTGAGAGACCTCTGAGGAACCGCCACCGCGACGCCTGGAGGGGGCAGGCACCGGGGACCACAGAGGTTGGCATCGAGCGCTGCCGGCGGTGGCCGTCCCGCCGGGTCGCAGACCAACCGCCGCCCGGGCAGCCATTCAGCTGAAGACCAAGGCCACCGCGGAAGACCGCCTTTCCCGCGAGGTCTAACCGTGGGTGCCGCGAGGCCCGACTCGAGTCCGTCGGTTGCCGGGCGGAAAGGACCGTGATGTGGGCCTCTCCCAGCCCGTGATCCCAGGCCGACCATCCACCCGGGCTCGCTTTCGGACTGCTGCCTTCGAGCGCCCGACTCCGCCCCGGGCCGGCGGGGAGTGTTGGTCGTCGGTTAGCGAGCCGGCGAATCGGTCCGGCCGGCGCAACTCGCCAACCTCCCGGGGGTTTCCGGGGTGTCCTCGGTATGGCCCGAACTCGGTCCCCGGGGGCCCCGCCCCGCCCATGCCCGTCACCGCACCCGAACCGACGCGTCCGGCCCGCCGGGCCCTCCCCTCGAACTCGAGCGACGCCGAGCTCGTCGCCCAGGCACAGGCGGGCGACGCCGCCGCCTACGAGGCGATCTTCCGTCGCTACCAGCAGCCGCTCCTCTCCTACTGCCGGCACATGCTCGGCGGGCGCGACGAGGCCGAGGACGCCCTCCAGCAGGCCTTCATCCGAGCCCATCGAGCGCTCACCGCGGGCCATCCGCCGCGCGAGCTGCGGCCCTGGCTTTACGCGATCGCCCGCAACTGCTGCCTCACCGCGGTCTCGGCCCGCCGGCCGACGGCGACCCTCGACGGGGACGAGCCGGCGCTCGACGGCCTCTCCGACGAGGTCGGGCGTCGGGAGGAGCTGCGGGAGCTCGTGTCCGATCTCGGCCGCCTGCCGGAGGAGCAGCGGAGCGCGCTCCTCCTGGCCGAGCTCGAGGATCTCACCCACGTGGAGATCGCCGAGATCGTCGGCTGCCCGGTGACCAAGGTCAAGGCCCTCGTCTACCAGGCGCGGGTCGCCCTCCTGGCCGACCGGTCGGCCCGGGATGCCTCGTGTCGCGACATCCGCGAGGAGCTCGCCCTCGCCCGGGGCGGCGCGCTCCGACGGGGCCCGCTCCGCCGCCATCTGCGGATGTGCGCCGGGTGCCGGGAGTTCCAGCTGGCGGTCGGCGACCAGCGCCGCTCGCTGGCCATCGTCCTCCCGGTGGTCGGGAGCGCCGGCCTCGCCGCGAAGGTCCTCGCCCCCGTCTCGGCGATCCACGCCGGCCTGGCGGGAGGGGCCGTCATCGGCGGACCGGCGGCCGGAACGAGCTTGGGAGCCGGAGCGACGGCGAGCCTCACCGGGACGACCGGCACGGCGGCGCTCACCGGCGCCACGGCGACGACGGGCGCGGCCGGGACCGTCGCGGCGGCGACGGGGACCGGTCCGACTCTGGCGGGCGCCGCCGCGGCCTCAGCCTCGACCGTGGCGACGGCCGCGTCCACGTCGACTCTGGCCACCGCCGGTGCGGCCGCGTCCACCTCGACTCTGGCCACCGCCGGTGCGGCCGCGTCCGCGTCGACGCTGGCTACGGCCGGCACCGCCGCGGCCACGGCGGCGACCGGCGGGGCGGCGGTCACCACCGGATCGGTCGTCGGCGGCGGCATCCTGGCGAAGCTCGCCATCGGCGGGGCGGTGGCCACCCTGGCGTCCGCCGGGGCCCTGGCCGTGCACCAGCGCCATCATCGGGCGGCCCGGATGGCGGCGCCGGCGAGGCTGGCGTCCGTGAAGGTGCATAAGCGGGCCCCGGGCGGCTGGCCGGCCTCGGCGGCGACGGGCAAGACCGCCATCCGGCACAGGCGGCGCCGGAGTTCGGCCGGGGCGGGGGCGGCGGTCCCGCGCCTGGTCGAGCACGCCGCCGCGGTGTCGCGCCGGCGTGAGCTCGCCCGCCCGCCCGGCTCGATCGGGGCGAGCGGCCCGCCGACGCGCCGGGTCAAGCTCCTCGGCCAGGGACCGGGATCGGCCCGCGGGGGCGGGGGAGCGCCGTCGCCCCGGGGGGCCAAGCTCGGCCCCGGCGCCCGATCCCGCCGCACGACGGGACCCGCCGCGCCGACACAGCGGATCGTGCCCGCCGGCGCCGCGCCGCGCCCGCGGCATCGGGCCCCGCGGCAAGCCGCCGGCCGGCGGCGGCGGCCCGGACCGGCCGCTACGACCAACCGGAAGCGGTCGGCCGCCACCGGGACGCGACCATCCGGCCCCGGCACGTCCGGCGTCGGGAACACGGCGGGCACCCGGCTGACCGGGCGTCCGGCCGTCCGACCGAAGCCGGGCGCCGGCCGGCGGCGTCGCCCCAACCCGCCGGCCGGCGGCGGCCTCCGCCCGACCCGCCGGCGGGCGCGCGTCCCGGCATAGCCCCACCGCCGGCCGCGTCTACCCGGCGCCGGCCGCGCTTACGCATCGCCGGCCGCGTCTACGCGCACCGCCGGCCGCGTTCACGCACCGCCGGCCAGGTCTACGCACCGCCGGCCGCGCTTACGCACCGCCGGCCGCGTCTACGCACCGCCGGCCGCGCTTACGCACCGCCGGCCGAGTCTACGACTGCCGGCCACGCCTACGCGGTGGTGTGCGCCCTTATGCACCGGTTCAGCGGCGTCGGGGCGCCGTACTTGAGCCGGAAGGCTTTCGCTCCGAGCTGCTTGCGCTCGGTCCGACAGGTGCTCGCCGCCTGACGGTCGCTCGGGAGGTGGCCCTTGACGCAGTTGGCGAACGCCTTCGGCGCCCCGTACTTCAGGCGGAACGCCTTGACTCCGAGCTGGCGCCGCTCGGACGAGCACTGCTGGCGGGCGACGGCCCGGGCGTGGTGGGGGACCCCGGTCGCCGGGGCGGCCAGCGTCGACGCGGGCGCGAGCAGCGCGCCGGCGCTCAGTAGGGCGGCGAGCGTCTTTCTCATGTGGATGTCCTCTCGGTCGGTTGGCTCTTGCTCAAACCCCCGGACCGCCCCGGCGGCCCGAAGGTTGGGAGGTTGCCCGGGCAGGCGAAGGGCCGCCCGACCGGGCGGCCCCTCGTTCCTGCTCGGTGGCGGTCGGCTGGTCGCCGGCCGCCCGTCGGGCCGGCTCAGCCGCCGGTGGTCGAGCCGACGGTGACGCCGCCGCTCGTCGTCGGGAGCGAAGCCGCCGGGGCGGCCGTGACGGTGATCGTGAACGGCGGGCTCGCCGCCCCCTGGTTCTCGGGGCCGCCCGGGATGAGGACCCGCAGGACCTTGGTCCCCGGCTCGAACAGGCGGTGCACGATGCTGTACGTCGAGCCGGTGCCGACCCGGGCGACCTGGACGGTGTGGAAGTCGCCGCCGCTCGCGTTCTGGCGCTGGAGGTAGATCACGTGACCGGTCTTGTCCGGGGCGACCGTGCCCGAGAACGTCACGGTCTGGCCCGCCGGCACGGTCGTCGCCGACGCCGTCGCCGTGAGCGCGTCCTTGACGCCCTCGAACAGCTGGGCTGAGGTCCGGCCGCCACCCCGCACCTGGTAGAAGGTGCTGTTGACCGGGGTCTGCGCCGGGAAGGCGTAGTTCCCGGCGGCGTCCGTGGTCGTCTGGGCCACCGGCGCGAACGTCTGCCCGTCGGTCCGGGCGAGCAGCGTCACCGGCTGGCTCGGTCCGCCGGCCAGGACGCCGGAGATGACCACCGACTGGCCGTAGGTCAGCGGATCGGCCGAGGCGTTGATGGTCAGGGCCGGGTTCTGCGCCTGGCTGATCTGGTACTCGAGCACGTTCGACGGGCTCGCGAGGTTCCGGTTGGTCCGGCGCGCGAGCACGCGGATGTTCGCGTCCCCGGGCGCGACGAACGTGTGGGTGATCGTGAACGTCCCGCCCGCCGCCACGCGGCCGCGGTCGATCGTCCGCCAGTCATCGCCGCCGGCGACCGCGCTCTGGCGCTGGAGGAGCACCTCGGCGCCGGCCTGGGACGGGCTCACCGTCCCGGTGAACGTCGTCTTGTGCGCCGGCCCGGTGAGCAGCGTCGATCCGTTCGCCGGTCCGCTCAACGTGACCAGCGCGAACACGTGCTCGTGGATCGTCCGGCTCCGCGCGCCCAGCGACCGGACGTACCAGTTGCGGTTCGAGGTGACCACGCCGTCGGCCCGGAAGAACGCGTAGTAGCCGTTGGCGTCGGTCTGCGTCCGCTGGACGACCGTGAAGCCGGGAGCCGGGTCGACCCGATGCCAGAGGTTCACCGTCTGCCCGCCGTTGCCCGGGCCGACGAGCCGGCCGTAGATGACCAGCGGATCGCCGGCCACCACCGGGTTGGCCGACACGTTGATCGAGATCGCGTGGCGACCGTTCGGACTCGGATGCTTCGCGGCCAGGGCGCCCACCGGCGCCAGCAGCAAGAGGGAGATCACGGCCAGGAAGGCCGTGCCAAATCTGCGAGGGGACATTGCGTTACCTCCGAATAGCGGACGGGAGACGGGTGATGTACCCGGAGACCGCGGGCCCCCCGGAAAGGTTGGGAGGTTGCGCCCTCCCAGTCTCACCGGGCCGGCCGGCCGGGGCCCGCCGCCACTGCCCCACGAGGGGCATGGCGGGCCGCCGACCTGCCGGTCCTGTGGCCGAGCCTCCCAGCTCGCCTCCGATCAGCCGCGTCCTGCCCGCGCGGACGATGCCGGCGCGCAGGCTCGCGAGCGAGCCACGGGTGAGATGCAGTGCTGCGGTTGCGCCGGCGGCGCCCCGCGACGCGACCGCGCCGGCTTCGGGCGCAGCCTCGTGCGATGGGGGTGCACCCCGGCACCGGCCCGCTCCCCGCCTCCCGGCGGCCGGCGGGTCGACGGGGCGCGGGACGCGAGCGGCGCGCGGACGTCCGCGGGGTCGGGCGGCTCGAGCTCATCCTCGAGGAACAGGAAGGCCCTGACCAGGCGGAGGGCGCGATGAACGGCGTGGTCTCGGGGGGTGGTGGTCTTCGCACGCCAGAACATATGTTCGTAAGATAGGAACCCGGTCGGACGGAATCGGCCACGACCGGAAAAACGGCTCCCCAGAGCCATTAATCGTGCAAGGCCGGTTGCAGGCGAAGCCCACCCGGCCGGCCCCGGGCGCCCGGTTCGCCCCGCCTCCCGCCGCCCGGCCCGAGCCCGACCGGCGACCGCGACGAGCGCGCCGACCGAGCAGGGCCGGCCGCCCCGACGGCGAAGATCACGCCAGGATGGCTGTTACCCTTCCGAGGCGCTCGGCCGCCCCCCGCCTGCGGATCCGGCGCGTGCGCAAACCGCTCATGGAGAAGCTCGTCATCCACGGAGGCGTACCGCTCTCGGGCACGGTCGTCGCGGCCGGCAACAAGAACAGCGCCCTCCCGATCCTCGCCGCATCCGTCCTCACCGCCGACGAGGTGCTCGTGGCCAACGTGCCGCGGATCCGCGACGTCGACGCCATGCTCGCGATCCTCGACGGGATCGGCGTCCGGGTCCAGTGGACCGGCGAGCACGAGGTCTCGCTCTGCGCCGCCGGGGTCCACGCCACGTCGATCGAGCGCGAGCTCTCCGAGCGTATCCGCGCCTCGTTCCTCCTCGCCGGCCCCCTCCTCGCCCGCTTCGGCCGGGCCGAGATGCCCCCGCCCGGCGGCGACGTCATCGGCCGGCGGCGCCTCGATCCGCACCTCGACGGCTTCCGGGCCCTCGGGGCGACGACGGTCCACAACCGCGACATCGTCCTCACCGCCCCGGACGGGGGCCTCCGGGCCGGGGACGTCTTCATGGACGAGCCGTCGGTGATGGCGACCGAGAACGTCCTGATGGCGGCGGCCCTGACCCCGGGGGCGACGGTGATCGGCAACGCCGCGTGCGAGCCCCACGTCCAGGACCTGGCCCGGATGCTGGTCAAGATGGGCGCCGACATCCAGGGGATCGGCTCGAACCTGGTCACCGTCAACGGGGTCGAGCGCCTCCGCGGCGCCCACCACGTCGTCGCCCCCGACCACATCGAGATCGGGAGCTTCATGGCCCTCGCCGGGGTCACCGGCGGCGAGCTGCGGATCAAGGACACGATCCCCGGGGACCTGCGGATGATCCGCCTCGTCTTCGACCAGCTCGGCCTGTGCACGGAGATCCACGGCAGCGACATCCTCGTCCCCGGCGGCCAGCGCCTGGTCGTCAAGTCGGACGCCGGCGACTACAAGCGCAAGGTCCAGGACGGTCCGTGGCCGGCCTTCCCGGCCGACCTGACGAGCATCGCCGTCGCCCTCGCCACCCAGGCGGAGGGGTCGGTCCTGATCCACGAGTGGATGTTCGAGAACCGGCTGATCTTCACCGACAAGCTGACGATGATGGGGGCCGACATCGTCGTCTGCGACCCCCACCGGGCGATCGTCACCGGCCCGCGCCGGCTGCGGGGCGGCCCGCTCGAGTCGCCCGACATCCGGGCGGGGATGGCGATGCTGATCGCCGCCCTCTGCGCCGAGGGGCGCAGCGAGATCGGCAACGTCCGGCAGATCGACCGCGGCTACGAGCGGATCGACGAGCGGCTCCGCGAGCTCGGCGCTCGGATCGAGCGCGTGCCGACCGAGCCCGTCGTCACCGTCTAGTGGTCCGTCCAGCAAGCCCTGCACCACTGGGCGGGCCCGGATGACCGCGTGGCGGCGTCCTCGAAGCTCGGAATACGTCCAGTATGCCGCCGCTTCTGCGTCCTGGCCACGCGGCCCCCGGACCTCGCCGAATGGCACACGAACTTACCGGACGAACCCCTAGGCCCCGCCGCCGGCCCCCCGGTGGTGCCGGACTCGCGCACCCCGACTCAAGTAGCGTCCCAGCCGTGATTCACCCGATTCCCAGCGGCACCCGGGACGTCCTGCCCGACGAGATGCGCGAGCTCCGGGCGATCACCGAGATCCTGCGCGACGTGTTCGAGTCGGCCGGCTACGGCGAGGTCTACACCCCGGCCCTCGAGTACGAGGCGGTCCTCGCCCAGGGCGGGATGGCCGACGCCCGGCCGGCCTACCGGGTCTTCGACGAGAACGGCGAGGTGCTCGTCCTGCGGTCGGACATGACCGTCCCGATCGCCCGGGTCGTCGCCACCCGGTACGCGAGCGCCGAGCCACCCCTGCGCTTCTGCTACTTCGCCCACTCCTACCGGGGCGTCCGGCCCCAGCGCGGCCACCCGCGCGAGTTCCTCCAGGCCGGGATCGAGCTGATCGGCTCGCCGGCTCCGGCCGGGACCGCCGAGGTGCTGACCGTGATCTGCAACGCCCTCGACGCCACCGGCCTGAGGAGCTACCGGGTCGGCCTGGGCGACGCCAACCTCTACCCGTCGCTGCTCGAGAGCCTGAACGTGCCGGCCACCGCCGCCGCCCGGCTGCTCGGCGAGCTCGCCCGCGGCGACTTCGTCTCCCTCGAGGAGGAGCTCCGGGCGCTCGAGCTCCCCGCCGAGGCCGCCCGCCTCCTCCAGCGGGTCCCGCTGATGCGGGGCGGACCGGAGATCCTCCACGGGCCGACCGGCCCGGTCGCCGAGGCGATGGCCGGCCTGCGCAACGTCCACGCCCTGCTCGAGCCGGCGGTCGCCGCCCGGGTGATCTTCGATCTCGGCCTCTCGCTGCGGTCGATCGGCTACTACACCGGGGCGATCTTCGAGGTCTACGACCCGGCGGTCGGGATGCCGATCGGCGGCGGCGGCCGCTACGACGACCTCCTCGCCCGCTTCGGCCCGAGCCAGCCGGCCGTCGGCTTCGCGCTCGCCGTCGACCGCCTCCACATGGCGCTGGCCGGCGAGGAGCGCGGGGGGCCCGCCGGCTCAGGCGACGCCGAGCCATGAGCCGTCCGACCAACGGCCTGACCATCGCCGTCCCCCGGGGGGCCCTCTTCACCGAGACGCTCGACCGCCTGGCGAAGCTCGGCGTCGACACCGACGAGGTCCGCCACAACGACCGCAAGCTCCTCTTCGAGGAGGTCGGCCTGATCACGATGCGACCGTCCGACGTCCCGACCTACGTCGCGGCCGGGGCGGCCGACCTCGGGATCACCGGCAAGGACGTCCTCATGGAGCAGGCCGACTCGGCCACCCCCGGGGCCGGGCGCGAGGTCTACGAGCTGCTCGACCTCGGCTACGGCCGCTGCACGATGGTCCTCGCCACCACGGCCGGCCCCGACCCGGCGGCCGAGGCCCTCAGACGGCTGGGGGTGATGCGGGTGGCGACCAAGTACCCGGGGATCGCCCTGCGCCACTTCGAGCGGACCGGCCGCCAGGCGGAGATCGTCGAGGTCAAGGGCTCGGTCGAGCTCGCCCCGCTCACCGGCCTGGCCGAGGCGATCGTCGACCTCACGGCGACCGGGACCACCCTCCGGGAGAACAACCTGGTGATCCGGGAGGAGATCGTCGTGTGCACCGCCCGGCTGATCGCCAACCCGGTGGCCCACAAGCTCAAGGCGGCGGCGATCGACGAGGTGCTGGAGCGGCTCCGTGCGCATTGAGCGGCGCCGGCTCGAGGACCCGGCCGCCCTGGCCAGCGAGGTCCGCGCCCTCGTCCCGGCCGGGGCCGACGTCGCCGACGCGGTGGCGGCGATCGTGGCCGACGTCCGCGACCGGGGCGACGCGGCGCTGATCGAGTACACCGACCGCTTCGACGCCCCGGGCCACCCGCTCATGGCCACGGCCGACGAGCTGGCCTGGGCCGACGCGGCGCTCCCGGCCGACGTCCGGGCCGGGCTCGAGGTGGCGATCGCCAACGTCGCCCAGGTGGCCGCCGCCGGGGTCGACGACGAGCGCGAGGTCGGCCTCGCCCAGGGCCACCGGGTCCGCCTGCGCGAGATCCCCGTCAGGAGCGCCGCCGTCTACGTCCCCGGCGGGCAGGCGCCGTATCCGAGCACCGTCGTCATGGGGGTGGTGACCGCCCGGGCGGCCGGCGTCGAGGACGTCGTCGTCTGCACGCCCCCGCCGGTGGCCGGCGTCCTCCTCGGGACGTGCGGACTCTGTGGTGTCCAGACCGTCTACCGGATGGGCGGAGCCCAGGCGGTCGCCGCCCTCGCCCACGGGACGGAGACCGTCGCCCGGGTCGACGTGATCGTCGGACCGGGGAACCTCTACGTCCAGGAGGCCAAGCGCCAGGTCTCCGACCGGGTCGGCATCGACGGCTTCGCCGGCCCGAGCGACCTCCTGGTGATCTTCGACGCCGACGACCTCGGATCGCTGCGCCTGATCGCCCTCGATCTGATCGCCCAGGCCGAGCACGGGCCGCAGAGCCTGGTGCTCGCCGTGGCCGCCGAGGCCGACCTGCTCGACCGCCTGGCCGCCGAGATCGACCAGCTCGCCGCCCTGCGCCCGGGGCCGGAGCCGGCGGCCTGCGTGCTGGTGGAGGCCCCGAGCCTGGACGCGGCCCGCGCCTTCTCGGACGCCTACGCCCCCGAGCACCTCGAGCTGATCGGCCCGGGGGCCCGGGCGCTCGCCCCCCAGGTCCGCGCGGCCGGGTGCGTCTTCGTCGGCTGGCCGGCCGGGACGGCGTTCGGCGACTACGTCGGCGGCTCCAACCACGTGCTCCCGACCGGCGGCTCGGCCCGGTTCGCCTCGGGGCTCTCGCCGCGCCACTTCCGCCGCCGGATGGCCGAGGTCCACATCCCGGCCGGCGCGGTCCCGGCGCTGGCCGGGGCCGGGGCGCCGATCGCCCGGGCCGAGGGCTTCGCCGTCCACGCCGAGTCGATGACCGCCCGGGTGCCGGTGCCCGCCACCCCTCCGCAATAGCCGGCGACGGGCGGGCGCGCCGCATGCGCGAGAATCCCCGGATGACCCGCACCGCCGAGATCAGCCGGGCCACCCGGGAGACCGACGTCCACCTCGAGCTCGCCCTCGACGGGACGGGGGCCGGCACCCGGGCGACCGGGATCGGCTTCCTCGACCACATGCTCGACCTGCTCGCCCGGCACGGCCGCCTCGACCTCGACGTCCGGGTGGTCGGCGACCTCGAGACGGGCGGCCACCACACGGTCGAGGACACGGGGATCGTCCTCGGGCAGGCCCTCGACGAGGCGCTGGGCGACCGGGCCGGGATCTCCCGCTACGGCGAGGCGACCGTCCCGATGGACGAGGCCCGGGCGCGCTGCGCGATCGACGTCAGCGGCCGGCCCTACCTGCGCTTCGCGGCCGCCGAGCTCCCCCGGGGAAGACCGGCGACCTCGACCACGAGCTGGTCGAGGAGTTCTTCCGGGCCGTGGTCAACCACGCCCGCCTGACCGTCCACCTCGAGGTCGAGGCCGGGACCAACGCCCACCACATGATCGAGGCGGCGTTCAAGGCGTTCGCCCGGGCCCTGCGCGCGGCGACGGCGATCGACCCGACCGAGACCGGCGTCCCGAGCACCAAGGGGACCCTCACGTGACCCGGATCGGGATCGTCGACTACGGGATGGGGAACCGGCGCTCGGTCGAGAAGGCGCTCGTCCACGTGGGCGCCCAGCCGGTGCTGAGCTCCGACCACGACGAGCTCCGCGGGACGGACGGGCTGATCGTCCCCGGCGTCGGCGCCTTCCCCGAGGCGATGACCCGGCTGGGCGAGGCCGGCCTGGACGAGCTGATCCGCGAGCGGGTGGGCGCCGGCGTGCCGACCCTCGGCCTCTGCCTGGGCATGCAGCTGGCCTTCGACGAGTCGACCGAGCACGGCGGGTCGCCGGGCCTCGGCCTCGTCCCCGGTGTGGTCCGCGAGCTCCGGGCCGGGGACCTGAAGGTCCCGCACATCGGATGGAGCCCGGTCCGCTGGCGGCCGGGGGCGCCGCCGGCGTGCCCGTCGCGCGCCCGGACGCCTGCGCACGGCGCCCTGCTCGACGGGCTGCCGGACGAGTCGGCCTTCTACCACGTCCACAGCTACGTGGTCGAGGTCGGCGACCGGGCCGACTGGCTGGGGACGGCCGAGTACGGCGAGCGCTTCGTGACCGCGGTCGCCCGGGGGTCGTTCTGGGGCGTCCAGTTCCACCCGGAGAAGTCCTCGACCCGCGGCCTGCGCCTGCTGGCCAACTTCGCCGCCGTCTGCGCGGGCGCCGTGGCGGCGAGCCCGGCGTGATCCTCTACCCGGCGATCGACATCCTCGACGCGAGCGCCGTGCGACTCGTCCGCGGCGACTTCGACCAGAGCACGCGCTACGCGACGGACCCGCTCGACGCGGCCCGGTCGTGGCAGCAGGCGGGAGCCGAGCGACTCCACGTGGTCGACCTCGACGGCGCCCGCGCGGGCAGTCCTGTGAATTTGGAGCAGGTTCGCCGGATCGTCACGGAGACGGAGCTACCGGTGCAGCTGGGGGGCGGCCTTCGCTCTCTCGCGGCGCTCGACGCGGCCGCCGAGGCCGGGGCCGGTCGCCTGGTGCTGGGGACGGCGGCGTTCACCGACGTGCTCGAGCCGGCGGTGGCCGCCTTCGGCGACCGGGTCGTGGTCTCGGTCGACGTCCGGGGCGGGCGGGTCTCGACGGCCGGGTGGACGGAGACCGGGGAGCTGCGGACGACCGAGGCGATCGCCGGGCTCCAGGCGCGGGGGGTGACGAGCTTCGTCTACACCGACGTCGACCGCGACGGGATGCTCGGCGGCCTCGACGTGGAGGAGATCGGCCGGGTGGCCGACGCCGTCGACGGCGAGCTCCTCTACTCGGGGGGGATCGGCGAGCTGGCGGATCTCGAGGCGCTGGCCGGCCTGCGCCATCCGCGGCTGGTGGGGGTGATCGTCGGGAAGGCCCTGTACGAGGGCCGCTTCACGATCGCCGAGGCCCGGGAGGCGCTGTGCAGCTGAAGCGGGTGATTCCGTGCCTCGACGTCGACGCCGGGCGGGTGGTCAAGGGGACCAACTTCGTCGACATCCGCGACGCCGGGGACCCGGTCGAGCTGGCCGCCCGCTACGACGAGGCGGGGGCCGACGAGCTCGTCTTCCTCGACATCACGGCGACCCACGAGAAGCGGGAGACGATCGTCGAGCTGGCCCGGCGGACGGCGGACGAGGTCTTCGTCCCGTTCACCATCGGCGGGGGCATCCGCGCGGTGGCCGACGCCCAGGCCGTCCTCGACGCCGGCGCCGACAAGGTGGCGATCAACTCGGCGGCCGTCGCCCGGCCGGAGCTGATCGGCGAGCTGGCCAGCGTCTTCGGCGCCCAGTGCGTCGTCCTGGCGATCGACGCCAAGGCTCGGGCGGACGGAGCCGGGTGGGAGGTGTTCGTCGCCGGCGGGCGGACCCCGACCGGCCGCGACGTCCTCGCCTGGGCCCGGGAGGGCGTCGAGCGGGGGGCGGGGGAGATCCTCCTGACGAGCATGGACCGGGACGGGACGAACTTCGGCTACGACCTCGAACTGACCCGGGCGGTGAGCGAGGCGGTGAGCGTCCCGGTGATCGCCTCGGGCGGGGCCGGCGAGCTCGACCACCTGGTCGATGCCCTGGCCTGCGGGGCCTCAGCCGCCCTCTGCGCGTCGATCTTCCACTACGGCGCCCACACGATCGCCGAGGCCAAGGCCCACATCGCCGCGGCGGGCATCCCCGTGCGGATCGACTAGTGGTCCGTCCAGCAAGTTCCTGCACCATTGGGCGGGCCCGGATGACCGCGTGGCGGCGTCCTCGAAGCTCGGAATACGTCCAGTACGCCGCCGCTTCTGCGTCCTGGCCACGCGGCCCCCGGACCTCGCCGAATGGCACACGAACTTACCGGACGAACCACTAGTGGACGTCGGCGGCAGCGTGCTCGCGGCGCTGGCCGGGGCGCCGGCCGGACCGGAGCTGCTGGCCGCGGCCGGCGGGCTCGAGGGCATCCATTTGGTCGGGGGGGCGGTGCGCGACCTGCTCCTCGGGTCGACCCCGCGGGAGCTCGACGTGGTCGTCGAGGGCGACCCGGCGGGTCTGCTCGACCGGCTCGGCGATCCGACCGTCCGCCACGCCCGCTTCGAGACGGCGACGGTGACCACGCCGGGCGGCCGGATCGACGTCGCCCGGTCCCGGCGGGAGCGCTACCCGGTCCCGGGGGGGCTGCCGGAGGTCGCGCCGGCCCCGCTGGCCGAGGATCTCGCCCGGCGGGACTTCACGGTCAACGCGATCGCCGTCTCGCTGGCCGACGGCCGCGTGCGAGCCGTCCCCGGCGGGCTCGCCGATCTGCGGGCCGGTTGCCTGCGCGTCCTCCACGACCGGAGCTTCACCGACGATCCGACCCGCCTCCTGCGCCTGGCTCGCTACCGGGTCCGCCTCGGCTTCGCCGTCGAGGCCCACACCGCCGACCTGGCGGCCGCCGCCACGGTCGACGGGGTGAGCGGCGCCCGCGTCGGAGCCGAGCTCCGCCTCGCCCTGGGCGAGCCCGACCCGCTCGCGGTGCTCGCCGGGATCCCGGGTCTGCCGGTGGCGATCGACGCCGAGCTGGCCGAGCGGGCCCTGGCGCTGCTGCCGGGCGACGCCCGCCGCGACCTGATGGTCCTCGGCCTGGCGACCCGGTCGGCGGGGACGCCGGCCTGGCTTGAGTCGCTCGAGTTCACCGGCCGCGAGCGGGACGTCGTCCTCGCCGTCTGGCAGGCCGACCGGCTGGCCGCGGCGATCGCGGCGGCCGGGCGGCCGTCGGACCTCCATGCGGCGCTCGCCCGGGCGCCGGTCGAGGCGGTCGCCGTGGCCGGGGCCCTCGGCCCGGCGACGCCGGCCCGGCGCTTTCTCGACGAGCTCCGGCCGGTCCGGCTCGAGATCGACGGGGACGACCTCGTGGCCGCCGGACTGCGCGGTCCCGAGATCGGCCGGCGCCTGGCCCGGACGCTCGCCCGCAAGCTCGACGGCGAGCTCGCCGGCGGGCGCGCGGCCGAGCTCGAGAGCGCGCTCGGGTGATCGAGCTCGGGGTCGGCCGCGCCGCCGAGCACGAGGTCGCGGCTCGATGATCGAGCTCACGGTCGGGCCGGCGCGCGTCGCGTTCACGACGCGCGTTGACGGAGACCTCGGCCGGACCGACCCCGGGGCGCGGGGTGCCGATCCGGGGGCGCGGGCCGCTGACCGGCGGGCGCGGGCCGACGAGGCGCCGAGTCAGACGGTCGATGGCTGGACGCAGGGGGCCGATCGGCGGGTCGCCGAGTCTCGGGAGCGCGTCCGGCGCGCCCTCGGTCTCGAGGGGATCGCCGCCGGGTGGCAGGTCCACCGAGCGCGGGTGGCGACGGTCGAAGCGGCGCCCCCGGGCTACGTCGTGTCCGCCGCGGCGGCCGACGGCCAGGCGACCCGCCTCTCCGGGGTCGGGGTCGCCGTCCACGCGGCCGACTGCCTGCCGGTCGCCGTGGCCGGGCCCGGCGGGGTGGTCATGCTCCACGCCGGCTGGCGGGGGCTCGCCGCCGGGGTGATCGCCGGTGGCCTGGCCGCGCTGCGGCGCCTCGGGGTCGCCGGCCGGCTCGACGCGGCGATCGGCCCGGGCGCCGGCGGCTGCTGCTACGAGGTCGGCGACGAGGTGCGCGCGGCGTTCGCCGGCGTTCCCGGCGCCGTCGTCGGCCGCCGGGTCGACCTGAGGGCCGTCGCCCGCTTCGAGCTCGATCGGGCCGGCGTCGAGCGGATCGACGATGTCGGGCTCTGCTCGATCTGCTCCCCCGCCTGCTTCTCCCACCGGCGCGACGGCCCGGTCACCGGCCGCCAGGCGGGGATCGCGTGGCTCCGCTGAGCGCCGCCCGGGTCCGGGCCAACGTCGCCCTCACGCGCGAGCGGATCGCCGCGGCCGCGGCCCGGTCGGGGCGCCGGCCGCAGGACGTGGCGCTCCTCGCCGCGGTCAAGTACGTCCCCGCCGCCGAGCTCGGCGTCCTCGCCGAGGCCGGGATCGACCTGGTCGGGGAGAACCGGGCCCAGGACCTGGCCGAGAAGATGGACCTCCACGGCTCGCGGTTCCACTGGCACTTCATCGGCCAGCTCCAGAGCCGGAAGGTCAGGCTGATCGCCCCCCGGGTCGAGCTGATCCACTCCGTGGCCAGCGCCTCGGCCCTCCGCGAGCTCGGCCGCCACGCCCGGCCGGGGCTGTCGGTGCTGATCGAGGTCGACGTCGCCGGCGAGCCCGGCAAGGCCGGGGTCGCCCCGGCCGAGCTCGACGCGATGATCGCCGCCTGCCCGGTGCCCGTCCGCGGGCTGATGACCATGCCGCCGGCCGGGCAGGACAACCGGCGCTGGTTCGCCGCCCTGCGCGAGCTGGCCGCCGACCGGGGCCTGGTCGAGCTCTCGATGGGCACGAGCCAGGACTTCGAGACCGCCGTCGAGGAGGGAGCGACGATCGTGCGGATCGGCACCAGCCTTTATGGCTAAAGTTCACGGGTGCAGGGAATCCTGCGCGGGTGACGAACTGGAACTGAGCTGATGGCGCTACGAGACTCATGGCATCGCGCGCTCGTCTACTTCGGCTTGGCCGAGGATGCCCACCACGACGACCGCGACCTCGAGCCGGTGCGCGAGCGCGATCGCGAGCCCGCCCCCGAGCCGGACGAGCGCTACGCCGCCGAGCGGCCGAACGTCCGGCGGATGCCGGCCCGCCGCCGGCGTGACGAGTTCGACGACATCTTCGCCGACGACGACGAGCCCCGCGCCGGCCGCCAGACGGCGGTCCTCCGGTCGGTGCCCGGCGGACGGGCGGCCAACGGCCGCGGCGGCGTCCGCGTCCACCTCGTCCTCCCGAAGTCGTTCAACGACGCCCAGCAGGTGGCCGACAAGTTCAAGGACAACGTCCCGGTCATCCTCAACCTCCAGAGCGTCGACAACGACCTCGCCAAGCGGCTGATCGACTTCGCCAGCGGCCTGACCTACGCCCTCGACGGGGGGATGCAGCGGATCGCCGAGAAGGTCTTCATGCTCACCCCGCGCAACGTCGAGATCTCCGCCGAGGAGCGGGCCCGACTGATCGAGAAGGGCTTCTTCAACCAGAGCTAGGGCAGGGACCGGCCGCTCGGCCGCGAACACCCAGGGTGCAGGCGGGGTCAATTCCCATCCTTGGAGGCCGAGATGAGCCAGATGCAAGAGGACACGCGCGCCGGCGGGCCGGCGCTCAGGCGGGGACGACTCGGGGCGGTGTCCCGGCGCGCCGTCGGTTACTTCGTCGTCCCCGGCGAGCCGGAGGTCCCGCGTGAGGACGACACCGCCGAGTTCGCCCCGGGCGTTCCCGTCGCTCCCGAGCCGACCGTCGTCCTCCCGCTGACCCGGTCGGGCGCCTACGAGCGCGAGCCGGTCGACCGGCGGCTGGCCGAGCTCGAGCACGAGCTGGCCGTCGCCCGCGGGGCCGCGGCCACGCCGCGGGGCGTCGAGGCCGAGATCCAGTACCTCGGCGAGGAGACGGCCGAGATCCTCCGGGTCGCCCACCAGAAGGCCGAGGCGATGGTCGCCCGGGCCACCGAGGAGGCCGACGCCCTGCGGACGGCGGCCGTGGCCGACGCCGAGGCGGTCAAGGCCGCGGCCGAGCTCCGCCTGCGCCAGCTCGACAGCGAGACCGAGCTGATCTGGGCCGAGCGGACCCGCCTGACCGACGACACCCTCCGCCTGTCCGAGGCGCTCCGCACGATCGCCGAGAGCGCGGTCGACCGGTTCCCCCCGGCCGCCGAGGAGGCGACCCCGGGCGGGGCCGTCGCCGCGCCGCTCGACCCGGGTCCGCCGGTCGCGAGTCAGTAGAAGCCGGGGCGGCGGTTCGACGTCCCGTTCTGGAAGTGGGTGTCGAGGCGGAGCTGGTCGAGCGGCCCGATGCACCCGGCGATCCGCTCCGGGAGGCCGACGAGCCCGCCGGCGGACACGCGCATCCCATGCCAGCACCGACCCGGGTCGGTGACCGCGTAGACGATCCCGGCGTTCGTCCCGTCGCTGGTCGCAATCACGCAGGTCCACGACGGACCGCTCTGGTGATGGCAGGAGCCGAAGTAGTCCCCGCCGACCTTTGCGGCCACCGAGTGGCTGAGCGAGGCTCGGGAGACCGTCTCGCCGACGGTGACGTAGGCGACGGAGATCACCACGGAGAAGATCACGAGCGCCGCGATCAGGGTTCTCCGCCGTCGCACGCCCCCATCCTAGGCCCCGGCCGCCGTCGCCCCTACTGAGTGAAGCCCCCCTCGACCCCCACGGTCGGCTCCCCCCGCGCCGGCGTGGGCCTCGCCTCGCGGTCGACGCCGCCGCGAACGACGACGACGAGATCCCGGACCCCCAGCGCGATCCGGTCCTCGAGAGCTTCGCCACCGGACCGGCCGGAGCGCTCGCCTGGATCGTCGGCACCGGACCCGAGCGGGGCGCTCCTCGTCGAGGACTCCCGCGGGCCGCGCCGGCTCGACGAGGCGACCAACATCACGGGGCTCATGGTCGGCGCGACCCATCGGGGCAGCCGCGCCCGGCCGCCGCTCGGTCCCCAACCCGGAGCTGGGTCTCGGGCGGGCACCGGCGCTCGGTCCCTAACCCGGCCGGGCCACCCGGGCGGCGAGGGGGGCGCCGAGGAGCGAGACGGCGGCCAGGGCCAGGAAGGCGGGCAGCGGGTGGTGGACGAGGATCTGGACGATCCCGGCCACGACGAGCCCCCCGAGGTTCCCGGCCATCCAGACGATCGCCCCCGCCGCCCCGGCGGCCGCGCTCCCGGCGAGCTCCTCGGCCGCGGTCAGGACGATCGGCAGCGCCGGGAGGAGGAGCGCGCCCATCGCCACCAGCGCGGCCGCCCGCACGCCCAGCCAGGGGGCGACCCCGAGGGCGACGCACCCGACCGCGCTGACCGCGACCGCCGCGCCCAGGTAGGGGCGCTCGGCCGCCCGGCGGGCGACGACCGGCGGCAGCGCGGCGCAGCCGGCGACCCCGGCCACGATCATCGCCACGAGCAGCGCCCCGGCCGTCGCGTCGGAGACCCCGTCCGGGTGCAGGAGGGTCTGGAGCCAGGTGGCCAGGGCGACGAACACGCCGAAGCCGAGGAAGACGAGGCCGCACAGCGTCCGCATCCGCGGCACCGCCCAGAGCGCCCGCACGCTGGCCAGGCTCCCGACCACCTCACCCGCGTCGCCGCCGGCCTTCCCGGCCCAGACCGGCGCCCGACGCAGGACGGCGAGGAGGCCGAGGGTCGCCGCCACCGCCAGTCCCGCCTCGACGGCCAGGAGCCGGCCCAGGTGCCCGTGGGTGCCGAGAGCCGGGCCGAGGCCGAGCGCGGCCAGCATGCCGACGAAGTTCCCGGCCGACCCGACCGCGATCGCCGCCGCCCGCTCCGGGGGCGGGGCGTACTCGGCGGCCAGCTTGCCGACCGCGCTGAGGACGACCGGCTGGGCCAGGGCCACGGCGACGGCCCCGGCCATCGCCCAGCCGAAGCTCAGGCCGCCGAGGCGGATCAGCCCGCCCGCGGCCACGAGCCCGGCCCCGCCGGCCAGGGCCGGCCGGAACCACCGATCGAGCGCCATCCCGGCCGGGATGGCCAGGACGACGTAGAGGAGCGGGAAGATCTCCGCCAGCCAGCCGATCGCGGTCTCGGAGACCCCGTACTGCCGGGCGGAGTCGGTGGTGATCGCCGCGTAGCTCAGCCAGAGCATCTGCGTCGCCGCGGCGACCAGGGCGTAGGCGACGATCACCCGCCACCAGCCGGTCCGGGGGACGGCGGCCGCCGGCGATCTGGTCGCGGTCGCGGCCACCGCCGGTCAGCCGGCCGGCGCCCGCCGCGCCTTCAGGACCCCCTTGAAGGCGTCCTGGATGATGCGCAGGCGCAGGCGGCGCGGGCCGGCCAGGAGGTTGAAGACGACCCGCAGGTGCGGGCGGTCGACGACGACCACCGGCCGGCGCCCGCCCGCCGCCCGCGCGATCGCCCGGGCCGCCCGCTTGGGGTCCATGGCCTTCTCGTAGGTCGTCCCGCCCGTCGGTCCCCACTCGTGCTCCTCGCGCAGCTGGTCGGTCCGGACATCGCCCGGGCAGACCGCGCAGGCCCGCACCCCGCTCCCGGCCAGCTCCAGATGGAGGACCTCGGCCAGCCCGACGAGCGCCGCCTTGCTCGTGCAGTAGGACGCGTAGGACGGGGCCCCGAACAGCCCGAGCTCGGACGAGACGAGGACGATCCGCCCGTAGCCGCGGGTCCGCATCCCCGGCAGCACGGCCTGGCTCAGCCAGAGCCCGGCCCCGGCGTGGAGGCGGTAGCTCCGCTCGAAGTCGGCCGGGGTCACGTCCTCGACGAAGTCGCGGTGGAGCGCGCCCGCGCAGCTCACCAGGACGTCGACCGGACCGAGCGCCGCCTCGACCTCGGCGACCGCCCGGGCGCACTCGGACGGGTCGGTCAGGTCGGCGGCCACGGCATGAGCGGTCCCCTCGGGCAGGGTGGCCGCCGCCCGCGCGATGCCCTCCGCCCCGCTGGCTACGAGGCCGACGCGGGCCCCGAGCTCGGCGAAGTGCTGGGCCGTGGCCAGGCCGATCCCCCGCGACGCGCCGGTGACCAGCACGGTCCTCCCGTCGAACTCCGACCCCGACACGGCAACCTCCAACGTTCGGACAGCAGGGTCGCGGGCCGCGATGGTGCCCCGCCTGCGCCGCAGAGACTAGACGCCGAGGCGGGCGGTCGCCTCGACTTCGACCAGCACCTCGGGCCGGCGCAGTTCGCTTACGCCGTAGACCCCCGAGGCCGGGGCGATCAGGCCCAGGATCTCGCGGTGGGCCCGACCGACCGCCTCGCCGTTGGCCGCGAGGTCGACGACGAAGATCCGCGTGCGGACCACATCACCCGCTCCGCCCCCGAGCGCCTCGACCGCCGCGAGGACCGCGGCCAGCGCGGCGGTGGCCTGCTCGTAGGCCCCGGCGCCGGCCCCGGTCGTCGCGCTCACCTCGATCACGCCGTCCCGCCGGCAGGCCCGGCTCAAGCCACAATGCTCCTCCCACGGGTCGCCGGCCGGCACGCGCTGCACCCGTCAATCCTAGGCCGCCGCCCGCCGGTCCGGGTGGCGCCGCCGGACGAGTTACGCTTGCCCCCCATGGTGATCGGCTTCATCGGCTCCGGGAACATGGCCCACGCCCTCGCGCGTGGACTCGGCGACCCCGTGCTCGCGACCGACGCCGGCTCCGGGCGGGCCGCCGCCCTGGTGGCCGAGGTCGGCGGCGAGGTGGCCGCCGGCAACGCCGAGCTCGCCGACCGCGCCGACCTGATCGTCCTCTGCCACAAGCCGGCCCAGCTCGAGGCCGTCGCCGCCGAGATCGGCGCCACCGACCGGCCGGTGATCTCGCTCCTGGCCGGCGTTCGCCTCGCCGACCTCCGCCGGCTCTTCGCCCGGGCCGAGGTCGTCCGGGCGATGCCGAACACCGCCGTCGAGGTCCGCGACGGCGTGACCTGCCTGTGCACGTCCGGGGCGCCCGGGCTCGGCCCGGCGGCCGCGGCCCTCTTCGAGCGCGTCGGCCTCGCCGTCGAGCTCCCCGAGCGGCTGCTCGACGTGGCGACCGCCGTCTGCGGCGTCGCCCCGGCCTACGTCGCCCTGATCGCCGAGGCCTGGATCGACGCCGCCATCCGCCACGGGCTCCCGCAGGCCCGCGCCGCCGAGCTGGTCGGCGCCTCCCTGCGCGGGTCGGCCACCCTCCTGCGCGCTCGGGACATGGACACCCTCGCCGTCCGCCGGGCCGTCACCTCCCCCGGCGGCGTCACCGCGCGCGGCCTGGCCGCGCTCGAGGGCGCCGGGCTGCGGACGGCCTTCGCCCGCGCCACCGACGAGGTCCTCCGATGATCCTCCCCCTGCTCACCGTCCGCACCGACGTCGCCAGCTACCTCAACGCCCTGATCTGGGTCTACACGCTGGTGATCTTCGCCTACATCGTCTCGACGCTCGTCCTCTCCATGGGCGTGCGGATCCCCTACTCGCGCTCGACCGACGCGATCCTCGGCTTCCTCCGCGACGTCACCGAGCCGTACCTGCGCATCTTCCGACGGTTCATCCCGCCGATCGGCGCCTTCGACTTCAGCCCGCTGATCGCCGTGCTCGTGCTCCGGATCGGCGGCGGCATCGTCGTCGGCCTGATCCACGGCTGAGGTGGCCCGCACCCGCGGCGCCTGGCTGCGTGCCGGGGCGGTGCTCGCCGGGGTGGTGGTCAGCGACCAGCTGACCAAGCGCCTCGTCGACGGCTCGATCGGACCGACCGAGCACCGGCGGGTGCTCCCCGGCCTCGAGCTCGTCCACACCGTGAACGACGGCGTCGCCTTCAGCGTCTCGGCCGGCGGCCCGGCGATCGTCGTCCTGGTGATCGGGGTGGCGATCGCGGCGATCGTCGCCTACTTCGTCACCCACGTCGACCGTCCCCTCCTCTGGCTCCCGGCCGGCCTGATGGTCGGCGGGGCGCTCGGCAACCTGGTCGACCGGGTGCGGGCCGGCGCGGTCACCGACTTCATCAAGGTGCCCCACTGGCCGGCCTTCAACCTCGCCGACACGTCGATCACCCTCGGCGTCGTCGCCCTCCTCTACGTGCTCCGGGACGATGGAAGTCCGCGTCCCGGCTGAGGCCGCCGGCGAGCGCCTCGACCGGTTCCTCGGCACCCGGGTCGGCTCGCGCGCCCAGGCCCAGCGGCTGCTCGAGCTCGGCCGGGTCCGCGTCGACGGTCGCCTCGTCCCCAAGCGCCACGCCCTCGCCGAGGGCGAGACGATCGCGGTCGACCGCCCCGACGGCCCGGCCGTCGAGGAACCCCAGCCCGCCGGCTACGCCCCGCCGGCGGCCTACACCGTCGCCTACGAGGACGATGACCTCCTGGTCGTCGCGAAGCCCCCCGGCGTCGTCGTCCACCCGGCCCGCGGTCACCGGCAGAGCACGCTCTCCCAGGCCCTGGCCGCCCGCGGCGCCGCCGGCGGCGACCCGTGGCGGGCGGGGATCGTCCATCGCCTCGACAAGGACACCTCCGGCCTGCTCGTCGTCGCCAAGCACGCCGAGGCCCACCGGCGCCTGAAGGCGGCCCTCGCCGCCCGGGAGATCACGCGCGAGTACCTCGTCCTCGTCGACGGCCGACCCCCGGCCCGGACGGGGACGATCGACGCTCCGCTCGGCCGGGACCGGCGGGTCCGGACGCGCGTCTCCACCGACACCGACGACCCTCGCGAGGCGCGAACCCACTTCCGGCTCGAGCGGGCCCTGCCCACCACGACGCTCCTGCGCGCCCGCCTCGACACCGGGCGCACCCACCAGATCCGCGCCCACTTCCAAGCCATCGGCCATCCGGTCTGCGGCGACCCGGAGTACGGGCGGGCCGGGGCCTTCGGGCTCGAGCGCCAGTTCCTCCACGCCACCCGCCTGAGCTTCGACCAGCCGTTCACCGGCGGGCCCGTCGCCGTCGAGTCGCCACTCCCCGCCGACCTCGCGGCCGCGTTGAAACGCGCGGAAACCGGGTAGCCAACCACCAAGGACGCCATAGCGCAGTCCCCGGCGCGACGGATGGCGGGCCGGACCGCCGGAGGTAGGGGAAGGGCGGACCGGCCCGCGCACCCGTTCTAACGACGGGACCGCGCAAAACTTGCGTGTATCCTCAGTCCGATTACCAATTCGATCCGCTCGGATAGCGGGTCGCGACCCTGCCCGGGTCTTCGCACCCGGGTCCGCGACTCGGCCGGGCGGACGGCACACAAGACCAAACCAAGGGAGTAGTACCGTGGCTCAAGTAGGCATCAGAGAGCTCCTGGAGGCCGGCGTCCATTTCGGCCACCAGACCCGCCGCTGGAATCCGAAGATGCGCCGGTTCATCTTCGGCGAGCGCGGCGGCATCTACATCATCGACCTGATCAAGGCCCAGCGCCTCCTCGACGACGCCCAGCAGTTCGCCGGCGAGATCGCCAACCGCGGCGGCACCGTCCTCTTCGTCGGGACCAAGAAGCAGGCGCGCGACGCGATCAAGGAGGTCGCCGAGAGCGCCGGCATGCCCTACGTCAACCATCGCTGGCTCGGCGGCCTGCTGACCAACTTCCAGACGATCAGCCAGCGGATCAAGCGCCTCCACGACCTCGAGCGCTACGAGGCCGAGGGCCAGCTCGCCCTCCTGCCGACCCGCGAGCGCCTCTCCGCCCTGGCCGACCTGGCCAAGCTCCGGGCCAACCTCGGCGGCGTCAAGAACATGAAGGGCGTCCCGGCGGCGATCTTCATCGTCGACCTCAAGACCGAGGCGATCGCCGTGGCCGAGGCCCAGCGCCTGCGGATCCCGATCATCGGCCTCGTCGACACCAACTGCGATCCCGACGGGATCGACTACGTCATCCCCGGCAACGACGACGCGATCCGCTCGTGCGCGGCGATCACCCGGGCGATCGGCGACGTCGTCGCCCAGGGCTCCCGCGTCTACCGCGAAGAGCAGGAGCGGGTCCGCCTGGAGGCCGAGGAGCGCGCCCGCCGCGAGGCCGAGGAGCGCGCCCGCCGCGAGGCCGAGGCCCAGGCCCGGCGGGAGGCCGAGGAGCAGGCGGCCCGCGACGCCGTCGCCGCCGCCCAGGCCGCCGAGCAGGCCGCGGCCGCCGCGGTCGCCGCCAAGGCCGCCGCCGCCGAGCAGGCCGCCGCCACCGTGCGGGCCGGCGCCGCCGCCCGCGGCGCCGCCGCCGCCGCCGCGGCCAAGGCCGCCCGCGAGGCGGCCGAGGCGCCGGCCCCCGACGCCGCCCCCCAGCCCGACCCGAGCTCCGCCCCAAAGGCCTCGGCCGCCGAGGCGCCGGCGCCGCCCGCCCCGGCCGCGCCGGCCGATCCTGCCCCGGATCCGGCGGCGCCCACCACCCGGGACGCCGCCGGGTCCGCGCCGGCCGAGCCCGTCACGGCGTCCGCGCCGGCCGAGCCCGTCACGGCGTCCGCGCCGGACCCGGCGACGTCGGCGCCGGCCGATCCTGCCCCGGACCCGGGGGCACCCACCGCCGCGGCGTCCGCGCCGACCCCGGATCCGGCGGCGCCCACCCCGGACCCGGCGGCGTCCGCGCCGGCCGAGCCTGCCCCGGACCCAGCGGCGCCCGCGCCGCCCGAGCCTGCCCCGGAACCGGCGGCGCCCACCCCGCAGGCTGCGCCGGCCGAGCCTGCCCCGGAACCGGCGGCGCCCACCCCGGAGGCCGCGGCGGCCGAGCCTGCCCCGGAACCGGCGGCGCCCGCGCCGGAGGCCGCGGCGTCCGATCCCGCCCCGGACCCGGCGGCGCCCGCGGCGCCGGCGGACGGCCAGGCTACCCCGGCGCCCAGCGGGGCGGGCGCCTGATGGCCGCCGAGATCAAGGCGGCCGACGTCAAGGCCCTCCGCGACCGGACCGGCGCCGGGATGATGGACTGCAAGAAGGCCCTGACCGAATCCGGCGGCGACGTCGACAAGGCGATCGAGATCCTCCGGGTCAAGCAGGGCAAGCGAATCGAGGATCGGGGCGAGCGGGTCGCCGCCGAGGGGACCGTCCAGTCGTACATCCACTCGAACGCCAAGGTCGGCGTCCTCGTCGAGGTCGACTGCGAGACCGACTTCGTCGCCCGCAACGACGACTTCGTCGCCTTCGCCCGGGACGTCGCCCTCCACATCGCCGCCGCCGCCCCGCTCTACCTGAGCGAGGAGGACGTGCCCGCGGAGGCCAAGGCCGCCGAGCTCCGCGTCTTCGAGGCCGAGGCGGCCGACAAGCCCGAGAACATCCGCGAGCGGATCGCCGCCGGGAAGCTCGCCAAGTGGTACGAGGGCGTCGTCCTCCTCAACCAGCCGCACGTCAACACCGACAAGCACGACGGCAAGACGATCCGCGAGCTCGTCGTCGAGATCGCCGCCAAGACCGGCGAGAACGTGGTCATCCGCCGCTTCCGGCGCTTCGCCGTCGGGCAGTAGCTCGGACCCCCGGTGTCGTGGTAGATTCGCCGCGTGCGACTCGCCGCGGCGAATGGCATCGCCTGCCTCGCCATCCTGCTGTTCGCCGGATCGGCGTCGGCCCACTTCCCCGCCTCGATCGGCGTGACCGTCCCCCCGGGCGGCACCGCGATGGTCAGCTCCCCCGACCTCGGGGCGAGTCAGAAATCGGTCAGCGTCGAGATCCTCGGCCTCCAATCCAACGCGATCGACACCCTCGGGGTCTTCCTCGCCGGGCTTCCCACCCTCCACGCCCGCGTGCTCGGATGTCTCTATCTCAACGAGGCCTTCAGCAATGCGAACGTGGTCGTCGACGACGCCACGAACTCGCCCCTCCTCGAGGCTCTGTTCCTCGCCCTCTGCACCCAGGTCGCCCTCCAGCTCGCAAACAAGCCCGCCACCGTCGCGTCCGTCCCGGCGACCCCCTGCCAGCAGGCGCGGCGCGAGGTGGCGGTCACGATCACCCGGGTCGGCCGCGGCTATCGCGCCCGCGCCCAGGGCGCGGTCCAGGTGGCCAAGCGGGCGTCGCCGGTGCGCGTCACCTGCCGCCGGACGCCCACCGGACTCATGCTCCAGATTCGACCGACGTCGCCTAAGGCGACGCTCCGCAGCGTGGTCGGCAGGCAGCTGCGGTTGGGAATGGTCGCCCCGGCCACCGCGACGTCCGGCGCGCCTCTGCGCCTGACCTTCCGCGGCGCCTGAGCCCGATCCCGCCCGGCCAAGCGACGCCCCGCCGGCGAGTAGCATGGCGCCCGTGGCTGAGCCGGTCTTCAAGCGCGTGCTGCTGAAGCTCTCGGGCGAGGCCCTGATGGGCGAGCTCGACTACGGGGTCGACCCCCACCGAATCCGGGCCATCGCCGGGGAGGTCAAGGCCGTCGTCGACAGCGGGGTCGAGCTGGCCATCGTCGTCGGCGCCGGCAACATCTACCGGGGGATGCGCGGGGCGGCCGCCGGGATGGATCGGGCGACGGCGGACTACATGGGGATGCTGGCCACCGTGCTCAACGCCCTCGCCCTCCAGGACGCCTGCGAGACCCAGGGGGTCCACACCCGGGTCCAGTCGGCGATCACCGTCCAGGAGGTCGCCGAGCCCTACATCCGCCGCCGGGCGATGCGCCACCTCGAGAAGAAGCGGGTGGTGATCTTCGCCGCCGGGACCGGCAACCCGTTCTTCACCACCGACACCGCCGCCGCCCTCCGCGCCTCGGAGATCCACGCCGAGGCGATCCTGATGGGCAAGAACGGGGTCGACGGCGTGTTCAGCGCCGACCCGGCCCTCGACGCCGGGGCGACGTTCATCCCCGAGATCTCCCACATGGACGCGATCCAGCGCCGGCTCGGCGTGATGGACGCGACCGCCCTCACCCTGTGCATGGAGAGCCAGCTCCCGCTCCACGTCTTCAACATGGACGACGAGCGAAACATCAGCCGGATATTGTCTGGGGAGCGGGTCGGAACACTGGTGGCGACGGGATGATCGAAGAGCTACTCGAGGACGCAGGCGAGCGGATGGAGAAGTCCGTCGAGGCCACCAACCACGAACTGGCGACCGTCCGCACCGGTCGGGCGAGCCCGGCCCTCCTCGATCGGGTCGTCGTCGACTACTACGGCGCGGCGACGCCGCTCCGCCAGCTCGCGACGATCTCCGCCCCCGAGGGCCGGATGCTCACCGTCCAGCCCTACGACAAGGGCTCGATGAAGCTGATCGAGAAGGCGATCTCGAACTCCGACCTCGGCCTGAACCCGTCCAACGACGGCAACGTCATGCGCCTGATCATCCCCGAGCTCAACGAGGAGCGCCGCCGCGAGCTCGTCAAGGTCGCCCGCCACATCGCCGAGGAGGGGCGGATCGCGATCCGCAACATCCGCCGCGATGTCAAGCACGACCTCCGCGAGCTCAAGGACGCCGGGGACACCGGCGAGGACGAGGAGCGCCGGGCCGAGACCGAGCTCCAGAAGCTGACCGACACGCGCATCGCCGAGCTCGACGCCCTGCTCAAGATCAAGGAAGAAGAGATCCTCGAGGTCTGATGAGCGACGGCCCTCGGTACGTCGCGATCATCACCGACGGGAACGGACGCTGGGCCAAGCGCGAGGGCGTCTCCGTCGCCTCCGGCCACCAGGCCGGAGCCGACACGGTCAAGGCCCGGCTGCGCGACGCGGTCGAGCTCGGCGTCCGCGAGCTGACCGTCTACTCCTTCTCGACCGAGAACTGGTCCCGCCCGCGGCGGGAGGTCCGCGCCCTGATGCGGATGTTCAGCCAGCGCATCCTCCGCGAGACGCCCGAGCTCCACGCCGAGGGCGTCCGGATCCGCTTCATCGGCCGGACCGACGGGGTCGACGACAAGCTGATCGAGCAGATGAGCTGGGCCGAGTCGCTGACCGACGCGAACGACCGGATCACCCTGTTCGTCGCCTTCAACTACGGCGGCCGGGCCGAGATCGTCGACGCCGCCCGGCGCTTCGCCGGCGGCGAGGAGGACGACTTCCGGGCGCTCCTCTACGCCCCCGAGATGCACGACCCGGACCTCGTCATCCGCACCAGCGGCGAGCAGCGGCTCTCGAACTTCCTGCTCTGGCAGGCGGCCTACTCCGAGCTCGTCTTCCGCGACGAGCTCTGGCCCGACTTCACCCGGGAGGCGTTCGAGCAGTCGCTGGCCGAGTACACCGGCCGGCGGCGGCGCTTCGGCGGGCGGACCGGCGCGTGACGCGCGCCGAGGCCCCGCCGATGGACGCCCGTTGATGGCCGGCGGCCCCCGCCCGCCGGCCGGCCGCCGCCCCGCCGGCGCCGGCGCCGGCGGCCGTGGCCGAGCACCGACCGGTCGTCGCCCGCGGGGCGGGGGGAAAGGCGGCCGCCGCTCCGAAAGAAGGAGATCGGAGCTGACGGGGCGCATCATCGTCGCCGTCCCCGCGCTGATCGTCGCCCTGATCATCGTCGGCCGCGGCGGCCTCGTGTTCACGCTCGCGCTGATCGTCCTCGGCTGGATCTGCCTCGACGAGCTCTACCGCCTGCTCGGGCGCGCCCATCCGATCCGGCTGGCCGGGTTCGTCGGCCTGATCGGCCTGCTCCTCGCCGCCCAGTACGGCGGCCAGCTGCAGATCCTCCTCGTCCTCGTCGCCCTCGTCCCGCTCGCCTTCCTGCTCGCCGTCGCCGCCCCCCGGGGCGGGACGCTCGGGATCGCCACGATGATGCTCGGCGTCTGGTGGATCGGCCTCGCCCTCGCCCACGCCGTCCTCCTGCGCAAGCTCCCGCACGGCGACGGCGTGGTGATCGACGTGCTCGTCGGCACGTTCGTCGGCGACTCGGCCGCCTACCTCGGCGGGCGCATGTTCGGCCGGCGGCCGCTCGCCCCGCGGATCTCGCCGAACAAGACCGTCGAGGGGCTGGTCATCGGGATGGTCCTCGCCGTCGCCGGGGTCCTCTTCGCGAGCTTCTACCAGGACTGGATGCACAAGGGCAACGCCCTCCTGCTCGGGCTCGCCGTCGCCCTCGCCGCCCCGACCGGGGACCTCTTCGAGTCGTTCGTCAAGCGCGAGGTCGGGACCAAGGACACCGGCACCCTCTTCGGCCCCCACGGCGGCGCGCTCGACCGTCTCGACGCCGTCCTCTTCGCCGCCGTCGCCGGCTACTACGTCTGGCACGCGATGGTCTGACCGGCTTGCGCGGCCCGCCGCCCGGGTGTAGCGTCGGTCGGGATGGTCCGGAGGCGGAGCTGAGATGCGGTCGCGGCCCAATCGCCGCCGGGTGGGCTCGGCGCTCGCGGCCGCCGTGCTCGGCGTCGCCCTCGGCGTCCTCGTCGCCGGCGCCGGTGCCGGCGCCGCCGGCGAGCAGAACGTCTTCAGCGGCAACTGGATCACCAACCTCGGCCACGTCAGCTTCGCCGTGGCCGGCGCGGCCCAGGGACAGCAGGCGCTGACCGCGGCCGGGGGCACCCCGTGCGCGACCCCCACCGTCTACTACCTCGGCTCCTACCAGGGACCCGGCACCAAGACCGGCTCGGTGGCCGGCTGCACCGCCGGCTCCTCGACCCACCTGGTCGCCCGCTACCTCGGGGATCGGAGCACCGACCCGGGCGCGGCCGGTGACATCGTCGTCGACTTCGTCGCCCCGAGCTCGTTCAACGGGACGATCGCCGCCGCCTCGATCGCCGCCGCCTCGAGCGACGGCGGGGGAACGATGCCCTACGTCGGGAGCTTCGAGGCCCACTTCGCCGGCGACGGCTGCTGCCCGGCCGGCCCGCCCTCGACGACCTCGACCGGGACCACCACCACCGGCCCGACCACCCCGGCGACCACGCCCACCACCCCGCCGGCCGGACCTGCCGACGTGACGAACGCGAGCATCGACTCCCTCTTCCCGGTGACCGGAATCGCCTTCTCCGGCGAGGTCGCCACCTTCGAGTCGACCGCCGCGACCGGCACCTTCACGGCGACGATCGACTGGGGTGACGGCAGCGCGCCGACCCCGGGCTCGGTCGGCGCCCCGGTCGCGCGCGGCAAGCTCTTCGACCGGTCGGTCGCCGGGAGTCACACGTACGCCCGCGCCGGGATCTATCCCGTCCGGGTCACGATCTCCGACCCGCGCGGGGCCGCCGCGGTCGCGACGGACGTCGCCACGGTGACCGCCTGCGTCTGCGTGACCAAGCCGCCCGTCCTCGGCCGGACGGTCGACATCGGCCCGGTCAGCGGCCACGTCTTCATCCAGCTCCCGCCCGGCGCCCGCGCCGCCCGGGTCAAGGGCAACGCGTTCGTCCCGCTCGTCGTCCCCCGCGAGATCCCCATCGGCTCGGTGATCGACGCCCGCCAGGGGCAGCTCGTCCTGATGACGGCCACCGCCACCCCCGGCCGCCTCGGGGCCGGCCTGTTCTCCGGCGGGATCTTCCAGCTGCTCCAGAACCGGCGCGAGCTCGGGGTCGCCGAGCTGCGCCTGCGCAGCGGCCCGATCCTCGGCTGCCGGGTGATCGGCAAGGCCCACGTCGCGGCGGCCAGGCGCCTCAGCCACCGGGTGCTCGGCCTCCTGCGGGCGAGCGTCAAGGGGCAGTTCCGCACCCGCGGGCGCTACTCCGCCGGGACCGTCCGGGGGACCCGCTGGACGACCACCGACCGGTGCGACGGGACGCTGACCGCCGTGGCCCGCGGCGCGGTCAGCGTCTTCGACGTCCGCGCCCGGCGGACCGTGTTCATCACCGCCGGCCACAGCTACCTGGCCAAGGCCGGGTAGGCGGCGCTCAGGCGGTGGTCAGGATGGCGCGGACCGCCTCGGTGCGGTAGGTCAGGGTCGCTCCCCCGGCCATCTCCGGGTATCGATCCCAGAGGGCGGCGACCCGCCGGAGCACATCCGCGCGCTCCGGCTCGTCGAGGCTGGCCACGTAGCTCCACGAGCGGACGAGCGCCGCCAGCGTCTCCCGGTCGACCGTCTGGGTGAGGCGGAACTCCCGGCGCTCGATCGTCGCCGCCGTCGCGAGCGCCTCGAGCTCGCCCATCCACCCCGCGGGCAGCCCGTGCGGGCGGGTCAAAGCGCTGAGCGCCGCCATCCACGGTTGCCGATCGTCGCGAAAGTTCCAGATCAGGCCGAGCACGCCCCCCGGGCGCAGGACCCGGGCGACCTCGGCGACCGCCGGGGCGAGGTCGAACCAGTGGAAAGCCTGGCCGACCAGCACGGCGTCGGCGCAGGCGTCCGGGAGGGGGATCGCCTCGGCCCAGCCGGAGACGGCCGGGACCTCGGGGAAGCGGTCGGTCAGCTTGGCCCGGAGCGCGGCCAGCGGCTCGACCGCCACCACCCGATGCCCCTCCGCGAGGAGCGCTCCCGTGAGCTTCCCGGTCCCGGCGCCGAGGTCGACGACCTCGAGGGGCCGCGGCCCGGCGAGCCAGCGCACCGCGTCGATCGGGTAGCCCGGCCGGGCTCGGTCGTAGTCGTCGGCCACCCCGGCGAACGACCGGGCCCGCCGCCGCCGTGCCGGATCATCGCCTACCCCTCTGGATTCCAGATGATCTCCCAGAGGTGTCCGTCGAGGTCGCGGAAATACCCGGAGTAGATCCCCCACGGCCGGTTGTGCGGCGGCCCGGTGAGGGTGGCGCCGGCGGCCTCGGCCCGGGCGAGCAGAGCGTCGACGTCCTGCTCGCTGGCCACGAGCTGCCCGATGCTGAACTCGCCCGACTTCGGTGGCCCGAGCGGTATCCCGGCGTCCTTCGCCAGTTCGGTGCGCGGGTACAGAGCGAGACTGAGGCCCCCGTCGAGGTGGAACAAGGCGATGTCTCCGGCCGGGTTCTCAGCGTCGCCGCCGAACTCGGTCGCGATCACGCCCGCCGAGTCCAGGCCGAGGCCCTCGCGGTAGAAGGCGAGCGCACGCTCCAGGTCAGCGACCGCGAGCGTGATCACATGGATGCGCGATTCCATCGTCGCTGAGTCTCGCAAAACCCCGGAGCACCACGGCAGCCGCGCCGGCGCCGGCTGGGGCGCGCGCCGCGCCGGGCGGGGTCGGCGGCCCCCGGGGCCTGTCTCGCCCCGGGCGTCCTACGATGGGTCGGTGCGCTACCTCGTCGACGGGATGAACGTGATCGGCACCCGGCCCGACGCCTGGTGGCGGGACCGCCATCAGGCGATGGTCCGGCTCGTCGACCTGCTCGAGCGCTGGGTCGCCGCGAGCGGCGACGACGTCACCGTCGTCTTCGAGATGCCCCCGTCGCCGCCGATCCGCTCGACGGTGATCCACGTGGCCCACGCTCCCCGCGGGCGGGCGAACTCGGCCGACGACGAAATCGTCCGGCGCCTGGCCGCCGACCCGGCGCCGAACCAGGTCCGGGTGGTGACCTCCGACCGCTGGCTGGCCGACCGGTCGCGGGCGGCCGGGGCGACCGTCGAGCCGGCGTCCACCTTCCGCTCCTCGCTCGAGGACTGATCAGCCGGCGCGCAGGATCACGCGGTTGCCCGACGGGTCGACGGCCAGGAGGCTCCCGTCGTCCTGCTCGGCGGCCGGGCCGAGGCGAGCCCGGAGGGGATCGAGGTCGCCGACCACGAGCTCGAAGTCGCGCATCCCGAGCGCCCCGGGCGGGGGCGGCGGCGCCCCCCGGCCGGCGGCGTGGTTGACCCCGATGTGGTGGTGGTAGCCGCCGGCGCCGAGGATCGACGACCACTTCCAGCGCGCCATCACGTCGAGCCCGATCACGTCCCGGTAGAACGCCTCGGCCGGGGGCGTGTCGGCCACGCGGAGGTCGACGTGTCCGATCACCGTCCCGACCTCGAGCTGCTCCGGCGGGAGGCTCCGGCCGCTGCCCGAGGCGAGCACGTGGTAGAGGTCGAGCGGGTCGGTGGCCATCTGGACGTGGCCCTCCTCGAGCGGCCAGTCCTCCCGCCGGCGATCCGCGTAGATCTCGATGCCGTTCCCGTCGGGGTCGTCGAGGTAGAGCGACTCGCAGACGAGATGGTCGGCGAAGCCGGTGAGCGTCCGCCGCGCGTAGATCACCCGCTGGAGCGAGTGGGCGAGCTCGAGGCGCGACGGGACGAGGATCGCCAGGTGGAAGAGTCCGGTGCAGTCGTCCGCCGGCGGGGCCTCCCGATCCTCGATCAGGATGACCAGATCCTCCTCGCCGGCGCCGAGGGCGGCGACGCCGTCCTCGAGCCGGTGGATCCACAGCCCGAGCAGGCCGGCATAGAAGGCCAGCGCGCTGCGGACGTTCGTCACGACCAGGGTGACCGCGCCGATCCGCACGTCCGAGCCGACGCCGCTCCCGGCCTCGACGGGCACCGGGTCGGTCATCGCTCGCGGGTCGTCGGGCGCACGCCCGACACCTTAAGCCGTCCCGGGCCGGCGCATCCCGCCCGCGACTGCCCGTCGAAGCGTCCGTAGGCACGACCTAGATTGCGGTTTCTCTTGCGGGAATTGGGCCCTTTTGCGTTGATCCAACCGGGCGGGCCGGCCGTAGTCGGGGCATGATTACCGACGCTCTGGAGGACGGCCACGGCCGCCTGATCGGCGATGTCCGGATCTCGGTCATCGACCGCTGCAACTTTCGCTGCCAGTACTGCATGCCGGCCGAGGGCCTTCCCTGGCTCGACCGCGCCGACCTGCTGACCTTCGAGGAGATCGAGCGCATCGTGGCGATCCTCGCGCCGATGGGGGTCCACGACGTCCGCCTGACCGGTGGCGAGCCCCTCGTCCGCCGCGAGCTCGCCCGCCTGGTCGCGATGCTCAAGGCGATCGACGACGTCCACGAGATCTCGCTGACCACCAACGGCTACCTGCTCGAGCGCCAGGCCGAGGGCCTCGTCCGGGCCGGGGTCGACCGCTTCAACGTCTCGCTCGACTCGCTCCAGCGCGACCGCTTCTTCGAGCAGACCCGCCGCGACTCGCTCCCCCAGGTGCTCCGGGGCCTGGCGAAGCTCGCGAGCTTCCCCGAGGCCCACCCGATCAAGGTCAACGCCGTCGGCATCCGCGGGTTCACCGAGCAGGAGCTGATCCCGTTCGCCGAGTTCGCCCGCGAGCAGCCCTACGAGATCCGCTTCATCGAGTTCATGCCCCTCGACGGCGACCGCACCTGGAAGGCCGACAAGGTGCTGACCGGCCGGGAGATCCGCGACGCGATCCACGCCGTCTACCCGCTCGAGGCCGAGCCCCGCGAGCCGAACGCCACCGCGCGCACCTACCGCTTCGCCGACGGCCGCGGCCGGATCGGGTTCATCAACCCGGTCTCCGAGCCGTTCTGCGCCGACTGCAACCGGATCCGCCTCACCGCCGACGGCAAGCTCCGGACCTGCCTCTTCTCCCTCGGCGAGACCAACCTCCGCGATCCGATGCGCGACGGCGCCACCGACGCCGAGCTCGAGCGGATCCTCCGCGACGCGGTCTGGCGCAAGGAGCTCAAGCACCACGTCGGCGAGGCCGGCTTCATCCAGCCGGCTCGGTCGATGTCGGCGATCGGCGGCTGAGCCGGGCCGTCGCCGCAACCTCCCGCCGCCCGGGCGGCGGCGGCACCAGTAGACACGGTCCCCGCATAGGAGGCTCACTCGCATGGAGATCACGAGAAGCAGCGTCGACACCGCCAAGGGCCCGGACACCTGGTTCACCGGCGACGTGTACATCGACCCGGTGGCGGCCGCCCCCGCCCCCGCCCGCGTCCAGGGCAACCTCGTCCACTTCACTCCCGGCGCGCGCACCCACTGGCACACGCACCCGCTCGGCCAGACGATCTACCTGACCGAGGGCATCGGCCTGTGCCAACAACGCGGCGGTCCCATCGAGGTCATCCGGGCCGGCGACCGGGTCTTCTTCGCGCCGGACGAAGACCACTGGCACGGCGCCGCCCCCAACCGCTTCATGATCCACCTGGCCCTCAACGAGGTCGACGATGACCACGTCGCCGTCAACTGGGGCGAGCAGGTCACCGACCAGGAGTACGCCGCCGCGCCGACGATCGAGCGCTGACCGAGCCGGGACGCGGTCGTCGGGCCGAGCGATGAGTTTCGCGGCACCGCCGGTCTCAGTGAGACAGACCAGGAAGGAGACGCCGTGTCCGCAACTGTCCTCTACATGTCCATGTCTCTCGACGGATTCATCGCCGGGCCCCATGAGGGACCGGACAACGGACTCGGCGACGGCGGGCACCGCCTCCACGAGTGGTTCGCCACGGGTGCCGACACCGACCCCAAGCCGATCTCGGGCCGCCTGGCCGGCGTCAACGGCCAGGTCGTCGACGAGTTCATGGCGACCGGGGCGGTCGTCGCCGGCCGGGGGACCTTCGAGCCAGCGGGTGGCTGGGACGGCGACCACCACGACGGCGTGCCGATCTTCATCCTGAGCCGCCGTGAGCCCGACGGACCGATCGCGCAGTGGCCGCTGGTCACCTATGTGCCCGACGTCACGACCGCGATGTCCGAGGCCAAGCGGGCGGCGGGCGAGAGGAACGTCCTGGTCCACGGCGCCGGAACCGCGCGGCTCGCGCTCGCTGCCGGCGTCCTCGACGAACTCGAGATCCATCTCATCCCGGTGCTCCTCGGCCAAGGGCGCCGTCTCTTCGAGAACCTCGGTCCCGAGCACATCGAGCTGGAGCGCACCCGGATCCTCGAGGGGGAGGCCGGTGTCACCCACATGCACTACCGCGTCCTGCGCTGAACGCCGCGTTTCCCGCGTTCTCCCTCGGGCTGGGACGGAACGTCTAGTAGCCCAAGGCCAGGGCGGGAGCCCGTGTGCTATCGGGTCTCGACGGCCATGCGAAGGCCAAACAGGACAAGGACCGAGCCGCTGAGTTGTTCGAGTCGGCGGGTCAGGCGTGGCCGCAGCCTCGCTCGGACGCGGTCCACCACGAACGCGACTGAGCCGTACCAGACGACGTCGAACGCCACGATGACCCCGGCCATCGCCAGCGCCGCCGGCAGCACCTGCGCCCCCGGACTCAGGAATTGCGGAAAGAGGGCGACGAAGAAGACCGCCAGTTTCGGGTTGGCCAGGCTGTTGATCAAGCCTCGACGGCCGGCACGCCAGAGCGCTCCGCTGCGCGCGGGCGGTGGCGCCGACGGTGGCGCCGCGTCGCTCGCCGGTGCGTCGCCGGCCTGCCGCGCGGTGGCCAGCGCCCGGACACCGAGTCCGACCAGGAACACGGATCCCGTCACGCGGAGCGCGTCGTAGGCGAACTGGTCAGCCGTGACGAGAGCCGACACCCCCAACGCAGCCAGTGCCCCCCAAGCCATGACCCCCACCGAGTTCCCGGCAATGCTGGCGAGCGCCGCGCGCCGGCCGTGCACCGCCGAGACTTGCAACAGCAACGCGAACGCCGGCCCGGGAGTCAACGTCACCGCCGCCGCCACCGCCAGGAACGCCGGAAGCGATCGCACGGGGAAATCGTGCCACACGACCGGGCCGGTCACCTCGACCGGATGCGCCGGCGATCTACCCGCCGGGCAGGCAGAGCCCTCCCCTCGGGCAGGCAGAGCCCTCCCGCCGGCACGCAGAGCCCTCCCGCCGGCACCCGAGAAGCGCGCGCCTCGCTCGTGTCGCGCGTCCGCCGCCGTCGCGCCAATCCTGATCGCCTACGACAGCTCAGCGGTCACGAATGACCCGCCCCAGCAGCCGTCTGTCGATACGGTGCCTGGCGGCCGAGATCGGCGCGTGCTCGCGGAGCTCGGCGAGCACGCGGGTCGCGAGCGCGGCCGCCGTCTCGCCTTCGCCCAAGCCTCCGCCGGCCGGCGGGAAGAAGGTCACCCGCAGCCGCGGGCGGCGCGGGAACCGGGGGATGTCGGTCGTGCCCGAGATCGCGCAGCAGACGATGTGCGCCTCGGGCACGGCGGCGGCCAGCCGGCCGAGCCCGCTGCGGGCGCGGAGCTCGCGGCCTTCGCTGCGGGTGCCCTCCGGGAAGATCCCCACGCAGGCGCCGTTCCGCAGGACGGCGATCGCCCGGTCGAAGGCGGCGCTGTCGGACCGGCCCCGCTCGACCGGGATCTGGCCCATGCCGTCGAGGACCCAGGCGAGGACGCGAAACCGCCACAGCCCGGCCTTGGCCAGGGCGCGGATCTGGCGGCGGCCGATGGCGGCGACGCCGCCGGCGATCGGGTCCCAGTAGCTGTCGTGATTGGCCGCCAGGAGCACCGGCCCGCGCTCCGGGAGATGCTCCAGCCCGGTGACCTCGAGCCGCCCCCAGCGGTGAATGATCGGCGAGGAGATCGCCATCACCGCTCGGTAGGCCGGTGTGATCGGCTCGGCCGGTCTCACGCGACCGCCGAGCCGGGCGGCCTACTAGGGGCCAAGGGTCGAGCAGGCACGCATGCCGTAGTTCTTGGCGAAGGTCAGCGGCTCGATGTCCGCGACCGCCAGGTTCCCGGCGAGCTTCGCCAGCTCGATCAGCGCGTTGCCGCGGGCGACCTTGTCCGGCGCGGTGCTGACCATGCCGCTGAACGACGCGATCTGACGGTTCCACTGGGTGAGGGCGGCCCGGTCCGCCGGGGGCGGCGCCAGCGCAGCGAGCCCGTCGCGCACCTGGACGAAGGCCGCCGCGGCCGTGTGCAGCCGCCGGACGATCTCGGCCGTCGGGATCGGGCTCTGGAAGGCGAGCGACTGGATCTTCCCGAGCGCGGCACGTCGCTTCCCGGTCTTGCAGATCGCATCCGCCTGGGCGATGTACTCGGCCTTGGTCAGGCCGGTCGGCCCCGGGGCGGCCGTCGTCGTCTTGGCCGAGCTCCCGCTTCCGCCGCACCCGGCGACGAACAGCACGGCGGCGAGGGCGATGACGGCGAGGAGATCGGGGCGGGCGGGGCGACGCATCCCCCCCAACGCTACACCGCCTGCGGTCATGGCGTTTGTGGCAGGCTTGCCCGATCGCCCGCCGCCTCCTGATCCTCGGCTCGACCGGCTCGATCGGCCTCCAGGCCCTCGACGTCCTCGCCGGGTCCGACGACCTCGAGCTGGTCGGGCTCTCCGCGCAGTCGTCGGCCGACCGGCTGGTCGAGCAGGCCCGCGCCCACGGCGTCGATCGCGTCGCCCTGACCGACGAGGCGGCCGCCGCCGGCGCGGCCGGCGACTGGCCGGAGGGGGAGGTCCTCGCCGGGGCGGCCGGCCTCGTCCGGCTGATCGTCGAATCCGACGCCGACCTGGTGCTGAACGCCCTGGTCGGATCGGCCGGCCTCGGGCCGACGGTGGCCACCCTGGGGGAGGGCATCGACCTGGCCCTGGCCAACAAGGAGTCGCTCGTCGTCGGCGGCGAGCTGGTGATGGCCCTGGCCGAGGCGACCGGCGCGCGGATCATCCCGGTCGACTCCGAGCACTCGGCCCTGCACCAGCTGATCGCCACCGAGCCCCCCGGGGTCGTCCAACGCCTCGTCCTGACCGCCTCGGGGGGACCGTTCCGGGGCTGGAGCGCCGCGCAGCTGGCCGGCGTCACCGTCGAGCAGGCGCTCCGCCACCCGACCTGGGAGATGGGCGGGAAGATCACGATCGACTCGGCGACGCTGATGAACAAGGGGCTCGAGCTGATCGAGGCCCACCACCTCTTCGGAACCCCGTACGACCGGATCGACGTGGTCGTCCATCCCCAGTCGATCGTCCACAGCCTGATCGACCTGTGCGACGGGGCGACGCTCGCCCACCTCGGCTACCCGGACATGCGGGTGCCCATCTCCTACGCCCTCCACTACCCGGAGCGGGCGCCCCTCCCGGTCGCCCGGCTCGACCTGGCCGCGGTCGGGAGCCTCACCTTCGAGCCGGTCGACACCCTGGCCTTCCCCTGCCTGCGGCTCGCCCGCGAGGCGGCGGCCGCGGGCGGGACCGCCCCGTGCGTACTGAACGCGGCCAACGAGATCGCGGTGCACGCGTTCCTCGCCGGCCGGATCGCGTTCACCACGATCGGCGACGTGATCGCCGCCACGCTCGACGAGCTCGGCTCGCAGCCGGTGCGGGCCTTCGAGACCCTGTTCGAGGTCGACCGTCGAGCCCGGGATCTCGCCCGCGACGAGATCTCCGACCGGGCCGACGGCGGCTGGGCGCGCGAAGCGTGAGCGGGCACCGGCCGGACGTGCGGCCCGAGTCCGCGAGCCGCCGGCCGGGCGGGCGTCTTCGGCGGCCCTTAAGGGACGCCTGCCAAACTCGGTAGGTGTCCTGGCTTCTCGCGCTCGCCGGCTTCGCCGCGCTGATCGTCCTCCACGAGCTCGGCCACTTCGCGGTAGCCAAGGCGGTCGGGATGCGGGTCGAGCGTTTCGCGCTGTTCTTCCCGCCCCTCCTGTTCAAGGTCCGCCACGGGGAGACCGAGTACGGGATCGGCGCGATCCCGCTCGGCGGCTACGTGAAGATCAGCGGGATGAACCCGGACGAGATCGAGGCCATGGATCCGAGCGTCCGCGACCGGGCCTACTACCTCCAGCCGCCGTGGAAGCGGGTGGCCGTGATCCTCGCCGGGCCGGTGATGAACGCGATCATCGCCTTCCTCATCTTCTGGGTCCTTCTCCTCTCGGGCAGCCCGGGGGCGGCCGACTCGCTCAACACGAGCCGGCCGAGCACGAGCATCGCCGGGGTCGAGTCGGGCCAGGCGGCGACCGGCGTGCTCCGCTCCGGCGACCGGATCGTGGCCGTCGACGGGGTGCGCGGGTCGCAGGCGGTGCTCGCCGACCGGATCGGCGCCCACCCGTGCGCGGGGACGCCGACGGCCGGCTGCCGGGCGGCGAGCCCGGTGCGGATCACCGTCGTCCGGGCCGGGAGCGAGCTGACGTTCGCGCTGACGCCGCGCTACGACGCGAAGCTCAAGAAGATGCGGGTCGGCTTCCAGTTCGCTCCGCCGACGGTGCCGGCCATCGGCCCGCTCGATGCCGCCCGGGTCAGCCTCGATCGGATGTGGACGATCACCACGAGCACCCTCACCGGCCTCGTCCACGCGTTCTACAGCCCGGCGGTCCGCCACCAGCTCCACAGCGTCATCGGCCTGACCACGTACACCCACCAGGCCTTCGCCTTCGACGCGTCGCGCGCCTTCGTCCTCCTCGGGTTCATCTCCCTCGCGCTGGCGATCATCAACCTACTCCCGTTCCTCCCCCTCGACGGTGGCCACGTCCTCTGGTCGGTGGCCGAGAAGGTCCGGGGTCGGCGGATCTCGCTCATCGCGATGGCGCGCTACAGCTCGGTCGGGGTGCTCCTGCTCGTGTTCCTCGTGTTCAGCGCGATCAGCAACGACATCACCACGCTGACCGGGCCCGGCTTCAACTAGACCGCTAGCTCGGGCTCGGCACGCCCGGCGGGCGCAGGAACTCCATCGCCGACCAGGCGGGACGGAAGCCCAGCCGCCGGTAGAGCGCCTTCGGGCGGTCTTCGTCGTCGGCGCAGATCCACACATCCTGGGCGTCGTGCCCCGCGGCGATCGCCCGGCGTAGAAGGGCCGCGCCGCAGCCCCGGCCGCGATGGTCGGGGTGGACGAACACCTCGGTGATCTCGGCGACCGCGCCGTCGCGATCGAGCTCGGCGAACCCGATCGGCACGCCCGCCTGGCTGGCGGCGAGGACCCGGACCTGGCGCCGCAAGGCCAGCGTTCGGGCCTGGGCGCGGTGCGCGGCGGCGGCCCCCGGCGCGGGCGAGTCCTCGGCATCCCACGCCTCGCGCAACCCGCGCACCGCGTCGTAGGGGACCTCCTCGACCGGTATGTCCGGTCCGGGTGGCGGCTGGTCCTCGTGGCGCATCCAGAGCAGCCGCATCGAGCTCCACCCGTGCGCCTGGAAGCCGGGGCGGAGCGGCTCGGCGACGGCGGCCGAGTCGAAGTCGATCCGCCGGTGGGCGAGCCCGTCGAGAGCCGCGTCGGCGCGTGCGATCAAGGCGTCGACGGTCATCGCCGGGTCGTCCTCGACCCGCAGGAGGTTGAACGAGAACCAGTCCGGGAAGGCGGCCGCCCGCACCACCGTGCCGTGCGCCCACGGCTCGACCACGTCACAGACCGCGACCTGCCTAGCGTGGCGCCACGCCCGCGCCCGGCCTGCGGCGCCGTCCCCCGCCCGACCGATCCTGGTCACCCCAGGAGGTTATGGCAGCCCGGGCCGCACCGCCCGCGCCGGCCCGGCACGATGTGACGGTGGACGTCGACGATCTCTACGGCCTGCCCCTCGAGCGCTTCGTCGCCGAGCGGGGCGCCCTGGCCCGGGCGCTGCGCGGCGAGGGTCGGCGCGAGGAAGCGGCCGCGGTGGCCGGGCTGCGCAAGCCGTCGGTCGCCGCCTGGGCGGTGAACCAGCTCGTCCGCACGCAGGACCCGGACGTGAGGGCCCTGCTCGAGGCGGGCGATGCGGTCCGCGCGGCGCAGGCGGCGCTCCTCGCCGGCGGGGGCGACGGTCGCGCCCTGCGCGCCGCGGCGGACGCCGAGCGGGCGGCCGTCGACCGACTCGTCGCCGCGGCGGGTGGGCTGCTCAGCGCGGAGGGGCACGAGCTGAGCGCGGCGGTCATCGACCGGGTGGCCGACACCCTCCACGCGGCGGCGCTCGACGAGGACGCCCGCCGGGAGGTGGAGGGCGGGCGCCTGGCCCGCGAGCTCCGCCATGTCGGTCTCGGCGACGGGCTGCTCGCCGCGCCGCCCGGGCCGCCCGGGCCGCCCGCCGCGCGTCCCAGACGCTCGCCGCCGGCCGCCAAGCCGGCCGCGGCCCCCGGCCGCGGGCCCCGCCGCGCCGGGCGGAGAGCGAACGCAGACGAAGACGAGCCGGACGCCGGGGCGGCGGCTCGCGCCGCGCACGCCGCGGAGGCGGAGGCGGAGCGGGCGGTCGAGGCGGGGCGGGCGGCGGAGGCGGAGCGGGCGGCGGAGGCGGAGCGGGCCGAGCGCGAGCGGGCCGCTGCCGCGGCGGCCGCCCGGGCCGCCAGCGCCGCCGCGCGGCGGCTGGCCGAGCGGGCCGATCGAGCCCTGCGGAGCGCCGAGGAGCGCCGGGAGCGAGCGGCCCGGGCGCTCGGCGAGGCGGAGGCCGGGCTCGCCGAGGCCCGGGCGCAGGCGGAGTCGGCGGCACGGGCGAGACAGGAGGCGGCCGCGGAGGTCGAGCGCCTACATGGTGGCGGCGGCGGCCCGACCCCGCGACGGCGGTCGCGGCGCGCCTGAGCGCTCGAGCCGGCCGGCCCGGCGGTCAGCGGCCGAGCGACTCCAGGGCGGCGGCGAGGTCGCCGACCGAGTCGAAGGTGACCGAGGCGAAGTTGGCGTGGCGGTACACGATCCGGCCGTCCTCGTCGATGATGAAGACCGTGCGCTTGGCCATCTTCAACCGCTTGGCGTAGACGCCGTACGCCATCGACACGGTGGCGTCGGCGTCGGCCAGCAGCGGGGTGGTCAGGCCGTACTTCGCCTTGAACGCCTCCTTCGAGGCGGCGTCCTGGGTGGATATGCCGACGAACACCGCGTCGAGGACGGCCATCTCGTCGGCCGCGTCGCGGTAGGCGCAGAACTGCTTGGTGCAGACGGTCGTATCGTCGCCGGGATAGAAGAGGAGGACCACCCGCCGGCCGCGGTGCTCGCTCAGGGTGAAGGTCCCGTCGGGCCCCTCCAGGGTGAAGTCGGGCGCCGGGTCGCCAATGTCGGGTGAGGTCATGGGGGTTCCTACGACGCGCCCGGCCGTCCGGATGCCTCGGTCCGCCGGTTGGCCGGCCGGACGCTGATCCAGCTCTTGGTCAGCGGACCGAACCGCTCGGGCACGGCGGGGCCGAACAGGGATTCGAGCTCCCGCCGGGCGAGGAGCCGGACGTCCTCCCAGTGGCCGGCGGCGCCGAGGCGCCAGTAGGCCCGCCGCAGGCCGGGCGTGAGCCAATGGGCGGCGGGGAGCAGCGAATGGGGCTCGATCGGAAACGAGGCGGCCGGGGTCTGGACGTACCAGCCGTGGGCCACCCGGCGGCACTCGGCGGCGAAGCGGACGCGGAGGGCGGGGGCGACGTGCTCGATCACGCTGTTGCAGTACACGAGGTCGAACTCCCCGTCGGCGAAGGGGAGCCGATCGGTCGCGTCGGCGACCACGAGCGGCCCGCCGTAGGACGGGCGCTCGACGAGGTCGACGCCGGTGATGTCGAGCTCCGGGGCCCGGGCGCGCAGTCCGGCGCTCCCGCAGCCGACGTCGAGGATCCGCGTCCGGCGGTCGACGCCGGCCAGGGCGAGGAACTCCGCGTGCCGGCGGCGGCGGGCGCGCAGGGCGAACGGCTCGGCCAGGCGCGGAAGCGGGCCCTGGGCGGTGTCGTAGACGCTGAGCCCGGCCACCCCCGGAGGGTAGCGGGGCACCAGCCCTACAATGCGTGCATGGCATCCAAGCGGCAGATCAGCGTGGGCGGCGTACCGATCGGCGGCGGCGCGCCGGTCGTCGTGCAGACGATGACCAAGACGGAGACGGCGAACCTCACGGCGACGATGGACCAGATCCGCCGGGTCGCCGAGGCCGGGGCCGACATCGTCAGGGTCGCGGTGCCGCGGGAGAAGGACATCGAGGCGCTCAAGACGATCGTCCGCGACTCGCCGATCCCGGTGATCGCCGACATCCACTTCAACCACACGCTGGCGCTCAAGGCGATCGACGCCGGGGCCCACTGCGTGCGCCTGAACCCGGGGAACATCGGCGGCCCGGACAAGGTCGCCGAGGTCGCCGCGCGGGCCCGGGCCGCCGGCACGCCGATGCGGATCGGGGTCAACTCCGGCTCGCTGCCCAAGCACCTGCACGAGCTCGAGCGGACGAACCCGGTCGACGCCCTCGTCGCCGCGGCACTCGAGTTCGTCGAGCTTATGGAGCGGCTCGACTTCGAGGATTTCAAGGTCTCGATCAAGTCGACCAACGTCCCCAACACGATCGCCTCGAACCGGCTGCTCAGCGAGCGCATCGACTACCCCCTCCACCTCGGGATCACCGAGGCCGGGACCAAGTGGTCGGGGTCGCTGAAGTCGGCGGTCGGCCTGGGCACGCTCCTGGCCGACGGGATCGGCGACACGATCCGCATCTCGCTCTCGACCTTCCACGCCGAGGAGGAGGTCAAGGTCGCCTGGGAGATCCTCAAGGCATTGAAGCTCCGTGAGCGCGGACCGGTGCTGATCGCCTGCCCGACGTGCGGCCGGCTCCAGTTCGACATGGACACGGTGGTCGCCGAGATCGAGCGGCGCCTCGAGGCCTATCCCGACCCGATCGAGGTCGCCGTGCTCGGGTGCGCGGTCAACGGCATCGGCGAGGCCTCGCACGCCGACTTCGGGATCACCGGCGCCAAGAACGAGGGCCTGATCTTCTCCCGGGGCAAGCCGCTGCGTAAGGTGCCGACCGAGGAGCTGGTCGACGCCCTGTTCGTCGAGATCGACAAGTACGCGCGCTCGAAGCGGATCGACGTCGACGCCGCCCAAGCCGCCGACGGGGCGCAGTGGCTGGCCGCGGTCGAGGCCGAGAACGCCGACGAGCTGACCCCGGAGCGGCTGGCGGCGATGGAGCTGGCCGCGGCCGACGACGAGCGCTCAGACCAGGACCTCCTGGCCGCGCTCGCCGGGCCTCCCCGGGTCGTGCTCGACGAGGCCCAGTCGCCGGTCGCCGGGCGGCGCTTCAGCCGGGCATAGTCAGCGCCCGCGCCGAGCGGCGAACCCGCCGTCGGCACGCCCGTACACCTCGACTCCGACCCGGCCCGGTCCGGTCCGGAGCCGAGTTGAGCCTTCGGGTCAAGCATCACGTCTCGAGCGGCTGGTCAAAGAGGGCCGCAACCAGCGCTCGCGGACGGCGTGCCGGCCACCGCCCCGAAACCTCGGGCCAACAAACCTCCCCCAGCTGACTCCCAGCCGCTCGAGCACCGGCGCTGGGCGCGAGAGGCGCTCGTCGAGCCGCCCGGAGAAGCGTTGCGCGACGGAGAACATCGGACCCCATCGGCCACTACGGCTACCTCGCCGTAGGCGGCGCGACGGTTACCACGAATGCCTCGATCAGGTGGTTGATCTGGATCTGCGCGGCGGTGTCGAGCATGGTGTGGTCGCCGCGGACGGCCCGGTCGTCGAACGATCCGCCGGTCGCCGTCAGGTGGGTCGGATGCAGCCGGACGTACGTAGAGCCGCCGTTGCGCAGCACATCAACGCGGCAGAGCTTTGCCCCATGCAGCAGATGCCACCGAAATCGGCGCAGTCCCCGGTATTCGAGCGGGTCACCGCGTCCAGGCGGCAGCGAGACCTGCTCTGTGGTCAGATGGTCGCTGACCGAGGCGCTGACGTAGCGCCCGCTGGACCTGTGCCGGTCCATCGTCGGTGCGAACCCGGGCGGCAGCGGCGGGGCGATCCAGAGCTGCGCCTGAGCGCCGCTCGGCGCGTTGGCCAGGGCACACGCCGAGGCCGCCAGGCCATGAAGCCGGTGCGCCGACGCGGTTCGCGCGGCGGTCACGCCGAGCGCGGGGAGGAGTGCCACCAAAGGCAGGAGCAGCCTGGCCGGGCGGCGTAACACGGGAACCGAGCATATCCGGCTCCCGAGGATGGGGGTGGGACCGCGTCCACCCGGGCGAGTGTCAGGATCCGTGCAGCGACTCGCGCAGGAACGTCGCGCCCCGAGCCGTGGCCGCTTTGGCGGCTTGGGTGCCGGCCAGCGGGTGCAGCATCACGAAGTCGTGGATGATGCCCCCCGTACCGGGCCGGCGTCACAGGGACACCCGCGGCGCGGAGGTTCGCGGCGTCGGCGCGGAGCACGTCGGCCTCCGCGGTGATGACCAGCGCCGGCGGAAGGCCCGCCAGCGCTTCCGTGCCCGCCCGAAGCGGCGAAGCGAGGATCTCGCCGCGGCGGGACTCATCGGGGAGGTACTGCTCCCAGAACCACGCCATACCGGCACGGGCGCGGAAGTACCCCTCGGCGAACTGGCTGTAGGAGGCTCGGCAACGACCGCAACGTCGACGCCTTCCCCGCCGCACCCTGCGAGGAGCTCCCGGCCAGCGTCCCCCGCGACCCGGGAGCCGCCAAACGCCTCGCCCCGCCGCCGGCCGGGCGAGGCGACACGGACGCTCCCGTCTAAGCTGCGCTCGGTGAGCACGAAGCTGGGCTACGCCGGGGTCGTCACCCTGCTCCACGGGTGGCTCGGCGAGCCGGTGGCCGTGACCGTCAGCCACGCCGACGCCCGCCGCCACGCGCTCGAGCTCGGCGGCATCCTCAACCGCGGCGAAGGACCGGCGGTCGGCCTCGGCGAGCTGCCGCCGGGGGCCGAGGTCCTGTACTTCTCGGTCGGCGCCGAGACGGCCGGGGAGTACTGCTGGTTCGCCCTCGACGAGGTCGAGTTCGTCGACGCGTGGCTCACCGACGGCGACGGCGACGGCGCCGGCGCCGGCGGCCCCCCGTGCCTCCGCGTGCGCTCGGGTGGCCTCGACCTCGGCGTGTCGCCCGCCCCGGGCCGCCGGGAGCCCGCGTGACCAGCGACCGCTACGGGGTCAGCTGGTAGGGCGTCGAGTCGGCCGGGACGGCGGCCGAGCGGCTGATCACGAGGAACGGGGCCACGTGCCCGCGCCAGGTCGCGCGGATCAGCCCGGGACCGGGGTTGGGCACCGTCCCGGTGAAGAAGTCCTGGCCGTTGGTGATCACGACCGGTGGGCCGAGCCCCTGCCAGCCGGTGGTTCCGGGCCGCTGGTACTCGATCTGGACCTGGTCGGGCGTCGACAGATAGGGGAAGCCGTGGGGGCGGAAGCGGAGCTGGCCCCAGAACCCGGTCAACGGGGCGCCGGTGGTGGCGTTCTTCCCGGCCGGGTAGAGGACGAGCGGGAGCATGTAGGCGCCGAAGGCCGGCTTGTGGCGGCCGGCGTTGGTCTCGATGCCGGACTGGTAGGTGTTGTAGTAGGCCTTCGTCCCCTTGTGGTGGAGACGGTTGGGGGGCGCGTCGCGGAGGAGGAACTGGGTCATCGCGACGACCCGGGGATCGGAGTAGGCGAGGAAGTCGCCGAGGTTGATCCACTGGGCCTGCTTGTCGAGGCTGACGCCGGCGAAGGGGTCGGGCGGGTTGGACTCGTAGCCGAACTCGGAGGCGACGACCGAGAGCCCGGAGTTGATGTGACCGGTGGTGACCGCGAGCTGGTCGAGCAGGGTCGGCAGATCGTGGAGGTTGGCGATCGTGATCGCGTCCGGATCGCTCGGGACGGCGGTCGGCGGGTCCTTGCGGGTGTAGGGGTGGTGGGCCCAGCCGGAGGCGCGGATCGCCCCCATCGTGCTGAAGTCGCCGCAGTTGCGGGCGCTGGCCTCCGCCCCGGTGTAGGGGACGCCCGCGGGGTCGACGCAGAGGAGCTCGCGGATGAACAGCTTCGGGGCGAGCGGGTTGCGGCTGGTCGGGGCGCCGCGCCCGGTCGGCGAGGTCTCGCCGATGGCGATGAAGTCGTTGTTGTGCCCGGTGGCGCCCAGGGCCGCCCGGCCCTGGAGGTAGAGGCGCCGGTAGAGGAAGGGCGAGTAGGGGATGACCCGCCCGAGCGTCGGGCTCCGGTAGGACTGGGGGGTCAGCCAGCCGCCCTGGTTGGGCTCGTTCCAGATCGACCAGAAGTTGACCCGCGGGAGCAGGCCGTGGTCCTTGGGCAGCTCCTTCCGGTAGGTGCCGGAGTAGCGCTTGCCGACCGCGTAGACGAACTTGTAGAACTGCGCGGGGTTCGGCATCCAGGTCGGCTGGCTCTTGCGCTGGCTGGGTGGTGCCGTGCCCATGGCCCAGCGGGGGCCGGGTCCGGTCACGTCGAAGTAGAGGCTGATGCCGTCGTTGTGGGCCGAGCGGACGAGGTTGTCGAAGCGGTCCCAGTTGTGGTGGGGGTAGGCGGCGGGGTTGGCCGCGTTGAAGTGGCCGGGCTTGGTGCCGTGCGCGACGACGCTCCAGAGCACGGTCGCCCGGACGTACTGGACGCCGAGGGCCTTCATCTGGAGGAGCGCCTTGTCGCGGCGGGCGTCGGTGCCGTTCACGAGCAGGTCGTCGTCCATCATGATCGAGATCTGGAGCGGGTTGGCCAGGGCCGGCGCCGTCCGGATGACCCCGAGAGGCCCGATCGCGGCGATCAGGAGCAGCAGCGAGAGCAGCTTTGTGCGGTTCATGGGCCTCGAGGCTCGACGGCGGGATCGAAAAGAGAGGACGCCCGCGAGCATCGATGCTCCGAGCGTCCTCTCCGTGGAAACGGGTGCGCGCTACGAAAGTAGCGGTTCGCTCAGCCGAGGATAGACAGCCGGCTGGCGACCATGTCCCAGTTGACCGTGTTCCACCAGGCGTCGAGGTAGTCGGGACGACGGTTCTGGTAGAGGAGGTAGTAGGCGTGCTCCCAGACGTCGACGCCGAGGAGGGGCACCTTGCCGTCGGAGATCGGGTTGTCCTGGTTGGGCGTGGAGACGACGGCGAGCCCCGAGCCGTCGTGGACGAGCCAGGCCCAGCCGGACCCGAACTGGCCGATTCCGGCCGCCTTGACCTTGGCCTGGAAGTCGCCGAAGGAGCCGAAGGCGTCGTCGATCGCCGCCTTCAGGTCGCCGGTCGGCTCGCCGCCGCAGTCCGGGCCCATGCTCTCCCAGAACAGGCCGTGGTTGTAGTGGCCGCCGCCGTTGTTGCGTACCGCCGTGCGCTTGTCCTCGGGGACCTGGCTCAGGTCGAGCAGGATCTCCGAGATCGGCTGGCCGTCGAGCTCGGTGCCGGCGAGGGCGTCGTTGAGCTTGTCGACGTAGGCCTGATGGTGCTTGTCGTGATGGATCTCCATCGTCCGGGCGTCGATGTGTGGCTCGAGCGCGTCGGAGGCGTAAGGGAGCGGCGGCACGGTGTAGGGCATCGGGTCTCCTTGCAAAGGTCGCGTACGGGCTCAGAGGACACTACCGCCGTCGGCGCGTCGTGCGACTCGAAGCCCGACCTCCGCGGCCGGCCGCGCGGACCCCGGTGGCCGCCGGCCCCGCGCCGCCCGGCCGCGCGGACCGCCGGCCAGTCGGCCCGCCGGCAAGCCGGCCAGTCGGCCAGTCGGCCCGCCGGCCAGTCGGCCCGCCGGCCCGCGCCGCTAGGCTTGCAGCCGATGACACGCCTGGGCGGCTACCTCCTGCCGACCGAGAAGGAGGCTCCGGCCGACGCCGAGGCGATCTCGCACAAGCTGATGGTCCGGGCGGGGCTGATCCGCCAGGTCGGCGCCGGGCTGTGGACGTGGCTGCCCGCCGGGTACCGGGTTCACCAGAAGGTGGTCGGGCTGATCCGCGAGGAGCTCGACGCGATCGGGGCCCAGGAGATGCTGATGCCGGTGCTCCAGCCGGCCGAGCTCTGGAAGCGGAGCGGGCGGGCGGGGATCGAGGAGCTGTTCAAGCTCCACGACCGCAAGGGCGCCGAGCTCGTCCTGGCCATGACCAGCGAGGAGGTCGTGACCTCGCATGTGGCCCAGTTCGTCCGGTCCTACCGCGACCTCCCGCTGATCCTCTACCACTTCCAGGTCAAGGAGCGCGACGAGCCCCGGCCCCGGGCGGGGGTGCTGCGGACGCGCGAGTTCGTCATGAAGGACTCCTACACGTTCGACCGGGACCCCGCCGGCCTGGACGAGAGCTACGACAAGCATGTCCGGGCCTACGACCGGATCTTCGAGCGGAGCGGCCTGCGCTGGTACCGGGTCGAGGCCGACGTCGGGATGATGGGGGGGATCGGGGCACACGAGTACATGGCCCCGTGCCCGGCCGGGGAGAACGAGGTCGCCCTGGCGCCGGGATTCGCGGCGAACGTCGAGGTGGCGAGCGCCGAGCCCCAGCCGGTCGAGCTGCCGCCCGGGCTCCCGGCGCCCGAGCCGGTCTCGACGCCGGGGCTGAAGACGGTGGCCGAGGTCGCGAGGGGGCTCGGCGTGCCGGCCGGCGCCCTGCTCAAGGCGTTCCCGGTGATCGTCGAGGAACGGGGCCTCGTGCTGGTAGTCGTGCGCGGCGACCACCGGATCAACGAGATCAAGCTGACCAACGCGCTCGGCGCGCGGTGGCGGCCGGCCCGGGACGAGGAGATCGTCGAGGGCCTGGGGCCGCCGGGCTTCATCGGCCCGGTGGGCGTCGAGGCGCCGATCCTGCTCGACTCGGCCGTCGGCCCGGGCGGCGGCTACGTGACCGGGGCGAACGAGCCGGACACCCATCTGCGGGGCGTCGAGCCGGGGCGCGACTTCGCGAGCGAGCGGGCCGACGTGCGGGCGGTCGAGCCGGGCGACCTGGTCGACGGCCACCCGATAGCCATCGAGCCGGCGATCGAGGTCGGCAACATCTTCAAGCTCGGGACCCGGTACTCCGAGCCGCTCGGGGCGCGCTACCTCGACGAGCACGGCCGGGAGCAGTTGATCTGGATGGGCTGCTACGGCCTCGGCCCGGCGCGGATCGCCGCGGCGGCGGTCGAGCAGTTCGCCGACGAGCGGGGGATCTCCTGGCCGCGGGCGATCGCCCCGTTCGACATCCATCTCGTGGTCATCGGCAAGCCGGGGACGCGCGAGCGCGAGCTGGCCGAGGCCGTCTATGCCGGCCTGGAGGCCGCCGGCCGGGCCGTCCTCTACGACGACCGCGACATCGGCCCGGGCCAGAAGTTCGCCGACGCCGAGCTGCTCGGGGCGCCGCTCCGCCTCACCATCGGGCGGCGGACGCTCGAGACCGGGGAGATCGAGGTCCAGCAGCGGCGGGGGCGGGAATCGCGGCCGGGGGTCCCGGTCGAGCCGATCGAGGCGGCGGTGGCCGCGGTGGAGGAGCTGTGGCGGACCGCCCCCTGACCAAGCGGCGCCTGTTCGGCCTCGACCGGTCCGGTCCGGCGCCGGAGGCGACCCTCCCGGGGGCCCCGCTGCGGCCGTGGACGATCCCCAACGCGATCGGCTACGTCCGGGCGGCGCTGATCCCGGTCTTCCTCGTGCTCGAGTACCGCAGCCCGGATGGGATCGACGCTCTCGCGGCGACCCTCTACTTCGTGGCCGGGGCCAGCGACTACGCTGACGGGATCGCCGCCCGGATCACCGGCCAGTACAGCCGGATGGGCGCGCTCCTCGATCCGCTGATCGACCGGGCGCTGGTCGTCTCGGGCGTCGTCGTCTGCTGGTCGTACGCGCTGCTCCCGCGCCCGGCGATCATCATCCTGCTCGCCCGCGAGGTGCTGATGCTGGCCGTCGGGCCGGCCTGGGTGAAGAAGGGGCTCGAGCTGCGAATCAACTGGCCGGGGCGGATCGCGGTCGGTCCGACGATGCTCGGCGTGTTCCTCGCCCTGACCGGGGCACGGACGGTCGGGGAGGGCTTCCTCTACGCCGGACTCGGGCTCGGCTGGGTGGCCACCGCCCTCTATTTCAAGGACGGGCTGCGCCAGCTCGAGACCCGCCGAGCGCCGGTCGGACCGGTACGCTAGCCTCAAGCTCAGCTTGACCCTACGGGGGCGCGGATATACTCCCGCAGCCCCATCCGCTCGGAGGAACCCAAAACCATGGACACCTTTCCCGACCTCGGCTCCCTGACCGATCCGGAGTTGAAGGACCTGATTCATCAGCTGAGTGAGGAGGAGGTCGAGATCTCCTACCGCCGGCGCATCCTGCACGGCAAGATCGACATCCTGAGGGCAGAGCTCGTCAACCGGCTGCGCAAGAAGAACGAAGGCGGTGAGGAGATCATCAGCGGAGCCGACGTGGAGCGGTTGAGCCAGATCCTCGCGGGTCGCGGCGGCGACAAGCCAGCGGGCCAGTAGGCCCGAAGGCGGAGCGGCTCCCGTGGCTCTGCACTGTCCCGAATGCGGGTTCGTCAACCCTGAGGGAGCGAACTTCTGCCAGAAGTGCGGGGCCCACCTGGCGGCCCTCGAGTCGAGCGGGGATCCGGCGACGGCGACCTACCGGGTCGGCGAGACGGGAGAGTTCATCCCGCTCGACCTCGACGAGGTGGTCGCGCAGGGGGCGGCGCTCGTCATCCGCTCGGGCGGGGGACGGGCGGGGGAGAGCTTTCCCCTCGAAGGCGAGCGGATGACGATCGGGCGCCGGCCGGACGCCGACGTCTTCCTCGACGACGTGACCGTCTCGCGTGACCACGCGATCCTGATCCACCGGGGGAGCGAGTGGTTCCTCGACGACTGCGGCTCGCTCAACGGGACCTACGTGAACCGGACCCGGATCGACTCCCAGCGGCTGGCCGACGGGGACGAGCTCCAGGTCGGGAAGTACAAGCTGACCTACCGCTCGCGATGAGCTCCGTCCCGGACATCGAGCTCCCGGCCGAGCCGCCGCGACCGGCCCAGAAGTCGATCACGATCGGGGCGGTGTGCAAGGGCCTCTCGCAGGAGTTCCCGGACATCTCGATCTCGAAGATTCGCTACCTCGAGGACCAGAAGCTCCTGACCCCGCGGCGGACGCCGGGCGGCTACCGGCTCTACAGCCCGAGCGACGTCGCCCGGCTGCGGACCATCCTCCGCCTCCAGCGGGACGAGTTCCTGCCGTTGCGGGTGATCCGCCAGGAGCTGGCGGCCGGGCGGGGCTCCGAGCCCGAGGTCCCGTCGGTGGCGCCGGGCGGGGCGCCGGCGACGGAGCCGCGGCGGCGGTGGCGCCCGACGGTCAGCGTCACCGAGGCGGCGGCCTTCTACACGCTGGAGGACGTGGTCGAGGAGACCCAGGCCGACCCGAAGCTGGTCCGGGAGCTCGAGGAGTACGGGGTGGTGAAGGGGATTCAGCGCAACGGGGTCAAGTACTTCGACGACACCGAGCGGGAGATCATCCGGGCGGTGACCGAGCTCGCCCGCTATGGGGTGGGGGGGCGCAACCTGCGCGTCTTTCGCAGCTCGGCCGACCGGGAGGCGAGCCTGCTCCAGCAGATCCTCGAGCCGGCGCTGCGCTCGCGCAACCCGCAACGGCGCAAGGAGGCGGTCGAGGCGCTGGAGAACCTGGCCGTGGTGGCCACCCACCTCAAGCACCTGCTGCTGATCCGCGATCTCCGGAAGATCGCGAACTAGATGGGACGCGACCGGCGCCGCGTCGCGGTGGCCGACCCGCGCGCCGCCGGCCCGGCCGGCTGATGACCCCGGACCTGCGGTCGTTCATCCGCGACATCCCGGACTTCCCGAAGCCGGGGATCGTCTTCAAGGACATCACCCCGCTGCTCGCCGACGCGGCGGCCCTGGCGGCTGCGGTCGACGCCCTGGCCCGGGCGGCCGCGCCCCTGGCGCCGGACCTGGTGGTCGGAGCCGAGGCGCGGGGGTTCATGCTCGGGCCGGCGGTGGCCACGCGGGTCGGCGCGGGGTTCCTCCCGGCGCGCAAGCCGGGACGGCTCCCGGACGCGACGATCAGCGCGACCTTCGACCTCGAGTACGCGAGCGCGACGCTCGAGCTCCACACCGACCCGCCGGTCGCCGGGCGGCGGGTCCTCGTCCACGACGACCTCCTGGCGACGGGCGGGACGGCGCTCGCCCTGTGCGAGCTGGTCGAGCGGCTCGGGGGGACGGTGGTGGGGGCGAGCTTCCTCATCGAGCTCGGCTTCCTCGGGGGACGGGCGCGCCTGGCCGAGCACCCGATCTCGTCCCTGATCGCCTACGACGAGCCGGGCTGATGGCGACCATGCGCCGGAGCGCGACGTTCGCCGCCACGCCGGAGAGCCTGTGGGCGACCGTCGGCGACCCGTACCACCTGCCCCGGTGGTGGCCGGGGGTGCAGCGGGTCGAGGACGTCGATCCGGAGGGCTTCACCGAGGTCCTCGAGAGCAAGCGGGGCAAGACGGTGCGGGCGGCCTTCACGGTCGTCGAGCAGACATCGCCCGAGCGGTGCCGGTGGCGGAGGAAGTTCTCGGGGACCGGGCTCGAGCGGATCCTCCGGCGGACGGAGGTGACGATCGAGCTGAGCTCCGAGGCGCGCGCGGCGGCGGACGGGGTCGCCACCCGGGTGACGCTGACCCTGCGCGAGCTCGCCGGCGTCCAGGGCCTGGGCACCGTGCGGCGGGCGGGCCGGGCCGAGCTCGACCAGGCCCTGGCGGAGCTCGGCCGGATCCATCGTTAGTGGCCCACCGGAGCGGCGGGAGCCGGGCGACCGGGTGACCGGCCAGGACATGCGCTGGTGGGGGTGGGGACGCCCGGACCAACCGGCGGGGGTGCCGGAGCCGGCGATCGCGCTCCTGCGCGCCGAGATCGGGGTCGCCGCGGCGCGGCGGCCGCCGGTGGCCCTCGAGGAGGTGGCCCTGCCCCGGCCGCGGCTGCGCCGGCTGGCGACGGCGGCCCTGGAGGGCGTCGTCGGAGCCGAGCGGGTGCGTACCGACCACGCGACGCGGGTGGTCCACGCGGCCGGCAAGGGCTACGCCGACCTGATCCGCCTGCGGGCGGGGAGCCCGGACGGGGCCCCGGACGCGGTCGTCTTCCCGGAGTCGGACGAGCAGGTCGGGGCCGTGCTCGTGGCCTGCCGGCGCCTGGGCGTCGCCGTCGTCCCGTTCGGCGGGGGGACGAGCGTGGTCGGCGGGGTCGCGCCCGAGCGGGGGCGCCACCACGCGGTGATCGCGCTCGACCTGCGGGGGCTCGACGACCTGGCCGAGGTCGACCGGGAGTCGTTGACCGTGCGGGTGGGGGCGGGCATGCGGGGACCGGCGCTCGAGGCGCGGCTGGCGGGGCACGGCCTGACGCTCGGGCACTTCCCGCAGAGCTTCGAGTACGTGTCCCTCGGCGGGTGCGCGGCGACCCGGTCGGCCGGGCAGGCCCAGTCCGGGTACGGGCGGATCGACGACCTGGTCAGCGGCGTGCGACTGCGCTCGCCGATCGGCGACCTCGACCTGCCGGCGCTGCCGGCGACCGGGGCGGGCCCGTCGCTGCGGAGCCTCGTCATCGGGTCGGAGGGCGTGCTCGGGGTGATCACCGAGCTGTCCCTGCGGGTGCGCCCGCGACCGGAGATGACCCACTACGAGGGGATGTTCTTCGAGGGCTTCGAGCAGGGGGCGCAGGCGCTGCGCCTGGCCGCCCAGGAGCGCCGGGTGCCCGACGTGGCGCGACTCTCGGACGAGGAGGAGACCCGCCTGTCGCTCGCCCTGGCCGGCGAGGGGGGGATCAAGGGCCTGGCCGGCCGCGGGTACATCCGGGCGCGGGGCTACGCCGGGGGGTGCCTGGCCATCCTCGGTTGGGAGGGCGAGGCGGAGGACGTGGGCCGGCGGCGGACCGACAGCCTGGCCATCCTGCGCCGGGCCGGCGGACTGCCCCTGGGGGGGAGCCCGGGCCGGGCCTGGGCGGCCGGGCGGTTCGCGGCGCCGTACCTGCGCGACGGGCTGCTGACCGAGGGGGTGCTGGTCGAGACGATCGAGACGGCGGCCCAGTGGTCGCGGCTCCACGAGCTCCGCGGGGCGGTCGGCCGGGCCCTGCGGGAGTCGCTGACCGCGCGGGGGACGCCGCCGCTCGTCCTCTGCCACGTCTCCCACCTCTACGAGTCGGGGGCGTCGCTCTACTTCACCTTCCTCGCCCGCCAGGACGAGGGACGGGAGATCGACCAGTGGTGGGCGGCGAAGGCGGCGGCGAGCGAGGCGATCCTGGCCCACGGGGGGACGATCACCCACCACCACGCGGTCGGCCGCGACCACGCGCGGTGGCTCGGTCGGGAGGTCGGGACCGTCGGGACGGAGGCGCTGAAGGCGATCAAGGCTCGCCTGGACCCGACCGGGGTGATGAACCCGGGGAAGCTCCTTCCCTAGCCGAGCGACCGGGCGGGGATCGCTCCGCTGAGGAGGATCTGGCCGGGGGTGGTGGCCCGGCTCGAGCCCTCGCGGGTGAGGACGAGGGTGCGGAACCGGACGGCGCCGGTGGGGATGTCGGCGAAGGCGCTGACCCGGCCGTCGGCCTTGACCGCGGGGAGGTAGCCGACCAGCTGGGAGTCGGCGCGGGTGTTGTAGAGCCAGACGCCGTAGGCGACGTGGGGGGAGGTCGGGCGCAGGCCGCTGGCGGCGATCGCGATGCCCCGGCGGGCGGCCCGGGCGAAGACGGCGGCCAGGCCGCGGGCGGAGGTCCCGGGAGCCGGCTTGAGCGTGATCTGGCCGGCGAGGGTGGCCGGCGGGGTGGTGGCCGTGGGGGCGGTGGCGGGCTTGGGGGGCGGCTTGTGCGGGGAGCCGCCGGTCAAGACGAGGACGGCGACGGCGGCGGCGGCGACGAGGACGAGGACGCCGCCGATCAGCAGCGCTCCCCCGCGGCGGGAGACCGGGGCCGCGGGGGAGGGGGTGCCGGCCGCGGCCGGTTCGTCCGGCTGGGGAGCGGTGTCGGGTGGGCGAGGGGATGGGGGAGGAGCGGCGGTCGGGGGGTCGGCCGGGGCGGGCGCGGTGGGGGTCGGGAGGTCGGGGTCGGCGGGGATCGGAGGGAGGCGGCCGCCGGCGAGCGACTCGAGCTCGCGGCCGAGGGCGCGGGCCCAGTCGCGGCCGGCGACCGAGGACTCGAGGTAGGCGAAGGTGGTGGCGGCGGCGTCGGCCTGCTGGCCGAGGAGGTAGTTGCCGATCGCCGCCCGGTGGCGCGGGGCGGGGCGGGCGCCCTCGCGGGGGGCCAGGGCGTCGAGGGCGAGGTGGGCGCGCTCGCGGACGGCGGCCGCCTCGAGGCCGAGGAGGCCGGCGATCTCCTCGTAGGTCTTGCCCTTGGCGAGGATCAGGGAGAGGACGGCGCGCTGGGGCGGCGCAAGCGTGTCGACGGAGGGCACTCAGGCGGAGAGTAGGCGATGGGCGTCCGGCGCTCGTCGTAGCCGAGGAGCTCGCCGCCGAGGTCGCGTGCGCCGGCGAGGACGATCGTGTCCGGGAGGCGCAGGCGCCGTTCGCGGGCTCGAAGCTCGGCCGGCCGCTCGGCCACCGTCGCCGGAGCGACCGTGACGCCGATCCCGGCGATCGCGGCGATCGCGGCGATCGCGGCGAGCGTTCGGCCGAGCGGCTGAGGCGCGCCAGCGCCACGAGCGGCGCGTCGCTGTAGTCGCTCGCCGGCGTGATCCGGGCCTGGTCGGCGGCCTCGGCGGCCTCGACGGCGCCGACGGCGTGCCCGCGGTGGGCATCGGCGCGATCCAGGAGCCGGTCGTCGACGCTCAGGCGCGGGACGCGCCGACGTAGGCCGCGAGGTGCTCGCCGGTGAGCGTGGAGCGGGCGGCGACGAGGTCGGCGGCGGTGCCCTCGAAGACGATCCGGCCGCCGTCGTGGCCGGCGCCGGGGCCGAGGTCGATGATCCAGTCGGCGTGGGCCATGACCGCCTGGTGGTGCTCGATGACGATGACCGACTTGCCGGAGTCGACGAGCCGGTCGAGCAGGCCGAGCAGCTGGTCGACGTCGGCGAGGTGCAGGCCGGTGGTCGGCTCGTCGAGGACGTAGACGCCGGGTGGGTGGGACGGCTTCCCCAGGTGGGTGGCCAGCTTGAGCCGCTGCCGCTCGCCGCCGGACAGGGTGGTGAGCGCCTGGCCGATGCTGAGGTAGCCGAGCCCGACCTCGGCGAGCCGGTCGAGGATGGTGTGCGCGGCTGGCGTGCGGGCAACGCCCGAGCCGAAGAACTCGCACGCCGCGGTCACCGACATCGCGAGCACCTCGCTGATGTCGCGGCCGCCGAGGCGGTAGTCCAGCACCGATGGGTCGAAGCGCTTCCCTTCGCACTCCTCGCATGTGGTGGCGACGCCGGCCATCATCGCCAGGTCGGTGTAGATGACCCCGGCCCCGTTGCAGTGGGGGCAGGCGCCCTCGGAGTTGGCGCTGAACAGCGCCGGCTTCACGCCGTTGGCCTTCGCGAACGCCTTGCGGATCGGGTCGAGCAGTCCGGTGTAGGTCGCCGGGTTGCTCCGTCGCGAGCCGCGGATCGCGCCCTGGTCGATCGACACGACGCCCGCGCCGGCGGGGATCGACCCGTGGACGAGCGAGCTCTTGCCGGACCCGGCGACGCCGGTGACGACGACGAGCACCCCGAGCGGGACGTCGACGTCGACGTCGCACAGGTTGTGCGCCGTCGCGCCGCGGATCTCCAGCCTGCCGGTGGGCGTCCGCACCGTCTCCTTGAGGCCGGCCCGGTCGTCGAGATGGCGGCCGGTGACCGTGCCGCTGGCCCGGAGTCCGTCGACGGTGCCCTCGAAGCAGACCGTCCCGCCGGCGGCGCCGGCGCCGGGGCCGAGGTCGACGACGTGATCGGCGATCGCGATCGTCTCCGGCTCGTGCTCGACCACGAGCAACGTGTTGCCCTTGTCCCGCAGCCGCAGCAGCAGGTCGTTCATCCGCTGGATGTCGTGGGGGTGGAGGCCGGCGGTGGGCTCGTCGAAGACGTAGGTGACGTCGGTGAGGGAGGAGCCGAGGTGGCGGATCATCTTGACCCGCTGCGCCTCGCCGCCCGAGAGCGTGCCCGACGGCCGGTCGAGCGAGAGGTAGCCCAGGCCGATCTCGACGAACGACTCGAGGGTCTGCCCCAGCGCCCCGAGCAGCGGCGCCACCGACGGCTCGTCCCGACCGCCCACCCACGCGGCCAGATCGGTGATCTGCATCGCACAGGCGTCGGCGATGTCTACCCCGGCGATCTTCGACGATCGTGCGGCCTCGCTGAGCCGGGTGCCGCCGCACTCGGGGCAGTCGGTGAACGTCATCGCCCGGTCGACGAACGCCCGGATGTGCGGTTGCAACGCCTCCTTGTCCTTGGCCAGGAACGACTTCTGGATCTTCGGGATCAGACCCTCGTAGGTCAGGTTGATGTTGTCGACCTTGATCTTGGTCGGCTCCTTGTAAAGGAGGTCGTGGAGCTCGGCCTTGGTGTACTTGCGGATCGGCTTGTCCGGGTCGAGGAACCCGCAGCCGCCGAAGATCCGGCCGTACCAGCCGTCCATGCTGTAGCCGGGGATCGTCAGCGCACCCTCGCTCAGCGACTTGGTGTCGTCGTACAGCTGCGAGAGGTCGAAGTCGGTGATCGAGCCCCGGCCTTCGCAGCGCGGGCACATGCCGCCGGTGCGGGTGAACGTCTTCCTCTCGGTCTTGCCGGCGCCGCGTTCGATCGTGATCGCCCCGCTGGCTCGGACCGAGGGGACGTTGAAGGAGAACGCGTTGGGCGAGCCGATATGCGGCTGCCCGAGTCGGCTGAAGAGGATCCGCAGCATCGCGTTGGCGTCGGTGGCGGTGCCGACGGTCGAGCGGGCGTCCGCCCGCATCCGCTCCTGGTCGACGATGATCGCGGTGGTCAGCCCTTCGAGCACGTCGACCTCCGGCCGGGCCAGCGTCGGCATGAAGCCCTGGACGAAGGCGCTGTAGGTCTCGTTGATCAGCCGCTGCGACTCCGCGGCGATCGTGCCGAAGACCAGCGAGCTCTTGCCCGAGCCGGAGACGCCGGTGAACACCGTCAGCCGGCGCTTCGGGATCTCGATGCTGACGTCGGTGAGGTTGTTGACGCGGGCGCCGTGCACGCGGATCAAGTCGTGGCGGTCGGCGACCGGCAGTGCCGGCGACTGCGTGTCCGTCCTCGTGGCTGGGCTCATCTCGTCTCCATCTGTTGAGCGGGGCCGCCCGCGCGGTCTCCGCCGGCGTCTGCGGTTCTTCTTCGCCTCGGCCCCCGGAGCCTATGGGCCCGCGCGAGGCGGCACGCCCGGCCGAGGCGTCAGACCAACCGGCGGCCGTCGGGCGTCAGCGGCCGGTCGGGCTGCCGGCTGGCGCGGCCCCCAGCGAAGCGCGGGAGCGAGCGCTCGGCGCTCACGGGTCCTGGAGCAGTCCGAGGACGTTGCCGTCGGGGTCGGTGACGGTGGCCACCAGGCGGCCGCCGCCGACGTCGCGCGCGGGTTCCTTCAGGGCGGCGCCCGCGGCGGTCACCTCGGCCAGCTTCGCCTCGATGTCCGCCACGTGCCAGTAGGCCACCGGCGAGGTCATCCCCTGCGGTCCGCCGCCCGGCACCAGCCCGATGTGCTGGCCCTCGGCCTCGAAGCCGACGTAGTAGGCCCCGTCGGCCTGCGGTGCGACGCCGAGCAGGGCGGCGTACACCTCCTTGGCCGCCGCGAGGTCGGAAACGGGATGGAGCACGGTCTTGATTCCCTGGGTGGAAGAGCCGGTCATGGTCGCTCCTGAAGTCGGGATTGTCTGGCTGGAAGACGAACGGGCGGTCCGGAGATCGACAGCACGATCGCCCGGAGAGCGGTCTCGCGGTGGGCCGGGTCGTCGCGCGGGAGGAAGCTCGCGGAAATGGTGATGTCCATGGCGATCACGCTAGCCGCGGCGCCGGGCCCGCGCTTCTCGATTCCTGATCGGTCTGTCACCAGGTTTCGCGACGTACGACTGGTCTGCTGGTCACCGACCAGACCGCGGCCCGTCGCGCCGGGCCTTCTCGATCCGTCGCTCCATCCCCTGGCGGGCCGCCCCCCCGACGTCCACCTCGCAGGGCCCGCGCCCCAGCCGGGATCAGGCCGGCGTGCGCTCGGGCTGCTTGGTGTCCTCGCGCCGGACGCCGCCGTCGTCGGCCCCGGGGCCGCGCTGGGTCTCGCCGAGGTCCTGGAGCGTCCGCTCGTAGTCGTCGTAGGAGTTGAACGCCGGGAGCCAGGCCCAACCCGAGCGCGCGGCGAGCTCCTGCATGCGGGTCGGGCGGCCGACCCGGACCACGGGCGCCGGAACCGGCGTCGAGCCCGCCTCGACGGGGCGACCGGCCTCGATCTGGCGAGCCGCCTCGAACCGGCGGGCCGCTTCGGCCGGCCGGACCGTTTCGACCGGGCGGGCCGGGGCGGCCGGGCGCGGCCAGGCGCGGCTGCGCAAGGTCGACGCCTGGTTGGCGACGATCGCCCGCGCGCGCTGGCGCTCGAGCTCGGCGTCGGTCTTGAAGGCCGGAGCCCGGTGGTCGGTGCCGGCCGGGGGGGCGGCGGCGACGCGGGCGGCGCGCCGGGGCGCCGCGCGGCGGGCCGGCGGCCGGGGGGCGGGCGCCGCGGCGGTGACGGGCGCCAACGGCGCGGCGGGGGCGCGCGGGGCCGGCGGGGTGGGCACGCGGTGGCCGGAGGCCTCGAGCGCGCGGATGACCTCGATCCGGGCGGCGGCGGTGAGCGTCGCCTGGGTCTGGGCGAACTCGGCCGCGGCCGGCTGGGGGGTCGCCGGCGGGGCGGCGGCCGCGGCGGCCGTCTCGGCCCGGGCGCTGAGCTCGAGGCTGGTCTCGAGCATGGTCTGGAGGACCCGGAGGTCGCGTTCGCTGGCGGCGCGCCGGTTGACGTTGACGAACGACGTCCCGGTGTACTGGTCCCAGGCGGTGGCGAAGATCTCGGCGAGCGGGGTGACGGCGAAGGCGTTGCGGTCGGCGGCGAGCATCGGGCAGACGCCGCCGCGGCGGTCGGTGTTCGCCCCGGTCACGATGCGGTTCTCGTTGATCCCCTTGAGCATCGCTCGCTGGGTCTCGGGCGGAAGGGACTCGACCGCAAACCTCAGGCGCTCGGCACGCTGCTTTCTCATCGGGTCTCCACCTCGTCGCGTTGCACAACCCCACCAGTCGGGCAAGAGCGTATGGCGGCCCATCGGCGAGCGCAACCTCAGTCCTTCCCCTGCATGGAGACTTGCAGCGGGCCCGGCGAGGCGGGCGTGCGGTCGCTATCTTGGCGGCGGATGGACCCGCTCCCGCCGGAGATGCCCGGCTTCGACCGCCTCTACGGGCTCGAGCTGCTCGCGGTCGGCCCGGACGAGGTTCGCGCCCGGGTCGCCGTGCGCCCGGAGATCCTCCAGCCGTTCGGCCTCGTCCACGGCGGCGTCTACGCGTCGATGGCCGAGTCGGTCGCCTCGGTTGGGACGGCCGTCGTGGTGATGGACGGCGGGATGACGGCGATGGGCATGTCCAACGACACGACCTTCCTGCGCTCGATCACCACCGGGACGATCCACGCCGCCGGGCGCCCGCGCCACCGCGGGCGGACGACCTGGGTCTGGGACGTCGAGATCACCGACGACGACGGCCGCACCTGCGCCGTCTCGCGCGTGACGATCGCCGTCCGCGAGGCCCGTCAGCCGCGGTAGGCGTTGGTGATCGGCATCCGCCGGTCGCGGCCGAAGGCCCGCTCGGTGATCTTGATCCCCGGCGGCGCCTGGCGGCGCTTGTACTCGGCGACGTCGACCAGCCGGATCACCCGGTCGACCTCGCTGGCCGGAAGGCCGGCGGCGATCAGCTCGTCGCGGCCGCGGACCTCCTCGACGTACCCGCGGAGGATCGCATCGAGGAGCTCGTAGGGCGGTAGCGAGTCGTCGTCGCGCTGGTCGGGGCGCAGCTCGGCCGACGGCGGCCGGTCGAGGATCGCCGCCGGGATGCCGCCGCGGTGCCGGGCCAGCCGGAACACGAGCGTCTTCTCGCAGTCCTTGATCACCGCGAAGCCGCCGGCCGAGTCGCCGTACAAGGTCGAGTAGCCGACCGACATCTCCGACTTGTTGCCCGTGGTCAGCACGAGCCAGCCGAACTTGTTGGACAGCGCCATCAACAGGTTGCCGCGGATCCGCGCCTGGATGTTCTCCTCGGTCAGGTCGGCCGGGCGCCCGGCGAAGACTTCGCCGAGCATCGCCTCGTAGGCCCGCATCGCCGGCTCGATCGGCAGCTCGACGCGGGCGATGCCGAGGCCGGCGGCGAGCTCCCGGGCGTCGGCCTGGGTTTCGGCCGACGAGTAGGGCGACGGCATCACGACCGCCGTGACCCGGTCAGGCCCGAGGGCGTCGACGGCGATCGCGGCGACGAGCGCCGAGTCGATGCCGCCGGAGAGGCCGAGGACCGCGTGGGCGAACCCGTTCTTCTCGGCGTAGTCGCGCAGGCCGCACCGCAGGGCCGCATAGATCTCGGCCTCGATCGGCTCGGGCACGGCGGCCACGCGGGGGGCCGGCGGCGGGCCGCTCGCCGCCGGGAGCTCGAGTCGGGCGACGAGCTCGGCCGGCGGCCCGTCGCCCGGCTCCCCGGGCGCTCGGACGACGTGGGCGGCGGGGAGCTCGAGCTCGCAGACGAGGATCTCCTCGACGAACTGGCCGGCCCGGGCGAGGACCCGGCCGGCCGGGTCGAGGACGAACGAGTGCCCGTCGAAGACGAGCTCGTCCTGGCCGCCGACCAGGCCGCAGAAGGCGATCGCCACCCGATCCTCCCGGGCCCGCCGGGCGAAGAGGAGCTCCCGTGCGGTTCCCTTGCCGGCGTGGTAGGGGGAGGCCGAGAGGTTGACGATCAGCGTCGCCCCGGCCAGCGACTGGGTGCTCGCCGGCGGGCCCGGCTCCCAGACGTCCTCGCAGACGGTGAGACCGATCCGGTGCGGCCCGACGTCGATCAGGCTCGACGTCGCCCCGGCCCGGAAGTAGCGCTGCTCGTCGAACACGCCGTAGTTCGGAAGGTGGATCTTCCGGTGGATCGCCGCCACCGCCCCGCCGGCGAGCACGGCCGCCGCGTTGTGGACCCGCCCGTCGGCGCTCTCCGGGAAGCCGACCACGGCGACGATGCCCGCCGTCCGGGCGGCCAGCCGGTCGAGCGCCGCCCGGGCGTCGCGGAGGAAGTGGGTCCCGAGCAGGAGGTCCTCCGGCGGGTAGCCGGTGACGGTCAGCTCGGGGAAGATCGCCAGCTGGGCGCCGGCCTCCCGGGCGCGGTCGAGGGCGTCGAGGATGCGACGCTCGTTGCCGGCGATGTCGCCGACCGTCGCGTTGATCTGGCACAGGGCCAGCCGCAGGCCGCCCCCCGGCAGACCGGGGAGCGTCGGGTCGCCGGGAATCGCGGGCACCGACGCTAGCCGCGAGTCCGTCCGCCGGCGGTCGGCCGGGTCCGCCGGCCGGTCCCGGCCGCGGTCTTCGCCGGCGCCCCGGCCGGAGGCGGGGCCGGGGCGGCCCGCCCGTCGGCGCGGCGGGGGCGGCGGGGCCGGCGGGCGCTCCCGGCCAGCGCGGCCAGCTCGTCGATGGCCGCCTCGAGCTCGGTGGCGATCTCGTCGAGGTCGGGGATGGCGTCGTAGTCGGCGAGGAGTCCGAACCCGACCCGCCCGCAGTAGCTCATCACCGCGATGCCGAGGGCCTGGCGGTCGGCCAGCGGCACGACCGGGTAGATCGTCTCCAGGCGGCGGCCGAGGAGGAACAGCGGCTCCTGGGGCCCGGGGACGTTGGTGACGGTCAGGTTGGCCAGGCGGGCGTGGGGTTGGAGGCGGGCGGCCTGGCTGATGATCGTCGACGGGGCGAAGCCGGCGAGCTCGGTCAGCACCCGGGCGTCGACCGCCCGGCCCGACTCCTTGAGGCCGTCCATCGCCTGGCTGATCTCGGCGAAGCGCTCGCGCGGGTCGACGATCCCGACCGGGAGGGGGGCGTAGACCATCTCGACGCGCCCCCCGGCCAGGCCGAGGTCGGCCGGGGCCCAGACGGGGAGGAGCGCCCGGAGGACGAGGCCGTCGGTCTCGTGACCGTGGCCGCGCAGGTAGCGGCCGAGGGCGCCGGCGACCGCGGTCAGCACGACGTCGTTGACCGTCCCGCCGAGGGCGGTCTTGATCTCGCGGAAGCGGTCGAGGTCGCTCCCGACCCAGGCGTAGCGGCGGTGGGGACCGATCGGCACGTTGAGCGGCGTCCGCGGCGGCGGGTCGCCGCCGAGCAGGGCGAGCGGCCCGCCGACCTGGGCGAGGCGGCGCCGGAGGCCGTCGGCGAGCGCCCGGGGACGGCGCAGGAGCTCCTGGACGCCGCGCGCCGCCTCGGCCGGATCGCTCGCCCGCTCGGCGATGGCGGCGGCGAGGAGCTCGGCCCGCGAGGGGGCCGGCCGGGCGACCCAGGACGTGGTGGGCGCCGGCGCCGGCGCGCTCCCGGGGCCGGCGTCGAAGAGGATCGTCGTCAGGTCGAGGTCGTCGACGCCGTCGACCAGCACGTGGTGGGTCTTTCCGATGAGGGCGAAGCGGCCGTCGGCGAGGCCCTCCACGAGCCAGAGCTCCCAGAGCGGCTTGGTCCGGTCGAGCCGCTGGGAGAACAGCCGGCCGGCGACCCGGGCCAGGGCGGGCTCGTCGCCGGGGCGGGGGAGCGCCGCATGGCGGATGTGATAGCCGGGGTTGAAGTGGGGGTCGTCGATCCACACCGGCCGCCCTTGGCCGTAGGGCACCCGGGCGAGCTTCTGGCGGTAGCGGGGGACCAGCCCGAGCCGGCCGATGACGTGCGAGGTCAGCTCGGCGAGGGTCGGGGCCGGGCCCGCGAAGACGAGCACCGAGGCGACGTGGGCGTGGAGCGCCGGGCTGTCCTCGAGCTCGAGCAGCTCGGCGTCGAGGAGGCTGAGGCGGTCTGGGTTGGTCACCTCTTGGATTGTGTCATCCGCCGCCCCGCCTCCGGCCGGGCCGGGCCGGGCCGGACATTCCGTCCGACGGCTCGCTACCCTTTGTCGAACAACTGTTCGTCTGCCGAGTCGCGCTCGCCGGTGCGGGCGCGAACGGGGAACCCATCTGCCGGAGTCGGGCGCAGCACGCGCCGAGCTCCGGCCGGGGCGAATCGGCCGCATCACCGCGGCCGTAGCGACCGTCGCCCGGAGCTCGCTCAGCGAGCCTCCAGGCCGGCCGCGAGCCCGTCAGCTAACCCCGTAGGCCAGGAAAAACAAGGAGGCCCATGAGGCCGCAACTCGATCTTCGCCCTGGCCGTGTCATGCTCGCTCTCGGAACCGTCGGACTCGGCGCGACCGCCGCCCCGGCCGAGGCCGGCGTCGTCGTCGGGCCGTCACCGCCGGGCACGGCGGCCGGGCTCCAACTCGACCCGAGCTTGTCCGGGGGCATGGCGAGCGGCGGCGTGCTCGTCCCGCTCCTCGCCCGGCCCGACGCCCGGGCGTCGATCTCCGCCTGGCCGACCCGGCGCAACCTCCTGGTCGGGCGGCCCGTCTCGGTGTCCGGGACGATCCGCCCGGGCGCGGCGGCCGGCGTGGTCGCGCTCCAGGCGCGCCGCGGCCCCGGCTGGACGACGATCGCCCGGGGGAGGACGAGCCCGACCGGGCGCTACGACCTGAGCTTCCGGGCGGCCGCGCCGGGCAGCCTGTCGCTGCGCGTGCGCTTCGCCGGCGACCGCCTCCAGCCGGCGGCCCTGCGGCCGGTCGGCGTGGTCAACGTCTATCGCCTGGCCGGCGCCTCCTGGTACGGCCCGGGCGGGCCCCTGGCCTGCGGGGGGACGCTGACCGACTCCCGGCTCGGAGTGGCCCACAAGACGCTGCCCTGCGGCACGCTCGTGCGACTCCATCTCGGCAACCGGACCGTGCAGGTCCCGGTCATCGACCGGGGGCCGTACGTCGCCGGGCGCGACTACGACCTGACCCCGGCGACCAAGCGGGCCCTCGGGTTCGGGGACACCGGGGAGATCTGGGCCACCCGCTGACCCGCCGGGTAGCATCCACCGGCTGTGAGGCTGGGCATCATCACCGGGTCGGGCACCTACGCGCTCGAGGCGTTCGAGTCGCCGGCGGCCCGACCGATCGAGACGCGCTTCGGCTCGGTGGTGGTGACCGAGGGCGGCTTCGCCGGGCTCGAGGTGGTCCACGTCTCGCGGCACGGCGAGGGCCACGTCCGCCTCTCGAGCCACGTCAACCATCGGGCGAACATCCTCGCCCTCCGCGAGGCCGGGGCCGAGGCGATCCTGGCGGCCACGGTCTGCGGGGCGGTCGATCCGACCATCCGCCTGGGCAGCCTGGTCGTCTTCGACGATCTCCACTTCCTGGCCAACCGCCTTCCCGACGGGGCGCTCTGCTCGCTCTACGCGGAGGGCGAGCGGGGACGGGGCCACTGGATCTTCGAGCGGCCGTTCAGCGAGCCGCTCCGGCGGGCGCTCCTCGCCGGGGCGGCCGCCGCCGGGCACGAGGCGCGCGACGGGGGCTGCTACGGCCACGTCGACGGGCCGCGCTTCAACACGCGCACCGAGATCCGCATGCTCGCCCAGTGCGGGGTGAGCGCGGTCAGCCAGACGGCCGGGCCGGAGGCGACGCTGGCCGGCGAGGCGGAGCTCCCGTACGGGCTGATCGGCTACGCGACCGACTACGCCAACGGCGTCAAGGACGAGGCGACCCCGGTCGAGGAGCTGATCGCCCTGATCGGGGCGAGCACCGACACCTTCGCCCGGACGCTGGCCGCCGCGGCCGGCGAGCTCGGGCGCGCAGACGAGCCGATCGCCCCGACCGGCTCCCACTTCCGCTTCGACTGACCGCCGGTCACCGGTGCTCGAGCGAGGTCGCGCGCGCCATGGCGTCGGCGAGGCGTCCGAGCTCGGCGAACACCTCGGCGGCGCTGCGGCTCCGGCCGGCGGACCGATCCGCCTCGGCGAGCTCCTCGAGGTGGGAGGTGGCTCGGGCGAGGACGGTGTCGGGGGAGTCGCCCGGCTCGATCGGGACGATGGCGACGAGCGGCGCCCCGTGCTTGGTCACGACGGCCGGACGGCCGCTGGCCGCGACCTCGGCCACCACCGAGCTGACGTTCCGGGCCAGACCACGGATGCCGACCTGGGTCACTCCGGCCCAGGTCGCCGGGTCGGGAGGCTCGCTGCCTCGTGGGCCGCCCCCTCCGCGCGGCGGGGCGCCCGGCGGCTCGGTCGGTGCGCGGCCGGCATCCGCTCCTCGTTCCGGCTCGGTGCTGACCTGGCTCGCGATCCCCATGCGCACCTCCCTGACTGGATTCTGTGCGGTGGACCCCGCTCGATGGATCCGGCCCCTCCGCGATCGCGGCGAAGGCCGGTGGACGGTCTGCTGGGCACTCCGACGACGGCGACCGGCGGTGCGCTGGTCGTGAGGCCTGGTGGGCCGGCCAGGGGCCGGGGACGGGGACTTACTGCGTAAGCAAACTCTAGTGGAGCGAACGTTAGATTTCCATTAGACGCTTCTCACGGAACAATAGACAAGATGCGTGTAATCGCCCACCTCGACATGGACGCCTTCTATGCGTCGGTCGAGCTCCGCCGGCGGCCGGAGCTCCGCGGCAAGCCGATGGTGGTCGCCGGATCCGGCCCCCGGGCCGTGGTCACGACCGCCTCCTACGAGGCCCGGGCGGCGCACGGGATCGGCTCGGCGATGCCCCTGGCCCGGGCGCGGCGGCTCTGTCCGGACCTCGTCGTCGTGCCGCCCGACTTCGCGACCTACCGCGCCGTCTCCGGGGAGGTGATGGAGATCGTCCGCGGCCAGATCGACCGGGTCGAGGTGGTCGGCCTCGACGAGCTCTACGCCGACCTGACCGGGCTCCTCGCCCCGAACGCGGCGATGGCCCGGGTGCGCACGGAGATCCGCGCCCGGACGGGCCTGACCTGCTCGATCGGCCGGGGACCGAACAAGCTCCTGGCCAAGATCGCCAGCGGCCTGCGCAAGCCGGCCGGGACGGTGGCCCTCACGCGCGAGGAGGCCGCCCGCCGCTTCGGCGACCTCTCGCCCCGCCTGATCCCGGGGATCGGGCCGAAGACGGTCGAGCGCCTCGAGGCGATGGGCATCGTCACGATCGCCGAGCTCAGCCGCCAGCCGACCGAGCGTCTCCAGGCGGCGTTCGGCGCGCGCCACGGCGTCGACCTCCGGCGCCGGGCCAACTTCGAGGACGACAGCCCGGTCGAGCCGGTCCGGGACACGAAGTCCCAGTCGGCCGAGACGACGTTCGACTACGACCTGGTCGACCCGGCCCGCCAGCGGGCGGCGATCGCCGCCCTCGCGACCGACCTTTGCCGCCGGCTGGAGGGCAAGGGCCTGCGGGGACGGAACATCGCGATCAAGGTACGCCTCGACGACTGGACGACGGTCACCCGGGCCCGGACGATCGCCGCGCCGACCCGCGATCCGGTGGTCGTCGGCCAGGTCGCCGCCGAGCTCTTCGAGGAGTACGCCCCGGCCCGTCCGGTCCGCCTGCTCGGGGTCCGGGTCGCCGCCTTCGAGGCGCCGAGCACCGACCCGCCGGCGCCGCAGACCCAACTCGCGCTCTGACCCTTGCACCGGGCGCCCGCCGGTCTTAACGTCGGACCACCGACCAGCCGAGCGGAGCGGAGGCGAGACATGATCAGGGACTTCAAGACGTTCCTCCTGCGGGGGAACGTCGTCGACCTTGCGGTCGGCATCGTCATCGGAGCCGCGTTCGGAGCGGTGGTGACCGGCCTGGTCAGGGACCTGATCACCCCGATCATCGCGGCGATCATCGGCAAGCCCGACTTCTCGGGTCTGACCTTCACGGTCAACGGCAGCCGGTTCCTCTACGGCGACTTCATCAACGTGCTGATCGCCTTCATCTCGATCGCCGCCGCGGTCTTCTTCTTCGTCGTGCGGCCGGTCAACGCCCTGATGGCGCGCCGCCAGACCGGCGTCGAGGTCGAGTCCGAGACCCGGCCCTGCCCCGAGTGCCTCTCCCAGATCCCGCGCCAGGCCCGCAAGTGCGCGTTCTGCGCCTCGCCCCAGCCGGTCGAGACGGTGGAGGGCGCTCAGTAGAGGGCGGCGGCCAACCGGCGGCGCATGTCCCGGGCGAGCGGATCGTCGGCCCCGATCCGGTCGAGCTCGCCGACGATCACCCGGCGGATGTCGTCCTGGGCCTCGCCGGCTCCGGGTACGGCCTCGAGCAGGAGGTTGAGCCCGCGGACGACCTGGTCGTCGTCGAGGGCGCCGAGGGCCGGGGCGAGCCGGTCGTCGCCGGCCAGGCGCAGGCGGGCGGCGAGCCCCTCGGCCTGGAAGTCGCCGGCGACGGCCCCGAGCAGGGCCAGGGCCTCGTCGCGCTCCCCGCGACCGACCAGGCGGCGGGCCAGGGCCAGGGTGGCGTCGGCCCGCCCCGGCTCGAGGGCGAGCGCCGCGCGCAGGGATTCCTCGTCCCCGGCGGCGACGAGGGCGTCGGCCGGCGAGGGGACGAGGTCGTCGAAGAACCGCTCGACCACGGCGCGGGCCTGGACGCCGACGAACTCGTCGACCACCCGCCCGTCGCGGAACGCCTTGACCGCCGGGATCCCCTGGATCCCGTAGCGCTCCGAGATCGCCGGGTTGGCGTCGGTGTCGACCTTGGCCAGGACGACGTCGCCCTCGCGCCGGCCGGCCACCTCCTCGAGCACCGGTCCGAGGGCCCGGCACGGGCCGCACCAGCCGGCCCAGAAGTCGACGACCACCGGGACGGTCCGCGACCGGTCGATCACCTCGCGCTCGAACTCGGCCTCGCTGACGTCGATCACGGTCATCGACACAGCCTACGGCTGCTAGACATCGGCGGGTGGAGCTCGCCTGCGAGGAGGCCGGCGCCGGGGTGCCGGTCGTCTGCCTCCACGGCCTGACCGCGACCCGGCGCTACGTGCTGATGGGCTCGGGCGCCCTCGCCCGAACGGGTCACCGGGTCGTCCTCTACGACGCCCGCGGCCACGGTGCCTCCCCGCCCGCCGACGCCCACGCCTACACCTACGCCGACCTGGCCGGCGACCTCGTCGACCTCCTCGACCGTCTGGGGATCGAGCGCGCCGTCCTCGCCGGGGTCTCGATGGGCGCGCACACGGCGCTCCGCTTCGGCCTCGAGCACCCGGGCCGCCTCGCCGGACTGGCCCTGATCACGCCCGCCTACCTCCCGGAGCGCTTCCCGTCCGGCCTCGACCGCTGGGACGCCCTGGCCACCGGCCTGCGCGCGGGCGGGGTCGAGGGCTTCCTCGCCGCGGCCGCGTACGACCTCGACGCCGTCCCACCGTCCTTCCGCGAGACCGTGGCCGCCGCCCTGCGCCAGCGCCTCGCCGCCCACGAGCACCCCGCGGCGGTGGCCGACGCCCTGTCCGCCGTGCCCCGGTCGCGGCCGTTCGACCGGCTCGAGGAGCTCGGCCGGATCGCCGTCCCGACCGTCGTGGTCGGGAGCCGCGACGAGGTCGACCCCGGTCACCCGCTCGCCGCCGCCCGCCGCTACGCCGACGCGATCCCCGGGGCCCGCTTCGAGGTCGAGGAGCCCGGTCGGGCGCCCCTGGCCTGGCAGGGCGGTCGCATCTCGCGGTTGATCGGCGCCGTCGCCGCCGCGGCCACCGGCTGACGAGTTGCCTACGACGCCATCGGCAGGACCCGGGTGAGGACGGCGTTCTCCTCCGGGTCGTAGACGGCGTGCTGGGCGCAGGCCGGGATCAGCTCGCCGGTCTCGGGGTGGGCCATCGCGTAGGAGCAGGCCGAGAGGCGCTCCTGGGCGGCCCGGACGGCCGGGTCCTCGGCGGTCACCCCGGCCCGCAGCAGGCTCCAGGCCGGGCGGACGACGGCGGCGTCCATGAAGCTGTGCATGACGAAGGTCACCGGGCGGAAGCCGTGACGGCGCAGGGCGGCCAGGCCGCCGGCCCGGGCGACGAAGCGCGCCGCCCAGCGGGCGGCCACGGCCACCGCCCCCGGCCGGGGGACGAGGAGGCGGGCGAGCCGGGCGGCGAGAACCGGACCGGGCGCGTCGAAGTCCATCGGCCCGAACGTCCGGTAGAAGGCGTCGCGGGCGGCCAGGTCCGCGGGGACCCGGTCGTCGAGGAGGGGGATCCAGCGGTCGCCGACGTAGCCGCCGTAGGCCGTGCGGTTGCACCGGAGGTCGCCGGTCTGGAAGACCCGGTAGGGCAGCCGGGTGCCGACCCCCCGCTCGATCAGCGCCCAGACGTCGTCGTCGGAGACCGACCGGAACTCGCCCTTCCAGCGGGCGGTGTTGCCGATGAAGGCGGCCGGCTGGAAGGAGAACATGCGGAAGCCCATCGCCCGGGCGTCGGCGATCAGCCGGGGTATCTCCTCCGCGTTGGCCGGGGTGACGGTCATGTTGTGGGCCAGGTAGTGGGTCACCCCGTGCTCGCGCTCGAGCCGGCGGAAGAGCTCGCAGAAGCGGGCCCGGTAGGGGTTGAGGTCGGCCTCGCCGGCCGGGCGGCGGAGCCCGCGGCGGCCGAACATCATCGAGTCGAAGTGGCCGGCGAACGACAGGTGGCCGAAGCGGACGCGCCCGTCCGGGCCGACGGCCAGGCGCTCGAGGTAGTCGTAGTCGAAGTCCCCGTGGGACATGCTCATCGGCTTGCGACCGTGGCGCTCCATCGCCGCCAGGGCCCGGGCGTGCTCGTCCGGTCCGAGGAGCGTGACCTCCCCGCCGATCAGCTGGGCGTTCTGGCCGGGTCCGCGGATGGTCTCGAGCAGGGCCATCTGGGCGTCGACGGCGGCCGCCGTGTGGTCCCCGTCGACCCGGACGCGATTGGCCTCGCGCGAGTGGTAGCAGGGCGTGCAGGCGAGGTTGCAGCGGGGGAAGACCCCGTGGGTCCCCTCGCATCCGGCCGAGCGGCGCCCGAGCGCCTGGGCCGGGGTCCGGACGCGGTCGGGGAGCTCCGCCCAGCGCCGGTCGAGGGCGGCCCGGAGCTCGGGTGAGACCGGCCGGGTGGCCTGCTCGAGCCGGCGGAGGAGCTCAACCATCGAGCAGCCCGAAGACGTCGGCCACCTGCCGCCAGCCGACCCCGAGGAGGAAGCGGCTGTCGCGCCCGTAGGACTTGGCCCCGAGGATGAAGAACCCGGGCTCCGGGTTGCGCAGCGTCTCGGCCCCGTGGCCGGCCTGGGCCAGGCAGTCGCCGCCCGCCTCCCCGAGGAGCGCCGCGGCGAGGTTGAGCGGACCGCAGGTCGCGTAGCACTCGGCGACCTGGAGCTGGCGGTAGATGGCGAAGTCGCCGACCCCGCCGTTGAGGGCGAGGATGCGATCGAACTCCTGCTCGATCATCTCCCCATTCCGGAGCAGGACCGCCACGCGACCGTCGCCGCCGTCGCGCAGCGCCTCGGTGACTCGGCCGGGCTGGAGCTCGACGGCCGGGCTCGCCCCGGCGGCGAGCGCGCGGGTGGCCGCGCTGAGGCGGGCGCGCTCGGGGAGGGGATCGCCGTCGAGCGCCGACCAGTCGGGCGCCGGGTTGCGCACGGCCCAGACGACGCTCGTCCCGGGGGCGTCGCGGGCGAGCTCGGCGAGCGCCCGGGCCGCGGTCTGGGCGGAGTGGCCGGCGCCGGTCAGGAGGATCCGCCGGCCGGCCCAGGCGGCCGCCTCGCGGGCGAGGTCCGGGAGGTCGCGGCGGATGCTCGCGGCCTGGCCGTCCTCGCCCGGGGCGGGAATCCCCCCGTCGCCGAGGGCGTTCGGGTTCCCGTAGGTCCCGGTCGCGTCGATCACGACGTCGGCCCGCTCGATCCGCTCGGACCCGTCGCTCCGGTCGCGAACGAGCAGGCGGAACGGGCGGCCGGCGCGGGCGGGCGAGCCGATCGCCTCGTGCTTGAGGAGGCCGTCCCGGCCGACGGCGACGACCTCGCTGGCGAGTCGGAGCGTCGGGGCGAGGGCCGGGAGGCGGGCCAGCGGGTCGAGCAGCCGGTCGGCCAGCTCGGCCCCGGTGGGGAGGCCGGGGCCGTCGGGCGCGGCCTCGCCGAGCGCGGCCCGGGCAAGGGGGGAGACGTTCATCGACCAGGGCGTGAACAGCCGGACGTGGCCCCAGGCGCGGACGTGGCCGCCGGCGGTGGGGGCCCGCTCGTAGACGGTGCACGGCCAGCCGCGGCGCGCGGCGGCGAGCGCCGCCTCGAGGCCGATCGGGCCGGCCCCGAGGACGGCGAGGCGGGGGATGGGGAGCATGGCGATATCTTCGCGGGTATGCGGCTCGCGGTATGCGGCGGCGTCTACGCCAATCCTTACGCGCTGCGCGCGTTCCTGGATGACGCCGCCCGGCGGGGGGCCGAGCGCGTCTTCTGCCTCGGCGATCTCGGCGGCTTCGGCGCCGAGTGCGACGCCGTCTGGCCGCTCCTCGACGGGGTCGAGACGATCGCCGGCAACTACGACGTGGCGATCGGCCGGGGCGACGAGGACTGCGGCTGCGGCTACCGCGACCCGCGCGACAACCACTACGCCCAGGTCCTCTACGACTACACGCGGGCGCACACCGGGCCGGCCTTCGCCGCCTGGATGCGCGAGCTCCCGGACGAGCGCCGCTTCACCTGCGCGGGGGTCGACGTCCACCTGGTCCACGGCTCGCCGCTGGCCATCAACGACTTCATGTGGGAGTCGCTGGACGAAGGCGAGCTCGGCGCGCGGGTCGAGGCGAGCGGGGCCGACCTGCTCCTGTGCACCCACACGGGGATCCCCTGGCAGCGGCGGGTGGCCGGGACGCTGGTCGTCAACGTCGGGACGATCGGTCGCCCGGCCAACGACGGCCGCCGGGTCGGCTGGTACGCGCTGGTCGACTGCCGCGACGGGGAGGCGCGGGCCGAGCTGGTCGGGCTGCCCTACGACTGGCGGGCCCAGGCGGCGTCGCTGCGGGCGGCCGGGCTCCCCGAGGCGTTCGCGGTGACCGTGGAGACCGGCTGGTGGACGACCTGCCTCGAGGTCGTCCCCCCGGCCGAGCGCAGCCGCGGCCGCTACCAGGTCTACCGCGACGCGCTGCCGCTCGGGGAGGCGGCCGGCCTGGGGGAGGCACCGCCGGACTTGGCCGCGGACGACCTGCCCGTCGCGCCGCTGTTCGGTTCGGCGGCGTTCCCGCCGCGGCTGTGGATCTACACCAACTTCCACTGCAACCTCGCCTGCTCGTACTGCGCCGTCGCCTCCTCCCCCGCGGCCCGGCCACGGTCCCTCGGCCTCGACCGGTTCCGGGCCGTGGTCGACGAGGCGGTGGGGGAGGGCTTCACCGAGCTCTACCTGACGGGCGGCGAGCCGTTCGTCGAGCCGGAGATCGGCGCGATCCTCGCCTACGCCGCGGCCCGGCTGCCGACGGTGTGCCTGACCAACGCGATGCTCTTCGACACCGGCCGGCGTGCCCGGGTGCTCGAGGGCCTCCGCGGCCTGGAGGACCTGATCCTCCAGACGTCGCTCGACGGCGCCCGGCCGGAGACGCACGACCGCTGGCGGGGCGCCGGCTCGTGGGCGCGGGCGCTGGCCGGGCTCGAGCGGGCCCGGGCGCTCGGCCTGCGCATCCGCGTGGCGATGACCGAGACCCCGGAGAACGCCGGCGAGGCGCCGGCGCTGGCCGCGCTGCTGGCCGCGCGCGGCATCCCGGCCGCCGACTTCGCCGTCCGGCCGATGGTCGCCCGCGGCCACGCCGACGCCGGTCTCGAGGTCTCCGACGCGACGCTCGTCCCCGAGCTGACCGTCACCGCCGACGGCAGCCACTGGCATCCGGTCGGGGCCGACCTCGAGACGAGTCCCGACCTGCTGGTCGCCGGCCCCGACGTCGGCCTCGCCGAGGCCAAGAGGCTGGTCGTCGAGCGCTTCCTCGGCCACCGCCTGGCCGACGGCAGCCTCCCGGCCGCCTACCGCTGCGCCGTCTAGTGACGGCCGCCCTCGTCCTCGCCCGGGCGCCGGTGGCGGGGGCCTGCAAGACCCGGCTCGAGCCGCTGCTCGGGGCCGCCGGGTGCGCCCGGCTCCAGGCCGCGCTGATCGCCCGGGCCACCCGCTGGGCCGGCGCCGCGGCTCCGGGGGGCGCGTTCCTCGGCCACACCGGAGCGCCGGCGCTCGTCCGGGGGCTCGTCCCGGACGGCGTGGGCCTCTTCGAGCAGGTCGAGGGGAGCCTGGGTGAGCGGATCGCCGCGGCCGTCGACCACGTCCTCGGGCGGGCCGGCGGGCCGCTGCTCGTCGTCGGGGCCGACGCCGTCGCCCTCGGCCCCGAGCACGCGGCCGCGGCGTTCGACGACTTGACCCACGGCTGCGACGTGACCCTCGGGCCGGCGACCGACGGCGGCTACTACCTGGTCGGCCTGCGCGAGCCCCGGCCCGAGCTCTTCGCCCTGGCGGCGGCCGCCTGGGGGGGCCCCCGGGTCCTGCAGCTGACCATCGCCGCGGCCGAGGACGCCGGCCTGCGGATCGGCCTGCTGCGGGCCGAGCGCGACCTCGACGACCCGTCGGACGCCCGCGCCCTGCTCGTCGACCCCCTGACCCCGTCCGACATCCGCGCGGCGCTGACGTGAGCTTCTCGGTGCTCGTGCCCGTGCTCGACGAGGCGCGGGCCGTCGGCGGCCTCCTCGACCACCTCGACGGACTCGCGGGCGACTGGGAGGTGATCCTCGCCGACGGCGGCTCGGGCGACGACACGGTGGTTCGGGCCGCCGCCCGCGCCCGGGTGATCGCCGCGCCCCGGGGCCGGGCGGCCCAGATGAACGCGGCGGCCGCCGTGGCCGGCGGCGAGGTCCTCGTCTTCCTCCACGCCGACTCGCGCCTCCCGCCGGGCGCCCACGCGACGATCGCCCGGGCGCTCGAGGACCCGTCGACCGTCGGGGGGAACTTCGCCCTGCGCTTCGACGGGGACGATCGCTTCGCCCGGGTGCTCGGCGCCTGGTACGGGCTCCAGCGCCGGCTCGGCGTCTACTACGGCGACTCGACGATCTGGGTCCGGCGGACGGCCTTCGACGCGCTGGGCGGCTTCCGGAGCCTGGCCATCATGGAGGACTACGACTTCGCCCGCCGTCTCGAGCGCCACGGCCGGACCGCCTGCCTTCCGGGACCGGCGCTGACCTCCGGGCGGCGCTGGCGGCGGCTCGGCGTGCTCCGGACGGTGGCCACCTGGGTGCTGATCCGCTGGGCCTTCCTCGCCGGCGTCCCGGCCGACCGTCTCGCCCGCCTCTACCGGGTGGTCCGCTGAGGGCGGCTCAGGGTGGTGCGCCGGGGCCGCTCAGGGTGGTCGGCCGAGGGTCGCTCAGCGGTCCACCACGGTGACCGGGCAGACCGGTCCGGGCGCCCGGGCGAGCCGGACATCGGCCGTGACGAGCTCACACCCGAGCGCCTCGGCGAGCGCCACGGCACCTGGGCGTCCTCGAGGAGCTCCGCGCGCGCGAGCCGCTCTTCCACCGCGGCCTGTCCGGGAGCAGCAGGGAGGAGATCGCCGAGATGGTCACCGACGACTTCTGGGAGGTCGGGGCCTCGGGGCGGCGCTACAGCCGCGACTTCGTCCTCGACGTGGTCGCCGAGCGGCGCCGCCGCCCGGCGCAGGACGACTGGCGGGGGGAGGGCTTCCACTGCCGGCGGCTCGGGCCGGACGCCTACCTGCTGACCGACACCCTCGTCCAGGGCGATCGGGTCACCCGCCGGTCGACGGTCTGGGAGGGTGGGGCCGGCCGGTGGCGGGCGATCTACCATCAGGGGACCGTGGTGGCCCCGACCAGCAACCCGGGATGACCGATCCGGCCTCGGGCGTCGGCGTGCTCGCCGCCCTGGCCGCCGGGCTCGTCTCGTTCCTCTCGCCCTGCGTGCTCCCGCTCGTCCCCGGCTACCTCTCGGCCGTGGTCGGCGTCTCCCCGCGCGACCTCGAGGCGGCCGGGGCCCGCCGGGTCCTCGGGCCGAGCCTGCTCTTCGTGGCCAGCTTCTCGGCCATCTTCATCTGCCTCGGGCTCGGGGCGACCGCGCTCGGCTCGTCCCTCCAGTCGCACCGGGCCACACTCGAGCACGTCGCCGCCGGGGTGATCATCGCCCTCGGCGTCGTGTTCATCGCCTCGCCCGTGATCCCCCGGCTCAACCGCGAGTGGCACGTGGAGGGGCTCCTCGCCCGCGCCGGGAAGGGCGGCCCCCTGGTCGCCGGCGCGGCCTTCGCCGTGGCCTGGACCCCGTGCGTCGGGCCGACGCTGACCGCGATCCTCGGGGCCGCGTCCCTGTCGCGCTCGGAGGCCCACGGCGCCCTCCTCCTCGCCTGCTACTCGGCGGGCCTGGCCATCCCGTTCCTGGCCACGTCGCTCGCCTTCGGCCGGATGACCGCCGTCTTCGCCGTCGTCAAGCGCCACTTCCAGGCGGTGATCGTGGTCGGCGGCGTCGTGCTCATCGCCATGGGCGTCCTGATCTGGAGCGGGCAGCTGACGATCCTGAACGCCCATGCCCAGAGCGCGCTCGACAGCGTCGGCCTCGACTTCTTCAACATCTGAGCTGCTCGGCCGGCGGGCGCTCAACCGGGCGCTGCTCGCCGCCAGCTCCTGCTCGAGCGGGCGACGATGCCGGCGCTCGAGGCCGCCGAACACCCGGCCGGGCACCGTCCTGGTCGACGGGTTCGTCGCGGCGACCTGGGAGCAGGCGGTCCAGGCGGGCGTGACCACCCTGGCGATCGAGCCCCTGCGCCGGCTGAGCCGGCGCGAGGCCGCCGCCGTCGCCGCCGAGGGGCGGCGGCTCTTGCGCTGGGCGGCTCCCGGCCGCGAGCACCGGGTGGCCGTCGGCCCGCCGGCCTGACTCACGCGTGGAGCGACGCCTCGGGTATCCGCGCGCCCAGGCGGATCGTGCACCGGCGGCGCTCGGGGTGGTGGTCGGTGGAGGCGACCCGGAGCCGCCGGGCGCCGGTCTCGACCACGCCGTCGATGACCGCCTCGGCCAGGCGGCAGATCAGCTCGGGGTGGGCGGGCGAGATCGACGCGCACGGGCACGACCGCAGCCGGACCTCCGACCCGTCGACCTCGGCGTCGAACCCGAGCCCCTCGAGCAGGCGCGGCAGCTCGTCGAGGGGATCGCCGGTCGGGTGGCCGGCGCGCGAGCGCCCCCACTCGCGGCCGAGCCGGTCCACCTCCGCGGTCGTGGGCCCGAGGCGGACGACGAGGGCGCTCAGGAGCTCGCCGAGCCCGCGCAGGTCGCTGCTCGGCAGGCGCCACCCGGAGCTCAGGTGGTAGCGGACGTGCGGGCGGCCCGGCCCTTCGGGGGTCGCGTGCTCGCGCTCGAGGACGTGGGCCGCCTCGAGCTCGGCGACGTGGTGGCGCACCGTGTTGGCGTGGACCCCGGCCTCCTCGGCGAGCTCGCCGAGCGTCCCGGTCCCTCGGCTCGAGAGGAGGCGGACGATGGCCAGGCGCACCGGGTCGGCCAGCACCTCGAACAGGTTCGGATTCCCCTCGGTCACGACGTCCCCACGGGGTCACGGCCGCCGGCGCGCGGCCGTGACCGGGGAGCTTCGATCAGTAGGCGGCGCTTCGCCGCTTGTGACCGGTGGCCGAGGCGGACACCAGCGAGGCGAGGATCGCCGTGGCGCCGGTCACCAGATGCAGGTAGTTGTCGGCGTTGCCGGACGTGGTGATCGTGATCACCGGGATGTGCGCGTAGATCAGGCCGGTGATCCCGGCGACGATGTAGATCCCGCCGACCCCGAGGAGGACGCCCTCGGTGACCGCCGTGTCGCGGGTCGCCGCCCAGATCAGGAGCAACCCGATCGCCAGATGGATCAGATCCTGGAACGGGTTGAGGGTCAGGCCGAGGAACTTGTGCCCGACCTGGGCCACCGGGTGGGCGAAGCCGGTGACCGCGAACCCGATGACGCCACCCACCGCGTAGGCCAGGCCGATGGCCACCGCCGCCAGCTGTCCGAGCGACTTTCCTTCAAGTTGTCCCATGCGCTGCTCTCCTCCACTCGTTCATGTCTTGGCAGGCCGAGCCGGGACGATCGGTCGGGGACGTCGAAGTCGAGATCGACCGCCCCCGCGCTCGCCCGCCCAAGCCGCCCACCCCGAAGTGCACCCCTCGTCGGGTGCCCGGCCCCGGGACGAACGTCGGGTCATGCGGACCGGACGACGAGAGGGCGCGGGCTCCACGGGGGGATAATACCGCCCAAGATCTTGTTGACAACTCGGAGCTACGGGCGCGGCTAGGCCGGGGTGGCGTCGTAGCGCCACTCGGCCAGGCGCAGGAGCGTGCCGACGGGCACGCCGGTGGCCGAGATCACGCAGGTGTGACCGGCCCGGCGCCAGGTGACGATCGTCCGGGCGCCGCGGGTCAGCCCGAGGTAGCGGGTGCCGGAGCTCACCTCGGAGGAGGTGGCGCCGGCGGGCTCGGGCAGGGCCGGGCCGCCGACGATCGTGTAGCCGACCGTCGCCCGGGTCGGCTTGGCGTAGTAGACGGTCATCGTCGCGCGGCCGTCGAGCCGGTCGGTCCGCGCCCCGGTGCCCCGGAATCCGAACGCCTCCTGCCAGTTGGGGTAGCGGACGCCGGCGACCTGGGCGCGGAGTGTGTGCGCCGGCGACGGATCGACCGCCGGCCCCGGGCCGGCCGGCCCGCGGGCGGCGAGGGCGGCCACCGCGGCGACCGACGGGGACGGGGCGCTCGGGAGGAGGGCGACGACGGCCAGGGCGATCACCCCGGCCGTGGCCACGGCGAAGCCGAGCATCGGCCGGCGCGGACGCGGGGTCGCCGGCCGGGCCGCGGCGGCCAGGGCGCTCCGCAGGGCGGGCGGGGCCGCCGGGCGAGCGGCCCGGGTGACGGCGACGGCCCGCCGCTGCTCGTCGAGCAGGGCCTGGAGCTCGGGCGAGGCGGCGATGCGCTCGCGCAGGCCCGGCTCCTCGTAGCGACCCGTCGGCGAGCGCGGCGATATCACGATGTAGATGGCTCATCGACCTATAGGACTCCACCGGGCGGCGATCCATCCAGGCTACGGACAACCTGCTGGCGGGCGCGGTAGAGGCGGCTGGTGATCGTCGCCTCCCGGGTGCCGAAGGCCCGGGCCGCCTCCCGGTAGGAGAGGCCGACGACGTCGACCGCGACCAGGGCCTCCCGGTACTTCGGCGGGAGGCCGGCGATCGCCGCGAACGTCTCGCGCGCCTCGAGCGACGCCTCGGCGGTCGCGCCGGTCCGGCGATCGGGCGGTTCGAGGTCCTCCGGCGTGGCGAGCGTCCGAGGTCGGCGGCTCGCCGTCCGCCGGGTGGTCAGGAAGGTGTTGCGCAGGACCCGCAGCAGGTAGCCGATGTCGTCGTCGTTGCGCAGCACCCGCGGCTTGGCCAGCACCCGGGCGAACGTCTCCTGGACCAGGTCCTCGGCCTCCTCGCGGGAGCCGGAGAGGGCCCAGGCGGCCCGGAAGAGGCGATCCACGTGGTCGGGCAGGGAGGCCGGGTCGAGCGTCCGGGCCTGGGCCCCGGAGGCCACCCGGCTCGGCACCGAAGCCGTCCCCAGACGCCGCGCGCCGTTCACTGCCCTGCCGCTGATCGGGGCACCGCCCAAAGGGTAGCGCCGGCTCCGCCGGCGATCGCCGCCTGGCGCCGGCGCGTTCGCCGGGGCCGCCGGTCGGGCGGGTCGCGGGGAGGACCGCGGGATGTACGCTCCCCGGCCTGCCCGCCCAGCGGACCCACCGGAGGTAGTCGCCGTGGAACGCACGGTCGCCGACTCGCGCTCGACGCTTGTCCGCTGGATGGGCATGGTCGACGCCGACCGCGCCGGGTTCGTCCCCGGCGGGACCGTGATGAAGGTGGGCGACGAGGCGGCCGGTCTCGCGGCCATGGTCGCCGTCGGGGAGGACCGCCGGCCGACCCCGACCCCGACCACGACCCCGACGCCGACCACGACGCCGACGCAGCGCCGGCAGACGCCGGCCGAGGAGCGGCGACGCCGCGACGCCCAGATCCGGCGGCCCAACCGCCTGGCCGAGCGCGAGCAGATCCTCGCTCCGGGGACGGTGGAATGACGGAGGCGGCTCCACAACCAGACGAGACGAAGCCCGAGGCGGCGGCCGAGCCTGCCGGCCAGCGCTGGCCCCTGCTCCTGTGTCCGTTCATCCCGGTCGCCGTCGTCCTCGCCGCGCTCGGGGCGCCCGACCTCGTCGTCTTCGCCTGCTCGGCGGTCGGGGTGATCCCGCCCGCCGCCCTGATGGGGCGCGCGACCGAGGAGCTCGCCGCCCGGTCGGGACCCGGGATCGGCGGCCTCCTGAACGTGACCTTCGGCAACGCCCCCGAGCTGATCATCGCGATCTTCGCGCTCGCCGACGGCCTCCACGAGGTGGTCAAGGCGTCGCTGGTCGGGTCGATCCTCGGCAACATCCTCCTCGTCCTCGGCGCCTCGATGCTCGCCGGCGGCGCCCGGCGCGAGCGCCAGCGGTTCAGCGACGCCGCGGCCACCGCCCAGTCGTCGGCCCTGATGCTGGCCGTGGCCGCCGTCGTCCTGCCCGCCGTCTACGAGCTCTCGCGCGGCGGGCGCCTCCCCGCGGCGGGGGCTCAGCTCGTCGACTACGGCGGGAGCGTCGAGTCCCTCTCGCTGGTCATCGCCGCCGTCCTCGTCGTCGGCTACGCCGCGCTCCTGCTCTTCTCGCTGAAGACCCACCGCGACCTGTTCAACCCGCCCGAGGAGACGGTCCAGACCGCCTGGTCGACCCGGCGCGCCGTCAGCCTGCTCGGGCTCGCCGGGCTCGTGATCGCCGTGATGTCGGAGATCCTCGTCGGTTCGATCACCGGCGCCGCCCGCTCGGCCGGCCTCAGCCAGTTCTTCATCGGGGCGATCGTCGTCGCCATCGTCGGCAACGCCGCCGAGCACTGGGTGGCCGTGTCGGTCGCCTTCAAGAACCGCATGGACCTGGCCGTCAACATCGCGATCGGGTCGAGCTCGCAGATCGCCCTGTTCGCGATCCCCGTCCTCGTCCTCCTCTCCCCGTTCGTCGGGCCCCACCCGATGGCCCTGATCTTCAACGGCTACGAGATCGCCGCCCTCGTCCTGGCCATCCTCATCTCCGTCCAGGTCACCAGCCGGGGCGAGTCGACCTGGCTCGACGGGGTGCAGCTCCTCGCCGTCTACGCCGTCACCGCCGTGACCTTCCTCTTCGCCTGAGCACCCGGGTAGTGTGCGTCGGGCATGGCGGTCGACCAGACACCCGCGCCGAAGCCGCCGGCGACCCGCCGGTCGCGCACCGTCGCCAGCGCGGTGATCGGCGGGTTGGTCGCCGTGTTCGCCGTCCTCAACTCCCAGTCGGTGTCGGTCGACTGGATCGGAACGACGACGAAGACCCCGCTGATCGTCGTGATCATCCTCTTCCTGACGATCGGCTTCGCCGCCGGCGTCCTCTACTCCCGCCGGTCCAAGCGCCGGGGGTGAGCGCGGTCAGCCGGGCGGGTCGGCGCCGGCCCGGGCCCGCCGGTCGTCCTGGGCCCGCCGGGCCCGGCGGCAGCGGTCGGGCAGGTCGGCCATCAGCTCGGCGACCTCGGCGCCGTCCCGGTCGCGCACGACCGCGTGGACCCGCCGGCCGGCCGTGTCCAGGTGGATGCTGCCGAGACCCAGGCGACGCTGGACCGGGCCTTCGACCCGGCGGATGCTCTGGACCTTGGCCAGGGGCACCCAGTCGGTCACCCGCCGCACCCGCCCGCTCGTGGTGACCGCGTAGCGGTCGTTGGCCGCCCAGGAGAGGAAGCGGAAGCGCAGCGGCGACTTCCACCGCGCCCGGGCCGGCGGCGCGGATCGTCCGGTCGGGAGGTCGGGGAAGACCCGACCGAGGAGGAAGGCGCCCTGGTCGCGGCTGCCGACCGGGAGCAGGGCCCGCCCGGCCCGGGCCTGGTTGCGGTCCTGGCGGCCGCGGGACTTCTGGCCGGCGACGTCGACCTCGAGGCGACACCAGCCGAACGGCCGCCAGGCGAGCGGCTCGACCATCCGGATCGCCTGGATCCGTCCCTCCGGGATCGTCTCGGCCGAGATCTGGACGAGGCCCGACCGCAGGCGCAGGCCGTCGGGCGCCTCGGCGACGGTGAGTCGGTATTCGAGGTTGAAGCGGCGGGTGAGGCCGAAGGCGACGCCGATCAGGGGGGCGGCCCCGCCGCTGAGGACGGCGGCGAGGGCGCCCGGGGCGAGCTCGGTGAGCAGGACGAGCGACGCCACCACCAGGGCGAGGGTGACTCCGGGCCCGCTCAGGAGGATCGAGGCGGCGAGCCGGCCGGGCGGCACGGCGAGGAGCGGCCGTTCGGGCGGGGCCGGGGTCGCCTCGGCGAGGCCGTGGCTCAGGGCGAGCAGGCGGGCTCGGAGGCGCTCGGCGTCGGCGCCCGAGAGGTAGGCGAGGCGGCCGGCCCGCCCGCTCCCGCCGGCCAGGCGGATCCGCAGCTCGGCGAGGCCGAAGATGCGGGCCAGCCCGGGGCGGACCGTGTCGATCGCCTGGATCTGGCTGAGCGGGAAGCGCTCGGACGTCCGGCGGATGAGCCCGCTCTCGACCCGGAGGACGCCGTCGGCCACCCGCCACCGGGTGACCAGCCAGGAGACCACGCCGAGCCCGAGGATGGCGGCGATGATGGCGACCTGGACGAGGTCGTCGCTCCGGGATCGGCGCTGGTTGCCGAGCACGGGGATCGCCACCACCACGAGCAGCGGGATCGCTCCCCGCCCGGCCCTGACCAGGGGCGAGAGCGGGTGCAGGCGCTGCCAGTCGCCGCCGAGGCCGGTCATCACGGGCTGGGGCGACCCGGTGGTCGGGGGCAGCGGAGGCGGTGGCGCCGGTGGCGGTGGCGGTGGCGGTCGGCGGCCTTCGGGGTCGGTCACAGCCCGGTCGCCTGGGCCTCGCCGAGCGACGTGAGCTGGTCGCGCAGGCGGCCGGCCTCGGCGGCCGCCAGCCCGGGGATGCGGGCGTCGCTGGCCGCGGCCGCCGTATGCATCTGGACGGTGGCCAGGCCGAACGCTCGCTCGAACGGACCGGCCGTGACCTCGACGTACTGCATCCGGCCGTAGGGGATGACCGACATCCGGCGGAACATGACCCCCCGGCGGACGAGGAGGTCGTCGGCCCGCTCGGCGTACGACCAGGCACGGACCCGCCGGCCGGCGAACCGGTCGGCGAGACCCCCGGCGACGATCACCACGGCCACGGCGGCCGCCGTGCCGGCGGTGCTCCCGGCGAGCAGCCCGATCACGGCGGCGAGCGCGCCCACCGCCAGCGTCGCCGCCCCAACCTCGTAGCGGCGCAGAACCCGCAGACGGGCCGACGGCACGTTCCAGGTGAGCGCGGCCTCGCCGGTGGTGTCAGCCGGTGCCACGACCGCGACGATACTCGCCGCCGGCCGGACGGCTCACCGGACCGCGCCCCCCGGCGGCGCGGCACCCTTCAGAGAGCACGCACGCCCCGCCTGGCGCCGTGGGCGGTGCGCGATCACCGCGTGTCCACCACGCGACTGACCACCGGCCGGGCTAGCAACTGCGCCACCGCGGCATTCCCGGCGCCGCGTTGCAAAGCCAGGAGGTCGTCGTGGCGCGTGCTTGGGCGCCGGCCGGCTCCCCGGCCCGTGGACGACGGAGACGCCGAGCGCCTAGCCAAAGCCCGCGCTCCCATGCATCCCCAGCGTACCGCGAGCCCAGAAGCGGTGATGCCGCGACCCGCCGTGGCCCTCCCCGAGCGACCGCGGAGGACGCTCACGCCAACCGGCGCGGGGCCCGAGCCCCGGGTCTATCATCGCCGGGCTATGGCGCAGCCGGTCAACGCCACGCGCACCGGCCGGTCGATTCTCGCCTTGAGCCCGATCCTGACCCTCGCGCTCGCCCTCTCCGCCGGGGCCGTCGAGCCGGGGACGACGGCGGCCGCCGGCGGGCGCCCGGTCGCGCGGGCGGCCGACGCGTGCGCCGGGACGGTCGGCCTCGCCGTGTCCGACCGCCGGCCCCGCCAGCTGCTCCCGGTCCGCTTCGGGGCGGTCGCCTCGACCGTCCCGCCGGCGTCGGTCGCCTTCTACGACTTCAACTACGGTGACGGGAGCGACGACGCCGGGGCGCTCCCGACCGCCGTCCACGCCTACGCCCAGTCGGGCACCTACCTGGCGAAGGTCAGCATCGTGACCACGTGCGACACGGTCGTCAGCTCGGCCGAGCTCCACGTCGACGTGGTCGACGGGCTCCCGCCGGCGGCGACGATCGGCTTCCCCCACGCCAACCAGACCGTCCACTTCGGCCGGGCCGGGCTCCTCCTCACCGGGACGGCGAGCGACCCGTCGGGGGTGCGCAAGGTCGAGCTGGCCATGCAGATCCTGAGCCTCAAGCGGTCCGGGGCCCGGGCGGCGGCGACCCAGCCCGGGTGCTACTGGTACGACGGGAAGCTGAAGCTCCGCCTGCGTGCGTGCGCGAAGCCGCTCTTCTTCCCGGTCCGCGTCCACGCCGGTCACTGGGCGTTTCGGATGAACCCCCGCTCCCAGATCCCGCCGGGCGTCTACACGGCGCGGGTGCGGGCGACCGACCGGGTCGGCAATATCACGAGCGTGTTCTCGCCGAAGCTCGGCAACATCCTCGCCTTCCTGCTCGTCGCGTGAGACGCCGGGCCCGCCGGGGGGTCACCCGAGGCGCGGCGGGGCTCGCCCTCCTCGCGACCGCGACCGCGACCGCGCTCGCCCTCGCCCTCGCCGCGAGCGCCCTCCCCGGGCTCGCCGCCGCCGGGACCGGCGGGTTCGTCGGCGCCCGTCAGCTCCCGAGCCCGCGGATGCTCGCCGCCCCGGCGGTGCTCGGCGACGGGCGGGTGCTCCTGACCGGGGGCTTCGGCTACTCGGGGTTCCTCGCCTCGAACGAGATCTTCGACCCGGCGTCGGGCGTCTGGGCCACCGCCCCGCCGCTCGTCTCGCCCCGCTTCGGCCACACGGCGACGACGCTCTTCGACGGGCGGGTGCTCGTGGCCGGGGGGGCGAACCTGACCGTCCAGTTCCTGGCCAGCGCGTCGATCTACGACGCGGCGACCAACGCCTGGACGGAGCTCGGGCCGATGACCGTCCCCCGGGCGTTCGCCACGGCGACCCTCCTCCTCGACGGACGGGTGCTGATCGCCGGCGGGCGCAACCTGAGCGGCCACGCGATCGCCGGCGCCGAGGTGTTCGACCCGGCGACCGGCGGCTTCAGCGCGGTCGGGAGCCTGGCGGGCGCCCGCGACCACGCGACGGCCGACCTGCTGCGCGACGGGCGCGTGCTCGTCGCCGGCGGGTACGACGCCAAGGACCGCCAGCTGGCGAGCGCCGAGCTGTTCGACCCGCGGACGAACGCCTGGTCGCCGGCCGGCCACATGCACGAGGCGCGGGCCAACCACACGGGCACCCTGCTCGGCAACGGCCGCGTCCTCGTGGCCGGGGGCGGCGACCGGCCGTCGGGGTTCACCGCCGGGGCCGAGACCTACGACCCGGCGACGGACGCCTGGTCGCCGGTCGGGTCGATGGCCGACGCCCGCGGGTTCGCGACCGCGACGCCGCTCCCCACCGGCCGGGTCCTCGTGGCCGGCGGCTTCGGCAACCACGGGGACCTGGCGAGCGCCGAGACCTTCGACCCGGGGAGCGGGCGCTGGTCGAGCGTCGGCGCGCTGGCCACGCCGCGCGGCCAGGCGACGGCGGCCCCGCTGCCCGGCGGCCGGGTGCTCATCGCCGGGGGGCAGCGCTACGACGGGACCTTCCTCCAGAGCAGCGAGGTGTTCAACCCGGGCGCGGCCGGCCGCCTGACCCCGGGCAACCTCCGCGTCTCCCCGGCGCGGGTGGCCGGCCAGTCGCGGGTGACCCTGACCTACAGCTCGCCCAACGCGGCCCAGTCGGTGATCCGCATCGAACGCGCGCGCGGAGCCGGGGCGTGGACCCGCCTGCCGGCGCGGATCGTCCACGCCGACAGGGTCGGGACGAACCGGGTCTCGATCAGCCTCATTCGGAGCGGTCGCCGCCTCGCGCGGGGGAGCTACCGGCTCGTGGTCGGCCGGCCCTCGGCCGCGTCCGCCGCCGCGACGGTGGTCTTCGCGATCGCCGGCTGAGGGCGCCCCTGAGTCAGCGCACGCGGAAGGTGGTGACGAGGGGCGCCGGGTCGAAGAGCATGCCGAGGCCGCCGGCGCCGAAGCTGAGGGTGTGGACGCCGCGGGCGAGGGTCGGGAGCCGGAAGCGGCCGAGCGGGCAGATCCGGCGCTGACCGTCGATCTGGCAGAGGCCGAAGGTGGCGAACGGGTCGTCGGCCCGGTAGTCGATCGTCGGGCGGGCGGTCTCGATCGGCGCCGGCCGGCGGACGGCGATCGTCCGCGGGGCGGGGAGCAGTCGGATGAAGACGTTCTCGACGCCGTTGGACGCCGTCCCGACCAGGTTGTCGGCGCCCGACTCGAAGACGCCGACCGTGCCGTTGCGCGCGATCGCCGGCTGCTGGAGGAGCCCGGCCTGGAGCTCGGGGCTCCGCGGGTGGGCGTCGGTGCTCACGTCGACCGTGGTCGTGCTCGCCCGGCCGAGATCGCGGACGTAGACGTTCGGTCCGGGCGCGGCCCCCGGGGCGAGGTCGTCGGCCAGGGAGTCGAAGATCACGAAGTGGCCGTCCGGGGAAATGGCCGGGGCGAAGCTGTCGTCGCTCCCGGCGGAGCCGGTGTTGCTGAGGCTGACCATCGCCGTCCGGTGGAGCGTCCGGTCGCGGACGTAGACGTTGGTGTGCCCGTTGGTCGCCCGGGGGGTGAGGTTGGTCGCGTCGGAGTCGAAGGCGACGTAGCGTCCGTCGGCGCTGATCGAGGAGATCTGGCTGAACGGGGGGTTGACGGCGGCGTTCTGGCGCCTGTCGCCCCGACCGACGCTGACCAGGGCGGTCCGGTTGTTGGCCGTGTCGTGGACGTAGACCTCCTCGGCCGGCTTCTTCTGATGGCCGACGAGGTTGGTCGAGGCCGAGGCGAACGTGATGAAGCGCCCGCTGGCGTTGACCGCGGCGTTCGATGACGGGCCGTCGGCCTGGGCGCCGCCCGCGCCGGTGCTGACCCGGCGGATGGCGCCGGTCTGGAGGTCGCGCTCGAAGACGTCGGGCTTGCCGTTGTCGTCGCCGGCGATCAGGTTGTCGGCGTTCGAGGTGAACACGACGTAGCGCCCGCCGCCGGCGAGCGCCGGTTGGTAGGAGTTGCCGTCGGCCGGGGCGCCGGCCACGCCGATGCTCAGCAGGCGAACCGGCCCGTCGCCGGCCCGGACGAAGATGTTGGTCAATCCCTTGGCCGTGCCCGGGGCGAGGTCGCGGGCCTTCGAGGTGAAGGCGACGACCGACCCGTCGGCGCTCAGCGACGGCTGGCTCGACGCGTCGCCGGCCGGGGCCCCGGCTGGGGTGGTGGAGACGAGGTGGGCTGCCTGCCCGAGCGCGTCGAAGACGTAGATCTGGGCCGGGCCCGGGGCGACGCCGGGGACGGTGAGGTTCGTCGCCGCCGAGGCGAAGGCGACGAAGTGCCCGTCGGCGGAGATGCTCGGCTGCCCGCTCGGACCGTCGGGCACGACGAAGGGGGGCGCGAGCATCAGCGTCCGCCCGTTGGGCACGCTCGTGGCCAGCGCCCCGCTCGGCGCGGCGGCGCAGGCGAGCGCGCCGGCGACGAGCATCGCGCCGCGGCGGGCCGCGGGTCGCTCAGTCGGCATGGGGGACGGCCGGCGCGGCCGGCGGGCGGCGGGGGGGCGGGCGGCGGCGGCGCGGCGGGCGCCCCCGCGGCGGCGGGCGATCGCGTCCCGGACCGCCAGGATCCGGGCGGCCGCCCAGTCGGGGTCGGCGAAGGTGATGTAGAGGACGAACATGCCGAGGCCGAAGTAGCCGACCCGGATCGACCAGCCGATCGACAGGTGGAGCGCCACGCCGGCCAGGAGCACCCATGGCCGGGCGCGCCGGTTCCAGACGAGGATGCCGAGCGCGAGCTCGGTGGCCAGCGTCCCGTAGGTCAGGAGGTTGACCACCACCGGCGAGTGGCTGAGGAAGCCGGGGACGGGGAGCCCGTTGAGGTCGCTGACCCGGAGGGCGTAGGACACGGCGGTGCCGTTGTTCCACGCCGTCCCCTGGACCTTGTCCCAGACGCCGGCCAGGTACACCACGCTGAGCTGGATCTGCATCAGGCGCAGCGCCCACGGCGCCCGCCGGGGGAACTCCCAGAACGCCTCCGGGTGGCGGAGCCGGCGGTCGACCGAGAGCGAGGCTCCGGCCGGGGCGAGCATCATGTAGAAGGAGATCAGGCGCAGGAGGCCGTCGCCGCCGTTGAACACCCACGGGTTGCGGCGCTCGAACGACAGGAGGCCGGCGAAGACGACGACGGCGGCCAGCCGGGTGCACCACCCGGCGGCGAGGGCGAGCGCGGCGATGAGCAGGGCGGCGTAGAGCGAGACGACGGCCCAGCCGCTCGGCGCGAGACCGAGGACGCCCCACACGCCGGGGGCCTTCAGCTGGGCGGTGTAGAGGCCGCCGGTGGTGAAGAAGGCGCTGAGGTCGGGGGTCAGGCTGACCGTCCAGGCGAAGACGAGCAGGCCGAAGGCGATGCGGGCGAGGGCGAGCGTCGAGGTCGGGGTCGGCGCGAACCAGAAGTCGGTCCACGCCCGCAGCGGCCGGCTCACGCCGGGCTCCCGGTGATGTTGAGGGTGTAGAAGAGCTTCTCCTGCCACGGGAGCTGCGACGGCTGGCGCCCGGGGGGCTGGAGCGCCCCGAAGCGGCGGGTCAGCGTGACCTGTACCGCCCGGCGGCCGGGGCGCGCCTCCTGGGTGGCGATCCAGATCGCCGCCGGGCGCCAGAGCTGCTGGTTGGCGTCGGCGATCAGGTTCTCCATCCACTTGCGCCAGCGGTAGTCGCGGAACGTCCCGATGAACGGATCGTCGTGGGGGATCCGCCAGGTCCGGGTCGAGCCGTCGTCGTAGCGGACGACCGCCCGGAGGTCGATCGACGCCTCGCGCGGCTCGGGCGCGAAGATGGCCCAGCTCTGGTCGAGGCCGAGCGCGTTCAGGTAGCCCTGGCCCGACCCCATGAGCTTGTCCCGGAGCGGGGAGGCCGGGAGGTTCGTCGCCACGATCAGGCCGACCACGACCACGAGGAAGGCGCTGATGATGCCGCGGCCGAACTCGCTCGACTCGGCCCGCTCCTGGATTGGGGACCAGCGCTCGAGCCAATGCCGCACCCGCAGGCTTATAGAGTGCCCGGGCGCCCGTTGCAACCGCGAACCGGCGGGCCTTGCACCGAGCGCCGCCGCCCGGTAGAACATCCGTCCAGGCTGGTACGGTACAGTCGGCTTAATGGGGGGGGCGGTGGTGCGCTCCCGTACGGAGGAATCGAACAGGGAGCGGAACGGTGCGTCGGCAATTTGGAGCCTCAGCAGTGGGTTTGGCGATCGCGGGGCTGCTCGTCGCGGCGCCGCTTTCTAACGGAGCGGGACTGCTCGGCAGCGGAGGCCTCAACATCGGCGGCCGCTCGGGCGCGGTCTCCGGGGCCGGCTCGCCGACCAGCGGACTGTCGGGCACCCTCGGCGCCGTCACCTCGACCGTGACCGGCGGCGGCTCGGGCACCGGCTCCGGCCTCTCGGGCGCCCTCGGCGCCGTCACCGGAGCGGTGAGCGGGGTCACCGGAGGCGGCTCGGGCGCCGGCTCCGGCCTCTCCGGCCTCACCGGAACCCTCGGCTCGGTCACCGGCGGCCTCACCAGCCCCGGCGGCCTCCTCAGCACCGTCCAGTCCGCGCTCGGGAGCGCGCTGAGCGCCACCGGCCTCACCGGCCTGACCAACCTCGTCGGCGCCGCCACCCCGGTGGCCGGCACCTACACCCCGAGCCTGCACGACCTCGGCAACCCGCACGGCGAGGGCACCGTCGCCACCGCGCAGCTCGGGGCCAACCTCCTCCCCGGCGGGGCGAACGGCGGCGAGGTCGTCGTCGGCCGCTCGCTCGGCGAGTACCAGACCACGGCCAAGCAGTTCCACGGCCACATCACGATCCTCTCGCTCTTCGGCACGGAGATCTTCGGGGTCGACAGCACACCGGGCCAGACCAACACCGGGCTCCTGGGCAACGGCTCGTCGGCGATCCAGAACCTGTGCACGGGCACCGGGGGCACGATCTGCCTGAACGTGCTCAAGGCGACCTCGGCCACCACCAACGTGAGCTCGATCAACTCGTTCGAGGCCGCGGGCGTCAGCATCCCGGGCGTCATCACGGCGAACGTGATCTCCTCGGACGGCAACATCACGGTCAACCCGACCACCGGCTGCGAGACCTCGTTCGGCGACTCCCACGCCGCCAACGTCACCCTGGGCACCGCCCTCCCGGTGGCCGACGCGGTCGACTCCCAGTCGGGCGCGACGACCTGCAACGACCCGACGAAGAACGTCGCGCCGAGCAGCCTCTCGCAGGTCGTCCACCTCCTCAACTCCCCGCTCGGCCTCCCGATCGTCGCGCCGGCCGGGTGCTCGAGCGGCGGACCGAGCTCCAACGCGTTCAACACCCCGCCGAACACCGGGGCCGCCAACTCGACGGGCACGCCGAACACCGACACGGGCATCATGCTCGTGCTGCCGATCACCTGCAACGCCGACGACACGAACGGCACGTCGGTGAACGGCACCAACCAGGACAGCATCCCCTACGCGGTCCGTGAGGCGCTGGCCATCCGCGTCCTCCAGCTCGGTGCGACCACCGCCGTCAAGGTGACGGCCGGTGCCTCGCAGGCCAGCGCGACCGCCCCGGGCACGATCGGGACGACGACGGCCACGACCACCGGGACGACGACGGCCACCACGGGCACGACCACCGCGACGACCGGTACGACGACGGCGACGACCACGACCTCGACGGGCACGACGGCCACGACCACGACCTCTACGGGCACGACGGCCACGACGACCACCTCGACGGGGACCACGGGGACGACGACCACTTCGACGGGGACCACGGGGACCACGGGGACGACGTCCACCGGCACGACGAGCACCGGCGGGCCCGGGACGGGCAACAACTCGACCGGGACGACGACCACCTCCACGGGCACCACCGGCACGACGGGGACCACGGGCACGACCGGGACCACGGGGACGACCGGCACCACGACCGGCGTGAGCACCAGCTCGGCGAAGCTCCCGTTCACCGGGCTGAACGTCCTCTGGCTGCTCCTCGGCGGCGTGACCATGCTGGTGGCCGGGACGACGCTCCGGCGGTTCGGCTCGCGGCGTCACCCGGCTGAGTGACGGCGCGCGCGGCAGGCACGACGCCGGCGGCCAGGCCGCCGGCGTCCCCAGCCGGGCGGAGGCCGGCGGCGAGCTCCCGGAGCTTCGCGGCCGGCCTGTTCGTGGCCGGCGTCGTGATCGCCGCCGGGCTGATCGTCCTGACCGGCGGTGGGAAGTCCAAGCCCAAGGTGGTGGTGGCGCCGGCCCGGCTGCCCGCGCTGACCGCGAAGTTCCAGGATCGGGCACTCGGCATCACCGGGCTGGCCACGCGGCGGTGGGTGGTCGGGGGGGTGGGACCGATCCTCCACCTGACGAGCGTCGATCGGAAGGCGCTGATCGCGATCGACGCCCCCGGGGCGGCGCGGACCGCCCACGGGGCGCTCCACACGGCGATCGCGACGATGCGCAAGCTCTACAAGAACGTCACGGTCAAGCAGTCCGCGATCTCCACCCTCGGGGGCCTGCCGGCCTACGTCGTCGTGATGAACGCGACCAGCGTCCGCGGGGCCCGCCTCCAGGTGCTCGTGGCCAGCGCCCAGGGCAAGAAGCTCGCCTACGTGATGGAGGCGTTCACCGCGCTCCACGCCCCCCAGATCGACATCCAGGAGGCGCGGGAGATCATCGCCACCCTGCGCTTCGCCTACTGACCGAGCGGCTCAGCGCAGGCCGGCGGTGCTGAGGACCGCCGTCGGCCCGGTCGCGGCCACGTTGTGCCCGCTGGCCCCGAAGGCGATGGCCACCCCGGCCAGCCGGGCCGCCCGGGCCTGCCGCAGGGTCTTGCGCAGCCGCAGGGGAACCGGGATGGTGACGGTCCGCGATTCGCCCGATCCGAGGAGGAAGAGCGACGACCCGAGCGCCGTCCCGCTGCGCAGGACCGAACGCTGGCCCCGGGCCGGGAGGGTGATGACCCGGGCGACGCCGCGGCAGCGCGCGGCGCTCGCCGGGCAGGTCAGCCGCAGCGAGAAGGCCTTCGAGCCGAGCAGGCGCGGCGGGGAGACCCCGACCACCGGCGGCGGGGCGGGCGGCTTGACCGCCGGCGTCGGGGCCGGTGAGGACGTCGTCGGCTGCGGCGTCGACACGGTCACCGCCGGCGGCGGGAGCGGAGGGGGCGGCGGCGGAGGCGGGGGCGGGGGCGGCGCGGCGACCGTGGCCGTCGCCGAGCTCGACGCCGTGCTCCCGGCCCGGTCGGCGACCGTGACCGTCGTCGTGAACGTCCCGGCGGCCGCGTAGGTGTGCCCGGCGTCGACCACGAACCCCCCGGCCGGGTTCGCGGCGATCGTCGGGTTGGAGGTCGCCGTGCCGTCGCCCCAGTCGACGGTCGCCGTGTAGAGGCCGGGCGTACCGTTCGGGTCGGCGTCGGTGAAGCCGGCCACCGTGAGGTCGAACGGCGTGCCGGCGACCGTGGAGATCGAAGCCGCCGATGCGCTGAGCCCGGCGTCGGCGACGACGCCCGAGGAGACCGCGGTCGTCCGCTGGCCCCCCGGATCGGCGATCGTCACCGTCACCGGGTAGCTGCCCGCCCGCAGGTAGGCGTGGCTGCCGGTGACCGTGAACGCCCCGCCGCCGCTGCCGAGGATGTTGGCGGCGCCCACCGGGGACCCGTCGCCCCAGTCGACCGTGGCCGCGTAGTAGCCGGGCGCCCGGGGGGTCGGGTCTCCGTCGGCGAAGCTGGCGAGCGTCGCGCTGAACGTGGCCCCCTCGGTCGCCCCGAACTGGACGGTGGTCGAGGCGAGGACGGCATCGACGACCGTGACCGCCGTGCTCGCCGTCGCGTGAGCCGTGCCGCTCAGGTCGGCGATCGCCGCGGTTACCGGGTAGGTCCCGGGGTTCGCGTAGGCGTGCGCCCCGTCGACCTCGAAGCCGCCGCCCGCCCGGGCGACCACGGTCCCGGCGCCGGTCGTCCCGTCGCCCCAGGCGATGCTCGCGCCGTAGTTGCCGGCCGGGCGACTCACGTCGCCGTCGGCGAACGTGGCCACCGCCCCGCTGACCGCCTGACCCTCGACCGCGGCGGGGATCGCCGCCCCGGCGGCGGTCAGCGCCGAGTCGGTCACGGCGATCGGGACGTTGACGCTCGTCTGGCTGCCGCCGGCGTCGGCGATCGCGACCGCGGCCGTGTAGGCCCCCGGCTGGGCGTACCGGTGGTTGGCGAAGACGCCGAACCGTCCGCCGGCCTCGACGGTGATCACCGCTGGGCCGCTCGACCCGTCGCCCCAGGCGATCGTAGCGCCGTAGTCTCCGGTCGCCCCGCCCGGGTCGTCGTCGGCGAAGGTGGCGATCGTCGCCCCGAAGGTCGTCGCCTCGGGGATGCTGAGCGCCCCGACGGCCGCTGAATGGAGCGGCGCGTCGCTGATCTTGGCCGTCCCGGGCCCGGAGCCGCTGCTCGTGCCGATGCCGTTGCTGGTCAGCGAGACCGTGAACGTCTGCGTTCCCTCCTCGGCGAAGGTGTGCCCGCCGCTCACCTGGTAGTCGCAGTTGCCGAGCCCGTTCGGGGCCACCGTGGTCACGGTCGCGAACGACGCGGGCCCGTCGGGCCAGGTGACGGTCGCCGTGTAGCTCCCCGGTTGGCAGCCGGTCAGGGCCAGGTCGGTGAACGTGGCCAGCGGGCCGCCGGCCGGGCTCCCCTCGACCCCGGTGATGGTCGTCCCGGTCACCACGAAGGCGAACGCCGCCTCGGCCGGCCCGCCGAGGAGGGCCCCGGTGCAGACGAGCAGGACGACGCCCCGCCGCGTGCGGCGCGATCCTCTCCCTGCCTGGCCGGCGTGCGCGCTCCCTCGCTGCATCCCGGGCTGACCGTACCACCCGAACCGGGGGCGGCACGCCGATCGGGCGGATAGGATGGCGCCCGTGGAGCCGAGCGGGGCAGTCGCGTCAGACGTCCCCGCCCCGACCGGGGCGCTCGGCGGGCGGCGGGCGGCCACCCGCGCCCCGGGCCCGCGCACGCCGGCCGGGGCGGCGATCCGGCTCGTCTCGACCCTCCTGCTCCTCTTCGGCCTCGCCCTCGTCTCCGACGTCGGGGCGATCCTCGTCTGGCAGGAGCCGGTCTCGGCCCTCTACGCCCGCGTCCAGCAGAACCGGCTCGCCGGGCAACTGGCGCGCGAGGAGAGCAGCGCTCCCACCCCGACCGAGTCCCAGGCCCTGGCCCGCCTGCGGACCAACCGCCAGCGGGTGGCCCTGCTCGCCCGGGAGCTCAAGCGCACCGCCCCCCGGGGGGCCGGCGTCGGGCGCCTGGACATCCCGAGCCTCGGCGTCGGCTACCTCCTGGTCAACGGCGCCGACACCGAGTCGCTGAAGAAGGGTCCGGGCATCTACTCCCAGACCCCGTTCCCGGGGGCGCCGGGGACGACGGCCGTGGCCGGCCACCGGACGACCTACCTGGCCCCCTTCCGCAACGTCGACCGCCTGCGGCCCGGCCAGACCATCGTCGTCCAGATGCCCTACGGCCAGTTCACCTACGCGGTCGAGAAGACGAAGATCGTCGATCCGACCGATTTCAGCGTCATCCGCCCGGTCGGCTACCCGCGCCTCGTCCTGAGCGCCTGCGACCCGCCGTTCAGCGCGGCCAAGCGGATCATCATCTTCGCCCGGCTCGTCCACACCGGCATCCGCGGGAAGGCGTTCAAGCGGTCGGCGGCCGTCGCCCCGATCAAGACCACCGGGCCGAGCGCCTTGATCCTCGCCCTGGCCGCGATCTTCGTCCTCGTGGTCGTGCCCCTCGCCGTGTTCGGGCTCGTCGCCCGCGGCGCCCGCGCCCTCCGCCGGCGCGTTCACTAGGTGACGACAGCTAGGCCGGGCACGCCCGGCGGGGGGCGGCGCCGGGGCGGGCTCATGCCCGGCGGAGATGGCGGCGGCCGGCCGGGCTCGTGCCGGGCGGGCGTGCCGCCAGCGGGGGCGGACTCATGCCCGGCTTCTGTGCTAGCGCGGGGGCAGGCGGGCCGGCGCGAGGTCGGGCTCGTATACCCGGCGGGCGAGCTCGAGCCAGACCGTCGTCCGCGCGGCGGTCTCGACGCCCCAGCTCGCGGCCAGCCGCTCGATCAGGAACAGGCCGAACCCGCCCTCGACGCCCGGCTCCGGAAGCTCGCCCCCGGGGACGAACCCGACGCCGGCGTCGGTGACGCTCATCCGCAGCCCCGACTGACCCACCTCCACGCGAAGCTGGATCCGGTCGCCGGCCCCGGCCCCCGAGTGGCGGACGGCGTTGGTCACGAGCTCCGACGCCAGGAGCGACGCGCTCTCGTGCTCCGGGTGCTCGAGGCCCAGGGCCTCGATCGCGCGGCGCGCCCGGGCAGGGGCATCCGCCGTCATCGGCAGGTCGAGCGCAAGTCGGTCCGCCAGCAATACACATCGCCTCTCGGTCGGCCGTCTCATGAGCGCCTACCCCGGTGGCCCGCGCCGGAAACCCGCGCGCACGTTTGGCCTCGCCGCCGACCGGGCAGGTTGCGTCCATGAGGTGGCGGTCCTGGGTGGGCGTGGCGGCGGCGGTCGGGCTGGCGGTGCTCGCCCCGGCGGCCGCGGGCGCGCCCGTCCCGGCCCACCAGGCGGTCGCCGTCGGTTCGGGCGGGGCCGCGGCGAGCGTCAACCCGTACGCCGCCCGCGCGGCGATCGGCGTGCTCCGCCGCGGCGGCAACGCGATCGACGCGGCGATCGCCGCCAACGCCGTCCTCGGCGTGACCGAGCCTTACGTCGCCGGCATCGGCGGCGGCGGGTTCATGGTCGTCTACCTGGCTCGCCAGCATCGGGTGGTCACCATCGACGGCCGGGAGACCGCGCCCCGGCTGATGCCCACCGACGCGTTCATCGACCCGGCCACCGGCAAGCCGATCCCCTTCTACCCGCAGCGGGTGACCAGCGGGATGGCCGTCGGGGTCCCCGGCACCCTCGCGACCTGGGAGGCGGCCCGCCGGCGCTTCGGCACGATGCCGCTCGGCGCCCTCCTGGCTCCGGCCGCTGCCCTCGCCCAGAGTGGGTTCGTGGTCACCCAGACCCTCCACGACCAGACCCTCCAGAACCTCCCGCGCTTCGCCGCCTTCCCCGCGACCCGCGCCCTCTTCCTCGGTCCCGACGGCCAGCCGCCCGCGGTCGGGAGCATCCTGCGCAACCCCGACCTCGCCCGGACCTACCGGCTGATCGCCCGGCGGGGCACCCAGGCCTTCTACCACGGGCCGATCGGCCTGGCCGTCGCCCTCGCCGCCGACTACCCCCGCCCCCAGGGTGCCCTCGGCTTCCCGGTCGTCCCCGGCGTGATGCGCCGGGCCGACCTCGCCTCCTACGCGGCCCCCATGCGCGCTCCCACCGCTGTGCGCTACCGCGGCCTCGACGTGTACAGCATGCCGCCGCCCTCGAGCGGCGGGACCACGGTCGGCGAGGCGCTCAAGATCCTCTCCGGGTTCGACCTCGGCGGCCCCGACCGGACGCTCGCCCTCGAGCGCTATCTCGAGGCCTCGAAGCTCGCCTACGCCGACCGCAACCGCTACGTCGGCGACCCCGCCTACGTCCGCGTCCCGGTCGCCGCCCTCCTCTCCGACGCCTACGCCGGCCAGCGCCGGTGCGCGATCGGTCAGACGGCCCTGGCCACGCCGGTCGCCTTCGGGAATCCGCTCGGGCCGCTGACCGGGTCGTGCCCGGTCGCCCCGGCGACCCAGGCGAGCGTGGCCGAGGGCCCGTCGACCAACCACCTGGTGGTCTCCGACCGCCAGGGCAACGTAGTCAGCTACACGTCGACGATCGAGCAGATCGGCGGGAGCGCGATCGCCGTGCCCGGCTACGGCTTCCTCCTCAACAACGAGCTCACCGACTTCGACGCCCAGCCGGCGACCCCCAGCGTCCCCGATCCGAACCTCCCGGCCCCGGGCAAGCGCCCGCGGTCGAGCATGGCGCCGACGATCGTCCTCCGGGCCGGCCGCCCCGTGCTCGCCCTCGGCAGTCCGGGCGGCGCCACGATCATCACCACCGTCCTCCAGGTCCTCCTCGACCGCATCGACTTCGGCCTGCCGATCGACCAGGCCATCGCCGCCCCCCGGGCCTCGCAGCAGAACCAGGCCACGACGAGCGCGGAGCCGGCCTTCATCGCCGCCTACGGCGACCCGCTCACCAAGCTCGGCCAGCGCTTCACCCCGACACCCGAGATCGGCGCGGCCACGGCGCTCGAGTTCCTCGGCCACGGCCGGGTCGAAGCGGCCGCCGAGCCCGTCCGGCGGGGCGGGGGCGACGCCGAAGTCGTCCGCTAGTTCGAGGAGCCGGTCGGCGCGAGGTCGTCGGTGCGGCTGCCCTCGCCGCCGAGGGCGACGGTCGCCCGGGCGGTGGCCAGGTGGTAGAGGATCAGCAGCTGGACGAGGCCGAGCGATTCCGAGCGGTGCGGGTCGTTGCCGAGCTTGAACTCGCCGAGGTGCTCCGAGCGCAGGTGGCTGGCGAAGTGCATGCGGTCCCAGATGACCGCCTCGATCTCGGCCGCCTTCTCGCGGTCGAGGTCACCCGGGATGCTGAGGACGCACAGGTCGCCCTGGTCCTCGAGCGTGATCGCCCCATGGCTCTCCTCGACGAACACCCCGAGGTCGGGGTGGGGGAGGCTCTCGCGGAGGGTCAGCTTGGCGGCCAGGTGCTCCTGGTCGTCGTGCTCGCCGGGCATGAACGAGACGACGATGTCGGCGTGGCGCTTCTGCGGGCGGATGAACGACGCCGAGTCCGGCTCGCGGCGCTCGAGGTCGGCGAGCACCTCGTCCTCGGTGTAGCCCCGGCGTGAGGAGTCGCGTGAGACCTTCCACTGCCGGCGGAGCTCCTCCGGCGGGTCGAGGTAGACGCGGACGTCGTAGGCGGCGCGCATCTCCGGCGTGTGGAAGCCGAGCAGCCCCTCGATCACCGTGAAGCTCTCCGGCTTGACGTAGATCGGCGGGCCGAAGGTGCCGTCGCCGTGGTTGTAGACCGGCTTGAGGATCGGGTCGCCCTGGCGCAGCAGCAGCAGGTGCTGGGCCATGATGTCGAGGTAGTTGCACTCCGGATCGAGCGGCGTCATCCCGACCTCGGCCCGCTGCTTGCGGTCGTACTTGTGGTAGTCGTCGGTGCAGACGTGGGTCACCGTGTCCTCGCCGAGGAGCTGGACGAGGCCGCGGCTGAGGGTCGTCTTGCCGGCCGCCGAGTCGCCGACGATGCCGAGGATGATCGGGCGCGGAGCCATCTTCCGGCAGTCTACGTCATGCCTGGCCAGGGGTGCGGTCGCCTTTCCCGCCTCCGGGACGATCAGTGGCGCGCGCGGGGCGCGAGCGTCCCGCGTTGGCCCGACGCGTGCCGGACGCCCGCCGACGCGGCCGCCGTCCGGGCCGGCTCGCGCCGCTCGAACGCGGCGAAGGCGGACCGCATCTCGCGCCAGGCGAGGACGGCGGCGATGGCGATCAGCGCGCCGAGGAGCAGGCCGACCAGGCCGGCAAGGACGTAGGGCTTCGCGGCGAGGAGCGCCCCGGGCGCGCAGGCTCCGAGCCGGGAGGCCGCGCTCGTGCAGGCGCGCGGGGCCACCTGGCCGGCCCCGGCCGCGGCGAGCACGACGCCGAGGGCCCCGCCGCTGGCGGCGAGCGTCGCCGTGAAGCGGGCGGCGGCGGGATGCGCGGTTGCCATAACCGGGTCATCGGCGCCCGGGCGTGCGAGCATTAGCCCGCGATGCACCGCCGTCTCACGCCCCTCCTCGGCGCCCTGGCCGCCCTGGCTCCCGCCGCCCCGGCGTCCCCCGCGGTCGCCCCGCCGCCGGTCCACGTCGAGCAGTCGCCGCGCACGAGCGGGCCGCTCGACCTCGCGGCGGCCACCCTCGAGCAAGCCCAGGGCCGGCTGGTCGTGACCGTCGTCACCCGCGGCGAGTGGACGCCCGGTCAGCTCGCGCCCCCGCGCCGGCGCCGCCTCTGCCTGACCGTCGTCCCGGCCGGCGGGCGCCCGACGATCGCCTGCCTGGCCGCCCGGGGGGGAGGCCGGCTCGGCCTGCGGATCTCCGGCCGGGTCACGCCGGTCGACGGCGCCCGCCCCGACGGGCACACCGTCGTCCTGCGCATCCCGCCCGCCGTCGTCGGGCTCGCGCCCGGGCGCTTCGCCTGGCAGGTCAGCTCGGCCTGGACCGACACCGCGGCCTGCCCGCCGACCGCGGCCTGCCACGACGTCCTCCCGGCCGACCGCCCGGGCGCCGATCGCCTGCTCGCCACCCCCGCTGTCGGCTGCACCCGCTCCGGAAAGGCACTCGTCTACAACGGCCCGCGCTCCGCTCGGGTGGTGGCCCTGACCTTCGACGACGGGCCCTGGCCCGACACCCCCGGCTTCGTGTCCATCCTCGAGCGCGCGCGGGTCCCCGCGACCTTCTTCCTGATCGGCCGCCAGGTCGCCGGGCAGGGGGCGCTGCTGCGGCGGGAGCTGGCCGACGGGGACGCCCTGGGCAACCACACGTTCACCCATCCGAACCTCGTGGCCACCGGCGACGTGGCCACCCAGCTCGGGCGGACGAGCGCGGCGATCGAGGCGGCGGCGGGCTACCGGCCGTGCGTCTTCCGGCCGCCGTACGGCGCCCAGGACGGCGCCGTCGTGGCCGGCGCCGCCGCCCTCGGCCTGACCACGGTGGTCTGGGACGTCGACCCGAGCGACTACACCCGGCCCGGGACCGACGCGATCGTCGGCCGCGTGCTCGCCGGGGTCCGGAGCGGCTCGATCGTCCTCATGCACGACGGCGGCGGCCCCCGGGGCGAGACGCTGGCCGCGCTCCCCCGGATCGTCGACGCCCTCCGGGCGCGGGGCTACCGCTTCGTCACCGTGCCCCAGCTCCTCGGCTACCCGACCGTGTACGGATAGGGGCCGATCGGGTAGCGTCAAACCTCGATGAAGCCGGTCAGGATCGCGATCGCCGGGGGCGGCTACGGGGCCAAGGTGGCGCTCCCCGTGTACGCCGGGCTCGACGAGTTCGAGCCGGTGGCGATCTGGTCGCGCCGGCCCGAGCGGGCCCGGGAGCTGGCGGCGTCGGCCGGCCTCCCGCTCGGCACCTCCGACCTCGACGAGCTCCTCGCCGTCCCCGGCCTCGAGGCGGTCCACGTGGCCACGCCCGTGGTCACCCACGCCGACTTCGCCTGCGCGGCGGCCGCCCGCGGCCTCCACGTGATGTGCGAGAAGCCGCTCGGCGACAACCTCGCCGAGGCCCGGCGGATCGTCGCGGCGATCGACGCGGCCGGGGTGGTCGGCGCCGTCAACTACGGGCGCCGGATGCAGGCGACCCGAGCCAGGCTGATCGAGCTCGCCCGGGAGGTGGTCGGCGCCCCCCGGATGGTCTCGATCTCGCTGATCCACGGCGATCACGCCGACCCCGACTCGCGGCCGTTCACCTGGGTCAACGACGCCCGCCTCGGCGGCGGGCGCCTCCAGGGCTACGGCGTGCACGACCTCGACCTCGTGCTCGAGCTGTTTGCCGTCGAGGCGGTCGCCGCGGCGACCGAGGTCGGCGTCCCGCTGCGCGACGACGGGGCCGGCGGCCTGCGCCGGGTGACCGCCGAGGACGCCTTCGCGATCCTCCTGCGCTTCCGGGGCGGCGGACTCGGCGTCGTCACCCTCGCCTCGACCGTCCGCCACCCCCGGGGTGAGGTGCTCGAGCTCTACGGCGAGGGCGGGACCGTCCGCCTCGACGCCGACCGGCGGATCTGGTGGGGGCGCGCCGGGGACGAGCTCCGCGCGGAGGGACCGGTCTCGGCGAGCTCGACCGAGGCGTTCGAGCGGGTCGCCCGGGCCTTCCACGCCGCGATCCGCGACGGGGCTCCGCCCGAGCCGTCGCTCGCCGAGGGGCTCCGGGTGCAGGCGGTCTACGACGCCGTGCGGGTCGCCGAGCTCGAGCGGCGGTGGGTCGCCCCGGCCCCGGTCGCCTGACCTGTACGGTCTGGCCGATGACCGACCGAGACACGATCGAGGTCCTCGAGCGGGGCCACCCGATCAGCTTCACCTTCGCCGACCTCATGCGCTACCACGGCCCCGGGTCCCCGGGCGGCGTGGCCCACGCGTTCAAGGTGATGCAGCGGGGCTTTCCCCTGCTCGACCCGGACGCCCCGCCCGAGCGCCGGGAGATCAGGATCGAGACGCCGTTCGGCGGGCCGGGCGCCCGCGACGGCTTCGAGCTCGTCACCCGCGCGGTGACCGGCGATCGCTACCTCGTCGACCCGAGCCTCGCCCGGACCGCCCGCGGGCGGACGCTCGAGCGCTTCGTCTTCAAGCTGAGCTACCGCGATCGGAGGGTCACCCTGCTCGTCCGCGACGGCTTCGTCCCCGACGAGTTCATCGACCTCGCGCGCACCGAGCATCGGACTCCGGCGCAGGAGGCCCGCCTCGACGTGCTCAAGGCCGAGATGGCCGAGCGCCTGACCGGCAGCCCGGCCGAGGACGTCTACGAGGCCACCGCCGAGGTCTAGCTGGTTGATGCCGTGGTGGGTCGCGCGGCGAGGGGACTGAGTCGGGCGTCGAAGGGTGGCGTTTGCTTCGAGCGCGTCGCGCACGCGAGCCGCGGTTGCCCACAGCGACTGTTGCGCCTCGCTGACGAGCGCCGCCAGGTCGCGCGCCTCCTACGGCGAGGCGTCGATGGAGACATTCATCGAGTGCGCTGACCTTCGGTGCGCCGCCTTGATCTGGCCGCCGTTGCTCGAGTGTCCGCTCGGTGACAGGGTTCGGTTGGTCGGATGGTTTCAGAGGACGCGGGCGAGGTCTTTGGCGCGGGTACCGGCTTGGATGTAGCCGTCGAGGGTGCGGGGTCTTTGTGGCGGGTGACGTGGCGGATCTGGGTGGGGGTGTAGCCGTCGCGGGCGGCTTGGGTCGCGAATCCGGAGCGCAGGGAGTGCCCGGCGTAGTCGTCGAGGTTGACGCCGGGTAGGCCGGCGGCCGCGAGGCGGCGGCGGATGATCAGCGGGATCGATTGGGGGGTGAGGGGGTCAAGGACGCGGCCGCTGCGCGAGCGGCGCCGGGCGATCGGCCCGTGGGTGAGTTGGGCGTGGTCGATCCAGGCGTGGAGGGCGGTGACGGGGCACGCCTGGGCGGTTTTGCCGGGGGCGAGGAGGAAGGTGTGGCCGTGGCTGTGCTGGTCGGTCTTTGAGCGGTTGAGCGTGACGAGGAGCCCGTCGGGGTGGGGTTTGAGATCTTCGACTTGGAGGGAGACGAGCTCGGAGCGGCGCAGCGCGAGCGCGAACCCGGTCAGCAGCAGCGCGCGGTCGCGCAGTCCCGCCGTGGTGGTGGGGTCGATCGCGGCGATCACCGCGACGAGCTGGTCGCGGTCGAGCCCGGCCTTCTTGCGAGGCGGCTGGCCGTGGGTGCGGGCGATTCCTTCGAGGACGCTCTTGACGCGGGGGTCGGCGAGTGGTGTCGGGTGGTGGGAGGCGCGGTGCGCGCGGGTGATCGCCGCGGCCCGCCGGCGGATGGTGGCGAGCTTCAACCCGGTTTGGGCGATCGCGGTGAGGTAGAGCGCACAGGTCGCGGGATCGGCGGGCATGGAGGGCAGGCCGTGCTCGTCGGCCCACCTGGTGAAGGCCTGCCAGTCGGAGGTGTAGGCGCGGGTGGTGTTAGGGGCCTGCGCTCGGTCGGCGTAGTCGCGCATCGACCGGTTCAGGTCCGCGAGCTCGACGAGCTCGGTGCTGGGCGCCGGTGGCGGCGTGGGGGAGTCGAAGTCGGCGGCGGGACGGATCAGCGCCGCGGGCGGGGTGGGGTCGAGGATCTCGACGACATCGACGACATCGACGACATCGACGCCCTCGACGGCCGCGAGCGGCGCGTCGCCTGCGGCCGTCGGCGGGGCGGGATCATCGCGAATGGCGAGACGGGTCGATGCGGCGCGCGGATCGCGGTCGAGGATCTCCTCGCCATCGACCTCGCGCGCGAGCGTGGGTGCGCGAGACGCCACTCCCTGGTCCGGTGCGCGCGGGGGGGTCGGCGCGCGGGCCGGCGCTGGCGGCGGCCGGTCGCGCGGGCCGCGGCAGGTCCACCGGGCGGATTGCACGTTGGCGGCCGGCAATCTCCTCGGGCGCCGGCGCGAGACGCGCGGTGTGCGGGGTAGGCTGGACGCGGCCGCTCGGGGTGCGACACGCCTCTCCGGGGAACGCTTTGCATTTGGGGCAGCGCCGGGTTGGCCAGAGCCGGGCGGTGTGGGGCTTTGGTGCGCGTAGCGGCCGTTTCCGGTCGCGGGTCCGCAGTTGGATGAAGCGTTCGCCGGGCTGCGCCCGGCAGGACGGGCACGCCACGCGGGTCGGGTCGACGCTCATCAGCGATTGGGTCTCGTGGGGGTGCTGGGGGCGTGTCGATCGAGCTTGAAGGGCTATTTTAGCGGTAGCTGCATTTATCGATACAAATGGCGGGCTGGCCGGGCTGAGACGAGGCAGACGACTAGGCGTGGCGTCCGCGGGGTCGCGGGGTCGAGTCGGGGAGGTCTGGTCGGGAGGTAGGTGATCGCCACGGCGGCCGCTGCGACGCCCGCCTCGACGTAGGCAGGATCGGGCGGTGCGGGGCCGGCACCGGCGCCATGGCCGCCAGCGTTTTCGGACATGGCGAGGTCCCTCCGCGCGTGCTTCGCGCTGTCTGACCGCGACCGCTCGCTCGTCTTGGACAGCGCGGACCCGAGAACCAGCTCGGCCTCGCGGTGTCGCTCTGCGCGCTGCGGTTCCTCGGGTTCGTGCCCGACGACAGATCGTCTGGCGAGCGGTACGCGTGATCGTCGCGGGGACGCAGAAGAACAGGTTGCGCAGCGTCTTTGCGTGGCGGAGCAGGGGCCCACAGCCCATAAAATCCGCCACCAACCGACCGTGCTCACGGCATTGGGTCTGATCTGACGTTGGGCTGATCCGAGGCGTTAGCTCGGCTTGTGGTTGAGCAGCGCGAGGAGGTCGCCGATGTTTTGGTCGCACGCGACGGGGTCGGGCAGCGACGCCGCCGCGTTGATCGTGTAGCTGTTGCGGCGGCCCTGTCGGGTGCGCGTGATGTAGCCGGCTGTGGCGAGCTCGGTGACGATGCTGTGGGCGGCGCGTTCGGTGATCGCGACGCGGTTCCCGATGTCTCGCAACCGGATGCCGGGATCGCTGGCGATGCAGGCCAGTACCTGAGCGTGGTTAGTCAGGAAGGTCCAGGCGGGCGGCGTTTCTTGAATCATAGAACAAGAATATCATTACAGGACTGGCTTTTCCTGCTATGGTTCTTTGCGAAGCTAGTTGGGGGTCATTGAATCCCACTGACGGAGCTGTACAGGGGTGGAATGGTCGATCCTCGCCGAGGACGAACTCCCGTTATGACTCCTTCCCACCGCCGTTTGACCGCGACGGCCCCAACCCGATCAACCCCTCGGTCACTTCGCGATCGAGCGGTATGCCCCGAGCCAGACCCAGCGCGTTGCGCGAGGGCCGGCTTTTCGATGCCAGTGGAAACCAGAGGAACGCACATGTCAGACAACAACTTCAGGATCCCGAGCCGGATCTTCGCCGCGGCGACCGCCACGATCGCCCTCGCAGCGGTGGGTCCACTATCGAGTTCCGCTAACGCCAGTGTGCTCGGCCTCTTCGATGACCAGCCGGTGACGACCCACTGCGACAGGACGATCACCGGACAGAACAATGCCGTGATCAACGTCGCCGCGCCGTCGACGGTCTGCCTGGTCAATCTCAAGCAGACCGGCGCGGTGAACGTCGCCCCCGGGGCAGGGCTGTCGGTCACCAACGGCTCGATCATCAACGGGGCGATCACCCTTGTAAACGCCAAGGGCTTCACCTTCTGCAACAGCTCGACCGTGCAAGGCGCGATCAAAGCCTCCACCGGTGTCGGCTTCGCCATCATCGGCAACGGAGGCGACGGCGGCCTGTTGGCCACGCCCTGCGGCGCCAACCACATCGACGGCGCGGTGACCTTGAACGGCAACCTGCGCGGCGTTGAGATCGGCGGGAACTCGATCGTGGGTGCGCTGACGGTCAGCGGGAACATCGCCCCCCTTCGGGGAATCCCCACCGAAGACAACGCGACCGAGGTCGAGGGCAACGTGGTCAGCGGCCTGACGACATGCGCCACGAACAATCCGGCGCCCGTCAACGACGGCCATAAGAACACCTTCACCGGTGGCGCGAACGGCCAATGCGTCGGCCTCTGAACTAGAGGACAGCCCAAGCCCACGCTCGAAAAGAAAGACGCAACCTGGGCGCGGCTTCAACGCCCGCCCAGGTGCTTGTGCTTCTTCTCGATCCTCGCCCGCGGCTGCTCAAGCGCACGACCACTTCGACACCCCGAGGGGCCCTCGACCGCGATGCGGTCCGGGAACCGCTCGAGTCGCTCGTTCGGATATCCCACGGCAACGACCTGGTGATGGTCGCCGAGCCCGCCGGTCACCAGAAGCTCGAGACGACACGGTGTTACATGGGGGGCTTTGCCGCGGGGGTGGACGGGGCGGCGCGGTAGGGCGGCGTCGATCGTGTGTCGCTCTTTGTACCGATAAGGACCATTATCGGTACAATCAGCCGGCTGCGTCTATCGTCTGCGATAGGTAGCGTGGGAGGAGACGAACTCAGTGGTGTTTCGCGGTCCGAAGGCGGGATCGCGGAGCTGGGTCCGCCGGTTTGCCGGTATCCGGCGGGCGAGCGCCCGTGGGTGCCGCCGAGTGTCTACTGCGACCTCGGCCGCCACAACCCGAGCTCCGCGGACCAGAAACGCCGCCGCGACGCGCGCCGGGCCGAGCGCGAGCAGGCCCAACGGCTGCTCGAGGGGGAGACCTCCGGCCTGTTGGACGGCACGTTGCTGCTGCACGAGGTGATCGGCCGCGGCCGCGCGCTCTCCGGCGAGCTCGCCAAGCTGGCCGGCGAGATCGCCGGGGCGGTCACCCGGGTCGACGACCCGGGCGCCGTCGACGAGGCCTTGGAGGCCGTCCGGGAGCACGCGCGGCGGCAGATCGCCGACGCCGAACAGACCCGCGACGAGGCGCTCGCCGTGGCACGCCAAGCGCGGGTCGAGGGCAACCGCGCCGGCGACGACGCGCGCCGGGCCCGGCAGCGCGCCGAGGCGGCCGCCCGCGCGGCCGCGCACGCCGACCACGACCGCGAGACCGCCGAGCGCGCCGCCCGCGACGCGGCCACCGCCGCCGACGCGGCGGCCCGCGACGCCGACCACCACCGCGAGAGCGCAGAACACGCCGGCCGACGCGCAGCGGCCGCCGAGGCGACCCTTACGGAGCTCCGCGGCGAGCTCCAGCGCGCCACCACCAACACCCAACTCGCCGAGGACCGCGCCGCCCGCCAGGCCGCCGAGCTCGCCGACACCCGCGAGCGCCTCCACGCCGCCGAGCGCGACGCCGCCGACCACGCCGAACGCGGCGAGCAGCTCAAGGCGGAGCTCGCCGACACCCACGAGCGCACACGCCAGCTCATCGACGCCCAGCAACACGCCGCCGCCGGCGTCGCGGCCGCCGAAGGGCGCGCCGCCGCGCTCACCGACGAACGCGACGCCCTCCGCGCCGAGCTCCGCGACGTCCGCCAAGCCGCCGACACCGACCGCCGCCAAGCACAACACCGCCTCGAACAACTCACCGCCCAGGCAATCAGCGCCACGCCCGCCAGCCACGCGCCCCGGCCCGGGTAAACGGCCCTCTGCTTGGGTCCGCGTCCCAGCCCGCAAAGGAGCTGTCGGATATGGGCCAGTGGCCTGGTCCAGCGGCCCGGGGTCATACATGCTGCGGGCTGGAAAGTGCCGTGTCCGCGTTCGCTGTCAGCAAACTCTCCGATGTAGCGGCTCGCGGCTCATCGGGTCGTCGTTGTCGCCATGTAGGCCGCTCGATGTGCCGTCTCCGGCGGAACTCGGCACTTCCCGAGAAGAACGAACCCTACCTTGCGGGCTGGGACGCGGACCCAAGCCGGGGTCCGACTTGGCGAGTCAAGGTCCGAGGCCGCATACACCGGAGCTCTGGCGCGACGCGAGTGAGCGACCACGGCGCGCCGGCTGTAACTTGAGCGCTAGTTGGCGCCCCACGGACCAGACCTCGAAGCACCGGCGCACGCGCCCGTCTCGGGGCTCACCAGTCCCATGGCGATGGCTCAGATCCGCTGGGTAGCGAAGGCGGCGCAGTACGGGTTAGCTCTCGAGGATGGCGGCTCGAGAGGACCCAATCGTCGACGTCAACATGGGCGGGCGTCTCCGGTTGCGCAAGTACGGCGCGGAGGATCGCCGCTGGGATGACGCGCTCCCATGCAATCTCCGGAAACACCTGCTGAAGCCAGATGGGGGCGTCGTCAGGCACGCCCTGCTCGCAACGGTCGGGCCAGCCGGTCATCACCGAATCCACGTCGTCGCTGTCGAGTCTGATCTCCACGACGTTGGCGGGGTCGGAGGAGGGCCACGAGAACCAGACTTGGCGTTCCTCGCCTGCTGGCGGCAGAGCGAGGCTGCGGAGTTCGATGATGGCGCGCGCGAGTTGCTTCTCGTCCCACTTCCATCCGTAGTGGGCGCCGCCGCGGATGAGCGTGTTCAGCGACCGCTCGTATAGCTTGACGCGCTCGCGAAGCTCGACGTACTCGCGCGGTTGTTTGGGCCGGTAGTCCCCATCATCCAAGGCCGCGGCGTGCACCTGGACCCGCCGCTTCGCCGGAGGGTGATCGAGCAGCGCCACGATCGCGTCAACAGACATCGCCTCGTCGCCCCCAGCGAAGTGGCCGTCGCCTCCTATGACGAGCCGCACTTGAGGCTTGTCGGCTGGTCCGGCCTCGCCTGAAGAGCCGGCCTGGATCGACGAACGGGACGGCGGCCCCTCGGCGTTCTCGGTGTTGGACTGCACGCCGCCCATTGGCTCCCGGTGGTCACCGTGGCGAACTCCGGCCACGATAGAGCGGAACGATTACTGCGCCGACGGCCGCCGCTGCGCCGACGACTGTTGCCACCGAGCCCACAGCCACCCAGTCAACGGCGAGCCACATACCTCAGCGCAGTCTGCCGCACCGTGGCTCAAATGGTCGCGCGCCCGCACGCGAGCTCATCGACGCCCAGCAACGCGCGGCCTCAGCCGGTCGCGGCCGCCGAAGGGCGCGCCGCCGCGCTCACCGACGAACGCGACGCCCTCCGTGTCCGCCAGGCCGCCGAGACAGACCGCCGCAAAGCACAGCACCGCCTTGGCGCCCGACGCGGCCCGCCTGAGCGATCGAGCTGGTCTCTGCTCCCCCGCGTGGCGCGCCATCAAACGCGGCCTCCCACGGTTTTTCCCGCTCCCCTGCTCCGGTCGTGCTGCCCGGCCCCGTCCCGCTGGCCGGGGTGGCGGCTGGGGGCTGGAGCTCCCGGCGAGTCGTCGACCGGCCGGCCTTCGGCGACTCTGGGTGAGCACCGATTGGTCTGTCCTGCCGCCCGAGTCCTGCCGATGCCCCGGGTCCCGGCGACCGGGTGATCACCGCATCGGTTGCGCGCACGGGGGCCGGGACTCAGCCGAACGGGTGCGGTTTGGCGCCGGCGGCGGCCATGGCGGGCAGACGCCTCGCGCCGGGTGCGACGACCCGCACGACGGCGATGCCCTCGGCCGTCCCGCGTGCCGCGCAGTCCACGGTGACGACGTCGTCACCGGTGTGCTCGGCCAGCGCGGCCGCCAGCTCGCGCTCAGGTTGCGCGCCCAGGTCCCGGGCGGCGGTCGATGCGGCTTGCCAGTGTCCGAGGCTGTCCTGCTCGTGAAACGTCCATAGCGCGTGCTCGAGCGCGTCGGCCGGCGGCGGCGGGCGCTCAGGGCGCACGCGCATAGCCTTCCACGCCCGGCGCGCGACGGGCGTGGTCATGCTCCAGCGCACCATCAGCGCCTCGTAGGCGCCCCGGTCGAAACCGGCCGCGAGGTCGTCGTCGCCGTTCACGCAGCGAGCTCCGAACGACTGTCGCGTGCGATCGGGTGCGTGCAGGCAGGTCACGGCGCAGCCGAATCCACGGGGGCCGGGAAGCACTAGCGTCGACGCCTCGAGCGCGAGCGCCGCGAACGCCTCCGGCAGCGGCGACGGCCAGGCGCGATCGACGGGGCCGACCCACGATCGGCCGGCGCCGAACCAGCTGCGCGCCACGAGGTCGCGCTCCAGCACCTCGCGCAGCGCGTGACGCGTGGCCAGCGCCGTCGTGGCGTGCGCGGCGATCCCCGCGGAGCCGGCGCGCAGCGTGCCCGGCGAGCCGGGCGGCGGGCGGTGGCGCAGGAACGCGGCGCCGGCCGGGACGAGTACGTCGCGGTCGTCGATCGCCGAGCGGCCCGTCACCCAGAGCATCGGCGCCTCGCGCAGGTCCGCGAGGCCCCAGGCCGTCGGGTCGAGCGCGGCCCGGCGGTCACGGCGCAGCTGCGCGAACGACGTGACGACCTCGGCGGCGCGCTCGGCCGCGCGTCCGGCGAGGACGTTGCTCACCCGCTCGACGAGCTCGTTGCGCGCCCGCTCCGCGACGTCGGCTTCGTCAGAGCCCGCCGCCGAGCCCACGATGATCGGCTTGCCACCGCTCGCCTCGGTCGCCCCGAAGGCGTCTGAGCGCATCGCGGTCCGGCCGAACACGATGTCCGGGCAGGATTCGAACGGGCGGAAGACCTCGACGCGCCCCGAGTCGGCCGGCATCGGCGCGGTCGCGCTCAGCTCGTCGTGGAGACCGCGCTGCGAGCGAGCAGGTCCGCCGCCTCCGCCACGACGGTGCGACCGTTGTCGGTCAACCTGCCGGTGTGGCCGCCGATCAGGCGCAGCGCCTCGCTGGCCTGACCCCGCAGCTTCTCGCGCCGGGCGACGGCCGCGGCCGGGGGGTCGGGCGGGTCGAGCAGGCGGTCGTAGAGGATCACGCTGCGCACGAGCACAACGAGCTGCTGCAGCAGGCCGGTGAGCGGCCGTGGATCCTGGCGCAAGGGAGTCATGACGACGGGTTCCGAGCCGGACTTCGGGTCGGCGAGGAACGGGTTGGCGAGCGCAGCGGCGTTGCAGCGATTGTGCGCGCCCTCGTGGACGATCGCCTCCGCCATCCGCATCGGGCCGGGCAGCCCGGCATCGTCGGGTTCGAGGCGCGCCCGGTTGACGTAGATCGCGCCGTGCGTCGCGACGTCGGTGAAGCCGTCGACGCCGAAGCCGTCGAGCAGGGCGATCTGCTGGACGACCTCGGTGAGCTCGTCGAGCATCTCGGGCCATGCCGCGGCCAGAAGGCACGTGGCCCGGCAGAACGCGGATCGGTCGGCGTCCGACCAGTCGCCGATGTGGAGGGCGGCCAGCGCCTCGAGCCGATCCGGGCGCGGCGGCACCTGGAACACCGCGCGCGCCAGGCTGTCGCGTAGGTGATCCTCCGGTGGCGCGAGGTCGACGGACCAGGCCGAGCAGCCGCTCGCGGTGCGCCGGGCACCGCTGGCCCGGGCTCGCTCGACGGCCTCGCGCAGCTGCGCGGCGAGCCGCTGGCCCTCGGCCTCGGCCGGTCGCCCGGAGCGGCATGCCGCCTGCGCCTCGTAAGCCGCAGCGTACAGGCCGGGATACCGGAGGCTTTCAGGTGAAACGTCGACTCGTGGCGTCCCGTTCCCGTTCCCGTCTCCGCTCCCGAGCCGTGAGAGCACGCCGTCGAGCACGCCGGAGAGGATCCTCTCGACATCTGCGCGGTCCGAGCGGGAGCCCCTCACATCCGGCTGGACGTGCATAGCCGAGACGCGTTCCGTGTGGATCGGGACGGCTCGGGCGGGGCCGCGCGGCCCCGCCGCGACGCAGTCTGTGTCAGTCGGGAACGTCGATGAGGAGCGCGAACTCCGCCAGCTCTTCCGTCTCGACGGCCTCGACCTCGACCTCTTCGGGCACTTCGGGTGTCTGTTCCATGCGATCCCGTTCCTGTCGTTATGGATAGCCTGGCGAGCGTAGCGCGGCGTGAGGCTCCGCGCAAGGTAGCGTGCACATCGTGTGAATGACATCCTTCCCTCGAGGGAACCCCGGTGATCGACGCCGTCGCCTCGGTGGTGGTGCTCGTACTCGCGGTCGTCTGGGGTGCCACGGCGAGACCCGGCCGTCCGTTCTCCTGGACGATGTTCTGCGGCTCCTCGAAGGCCTTCCTGTGGCTTCGCGAGCAGCCGCCGTCGTCGTCGTCGCGCCTGGCGTTGACCGACGATCTGCACCTGACGCCCGACTCGCACTACCTGCTGGAGCACGACCTGCGGCATCTCGCGGAGGCGGGGACCCTGCCCGCACTCGACGGCGTGATCGTGGGGTCACGCGGCAGCTGGACGGTTTCGTGGGACGGCGTGAGAGGTCTGCGCACCGAGCGGATGGACGCCGACGACGAGCTGGTGGCGCTTGCCTCGGCGCTGCGGCGCGCGTGTCCGCCGCGCTGATCTCGGCCGGCTGCCTCGCGCTCGCCGGCGGCTGGCGAGCGAGCTTGGTCGGCGCCGACATCCGGCGGCTCGATCGGGCCGGAGCCGGAGGTCGTGTGTATCGGCCCGAGCTGGGCTGGACGGTCGGCGGGCTGCTGACGCTGCGCCGCCGCTTGGCGTGGGTTGGCCTGGCGGCCAGCGGCGGCATCGTGGCGTCGGTCGCGGTGCCCGGTGGGCGCGGGATTGTGTGGCCGCTGTGCGCCCTGACGATCGCCATCTGGGTCGTTCGCGACGCTCGCCTGCACCACGGCCGCTACACGTCGGTGTGCGTCGGCACGCTGGCCGTGGGCGTCGCCGTGGCCAGCGCGTCCGCCGACGCCGGCGGTCTGCTCGCCTGCCTCGCGGCCGGCCAGCTGTACCTCGTCGCCGGGATCCGCAAGTTGCGCTCGCGCGCGTTCATGACCGGACGCGTGCTGCTCGACAACGTCGTGTACGGCGCGTGCCAGGCGGCCGCCGGCAATCGCGAGTTCCTGTTCTGCGTCAGCACCCAGCGCCTGGCCGAGGGGCTGGAGCGTGGCCGGTTGCTGCGCGCGTGCCGCGTGGCCTCGGTCGCGACGGCCGCCGGCGAGCTCGCCGTCGGTGGCGCCGCCATCGGCCTCGCGCCCGTCTGGCTGATGTTCGCCGTCGCGATCCCGATGCATCTGGGTTTCACCCTCCTGAGCCCCGTGCGCCTGGTTCCCTTCACGTTCGCGTCGCTCGGTCTGCTCTCGCTGGCGACCGTGCATCCGTTGCTCGGCGTGCGATGAGGCACGTACAATCGCCGTTCGATGCCGCCCGCCGACGACGTCACGTACAGCGGCGAGACCGCCGCAGTCTACGACGCCTGGTTCGGCGGCTACCTCGGGGGCGCCCCGATCGTGGATCGCCTGGTGGAGCTCGCCGCGGACGGTGGGCCTGGGCCGGTCCTGGAACTCGGGATCGGGACCGGGCGGGTCGCGCTGCCGCTGGCCGAGCGCGGCGTCGAGGTCCACGGCGTCGACAGCTCGGAGGCGATGGTCGCGCAGCTCCGCGCCAAGCCCGGCGGCGACGCCATCCCGGTCACGATCGGGGACTTCAGCGAGGTGCCGGTCGACGGTCCGTTCGCGCTGATCTTCGTCGCGGCCGGCAGCTTCTTCGAGCTGCCGTCGCAGGAGGCGCAGGTGCGCTGCTTCGAGAACGTCGCGCGCCGGCTGCGCCCGGGAGGGCTGTTCGCGTTCGACTCGCTCGTCCCGGACGCCGGCCGTGGCGCCGGCGGCGAGGACATGCGCCTGATCCCCACCTCCGACGCGCGACTCATCGTGCGCTTTCGCAAGTTCGACTTCGTGGCCCAGCGATACACGTCGGACTACGTCGTCTTCGAAGATGGGCTGGCGCGCCACATGAAGGTGCAGTTCCGCTACGCGTGGTCGGGCGAGCTCGACCTGATGGCGCGGATGGCCGGCCTGCGGCTCAGGGAGCGGGTTAGCGGCTGGCGCGGCGAGCCGTTCACCACCTCGAGCCCGTCGCACGTCTCGGTCTACGAGCGTCCGACCACCTGACGCCCGTGGCGGGACCCGGGCTGCCTCGGCCGAGTCGCCGCGGCGGGACATCAGGATGACGAGCGTCAGTGACGACCCGCCGCCGGCGCAGGCGCCGTGGCCGATCGTCCTGTACTTTCACCATGTCGGGCAGAGGCTGCCGCACTACACGTCCATTTCCGTAGGGCAGTTCGCGTACGTGCTCGAGCTCTTGGACGAGCATTGCGACGTGCTTCCCGCGAGTGCGCTCGTCGACCGGCGACCAACGCCGACCCTCCGTCCCTCGGCCGTCATCTCCTTCGACGACGGGTATGCCGAAACGCTGAGCGCGGTGACGCCGTTGCTCGCCGAGCGCGGGCTGACCGCCGCGTTCTTTGTCGTAACGAGTGAGATCGGTCAGGAGCGCAACCACACGTCGCTGGATGTGCGGCTGCGCCGGGCGTCGTGGCCCGAGCTTCGGGCGGCGTCCGCGGTGGGTCACGTCATCGCGTCACACGGCCACCACCACGAGCCGATGACGGAGATCACGGGCAGCATCCGCGCCCAGCTGCGGCAGAGTCGGAGGTGCCTGTCGGCGCAGATCGAGCGCGGCCACGATATCTTCGCCTTTCCGTACGGTGTCATGCCGAGCAACCTCGGCGCCCTCGGATTTTCACGCGCCTTCTCGACGGCGAAGGCACCGCCGGCGCACTGGGACTGCGCGCCGCGAGCGATTCGTCGCGTCTCCCTCGAACGGGTCGACGAGAGCGACTGGGCTCGAGAGATCCGCTCGTGGTCGGGGCGCTGGCCACGAGCGAGTTGTCCGGTCTGCCAGCGAGGTGTCCTCCGCTCCGCGTATTGCGGGCCTTAGTCGGGGTGGCTGGTCAGAGCGCCTCCGCGTCCGACGCTGCTGACGCGGATGGCGATCGCGGCAGCCACCCGTCCCGCGCCGGCGGCCCCTGCCGGGCCTCTGCCATGTCGCGCATCAGCTGCTCGACTTCGGCCGGCGGTGTCTGCTCGAGGAGCGCCCCGAGGATCCGAGCAGCGGCCCGGAAGCCCTCGTCGAACGCGGCTCCGGACGCGGTGGGGGGGACGACCGTGCGCAGCTCCGGGCACGTGCGGGCCCGGCCCAGCACGACGCCGAGCGCGTCGAGCCAGGTGAGGAGGTGGACGCCCAGCGTGAGGTGGACCGAGGCCTCGCTCGTGGTCGACGCGAGGTGGGGCCAGCCACGCGGGATGTAGAGGCTGTCGCCGGGCCCCAGCACCTCGTCGACGATCGTGGCCCCGAGGTCTTCGCGGCGGACGAACGGCTGAAGCCCCTCACCCGGTAGGGGATCGACGATCTGCCGTTCGTGGACCCTCCAGCGCTTGTGCCCGGAGCACTGCAGGACGAACACGTCATGGAGGTCGTAATGGATCGCGTGGCCCTGGGCGTGCGCGGGAGTGACGTACGCGTTGGCACGGACGGGGTGGCCGAGGTCGGCGGCCAGCGCCCGGCAGAAGGCGGCGATCGCGGGGTGGTAGCGCTCGAGCCCGCGGAGTATCAGCGTGGCCCCCTCGTCGAAGAGCCGAGTGATGCGGTCGGGGTCGATCAGGTCACTGACCTCGCCCTGTCCGAGCGGCGCGGTCATGGTGTAGGCGTCCGTGCCGATCAGCGTCCCCGCGCGCACCATCCGAAATGCCGGCAGGCGCAGGCCGCGCCGGCCGACCACCTCCTCGACCTCGGCTTCGTCGAGCAACCCCGAAAAGCGTGACGGAGCGCCGCGATCGAGGAAGGGAGATCGCGACCAGCGCTCCGCGAGAAAGGCCGCCGGATCGGTCATGCACGCGCCGAGCGACAAGGCCGCCTCCTTTCAGGGGCTCTCAGGGGGGCGCTCCGCGCGGCATTGTGGCATCCGCGGACAGCCGTGGCAATGCGCTCAGGGGCGAAGCGACGCGCAGCTCCGGGCGCGAGGCAGACCGCGTTCGCGCGTCACCTCGGACGGCGGCTCCAGGGGTTCTCGGGACGAAACGCCTTGCGCTTCCACACCTGGTCGCCGAGCGGTGGGACCATCGAGATCATCAGCAACCCGTAGGCGGTCGCCCGCGCGGGATGGGCCCGCACGGCGCGGTAGAAGTACCGGCGAGCGTCCGCGTAGCGGCCGAGCCGCGCCGAGCTGACGCCGGCACTTCCCAGGTAGTTCGACAAGGTGACCCTCGACCGACCCAGCCGGTCGCCGTGGTGCTCGAGGATGTACCGGGTGCCAGCGAGGAACCGCTCGGGGTCGCTGCGACGCCGGGCCGTCTCATGCGCCCGGTGGATCCGCACGAGCGGCTGCGGGACGCCCGCCACCGAGAGTCCGTGGTCGCGGCACCAGGGCACCAGACGCAGGGCGAACTCGGTCTGGTGGTGGCAGGGCAGGTCGGTCGCGTAGCCGCCGACGGCGTCGAACACGTCCCGCCGCACGACGAAGCTGCCCGAGTGGAACAGGCCGACACAGTGGTCGAACGGCGCCCCGAGATCGTGGGGCTCGCGCACGTCGGTCACGATTTGGTTGGCATCGACCATTTCGACGCCGCAGCAGGCCACACCGCACCCCGAGGACGAGATCGCCCTGGCGAACGCCTCGAGCCAGCCGGGCAAGGCCTCGTCGTCGTCGTCCAGGAAGGTGACGTACCGCCCCGAAGAGCGGGCAACCCCGAAGTTCCGGGCGGCGGAAAGGCCCGCGTTGCCCTGCCGCGCATACCGCACGCGCCGGTCTTCGAATTCCGCGACGACGGCGGGTGTGCGATCGGTCGAGCCGTCGTCGGTCACCACGAGCTCGAAGTCGTCGTGGGACTGGGCCAGAACGCTCTCGATGGCCCGGGGAAGCAGCCCGGCTCGGTTGTACGTGTTCAGAATCACGCTGATCAACGTCGCCTTCGGACCGAGCCGGCGTCTGCGTCGGCGCCGGCCCAGGCCGGCGCCGGCACTCGGTCGCGGCGCGGCGCCGCTGGCCGCGCGCCGCCGGCGTCCCGGGCGAACGACGGGGGGGCGATCGCCAGGTAGTGGTTGAACGACTGGTCGACCAGTCGCCCGCGGCCGAGGAGGCCAATCACGGCGCTCGGCAGGCGGCGGTCGGTCAGCCGTCCGGCGGCGTGCTGGGCATTCGGCAGCCAGGCGTACGGCCAGGCGTGGTCGGCGCTGAACGCCCCGTAGCGGTCGAGCGCCTCCGCGCGCGTCTGGTGCCCCTCGCAGACGAGCCGGAGCTTGCGCCCGAGCTTGTCGGCGAGGATCGGTGGTGGCTCGTCGCCGACGAGCCGGTCGACGTCGACGAGATCGGCGATCCGCGCCCGCCCAGCCTGTTGGCGTGCGGGAAGCGTCTCGGGGTCGGCCAGTTGCGCGCGTAGTGCGTGTCCGCCGGCCTCGGTGAGGGCAAGCAGTAGCGGCCGGCGATCGGTGACGTCCGGCCAGGCTCGCCGGGAAGGATCGAGCAGCTCCGCCGTCGCTCCCGTCTCGGTCACGGTGCATCGCGGACTGGTTGTCGGCACGCTGGCAGTGTGGCAGCGGATCTCGGCTGGTGCCACACCGCCGCTTCGGGGTCCGCTCCGCCTGTGGCCGCCCGGCTGGCCGCGGAGTACGCTCCGCCTGGGCGCCGAGCCGCCGGTTTCTCAGCGCCCAAGGCCGACACGCAGGCACTCATGGCCGACGCGCAGATCGTCCGCGGCTCGGCGACGAGCCTCTATGTGGACCCGGCGCCGGATCTCGCCGCGGCCGGGCCGTGCGACCCGTCCAGATCTACCCGACGCCGCCGCCGGTCCACAACCCGCCGGCCGGGTCGGCGCCGCCGGCCGGGGCCAGCGCTCGTCGGCGCGCGCACACTGCCCAGCGACGCACAGCCAGCCTCCGCGCCGGTCGACGCATCGTTCCGGCTCGATGAGCGGGGCCTCGCGAGCTTCCTGCCCAGGCCCACGCGTACCTACGCGCCGACGGACCCCCGGCGCTCCTGGATCTTGTGTCCACCGATCCCCTCAAGCTGCAGTCATCGCTGCTTTCGGACTGGGGCGCCACGATCCACGCCCACTTCTCCCGCTCCGCGGATCCTTGCGCTTCATGCGTGATCACGCGGTCCTGGTTCCTGCAATCCGCATCCTCACGCTAACCGTCGGGCACGGCGACATCTTCTGGGCGCCCGACAACTGGCTTTCGAAGCCGATTTGCGACGCCGTGCGCCGCGAACTCCGCTGGTCTGTCGACGAAGTGGAGCAACTCATGGTGGTCGCCGAACTCGACGGATGGTGGCGCGGAGGTCTCGGTCAAGACGTCCACGCTCTGCTCGACGCCGATCCGAACGTCGATGTGACGATCGAGCGCGTCTACGTCACGACACCGAACGATGAGGTCGCGTTGCGGTGCATGCTGATCCTGATCGACGCGACGCAGGACGCGCTCGCCGAGATGACCCGGCTAATCGGCCTCCGGCCCGCCCTCGCTGCAGACGACCTGGCCATCGAGCTACGCAGACAGCTCGAAGAGGACAACGTCTTCCGGCTCTGGGCGTGACCGCGCGGCCTCAGTGGCGACAAACACCAAGCGTTGGATTTCGCTCGGATGATGGCGCTACCCCGAAACGGCGGGGACCTCGCGCGCTCGCGCAACCGAGGAGAAGACACGCGGTTATCCCGGCCCTTGGCTGACCCGAGTTGCCCAGCACCGCCCGGGCGAGGCCCGGGCGCGGGAGCACCAGATCGATTCGCGGCTCAATACCTATTGTGTAGCGAATCTTCCCCGGGGAGACGGGGCCCCCCCGCGCTTCACCGCAGCAGCGGCCCGCGACCGTCGACGTCGATCGGTCGGTCGACTTCATCGACGGCGTCCTGACCTGCCGATGACGGGCACCCGACGGGGCACATCATCGACCCCGGGTGCCGCCAAGCCTGCGGGGGTCCGTCGCCGCTCTACAGCGCATGTAGGCCCGGTGCTCGGGTCCGTGTCACCAGGGGCAAAGTAGCGTCGCGGCCCTACGCGTCAGCTGCGGGCGCCGTGGGCGCAGCGCGCCCGCCGGCGCGCTGAATGGCGCGGCAGACCGTGGAGCGGGTGACCGGGAAGAGTTCTTCGAGTTCGCTGACGGTGTGCCCACCGGCGCGGTAGAGGGCGACGAGATGGGCTTCCTGCTTGGGCGTGAGCTTCGGCTGCTTGCTGCGTGGGCCGGCCTTTGGCCCTGGCGACCTTCATGCCCTCGCGGGTGCGCATCCGGATCAGGTCCGATTCGAACTCGGCGACCATCGCGAGGACGTTGAAGAGCAGTCGGCCGACGGGATCGGTCGGGTCGTGCACGGAGCCGCCGAGGTTGAGCTTGACCGACCGCTCGGCGAGCCGCGATTGCGCGGGCGTGGGGCAGGGAGCGTGCGAGTCGATCGAGCTTGGTGACGACGAGCGTGTCGCCGGCGCGGCACGCAGCGAGCGCCTGATGTAGACCCGGTCGGTCGCGATTGGCGCCGGTCAGGCCGTGGTCGACGTAGATCCGATCGGCGGCTACGCCGAGGGCTGCGAGACCGTCGCGTTGAGCGGTGAGGTTCTGGTGGTCGGTGGAACGCGGGCGTAGCCGATGTTCAGGCCGGTCACCGGCAGGAGTATGCCGGATAGCCCCCGGTCATCGGGACGAGTCACCGAACCAGTCTCACGGGACACCGTGCCTTCCGCCGCGCTTGGACTTCATTGCCGGGGCTGCGGTGCCGGCCGGTGTGCCGGTGGGGGTTTCGGCTTGCGGACCGCGCAGCCTTCCTGGCGCCGCGAGCTCTGGCGCCGCCGAACCTGTGCGGATGGTTGTTCAACGGCGTATAGACAACCATCAGCGCGTCGTCGACCCAGACCGCGCCTGACCCGATGTCGCCTCAGCGCAACTTCGCCGGGCTGCGTTCGTTGAAGGCGGCAGGCAGAATTCGACGTCCGACGGGGGTAGCGCTAATGAGCGGAGATCGACGAGCGGACCGTGTGCCGGCGCTGCGACACGGCCGGCAGAGGCGCCTGGTGGCCGCGCTCGTGGTCGGCGCCGCCACCGCCGCGTCGAGCGGCCCCGCCCTGGCCGTGTCGAGCGGCCACGGGCGGCCGGCGACGGTCGCGCCGAGCTCGGTGAACACGGCGCCCGAGGACTGCGTGGTGCCCGATCTGCGCGGCCGGACAATCCCCCAGATCGACTACAGCAAGATCCTCGCCGGGCTGGTCGCAAGCGGCAACCCGACGCATTTCTGCAGCGCCGGGGCGGTCACGATGCGGCACCCGGTCCGTCCGTCGCATGGCCAGCCGGAGGTCGTCGTGTCGCAGAGCCCGCGCCCGGGCGTGCGCGTCCCGCCCTACTCGCCGGTCTCGCTGGTGCTCGCGCCGGCCCGGCCGCCGACCAACCCCGGGGCGTGCCATCTGTTCGCCGGAACCGACGCGGTCGCCCGTTCAGCGGGGGTCGTCGTCTACCGCACGTACCAGGAGATCGACATCGGCGGGGACCCGGCCCTCCCGGTGCTGAACGTGCGCTGGCGCGCATGCGCGCGCCCCGGCGGACGGCGTCAGACGATCTTCACGGCGCAGAGAACCGACGAGGGCTACGTCGACGCCGGCCAGTTCGTCGTCAGTGGGCGCTACGTCGCCCACACGACGGACACGGTCGAGACGAAGTACTCCGGCGGGTTCGACTCACGCGCGATAGACGTGTTCGACCTGGCGACCGGCAGGCAGACCGCCGACTTGGCCGTCGGGCACACGTATGGTCCGGGCAACGATCCGCCGGGCACGCCGCCGGTCCCGGCGGTCGCCTCGCTGGCAGTCAGCACGCGGGGCTTCGTCGCCTGGATCGACGCGTATCCGATTGGAGCGATCCTCTACGTCAGCGACTCTCACGGCACGCGCGCCGTCGCGACCGGCAGCCCCGGCGCGATCGCAGCGGTCAGTCTCCAGGGCAATGCCCTGAGCTGGGATGTCGGCGGCGCGCGGCAGACGGCCGAGCTCGGCTGAATAGGCCCTCCCCGATCATCCCTGTGCAACCACGCCGGCATGTCCCGGTCAAGGATCGTCTGCGGGACGGCAGGGCGTTGCGGCTGGGCCGGGTCGCCCTCGGGACGATTCGCGAGGCACGCTACGTCCAACTGGAGCCAGGGAAGTTCCGCTGGATGTTCGCCTCGTCGATGAGTCGGTCGCTGAGCCAGCCGGTGATCGCGCCGCCGGGGCTCACGATCGCGCTCACTAGGCGCGAGTCGGTTCGGGGGCTACCGAGATCCCCTAGCAGCAGGTCGTCGGCTGGACGGAGCGACTCCTGTAGGCAGCCAGCAATCGCGTCGTCGACGAGATTATCGAAGGGTACCGAGGGACCCGGGGGCGGGGCTGGGCCGCTGCTGTGAAACGGTGTGGCGGTGATGCAGATCGTTCGGTGGGTCTC